>CAYOAP010000030.1:0-2197 GCA_964401995.1 uncultured Conexibacteraceae bacterium | reverse complement strand
ACGACTTCCAGGTCCTGCGCGCCCACATCGCCAACCTGCGCCGCAAGATCGAGCCCGCCGACGGCCCCCGCTACATCCGCACCGACCCCGGCGTCGGCTACCGCTTCGCCGCGTAGAGAAGCCTTCACAAGATCTGTATGCGGAGGGCTGCCAAGTTCATGCGGCCTTGATGGGGGCGGGCGCATGATCAATCCGTGCTCGTTTTCGCCGACATCTTTCCCGGGGGCGGCGGCCCTCTCGCCGACGTCTTCGCAATCGCGATAGCCGTAGCCCTCTTCGCCCTCCTCTACTGGGCGATCGACCTGATCGACCGCATATGAGCCTGCCGCTCGCGACCCTCAGCAGCGCCGACGTCTTCGGCCTGGTCGTCTCGGCGCTGGTCTGTCTTTACCTGGTCTACGCCTTGCTGCGCGGGGAGAACCTCTGATGGCGCAGGGCTGGCTGCAGATCGCGATCTTCCTCGCTGTCCTGCTGGCGCTGGTCAAGCCGGTCGGCATCTACATGGCGCGCGTCTTCACCAACCAGCGCGTCTTCCTGAGCCCCGTCGTCGGGCCAATCGAGCGCCTCACCTACAAGGTGTTGCGTGTGCGGCCCGACGCCGAGGGCCAGGACTGGAAGGCCTACGCGCGCAGCGCGATCGTCTTCTCGCTCTTCTCCTGGCTCGCCCTGTACCTGATCCTCCGCACCCAGGGGATCCAGCCCTTCAACCCTGAAGGCTTCCACTCCGGGCCGTGGGACCTCAGCTTCAACACCGCCTCCTCCTTCGTCACCAACACCAACTGGCAGTACTACGGCGGCGAAACGACGCTCACCTACTTCACCCAGATGGCGGGGTTGACGGTGCAGAACTTCGTTTCCGCAGGGGTTGGGATCGTCGTCGTCGTCGCCCTGATCCGCGGCATCGTCGCCAGGTCGGGGCGCGAGCTCGGCAACTTCTGGCAGGACCTGGTCCGCACCCTGCTCTACATCCTGGTGCCGATCTCGATCGTCGGCGCCCTCTTCCTCGTCTCCCAGGGTGTGATCCAGAACCTCGGCGACTCGTCAGTGGTCCACACCCTGACCGGCGGCCAGCAGATCTTGGCCCAGGGCCCGGTCGCCTCGCAGGAGGCGATCAAGGAGCTCGGCACCAATGGCGGCGGCTTCTTCAACGTCAACTCGGCCTTCCCGTTCGAGAACTCCAGCGGACTCACCAACTTCTTCGAGATGCTGCTGATCCTGATCATCCCGGCCAGCCTCACCTACACCTACGGGCGCATGGTCGGCAGCCAGCGCCAGGGCTGGGCGATCTTCTCGGCGATGTCAGTCCTCTTCATCGCCGGCGTCGCCGTCGTCTACATGGCCGAGCAGCATGGGACCGTCGCCCAGCACGCCGCGGGCCTCCACACTCACGCCTTCCACGGCTCGACCGGCGGCAACATGGAGGGCAAGGACCAGCGCTTCGGCGTCGCCGGCACTTCGCTCTGGGCGGCGATCACCACGGTCACCTCCTGTGGCGCGGTGAACGGCGCTTTCGAGTCGCTGACCGGGCTCGGCCAGGCCGTGCCGTTCGCCAACCTCAGCTTCAGCGAGGTCGTCTTCGGCGGCGTCGGCACCGGCCTGTACTCGATGCTGCTCTACGTCCTGCTGGCGGTCTTCATCGGCGGCCTGATGGTCGGCCGCACGCCTGAGTACCTGGGCAAGAAGATCCAGGCGCGGGAGATCAAGCTGGTCTCGCTCGGGGTGCTGGTGACGCCGCTGGCGGTGCTGCTCTCCTCCGGTCTCGCCTCGGCGACGGAGCTCGGCAAACGCTCGATCTACGCTGGCATCAACCCCCAGGGCTTCTCCGAGACCCTCTACGCCTACCTTTCGCAGGCCAACAACAACGGCTCCGCCCTGGCCGGTTACACCGGCTTCATCCAGCCCAACGCGCCGGGCAATGTCGGTTCCTACGGGATCAGCTTCGCCGACATCCTCGGCGGCGTGGTGATGGTCGGCGCCCGCTTCCTGCCGATCCTCTTCGTCCTCGCCGTCGCCGGCGCCCTCGCCGGCAAGAAGGTCTCGCCGGCCGGCCTGGGGACGATGCGGACCGACAACCCGACCTTCGTCTTCCTCCTGATCGGGATCGTGATCCTGGTCGGCGCCCTGACCTTCTTCCCGGCCCTTCTGCTCGGACCGGTCGTCCAGAGCCTGACCACGAGGTTGTTCTGATGAAGAAGGA
>CAYOAP010000029.1:0-2667 GCA_964401995.1 uncultured Conexibacteraceae bacterium | reverse complement strand
AGCGCCGCCGCGATCTCCTCGTGGCTGAGGCCCTCCAGCTCGCGCATCACGATCGCCGCCCGCTGCGCCTCCGGCAGCGCCCGCAGCCGCGTCATCAGCTCGGCCATCTCCTCCCGCCGCTCCGCCGCCTCGGCGGCGCTGAGCCCGCCGGCCATCTCCTCGTCGAGCGCCTCCGGCGCGGGCGGGCGGTCGCGAAGGTCGTTGAGCGCGGTGTTGCGGACGATCCGGTAGAGCCACGGCTTCAGCTCGATCTCGGCCCCGTCGCGGCGCATCGCGAGCAGCGCCTTGGAGAAGGCGTCCTGGGTCACGTCCTCGCCGCGGCCGCCGACGATCGCCGTCGCGTAGCGGCCGAGCGCCTTGCCGTAACGCCGCACGATCTCCTCGAAGGCGGCCTCGTAACCCTCGCGGACCAGCTTCACCAGGCGGCGGTCGGGCTGCGTCCGCAGGGCAGGGCCGAGGAACAGGCGGGACGCGACGGTCTCGGCGGGTGGGGGTGGCATCTGCGTTCGGCTCTCCGATCGGGTTACTGATATGACAGCGGCCCGGTTCGATTCTCGATGAGATCTCTCTCAATGCAACACGCGCGCAGGCCAAAGATCACGGTAGTGAGGAAGAGCGCTCGTGGATAGGGGGCTGGCGGTGCTGCTGACCGCGGCCGCGGGCGGCCTGATCGCCCTGCAGGCGCCGATCAACGCCGGCCTCGGCCGCTCGACCGGCAGCCTGCCCGCCGCGCTCGTCTCTTTCGCGGTCGGCTCGATCGCGCTGGCGGCGATCGTCGTCCTCAGCGGCAAGGCGGGCGGCCTCGGCTCGACCTTCGACGTCAGCTGGTACTACCTGCTCGGCGGCCTGCTCGGCGCCGTCTACGTGACCAATGCGCTGATCGCGGTCTCGGCGATCGGGGCCGGGGGAGTCGCCGCGGCGACGGTCACCGGGCAGCTGACCGCGTCGGTCGCGATCGACCGCTTAGGCCTGTTTGGCTTGGACCAGGTCGCGCTCACTCCCGAGCGCATGATCGGCGTCGCCCTGCTGCTTGCCGGCACCGTGCTCGTCGTTCGCTGACGAGGCGAACTCCGGCGGCGCGATCTGCAGGTAGTGGTTGAAGGACCAGTGGATGAAGCGCTTCGTCCCCAGCAGCCGCAGCATCGGGCCGAGCAGCCGTGGCGGGATCCGGGGGACCAGCTTCTGCACCCGCAGCATCCAGCGGAACTTCCACTCGTGGGAGTCGTTGAACTCGGCGTAGGCGGCGGCGGCCTGCTCGCGGCTCTGTTTGCCTTCGACGACCCCGCGCAGCTCACGGCCCAGCGCGATCCCGAAGTAAAGGGCGGTGCGGATGCCCTCGGCGCTGAGCGGCAGGCAGTGCCCAGCCGAGTCGCCGGTGAAGAAGATGCCGCCCTCGGTTGCCCGCCGCAGCTTGTGGGGGATCCAGTTGCCCTGGTACTCGTTCGGCTCCTTGCCCATGTCCTCGGTCAGCAGGACTGTCGTGTCCTTGACGTGGAAGCGGGGGTCGAAGGAGCCGATCCCGATCCGCAGCTCGTCCTTGGCCGGGAACGACCAGCCGTAGCCGGCGGGCACGTAGCGGCGGTCGATCCAGATCTCCAGGTCCTCGCCCACGCCCTCAGGGTGGACCTCAAGCCCGCGCGAGAGCGGCGCCTCGGGCGGCTGGTAGCCGTCGCTGCTGGCCAGCACCCGGCGCCAGCCGAGGGCGTCGACGACCAGGGGGGAGGCGATCGTGCCGCGGTCGGTCTCGATCCGGATCAGGCCGTCGCCGTTGGCGGCGGCGGCGCGGCCGTTGACCTTGGCGGTCTCGAAGGCTGCGTCGCAGTCGCGCCAGAGCAGCTCGCACATCTGCCGGTAGTCGAAGGTCGAAAAGGTCCAGGGAAGCTTGTAGCGAGTGTCGCCGTGGGGGGTGTGCATCAGCAGCGAATCGAAGCGCTGGCGCTCGGCGTCCATCAATCCGAGCTCCCGCATCCACTCGGTGGGGATCCCGCAAGCCGAGGTCTGGCGCTCGCCGATCTCGTAGCGATCGACGATCATCACCTTCGCCCCAGAACCCGACAATTGGCGCGCCACCGCCAGTCCCGCGAAGCTGGCGCCGCAGATCAGGACGTCATACGTCCCCTCGATCGGAGTGCGTTCGTCGCCCCGCTTTGTCGCTCGTACCGGCACCGGCCACGATTCTGCCATTATTCGCCGCCGTGTCCGCGACCGACACATTGAGCGCCCCTGCGCCTGCCGCAACTCCCGTCGATGGATCGAACGGGCTGCTTCTGCAGATAGACGGCAAGATCGTCCCCAATTACGGGGCGACGATGGTCACCTTCGACGAGGGCGATGTCGTCAACGGCAAAGTCGTCCGGATCGACAAAGACGAGGTTCTCGTCGACATCGGCTACAAGTCGGAGGGGGTCATTCCCTCCCACGAGCTTTCGATCCGCAAGTCGGTCGATCCGGCCGAAGAGGTTGAGCTGGGCGAGTCGATCGACGCTCTCGTCCTGACCAAAGAGGACGCCGAGGGCAGGCTGATCCTCTCTAAGAAGCGGGCTCGCTTCGAGAAGGCATGGCGCCGCATCGAGGCCGCCGCCGAGTCGGGCGAACCGGTCGAAGGCAGCGTCATCGAGGTCGTCAAGGGCGGCCTCATCCTCGACCTCGGGGTGCGCGGCTTCCTGC
>CAYOAP010000028.1:0-3637 GCA_964401995.1 uncultured Conexibacteraceae bacterium | reverse complement strand
TCGGAGAGGTCTTTGCCGACCTTCTCGACGTCGATGTCGAAGGCGGCGACGAACTCGATGTCGCGGACGTGGTAGCCGCCAAGGTTGACGTGCATCAGGCCCGGAACTTCGTCAGCCGGGTCGGCGTCTTTGTAGTACTGGACGCCCTGGATAAAGGAATTGGCGCAGTTGCCGACGCCGACAATCGCGACGCGAACCTTCTCGTCCGGGCGGGCGGCGCCGTTGCTGCCGTTGATTCCGTTGGTCTCACTCATGAAATTAGAAGTCCTTCCTCGATGGCGCTAGGTGGCAGAACACACCCGGCGGGCCTACTGGTTACAGCTCAGGCTCGGCTGCGTCGTCTTCGGCGGCGACGGCTGCCTCGCTGGAGAGCTCGTTTCGAACATGCCAAACCCGCTGGATCACGGTGACGATGGTCAGCGCTGCGATCACGTAGATCGCCGGCGCCAATAACTCGAAATCACCGAGCCCAGCGCCCTTGGCAAAGACCAAGCCGATGGAGAGTATGACTACCCGGACGGGCCTTGTGGCAAGCCCGACCTTGCACTCGACGCCGAGCGCCTCGGCCCGGGCCCGGGTGTAGGAGACCATCAGCGAGCCGAGCACCGCGACCACGCACATCGCGGCGGCGAAATCGTCGCCGATCGCGGCGAAATAGCCGGCGACGGCAGCCAGCACGATCCCCTCCTCGACCCGGTCCAGGGTCGAGTCGAGGAAGGCGCCGAAAAGGGTCCCCTTGCCCGACATCCGCGAGTAGCGGCCGTCGAGCGTGTCCATCACCGAGCCGAGGATGAAGGCGACCCCGGCGAGGAAGAAGAGCCGCTGGGTGACAAGCGCGGCGGCGACCAGGTTGCCGAAGAGGCCGACCAGCGAGATCGCGTTCGGGGTCAGGCGCGACTCGATCAGGCGGCCGCGGGCATAGGCCCGAAGCTCCTGCCCGTTGCGGGCCTGGCGGCCGTTGCGGCGGCCGCCCGGGGCCGTTGGCGGCGCCGAAGATTCCATTGCCGTGAGGCTATCGCCTGCCAGGGGCGGCAGAGGCTAGGCCTCCGCCTCCTTGGGGAAGCGCGAGCGCCAGGCCCAAGCCTCGGGGCGGGCGCGGGCAAGCAGGCGCGAGGCGACCAGGGCCGAGGTGATGGCGACGCCCCAGCCGAGGGCGACGTCGACCCAGTAGTGGTTGGCGGTGACGATCACGACCCAGGCGATCAGCAGCGGCCAGCAGGCCCAGAACGTTTTCGGGATCCAGGTGCGGCAGACCTTGAACCCGGTGGCGCCGATCATCAGGGCGAAGGCGCAGTGCATGCTCGGCACTGCCGCATAGGGGTTGATGAAGACCTTCGCCAGAGTCGAGTCGTGGTTGACGTTGGAGAAGTCGACGATCGTGTCGACGAAGCCGTCGTGGGGGAACATCCGCGGCGGCGCCGTCGGGAAAGCCGTGTAGCCGACCAGGGCCAGGCCCATCGAGACCACGAACATGTTGCGGACGAAGTAGTAGGACTCGTTGCGGAAGAGGTAGAGCCAGATCAGGAAGCCGAGCGCGATCGAGAACTGGGCATTGAGATAGAGCTGGTTGGCGAGGTCGATCGTCCAGTGGGCGGGCAGGAAAAAGGCCTGCAGGCTGGGCTCGAAGAGGGTGTGGGTGGAGCGCTCGAAGTCGATCACCTGGGCGCCGTGGGCGATCGCGTCGGCGCGCTGGGAGTCGGCGATGCCGCGGACCAGCTCATAGGCGGCGTCGACCCCGACGAGGATGCCCAGCTGGCGGCCGGCGTCGCCCCAGCCTTTGGGCAGCCTGGCGGTTGCGCGAGCGAAGGCACGAGACATCGGCTAATTGTAATTCCCTGGTTAACGCGGGCTGACTAGGCCAGGAACCGGAGAATGCGGTCGATCAACTTCGGGTCCTCGACCCAGGGCCAGTGGCCCAAGCCGTCGAGGACCTCGAGCTCGGCGTCGGGAAGGGCTCTGGCGTAAGCCTCGCCGAACTTGAGCGGGAGGTAGATGTCCCGGTCCGCCCAGAGAACCAGCGTGGGGCAGGCGAGCCTGCCCAGCTCCCTGCCGGCGCCCGCCAGGCGCCTGGGGTCGGCGTGGCGGTAGAGGGCCAGGGTCGCGTCCTTGGTGCCCTTGTCCCAGTGCTTCCAGACCAGGTCGATGAACTCGGGTGGCATCGGGCCGCGGTCGCCGCGGGCCTGCCGCATCAGCAGCTCGAAGCCGGGCTTGGCCGTGGTCGCGTTGACGAACTCGCCGAGCGGGCGGCGGCGCCAGAGCTGGGCGACCCAGTGCCAGCGGTAGCCCGGCAACAGCGGCACGGCATCGGCGATGACCAGCTTCTCGACCAGGTCCGGCCGCCCCTGCGCTCCGATCAGCGCCAACACGCCCCAGTCGTGGACCAGGAGCTTGCGCTGGCCGATCCCGAGCTCGTCCAGGCAGCGCTCCAGCAAGGCCGAGAGCCCGTACATCGAGTAGTCGAAGCTGCGCGGATCGGGCTTGTCGGACCGCCCCCATCCCGGCATGTCGATCGCGATCCCCGGCGCGCTGCTTCGCTCCATGAACGGCGCCCATTCCTCGCCGTGGGTGGGGTTGCCGTGGCAGTAGACGATCGGCGTGCCCTCGCCCTCGGCGCGGCGGTAGAAAACCTTGACGCCATCGACGCTCAGCTCGGCCTCTTCGATCTTTGCCGCCATCCGCCGAACCCTACGGCCGGCTCGCGGCTAGGGTCCGCCCATGCCCTGGAAGCGCCCTGACAAACGCCGGGTCCGGGCGATCCGCGATCGCCTGCGGGAGATGTACGGGGTGCCGGTCAACGAGCCCCACCGCCAGCCGATCGCCGAGCTGATCAAGACGGTCCTCTCCCAGCACACCAACGACCGCAACCGCGATCGCGCCTTCGCCGCCCTGCGCGAGCGCTTCCCGACCTGGGAGCAGGTGCGCGACGCGCCGGTCGGAGAGATTGAGGAGGCGATCCGCCCCGGCGGCCTCGGCAAGCAGAAGGCGCCGCGGATCCAGGCGATCCTCGGGCAGCTCGGCGAGGACCTCGATCTCGACTGGACCGAGACCGCCCCGCGCGAGGAGTCGCTCGACTTCCTCCTCGCCCTGCCGGGGGTGGGCCGGAAAACCGCTGCCTGCGTGCTGATCTTCACCTGGGGCATCCCCGAGATCCCGGTCGACGTCCACGTCCACCGGGTCGGCGGCCGGCTCGGCCTCTTCCCGGCGAAGGCCTCGTTTGAGCGCGCCCACGACGAGATGCTGGCCGTCGTCGAGCCCGCCGATGCCTACGAGCTGCACATGAACCTGATCCGCCACGGGCGCACGCTCTGCCGCCCAAAGCCACGCTGTGAGGAATGCGAGCTGCGGCGGATGTGCCCCTGGTACCGCAACGAGCGCCGGAGCGCCAGTAGTATCTCCGCCGCCGGTCGGCTGGATTGACCCGTGGATCGGCCCACAAACAGCGAATGAGCAAACGCACTTTTGTCATCTTCGGACTGCTGGTCGTGTTTCTCGCGGTCCTGATCCCCTGGCTCGCCTTCCGCGACCGGGGCGATGCCGCGACCGGCGCCCAGGACGTGGCCGCCAACCTGAAGGGCGGCCAGTCGCTGTTCCAGACCAACTGCGGCACCTGCCACACGCTCTACGCGGCGGGCACCGA
>CAYOAP010000027.1:0-4825 GCA_964401995.1 uncultured Conexibacteraceae bacterium | reverse complement strand
GCCCGAGTCCTCGATGATCCGCAGCTACCTCGACTGGCTGATCGCGGTGCCGTGGTCGCAGCGCTCCGAGGAGCGGCTCGACCCTGAGCACACCCGTGAGGTGCTCGACGCCGACCACGCCGGGCTCGATGACGTGAAGCGGCGGATAACCGAGTTCATCGCCGTCCGCAAGCTGCGCCAGGAGCGCGGCATCGAGGACGAGAGCCGTGCCAACGGCGCGATCCTGACCCTGGTCGGACCGCCCGGCACCGGCAAGACCTCGATCGGCGAGTCGATTGCGCGGGCGCTGGGACGCGAGTTCGTCCGCATCTCGCTCGGCGGTCTGCACGACGAGGCCGAGATCCGCGGCCACCGCCGCACATATATAGGGGCGCTGCCGGGACGGATCGTCCGCGCTCTGCGCGACGCCAAGACGATGAACCCGGTGATCCTGCTGGACGAGGTCGACAAGGTCGGCTCGGACTGGCGCGGCGACCCCTCGGCGGCCTTGCTGGAGGTGCTCGACCCGGCCCAGAACCACTCGTTCCGCGACCACTATCTCGATGTCGAGGTCGACCTCTCTGAGGTCGTCTTCATCGCCACCGCGAACCTGCTCGACACGATCCCAGCCCCGTTGCTCGATCGCATGGAGACGATCGCCTTCGACGGCTACACGACCGAGGAGAAGCTGGCGATCGCCCGCGACTACCTGCTGCCGCGCCAGCTCAAGCGCAACGGGCTGAAGGCAGAGGAGGTCGAGGTCGGCGACGAGATCCTGCGCGCTGTGATCTCCGAGTACACCCGCGAGGCGGGCGTGCGCCAGCTCGAGCGCGAGCTGGGCAAGCTGCTGCGCGGGGCGGCGACCCGGATCGCCTCCGGTGGCGGCGCCGAGGCGCCGATCGTGCTCGACACCGAGGCGCTGCGAGATGCGCTCGGGCGCCAGCGCTTCTTCCAGGAGTCGGTCGAGCGCACCGCGATCCCCGGCGTCTCGACCGGCCTCGCCGTGACCGGCGCCGGCGGCGACGTCCTCTTCATCGAGGCGACCGCGATGGAGGGCGACAAGGGCCTGGTCCTGACCGGCCAGCTTGGCGACGTGATGAAGGAGTCGGCGCGGATCGCCCTCTCCTACACGCGCTCGCACAGCGAGGAGCTGGGGATCGACCCCGAGCGCTTCCAGCGCGAGTTCCACCTGCACGTGCCGGCGGGCGCGATCCCCAAGGACGGCCCCAGCGCCGGCACGGCGATGACGACCGCGCTCGTCTCGTTGCTCTCCGGGCGGCCGGTCAAGCACACCGTCGGGATGACCGGCGAGGTGACGTTGCAGGGCAGGGTGCTGCCGATCGGCGGCCTCAAGCAGAAGGTGCTCGCCGCCCACGCGGCCGGGCTGACCGAGGTGATCCTGCCCGAGCGCAACCGCGGCGACCTCGACGAGGTCCCCGAGGAGGTCCTCGAGCAGATGACCTTCCACCCGGTGATCAGCGTCGAGGAGGTGCTCGAGCAGGCGCTCGAGCCGGCTGGGAAGGGGGCAGATGTCGCCGCGATGTCGTAGCTGCTCGCCGGTCCCGACCGAGCTGCGGGACGCGGCCAGCCTGCTCGAGCGCCGCTGGACGCTGGCGACGATCTACGCCTGCTCCAGCGGCGCCGTCCGTTTCAACGAGTTCCGCCAGTCGCTGCCAGGGGTCTCGCCGACGACGCTCTCCGAGCGCCTCGAGCAGCTGGAGGCGGCGAGCATCGTCGAGCGCCGGCTCGTCCCCGGCCGCCCGCCGCACACCGAGTACGTCCTGACCCGTCGCGGCAAGCGCCTCGCTCTCGCCGTCGCCGGGCTGCTCGAGCACGAGGCGGGGGCTGGCGGCCGGGCCTAAAGGGGCTATTTGCAGTGAGTTGCAGAAGGCCAGCGTGGGGGCAGCCATCTGTCCAGGGCGACCGAGGGTGCCCATAGAGTCGCTGCAATGCCGACAAATACGCAGTCCACCGAAAATGTCCGCCGTCGATTCGCGAACCGCGGCCTGGCCGCTTGCCTGACCCTTGCGCTCGCAGCCGTGGCGCTTGCCGCGCTGGCTGTGCCCGCGATCTCAGCCGCCTCGGGCGGTGGCGCTGTCCTGACGCTGAAGACGGCCACCGTCGGCGCGCCGGGGAACCCCTCGGTCGGCATCCTGCCCTTCACCGACGCGATCTACCCGTCCTGCGCGGCAGCTCCCGCGGAAGGGAAAGAATGCCTGACGGTCGGCGGGGTCAAGTACCTCTACGGCATCGGCCAGCTCGAGGTCACCGTCCAGCAGTGGGTCACCTTCCTCAACACGGTCGATCCCAGCGGGAAGGACCCGCACCACCTCTACAGCGCCAGCGAGAGCTCCTCGGCCTGGCCCAAATTCGGCCAGATCAACTTCTCCTCCGGCGCCGGCAAAGGCAAGCACTACTCGGTGGCCTCGCCGGAATGGGCCGACAAGCCCTACGGCTTCGCCAACTTCCTGCGGGTTGCCCGCTTCGTCAACTCTCTCTACAACGGCGCCCTGCTCGCCAAGCACGCGAGCAGCGAAGGCCCCTTCAAATACGTCACCTACCGGGTCCGGCTCTCGAAGCAGACCGAGAGCGGGATGTACGAAATGGCCGGCAACCGCGTCAAGGGCGCGACCCGGGCCCACAAGTCGGGCTTCGTCGTGCCGAGCCAGGACGAGTGGATCAAGGCCGCCTACTTCGATCCCAACGGCGGCGGCACCTACTCCTACTGGAAGTACCCGACCAACCCGGGCGTCTTCGGCGACGGCTCGGCGACGGCGCCGAGCACGACCACGCTCAACCCGGCCAACGGCGACGTCACCAACGCGGCGACGCAGCCGCTGGCCACGTACCACTCCTCCAGCGTGCCGGCGCCGACCTGGTGCCCGACCACGCAGTCGCCCGAAGCCTGCGCGACGGGCAACCCCTTCGGCCTCGACCCGACGACTTACGCTGCCGCCTTCCAGGGCAGCCTCAGCAGCGTTGGCCAGGCGCTGACCTACTCGCCCTGGGGCACCCTCGACCAGGGCGGCAACGCGGTCGAGTGGACCGACACGATCGCCCCCTCGCCGACCGGCAAGAGCGACGGCCGCGTCTGGCGCCGGCTGCACGGCGGCATCGCCAACGCCCCCGCTTACCAGCTCTGGCTCTCGGCGGTCGGCCTGCAGCCCCAGGACAACGCGCTCTTCACCGCCACCTACCCCTGGCTCGGCTTCCGCGTCGGCGTGCTCGGCAACCTCAAGGTCGCCAAGCACTGAGCGGCTGGCTAGGTCAACGCTTCCGACATTGACCACACCGGGGTGGGGTGAATGTCGGAAGCGCCGCCCGGCTTCTATCGCTGAGCGGTCGTCCGCCGGAAGACGGTGATCGCGTTGCTCTTTGAGGCGGCCGCGTAGAGGAAGCGGCCGTCGGGGCTGACGACGAGCGAGCCGAGCCCGCCCAGGCTCCGCGCTGGCGAGCAGTCCGGGACCGAGCCGACGCAGCCGGCCTTGAGCCTCTTCTGAGCGACCGTGCCGGACTTCTTGCTGCGACGGAGGACGGCGATCGTCCCCGGCGCGTAGGAGGCGGCGTAGACGCTGGCGCCTTCGGGGGAGACGGCGAGCCCCTCGGGGGCGTTTAGGGCGCGGCCGAACGAGCAGCCGGTCGCGCGCAGGAAGACGATGCAGCCGGCCGTCCCCGACTTCTGGGTCAGGGCGCCGGTCGAGCTGGAGCGGGTGAACGAGGTGACGCTTTTGCTGAACAGCGAGGTGACGTAGACGCTCGCGCCGTCGGGGCTGATCGCGACCGCGTCGGCGCCGCCGAGCTGGGCGCCGGTGGTGCAGCCGGCGGTCGCCACGGCGACGATGCAGCCGCTGCCGTCCGTCGCCTGGGTCAGGGCCCCGGTCGTCGGATTGCGGGTAAGGGTGACGACGGCTTCGGAGACGGCGGTGGCGGCGTAGACGTTCTTGCCGTCGCCGCTGACAGCCATGCCCTCCGGGGAACCGAGGGCGAGGCCGGTGGCGCAGCCGCTGGTCGGGACCTCAGTGATGCAGCCGGTCGTGTCGGCGGGCTGGGCCAGGGCGCCGGTCGCCAGGTCGCGGTTGAAGGTGACGATCGCGTTGCCGAAGAAGGAGCCGACGTAGACGTTGGCGCCGTCGGGGCTGACGGTGATCACATCAGGGCCGAGGATCGCCCGGCCGGCGGCGCAGCCGGGGATCGGCGGGCCCGCGATGCAGCCGCTCGGGCCGGGAAGCTGGGTCAGGGCGCCGGTCGCGGGGTCGCGGCTGAAGACCGTCACCGCCTCGCTGCCGAGGGAGGTCGCATAGACGTTGCGGCCATCGGTGCTGACCGCAACCGAGTTGGGGCCGGAGAGTCCGACGGCGGGGGCGCAGCCTTCGGCGCCGTCGACGGCGATGCAGCCTGCGCTGCCCTTGCCCTGCGTCAGCTTGCCGGTGCGGGCGTTGCGCGTGAAGATCGCGATTGCGTTGCTCCCGGCCGAGGCGACGTAGAGGTTCTTGCCGTCGCCGCTGAGGGCGACCGCGCGAGAGCCCAGCAAGGTTGCCGGCCCGTCCAGCGCCCGAGCCGATCCGCACCCACCACGGTGGGAATGGTTGGCGAGGCAGCCGCCGGCGCCGGGTAGCTGCGTCAGGTTTCCGACCGCCTTGGCCGAGCCGGCGTGGCCATGGGGGGAGGCGCCGAGCGCGCCCGCGGGCAGCGCCAGGGCGGCGAGGACAACCGCGCTCGCAAGCAACGAAATCAGTGGGGATCGATTAGACGAGCGCATAGGTGTGAGCCTCTCTCCGTTCGGGGTCTAGGTGACCCGCCCACACACGTTGTGAACGCCTGAAAGGCCATCCGGGCCCTCCCAGAG
>CAYOAP010000026.1:0-8144 GCA_964401995.1 uncultured Conexibacteraceae bacterium | reverse complement strand
GACGGCATCCTCGCCGAGCGCCAGAGCTTCTACCTCGAGAACCAGGCCGAACGCGACCCGGCCGAGGTGACGGAGGAGTTCATCGGCCAGTACTACGCCGCCTCGCCCTCGATGCCGCGCATGATCGTCGTTGGCCCCAATATGGCCGACCGGGCTGAGTTGCTGTCCGAGGCGCTGAGCGAGCGGCGCGGCGCCAAGGTCGAGGTGCGGGTCGCCGAGCGCGGCGACAAGCGCCGGTTGCGGGAGATGGCCGAGCGCAACGCCCGCCTCGCGCTCGATCAGGACCGCCTGCGCCGCGAGCACCACCGCCAGCGCAGGGTCGAGTCGCTCGCCGTCCTGCGTGAGGCGCTGGGGATGGAGGAGCTGCCGGTCCGGATCGAGGGCTTCGACATCTCCAACCTCGGTGGCGAGCACACCGTCGCCTCGATGGTCGTCTTCGAGGGCGGGGCGACGAAAAAGGCCCACTACCGCCGCTTCCGCATCCGTGGCGACGATGGCGAGGGTGGCCGCTCCAACGGCGGCCCCGATGACTTCGCCTCGATGGAAGAGGTGCTGCGGCGGCGGATCAGCCGCTACTTCGAGCAGGCCGACCTCTCCCCGCATGACAAGGACCGCGACGAGAGCTTCGCGACGCTGCCGTCGCTGGTGATGGTCGACGGTGGCAAGGGCCAGCTTGCCTCCGGGCTGCGGGCGCTGCGGCCCTTCACCGAGCTTGGCGTCACCGTGATCAGCCTCGCCAAGCGGCTGGAGGAGGTCTACGTCCCCGGCCGCTCGGCGCCAATCGAGCTGGCTGCCGACTCGGAGGCCTCGAAGCTGCTGCAGCGGGTCCGCGACGAGGCCCACCGCTTCGCGATCGAGCACCATCGCGGCCGCCGCGACCGGGCGATGACCGGCTCGGTCCTCGACGAGCTGAAAGGCGTCGGGCCGGTCCGCAAGCGCGCCCTGCTCCAGCACTTTGGCTCCCCAGAGCGGTTTGTCGCGGCCACGCGCGAGGAGCTCGAGGCAGTGCCCGGCGTGCCTGGCAAAGTAGCCCGTGAGATTCACGAGCAGCTCAACAGAACGAGCTAGGCGGCAGATGGCGAAAGCCAAAAAGAGCGAGGCCAAGGGGCGGAACCGCAACGGCAAGGAGATTGGCCGTGAGGTGACGCTGGTCGTGATCACCGGCCACTCCGGCGCCGGCAAGTCGGAAGCGATCGCCGCCTTCGAGGACGGCGGCTACTTCTGCGTCGACAACCTGCCGCCGCGGATGATCGGCAGCCTCGGCGAGCTCTTTCGCCACGAGGGCAGCGGGGTCGAGCGCGCCGCAGTCGTCTCCGACGTGCGCGGCGGCGATTACTTCGACGACCTGGTCCAGGTGCTCGACGACCTCGAGGCCGAGGGCCTGCCACCGCGCGTGCTCTTCCTCGAGGCCGACGAGGAGACCCTGGTCGATCGCTACAAGGAGACGCGACGCCGCCACCCGCTGGCGCCGGAGGGCCGGATCGTCGAGGGCATCCGGGCCGAGCGCGAGCTGCTCTCGCCGTTGCGCGCCCGCGCCAGCGTCGTCATGGACACCAGCGACCTGACCGGTGGCCAGCTGCGGCGGCGGATCGCCGAGGACATGCTCGGCAGCGAGAGCGGCGGCAAACTCGCCCTGACCCTGCTCACCTTCGGCTTCAAGAACGGGCCGCCGCGCGACGCCGACCTCACCCTCGATGTCCGCTTCCTGCCCAATCCCCACTACGTCGACGATCTGCGGCCGCTGACCGGCCTCGACAAGAGCGTCCGCAAATACGTCGAGTCGGGGACGCTGGCCGGCGAGTTCTACGGCAGGCTGCTGCCGCTGCTCGAGTTCCTGGTCCCCGCTTACGTGGCCGAGGGCAAGAGCCACCTGACGATCGCGGTCGGCTGCACCGGCGGCCGCCACCGCTCGGTCACCGTCGCCGACCGTATCCGCCGCGACCTCGCCGCCCGCGACGACGTCATCGTCCGCGTCAAGCACCGCGACGTCGAGCTGGACACCTGAACCGCCCGCCGATGGGCCTGAAAGTGACCATATGGGTCACTTATCGGCCCATCGACCTAGAATCGCCCGGCTTTGGCTGAGACCGTCATATCTATTCGTGGGCTGCGCAAGAGCTATGGCGACTCCGAAGCTGTGCGCGGCATCGACCTTGAGGTCGAGGCCGGCGAAGTTTTTGCCTTCCTCGGCCCCAACGGCGCCGGCAAGACGACAACGGTCGAGATCCTCGAGGGCTACCGGGGGCGCAGCGGGGGAGAGGTGACCGTGCTCGGCGAGGATCCCGAGCGGGCCGGCCGCGAGTGGCGCGAGCGGATTGGGATCGTCCTCCAGAGCTGCCGTCTCGACCCCTACCTGACCGTGCGCGAGTCACTCGGCCTCTACGCCGGCTACTACCGGGCGCCGCGGCCGATTGACGAGGTGATCGAGCTGGTCGGGCTGGGGGAGAAGGCCGACGACCGAGCCAGCAGCCTCTCCGGCGGCCAGCAGCGCCGGCTCGACGTCGGCATGGCCCTGATCGGCGACCCCGAGCTGCTCTTCCTCGACGAGCCGACCACCGGCTTCGATCCCTCCGCCCGGCGCCAGGCATGGGACGTGATCGCCGGCCTGCGCGACCTCGGCAAGACCGTCTTCCTCACCACCCATTACATGGACGAGGCGCAGCGGCTGGCCGACCGGGTGACGATCATCGCCGCCGGGGAGATCGTCGCCCGCGGCACCCCGGAGGACCTCGGCGACCGCGAGAGCCTGCCGACGAGGATCGCCTACCGCCTCGACGGCAAGGAGCTCTCGATCGAGACGACGACGCCGGTCCAGGCCCTGCACGAGCTGACCGGGCGCGCCCTTGACCAGGGGCTGGAGATCGAAAACCTGGAAGCGACCCGCCCCAACCTCGAGGACATCTACCTCTCGCTGACCGCGGAGGCTGCCGAGTGAGCGGCCTGGCGCTGGTCCTGCACCAGTTCCGCTACGACCAGAAGGCGTTCCGGCGCAACCCCGCCTCGCTCTTCTTCACCGTCGCCTTCCCGGTCATCCTGCTGCTGATCTTCGCCACCGTCTTCGGCGGCCAGACCGTGGACGTCCACGGTGGGATCAAGACCACCGCCTACTACGTGCCGGCGATCATCACGCTCTCGGTCATCTCCTCGACGATGCAGAGTCTGGCGATGTCGCTGGTGATCGCCCGCGAGGACGGCCGCCTCAAGCGCGGCCGCGGCACCCCGATGCCGCCCTGGGTCTTCATCGCCGGCCGGATCGGCAACTCGATCGTCGTCGCCCTGATGATGCTGGCGCTGATCGCTGTGATCGGCCGCCTCCTCTACGGCGTCGCGATCCCCTGGAGCCAGCTGCCGGCGATCCTGATCACCCTGGTCATCGGCGCCGCCGCCTTCTGCTGCCTCGGCATCGCCCTCACCGCCGCGATCCCCTCCCAGGACGCCGCCGCCCCGATCGTCAACGCCCTGCTGCTGCCGCTCTACTTCCTCTCCGGGGTCTTCATCCCCGACGACCAGCTGCCCAACGGCGTCGTCCACTTCGCCGACGCCTTCCCGATCCGCCACTTCTTCGAGGCCTTCTTCAACGCCTACATCCCGGCGGCGGGCAGCCCGGGGATCGAGTGGGGCAGCCTCGGGATCGTCGCCGCCTGGGGCGTCGTCGGCCTGCTGCTGGCGGTCCGTTTCTTCCGCTGGACGCCACGGGGCGGCTGAGCGCACGACTCGGCGACGGGCCTCCCGTATAGCGTTCCCTGCACAATGTTGCACCACGTCCTCCTTGAGGTCTCCGACCTCGACCGCAGCGCGACTTTCTACGATTCGCTGCTGGCGCCGCTTGGCTGGCGGCGGCATTTCGACGAGGACGAGACGATCGGCTGGGGCATCGCCCGGCCCGTCTTCTTCATCGCCGCGCATCACCCGCCCAGAGCCGGTTTTGGGCTGCTCAGCTTCTCTGGCCTTGGGATCGTCGCGGTCAAGGCCGCCTGGGAAGCGGGAGTACGCTCAGGGGGCACCAATGTGAGCGATCCCGGTGAGCGCCGGTCCTACGGATCGGGCTCCTACTCGGCGTTCGTCAAGGACCCCGACGGCTATGAGATCGAGATTACGATCGGCTCCGACTAGCTTTTCCGGCTTCATAATCAGCACCCCCAACGACTCAGGAGGCATTACTTCATGGCAGTGAAGGTCGGCATCAACGGCTTCGGCCGCATCGGGCGCAACGTCTTCCGCGCGGCCCACGCAGCGGGGGCGGAGCTCGAGTTCGTCGCGGTCAACGACCTCACCGATCCGGCGACGCTCGCCCACCTGCTCAAGTACGACTCGATACTGGGCCGCTTCCCGGGCACGGTCGAGGCGGGCGAGGGCTCGATCGTGGTCGACGGGACCGTGATCAAGGTCCTCTCCGAGCGCGACCCGGCAGCGCTGCCCTGGGGCGACCTCGGCGTCGATGTCGTGATCGAGTCGACCGGCTTCTTCACCGCCCGCGACGACGCCGGCAAGCACCTCGCCGCCGGCGCCAAGAAGGTGATCATCTCGGCTCCGGCCAAGGAGCCTGACGTGACCGTCGCCCTCGGCGTCAACTTCGACACCGCCTACGACCGCGACAGCCACCACATCATCTCCAACGCCTCCTGCACGACCAACTGCCTGGCCCCGCTGGCCAAGGTGCTGAACGACTCGTTTGGGATCGAGCAGGGCCTGATGACCACGATCCACGCCTACACCGCCGACCAGCGCCTGCAGGACATGCCGCACAAGGACCTGCGCCGGGCGCGGGCCGCGGCGCTCAACCTGATCCCGACCACGACCGGCGCCGCCAAGGCCGTCGGCCTGGTCCTGCCGGAGCTGAACGGCAAGCTCAACGGGCTCGCGATGCGCGCCCCGGTCGCCACCGGCTCCGTCGTCGACCTTGTCTTCAGCACGCCCGAGCCGGTCAGCGCCGAGCAGGTCAACGCCGCGGTCAAGGCGGCTGCCGACGGTCCGATGAAGGGGATCCTCGCCTACACCGAGGATGAGATCGTCTCCACCGACATCGTCCAGGACCCGCACTCCTCGATCTTCGATGCCGGCCAGACGATGACGATCGGCGACGGCCGCCTGGTCAAGGCGGTCTCCTGGTACGACAACGAGTGGGGCTACTCGAACCGCTGCGTGGAGCTGGCGGGCAAGGTTCTCTGAGCCCCGCCGGGAACGCGCGGTGAGCTTCTCCAAGGCAAGCGTCCGCGACGCCGACGTCGCCGGCAGGCGGGTCCTGGTCCGGGTCGACTTCAACGTGCCGCTCGACGGCGGCGCGGTCGCCGACGACACCAGGATCCGCGCCACCCTGCCGACGATCGAACTGCTGCGCGAGCGCGGCGCGGCGACGATCCTCGCCTCCCACCTCGGCCGGCCCAAGGGCAAGGTGGACTCGGCGCTCTCGATGCAGCCGGTAGCCGAACGGCTCTCGGAACTGCTCGGGGTCGAGGTGCGGCAGGCGCCGGCGGTGATCGGCGGCGAGGTCGAGACCCTTGCCCACGGCCTCGGCCCCAGCGATGTGCTGCTGTTGGAGAACGTCCGCTTCGAGCCGGGGGAGACCGAGAACGACCCGGATCTGGCGGGCGCCCTCGGCGAGCTCGCCGACCTCTACGTCAACGATGCCTTCGGCGCCGCCCACCGCGCTCACGCCAGCACCGCGGGGGTCGCCGGGCATCTGCAGGGCTACGCCGGGCTGTTGCTGGAGCGCGAGGTGACGGAGCTGACCCGGGTGGTCGAGTCGCCGACGCGGCCGCTTGTAGTCCTGCTCGGCGGCTCCAAGGTAAGCGACAAGGTCGGGGTGATCGAGCGCTTCCTAGAGGTCGCCGACGAGATCCTGATCGGCGGCGCGATGTGCTTCAGCTTCTTCCGCGCGCAGGGGATCGAAACCGGCAACTCGCTGGTCGAGGAGGAGGGGATCAAGCTCGCCGCTGAGGCGCTGGAGCGGGCCAAGTCCTCCGACTGCGAGCTGATGCTGCCGGTCGACCTCGTCCTGGGCAAGAACTTCGATGCTGAGACCGAGATCCGCGAGAGCGACGGCGTCGCCGTTCCCGACGGCTGGATGGGCCTCGACATCGGCCCTAAGTCGGCTGCCGCTTACGCGGAGGAGATCGCGAAGGCGGGCACGGTGCTCTGGAACGGGCCGATGGGCGCCTTCGAGCTGGCCCCGTTCGCGGCTGGCACCCGCGCCGTCGCCGAGGCCGTCGCTGCGGCGCCGGGGACGACAGTGCTCGGCGGCGGCGACTCGGTCGCCGCGATGCAGCAGTTCGGGCTCGGTGACAAGGTGGATTGGCTTTCGACCGGAGGAGGAGCATCGTTGGAGCTGCTTGAGGGAAAGAAACTGCCAGGAGTGGAGGCCTTGCTCGATGCCTAGCCGCACGCCGTACCTCGCCGCCAACTGGAAGATGAACAAGACCGTCGCCGAAGCCTCAGATTTCGTCGACACGCTGCTGCCGCGGATCGCCGCGACCCAGAGCGATGTCGTCATCTGCCCGCCCTTCCTCGCCCTCAGCGAGGTGGTCGAGCGCTCGCGCGGCAGCGCCGTCACCGTCGCCGCCCAGAACATGCACGAGGCGGGGTCCGGCGCCTACACCGGCGAGATCTCGGCGGCGATGCTGCTCGAGGCCGACGTCGACGCCGTCATCCTCGGCCACTCCGAGCGCCGCCAGTTCTTCGGCGAGACCGACGAGGCCCTGTCCCGCAAGGTCCCAGCGGCGCTCGCCGCCGGCCTCGAGCCGATCCTCTGCGTGGGCGAGACCGAGGAGGCGCGCGACGCCGACCAGACCGCCGCCGTCCTCACCGGCCAGATCGGGGCCGACCTTGCCGGCGTCGACCACGCCGCCGACCTGGAGCGCATCGTCATCGCCTACGAGCCGATCTGGGCGATCGGGACCGGCCGCACCGCGACCCCTGAGCAGGCGCAGGAGACGATCGCCTTCATCCGCGACCTGCTGCGCACGCTGGGCGCGGGCGCCGACGCGGTGCGGATCCTCTACGGCGGCTCGGTCAAGCCCGGCAACGCCGCCGAGCTGCTTTCCCAGCCCGACATCGACGGCGCCCTGGTCGGCGGCGCGGCTCTGGACCCCGAGGACTTCGCGGCGATTGTGGAAGCGGCGGGTTGACGGTCCCGGTCCCCTCGCTGGCGCTGGTCATCCTCGACGGCTGGGGCCTGGCTGAGCCCGGCCCTGGCAACGCGATCTCGCTGGCGCAGACGCCGGTCTTCGATCGCCTCTGGGGCCAGTACCCACACACCCAGCTCTCCGCCCAGGGCCACGACGTCGGCCTTCCCGACGGCCAGATGGGCAACTCCGAGGTCGGCCACCTCAACCTTGGCGCCGGGGCGATCGTCAAGCAGGACCTAGCCCGGATCGACGACTCGATCGCCGACGGCAGCTTCTTCGACAACGAGGCGCTGCTGGCCGCCTGCGAGCGGGCCCGCAACAGCCCGCGCGGGCGCATGCACCTGCTCGGGCTCGTCTCCGACGGCGGCGTCCACTCCGGCTGGGAGCACATCGAGGCCTGCATCGAGCTGGCCGCCGAAGAGGGCGTGCCAGACATCGTCTTCCATGCCTTCACCGACGGCCGCGACACGCTTCCCCACGGCGGCCGCGCCTACCTGGCTGAGCTTGAGCGCTGGCTGCGCCAGGCGGGCCGGGTCGGCACCGTCAGCGGCCGCTACTACGCGATGGACCGCGACACCCGCTGGGAGCGGGTCAAGCTCGCCTACGACGCGATCGTCCACGCCCAGGGCCAGAAGGCGCAGAGCGTCGAGGAGGCGATCGCCTCCTCCTACGAGCACGAGGAGACCGACGAGTTCGTCAAGCCGACCGTGATCGGCGACTACGACGGCGCCGCCGCCGGCGACGTCGCCCTCTTCGTCAACTTCCGCCCCGACCGCGCCCGCGAGATGACCCGGGCGCTGGCCGAACCCAGCTTCGAGGAGTTCCCTCGCGCCGGTGGCCCGCTGCTCGACCTGACGACGATGACCCAGTACCGCAAGGAGTGGCCCTACCCGGTCGCCTTCCCCGAGGACCGGCCGAAGACGACGATCGCCAAGGTGATCGCCGAGGCGGGGGGGAAGCAGCTACACGTCGCCGAGACCGAGAAGTACGCCCACGTCACCTACTTCTTCAACGGCGGCC
>CAYOAP010000025.1:0-9475 GCA_964401995.1 uncultured Conexibacteraceae bacterium | reverse complement strand
TCTCTGGGGGACCGGCCGCCGATCAGCCGCGTTCACAACGTCCGTGGGTAGGACATCTAGGGCCTTGTCGGCGCCCCTCAAGCGGGAACTTGAATGCGGCTGAAAAGTGGCGGTCCGACATTAGGCGCCTGGGCATCTGACGCCGACCGTAGGGTCCGCCCGGCAACCACTGACAGGGGGAGATGGCGGCAATGAGAAGACTGCGCGGCAAGTTGAGCTACGCGAACGTGATGGCGACGATCGCCGTCTTCGTCGCGCTTGGCGGCGGGGCCTACGCGGCTGCCCAGCTGCAGAAGAACAGCGTCGGCACCGCGCAGCTGAAGAAGAGCGCCGTCACCGGCGTCAAAGTCAAGGACGGCTCGCTCAGCGCGGCCGACATCGGCGGCGCGGTCATCAGCGCCAACCACGCAACGACAGCTGGCAGCGCGGCTCAGGCGACTAACGCCGACAGCGCCACCCGCGCGACCAACGCCGATAGCGCGACCAACGCCTCACGCGCCGCCGACGCGGACCAGCTCGGTGGATCGCTGCCCTCGGCCTACATCAAAACCAGCCAGATCGGCGAATTCATCCTCGCGCCCCACTTTGAGCACGCCAATTTCGGCTGTCCCTTCGATCTCACGATCTGGCACGACAGCAGCCCCGAAGTCAACGAGGTGACCGGGTACTGGCGGGATCCGTATGGCGTCGTCCATCTGCGCGGCTACGCGATCAGGTGCGGGACCGCCGAAACGACGATCTTCACCCTCCCCGCTGGATTCCGCCCCGGGAAGCTGGAGCACTTCGTCGCCTTCGCCGAAAATCCGACGCCGAAAACTACGTTTGTGACGGTTGGATCGACCGGCCTCGTGGTTGCTGCCGAAGTGGCATCGAACGGCTCCGTCGCGCTTGACGGCATCAGCTTCAAATGCGCTCCCTCGGGGGCCAACGGCTGCCCGTAGTGATCCGCTGCCGCTCGTCCTTCGCAGTTTGAGGTAGGCCCTCGACAAGCGGCGGAGCCGGTCGATCTGATCGACTCCGCCGCGAGCCCCAACTCAAACCAGATCGCAATCGGAGGTACTCATGCCCAACATCGGACCAATGGAGATCATCGTCGTCTTGATCATCGCCCTCGTCGTCTTCGGGCCCAAACGCCTGCCTGAGCTGGGCAAGTCGCTCGGCAAGGGGATTCACGAGTTCAAAGGCACGATCAGCGGCGAGAAGCCGGACGCCTGAGCCAAGACGATGCGCCGCGTAAAACCAATCTCACATGAGGATGAGGTCAGCCTCGTCGAGCACCTCGACGAGCTGCGCGCGCGCATCGTCGTCTCGGCCACGGTCTTCGGCGTCGCCCTGGCGCTCTGCTTCTGGCAGAACCACCTGTTGCTCGAACTGGCCAGCGGGCCGCTGCCGTCGGCGCATCACAAACTGATCACGTTCGGGATCACCGAGCCGTTCACGACGACCGTCACCGTCTCGGCCTACGGCGCGATCATCCTCTCGCTGCCGATCATCCTCTACGAGGCCTACGCCTATCTGCTGCCGGCCTTCAGCCCTCAGCAGCGCAAGGCGGTCGTGCCGCTGCTGCTGTTGATCCCGGGCCTCTTCATCGCCGGCATCGTCTTCGGCTACTTCGTCGTCCTGCCCTCGGCGGCCAAGTTCCTGCTCAACTTCAACAACTCCCAGTTCAACATCCAGGTCCGGGCCAAGGACTACTACGGCTTCTTCGCCCAGACGCTGCTTGCCTGCGGGATCGTCTTCCAGGTCCCGGTCGGGATCCTGGCCACGGTCAGGCTCGGCATCGTCAAGGTCAGCCAGCTGACGCAGAACCGCCGCTACGCCTACCTCGGCTGCGCGGTTCTCGCCGCGGCGCTGCCCGGCATCGACCCGGTCTCGATGCTGCTGGAGACGGTGCCCCTGATCGCCCTCTACGAGCTCAGCATCGTCCTCGCCCGCGTTTTCGGCGAGCCGAAGCCGGCGAGCTTGAACGAGCCCGCCGCGCACGAGTCCTGATGGCAGGCGGTTCTGTTCGGACGGTCGCGAAGGACGGGTAACGTGGGATGGAGTTACCGAACTGAAGGAGTGACCGGCGTGGAGGAGCAAGCATCGACTCGAGTGCCCGCGGCCGACGCGGTCGACGCAAGTCGTCGGACCCTTCTCGCCGGCGAGCGGACCGAGCTGGCCTGGTGGCGCACCGGGTTGGCAGCGCTGGCCGTGGCCCTCGCGGTGGGCCGGGTGATCCCCGGCCTCGACCACGGCGCCACCCGCTGGCCTTATGCCGGGGTCGGGGTCTGCTTCGGCCTCTATGGCATCGCCCTGATCGGCTACGGCAGCCAGCGCCGCGCCGCCGTTGGGCGGGCGTTGGCGCAAGGGCGCTTCCCCGATCCACCGCGCCATGCGCACAGCGCTCTGACCGCGGCGGGCGTCTTGCTCGGCCTGCTGACGGTCGTCTTGATTCTCGTCGACTGATCGCCTGGCGACGGTCCTCTGCGTCATCGCCCGCCTCTTCAGCGAGCCGAAGCCGGTCGCCATCACAACTCCTTCACCAGCAGGTCACCACACCTTCACGAGTAGGTCACGGCACGATCACAAGGCTGCCTCGGGCCGGTCATAGCGTCGCTCTCGTCTAGTCCATCCCTAATTCGAGGAGCACGTATGCGCAAGCTGATCGCATCCGCTGTTGCCGTGGTCGCCCTGCTGGCCACGGGCGTTGCCTTCGCGCAGATCTCGTCCGGTGTCCCGTCGGCTCAGCCCGACTCGGGGTCGCCGGCAAATCTGCTCGCGAGCGGTTTCACCTTCAAGACCATCGCCAAGGGCGCGGATCCGCTCGAGAATCCCTCGCCGATCCAGACCACCTACGGCTACCTCAACGACAACGCCGACCCGCTGGCCCGGACCCGCACCGAGCCCGACCAGAACACCTACCTGGCCACCAACTCCAACCCGGGCGGGCCGACCGCCGAATACGACTACGGCACCCACTTCCTGATCCAGGGACATGAGAACGGCGCCAACAAAGCGCTGCTGACCCGGATCAACATGGACGTCACCGACCCCGACCACCGGATCACCCTGCTCTCGCCGGGCGACGCCGGCGGCAACACCGGCCTCAGCAGCATCGATGGCTCGGTCTACGACCCGTTCAACGGCCTGCTGCTCTTCACCAGCGAGGCCGGCAACAGCGGTGGTGTGATCTCGACGCCGCTGCGCTGGGCGACGACGACGCCGCCGGCGCTGAGCCGGCTCGACGGCTCGATCGGCAAAGCCGGGTACGAGGGAGTCGCTCCCGACTCGCTCGGCAACATCTACCTGGTCGAGGACACTGGCGGCTCGACCGTCAGCGACGGCTCGACCGCGACCAAGGTCAAGCAGCCCAACTCGTTCGTCTACCGCTTCGAGCCGCGCACCGTCGCCGGCGCTCCGACCCACGGCGGCGACCTCGCCCACGGCATCCTGCAGGCGCTGCAGGTCTCGGTCGACGGCGCCCCGATCACGTTCCACCCGGTTGCGACGCAGCCGCAGAGCGCCCGCGACGACGCCCTCGGCGAAGGGATCCGCCGCCTGCACTCCGGTGAGACGCTGCAGGCGAAATGGGTCACCGTCCACGACACGGCGACCGACGGCACCAGCGCCTTCGACGCCAACGCGCTCGCCAAGAGCAAAGGCGCGACGCCGCTGAAGCGGCCCGAGAACGGCAAGTTCGTCCCCGGCGCCGACTTCAAGTCATTTGTCTTCGCCGAGACCGGCGACACCGACAAAGAAGCGGGGCTCTACCCGGGGGCTGCCGCCCGCGGGGCCTGGGGCGCGTTCCTGCGGCTCGACATGCCGAGCGCCGGCGCCGACACCGGGACGGTGAAGACGGTCGCGCTCGGTGACGAGACCCACAACTCGTTCGACAACATCACGTTCCTCGACGCCAACACGTTCCTCACCACCGAGGACCGCGGCGACACCCTGCACGACCAGGAGAACGCGCTCGACTCGGTCTGGTCCTACGACCTGACCAAGAGCTACGGCCAGATCGAGGCCGACGCCAAGCGCCTGGTCGCGCTCGGCCGTGACCCAGAGGCCTCGGGCACCGGCCAGGAGGACAACGAGCCGACGGGGATCTTCGCCTCCGATGGCGGCGTCTCCCAGCTCGATCTGCTTGGCGCGCAGGACCCCGGCGCCGAGACGGGCACCCGCATATTCGTGACCGAGCAGCACGGCGCGAACAGCACCTACGAAATCATCGCCCCCGGCGCCTCGAACCAGGGCCCAGCCGGCCCCACGGGCCCGACCGGGCCTGCCGGCCCGAGCGGCCAGGGCGGGTCCGCCGGAGCGCAGGGCGCACAGGGCCCGGCTGGCGCCGCAGGCCCGCAGGGCCCGCGTGGGCCGGAAGGCGCGGTCACGATCCAGGTCCAGTTCGGCCGCATGGCTGGCGGCCCGCTCGCGGTCCGGATGATGAGCGCCCAGACGGGCGGCGGCGTGGTCGGCGATCTGACCGCCAGGATCAAGGGCCAGATGCGGCACATCGCCCACGGGTCGGGCTCGGTCTCACCGAGCGGCTTGGTGACGCTGCTGCTGCACCGCGACAAGGCGACGGCGCCGCTGCTGCACGGCAAGCGCTCGATCCAGTCGCTGCTCAAGATCACCTACACGCCGCAGAGCGGCGACCCGGTCACGTTCCACCGGCGGCTGAAGCTCTCCCTCAAGGGCTGAGCGACGCCAGGTAGGACGACGCGCCGAGGGCGCCCGGGACCAGTCCCCGGGCGCCCTTCGGCTTCGCCGGCCGATCTCCACCGATGATCCGAACCACCTCACTCACGCTCCTCATCCTTGCCGCGCTGGCGCTGCCCGGCGCCGGCTGCGGCGGCAGTGACAAGGGGGAGGCGGCCTCCAGCTCCGACGCTCCCGCCCCCGCCGGGCACTTCCTCGGCACGGCCGGGCTCGAGCGCGGCCTCGGCAACGCCTTTCGCGCCAGCCTCTACCGGCTCGCGGTGATGTCGCAGCCCAGCGATGGCGCGACCAACCTTGGCCAGGACCTTCCCACCGGCGCCGTCCGCGGAGTCTCGTGTGCGAGTCGCGACCAGGCGGCGGCGGCGCTTGAGATCTCCACCTGCACGGTGCGCTGGCGGACCGTCGCCGGCCGCCCCCAGATGACCCGTTACGTCGTCCATCGCTTCGACACCGGCTGCTTCTCGGCCGGCGCGCGCCCTCGCTATCCCGACCACCGCGACCCGACGATCGAGGGCTACTCCGAGAATCCCCTCAACGCCCTGGTCAGCCTCGGGAGCGAGTGCTCTTGAGGCGCGCCGTCGCCGCGCTGCTCCTCTGCCTGGCGTGGCTGCTCGCCGGCTGCGGCAGCTCTGAGCAGACGGTCCACAACCCGCCCGCCGCGCCGCTTGAATCGAGGGTCCTCGCCTCGGGCAACATCCCCCGCGTCCGCGCCGCCGATCTCGCCCGGCCGATCGCGGCCTATCGCCGCTACGTGCTCGCCGAGCTGGGGCCGATGCAGGGCGACGTCGGCCGGCTGCAGTCGGCGGTTGCCGCCGGCGACCTCGCTGCCGCCCGCCGCGCCTGGCTCGCCGCCGACGGCCGCTACGAGGCGATCGGCGCCGCCTACGGCGCCTTCGGCGACCTCGACGCCAGCATCAACGGCGAACCGGGGGGGTTGGCGGGCGGGGTCAGGTCCGCTCAATTCACCGGCCTGCACCGGATCGAGCTGGCGCTGTGGGGGCGGGGCTCGACCGCCGACGCGTCCCCCTTTGCCGCCCGCCTCGCCTCCGACTTGCGGCGGCTGCGCCGCGCCGTGCCCGGGATCGAGATCGAACCGCTCGAATACGTCCTCCGCTGTCACGAGGTGCTGGAGGGGAGCCTCGACCTGCAGCTCTCCGGCCGGGCCAGCCCCTGGAGCGGCGATGCCCTCGTCGCTCTGCGCTCGAACTTGCGGGGGACCGAAGTCGTGCTTGGCTCGCTGCGGCCGCTGATCGCCCGCCGTAACCGCCAGATCTTGCCCGCGATCGATGCTTCGCTGCTGGCGCTGCGGCGAGAGCTGCGCTCGGTCGCGCTGCCCGGGGGATCGATGCCGCGCTGGGACAAGCTGCCGGCGGCCGAGCGCACTCTGATCGCCGGCCGTGCAGCAGCAGCGGCCGAGTCGCTCGCCTACGTCCCCGAGGTTGTCGACCCGCGGCCGCCGCTGCCGCAGAAATCGGCGCTTGGAACCGAGGAGGCAGGATGAGCTTGAGGCGCAGGGAGCTGTTGGTCGGAGGCGCGGCGCTCGGCGCCGGCGCGGCAATCCGGCAGCTGCCAGGGGTGTCGCGCGCGGACGCAGCCGCGCCGGTCGAAGGCGACCTATCGGAAAGCATCCCCTTCGAGGGCGTCCACCAGGCCGGCGTGCTGACGCCTCGCCCGCGCCATGCGATCTTCGCCTCCTTTGACTCGATCGCCGCTTCCCGGCTGGAGCTGGCCGAAGGGCTGCGGGCGCTCTCCGAAAGCGCCCGCGAGCTGACCGCCGGCTACGACGCCCTGCTTGGCTCTCCCGGCGAGGGCCCGACCCCGGATTCCGGCGTGGTCGGACCGCGGGTGATGCCCGACGGCCTCACGGTCACGATCGGCTTCGGCGCCTCGCTCTTCGATCGCCGCTACGGGCTCGGCCCTCGCAAGCCACGCGGCCTGAAGCCGATGACGACCTTCCCCGACGACAGCCTGGTCGCCGCCGAATGCCACGGCGACGTCCAGGTCCAGCTCTGCGCCAACACCGAGGAGACGCTGCTGAACGCGTTGCGCGCCGTCTCGCGGGCGACCCGTGGGGTGCTTGGCCCGCGCTGGAAGATCGAGGGCTACCTGCCCTCGCCGGCACGCGAGACAGGGGCGGGGCGCAACCTGCTCGGCTTCAAGGATGGGACCGCCAACCCCGATGTCGCCAATCAGAAAACGATGGACGCCCTCGTTTGGGCGGGCCAGGAGACGCCGGCCTGGGCCCGTGGCGGGACTTACCAGGTGACCCGCATCATCCGCAACCGGGTCGAGTTCTGGGACCGGGTCTCACGCTCCGAGCAGGAGCTGATGATCGGGCGCGACAAGGCGGCCGGGGCGCCGCTCGGCAAGAGCCGTGAGCTCGACGACCCCGACTACGACAGCGACCCCAAGGGCGAGCGGATCCCCACCGACGCCCACATCCGCCTCGCCAGGCCGCGGACCGCGGAGACCGAGGGGAGCCGGATCCTGCGCCGTGGCTACAACTACTCGCGCGGCATCGACGAGGCCGACCAGCTCGACATGGGCCTCGTCTTCGTCGCCTTCCAGCGCGACCTCGAGCGCCAGTTCGAGGCGGTCCAGCGGCGCCTCGCCGGCGAGCCGCTGGTCGACTACATCGTCCCCACCGGCGGCGGCTACTTCTTCGTCCCGCCGGCAGCGCGCGACAGCCAGGACTGGGTCGGCTCGGGCCTCTTCGCATAAGTTCGAGTCAGGTTTGCGCTTGACCACCCGGTCGATCGGAGAGAGGATGAGCGTCTATGGCGAACGTGCTCTGCGTCCTTTATGACGACCCGGTCGACGGCTACCCGCCCGCCTACGCGCGCGACGCGGTGCCGACGATCGAGCGCTACCACGATGGCCAGAGCACGCCGACGCCCGCGGCGCTCGGCTTCACGCCCGGCGAGCTGGTCGGCAGCGTCTCCGGCGAGTTGGGGCTGCGTGAGTTCCTCGAGGCGGGCGGGCACCGGCTCGTCGTCACCTCCGACAAGGACGGCCCCGACTCGGTCTTCGAGCGCGAGCTGCCCGAGGCCGAGGTCGTCATCTCACAGCCGTTCTGGCCCGCCTACCTGACCGCCGAGCGGATCGCCAAGGCGCCGACGCTGAGGCTGGCGCTGACCGCCGGGATCGGCTCCGACCACGTCGACCTGCAGGCGGCGATCGAGCGCGGCCTGACCGTCGCCGAGGTCACCTACTCCAACAGCATCAGCGTCGCCGAGCACGTGGTGATGATGATCCTCGGCCTGGTCCGCAACTACATCCCCTCCTACCAGCAGGTGGTCGAGGGCGGCTGGAACATCGCCGACTGCGCCGCGCGCTCCTACGACCTGGAGGGGATGCAGGTCGGCACGGTCGCCGCCGGGCGGATCGGCTCGGCCGTGCTGCGGCGGCTGCAGCCGTTCGAGGTCGGCCTCCACTACACCGACCGCCACCGGCTGCCGCCTGAGGTCGAGCAGGAGCTGGGAGTCACCTTCCACCCCGACGTCGAGTCGATGGTGGAGGTCTGCGACGTGGTCACGATCAACGCCCCGCTGCATCCCGAGACCGAGAACCTGTTCGATGCCGAGCTGCTGGCGAAGATGAAGCGCGGGTCGTACCTGATCAACACCGCCCGCGGCAAGATCTGCGACCGCGACGCCGTCGCCCGGGCCTGCGAGAGCGGCCAGCTTGCCGGCTACGCGGGCGACGTCTGGTTCCCGCAGCCGGCCCCCAAAGACCATCCCTGGCGCTCGATGCCCAACCACGGCATGACTCCCCATGTCTCCGGCACCAGCCTCTCCGCCCAGGCCCGCTACGCGGCCGGCGCCCGCGAGATCCTCGAGTGCTGGTTCGAGGGGCGGCCGATCCGCGAGGAGTACCTGATCGTCGACAGCGGCGCGCTCGCCGGCGCCGGCGCCCACTCCTACAGCGAGGGCAACGCGACGGGTGGCTCCGAGGAGGCCGCCCGCTTCAAGAGCGGATGAAGATCCGCGCCGCGGTCCTGGAGGAGTTCGGCCAGCCGCTTGCCGTGCAGGAGGTCGAGCTCGCCGAGCCCAAGGCCGGCGAGGTGCTGGTCCGCCTCGTCGCCTGCGGCGTCTGCCACACCGACCTCTACACCGCCTCCGGCGCCGACCCCTCCGGCTATGCGCCGACCGTGCTTGGCCACGAGGGGGCGGGCGTCGTCGAGCGGGTCGGTCCCGACGTTGCCTCGCTCGCGCCGGGCGACCACGTCGTCACCCTCTTCTCGCCCCAGTGCCGCGAGTGCGTCCACTGCGTCGACCCGCGGACCAACCTCTGCATGGCGATCCGCGAGCAGCAGAACAAGGGCTTCCTTCCCGACGGCAGCACCCGGATCTCCCGCGATGGCGACGGGATCCGCCACTTCATGGGCTGCTCGACCTTCGCCGAGCAGACGGTGATGCCGGAGATCGCGCTGGCCAAGATCAACCCCGAGGCGCCGTTCGAGCACGCCTGCCTCTTCGCCTGCGGCCTCTCGACCGGCCTCGGCGCGGCGATCAACACCGCCGCGGTCAAGCCGGGCAGCACCTGCGTCGTCTTCGGCGCGGGGATGGTCGGCCTCGGCGCCGTCGCCGGCTGCCGCCTGCAGGGGGCGGAGCGCGTCGTCTGCGTCGACCTCTCGCCCGAGCGGCTGGGGCTGGCCCGCGGCCAGGGCGCGACCGACGTGCTCGAGGGGGGAGAGGGCGCAGTCGAGGCGATCCTCGAGATGACCGGCGGCTTCGGCGCCGACTACACCTTCGAGGCGACCGGCAACGTCGCCGTC
>CAYOAP010000024.1:0-9859 GCA_964401995.1 uncultured Conexibacteraceae bacterium | reverse complement strand
GCTGGCGCATGTGGCGGGCGAGCACGTCGGCGGCCATCGTCGAGTAGGCGTGGCCAAGGTGGGGCTCGGCGTTGACGTAGTAGATCGGGGTGGTGACGTAGTAGCTCACTTGCGCGCCTCCCTGCCAGTTAGCGCCTTATAAAGGTCGTTGGCGCGGGTGCCGGTCAGTGCCGCGACGACGCTGGCCGCGGCGCGCGGACGGGCACCGGACTGAACCAGGTGGCGGAGGGCGTCGACGGCGAAGCTGATGTCTTTGTCGTGCTCGTCGGAGGAGGCGGGGCCGATCACCAGCACGATCTCGCCTTTGACGTCGCTGCGGAAACGGCGGGCCAGCTCGCCGAGCGAGCCGCGGGCGATCTCCTCGTGCATCTTCGAGATCTCGCGGCAGACGGCGGCCGGGCGATCGGGGGCGATCGCGGCCAGCGCCGCCAGCGACTCGCCGATCCGGCGCGGCGACTCGAAGGCGATCACGGTCTCGGCCGAGCGCAGCACCCGCTCCATCTCACCGGTGCGCTTCGGCAGGAAGCCCTCGAAGCGCCAGCGGTCGGTCGGCAGCCCGGAAGCGACCAGCGCCACCGGCACCACCGAGGGCCCGGGCAGGACCGTGACCTCGAGGCTGCGGTCGATGCAGCGGCGGATCAGCCGGTAGCCGGGGTCGGAGACGGCGGGCATGCCGGCGTCGGAGACGAGGGCGACGGTCTCGCCGCGCTCGATCCGCTGCGCCAGCTCGGTCGCCCGCGCGGTTTCGTTGCCCTCGTGGTTGGAGACCAGGCGCGGCGCCGGGTGGATGCCGAGCTTGTCGAGCAAGCCGCCGGTGCGGCGGGTGTCCTCGCAGGCGATGTAGTCGGCGCTGACCAGGGCGTCGCGGACCCGCAGGGTGATGTCGTCGAGGTTGCCGATCGGGGTCGGGCAGACGATCAGCTTGCCGGCCATCAGCCCTCCCCTTCCAGCTCGAGGCGGGCCATCGCGGCGGCGCCGATCATGCCGGCGTCAGCGCCCATCTTGGCCGCCACGACCGGGGTCCTGTTCATCGGCGGCAGCGCTCGCGAGCGCAGCTCGCGACGGGCGGGCTCAAGCAGCAGGTCCCCTGCCGCCATCACCCCGCCGCCGACGACGATCACGTCGGGGTCGAAGATGTTGGCGAAGCTGGCGAAGGCGACGCCGAGGCGGCTGCCGATCAGCTCGAAGACGGCGGTCGAGGCAGCGTCGCCGGCCAGGGCAGCCTCGGTCACAGCGGTGCCGTCGACCTTCTCGCCGGCGGCGAGCAGCTGGCCGATCGCCGAATCCGGCTCGCGCTCGGCGGCCGCCCGCCCTTCGCGACCGAGGGCGGTGCCGGAGGCGAGGGCCTCGACGCAGCCGCGCCCGGGGCAGTTGCCCTGGCAGCGGGGGCCGTCGGCCTCGATCACCATGTGGCCGAGCTCGGCGCCGGCGCCGCTGGAGCCGCGGAAGAGCTCGCCCTCGATGATCAGGCCACCGCCGATCCCGGTGCCGACGGTGATCATCACCGCGTTGCGGGCGCCCTTGGCGGCGCCGTAGAGGTACTCGGCGAGGGCGGCGACGTTGGCGTCGTTGTCGACGAAGACCGGCAGGCCGGTGCGCCCGGAGACGACCTCGCGGATCGGCAGGTTCTGGATCGGCAGGTTGACGGCCGAGATCGCGGTGCCGCTGGCGCGATCGATCGTCGCCGGAATCCCAAGCCCGATCGCCGCCACGTCGGGCCGCGCTTCCCGCGCCTCGCCTGCCTCGCGCACCAGCATCTCGATCAGATCGTCCTGGCTGAGGCCGGTCGAAGCCTCGCGGCTCTCCCACAAAACCTTGGAGCCGGGGTCGAGAACGCCCATCAGCATCTTGGTTCCGCCCAGGTCGACGCCGATCGTTTCCCCTGCTGTCACGAGTGACTGGGGTAGGGGTGGAGGCAGGCGACCGCGGGCATCGGCATGATTTCTAACCCTTTCATGCCTAACGATGGCGAGCAGCAGCCCTCGGGATCGCCCGACTACAAGGTCTACCGATCCCGCAGGAGCCTCAAGTCCCGATTGCGGGCCCCTGATCTCTCCGGTCTTCGCGAGAAGGCGAAGCGATCCTCAAAGCGGTCGGGGAAGGACGAGCGGCCTGGGGACGACCGCTTCTCGCCCAAACGCCGCTGGACCGGTAAGCGGGTGGCGAAATGGGTCGGGCTGGCGGCGCTGGGCTGGATCGTGCTCAGCTTCCTCGCCTTTGCCGTCTCCGCCCAGCTGCAGGCCTTCAAGCTCTCCGGCGATGCCAGCTCGGCCCTGCACGGCAATCCCTTCCTGCTGCCCAGCGCCCAGACGATCCTCGTGATCGGCACCGACGCGCGGCCGCCGGACACGAAAGAACCCGGCGCGGCACCGTCGCAGGAGTGCTTCGAACAGCAGGCCCACGGGGACGCCCCTCATGGCCAGTGCTCCGTCGGCGAATTCCGTGCCGACACCCTGATGCTGATCCGGGCCGGCGGCGGCGCCTTCCGCAAACTCTCGATCCCGCGCGACAGCTTCGCCGAAATCCCCGGCGAGAGCCCGACGAAAATCAACGCCGCCTACGCCTTCGGCGGCGCCGGGCTGCAGATCAGGACGGTTGAGCAGTTCCTCGGGATCAAGATCGACCATGTCGCGATCGTCGACTTCACCGGCTTCGAAAAGCTGATCGACGCGGTCGGCGGCGTCGAAGTGAACGTCCCCCACAAGCTCTGCACCGACATCGCCGGCGGCGCCGGGGGCGGCCAGGGCGGCTTCTCCCTGCACCTTGGAAAGGGTGAGAACACCCTCGACGGCCAGGAAGCGCTGATCTACTCACGCACACGCGAGCCGAGCGAATGCCCGGGCAAGGGGCGCAGCGCCTACAGCTTCGGCTACGACGACTACGACCGGGCCAAAGCGCAGCAGGAAGTGATCAACGGGATCAAGGACCGCCTCACCGACCCGCTGCGCCTCCCCTACAACTTCATCAAGGGCCCGATCATCGGCTGGGACGCGCCGAAAGCATTCGTCAGCGACATGGGCTTCCTGACGATGCCGCAGCTGGTGCTGTCGGCGGGCATCGGCGGCAGTGCGCCAACCGACGTGCTCTGCGCCGGCTGTCCCTCCAACGGGCCCGAAGGCAGCATCGAAGTGCCCGAGTCGGTACGGCGCAAGGCCGTCCACCGGCTGCTCGGCTAAACGCAACCGACATTGACCCACCTATGGGGTGGTCAAAGTCGGCTGAGACTTAATCCGCGGCTGAAGCAGCCGCCTTGGTGTCGCTTGACTTCGACTCGGACGACTTGGAGTCCGAGGAGCCCGAGTCCGAGCCCTTCGAGTCGCTCGACTCCTTGGAGCCGTCCGAGCCTCCGCCGCCGGCGCCCTTCTTCTTGCCGTAGTCGGTGTTGTAGAAGCCGGAGCCCTTGAAGTGGACGGCGACCGGGTGCAGAACCCGGACCGCGGGAGCGCCGCACTCCTGGCACTCGGTGAGCGGATCGTCGGCCATCTTCTGGATCACGTCGAAGACGTGGCCGTTGTCGCATTTGTACTCGTAGATAGGCACGGGATGCTGGATTATCGCAGCCGCTACGGTTCCGGCATGGCAACCGCCGAGCAGGGGACGCGTCCGGACGAGGTCTCGATGGAGGAGATCGTGGCTCTGTGCAAGCGCCGCGGCTTCGTCTTCCCCTCCTCCGAGATCTACGGCGGGCTGGGCTCGACCTATGACTACGGCCACTACGGCGTCCTGCTCAAGAACAACGTCAAGGGCGAGTGGTGGCGGGCGATGCTGCAGGAGCGCGACGACATCGTCGCGCTCGATTCGGCGATCCTCCAGCACCCCAAGGTCTGGGAAGCGTCGGGCCACCTGGAGGGCTTCACCGACCCGCTGGTCCAGTGCCTCGGCAAGTGCAAGAAGCGCTGGCGCGAGGACCACCTGCGCGAGGCGATCGAAGCCGACGGCGGCGACCCGGCAGCCGAGCTGCGCTGTCCCCAGTGCGGCGGCGAGCTCTCCGAGCCGCGCCAGTTCAACCTGATGTTCGAGACCCATGTCGGCCCGGTCGCCGGCGAGGGATCGGAGGTCTACCTGCGGCCAGAGACGGCGCAGGGCATCTTCATCAACTTCAAGAACGTGCTCAGCTTCGCCCGCAAGAAGCCTCCCTTCGGGATCGCCCAGATCGGCAAGTCCTTCCGCAACGAGATCACCCCTGGAAACTTCATCTTCCGCACCCGCGAGTTCGAACAGATGGAGATGGAGTTCTTCGTCCCGCCGGACGACGCCGAGCGCTGGTACCGGAGCTGGATCGAGGAGCGCGAGAGCTGGTACACCGGCCTCGGCATCCGCCCCGACCACCTCCGCATCCGCCCCCACGACGCCGACGAGCTCTCGCACTATTCATCGGGCACCAGCGACGTCGAGTACCTCTTCCCGATCGGCTGGTCGGAGCTGGAGGGGATCGCCAACCGCGGCGACTTCGACCTCACCCAGCACGCCAAGTTCAGCGGCGAGAAGCTCGAGTACTTCGACCAGCAGACCAAAGAGCGCTACGTCCCCCATGTGATCGAGCCAGCGGCGGGCGCCGACCGCGCCACCCTCGCCTTCCTGGTCGATGCCTACGACGTCGAGGAGATCGAGGGCCGCACCCGCACCGTCCTGCGCCTGCACCCGCGCCTGGCCCCGGTCAAGGTCGCCGTCCTCCCCCTGCTCTCCAAGGAGGGGATGCCGGAGAAGGCCCAGGAGCTGTTCAAAGAGATCCGCCGCAAGCTGCCCGCCGAGTTTGACGTCGGCGGCTCGATCGGCAAGCGCTACCGCCGCCAGGACGAGATCGGCACCCCCTGGGGCATCACCGTCGACCACCAGACGATGGAAGACGACACCGTCACCCTCCGCGACCGCGACAGCCTCGAGCAGACGCGGGTCCCGATCGAGGGCCTGGCGGACGAGCTGGCGGGACGGCTGGACCAGCCCTGGACCAGCCCGAAGCTGAGCGCTTAGCTGCCGACGAAGCGCACGACGTCGACCGCATCGTCTTCGAGAGCATCGTGGACGCGCTTGGCGATCGGGTCGAGCGCCTCGATCGCGACCTCGCCCTTGGCGAGCTTCCAGGTCGCCACAGCCCGGCCATCGACCATGGCGAAAGGACGGAAGATGCCGTTGATGGTCACCAGATGGGTATGGGGGCCGAGGATCGGCTCCCTGGATTTCCAGCCGAGCAGGACCGGATCGAAGGCGCCGAGCAGCCTTGGCGGTGGCAAGCTCTCGGCCGCTGGGCGTTTGCGGAGATTGGCCAGGCCATCCTCGCGCTCTTCAAGCTCTGAAGAGATCACCGCCAGGCCGGCGCGCACGTCGCGCAATGGCAGGCCGGCCCACTTGGCGAGGTCGCGGTCGTCGGCCGGGCCGTGGCCGACGAGATAGCGGCGGGCCAGCTCGGCGAGCGCCTTGTCGCGGTCGATCGCCTTGGGAGGCCCGAGCCAATCTCGGACCGAGGCGTAGGCGTGCTGTTTGCCGGCCATCGGGCCACGCACGGCGATGCCCTTGAGGCAGGCCAGCATCAGCAAGTGGACCAGAGCCTGGCCCTCGGTGCGAACGTCGGCGGAGTCGAGGCGCTCACGCAGCTGCAGGCGGGTGAGCGGGCCCTCGTCGGCCAGTGCCGTCTCGATCACCCCCACCCCGCGCTCTGCCTCGTCCGGCGTCACGCCCTCCTCTCCCAGCCGGCGCGCGTTGCCGGTGCGCAGAGGCGGCGTCGTCAGCGCCTGCAGCCACGGATAGTCCTCGCTGCGAACGAGATGGAGGGTGCCGCGGTTGAGCCAGGTGATGAGGAGGGAGCGGTCCTCGGTCAGCGCCTGATCGACATCCGCGGCCATGAGGCCGGCAGTTCGGGCGCGAACCGCTAAACGGGCGCCGCGAGGATCCTGGCCCTGGATCGCCAGCATGCGCCCGGCGACGGCGGTCGGGCTCTTAAGCGGCGGGCCGGAGAGGCCCTGGGCAGTTAGTCGTTCGGCGAGGACCGGATCGCTGGTCACGCGCCGTGTGAGAGCACGGCGGCAATCACGCCGATCAGGCCGGCGATGATCCCACCGCCGCCTCGGATCACAATTGCCCGCAGGGCCCCGATTTCGCCACGCACCTCGGCAAATTCGCCGCGCATTTCCCCGCGCAACTCACGGATGTCGCGGTCGACGCGGTCGAAACCCGCGTCTATGTGCTGGGCGTGATCATTGAGCCTCTCGTCTGTCCACGCCACTCTCTGCATAGGGCCAGGATAGCCATCCCGGGCTCCCGGAATAGGTCATCTTTGTAGAAACTTGTTGTCTTCTTTCATGCGAAAGTCAGACAACTGCCCCAGACGGTCCGAGGGAGTGCTAGCTGACGGCGAGCAGATCGATCACGAACACCAGGGTGGCGTTCGGGCCGATCGCCGGCGGGGCGCCGGCGGGGCCGTAAGCGAGTTCCGGCGGGATGATCAGCTCGCGGCGGCCGCCGACCTTCATCCCGGCGACGCCTTTGTCCCAGCCCGGGATCACCTGTCCGGCGCCGAGCGCGAACGTGAACGGTTCATGCCGGTCCCAAGAAGCGTCGAACTGCTTGCCGGTCTTGTAGTCGACGCCGACGTACTGGACGGTGACTTCGTCCCCGGCCTTCGCTTCCGGCCCGCTGCCCTTTTTCAGTTCCTTGATCTCAAGCTTCTTCGGCGGCGGCCCCTTGGGCACAACCACCTTGGGCTTGGTTCCTTCAGAAGCCGGCGCCGTGCTTTCGGTCGCCGTCGAGGCTTCAGTCGATTCCGATGTCGACGCGGTTGAAGAACTCGACGAGTCGCTGCTGCTGCCGCAGCCGGCCACAGCCAGGGCCAGGCAGAGCGAAATTGTCAGCATCAGAGCCTTCACGGCGGGCAATGCTACGTAACTCCGAAGCGGAACGACGGCCGCCCGGCTCAGCCCTTGCCGGAGATCCGGTCCCAGGCGCGGCGGAGCTTGTCGTGGCCGCTGTCTTTGACCATGTCGTCGGCGCCGACCGAGATCGAGCCGGGGTTGGGGCCCGGCTCGGGCAGCTCCTCGGCGGCAGCAGCGTCGATCGAGAGCACGACACCGCTCTCGTAGATCTCCGCCACCTCGGGAGCGTCGACGAACCGGTGGCCGCCGCTGAGCACACTGGTGTCGAGGACGATGCCGTCGAAGATGTCGATGTTGGCGGCGTAGAGGACGTGTGCGACCTTGCCGATTTCGACCTCGTCGCTGGTGTAGACGGGCACCCCGTTGCCGAGGGTGAGGTAGGAGATCGGCGCGCCAAGGTCGTTCATGGCGCCGAGCCTAGCGGACCGGCCCCCTACGGCTGCGACTTCCCTTCCGGCTTCAGATGGGCGGCGAGGAACTCAACCTGATCGGCAACGATCCGCTCGAACGGCTCGCCGTCGTAGGGGTCGAAGTGGCCGATCGGGTAGCGGCGCAGCTCGCCACGCGGCGTCTGCCGCGCCGCCTCGACCGCGACTTCGGGCCGGGCGACAAGATCGTCGTCGCCGACGCAGAAGAGGATCGGGCAGGCGACCTCCGCCGCCCTCTTTGCCGGCCGGTAAGGCCGGGCCAGCACGGTGCGCGCAGCGGCCCGGTTGCGCCAGCGCGAGTCCTCGCCGCCGCTGACCACATCGAGCCAGCCCTGCTCTGCCCCCGGCGCCGTGATGTAGCCGACGCTGCCGTTGGGCGCCACCGCCGGGATCATGTGCGGGCGCCGCCGCAGGGCGGCGTGGCCCAGATCGCGCAGGGCGCTCGCCGCCATCGACAGCTGCGTCCGCGTCCGCAGCCGCGGGAACTGGCGCAGGCTGTCGATGAACGGAACCTGGCAGACCGCCGCCGCCAGCCGGCCGTCGCGCTGGGCCATCGAGAGGGCGTGGCCGCTGCCAAGCGAGGTGCCCCAGGCAGCGACGCGCTCGGCATCGACCCGCGGCAGGCCGCGGGCGAAGGCGAGCGCCGCCTCCCAGTCGTCGAGCTGGCGGCGCAGCGCCACCACGTCCGCCGCCCCCTCGCTGTCGCCGAAGCCGCGATAGTCGAAGGCGACGGCGAGGATGCCGGCCGCGGCGAAGCGCTCGGCGAACGGCCCCAGCCGGTCGCGGCGGGTGCCGGTGAAGCCGTGGGCGAGGACGACGGCAGGGCAGGGACCGCTGCCAGCGGGCTCGTAGACCCAGGCCGCGCAGCGGTCAGCGCCTGAAAGGAAGACCTCATCCGTTCGCTTCATCCCCCCTACAACGGGTGCGGCCCCGGAAACGTGAGATCGCTTGCTCGCCGGGCCAGGGCGCGGCTATGCTCGCCCGGGCCGATCCAACAAACAGGAGGAATGAGATGGCAATTGGACTCCGACTCAAATTCGCCGACGGGACGCAGCAGCAGTACGAAGCTGTCCACGCCCACATCGACGCCGACGCCAACCCGCCCGAGGGGCTGATCTTCCACTCCGCCGGGCCGATCGACGGCGGCTGGGGCATCATCGACTTCTGGGAGTCCCGCGGGCACTTCGACAGCTTTCTCCAGAGCCGGCTCGGACCTGGGCTTCAGGAGCTGGGCGACCAGGCGCCGCCGAACCCTCCCGACGTCAAAGAATTCCCGGTCCACCATTTCGTCAAGCCGTAGAGCGCGGCGACGATGAACCTCGCCTCGATCCTCAGCGCCAGCGCCGAGCGCAGCCCGGACAGCCCGGCGATCCGGCTCGGCGAGGTCGAGCTGAGCTACGCCGAGCTCGACGACCGCAGCGCCCGCCTGGCGACGCTGCTGCGCGAGAAGGGGATGCAGCCCGGCGACCGGGTCGGAGTGATGCTGCCCAACGTCCCCGAGTTCCCGGTCTCCTACTACGGAGTACTGCGCGCCGGCGGCGTCGTGGTGCCGATGAACGTGTTGCTGAAGCGACGCGAGATCGCCTTCTACCTCGAGGACTCCGGAGCCAAGCTGCTGCTCGCCTGGCACGGGTTCGCCGGCGAGGCCTGCGACGGCGCCGCCGACGCTGGGGCTGAGCCGGTCAAGATCGAGCCCGCCGCTTTCGCCGCAACCCTGGCCGAGCTGGCGCCGACGCCGGGCCTGGCCGAGGCAGACGACCAGGACACGGCGGTGATCCTCTACACCTCGGGGACCACCGGCAAACCGAAGGGGGCCGAGCTGACCCACGCCAACCTCCTCCGCAATGCCGACGTCTCCTCGCGCACGACCAGCGAAATCGCCGCTGGCGACGTCGTCTTCGGCGGCCTGCCGCTCTTCCACTCCTTCGGGCAGACGGTCAGCATGAACGCCTCGCTGATGGTCGGCGCCTGCCTCACCCTGGTGCCCAAATTCGACCCGGGCGAGGCGCTGGCGACGATGCAGCGCGATGGCGTCACCCATTTCTATGGCGTGCCGACCATGTATGGGGCGCTGCTGCACCACCCCGAGCGCGAGAGCTTCGACACCTCCTCGCTGCGCGTCTGCATCACCGGCGGCGCCTCGATGCCGGTCGAGGTCCTGCACGGCTTCGAGGAGGCCTTTGGGGCGATCGTGCTGGAGGGTTACGGGCTTTCGGAGACCTCACCGGTCTCGAGCTCCAACCACCCCGAGCGCGAGCGCAAGCCGGGCTCAATCGGAACCCCGCTCGAGGGTGTGGAGATGAAGGTCGTCGATGATGACGACAACGAGGTCGCCCAGGGCGAGGTCGGCGAGATCGTAATCCGCGGCCACAACATCATGAAGGGCTACTGGCAGCGGCCCGACGCGACCGCAGAGGCGATGCGCGGAGGCTGGTTCCACAGCGGCGACATGGCCAAGACCGACGAGGACGGCTACTTCTACATCGTCGACCGCAAGAAGGACCTGATCATCCGCGGCGGCTACAACGTCTACCCGCGCGAGGTCGAGGAGGTGCTCTACGAGCA
>CAYOAP010000023.1:0-10183 GCA_964401995.1 uncultured Conexibacteraceae bacterium | reverse complement strand
CTGCCGATCGTCGCCTTCATGGCCGGCAAGTTCATGGACGACGAGGAGATGAAGGGCATGAGCTTCGGCCACGCGGGCACAATCGTCGAGGGCGTCGAGGACACGGCGACCGAGAAGATCGCCCGCCTCGAAGCCGCCGGCATCCCCGTCGTCGAGCGGATCGACGAGATCCCCGACGCCGTCAAGGCGAAGCTGGGCGCCGCCGCATGAGCGCGATCTTCATCAACGTCGAGGTCGATTCCTCGGTCGCCGGCGACGCGGCCCTGGCCGCCAAACTCGAAGAAGTCTGCCCCGTCGACATCTTCAAGGCGACCGACAGCGGGGTCGAGGTGGTCGAGGGCAACCTCGACGAGTGCGTCCTCTGCAACCTCTGTGTCGACGCGGCCCCGGCGGGCAGCGTCAGCGTGATCAAGCTCTACGAGCAGTAGCGGCGACGGGCTCGACCCCGAACTCGACCAGGGCTTCCTCGCGCAGGCGCTCGGGGACTGCCGTCAGCGCCCGCAGCGCCTCCAGCGCCCCGCGGTCGCCCTCGATCTCGATCCCCTCCTCGACCGCGTTGCCGATCACCAGCGCCGCGATCACCGCGGCGGGCGGGCCGGAGAGGGTCAGGTCGGCAGCTTCGACGATGCCACGGCGGGCATCAATCCAGCCGTCCTCGATCCGCAGGCGGAAGGCCTGTCCGTCGCTGTGCAGCTGCAGCGCCAGCTTCAGGTCGGGAGACGGGTGGATGATCGTCCGCAAGGCATTCGGCAAAGAGGACGCTGGCAGCCCGATCACGTCGCTGAGCTGCTGAAAGTTGAGCCCCCAACGGGCCATTTCCAGCATCGGCCGCTCGAGGCCGCGGCCAAGATCGGTCAGCTTGTAAGCAATCCCTGAAGCCGGTGGTTCAAGCTCGACCCGGACGACGATGCCATCCGCCTCCAGCTCACGCAGGCGCTTGGTCAGGACATCGGTCGGGGCGCCGCCGACCGAGCGGGCGAGGTCGGAGAAGCGCAGGGGGCCGAGCGAAAGCTCACGCACGACCAGCATCGACCAGCGCTCGCCAATCCGATCGAGAGCGCAAGCAAAGCTGCACTCCTGTCCGTATTCCCGACGCGTCATCTCGCCATCGTACCAGGGAGCTTTGCTTTTCAAAGCATCGACTTTGAGTTCTGGTACAGTCTCGCGCCGTGAATCGGATCGCCGACCTCACCTGGACGCGGCCCAAGCTCGTCCTCAGCCTCGTCGGCCTCTTCGCCCTCTTGGCGGTCGCCTTCGGCCACAACGTCGAGCACCACCTGAAGGCGGCCGGCTTCACCGACAGCTCCTCCGAGAGCGAGCAGGCAACAAGGGTGCTGGCCGGCGCCCTCGGTTACGACGCCAACCCCGGCCTGGTCCTGGTCGTCCGCGCCCCCGACGGCCGCCGGCTCGACATCGCCAGCCCGGTCGTGCAGCGCCAGGTCGCCAAGCTCGCGGGCGAAGTCACCAAGATCGAAGACGTCGGCCGCGTCGTCAACCCCCTGCGCGACCGCCAGGCAGGCGCCGAACTGATCGCCCGCGACGGCGGCTCCTTGGTGATGTCGGTCCACCTCACCACCACCGACATCGAGGACAAGGGCGGGATCGTCGCCGAAGAAGTCGAGCCGCTGGCCGAAGCAAGCCCTCTCCAGGTCGAAATGGGTGGCTTCGCCGCCGGCTTCAACGACACCAACGACCAGACCAAAACCGATCTGACCAAGGCCGAGATGATCGCCTTCCCGGTGCTGGCGCTGTTGCTGCTGATCGTCTTCCGGGGAGTGATCGCAGCCTCGATCCCGCTGCTGATCGGTGGCGTCTCGATCGTCGGCACGCTGCTCGTCCTCCGCATCATGTCGACCTTCGTCGATACCTCCGTCTTCGCGCTCAACATCGCCACCGGCCTCAGCCTCGGGCTCGCGGTCGACTACGCCCTGCTCATGGTCTCGCGCTATCGAGAGGAGATCGGGCGCGACGGCGCGACGCGGGAGGCGCATCGAAGAATGGTGACGACGGCCGGCCGCACCGCGGTCTTCTCCGGCCTCACTGTCGCCGCTTCGATGGCGGCGCTGGTGATCATGCCGCAGCGCTTCCTCTACTCGATCGCCGTCGCCGGAGCCTCGGTTGGAATGCTCTCCGCCCTGATCGCGATCCTCGTCGTGCCCTCGCTTCTGGCTCTGCTGGGGACCCGGATCGACGCGCTCTCGATCCGCCGCGGCCCCTCTGTGTCCGACGAATCCGACGGCTGGTACCGGCTGGCACGCGGCGTCATGAGGCACCCGGTCGCCGTCGCCCTCGGCAGCTCCGCCCTGCTCCTGGCTGCCGCCGCGCCGCTGCTGTGGACGACGCTCACCGGGCCCAGCGCCGAAGCGGTGCCGCCGGAAGAGCCTTCCTACAAGGCCTACAAATACGTCGAAGCGCACTACCCGCGCAGCGTCACCGAGGCGGTCACCGTGACCGTCGACGGCCAGGCGAGCAAGGCGGCGCTGGCCGCCTACGGACGCCGTGTCGAAGCACTCCCGGGGGTCGTCCAGAGCGCTCCGATAACACGCGCCTCCGCTGGGGTCGCCTTCGCCAACTACGGCTTGGCCGAACCGGCGCTGAGCGAGGCCTCCCAGGACACGGTCAAGGAAATCCGCGCCCTCCACCCCCCTGGCGCAGCGAGGGTTCTGGTTTCCGGCAATACCGCCCGCTTCATCGACCAGAAGCAGAGCCTGCTCGAACACGCTCCCCTGGTGGTCGCGATCATCGCCGCCACCACCCTGCTGATCCTCTTCCTGCTCACCGGCTCGGTCCTGCTGCCGTTGAAGACGCTGCTGATGAACGCGATGACGCTGGGCGCGACGCTTGGCATCGTCGTCCTCGCCTTCCAGGAGGGATTGCTCGACGGCCTCTTCTCCTACACGGGGCCGAGCGCGATCGAGGTGACCAGCCTGGTCTTCCTTTTCGCCGTCATCTTCGGGCTCGCCACCGACTACGCGGTGCTGGTCATGGCCAGGATCAAAGAGCAGCACGACCTCGGGGCTTCGAACGAGGACGCGGTCGCGATCGGCATTGGCCGCACCGGCCGCGTGATCACTGCCGCGGCGCTGATGATCGCCGTCGTCTTCCTCGCCTTCGGCGTCAGCTCCGTCTTCTTCATGAAGCAGATCGCGATCGGCGTCGCCGTCGGCGTCATGCTCGACGCGACGATCGTCCGCGCCCTGCTCGTCCCTTCGCTGATGCGCTTGCTGGGCGACTGGAACTGGTGGGCGCCCGCCCCCCTGCGCCGCCTCCAGGAACGCTTCGGCTTCTCCGAGGCCTAAAAGCCCGCCGACGGGCCTAAGACGCGCCTATATCTCCCGTTTTAGGCCCGTCGGCCGCGGTTGTGGCGCGGGTGCGGCAGACTGGCGGCCGTGAACTTCATCGAGGACGTGATCGAGCGCTTTCCGGCGGCGCGGCCGGCGCTGATCGAGGTCACCGCTGACGGCGACCGGCGCATGCACCACTTCGGCGAGCTGTTCGCCCGCTCGGCCGGGCTCTCCGGCGCCTTCGCCGCCCGCGGTGTGCAGCGCGGCGACGTGGTGATGACGCTGATGGGCAGCCGGGTCGAGTGGGCGCTGGCGATGCTGGCCTGCTGGCGAATGGGCGCGGTGACGCTGGCCTGCAACCCACAGCTGCGGCGCAAGGACCTGGAGCTGCGAGCGCGGGCGGCCAACCCCAAGCTCGCGGTCGGCGAGACCCGCTATCTAGTCGAGCTGCCCGACGGCATCCCCTACATGGACCTCGATGACGTCGCCCGCACCCTCGACGAGGACATGGCGCAGGAGACGCCGGCGGCGCTGGCGCAGCTCGACCCGCTCGACCCCGCCGCGATCGTCTTCACCTCCGGCACCACGGGCGAGCCGCGCGGCGTCGTCTACCCGCAGCGCTACCTGACCGGGCAGCGGCTCCAGGCCGAGCACTGGTTCGGCGCCGGCAAGGGCGAGGTCGCCTGGTCGACGGCGGCGCCGGGCTGGGCGAAGTCGACCCGCAACGCCTTTGTCGCCCCCTGGCTCGGCGGCGCCGTCGGCGTCCTCCATGACGACCGCTTCGACCCGGCCGAGCGGCTGGCGCTCTGCCGCGAGCTCGGCGTCAACGTGCTCTGCCAGGCGCCGACCGAGTACCGGATGCTGGCCAAACGCGACGACCTGGCGCCGATCCCCTCGCTGCGCCGCCTGGCCTCGGCCGGGGAGCCGATGGAGCCCGATGTGATCCGCCTCTTCCGTGAGCGCATGGGCCTATCGATCGGCGACGGCTACGGCCAGACCGAGACCGGCGCCGTCAGCGGCATGCGCCCGGACGAGGACGACCCCGAGCGCGACGGCTCGATGGGCAGGCCGCTGCCGGGGCTCGAGACCCGCATCTTCGAGGGCGAGCTGCAGCTGCGGGCCGAGACCTCCCCCACCTTTTTCGACCGCTACCTCGACGGCAGCCGCTTCGAGGGCGAGTGGTGGCCGACCGGCGACCGCGTCCACGAGGACGGCGACGGCTACCTCTGGTTCGAGGGCCGCAACGACGACCTGATCCTCTCCTCCGGCTACCGGATCGGCCCCTTCGAAGTCGAGTCGGCGCTGGTCTCCCACCCCGCCGTCGCCGAGGCGGCAGCCGTCGCGGCCCCGGACCCCGATCGCGGCGCCGTGGTGCGGGCGATCGTCGTCCTCCAGGACGGACAGGCGCCCTCCGACGCCCTTGCCGCCGAGCTGAAGGAGCACGTCAAAGCGCAGACCGCCCCCTACAAGTACCCGCGGATCGTCGAGTTCGCCGCCGAGCTGCCGAAGACCAGCAGCGGCAAGATCAAGCGGGCGCAGCTGCGCGGCGGCTACGCTTGAGCGATGCCAGAGATCGATCCCAAGCCGATCAACGCCAATGCGACGGCAGATGATTCCGCGTCCGTCGCCAGGGCCTACTTCGAGGCGATCGCGAAGCGAGACCTCGAGGCGATGGTCGCCTGCTGGGCGCCGGGCGGCATCGCCGATATTCAGGGGATCGCCAAGCTGCGCATTCCCGGCGGCTACCGCGAGTGGTTCGGCAACCTCTTCTCGGCCTTTCCCGATTTCCGCTTCGAGATCCTCGACCTGATCGGCGAAGGCGAGCTGGCGGCGGTGCGCTGGCGCGCGACCGGGACCTTCAACGGACAGGTGCGGTTCCGCGGCCTCGAGCCCAATGGCGCCCGGATCGACCTCAGCGGCTGCGACATGCTGACGATCCGGGGCGGCAAGATCCAACGCAACGAGGCCTACATCAACGGCGCCCAGATGGCCCAGCAGCTAGGGGCGCTGCCGCCACTTGATTCCTTCCCGGAACGGGCAATGACCGCCGCGCTCAACCTGAAGACACGCGCCGCGCGACGACTCGGCCGCTGAGCGGCGAGCCCTACCTGTCGGCTTCGGGCAGCGACTCGTCGATCGAGACAGGGCGGCCAAGGTGGAATCCCTGGGCCATGTCGACGCCGTACTCGCGCAGCATCTGAGTCGTCGCATCGTCCTGGACGTACTCGGCGATCGTCGTCTTGCCAAGCCCGCGGGCGATCTGGACGATCGCCTGGACCGTGAGCTGATCGGCGTCGCTGTTGGGCATGTCGCGGATGAAGGCGCCGTCGATCTTGATCACGTCGAAGGGAATTTGGCGCAGGTAATGGAACGGCCCGAACCCCGCCCCGTAGTCGTCGATCGCGACCTGGCAGCCGAACTCGGTCAGTTTGTCGGCGAAGCCGGCGGCGGCGCTGTAATCATTGACCCGCGCCGTCTCGGTGATCTCAAAGGTGCAGCGGGCCGGGTCGGCATCGCCTTCGTCAAGCCGGCGTTCGATGAACTCGAGGACCGAGATATCGACCAGCGAGGCGCCGGAGAGGTTGACGTGCAGCGAGATCGGGTCGCCGGCCTGCTCGCGCCGCCCCAGCATCTCCAGGGCGCGGGCGACGACCCAGCGGTCCAGCTCCTGGACCATCCCCGAGCGCTCGGCGGCCTCGATGAACGATGCGGCCGGCAGCAGCTCGCCGTCCTCGCCGGTCATCCTCAGCAAGAGCTCGTATCGCTCGATGCCGCCAGAAGCGAGGCTGCGGATCGGCTGGCTGTGGAGGCTGAGGCGATCGTGGGTGAGGGCGTCGCGGATCCGGGCCGAAGTCGTCTGCCTGCGCGCCTGCAGGCGCTGCGGTTCTTTCGGGTCCTGAAAGAGAGAGATCTGGTTGCGCCCCTCCTCCTTGGCTCGATACATCGCCTGGTCGGCGGCGACGAGCACCGCCTCGGAGTTGACTTCCCCCTCGGCCCCGAACATCGTGATCCCGACGCTGATCGTCGAACTCTCGGCATCCTGCCCCGCGCCAACGTCCTCGGCGACCTGGGCCCGCAGGTCCTCGCCCAGCTGTAGGGCGCCCGCGGTATCGGTCTGCGGCATCAAGACCGCGAACTCATCGCCAGAGAGGCGGGCGACGATGTCGGTGTTGCGGACGCGCTCGCGCAGGATCCCAGCGATGCGCCGGATCAGGTTGTCGCCGGAGTGATGGCCCCTTGAGTCGTTGATCGCCTTCAGCCCGTCGATGTCGATGATCATCACCGCGCCCTGGCCGCCATAGCGGGCGGTGAAGGAGACGTACTGATCAAGCTCAGAGCGGAAGCGGCGGCGATCGAGCAGCCCGGTGAGCGAGTCGTGATCGGCGATGTAGCGCAGTTCCGCCTCGGTCTTGGCGGCGTCGGCCAGCGCTTTGGCGACGACCTCGCGGTCAACCGGGCTGAGCTTCGTCAGAACGGCATCCAAGGCGGGATCGGATCGTGCCGGGGAGAGGTCGTTCACTGCCACTGAAGGTAGTGCCTGATGGTTTCCGCGCCGTCAACAGCGGTCCAAACCCGCCCACCGATGCAACTATCAGTGACAGGGATTTACCAAAAATGAAACTGCCGCCTCCTGGATAGGCTGAGGCTTGTGTCCAACCGCCTTGCCAAAGAGACGAGTCCGTACTTAAGGCAGCACCGCGAGAACCCGGTTGATTGGCACCCCTGGGGAGAGGAGGCGCTGGCCCGGGCCGTGGCCGAGGATCTGCCGATACTGCTCTCGGTCGGCTACTCCGCCTGCCACTGGTGCCACGTGATGGAGCGCGAGTCGTTCGAGGACCCGGAGACCGCCGCTTACATGAACGAGCATTTCGTCAACGTCAAGGTCGACCGCGAGGAGCGCCCCGACGTCGACGCCCTCTACATGGAGGCGGTGCAGGCGATCAGCGGCCACGGCGGCTGGCCGATGACCGTCTTCCTCGATCCAGACGGGGTGCCCTTCTACGGCGGCACCTACTTCCCGCCCGACGAGAGCCGCGGGATGCCGAGCTTCCGGATGGTGATGGAAGCGGTTGTTGACGCCTTTGTCGGCAAACGCGCGGAACTGCGCGAGCGGGCGCCGCAGACGCGGGCCCGGCTGGGTGCGATCGGCGCGATCGAGCCCGCAACCGAGCCGCCCGAGGCTGGCCTGCTCGACGCCGCGGTCGCGGCCCTGAAAGAACACGCGGACCTCGAGCGCGGCGGCTTCGGCGGCGCGCCGAAGTTCCCGCCCGCCTCCTCGCTGGAGCTGCTGCTGGCCCGCGGCGAGACTGAGATAGTCGAGATCACCCTCGACGCGATGCTGGCCGGCGGCATCTACGACCAGCTCGGCGGCGGCTTCTCCCGCTACTCGGTCGACCCGGTCTGGCTTGTCCCCCACTTCGAGAAGATGCTCTACGACAACGCCCTGCTCGCCCGCGCCTACCTGCACGGCTGGCAGGCGCTGGGCCACGAGCGCTACCGCCGCGTCTGCGAGGAGACGCTCGACTGGCTGTTGCAGGAGATGCGCGGCCCCGAGGGTGGCTTCTACTCGGCGCTCGACGCCGACTCCGAGGGCGAGGAGGGGCGCTTCTACGTCTGGACGCCGGAGCAGATCCGCGATGTCCTCGGCGACGGGGCAGCGGCCGTGATCGATTTCTACGGCGTCACCGAGGCGGGCAACTTCGAGGGGCGGAACATCCTTCATCTCGCCATGGGAGTGGACGCCCCCGAGCCACCTGGCCTGGCCGAGGCACGCAAGGCTCTCTACGAGGCCCGCTCCAAGCGCGTCTGGCCGGGCCTCGACGACAAGCGGCTCGCCTCCTGGAACGCGCTGGCGATCTCCGCCCTGGCCGAGGCCGGCGCCGCCCTCGGGCGAGACGACTACCTCGATGCCGCCCGCCAGTGCGCTGAGTTTGTGGTCGAGACGATGAGCGACCCCGACGGCAGGCTGCTGCGCACCTACAAGGACGGCCGCGCCCATCTCAACGCCTACCTCGAGGATCACGCCTTCCTGCTCGAGGCGCTGCTCACCCTCTACGAATCGAGCTTCGAACAGCGCTGGTTCGAGCGGGCCGAGGCGCTGGCGAAGACGATGATCGCCCGCTTCGGCGACCCCGAGCGCGGCGGCTTCTTCTCGACCTCCGACGACCATGAGCAGCTGATCGCCCGCCGCAAGGAGGTCGGCGACCACCCGATCCCCTCCGGCAACTCGGCGGCGGCGATGGGCCTGCTGCGCTTGGCGGCGCTGAGCGGCGAGCGCGCCTACGAAAAGGAGGCCGAGGGCGTCTTCCGGCTCTTCGCCAAGACGGCAGCCGACCACCCCGACGCCTTCGCCCATCTGCTGCGGGCGCTTGACTTCCAGCTGGCCGCGACCAAAGAGGTCGCCCTGGTCGGCGGCGAGCTCGGCGAGCTGTCGCGCGCGGTGAGGGCCAAGCTTCGCCCTCACGTCGTCCTTGCCGGCGGCCCCGCAGGCAGCGATCAGCCTCCATTGCTGCGGGAGCGCACGGAGGTCGACGGCAAGGCCGCCGCCTACGTCTGCGAGCACTTCAGCTGCCGCGCCCCGGTTACGGACGCGGCAGCCCTAAAACATCTGCTCGGCTAGGCAGCCGAGGGAAGGACCCGGGGCGTCGCCTGGTCTTTGGGCAGGGCGGCGGCGCTGGCGATCAGGCTCTGGAACTCGTTCAGCGCCAGGTGCCCGACGGCCTCGAGGATCTCCTCGTCGGTCCAGCCGATTTCACGCGCCTCCTCGTGGAGGTGGATCGGCGGCGGGCCATCGGCGTCCAGCGCGTCCTTGAGGTAGAGCAGGAGCGCTGCCTCCTTGGGGTCAGCCGAGCTGAAGCTGCGAGCGCGGGAGACCTCGTCGAGGCCGAGGCCGGCGCGGCGCGCCGACTTCGCGTGCTGGGCGATGCTGTAGTTGTCCTCGCGATGCTCGGCGACTGCCAGGGCGATCCGCTCACGGGTCGCCTGCGGCAGAACGCCTCCGCGAAGCTCGGAACGCATCCGGGTGTAAGCGCGGAGCACGGCCGGCGCGCCGGCGAGAACGCCGACGAACTTGGTGACTGCGCCGCCCGCTACCTGGATGCTTTTGATCAGAGGGGCACTCTCATCAGGTGCGGTGAGCTCGTCGTGGATCTGGAATCTGCTGACTGCTGTTTTGACTGTCACATTGCGTCCGCTTCCGGCTCTGATTGGGCGGATTTCGCTTTACAGAGCCTTTACGTGGCCTTTACTTTACTTTAGGCCGATTACTTACGAGGAGTAAGTTATACCCGCTTTTGCCCCTTCTCGCAAGCTGGGCCTGCGGGCTTCCTCTACCCCTAATACGACCTTCTTACCCTCGCCGGTTCACTTCGCCTATCGTTGCGGCCTCGCGCGGACACCAAGGAGGCCGGAATGGCAGATGTACCCAAGAACGCCGCAGATGTCGCCCAGATCGTCAAGGAAAGCGATGTCCGCTTTGTCCGGCTCTGGTTCACCGACGTCCTCGGCCAGCTGAAGAGCTTCTCGATCAACGCTGCCGAGCTTGAGGACGCCTTCGACGGCGGCATGGGCTTCGACGGCTCTTCGATCACCGGCTTCAACCCGATCGAGGAGTCGGACATGATCGCGATGCCCGACCCCTCGACCTTCGCCCTGGTCCCCTGGCGCCCGGAGGAACAGAACGCGGTCGCCCGCATGTTCTGCGACATCCGCGTCCCCGGCGGCGACCCCTACGAGGGCGACCCGCGCTGGATCCTGCAGCGGGCGCTGAAACGGGCGCGCGACCTCGGCTTCGACGACTACAACGTCGGCCCCGAGCTCGAGTACTTCTACTTCCGCTCCGCCAAGCCCGAGAACGGCGTCCCCGAGGTCCTCGACGAGGGCGGCTACTTCGACCTGAC
>CAYOAP010000022.1:0-26938 GCA_964401995.1 uncultured Conexibacteraceae bacterium | reverse complement strand
GCGCCGTCAACGCCGCCTTCCGCCAGGTCGGCGCCGTGCTCGGCACCGCGATCCTCGTCGCCATGGTCGGCGAACCGGCCTCCCTGGCCGAAGCGCTCGACGTTTCCAACGGCGCCTACCTCTTCTCGGCGATCGCGGCCCTGGTCTCAGGCGTGGTCATGCTCGGCCTCGGTCCCGGGCCGCTGACCGAGGGGACTGATGCGCCTGTGGCCGAACTAGGGCGAGCTCGAGAACCGGTCGGCTAGCGACTGCCATGCGCCCTCGGCTGAGTCGAGGCCGACGCTGAAGCTGCGGTCGCCGGCGGCGATCTCGATCGTGCTGCCGCCGACCTTGCCGATCGCGGTGGCTCCCAGCGAGTCGAGGGTGTCGCGGTCGCCGCTGACGAGGAAGCCGCCGGTCCCCTCGCCGAACAGCGCCTCCTCCGGCGAGCAGCCGCGTTCTCGCAGCGGGGCGACGTCGACCTTGCTGCCGATGCCGGAGCCGATCGAGCACTCGGCCAGGGCGCAGGCGAGGCCGCCGTCACTGATGTCATGGACGGAGGAGAGCTTGCCCTCGCGGACCGCGTCGCGCACCGTCGCGCAGGCGGCCGCCACCGCCTCGACCTCGGGCTGGGGGAGGCCGGCGCCGAGCTCGCCGCGCAGCTTCGCCAGCTGCGAGCCGGCCAGGGTCGGTTCGAAGGGGCCGATCAGGGCGATCGCCTCGCCCTCCGTGGCGAAGGCGCTGCCGGCGACCTGCTCGGGATCGGGGATCTCGCCGACCATGCCGATCACCGGCGTTGGGTAGATCGGCCCTTCCGGGCCCTCGTTATAGAGGGAGACGTTGCCGCCGACGACCGGGACGCCGAGCGCGTTGCAGGCGTCGGCGAGGGCGCTGATGGCGCGGTCGAGCTGCCAGGCCGGGGTCGGTTTCTCCGGGTTGCCGAAATTGAGGCAGTTGGTCACCCCAAGCGGCTCGGCCCCGACGCAGGCCAGGTTCTGGGCGCACTCGAGCACCGCCTCGACTGTCCCCGCGTATGGGTCGCAGGCGACGCGGCGGCCGTTGCCGTCGATCGAGACCCCGATCGCGTTGCCGGCCTCGGGGATCGCCAGCACCGCAGCGTCGGCCGACTCCGGCCGCCGCACCGTGCGCGAGCCGACGACCGAGTCGTACTGCTCGAAGGCCCAGCGCTTGGAGGCGACGCTGGAGGAGCCGAGCAGCGCCAGCAGCGTGTCCTCGGCCGAGGCGCCGGCGGCGAGAGTCGCCTCGTTGCCATAGACCCAGCCCTCGGGCTCGACCGGCTCGATGTCGTAGAGCGGGCAGCCGTCGACCAGGTCCTCGACCGCGATGTCGCCGACCACCTCGTCGCCGTGCAGGATCCGGAAGCGGCCGCTGTCGGTGACGACGCCGATCTCGGCCGAGCCGGTCTGCCATTTCTCGCAGACCGCCAGCACCTCGGGCACCCGCGCCGGCTCGACCACGCCCAGCATCCGCTCCTGCGACTCGGAGACCATGATCTCGAAGGGTGCCATGTCGGCCTCGCGCAGCGGCACCCGGGCGACGTCGATGTCGATGCCGACGCCGCCGGCCGAGGCCATCTCGCCGGCCGAGGAGGTCAGCCCGGCCGCGCCCAGATCCTGCAGCGAGACCAGCAGCCCCTTCTCCAGCAGCTCCAGGCAGCACTCCAGCACCTTCGACTCCTCGAAGGGGTCGCCGATCTGCACCGTCGGGCGCTTGGCTTCGTCGCCCTCGCCGAGCTCGGCCGAGGCCAGGACCGAGGCGCCGCCGATCCCGTCGCGCCCGGTCGAGGCGCCCATCAGGACGACGGCGTTGCCGGTCCCGGCGGCGGCGGCACGGACCATGTCCTTGGTCTCGGCGATCCCGACGCACATCGCGTTGACCAGGCAGTTGTGCTCGTAGGGGGGCTCGAAGTAGATCTCGCCGCCGACGTTGGCGACCCCGATCGAGTTGCCGTAGTGGCCGATCCCGCGCACGGCGCCATCGAGCAGGTGGCGCGAGCGGACCGAGTCGAGCTCGCCGAAGCGCAGCGAGTCGAGGATCGCGATCGGCCGCGCCCCCAGCGCGAAGACGTCGCGGAGGATGCCGCCGACCCCGGTCGCCGCGCCCTGGAAGGGCTCGACCGCGCTCGGGTGGTTGTGGGACTCGACCTTGAAGGCGATCGCGTGGCCGTTGCCGATGTCGACCGCGCCGGCGTTCTCTCCCGGCCCCATCACCACCCGCTCGCCCTCGGTCGGCAGCCGCCGCAGCAGCTTGCGCGAGTGCTTGTAGGAGCAGTGCTCGGACCAGAGCAGGCTGAACATCGCCAGCTCGACCGCGTTCGGCTCGCGCCCGTGCTTCTCGCAGATCAACTCGAACTCGGCGTCGGTCAGGCCCAGCTCGCGGTGCTTGGAGAGCTCGACCGTCATGCTGCGACCCGGCCCATCGCTTCGAAGACGCGGAGGCCGTCGGTCGAGCCGGTCAGGGGATCGACCGCGTGCTCGGGATGCGGCATCAGGCCGACGACGTTGCCGGCCTCGTTGCTGACTCCGGCGATATCGCGGGCCGAGCCGTTCGGGTTCTGCCCGGGCGCATAGCGGTAGGCAACCTGGCCGCCCGCCTCGATCGCGTCGAGCACCTCGTCGGGCGCCCAGTAGCGCCCTTCCCCATGCTTGACCGGAATCGAAAGCGCCTCCGGGGGTCGATGGGCCGATAAGTCGCCCGTGAGTTCACTTTTAGGCCCGTCGGCCACGAGATCGACCTGGCGGCAGAGGAAGCGCTGGTCCTCGTTGAGGAGGAGGGCGCCTGGCAACAGCTTTGCCTCGCAGAGGACCTGGAAGCCGTTGCAGATCCCCAGCACCGGCCCGCCCGCGGCGGCGAACTCGGCGACCGCCTCCATCGCCGGCGAGAAGCGGGCGATCGCTCCCGCCCGCAGGTAGTCGCCGTAGGAGAAGCCGCCGGGGATGACGATCGCCTCGATCCCGCTGAGGTCGCGGGTCTCGTGCCAGACCAGGCGCGCCTCGCCGAGCAGCGAGCAAGCGTGGAGGGCGTCGCGCTCGTCGCACGACCCGGGGAATTGGAGAACTCCCCAGATCACAGGGTCTGGATCTCGAAGTCCTCGATCAGCGGGTTCGCGAGCAGCTTCTCGCAGAGCTCGGAGAGCCGCTCGGGGCTCTCGGCCTCAAGCTCGACCATGCGGCCGACCCGGACGTGCTCGACGCCCTCGAAGCCGAGCGCCGGCAGCGCCCGCTCGACCGCCTTGCCCTGCGGGTCGAGGATGCCCTCCTTCGGCCGGATCAGGACCCGGGCCTTCAGAACCGTCGCTCCGTGATCCGCTCGTAGGCCTCGACGTATTTGGCCCGCGTCTGCTCGACCACGTCGGCCGGCAGCGCCGGCGCCGGCGGCGTGTGGTCCCAGCCGGCCTCGTTGGCCCAGTCGCGCACGTACTGCTTGTCGAAGGAGGGCGGGGTGGCGCCGGGGCGGTGGGCGTCGACCGGCCAGAAGCGCGAGGAGTCCGGGGTCAGAACCTCATCGCCGAGGACGATCTCGGCGCCGGCGTGGCTGCCGAACTCGAACTTGGTGTCGGCGAGGATGATTCCGCGCTCGGCCGCGTGCTCGGCGCCGCGCTTGTAGACCTCGATCGAGATCCGCCGCAGCTCCTCCAGCAGCGCCCGGTCGCCGACGATCTCGGCCGCCCGCTCGAAGTCGACGTTCTCGTCGTGGTCGCCGATCTCGGCCTTGGTCGCCGGGGTGAAGATCGGCGCCGGCAGCTTGTCGGACTCCAGCAGTCCGGCTGGCAGCTCGATCCCGCAGACCGCTCCCGACTGGCGGTATTCCTTCCAGCCCGAGCCGGAGAGGTAGCCGCGGACCACGCACTCGACCGGGAACATCTCCAGCCGCCGCACCCGCATCGCCCGTTCCGCCACCTCCTCGGGGACATCGTCGGAGAGGAAGTGGTTGGGGACGATGCCGGCGGTCAGCTCGAACCAGAATTCCGAGATCCGGTTCAGCACCTTGCCCTTGTCGGTGACCGGCGTCGGCATCACCACGTCGTAGATCGAGATCCGGTCGGAAGCGACCATCAGCAGATCGTCTTCCCACTCGTAGATCTCGCGGACCTTGCCCGAGGAATGGAGCTTGAGATCGGCGACCGGCGACATTAAGTCGATGCTAACCATCGCGGCAGCGGAGCACCATCCCGGCGTTTGTCTGCGAACCTGTGCACAGGATGCTGCCATCCGAACCAAAGAGCCCGCCGCTGGTTCAGACGCTGCGCTGGGCCTTCCGCCCGCTCCCCTTCATGCAGGAGTGCCGCCAGCAGATCGGCGACAACTTCAGCGTCAAATTCCTCGGCTTCGAGCGGCCGATGGTGCTGATCTCCGACCCGAAGGCGATCAAAGCTCTCTATATGGAGCGCGAACACGGGCTGCCGCCTGGCCGCAACATCTTCCTCGAACCGATCCTCGGCGCCCGCTCGCTGCTGCTGCTCGAAGGCGCCGACCACCTCGCCCACCGCAAGCTGATGCTGCCCGCCTTCCACGGCGAGCGGATGCGCTCCTACGAGTCGATCGTCGCCGAGATCGTCGATGCCGAGATCGACTCCTGGCCTTTGAACGAGGAGTTCGCGATCCACCCGCGGATGCAGGCGATCACCCTGGAGGTGATCCTCCGCGTCGTCTTCGGCGTCTCCGAAGGGCCGCGCCTGGAGCAGCTGCGCGACCGCCTCGGCAACCTGCTGGTCGAAACTTCCTCGCCGGTCACCCAGCTGCTGATGCTCGCCACCCGCCGCTTCGGCAGCCGCTACCCGCTGGAGAAGATCGAAAAGGGGATGAAGGAGGTCGACGACCTGCTCTACGCCGAGATCGCCGAGCACCGCCGCCGCGACGACCTCGAGGATCGCGACGACATGCTCTCGGCCTTGATCCTGGCCCGCTTCGAGGACGGCGAGGGGATGACCGACACCGACCTGCGCGATCAGCTGATGACGCTGCTGCTGGCCGGCCACGAGACGACGGCGACCGGGCTGGCCTGGACTTTCGACCTGCTGCTGCGCCACGCGACGACCCTGCAGCGCCTGCGCGACTCACTTGAGCAGGGCGACGACGAGTACATGCGGGCGACGATCACCGAGTCGCTGCGCCTGCGCCCGGTGGTGCCGCTCGCCGGCCGCCGCCTCGGCAAGGACCTGGAGGTCGACGGCCTCTCGCTGCCGGCCGGGACCGACGTCAGCCCGGCGATCTGGCTCACCCACACCCGCGCCGACCTCTACCCCGAGCCCTTCGCCTTCCGCCCCGAGCGCTTCCTCGACGAAGGCCCCGACACCTACGGCTGGGTCCCCTTCGGCGGTGGCGTCCGCCGCTGCATCGGCGCCTCGTTTGCCGAGTTCGAGATGCGGATCGTGCTGCGCGAGGTCCTCACCCGCTGCCAGCTGCACAAGGCCAGCCCGATGCCGGAGCGGATCGGCCGCCGCAACGTCACGCTCTCCCCGCGCGACGGCACCCCCGTCGTCGTCACCGCGCGCCGCCCTGCGCCCGAGCGCGACCTCGTCGCTGCTTAGCTTTCGCTCTTGGCCGCGGCCTTGGCCAGCGGATGTTCCTTGGCCCAGCTGGCGATCGCGCCCGAGCCGGAGATCACTTCGCCGTCGTCGAGGACGAGGATCGGCACCTCGTTGGTGCCGCTCAGCTTCTTCACCTCGGCCCGGTCCTCGTCGCGGCTTCCCCAGGTCCAAGGCATCAGCCGGTAGCTGCCGACGGTCTTCAACTCGTACTCATAGCCGGCCTGGTCGAGGGCCTTGCCCGCCTTCCCACATGGGTGGGCGAAAGCGGGGCCGTGTGTCTTCTGCCCACAGGTGTAGAGAACCATGACCACACCCTAGCCCGCCACGGCTGCCGCCCGCAACCCGGGGCAATGCGTGCCGGGTTGCGGGCGGGGCGGGGCTCACCTACGGGCGTTTGACCAGAACGACCTGACGGGTCTTGGCGGCAGGCGCGCCGCCCGTCGCTGTGTAGGTGAACTCCAGTTTGATCGTGGCCCTCCCGGTCTGGCTCAGCTTCTGCTTCGCTTTTCCAGTGGCCTTGATTGTGAGCTTCTCGCGGCCGGCTGCGGTGACCGTGTCGCTGGCCGGGTCGACTCCCTCGCCGGCCAGCTCCAACACTCCTGGCCCGCTGACATCGACATCGATGACGGCGGTGCCGTGGTGTTTGTTGCGGGTGACCTGGCCGACCCAGAATTCACTCGCCGGGATCGCGGCCGGCGGTTTTGGCGCCGGTTTCACTTTCGGCGCCGGTTCGGCCGCGACGTCGACCTCGATCGAGCTGGTCGTGGCCTGGCCGGAGGAGTCGACAATCGTCGCCTCCAGGGTCACCGTCTTGCCGGCGTCGGCTTTGCCCGGAGTCCATTCGAACGCGTACGGCGATTCCGACTCACTTTCGACCGCTTTCCCGTCAGCCGTGAGGCTGACCGATTTGACCCCGAAGTCGTCATCGGCGGTGACGATCGGTTCGACCGGCTCACCGACTTCGACTTCTTCGCCATCGGCGGGGTTGACGATCGACCCGGTCGGGTCGCTGTCGGCGACCGTTGCCGGCACGCCGGTCAGGTTCGGGGCCGAGCCGGTCACCGGTTCAAACAGGACCGAGGGGTTGGCCGCGGTGTCTTTGCCGGAGACGCCCTCGATTCCGGGGCCGAGCAGGCTCGGGCCTTCGATCGGCGGGCCGGCCGGCCCCCAGTAGTTGCCGGTCGCCGTCGCCGGGGCGGCAAGCTGCACCGCCGAGTTGGCGATGTCGGCGTTGAAGACGCCGTACCCGTTGCCCGAGATCCATGAGCCCGAGGCAGACCAGCCAAGGGTTTCGGCGCCGGTCAGCAGGATCCCCACCGATTTGCGCTGTTCGGTCGGGAACACGTTGCCGCTGATGCTGCTTTCACTGATGAACCCGCCGGCGCCGGCGTGGTACTGGATGCCGGTCTGCGGGATCAGGCTGCTCGGCCCGTTGCCCTGGACGACCGTGCGGTGGACATAGCCGGCCTCCTTGATCCCGGAGGCGACAGTGTTGGCGGCGTTGCCATCGGTCCCCTTCGCGTCGTCGAAGAGGATGCCGCCGGACTGATAGCCGTGGACGTAGGTGTCGTCGACGGTCACCTGGCGGCTGATCGTGCCTTCGCCGGCGCCGAGCAGCGAGTTGGCAGCGACGATGCCCCAGCCGTGGGGTTTCGCTGCCAGTTCCGCCGCCCCCGTCGCCCGTTTGATTGGGCCGACGACGCTGTCGGAGATCCGCCCCGAGGTGTTGAAGAACGAGACGCCCGCCTCGGCGTAGGCATTCGGCGATTCGATCGTCACCCCTGAGATTTCGACGAAGTTCTCGTCGTAGTCGCTGGATCCCAGCGACTGGCGCGAGATCGTGACCACGTTGCCGCCGCCGTCACGCAGGTACGGCGCGGTCCCGGCCAGCGACGCGCCGAGGCTCGCCGCCGGGCGGATCTTCACTTCGTTGGCGCCCGCCCCCTTGATCTTCAGCGGCTTGGCGATCGTCAACCCGTTCATCGCCCCGGCCTGGACCGGGTTGGGATTGCTGTTGACCGGGGTCGAGGATTCTTCGTAGGTCCCGGGGCAGACCACGATCGTCTCCCAGGGCGAGGCGTATTCGACCGCGTCCTGGATCTTCGTGAACTCCGCGTTCGGGCACTGCGCTTTGTCGTCGTCGACGGTCCAGGTGTTGGAGCCCGGCGTCGCCGTTTCGTCAGGCAGCTTGATCGAGCCGGCTGCCCGCGGGAACGCGTTCAGTTCGGCTTCGGGGTTCGGGCCCGAGGTTGGGGGGCCTTCGCCCGGGCCGGCGTTCGGCGCGGTGCTGTCGAGCAACACATCGGTGCCGTCGACCGACTCCTGGAAACGGACGTCGGCGAGCTGGATCGAGCCTTCCTGCGGCATCCCTTCTTCGCCGAAGCGCAGTTCGAGCGTGCGCAGCTTGGTCAGGTCGATCCCCTGTTCGGAGAGGTCCGTCAGCGGCACCCGGATCTGGCGCAGCAGGACGTGGACCCGAGCCGTGCTCGACCCCGTCGTCTGCTCCAGCGCCGTGCCGTAGCGGGGGTCGCCGGCCGCCACCGTGGCTTCAACGCCTTCGGCGTCAGTGAGGGCGATGGTGAAGTTCTGCTTCGCCAGCGAGGGATCCCACTCGGCGTTGGTCCCGGTGCGGACCGGGTTGCGGGGGTCGAAGAAGTTGACCGCCGCCGACATCGAGAGGTCTTTGTAGCCGCTGACGTCACCGTCGGCAGCCGGGATATCGGTGGTCAGGGCCGCCGGTTCGCCGCTGGCTTCGATCGGTTTGCTCCAAGCGAGCGCCAGCTGCCGCCCGTAGGAGGCGTTGACCGGCGCCTTTTCCCGGGTCGCGTTCTGGCCGCCGAGGGCGCCCGCGGCGGGCAGCGGGCAGGGCTTGGCCGCGACCGGGTTGCCGCTGACTCCGAGCTGGCCGGGTTCGGTCTGCTTCGGGTCTGGGTTGCACCAGTCATATCCCTGCGGAGTCGTTGCCGGGAGCGGAGTGACGCCGCCGGCTTCGACGTAGGGGTTGGCGAAGCCGCTGCCGGTCATCGGCGTGCCCAGCGCGCTCATCGTCAAGGGGTGTTCGGTGTCAGGCCGGATCACGTCGAGCCGTTCGCCCGGCGGGGCGAAGAAGATGTTCGAGACCCGGTCGCTGCAGGAGATGCGGGCGCCGTTGACGCTGGTCGGGCAGGCCGACAGCGGGATCTCCGGTTTGCCTTCGGCCGCCAGTTCTCCGGTCAAATACGGTTCGAAGGCGCCCTCGCCGCCGACGTAGCGGCGGAAGAAGGCCGACATCGTCGCCAGCCCGATCTTCTCCTGGTCGCCCATCCGCGCCGGGTCGCCGGAGATGCGGGTGTTGAGCGTTGGATCGAGCTTGTTGACGTTGCCGGCGCCGTTGTTGATCACGTAGTTTTCGGCCGCGCCGGTGCCCGCGGAACCACTCAGGCGGATGCTGTTGGCGGCGCTGGTTTTGCAGGCGTTGTCGGTGCCTGTCGCGTCATCGGCATCGGCGAACCAGACCGTGTTGTACCAGTTGTGATTGGCCCCCACCTGGGCCGAGAAGACCCGTGGATAGGGGTCGTCTTTGACGTACTGGCTGCGTTCGAACAGGCGCGCGCCCTGGGTGTTGGAGACGTCGCCGTCGCAGGTGCCGTGGATCGCCATGTAGGGGACCCCGTAAGGAGCGTGGCGCTCGTAGTCGACCGGCGCCAGCGAGATCACCGCGCGCAGCGGATAGCGCCGGCCGGTCGGCCGCATGCGGTCGTATTCGATGAAGCTGGCGACGGCGTCGCCGCCGCGCGAGTGGCCCATCAAGCCGATCCGGGTGAAGTCGAGCTTGCCGACCAAGGTCGCGCCGACGTTCGAGTTTTCTTCGATCGGCTGGGCGCTTTCGTTGGCTTTGTAGAGGTCGTCGAGCATCGCCATCATCAGCAGCCGGCGGGCGTGCATGCCCTTGCCGAAGCTGCTGTCCTGGCGCGCCATCAACTGGTCCTGGTCGAGTGAGACCACGGTGTAGCCCCAGGTCGCGAGGTTTTCCGCCAGGTAGGCGTAGCCCTCGTCGTTGCGTTTGAAGATCGTGCAGTTGGGAGCGCTGCCGGAGTCGCATTCGCTGTGGTTGCCGTGGACGAGCATGATCAGCGGCGATTTGCCCGGCTTTTCGTGCGGCATGAAAAGCACGCCGCGGACCTGCAGCGTGATCGAGGAGTTCGAGCCGGTGCCGGGCGCGTTGCCGGAGGAGTTCGGTTCCTGCAGCGTCGTCAGCCCCACCTTGAGCGGATCGAGCCTGTCAGCGGAGTACGGCCCTCGCGCCATCGGATCGGGCAGCGGTTCGGCCACGTCACCGCCGGCGGCAGCGGGGATCAGGGCGAACAGCACAGCGATCGCGAGCAACAGCGGGACGAGCTTCAGGCGCGTGGCAGGGGTCACGTATATCTCCCGGGTTCGGGGTGGACGAGCGGGTATGGTTGAGGAGGGACTTCAACCCGCAATCGCTTGCGGGTTAGATCAACAAGGGCGGCAATCTAGGCCGGGCCAGTGCGGCCCTATACGGCCCCCTGTCCAACGATTTCCACACTCCTTTTGGCCCCGCGTCCAAGTCGGGCTCGAAATGCAAAGAGACACCCCCTTGGCAATGGCCCACGGGCCAGGGTTTGGGTCCTCAAGATGCCGCCAGGTTGGAACGAGGCCCCTGGAGCAAACTGTTGCCAGTATCGAAAAACGCGGCGGTCGCTGCCTACCCTTCTACGACTGGGGTCTCGCGGCAGCGCTTACTGGCCCCGGACCCTGGCCCGGCCCGGCTTCGCCTCGTAGGCCATCACGTTCAGCGTCACCGGGACCTTCTCCTCGCCACTCTCGAGGAGGCGGTCGATGCTGGCCGCCTTGATCGCCATCGCCCGCTCGAGCACCTCTGCGCCCAGCTCCCCCAGTTCCCTCCAGCCCTCCTCGTCGACATCCATCGGGATGTGGGTGAGGTTGCGGTCCTCGCGGGCGTCGAGGGCGCCGGAGGCCAGCGCCTCGGTCGCGTCGGCGATGGCGATCCGCAGGAACGCCCCGCTGATGCCGCTGCGCACAGAGGGCGGCAGCTTCGCCAGCTCTTCGGCTTCCAGGTGTATCGAGGAGGTTGCCTTGTAGTAGTGCTCGGTGGCCCCCCGCCGCGGCTCCGTCCGGACCATCTCGATGCACTCGTAGTCGCGCAGGACCCTGAAGTGGTAGCTGACCTGGCTCAGGTTCTCGCCCAGCTGGTCGGAGAGTTCCTTGGGGCTGGCTTCGCGTTCGTTGAGGGCTGAGAGGATTTCCTGGCGCAGGGGGTGCGCCACCGCCTTGATGTAGCGGGTGTCTGGGCTCTCCCGCTTGGACTTCTGCGCGGTCCTGCTGCGGAGCTTGGCTTTGGGTGGCAAGGCGGTTCCTCCATCTATGGACAAAGTCTGAGCAATCGGTCTTGTTCCACCTATAGCACGATTTTGCAGGATTGTCCTGCATCACTGGAACTTTCCTAAGCAAAGCCCCGGTCCCCCTGGAGACATGCACCGCAAGCGCGGAGGGGGTGATTCAGAGTGAAGATCAGCAAGGTTGGCCAGGCAGTGCCGATGGTCTCGATCCACAAGATCGGCTAGATGGACGGGCGGCCGGCTTCCAGTCAGCGAAGGGGGCCGGCCGCCAGATGGTTGTCGGCGAAGCCGTTGGTGCTACGTTTGTAGCACTATCGTAGAAGTTGCGACAAGAGAGCTGAGGAACGAAACCGCCGGCCTGTTGCGCAGGGTGGAGGCGGGGGAGACCGTGGTGATCACGATGAGGGGGAAGCCGATCGCGGACCTGGTGCCCCATCGTCTCGACGCTCCGCGCTGGATCGCCCGCAAGGAGCTCGTCGCCTTGTTGGAGGACAACTCTGCCGATCCGGGCCTGCGAGATGATCTGGAGCGGCTGGCCGGGGATACCACCGATGATCTTGGCCCGATCCGTTGAGCCGTAAGAAAACGCCCCGCGGGCTGCTCGACACGACCGTCTTCATCGCGGCCGAGAGTGGCCGTTCGCTGAAGACCGAGGCGTTGCCTGAGCAGGGCGCCATTTCAGTCGTCACCCGGGCTGAGCTCCGCGCGGGCGTCCTCGCCGCCGATGACATCGCGATCCGCGATCGTCGGCTCTCGACCCTGGAGTTTGCCTCCCGGATCACCGTCCTCCCGATCGATGATGGGGTCGATCGGGCTTGGGCCCAGATGTGCGCCTATCTGGCGGCCTCTGGCCGCAAGGTCAACGCCAACGACGTCTGGATCGCGGCGACCGCAGCAGCCCATGGAATACCGGTCGTGACCCAGGACGCCGACTTCGACGCCCTCTCCGGCGTCGCCGGCCTAACTGTGATCGAGGTCTGAGCCCTAGGCTCGCAGTGCTTCGACCCGCTCGAAGACCTCGGGCAGGTGGGTGAGGTAGGCGCCGTAGTCGAAGACGGCGTCGAGGTCGAGGTCCGGCGCCGCGGCGCCGAGCAGCTGGCGGAACTCGGTGCCGGTGTCCCAGGCGCGCTGGGCGTTCTCCTGGACCACGCGGTAGGCGTCGTCGCGGGTCATTCCCGACTCGACCAGCGCGGTCAGGGCGCGCTGGCTGAAAAGGGCGCCATGGGTCAGCTCCAGGTTCTCCAGCATGCGCTCGGCGCGGATCGTCATCCCGCTGGCGACGCCGGTCGCCAGGTGCTGCATGTAGTCGAGCAGGATCGTCGAGTCGGGCAGGGTGACGCGCTCGGCGCCGGAGTGGGAAATGTCGCGCTCATGCCAGAGGGCGACGTTCTCGAGCCCGGCCTGGGCGTAGCCGCGGAGGACGCGGGCGAGCCCGGTGACGCGCTCGGTGCGGATCGGGTTGCGCTTGTGCGGCATCGCCGAGGAGCCCTTCTGGCCGGCGGCGAACGGCTCCTCGACCTCGCGCACCTCGGTCCGCTGCAGGTTTCGGACCTCGGTCGCGAAGCGCTCGAGCCCGGCGCCGGCGATCGCGATCCGCGAGGTCAGCACCGCGTGGCGGTCGCGTGGGATCACCTGGGTGGCGATGTCCTCACGCTTCAGCCCGAGCTGCTCCATCACCCGCGCCTCGACCGCCGGAGGGACCGAGGCGTAGGTGCCGACGGCGCCGGAGAGCTTGCCGAAGGCGAGCTGGTCGAAGGCGTCGCTGAGCCGTTCGAGGTTGCGATCGGCCTCGAAGGCGAAGCCCGCCAGGCGCAGGCCGAAGGTGGTCGGCTCGGCGTGGACGCCGTGGGTGCGGCCGACGCAGAGCGTGTCGCGCTGCTCCAGCGCCCGCTCGACTAGGGCGTTGCGGTAGCTGCGGGCGCCGGCCAGCAGGATCTCGCCGGCCTGGCGCAGCTGCAGCGCCAGGGCAGTGTCGAGCACGTCGGAGGAGGTGAGGCCGTAGTGGATCCAGCGTCCGTGCTCGCCGACCGACTGCGAGACGACGTCGACGAAGGCGGCGACGTCGTGGTCGGTGACCCGCTCGCGCTCGTCGACCGCCTCGACCGTGAAGGCGGCATTCGCCCGCGCTGCCGCGGCCGCCTCGGCGGGGACCGCGCCCTCCGCGGCCCAGGCCTCGGTCGCGGCCAGCTCGACCTCGAGCCAGCACTCCAGCTTCCGTTGTGGAGTCCAGACAGCCCCGATCTCAGGCCGGGTGTAGCGCGGAATCACGCGTTGATTATCCGCGCCGCGAGGACCCCGGCGTTTTTCGCCCCGTCGATCGCGACGCAGGCGACCGGGATCCCCGGCGGCATCTGCACCGCCGAGAGCAGGGCGTCGAGGCCGCCGAGGCTCTTGCCGAGGATCGGCACCCCGATCACCGGCAGGTCGGTGTGGGCGGCGGCGACTCCAGGCAGCGCCGCCGACATCCCGGCCCCGGCGATGATCACCTTCAGGCCCCGCATCCGCGCGTTGGTGCAGTAGTCGGTGACCATCTCCGGATCGCGATGGGCGCTCATCACCCGCACCTCGCAGGAGATGCCGGCATCGGCCAGCGCCGTCTCGGCCGGCTTCATCTTCTCCATGTCGTTCTTCGACCCCATGATGATCCCGACCAGGGGAGTCTCGGCGGCGATCTCCTCGAAGGCCTGCTCGACCGCCGGCATCGGGGTTGACTCGGTGGGCTGTGGCTCCTCTGAGATCTCGCTCATCCTGTCCTCTCGGTTTTCTAGCTGGGAACCCGATCCACCGCGCGGGCGGCGATATCGGTGCGCATCTGCTTGCCGTCGAATTCGATCCGGCCGGCAGCATCGTATGCGCGATCGCGAGCCTCGGCGGGAGAGCCGCCGAGCGCGGTCAGGTTCAGCACCCGGCCACCGGCGGTGACGATCTCGCCATCGCGCTCGGCGGTGCCCGCGTGCGTCACCTCGGCCAGCTCGGCTGCCCGCTCCAGGCCGCCAATCGCGTCGCCCTTGGAAGAGGACTCGGGGTAGCCGGCCGAGGCCAGGACCAGGGTCACCGCCCAGTCCTCGCCGAACTCGGCTTCGGCGCCGGCCAGGCCGCCGGGCTCGCGCGCCGCCAGGCAGAGGTCGACCAGGTCCGAGCGCAGCCGCGGCAGCACCGCCTGCGTCTCGGGGTCGCCGAAGCGGGTGTTGAACTCGAGCACCTTGGGCCCGTCGGGGCCGATCATCAGCCCGGCGTAGAGGACGCCATGGAAGGGGCGGCCGCGCCGCGCCATCGCCGCCACGATCGGGCGGTGGACGGCGTCGACGATCTCGGCCACCTCGTCGGGCCCGAAGCCGGGGACCGGCGAGTAGCTGCCCATGCCACCGGTGTTCGGCCCCTCGTCGCCGTCGAAGATCCGCTTGTAGTCCTGGGCCGGCGCCAGCGCGACCACGTTCTCGCCGTCGCAGATCGCCAGCAGCGAGAGCTCCTCGCCCTCGAGGAACTCCTCCAGCACCACCGTCGTCTCGCCGAAGCGCTGCTCGGTGAAGAAGACGTCGGCCGCGGCCCGCGCCTCGGCTTCGTCGGCGCAGATGATCACGCCCTTGCCCGCCGCCAGGCCGTCGGCCTTGAGCACGGCTGGGTAGGAGGCGCGGGCGAGCTGCTCAACCGCTTCGGCGCGGCTGCGCAGGAGGACGTGCGATGCGGTCGGCACCCCCGCCTCGGCCATCAGCTCCTTGGCGAAGGCCTTTGACCCCTCCAGCTCGGCGGCTGCCGCGCTCGGCCCGAAGGCCGGGATCCCGGCGTCCTCGAGCGCGTCGACGGCGCCGGCGACAAGCGCCGCCTCGGGCCCGACCACGACTAGGTCGATCTTCTGCTCCCGGGCGGCGGCGACGATCGCCTCGACATCGTCGGCGGCCACCTCTGGCAGGCACTGCGCATCGTCGGCGATCCCGGCGTTGCCGGGTGCGCAGAACAGCTCGGGGGAGTGGGCGGAGCGGGCGAGCGCCCGCACGATCGCGTGCTCGCGCCCGCCGCCGCCGATGACGAGAACCTTCAAGCGCCGCTCCTAGAGAGAGCCGGTGAGGACGTCGGTCGGCATCGCCGTCAGCGTCTCGCTCGTCATCGTCCCGCGCGAGCCAAGCTCGACCGAGACCTTGGCCATCGTCTTTTCGTCAGGCGCCTCGACGATCGTGATGAAGTCGTACTGGCCCAGGGTCGCGTACTGGGCGATGACCTTGGCGCCGATCTGCTCGACCTCCTTGTTCACCTCAGCCACCCGGCCCGGGTTGTTCTTCAAAGTCCTGACCCCGTCAGCGGTCAGGTTGGTCAGCATCACGTAAGTGGGCATAGCTCTCCTCTCGCGCTGCGGAATAGACAAACGCAACGTTACGCCAGGAGAGGCTGCCGTGGACCGTGGGGGAAGGGCCTGGCCACCCTGCGGTCGAATTGACTCGTCCGCCAGTCGCGGACTCGGATGTCAGAGCGCGGCTCCGCCGCGCAATAGACAGATTGCATATCGCGGCCTACGGCCACATTCGCCCGCAGGGCGGCCAGGCCCTTCCCTCGACACGTCTCAGGGAACCCCAGCTGTTAAGCCACGGCGTCGGGAAGGCAGCCGCTCCGGCCCTAAGCGCTTGGGCTCGGGGCGCTTCGAGTGGGGATGGCAGGTGGGCCTCTGCGGGAATGTCGCGAAGCGGCAGAAATGCAATCCGGTGATTGCGCGGCCGAAGGCCGCGCTCCAACATCGGGCAGGCCCGCCATAGGCGGGCGCTGAAATTCACGCAGAGGCCCACCTGCCATCCCACCCCGGGGACGCCGTGATCCTCCTCTACTTAATAGCCGACCGGGTGGCGGACGACGAAGCCTTCCGGGTAGGGAGGCTCGACGTGCCAGCGGGGGCCGGTGCCTTCGGCGTCGCCGACCGTGTCCCAGCGCAGGCCGGCGATCTCGGCGTAGGTGTGGGTCGGGCTGGCGTAGATCGTGATCCAGCGGCCGGGGCCGGGTTCGCCGTAGCTCATCAGGGAGCCGGAGGTCATCGGCGTGTCGAGCAGGCCGCCGCCGTAGAGGGCGAAGCTGACCGCGCCCGAGCAGTCGTAGCCGCTCGAGTACCAGGAGCCGTGGCCGCCGCCCCAGATGTAGGGGGTGGTGGAGATCGAGTTGGCCGCGTTGACCGCCGCCTTGACCGCGGGCGGCGCGTCCTGCGGGGCGTTGGCGAGGCCGTCGACGAGGATCGAGGTCGCGCCGCTGGGGCCGGGCCCGAGGCCGCCGAGCGGGGCATAGGACCAGGCGGCGTAGGTGACCTTGCAGTTGCCTTCCATCGCTTCGGCCTGGTCGAGCACCTCCTGCACGTACCACTCGGCATGGTTATGGCTGAAGATGCCGGCGCGGAGGCTGCCGCTCGACCAGATCAGGCGGGCCAGGGTCGCGGCCGCGTCGGCCGGGTCGCCGTGGCGGATCTTGCCGTCTTCGTCGCCGTCGACGCCGAAGTGCTTCCACTCGCTCGGTTCGAGGCCGAGCGCCCCGCTCTGGCGCATCTCCTTGTTGTTCAGCCCGGCGCCGAAGTTCGACTCCAGCCGGCCGATCGCGGCCAGCGCCCAGACGCCGCGCTGCCCGAGGTCGTAACGGGCGGCGGCGTTCTCGAAGGCTTCCATGTAGGGCGCCGGCACAGCGCCTTTGGAATCCGAGTTCGTCTTGCAGGCAAGGACCTTGTGCTGGGGTGCCAGCGAGGCTTCGGTGATCGCCGCGCCGCCGACTTCGGGGGCGTAGCAGGCGGCGTTGGAGAGCACCTCGGCGACGTACCAGTCGGCGTGGTTGTAGGCGAAGATCGCGCCGTAAGTGTCCTGCGGCATCCCGTTCGCGCTCAGGTAGGCGGCCGCGGCGTAGATCGCGTCTTCGGGGTTGAAGGGGTCTTTGACCCCGTCGCCGTTGGCGTCGACGCCGTAGCCGGACCAGGTTTCGGGCATGAACTGCATCCAGCCCTCAGCCCCGGCCGAGGAGATGTTGAGGTTGGTGCCGAAGGCGGTCTCGACCTCGTTGATGCCGGCCAGGACAGAGGGGCCCTGGGGCCCGAGGGCGTAGGCGTCGGCGGCCCGCTGGTAGATCGGGACGAGCACCGGCGGCACCCCGGTGCTGGCGCAGGTGGAGGTGGGGATCGAGGGGATCGGAAAGGATTCCGCGAGCGCCGGCGCTGTTTCGACGCCGGTTTCGGCCGGCGCTTCCGCTTCGGGCGCGGTGGTCGTTTCCTGCTTGCCCTTGGCGCCGTCGGCGGAGACGCCGCCGGTCGAGGGGGTGGCCGCCGGCGCGGGGGTCGGCGGCGTCAGCGTCGCGCCTTTCTGGATCGCCGATTCAGGCGCTGCCGCGGCTGGCTGCGGCGGGGTTGACGCCGAGGTCGTCGGCAGCGGTGGCGGCGCTTCGGCCGCGGACGCGCCCGGGGCGGCCAGCGCGGCGCCGACCGCCGCGACGGCGAGGGTGTTGCGAATCCTGCCCATCAGCCGAGCACGTTGGTGACGCGCCAGTTTTTCTTGATCTTCTGCATTTCTAGGCGTAGCTCACTGGTCAGGCCCACTCGCAGCAGCGAAACGCTGACCGGGTAGATGCCGCCATGCGATGGGCCCGCTACTACGTTCAACACCTTGGCCTTTGGAACCTTCACGTTCGCAGGAAGTCGCGGCGGCCGCCTCAGCAGGGTATTTGCCAGATGTGGAGTTGCCGTTTCCATAAAGTTGCCACGGACCTCGGAGGCTTCCGCGCCGGTCTCGTAGAGGACGAACGTATTGGCGAACTGGTGCGCGACCTTGAGCGCCTCCGGGCCGGCGGGCGCGCCCGCAACGGCAGCAGAGCTGGTGTTCTTCGCCGGCGGGGCATCGGGAGCAGCCGTGGTCGACTCGGCCGCAGTCGCTTCTGCCTCGGATTTGGCCTGCGCCTGGGAAATATCGCCCACGCTGTTGGTCGCCTGCGGCTCGAAGACGGGCGCTGCGCCGTGCAGGACCGGCTTTGGCGGCGCCGGCGCCTTCGCCGGCTGGCTGGTGATCGGCAGCGTCGGCCGGGCTGGCGCCTGGGCAACCGGGGCCTTGCCGCCGTTGTCCGGGGCGGCCCAGACCAGGCCGGCGACGCCGGCCCCGATCGCGACGACGACGAGCAGGGCAAGGCCGGCTGCCCGCAGTGGTCCATCCCAGCCGCTGGCCCGCTCCTGGACTGGCCAGATCAGGCCTCGCTCTAGCGCCCAGGCGATCCGTTCGAAGGGCCACTTGATGATGTCGGCGACGGCGCGAAAAGCGTCTCCCGTGCCCCAGACCACGCGCTCCTCGACAGCCCAGGCGGCATTGGCAAGGGAGGAGCGCAACCCGGTGGGCGTGTGAGTTTCTGTCGACATCTGGCTTGGTTCCTGGGTAGGAAGGATCGGCTCCCTTCCTAAAGTGTGCCTTAGGCGGCGGGCGAGTGCACGCGAAAGGTTAATTCCCCACCTTCCGCATCAACTTTAACGGAATCGCCGTCCTTGAAATCACCTTCGAGCATTTTGAGGGCCAATTTGTCAACAAGTTGTTTCTGAATCACCCGCTTCAGGGGCCGCGCGCCATATGTCGGGTCGTAGCCGAGGTTGCCGAGCAGGGTGCGCGCCTCCTCGCTCAACTCGACCTCGATCCCGCGCTCGGCGACGCGGCCGATCAGCTGCTGCACCTGTAACTCGACAATGCGGCCAATGTCGCGCTTTGAGAGGCGATGGAAGATCACCGTGTCGTCGATCCGGTTGAGGAACTCGGGCTTGAAGGTCGTCGCCAGCACCTCTTCGATCTGCTCGCGGATCTTCTCGTCGACCGCCTCGCCGACGATCCGGTCGCTGCCGACGTTGGAGGTCATGATCAGGACCGTGTTGGTGAAGCTGACCGTGCGCCCCTGGCCGTCGGTGAGGCGGCCGTCGTCCATGATCTGCAGCAGCGTGTTGAAGACGTCGGGGTGGGCCTTCTCGATCTCGTCCAGCAGCACCACCGCGTAGGGCCGCCGCCGCACCGCCTCGGTCAGCTGGCCGCCCTCCTCGTAGCCGACGTAGCCGGGCGGAGCGCCGATCAGCCGCGCCACCGTGTGCTTCTCCATGTACTCGGACATGTCGAGGCGGACGATCGCCTGCTCGGAGTCGAACATCAGCTCGGTCAAACTCTTCGCCAGCTCGGTCTTGCCGACCCCGGTCGGGCCGAGGAAGAGGAAGCTGCCGATCGGTCGGTTCGGGTCCGAGAGCCCCGCCCGCGAGCGCCGCAGCGCGTTGGAGACCGCCGCGACCGCCTCCTCCTGGCCGATCACCCGGCCGTGCAGGCGGTCCTCCATCTGGATCAGCTTCTCGACCTCGCCCTCGAGCAGGCGGCTGACCGGGATCCCGGTCCACTTGGCGACGACCTCGGCGATGTCCTCCTCCGTCACCTCCTCGGTCAGCATCGTCGCGCCGCCAGCGTGCAGCTCGGCGAGGCGTTCTTTCTGTGTCGCCACGGTTTTTTCGAGCTCGGGGATCTCGCCGAATTTCAGCTTCGCCGCCTGCTCGAGGTCGGTCTCGCGTTCGGCCCGCTCGACTTCGCGGCCGGCCTCCTCGAGCCGGGCGTTGGCCGCCTTGATCGAATCGATCGCCTCCTTCTCGTTCTGCCAGCGGGCCTTCATCTCACCCGAGCGCTCGCCGAGCTCGGCCAGCTCGGCCTCGAGCGCGTCGAGCCGCGCCTTCGAGGCATCGTCCTTCTCGTTCTTCAGCGCCTGGCGCTCGATCTCAAGCTGCTGCACCCGGCGGTCGACCTCGTCGATCTCGGTCGGCATCGAATCGATCTCGATCTTCAGCCGCGAGGCGGCCTCGTCGATCAGGTCGATCGCCTTGTCGGGGAGGAAGCGGTCGGCGATGTAGCGCTCCGAGAGCGTCGCCGCGGCGACCACCGCCGAGTCCGAGATCCGCACCCCGTGGTGGACCTCGTAGCGCCCCTTCAGGCCGCGCAGGATCGCGATCGTGTCGTTGATGTCGGGCTCGCCGACGAGCACCGGCTGGAAGCGCCGCTCCAGCGCCGCGTCTTTCTCGATGTGCTTGCGGTACTCGTCGAGCGTGGTCGCGCCAACCGCGCGCAGCTCGCCGCGGGCCAGCATCGGCTTCAAGAGGTTGGCGGCGTCGACCGCGCCTTCGGCCGCGCCGGCGCCGACGATCGTGTGCAGCTCGTCGAGGAAGAGGACGATCTGGCCCTCGGCATCCTGCACCTCCGAGAGCACCGCTTTCAGCCGCTCCTCGAACTCGCCGCGGTATTTGGAGCCAGCCAGCAGTGAGCCGATGTCGAGCGCGATCACCCGCCGGTCGCGCAGGCTCTCCGGCACGTCGCCGTCGACGATCCGCTGCGCCAGGCCCTCGACGATCGCGGTCTTGCCGACCCCGGGGTCGCCGATCAGCACCGGGTTGTTCTTGGTCCGGCGCGAGAGCACCTGGACGACGCGGCGGATCTCCTCGTCGCGGCCGATCACCGGGTCGAGCCTGCCGTCCCTGGCGTCGGCGGTGAGGTCGCGGCCGAACTTCTCCAGCGCCTGGAAGCTGTCCTCGGGGTTGGGCGAGGTGATCTTCTGCGGCCGCACCTCGCTGATCGCCGCCTCCAAGGCGGCGCGGTCGGGAAGGGCGTCGGCGACGCCCGAATCGCTATCGGCCAGCGCCAGCAGCAGGTGGTCGGTAGAGATGTACTCGTCGCCCCGTGCCGCCATCGCTTTCTCGGCCTCGCGCACAGTCGCCGCCAGGGCGGCGGAGAACTGCGGCTCCGCAGTGGAGTCGCCGCTCAGCTTCGGCAGCGCCTCCGCTACCTCTCGCGCCCGCGCTGCAGCGACGGCCAGATCGGCGCCGACCTTCTGCAGGATCGGTACGACCAGGCCCTCGTCCTGCTCCAGCAGGGCGATCAGCAGGTGTGCGGGCGCGACCTCGGGGCTGCGCAGGCGCGCCGCGACCTGCTGGGCCTCGGCCAGCGCCTCCTGTGACTTGACCGTGAATCGATCGGGCTGCACCGGGGCCGATTGTAAGCGGCGCTCCGGGTCCAGCCCTCCGTATTTATCCCGCGGCCTCGGCCCGGCGCATCCCGGTCACTGCCCATGCCAAGAGCAATGCCATCAATCCGAAGGCGACGCCGTAGGTGAGGACGAGCTCGGCTGGCTGGCCGGCGAGCAGATCGCGGTTGGTGTTGAGGATCAGGGTCATCGGGTTGACCGCGGCGACGTGGGAGACCCAGCCCGCCAGCAGTTCCTGCGGCACGTAGACCGGCGCCATGAACAGCAACATGAAGATCGGGAACTGCATCAACGGCCCCGCCTGCAGCGTCCGCAGCCGCAGCGCGATGCCGCTGGCGAAGAGCAGGGCGATCACGTTGACGGTCAGCGACAGCAGGTAGAGGGCGACGATGTCGGCTGCGCTGCCGCCGACTTCCATCCCGGCCAGCAGCCCCACCGAGGTGACCACGGTCCAGGTGACGACCACCCGCACCATCGCCGTCATCGCGTAGCCGAGGATGATCGAGGTCCGGTGGCGGGTGGCGAGCAGCATCCGCCGGCCCATCCCGAACTGGAAGTCGGCGGCGACCGAGAAGCCGGTGAAGACGCCGCCCAGGGCCGAGGCCTGCAGCAGGACGAAGCCGAAGACGAAGGTCGTGTAGCCCTCGGGATAGTGGAAGTTCGGGGTGTCGGAGACGGCCGAGAGACCGCCAGCGAAAGCGGCGAGGAAGAAGAGCGGGAAAATCAGCGCCGGGATCAGCAGCGCTGGGGTGGTGAAGACGTTGTGGAGGCTGCGCCAGGCAATCCCGCGCGCCGAGGAGAGGTACTCGTTGCGGCCCGAGCTCATGAGCGCACCATCCTTTCTTTCAGCGCCAGCGAGGCGATCGTGATCGAGCCCGCGATCAGCGCCGTCGCGATCCCGAAGGCAAGCGCCAGCGCTTCCCAGTCCCAGCCGTAGATCAGGAGGCTGCGGATGCCCTCGACCAGATAGCTGACCGGGTTGATCGTCGCCACCGTGCGGAACCAGTCCTGCTGGATCAGGTTGCGCGGCAGCGAGGTCGAGCTGAAGAAGAGGAGCACGAAGAGCAGCGGGAACATCCCCTGCACCGCCTCGCCCGAGCCCGAGCGGATCGCCATGAACATGCCGATCCCGCCGAAGCCGATCGAGATCATGATCGAGAGCGCGAAGAGGACCGGCACGCCGAGCGGCCCGGCGGCGAAATCGGCCCCGGCCGCCAGTCCCGCCGTCAGGTAGACGGTGGCCTGGATGAAGCCGATCACGATCAGGCTGGCGAGCTGTCCGGCGATCAGCGCCGAGCCGCGCATCGGGGTCAGCGAGAGCCGGTTGAAGAAGCCGTTCTCGATGTCTTCGGCCAGCGCCTGGCCCGAGTTCATCGTCGCGAAGAGGGCGCCCTGGATGAAGGGGAAGGCGAGGACGAAGGTCAGGTAGGAGTCGGTCGGGAAGCCGGGGATCTGGGTCGCGGCGCTGAGCCCGGCGCTGTTGACCGCGAGCAGGAAGAGCGGGAAGACGAGGCTGGGCACGATCATCGCCGGCTGGCGCAGCGTGCGCAGCACCGAGCGGCCGGCCAGCGAGCCGACCTGCGTCCTCAGCGTCGAGCCCCGGCTCCGTCCCAGCGGCAGCGCCACAGCGACGGTGCTCATGCCCGCGCCGGCTCCGGAGCAGCGGCGTCGACCGGCGCCCCGGCCTCCGTGCTCTCGCCGGCGCCCTCCAGATGGCGGCCGGTCTTCTCGAGGAAGACGTCGTCGAGGCTGGGGGCGTGCAGCTCGATGTTGGCGACCCGCAGGCCCTCGGCGTCGAGGCCGCGGACGACGTCGGTCAGCTGCTCGGCCCCGTCGGTCAGACGCACGGCGACGGCGTCGCGGGCAGCCGGCACCCGCTCGCCGAAGCGCTGCAGGACGGCGAGGACGCGGTCGCCCTCATCGGGGCTGCCCGGCACCGCCTCCAGCGTCGGCCGGCCGATCTCGGCCTTGAGCGCCGCCGGCGTGCCCTCGGCGACGATCTCGCCACCGTCGATGATCCCGATCCGGTCGGCGAGCTGGTCGGCCTCCTCCAGGTACTGGGTGGTGAGGAAGACGGTGACGCCGTCCTCGCCGGCCAGCCGCGCGACCTCGTCCCAGAGCGCCGCCCGGCTCTGCGGGTCGAGCCCGGTCGTCGGCTCGTCGAGGAAGAGGACGCGTGGCCCGTGGACGAGCGCCAGGGCGAGGTCGAGGCGGCGTTTCATCCCGCCCGAGTAGCCGCCGACTTTGCGATCGGCCGCGTCGGAGAGCCCGACCCGCTCGATCAGCGCATCGCCGCGGCTGACCCGCTCGGCGCGGGGCAGGCCGTGCAGCGCCGTCTGCAGCCGCATGTGCTCGCGGGCGGTGAGGTGGGGGTCGAGAGCCGCTTCCTGCAGGGCGGCCCCGATCGCCTCGCGCACCTGCGGCCCTTCGCTGACGATGTCGTGGCCGGCGACCCGGGCCGTGCCCTCGGTCGGCGGCAGCAGCGTCGTCAACATGTGGACGGTGGTCGACTTGCCGGCGCCGTTGGGGCCGAGGAAGCCGTAGATCTCACCGGGCTCGACCCGCAGGTCGATGCCGGCGACGGCGCGCGGCCCGTTCTTGAACTCGCGGACCAGGCCCTCGACTTCGATGCTGTTGCTGTGTGGAGTTGCCTCCATGCTGCCTCCGGGAATTGCTTTGCGGATTCGATCGTGATGTATAACAAAGATTGAAGCCATCAACTATCTAAGTCTTCTGTTAATCTTCGCGTGGGATGGCTACTACTGCCGATGCAACACCCCGCGCGGGGTCAAAGAAGACCCGGGGCAGGGCGCAGTTGGAGACGCAGGCCTGGGAGCTGCTGGCCGAGCTCTTCATGCTGCAGCGGCCGCGGATGATGGCCCTCTGCCGCGAGTTTGACCTCTTCCCACCGCAGCTGATGGTGCTGAAGGCGCTCGACCGGCCGCGGCCGATGCGCGAGGTGGCGGAGACGATGGCCTGCGACAGCTCCAACCTGACCGGAATCACCGATCGGCTCGAGGAGCGGGGCCTGGTCCAGCGCACCGCCGACGAGAATGACCGTCGGGTCAAGCTGCTCGTCCTCAGCGAGGCAGGGGAGCGGCTGCGGCGCGAGGTCGTCGGCCGCCTCAACCAGCCACCTGACGCCATCGACGCCCTCAGCGATCGTGATCTGGAGTCGCTGCAGCGACTCCTGCGCAAAGCCCTGCCCGGTTCTTAGGCGCCGGGCCGCCCGCCTTCGCGCGGCAGTTGCCGCTCCAGCGCTTCGGCCCGCCGCCGCATCCGCTCCAGCTCGGCCCGCATCTTCTCCACCCGCTCCTCCATCTCGAGCACCGTTTCGACCCCGGCCAGGTTCAGCCCCTCCTCGGAGGTCATCTGCTGGATTCGCCGCAGCCGCTCGACATCGCGCTGTGAGTAGAGGCGGGTGTTCTTCGGCGAGCGCTGCGGCTGGATCAGCCCGCGCGCCTCGTACATGCGCAGGGTCTGGGGGTGCATGTGGGCGAGCTCGGCGGCGATCGAGATCATGAAGACGCCGCGCTCGGCGTCGACCGTTATTTCGGTCCTCACCCGCCGTGTGCTCATCGGGCCGCCTCTCGGAGGAGCTGCTCGCGCGGGTTGGCGCCATTGAAGGTCGCGGCCAGCTGTTCGGCCGCCTGGCGCTGCTCGTCGCTCAGCTCCGTCGGCACCTCGATCTCGAGCCGGTAGCGGATGTCGCCGTTGCCCTTGCCTTTCGGCTTCGGCGGGCCCTCGCCGCGCAGGCGCTGGACGCTGCCGTGCTTGGTCCCGGCCGGGACCTTGATCTTCTTGCTCCCGGCCAGGGTCGGGACCTCGATCGTCGCCCCGGTCAGCGCCTCGGCCACGGTGATCGGCACCGTCACCTCGAGGTTGCCGCCGTCGAGCCGTTTGAAGACCGGTGAGGCAGCGACCCGGGTGGTGACGAAAAGGTCGCCGGCCGCTCCGCCGCGCGGCCCGGCCTCGCCTTTGCCGGCGAGGCGGATCCTGGTCCCGTCCTTGACCCCGGCCGGGATGTTGACCTTGTAGCGCTTGCTCTGCTGGGTGAGGCCGCTGCCGCCGCAGGTCGGGCAGGGGTCCTCGATGATCTGGCCGGCGCCGCCGCACTGGGGGCAGGGCTGGCTGATCGAGAAGAAGCCCTGGCTCTGGGCGTCGATGCCGCGGCCTTCGCAGCGCGGGCAGGTGATCGGGCTCGTCCCCGGTTTGGCGCCGCTGCCGTGGCAGGCCTGGCAGCGCTCGGCCTTGGGCACGGTGACGCTGACCTGAGCGCCGTTGACGGCCTGGTCAAAGGTCAGCCTCACCTCGGTTTCGAGGTCGCGGCCGCGGGCCTGCTGCGCCCGTGCGCCACCGCCCCCACCACTGCGGTTGAAGAGCGAGGAGAAGATGTCGCCGAGGTCGCCGCTGAAGCCGCCGCCTGGGCCGCCCGGCCCAGCGCCGCCCGGACCGAACGGCCCGCGGCCCGCGGCGCCGGGCCCACCGAAGCCGCCGAACATCCCGCCCGCGTCGTACTGCTTGCGCTTCTCGGGATCCGAGAGCGTGTCGTAGGCCCCCTGGATCTCCTTGAACTTCTCCTCGGCGGTGGGATCGTCGGGGTTGCGGTCAGGGTGGTACTTGCGCACCAGCTTGCGGTGCGCTTTCTTCAGCTCGTCGTCGGTCGCCTTCTTCGAGACGCCCAGCACCTTGTAGAGGTCGTCAGCCAAGGCGCCCCTACTCGCTCACCACCACGCGGGCAGGCCGGATCAGCTGCTCGCCCAGGCGGTAGCCCTTCTGCAAGACCTCGACAACGGTCCCTGAACCCGCGCCCTCGACGGGCAAGGTCGACAGCGCCTCATGGAAGACAGGGTCGAACCTCTCGCCCTTCGGGTCAAAGGACTCGACCCCGCTCCGAGCCAGCACCCCGTTCAGCTCTCGATAGGTGAGCAGGATCCCCTGAGCCAGAGGCTCCTCGGGCGCATCCTCGGCAGCAACCTCAATCCCAGCAGCAGCCAGCGCCCGTTCGAGGTTGTCGATGACGCCGACAAGCTCAGCCGCCAACCCGGCTTTGCCGCGAACCGAAGCGGCCTGAACCTCAGCCGCCATCCGCTTGCGGTAGTTCTCGAAGTCAGCCTTGGTCCGCTTCGCGAGGTCCAAGTACTCGTCCCGCTCCCGCTGGGTGTCAGCCAACAGCGCGTCCAGGTCCTGCTCGATCTGCTCGCTGGAAGCGGGGTCGGCAGCCTGATCGCCCTGTCCCGGCGAGGCAGTTCCAGACGCCTCGCCCGCGGGTGGCGGGGATGTCGGGGGGGTCGAGGACGGGCCTTCCGCCCGCAGTGCCCCCCCATCATCCACGACAGGACCCGTGGCCGGGCGCTCAGAACCCTCGCCCTGTCCCTCGATCATTTGTCGTCACCCTCGTCAACCACCTCCGCGTCAACAACCTCCTCCTCATCCTCGGAGGCGCCGCCTTCGGCAGAGTCGCCATCAGCCGAAGCACTCTCAGCCTCGGCAGCCGCATAGATCTGCTCCGACGCTTTGGTCATCGCCGCCGTCAGCGCCTCCGCTTTGGAGTTGATCTCCTCGACGCTCTCGGACTCAAGCGCCTCGCGCACCTCCTTGACCGCTGCCTCGACTTCGCCCTTGGTCGCCTCGTCGACTTTGTCGCCAGCGTCGGCGATCGCTTTCTCCGACTGGTAGGCGGCGTTCTCGGCGAGGTTGCGCGCCTCCGCCAGCTCGCGCTGCTTGCGGTCCTCGTCGGCGTGCGACTCGGCGTCGCTGACCATGCCCTGGATCTCCTCGTCGGAGAGGCCGGAGCCGGATTTGATCTCGATTTTCTGCTCTTTGCCCGTGCCCAGGTCTTTCGCCGTCACGTGCAGGATGCCGTTGGCGTCGATGTCGAAGGTGACCTCGATCTGCGGCATCCCCCGCGGCGCCGGCGGGATCCCGGTCAGCTGGAACTTGCCGAGGCTCTTGTTGCCGCCGGCCATCTCGCGCTCGCCCTGCAGCACGTGGATCTCGACCGAGGGCTGGTTGTCGTCGGCGGTCGAGAAGGTCTCCGACTTCTTCGTCGGGATCGTCG
>CAYOAP010000021.1:0-29182 GCA_964401995.1 uncultured Conexibacteraceae bacterium | reverse complement strand
CTTCCGAAAAAGACGCGGAGCAAGTGGCACCGCAGTTTATGCCTGCAGGCGAACTATTGACAGAGCCCGAGCCAGATCTCGTCACTGAAAGAAGAAAGCCACTGGGCAGAGGGCCAAAAGCGTAAACGCTCCCGCTTGTGGTGCCCGAACTAACATAGACATCACCTTTATTGACAGTAGAACTGTCAACCGCAATATCGGATGGCCCAGATTCAGTGAAAGAAGGTGACGACCGTGAGATCGTCGTCACACATTTACCAGACGAATCAAACTCATCCACAGTACCAGTACCTTTAATGTTAGAGACAAAAACGTTTCCATCGGACTGATCAACGGCAAGATTTGGTTTCACCATTTCACTGAATGAAGTACATGGTGATTCGGATCCATTGAATTCTTTTAGAAGGCTGGAGCCAGACGAATCAAAGATATATGCCTTGTTGTTTGCGAAGTCCGCAGCATAAATGTTGCCGTTTGCACCGTAAACATCGACGCCGTAGTAGGCGGCGTTGGAAAGATTTGTTCCAATAGTGTTCGAGAGCAGTGTGCCATTGGATTCATAGGAAGAAATTCTGCTGAAGCCATCAGTTTCGGGAGCAACAGAGCAATTTCCATTTGCCGTCACTTTTGCACAAGTTATTAGTGGAAAATTCTGTCCAGCAAACTTTCCCTGAAAAGTTATAGTGGAGGTTGTTGTTCCAGATGTACCGGCACTTGCTAGGGCGAAGTTGGCCCCACATTTGGCTTCCAGGGCACCTCTAATATTTGTATTGCGAGTGGCGGTAACTGTACTATATGTAATTGATGCCGTGGTGGCGCTGGTGCATGCAGCGGGCAGATTTCCGAGGGTGAATGTGTTACCGGTCACCCAAGCTGCGGGAGTATTTTCAAAGGTGATCTTCTGTTTCTCTTTGATATCTTCAGCAGCAAAGATGTGGCCGTTGCTAGGATTAACAGCGACTCCAGCAATGATGGTAGTGGTGTTGATGGGGACTAAGGTGCTTTCGGAGTAGGTGGTGGAAACAGTTACGGGTGGAGGGGCGCTAGGTGTGAATCGTTTCAAGCCAGCGGAGCCTGATAGATAGATATTGCCAGAGGCATCGACTGCCAGGTTGCATGGTTCAGATGCAAAGAATTCGGCTACTGAAGATCCCCCTGTGGGTCCGTAAATCTTGACCATGCCGCCTAGTGCTTCGGCTTCGGATACGTAGAGATCGCCTGAAGTATCAGTAGCGACGCCACACGGCTTGTTGGTGAAGACACCAACGTGAGAGAGACTGGGGATTTCGGGATGTTCGGGAGATGCGTGGGCGACAGTCGCAAGAACCATCGCTGTAAATGCAGCTGCCGCCAAAGCGAGAAACGCCAAGAACCCCCTCGGCCAAACACTTCTCCCATCGCTGCGGGGAGAGGGCGTCGGCCGGCGCATACCGGCAGCGCCACGACATACCTCATCCGAGTAAATCCCCGCCATCGATAGCTCCCTCTTTTCGAGGCGGCTCTCCCTCCGCGATCCCGACAGGCGGTTCCCCGGCTTCCAGCCGCCAAATTATTTTCTCTCCTACGCCCGAACCCAAGCCGAACGCGTGATGAGCATAAACGCTTCTGTCGTTTCTTGGGAAGAACGAGATCATAAATCTCAAAAAATGCGTAGATTTATGCCTGGGGAGAGAGCGACGATAGAGGCCGCTATCGTCTCCGACGTGGCCGACCGCACTTTCGTCAAGTTCACGTTCCTCAAGCTGGATCCCGCCTGGCACCGCCGCGATGACGACCTCCGCGCAGCCGACAAGCAAGAGTTCCTCGCCGCCTGCGAGGACTTCGCCTTCGACCACTCGTTGCGCGCCTACTCGACGATCGGCACCCGCGGCGACGTCGACTTGGTGCTGCTGAGCCAGAGCCCCAACCTCGACGACCTCCACACCTTCCATGTCGTCCTCGGCCAGAGCGGACTGGCAAAGTGGGCCGATACCCCCCACTCCTTCCTCTCGATGACCAAACTCTCTCCTTATTCGGACGAGCAGGCCCGACCTGAGATCTGCGTCTCCGACCGCAAATATCTCTTCCTCTACCCGATGGTCAAGCAGCGCCGCTGGTACGGACTGCCAGCAGAGGAGCGGGGTCGGATCATGAAAAGCCACATCGAGGTCGGTCGCCGCTACCCAGAGATCACGATCAACACGACCTACTCTTTCGGCCTCGACGATCAGGAGTTCGTCGTCTGCTTCGAGGGCGACGACCCGGGAATGTTCCTCGATCTCGTCAACGAGCTGCGCCCGACCGAGTCCAGCGAGTACACCGAGCGCGAGACGCCGATCTTCACCTGCGTGGCGATGTCGATCGGCAAAGCGCTCGACGCGCTCGACGGCACCGCCTCCATCATGGCCTCTTCGGCCACAAGCTGATCCAAGACATATAGGGCCGCGTATGGTTTTGTTTTCAGGCCTGATCCTTGCCGATGGGCACACCCGTCCTCACCTACGCAATCGACCATGACGACCGGCTCGTCAAAGTCGACCAGGGCTATTACCTCTTCGGTGAGGAAAATGGCTGGAGCGAGGTCGGGGCCAGCCTCGGCCGCTCACTCTGGGACTTCGTCGCCGGCGACGAGCTGAAAAAACTGCAGAGGATGCTGCTGCGGCGGCTGCGCAGCGAGGTTCGCAGCGTCGAGCTCCCCTTCCGCTGCGACGGCCCGAGCACGCGTCGAGAAATGAGGCTGCGCATCGTCGCCCACCCGTCTGGGAGGACGGTGCTCTTTGCCGCGTTCATGCAGTCCGAGGAGACACGCGATGCGCGGCAGCCGATTCTGGACCTGAACGCGCCGCGCAGCGAGGAAGTCCTGACCATGTGCGGCTGGTGCGATCGCTTCCTAGTCGAGGGCAACTGGGTCGAGGTCGAGGTCGCCGCCGAGCGGCTGAAGCTGTTCCAGCGCTCCGAGCTGCCGATGATCAGCCACGACATCTGTCCTGACTGCAGCGAGATGCTGTTGGCCGCCTAAGCAGGATCGCTCCGTTCCGTATTCTTCCGCGTCCGCCACAAACCCGGACAGGCAGAGGAAATGACCCAGATCGGAACAGCTGAGACCCCACTTCGCGTCGCCATCGTCGGTGCCGGCCCCTCCGGCTTCTACGCCGCCGAGCACATCCTCAAGGGAGAGGACCTCCACGCCCAGGTCGATCTCTTCGACCGCCTCCCCACTCCGTTCGGCCTGGTCCGCGGCGGCGTCGCCCCGGACCATCCCAAGATCAAGTCGGTAACCCGCGTCTACGAGAAAACAGCGGCACGTGAGGGCTTCCGCTTCTTCGGCAACGTCAAGATCGGCCACGACATCGAGGTCGAAGACCTGGAGCGGCTCTACCACGCGATCGTCTTCACGGTCGGCTGCGAGACCGACCGCCAGCTCGGCATCCCCGGAGAGCACCTGCCCGGCAGCCATGCGGCCACCGCCTTCGTCGGCTGGTACAACGCTCACCCCGACTACGCCGAAGAGGACTTCGACCTTTCCTGCCAGCGGGCCGTGGTGATCGGCAACGGCAACGTGGCGATGGACGTCGCCCGGATGCTGGCCCTGACCGACCACGAGCTGCGCCAGACCGACACCGCCGACCACGCAATCGAGATGCTCGACCGCAAGAAGATCCGCGAGATCGTCGTCCTCGGCCGCCGCGGCCCGGTCCAGGCCGCCTTCACCAACCCCGAGATCAAGGAGTTGGGTGAGATGGAGGACGCCGACGTCATCATCGACCCCGTCGATGTCGAGCTCGACCCGGCAAGCGCAGCCTTCCTCGAGTCTGACGAGGTCGACAAGACCACCCGCGTCAACGTCGAGACCCTGCGCGAGTTCGCAGGCCGCGAGCCCAAGGGCAAGGAGCAGCGAATCGTCTTGCGCTTCCTCGCCTCCCCGGTCGAGATCGTTGGCGATGGAAAGGTCGAGAAGATCGTGATCGGCCGCAACGAGCTGGTCGAGGAAGGCGGCAGCCTGCGTGCCAGGGATACGGGCGAGCGAGAGGAGCTGGAGTGCGGCCTGGTCCTGCGCTCGGTCGGCTACACCGGGATCCCGATCGAGGGGGTCCCCTTCGACGAGAAGCGCGGCTTGATCCTCAACGACGGCGGCCGCGTGCTTGACTCCCACGACTCCGGCCACAAGGTCGGCCACTACACGGCTGGCTGGATCAAGCGTGGGCCCTCTGGGGTGATCGGCACCAACAAGAAAGATGCGTTGGAGACAGTGGCTCACCTCCTGTCCGATGTTGAGTCGCAGACTTTGCTCAAACCTGCGAGCCCCAACCCTTCGGCCATCGAGGATCTGCTTATCGAGCGAGACGTTCGCTTCGTCACCTTCGACGACTGGCAGGCGATAGACCAGGCGGAGGTCGGCAGAGGAGAGCCCCATGGCCGTCCCAGGGTCAAGTTTGTGCGGGTAGAGGAGATGCTTGAGGTGCTCGGCGGGAAAGTATCCGGCTGAGAACACTCGAAGCCCCGGTAGACGAATTTGAGACTCGATCCGCGCGGATAGGCGCGGCGCGCCTATCCGCGCCCGCGCAATTCAAACATCCAGCGATTTGCAGCACAAACAACGATAGCGATCTGCCATCAAACCGTGCGACCCCGTTACCGCACGGATAAATTTGACTGGCTGTCAGCCCCTCCAGTAGAAACGGCGAACCCCAAGGGATGGGGATGCACCCGAATGGAAGGGGAAGCACAGGACCCAGTCAAGGCCGCCAGGGGGCGGCAGTCCTCGGCTCATCTCGCTCGCCCCAATGGGTGAGTCCCGACGAGGACAAGCCTTACCGGGGCGCTATCTCAACGGAGCGCTCGGCAAATGAAGCCGGCCCTCCAACTACAGGAAAGGAAGTTCATTAACAATGCGTAAAAAGATTCTGACCGTGCTTGCGCCGGTGCTGGCAATCATGGCTTTTGCCGTGCTGCCCGCGATGGCTCAGGCATCAACTCCGAACCTGCAAATCAATGGCAGCTCGGCTGGGCTTGGGGGAGAACTCCAAGCAACTAGCGCCAACCTCAAAACTCAAACGGCGCTGGGGAATCTCAGGTGTGGGATCAATGACCTGAACATTTTCCTTTTCAGCAACCACCATGGAGCGGTTAACGGCGGTGGCTTCGAAGAATGTGAAATCGAAGGCGCTGGCGTCCCGGTCGACATCACAACGAACGCCGGACTGGGCTGGCAAGTCATCTTCAACGAAAATGATGAAGGTGAAGTCAAGCCTCTCGCTGCAGCTGAAGGCGGAGCTGCTGAAAACATCGCATTCACTGCTCAAATCCAAAACGGAGAAGAAGAAAGCCTTAAAACTTGCACCTTCACAAGGGCGAGTGTTCCGTTTACATACAACCAAGGAGCAGATCTCGTCATTACCGTTAAGGCGAATACCGTGTTCAACGGTGGAGCCTGCGGAAACGGCACGCTCGAGGGCTCCTTTAGCGTTGCCCCCACCGGTGAACCAACGGGTCAAGTCGTCATCGACTGATTCATCTCTAATTCTGTAGGGCTTGGGCTCTTATTCGCCTGGGCATCCACAGGGTGGTGACAGGGGGCGTGCCAGCGATGGCGCGCCCCCTTTTTACAACGGCTAAGGAGGACACTGAGATGCGTAAAAAGATTCTGACCGTGCTTGCGCCGGTGCTGGCGATCATGGCATTTGCCGTGCTTCCCGCGATGGCTCAGGCCCAGACGCTACAAATCAATGGCAGCCCTGCTGGATTTGGGGATGAAATCCAAGCCTTTAGTAGTAATTTGACTTCTGAATCAGCACTAGGAAATTATGAATGCGAAGAAAATGATTTGAATATTTTTATGACGGGAAACCTGACGGGCCAGGTGAATGGGGGGTATTTTCAGAATAGCGGAGGAGGGCCATGTTCACTTGGTGAACTAGAAGTAACCTCAACAACTAATGCAGGCACGGTCGGGTGGAGAGTTCAATTAGAAGCTGGACAACAGGGCACGCTTGAGCCAATTGCACCCGGCGCAAAAATTTCATTTGCGGATCAAATCCAATCAGAAGAAATAAGTGTCGCAACGTGTACCTATGAAAGAGCCTCCGTCCCATTTACATATAACGACGATGAAAAAGATCTAGTCTTGACTGTAAATTCAGTTGAATTCAATGGAGGGGCGTGCGGATCAAAGAAAGTCAAAGGCACATTCACGATCACCGGAACAGTGTCATTTGGTCAAGTGACGGTCGATCCGTAAGCCCGTTGAACCCGATATAGCCTTACTGGCTTAAGAGCCGGGAGTCACGGATATTAGTAACTGGGCTGCGCCAATAATAGCGCGGCCCAATTTTGACTCCTAACTCTGGCGCATAGCTCGGAGAGAAGGTGCATTAGCAGGAAAGATGGCTTGAGAAACTCCTGCTCCTTGGGCTACACAAGCAACAAGTCGGCAGATGCCGGAGGGGTCAGATAGCAAATGAATCGTACCCATGCCTACAATTGGAGGGCCTTCATCATAGGTAGGAAGATTCTGGCTGTGCTCGCACCAGTGCTAGGGACCATGGCCAGTCGCAGACCGTACAAATCAACGAAAACGCGGCTATAGCTGGAGACGAAATCCAAGCCTTTAGCGGAAATTTTATAACTCAAATGGCGCTAGGCACGACAGCGTGTGATGAAAATGATTTGAACGCCGTCATGACAAGTAATTTGGGGTGGATTGTGAATGGTGCTCGATTCACAGATCTGGTAGAACCCTGTGAATTTGGAATAGGAACCGGTCTCTTCTACGATCTTTCTACTAATGCCCCGTCTGTTGGATGGAGAATCCAATTCGATGGGAAGAAGGAGGAGGAGAAGGAGAGATCGAGCCTATTAAACCCGGCTCCGAACTTTCGCTCACAATGCAATTTCAAGTTGCTGAAGAATTGATCTATGGAACATGTACTTTCTCTAGAGAAAGTATTCCATTCCGATACAATAATGACGAAGAAGATCTCGAAATTGAAATTTCATCTATGTTCAATAGTGGAGCCTGCGGAAACTATATATTCGAGAGATCCTTCAACGTAACCTTCCCAGCAGGACAAGTGGCCGTTGATCCTTAATCGGTATTGCGAAACTTGCAGTTAGCGCGACCTCTGGGGTAAAGACAGTCTTGAGCTAGACCACTGCGCCCTCGGCTGCGTCCTCTTTCACCTGGAAAGAGGAGCCGCAGCCGCAGGCGGCTACTACGTTCGGGTTGTTGACCTGGAACCCGGCGCCCTGAAGGCCTTCTATGTAGTCGACCTCGGAGCCGAAGACGAACTGCATCGAGACCTTGTCGACGACTACTGAGACGCCGTCGACCTCGAAGACGTTGTCGTCCTCCTTGGCGCGATCGAAGGCGAGGGCATACTGGAAGCCGCTGCAGCCGCCGCCGCGGACGGCCACGCGCAGGGCCTGCTCGGGGCCGTCGGCCTGGCCGCCGAGCAGCTCGCCGATCTTTTCGGCGGCCTTGTCGGTCAGGGTGATCGCAGCTGTTGGCGTCTCTGTCACTTCATTAAGTGTAGCGAGAGGGCGGCGGCAGGCTGCAGATTCGGGGTCTTCTGACAGAATCGGCTCCTTGAGCAGCTCTGGCCGCCAGACCGCTGTGGTCGCCGACTCGACCGTTTACCTCCCCGCCGAGCTGCAGGGCGAGCTGGAGATCGCGACGGTCAGCCTCTACGTCTCGATCGACGGCGAGCAGCAGGCCGAGTCCGAGATCACCGACTACCCCGCCTTCTACGAACGGCTGCGGGCCTCGGAGACGGGCGCGACCACGTCGCAGCCCTCGATCGGGGACTTCTGCGCCGTTTACGAACCGCTGCTCGAAGCCGGCCACGAGATCGTCTCGGTCCACCTCTCCGCCGGGATCTCCGGCACCTGCGAGGCAGCCGGGCAGGCGCGCGAGCGGCTGATCGCCGAAGACAAGGGCGGCGAGCGGATCCAGGTCGTCGACTCGCGCTCTGCCGCGGGGGGGATGAGCCTGGTCGTGGTCGCCGCCGGCAATGCCGCCAAGGCCGGCCTCGGGGGCGACGCGGTCGTCGCCAAGGCCGAGGAGGCGAGAGACAACTTGAAAATCTGGTTCGGGCTCGACACGCTTGAGTACCTGCGGCGCGGCGGCCGGATCGGCGGCGCGGCGGCCTTCATCGGCTCCGCCCTGCAGATCAAGCCGATCCTCACCTTCGAGAAGGAGGTGACGCCGGTGGAGCGGGTGCGGACCCGGGCACGCTCGATCGAGCGGCTGCGCGACTACGCCCGCCAGCGCCACGACCAGGGCGCCGACGCCTGGACCGTCCAGCATATCCAGAGCACCGAGGCGGCCGACGCCCTCGTCGCCGACTGCCGCGAGATCTTCGGCTGCGAACCGATCTTCGTCTCCGAAGTCGGTGCCGTGCTCGGCGCCCACGCCGGCCCGGGCATGCTCGGCGTCGGCAGCACCACCCGCGCCGCGCTCAGCCTTTAATAGAGCGCTCTGTCGCGCTCGCGACGTGGACCACCTTTGTTTGCTGGTGCCCTGCCATGTGGTCGGGCGCAAGAAGCGGCACGGCGTAAACCTGCGCGCGTGAGCGGTTGACTTTCTGCACTTTGCAGGACATCTACTGTCGCATTCTCCAACGACTTATCTAAAAAAGAAATCCGCTTGGCGCTTTTTCAGTCGCAAAGTATGAATGAGTTGCCCTTGCTCACAACCACAAACGAAGGAAGCCTCAAAAGATGACTGGGAAGATTTTATTACTACTCGTCCCCGTATTAGCGATTATTGCGCTTGCTCCAATTTCCGCAACGGCTCAAGGAGGACCAGTTGTGCAAATTAACGGAGTGGCAGCTAGCTCAGGCAATGAACTCCAAATAGCTAGCAGCCACCACTTTTCAATTCAAACCATACTTGGAAACATCAATTGTGAGAAGACTGATTTGAATATTTTCTTAACAAACAACCATCACGGAATCGTAAATGGAGACAGCTTCGAAGAATGTGAACTTGAAGGCACTGAACTGCCAGTCGATATTAGAACAAACGCAAGTGAAGGCTGGCAATTTCTCATTGGAGAAGGCGACACGGGGGTAATACAGCGACTTCTATTTGGAGAAGGTGGAACAGGTACTGAAATTGTATTCGAAGCCCAAATACAATCTGAAGAAAAAGTGAGTCTTGCAACCTGCGCCTTCGCGGCAGCATATGTTCCATTCATCTACTCACAAGGGTCAGATCTTGAACTCTTTGTTAATTCAGAAGCATTCGGTGCCTGTGGAAAAGGGATACTTGAGGCAACATTTAAGGTCACTCCGGCCGGGGAACCAGCAGGTCAAGTTACGGTTGAATAATCGCTCCGATGAGATCGGACTTCGCTTGCCCGGATCCTCTAACTTAGGTGATCCCTTTTATAAAGATGGCTAGGCGCTAGCGGCGACGGCGCAGGGCCATGACGCCGACCAGGAAGCCGGCGGCCGCGGCGCCTACGATCAGCGGGGTGCGGTGCTCGCGGACCTGGCGGCGCCAGTCGGTCAGCTCGGTGACGCGGCCGCGCAGGGCTTCTACTGAGGTGCCTAGGTCTTGGCGGTGGGCGTCGATGTCGCGGCGGATCTCGGCTGAGCTGCGGCCGGGCATGCCGACGGTGGAGGGCTTTGGGGGCTGCGGCTGAGCGTTCATTTGTTTTTGCCCTCTTCCAGCATCGTCTTGGTCAGCTTCGCCTCTTCGATCGCTTGGCTCGGGACCGGCGGGGCCCCGGCCTGGACAGCGCGGTAGGCGATCAGGCCCGCCGCGGCGGCGATCAAGAGGAAGATCGCGGCCTCGACCAGGAAGCCGGGCCAGGTCTTGCCGTCGAAGACCTCTTCATTCAGCAGCCAGGCGATGCCGTCCATGATCAGGATCAGGGCCAGGAAGGCGAAGACGCCGGCGGCGATGCCGACGACCGAGCCGCGCAGCAGCTTGGTGACTTTCTCGGTGACCTCGGCCTTGGCGAGCTCGAACTCCTCGCGGATCAGCGCCGAGGTCTTTTCCGAGACGTCGAAGACGAGCTCGCCGACCGACTTATGGGACGGATCGCTGGGCGGGGGTGTGACGGTCGGCTCGGGCAAGGCGGCTGGTTACTCCGGGGGCTCTTCGTTGAAGACGCGGCGCCAGACGACGGCGGCGAGGCGGGTGGCGGCGATGCTCGCCAGGGCACTACTAGCCGCCAGCACCCCGCTCCAAACCAATCTTTTGACGATCTCGTTCTCCATGGCCGCGACCTTACCTATCGAGGCTCGAGGCCGTCGCAAATTGTCGCCACTACAAGATCCTTGGCCTGGTCGAAGTCGCTGTCGGCGGCGGGGATGACCTCGAAGATCCAGCCCGAGAGCAGCTGCTCGATCGCCCCGTAGAAGGACATCGAGGCGAAGATCGGGTCGATGTCGCGGCGGAAGGCGCCCTCGGCCTGGCCGTCGGCGACGATCTTTGCGATCGACTCGTAGGCGCGGCGGATCTCCGGCAGGTGAGTGTGGCCGAAAGAGTTGGCGGCGCGGGTGACCTCGACGATGATCACCTTCATCAGCTCCGGGTTGTGGCGGTAGGAGTCGATGATGAAGGCGGCGACCGCCTGCAGTTTGGCCCGCGGGTTGGCGCCGTTGGCGTCGGTCTCGTCGATCGCCGCCAACAGCAGCGACCAGCGCTCGCTGAAGAGCTCGTTGAGGACCTCGTCCTTGGAGCGGAAGTAGTGGTAGACGAGGCCGTAGGCGACGCCTGCCTCGTCGGCGATATCGGAGACGCGAGTCGAGTGGAAGCCCTGGCGGGCGAAGACGTGGATCGCGGCGTCGAGGATCTGGCGGCGCTTGTCGACCGCTGGCGCTTTGGCGGCCATCAGGCGCGCGCCTCCTGCAGCTGCGGCCAGACGTAGGCGGCCGGGCGGCGGTTGGCGAGGGACGGGAGCGCCTCACGCACCTGCTCCTGGGCGTCGAGGTCGAGGTCGGCGGCGATGAAGCACTCTTCGTCGGGAGCGACGGCGAGGATGGCACCCCAGGGGTCGACGATCGCCGAGTGGCCATAGGAGTCGAAGTGCGGCGGGGCCGTGCCGACCTGGTTGGGGGCGAGGAGGAAGACCTGGTCCTCGATCGCCCGCGCCCGCAGCAGCACCTCCCAGTGGTCGCGGCCGGTGGCCGCGGTGAAGGCCGAGGGGACGGCGACGAGGCGGGCGCCGCGGACGGCGAGGATGCGGTGCAGCTCCGGGAAGCGCAGGTCGTAACAGACGGTGAGGCCGGCGATCAGGCCGCCGACAGGGGCGGTGACGATCTCGGCCCCGGGCGCCTCGTGCTCGGACTCGCGGTAGGAGACGCCCTCGACATCGACGTCGAACATGTGGATCTTGCGGTAGACGGCAGCGTCCTCGCCGCTGGGGCCGATCAGGACAGAGGTGTTGAAGGCCTTCTCGGGCCCGCGCTCGGAGATGCTGCCGGCGAGCAGATGGATGCCAAGCTCGCGGGCCCAGGCGCGGGCCGCGCCGAGGCTGGGGCCGTCGAGCGCCTCGGCCCCGGCCAGCAGCGCCTCCCCCCCGGCCAGCAGGTTCCACTTCTCCGGCAGCGCGACCAGCTCGGCCCCGTCGGCGGCGGCAGCCCGCACCAGGCGCTCGGCAACCTCCAGGTTCCGGGCCTTCTGATCCGTCGAGTTGAGCTGTACGGCGGCTACTCGCAACGCTTTCCTCTCGGTCCCACAATGGGCGCTGTCACTGGCTGACTGACCAGTCAATCGACACGCTCAGTATAGGAGGAGCAGAGGCGTTTATCTGGGCGCGAGGCGCTCAGATGCCCATCATGCGAGCGACCACCCGGTCCCAGACAGGCGTCGGGATCACGATCTTCACCCGCGCCTGGATCTTGGCGTCGAGGCCGACCAGGTAGCGGGCGCGGGGGCGGCTAGCGCTGAGGGCGTGCTCGATAGCAGTGGCGACCTTCTCGGGCGGGATGCCGCGCTCGGCGGTGTCTTTGACCACCTTGCGGTAGCGCTCGATCGCCTTGCCGTAGAGCGACTCGTGGCTGTCGCCGGCGCGTTCGCCGATTTCGTCGGCGGCGGCGTTGCCCCGGTCCCAGATCGGGGTGTCGATCGAGCCCGGCTCGACGATCGAGACCGAGATTCCCCAGCCGCGCAGCTCCTGGCGGAAGGTGTCGCCGACCGCCTCCACCCCGAACTTGGCGGCATGGTAGGCGCCGGTGAAGGGGAAGGCGATGCGGCCGCCGATCGAGCTGATGAAGACGATGCGGCCCTTGGCGGCGCGGATCTGCGGCAGCAGCGCCTGGGTCACGGCCACCTGGCCGGTGAGGTTGACCTCGACCTGGCGGCGGAAGTCCTCGATCGGCATCGTCTCCAACGGGCTGGGAATGGCGACGCCGGCGTTGTTGACGAGACCGTCGAGGCCGGCGCCTCCGAGTGCCGTGCCGATCTGCTCGGCGGCGGCGGCGATCTGGGCCGGATCGGTGACGTCGATCGTGACCGGCGTCAGTCGCTCCGAGCCGGCGGCGCGCAGCGCCTCGGCATCGGCCTCCTTGCGCACCCCGGCGAAGACGCGCCAGCCGGCGGAGTCGAGTCGCAGGGCCGTCGCTCGACCGATACCCGTGGATGCTCCGGTGACGAGAACGGAAGGCATCCCGGCAGGCTACTCGCGAAGTTGGGGCCGATGGGCCTAAAAGTAGCCTTATAGGGTCACTTTTAGGCCCATCGGCGGGGTTTTTTGGAGGCGACGGGGGTGCGGGCGTAACCTTGACGGTGTCGTGATCGAACCCACCAGTGACGACGGAGAGCGCAAGCAGGTAACAGTGCTGTTCGCCGACGTGATGGGCTCGATGGATCTCGCCGAGCAGCAGGATCCGGAGGAGTGGCGCAAGATCATGCGGCGCTTCTTCTCGATCCTGGCCGAGGCGGTCGAGCGCTTCGACGGCACCGTCGACAAGTTCACCGGCGACGGGATCATGGCCGTGTTTGGGGCGCCGGTCGCCTATGAGGACCACCCGCGGCGCGCCTGTTACGCGGCGCTGCAGATGCTCGAGGACGTCTCCGGCTACGCCGCCGAGCTGCGGCGCGAGGCCGGGCTCAACTTCTCGATCCGGATCGGGATCAACTCCGGCGAGGTCGTCGCCGGGGCGATCGGCCAGGCCGGCGAGGGCGAGTACACCGCGATCGGGCACACGGTCGGGCTGGCGCAGCGGATGGAGGCGCTGGCCGAGCCGGGCAAGGCGTACCTGACCGAGCACACCGCCTCGCTGGCCAGCGGCTACCTGGAGCTGGAGGACCTGGGCGAGTTTGAGATCAAGGGAGCTAGCCATCCGGTACAGGTCTTCGAGCTGGCAGGGGTCGGCGCCGCCCGCTCGCGGCTCGACCTCTCCCGCGCCCGCGGCTTCTCCCGCTTCGTCGGCCGCAGCGCAGAGATGGGCGTGCTGGAGGAGGCGCTGGAGCGGGCCAAGCAGGGCGAGGGCGCGGTCGTCGGCATCGTCGCCGAGCCGGGGATCGGCAAGAGCCGCCTCTGCCACGAGTTCGCCGAGCGCTGCCGCGAGCAGGGCATCGACGTCTTCGAGGCGCAGGCCCAGTCGCACGGTCAGTCGATCCCCTACATGCCGGTGCTGCAGATGCTGCGCGCCTATTTCGGGATCGGCGACCGCGAGCCGGAGCGGCTCGCCCGCGAGAAGATCGCCGGCCGGGCGCTGCTGATCGATCCCGAGTTCGCCGACGAGCTGCCGCTGGTCTTCGACTTCCTCGGCGTGCCCGACCCGGACCGCCCGGCCCCGCAGATGAGCCCGGAGGCGCGGCAGCGGGCGCTGGGCGGGGTCATCTGCCGCCTGGTCAACGCCGCCAACCGCCGCCACACGGTGGTGACGGTGATCGAGGACCTGCACTGGATGGACGAGGGCAGCGAGGCGCTGCTGCGCGAGCTGGCCGACTCGGTGGCGGGGACCAACACCCTGGCGGTGGTCAACTTCCGGCCCGAGTACACGCCCGGCTGGGATGCCTCGCCGAACTACCGCACCGTTTCGCTGCAGCCGCTGGGTCCGAGCGACACCGGCGAGCTGCTGCGCGACCTGGCGGGCGCGGACCCCTCGCTCGACGGGCTCGAGGAGCTGATCCACGAGCGCACCGCCGGCAACCCGTTCTTCATCGAGGAGATCGTCCGCGAGCTGGCCGAGACCGGGCGGCTGGAGGGGGAGCGCGGCGCCTACCGGCTGGCGCAGCCGGTCGAGGACTCCGGCGTCCCGGCCGGGGTGCAGGCGATCCTCGCCGCCCGCATCGACCGCCTCGACCCCGACGCGAAGACGCTGCTGCAGGTTGCCTCGGTGGTCGGCAAGGAGTTCGGGGCGCGGGCTCTGCACCTGACCGCGGGGCTGCCGACGGACGGGACCGAGCCGGCGCTCTGCGCGCTGACCGAGGGCGGCTTCCTCTACGAGGCCGAGATCTACCCCGAGCGCGTCTTCGCCTTCCGCCACCCGCTGACCCGCGAGGTCGCCTACGGCAGCCAGCTGGGCGAGCGCCGCGAAGCGACCCATGCCGCCGCTGCCCGCGCCCTGATCGAGCTCGAGCCCGACCGCCTCGACGAGCTGGCGGGCCTGGTCGCCGACCACATGGAGGCCGGCGGCGAAACGCTGGAGGCAGCGCGCTGGTCGGCCCGCGCCGCCCACTGGGCCGGCCACACCCGGCCCCAGGACTCGATGCGGCTCTGGCAGCAGGTGATGACCCTGACTGAAGGGCTGGAGGAGAGCGAGGAGACGGCGGCGCTGGCGGTCTTCTCGCGCATGTCGCAGCTCGACTACGCCTGGCGCCTGGGGATGGACCCCGACGAGTCGGCCAGGCTGGAGCGAGAGGCGGCCGAGATCGCCGGCCGGATCGGCGACCTGCGCTCGCTGGCGCTGCTGAAGCTGCTGACCTCGGCCAGGCCGGGAATCGCCGACCACACGGCGGAGTGGGCGATAGCCGTCGAGGAAGCGATCGAGCTCGCCGACGAAAGCGGCGACCGGGGGCTGCGGATGGCGATCCGCGGCGCCGGCGCCTACGCCCATATGTGCGCGGGAGACCTCGATCGGCTGGAGCGCATCGCGGCGGAGATGCTCGACCTCGCCGACGGCGACCCGGCCCTGGGGGCCGGGATCGTGATCGGCTGCCCGCTCGCCTGGGGGATGGCGGCGAAGTCCTCGGCGCTACGCGAGCGCGACTTCCAGGCGGAGGCCGAGGATCTCCTCGACGAGGCGCTGCAGATCGTCGAAGAGCAGGGCGACCACGAGACGGAGGGTTGGATCCGGGGATCGAAATCCGCCCTGCTGGTCGATCGCGGCGAGACCGATGCGGCGCTGGCGATGGCCCGGCGCAGCTGCGAGCTGGCCGAGAAGCTCGGCGATGTCTTCTCCCGCACGGTGACTTTGACCAGCCTCGCCTACGTCCAGGTCGAGGCCGGCGAATACGAGCAGGCGCTGGCTTCGATCGAGCCCGCCGACCGCCTTTACCGCGAAGCGATGGGGGTTGGCGGCGAGACCGAGGGATGGCGGGCGACGCTGCGCGCCCGCGCCCTGCTCGGCCTCGGCCGCAACGAGGAGGCCAGGGAGGCAGCGGAGTGGGCGGCGGACACCGCCCGCCGCCGCGGCATGAACTGGCAGCTGCCACCGGCCCTCTACACGCTCGCCCGCACCCGGGCCGCGAGCGGCGCCACCGGCGTCGACGATGCTCTCGACGAGGCCGCCGAGGTCGCCCAGCGCCTCGGCCACCGGATGTCCCTGCGCAAGATCGCGGCCGAGCGCGACGCCCTCGGCGCGACCGCTCACTCCTAGCCCGCCTATAAGGTTGCGCGCGTTCCCGTGTCCCTGATCCTCTCCTGGGTTCTATTCCCACTCGTCCTCGCCGCCATCGGCCTCGGCTGGGGCGCTCTTGTCGAGCGAGCGGCGGGCAAGCAGGTCGACGGCGCGCTGCTGCTGCCGCTGGGCCTGGCCGCGGCGCTGGTGGTCGCGGGGACCCTGACCGCGTTCAGCGCGACGGCGCCGGCGGCCGTGCCGCTGACGGCCCTGGGCGCGATCGCCGGCCTGCCGTTCGCCTGGCGCGAGCGGCGGCGGCTCAACCGCTGGCCGCTGTTCGCCGCGCTCGGCGTCCTGCTCGCCTACGGGGCGCCGGTGATCCTCTCCGGGCAGGCGACCTTCCTCGGCTTTGTCCGGCTCGACGACACGGCGACCTGGCTCAACGTGATCGACCATGTGATGTCGCACTCGCGCTCGGTCGTCGGCGACCCGAACTCGACCGCCTCGCTGGAGTTCGCCACCGATATCGGCAAGACCTATCCGATTGGCGGGTTCATGCTGCTCGGGGTCGCCCGTGGGCTGACTGGCATCGACGCCGCCTGGGTCTTCCAGCCCTACCTGGCCTGCTGCGCCGCCGCTGTCGCCCTCTGCCTCTATTCGTTGACCAAGCCGCTGATCCCCTCGGACCGGGTCCGGGCGCTGGTCGCCTTCCTCGCCGCCCAGTCGGCGCTGCTCTACGGCTACAGCCTCTGGGGCGGGATCAAGGAACTAACTGCCGCCTTCCTGCTGGTGCTAGCGGCTGCGCTCGCCGCCGCCCTCGTCCGCGGGCGGCCGCAGCGGCCGCGGGAGCTGATCCCGCTCGCAGTCGCCGCCGGGGCGCTGACCCAGACCCTCGGGGCGGGCGCGGCGGCCTGGGTGATGCTGATCTTCGCCTTGGTCGCCGGCGCCTGGCTGCTGCGGGGGTGGCGGGCGAAGAAAGGGCTGGCGAGCGTGATCTCGCTCGCCTGGCTCGGCGGGTTCACCGCCCTCTTCATCGTCCCGATCTGGATCACCCTGCGCGACTTCCTCTCCACCGACCAGAGCCTCTTCTCCAGCGGCCAGACCGAAGCCGCGCGCCTCGGCAACCTCGGCCATCCGCTGAGCGTCTTCCAGCTGGTCGGGATCTGGCCCGAGGGCGACTTCCGGCTGACGCCGCCGAGCTTTCCAACCGTGCTTCTGATCGGCATCGCCCTGGCCGCGGCCGCCGGCGCGGTCTGGATCTGCGTGCGGCGGCGCGAGCCTGGGCTGCTGCTCTACCTGGGTGTGGCGCTGGGCGGCTGCGGGCTGATCTATCTGCTCGGGGCGACGCCGTGGGTGACGGCGAAGACGCTGGCGATCGCCGCCCCGGCGCTGCTGGCCGCAGCGCTGACCGGGGCGACGCTGCTGTGGAGCTGGCGACGGGCGGGAATCATCGTCCTCGTCGTCATCGCCGGCGGCGTGATCTGGTCAAACGCGCTCGCTTACAACAAGGTGCTGCTCGCGCCGCGCGCCCGGCTGGCCGAGCTGCAGCGCATCGGCGACCTCGCCTCGGGCAAGGGGCCGACGCTGCTCAACGAATACGAGGTCTACGGCGACCGCCACTTCCTGCGCGCCGGCGACCCGGTCGAGCCGGCCGAGTACCGGGCGCCGCTGCTGGCCCTCGACGACGGCACCCTGCTGACCAAGTCGGCCTGGGCAGACCTCGACTCGTTCCCGGTTGCGACGCTGGAGGAATACCCGTCGATCGTCACCCGCCGATCACCCGCCGAAAGCCGGCCGCCGTCGAACTACCGCCTCGTCTGGCAGGGCGACTACTACGACCTCTGGCAGCGGCCGGCGCATCCCTCGACGACCGTGCTCGAACACATCCCGCTCGGCGAATCGGCGACGCTGCCCTACTGCGGCGCCTCCCAGAACGCGGAATTCAAGCCGCTGTGCTCGATCGACCCGGTGGCGATTCCGCCCTGCGCGCAGATCCATGAACTGGGCGAACGGGCCGCGGCCGACGACGCCAGGCTCGTCGCCTACCAGCGCCCCGAGCCGATCGTCGCCCGCGGCGACCAGACCCTCTGGCCGGGGCTCTGGCTGCATGATCCCGCCAGCCGCACGCTGACCGCGGTGGCCAGCGGGAAGGACGTTGCCCACATAGCGGTCTCGGAATCCCAGCGTTACGGGCTCTGGCTCGGCGGCAGCTTCTCGCGCGGCTTCGAAGTCAGCGTCGACGGGCGGCATGTGGGAACGGTCAAGAACGCGCTCTCCTCGATCGGCGGCTACATCCACGTCGCCGACGTCTTCCTCGAAGACGGGGTCCACACCTTCACCTTCACCTACCCAGACCCCAACCTGGCGCCGGGCAGCGGCGACAACACCTCAACCTCGCTGAGCGCGATCTCGCTTGATCCGACGCAGCCGGCGAGCAAGCTGATCTCGGTCGCGCCGGCTCAGGCGGGGCGGCTCTGCGGCCGCCCGCTCGACTGGATCGAGATCGTCGCCGTCGGCGGCTGAGGACGCTCAGCCGCCGACGGGCTTGATCTGGCCGGAGAGGACGAGGCCGAGGGCGCGCTTGCCCGAGGGGTCGTAGACCTCGATCTGGCTGTCGGAACCGGGGTGAGCGATGTAGACGCTGGTCGGCTTGTTCGTGTTGACGAGGGCGACCGCGCCGTCGGAAAGCTGCCTGACCTTGGTGCCCGGCGTGTGCGAGGCGCGGCGGATCGCGGCGGTGGCGTCGGGGACCGGATAGGTGCCGACGGTGAGGAAGTCCGGCCGCGGATCGCCGGCTTCGGCACTGCCGTCTAGATAACGGACGTAGACACGGCCATCGGCTTCATTGGTCAGCTCCAGGCGCGTGCCCGGCAGCGGGCCCGCCCAGTAGAGCGGGTGCCCGAGCGAGTCGGCGAGCGAGCTCAGTTCGGCTTCGGTGGCGATCGTCGGCGCCCCGGTCGCCTTTGCCCCGGAGTCGCTGCTGCCGTCGTCCTTCAGCAGCAGCCAGGCAATGACGACGATCGCCGCCGCCGCGGCGATGCCGGCGACGAGACGAACGCGCCCGGCAGGGATTCCGGCATCGGGCGCGCTCGCGTCACTCATTGCGGTCAATCCTACGTCTCCTTCCGACTACGGAGTCGCGCAGATCGCGTAGGCCGTGATCTCCACTTCCGATTCGCCGCCGGCGACGACGGTCGCGGTCCAGGTGTCGTCGGCGGCGAATCGGTCGACGGTGACGAGGTCGCCTTCTTCGGCGTCCGTCAGCTCATAGCCCCCGCCGAGCACGAGATCGCCCGATTCGCAGCTGGCGGTCGAGGTGTTGGCGTTGGGAGACCCTTCGACTCGGGAGTAGGACGCCAGCTCGTTCGGGCCGGTGGCGCCATCTTTGCCGGCAGTTCCAGCGGCGCCCATAACGCCTTTCGCGCCGGGAGCGCCCGGCGTGCCGATCGGGCCCTGTGGGCCGGCCGGACCGTCAGAGTTCCAGCTCAGTTCGCGCTCGTCAGAGTTGCACTTGCCGTCGGCGGCAATAGCCTGATCGTCGCTTTGGGGCGATGTTTTGCCGTCTGGGTCTGCTGCACGCAGGCGGTGATCGTCGCCGCCTGGGCGAAGCTGACTCCCAGCGCCAACACGGCCAGGGATGCGATGCCGATCAGTGCCGCGGGGAACCGGAGCCAACCGCTGTTCAAGTGCATCGGGTGCTTCCTCTCTAGTGAATATGAAGGCAATGAATGGCGCATAACTACCAACGCACTGGCGGGCTTCCCAGCGATTTGGACACCTAGGCGAAACGTCGCTTGGACGCTTCTGGACGCCTGCCTGGCCCCAGGGGCATACGATCGGCGCATGGGCAGCGCCACTTTTGTCACCGGCGGATCGGGATTCATCGGCGGCAGGCTGATCGAACGCCTGCGCGGCGAAGACCGCGTGGTGCGGGCGCTGGCCCGCTCCGACAGCGCGGCCGCGAAGGTCGAACGGCTCGGGGCCGAGCCGGTGCGGGGCGACCTCGGCGACCGCGCCTCGCTGGCGGCGGGCGCCGCCGGGACCGAGGTCGCCTTCCACCTCGCCGCCCACCTCGGCGAGTGGGGCGACTGGGCGGACTTCGAGCGCGGCAACGTCGAGGGCACCGGCAACGTCCTCGCCGCCTGCGCCGAGGCCGGGGTGCGGCGCTTCGTGCACTGCGGCACCGAGGCGGCGCTGATGGCCGGCGAGCCGCTGGTCAACGTCGACGAGACGGCCCCGCTACGGCCCGACTCCAGGGCGCCCTATCCAGCGACGAAGGCGAAAGCCGAGCTGGCGGCGCGCTCTGCCAGCCGCGACGGCTTCGAGACGGTCGCCGTGCGGCCGCGGTTCGTCTGGGGCAAGGGCGACACGACGCTGCTGCCCGAGATGGTCAAGACGGTCGAGAAGGGCCAGTTCGCCTGGATCGGCGGCGGCAAGAACATCACCGACACCGCCCACGTCGACAACGTCGTCGAGGGCCTGGTGCTGGCGGCCGAGAAGGGCCGGCCGGGCGAGGCCTACTTCATCACCGACGGCGAGCGGGTCGTCTTCCGCGAGTTCGTATCGGCGATGCTGGAAACCCAGGGGGTCGAGCCGCCGAGCCGCAGCATCCCCGCCTGGACGGCGGCGCCGATGGCGCGGGTCTGTGAAACAGCCTGGAAGCTCCTCCCCCTCCCCGGCGACCCGCCGATGACCAAGTTCCGCTCATGGCTGCTGACGCAGGAGTGCACGATCCGGATCGACAAGGCCCGCGACGAGCTCGGCTACGCGCCGATCGTCAGCCACGAGCAGGGCCTGGCCGGGCTGCGAACTTAGGCTAAGGACCGCAGGGCTTCCCCGACGACGCTCGGCACAGGGCCTCTTCGATTTCTCCCGCCATCCTGTTGTGTTCCACGATCTGCGCCTTGGTTTCCCGCTGAGGCGCGGCGAAGCGGGTCTCCAGCTCAAAATCACTGGTGTAAAGACCTTCTGCATCCCCAAGCGAGGCGATCGGGGGAGCACGGTGCGAGTTCGTGCCGACCGAAAACTCGACTACCGCGCCACGCTGGCCAGAGGCGCGGCCGACAAAGACGCTGTGATCGACGCTTCCCTCGGGCCCACTGAAGACGATTCGAAAAGGGAGCCTCGACAAAGCGCTCTTCGCCTGTTGCGCCGAGAACCGAGAACCGCTCGAGTTGATCAGCAGCACGAAGGCGACGACCACCAAGGCCACAAGCACAGCGACGACCTTCAATCGCCAGGCGGACAACGCTAGCCGCGGCTGGCGCGGTGGCGCTCTAGCTCGGCCACCATCAGCTTGGTGTGGAGGGCGGCGATCAGGTCTTTGAGGGGCTGGGCACCGGCTTCGAGCATCTCGACCACGCGCTCGGGCGAGACTTCGCCGGCGAGGCGGTTCATGACCACGTCGACCTCCTGGCGGACCAGATCCTCGAGGGCGCTCTTGTAGCGCAGGGTGTCGTAGACGGTGAAGCCGATCTCCTCGTCGTAGCCGCCGGCGCGGAAGCGGCTGATCGCCTCGATGATCTTGACGTCGGAGGGCGAGTAGCCGCGGCTGTTTGGGGTGAGGATCTCGAGCTCGGCGAGGCGGTCGAGCACCTCTTTGGGGACGCCATAGCTCTCGCGCACCTCGGCGGCGCTGGTGCGGGCGCGCTCGCCGGCAAGGGCGCGATCGAGGATGCGATCCTCGAGGTCGACCAGGGCACGGGCGCGATCGGGGTCCTCGTCAAGCACCGCCTTGATCGCCTTCAGCGGCATGAAGCGCTCCTCCTGCAGCTGCTTGATCAGCTGGATCCGGTCAACGAACTCGGGCGGGTAGTAGGCCATGTTGCGGCTGGTCTTGACCGGCTCCGGCAGCAGCCCCTCACGCAGGTAGTGCTTGATCGTCGGCGCGGGCACCCCCGAGGCCTCGGCCAGCTCCCCCATCCGCAGGAGCGGCCGATGGGCCGAAAACCCACCCCTATCGTGGGAAATAGGCCCGTCGGCGGTCATGCGCGGAAGACCGTGGCGCCGTCTGCGCCGGGGCCGGCAGCGGCACCCGAATCTTTCATCGCGGCGATCTCGTCGGCGGAGTAGCCGGCCTCGGCCAGGACCTCGTCAGTGTGCTCGCCGAAGGCGGGGGCCGGGCGGGTCGGGTCCCCGGGCGTGCGGCTCATCTTCACCGGCAGGCCGAGCTGGCGGATCGTCCCCAGCTCGGGCTGCTCCATCTCGACCACCATCTCTCGCGCCTTGACCAGCTCGGAATCGAGCGCCTCGTCCATATCGAGGACCGGCTCGATGCAGCAGTCGTGCTCGTCGTTGAAGGCGAGCCACTCGTCGCGGGTGCGCGAGCGGAAGACGGCGGCGGCCTCGCGCCAGGCGTCGGAGCCGGGCGCCTCGAACTGCTTCTCGATCAGGTCGGGGCGGTCGACCCCGTTGCAGAGCGCAGCCCAGAACTTCGGCTCCAGCGCCCCGCAGCTGACCCAGCCGTCGGCGGCTTCGTAAGGGAGGTAACAGATCAGCCCGCCGGCGAGCTGCTGCTCGCCGCGGCGCGGCACCTCGCCGTCGCAGAAGTAGCGCCCGGCGACCATCGCCAGCCAGGAGAGGGCGCCGTCGGCCATCGAGATGTCGACCATCTGGCCCTCGCCGGAGCGGCGGCGCTCGTGCAGCGCCGCCATCACCCCGAAGGCGGCCATCAGGGCGCCGCCGCCGAGGTCGGCGATCTGGCCGCCGGACTGGACCGGCGGGCCGTCCTTGGCGCCGGTCAGGCCGAGCAGGCCGACCAGGCCGAGGTAGTTCATGTCGTGGCCGGCGCGCTGGGCGTAGGGGCCGTCTTGGCCATAGCCGGTGATCGCGCAGAAGACGATCGCCGGGTTGGCCTCGCGCATCCGCTCGTAGCCGACGCCGAGGCGGTCGAGAACGCCGGGGCGGAAGCCGTCGAGGACGACGTCGTGGGACTCGACCAGCCGCAGCAGCGCCTCGCGGCCGGCCTCGCTCTTGAGGTCGAGCCGGACCGAGCGCTTGCCGCGGTTGAGCGAGAGGTAGAGCGCCGAGCGGGTGCCCAGCGCCTGCTGCTCGTCGTCGCCGTAGTAGGGCGGCGCCCAGCGGATGTAGTCGCCCATGCCGGTGTCCTCGACCTTCAGCACCTCGGCCCCGAGGTCGGCGAGCAACAGCGAGCAGAAGCCGCCGGGCAGGAGCCGGGTCAGGTCGAGGACCTTGACGTCGCCCAGCGGGAGCTCGGCGCTCACTGGGGCTCCACGGCGACCGGGAACTCGACCGAGTTGGCGATGAAGCAGAGCTCGTGCGCGCGATGGTGAAGCGCCTCGATTCCCTCCTCGGGCGGCGGATCGCCCGCCCAGCGAACCCGCGGGCGCAATGTCGCCGAGCTGAAGCGCTTGCCCTCGAGCACCCCGTCGGCGTCGTCTTCGTAGGAGGCGACCTCAAAGCCTTTTTTCCGCGCCAGGGCGAGGAACCAGAGCATGTGGCAGCTGGATAGAGCGCCGATCAGCAGCGCCTCGGGGTTTGACTTCGAGTCGTCGCCGCCGAACTCGAGCGCCGAGGAGCTGGGCAGCGTCTGAGCGCCGAGCAGAACCTCGTGGGCGCGGAGATCTTCGCCCTCGCCGCCGTCCCAGGCGACGCCGGCGCGGTGGATCGAGGTCTCCATCGCCTCAGGCCGCCGTCCGCTTCGGAACCCCCAGCAGCTCGCGAGCCTCGGCGACGGTGGCGGCGCGGCGGCCGATGTCCTCGGCCATCTGGCGCGCCTTGGCGATCAGGTCGCCGTTGGAGCGGCACATCTCACCGTTCGGCAGATAGAGGTTGTCCTCGACCCCGGCGCGGACGTTGCCGCCGAGGACCAGCGAGGCGGCGAGCAGTTTCCACTGGTCGCGGGAGATGCCGATCACCTGCCACTGGTTGCGGCCCTCGGGCCCACCAGGGATCTGGTCCGACATCAGGGTGACGTTGCGCGGCGTCGGGCGGATGCCGCCGGTGACCCCCATCACCAGTGAGATCTGCAGCGGCTCCTCGAGCAGGCCCATGTCGAGCAGCGGGTCGAGGTTGGCGACATGGCCGGAGTCGAAGCACTCGTGCTCGGGCTTGATCCCGACCTCGCGCATCGCTTTGAGGAACTCGATGATCGTGTCGAAGCTGTTTTCGAAGACGGTGTTGAAGACGAAGTCCTTGCGCCGCTTCGAGTACTTGGCGTAGTTCATCGAGCTCATGTTGAGCGCGGCGACATCGGGCTTCAGCGCCCGCAGGTATTCGAGCCGCTTCTCGATCGGGATCCCGATCGCGCCGGTCGAGTAGTTGACGATCACGTCGCCGACCTCGGCCAGGATCGCCTCGGTGATCGCGCCGAAGTCCTCGATCTCATAGGAAGGTGTGCCGTCGGGGGTGCGGGCATGGATGTGGATCTGCGAGGCGCCCTCGTCGACGGCTCGGCGCGCCTCGGCCGCGTACTCGGCCGGCGTGTAGGGGATCGCCGGGCACTGGTCGCGGTTGGCGATCACGCCGCTGATCGAGCAGCTGATCACGACCGGATCCTCGAAGCGGCTCATACGGGCATCACCCCGTGCTTGCGCCAGGGGCGATCGACTTTCTTCGTCTTCGCCATCCGCAGCGCCTTGACGATCGTCGGCCGGGTCTCCCGCGGGTCGATGATGTCGTCGATCACCGCGTTGCCGGCGGCGATGTAGGGGTCGATCGTCTCGCGGACAGCGTTGAGCATCGTCTCGCGGGTCGCCTCCGGGTCGTCGGAGGCCTCGATCGCCGAGCGGCCGATGATTTCGACCGCGCCCTCGGCGCCCATCACCGAGATCTCGGCCCCCGGCCAGGCGACGATCAGGTCGGGCTCGTAGGCCTTGCCGCACATCACGTAGTAGCCGGCGCCGTAGGCCTTGCGCACGACCACGGTCACCTTCGGCACCGTCGCCCGGCTGACCGCGTAGAGCATCTTCGCCCCGTGGCGGATGATCCCGGCGTGCTCGACTTTCGAGCCGACCATGAAGCCGGGCACGTCCTGGAGGAAGACCAACGGGATGCCGAAGGCGTCGCAGAGGTTGATGAAGCGGGCGGCCTTGTCGGCGGAGTCGTTGTCGAGGATCCCAGCCAGCTGCTTGGGCTGGTTGGCGACGATCCCGACCGGCTGGCCGCCGAAGCGGGCGAAGCAGGTGATCAGGGTCTTGGCGAACTTCGGCTTGAGGTCGAACCACTCGCCGTCGTCGACGATCTCGGCGATCACCTCGTACATGTCGTAGGGCTTGCGCGAGGAATCGGGGACGATCTCCATCAGCTTCTCCGACATGCGGTCGTCGAGGTCGTCGGTCGCGATCACCGGCGGCTTCTCTTCGCAGTTGGCGGGGAAGTAGGAGAGGTACTTCTTGATCGCTTCGATGCACTCCGCGTCGTCTTTGACCTCGAGGTCCCCCACTCCCGATTTGCGGCAGTGGACCTTGGCCCCGCCCAGCTCCTCCATCGTGATGTCCTCGCCGGTGACGGCTTTGGTCAGGTGCGGGCCGGCGAGCGCCATCGCGCCCTGGCCGGAGACCATTGGCACGAAGTCGGCGAGGGCCGGGATGTAGGCGGTGCCGGCGGCGCAGGGGCCCATCATCGCCGCCACCATCGGGATCACTCCCGACATCTCGACCTCCTCGCGGAAGAGGTGGCCGGAGCCGGCGAAAAGCGAGCCCGTCGCCTCCTGGATGCGGGCACCGGCGGAGTCGAGCAGCCAGACGAACGGCATCCGCTTGCCCAGCGCCATCTCGCGCAGGCGGGTGACCTTGAGCTCGCCGGTCATCCCCATCGAGCCGGCCATCACCGTGAAGTCGTAGGCGGCGATGCAGCAGGTGCGGCCATCGATGTCGCCCCAGCCAGTGACGACGCCGTCGGCCGGCGCCTTGACCCCGTCCATCGCCCGCTGGGCGAAGTGGGGGCGGCCGTGGATGCCCATCTCGACGAAGGTGCCCGCGTCGACCAGGAGGTCGATCCGCTCGCGGGCGGTGAGCTTGCCGCGCTCATGCTGCTTGGCGATCTTCTCCTCGCCGCCGCCGAGCTTGGCCTTGGCGCGGCGCTCGTGCAGCTGCTCGTTGAGCTCGCTCAGCGGGGCGGTCCCCGGCAGCAGGTGCTTGTCCTCGGTCTGCTCGGTGCTTGCCACCGCTACCTGCCCTTCCACTGCGGATCGCGCTTTTCGAAGAAGGCGGTGACGCCCTCGACTATGTCCTCGGTGCTGAAGGTGAGCGAGAGCTGGGAGCGCAGGAACTCGAGCGCGTCGTCCAGCGCCATGTCCTGCTGGCGGTACATCGCGTCGTGGCCGAGCCGCATCAGCACCGGGCTCTTGGAAGCGAGCTTGCCCGCCCACTCGGCGACGGCGGCATCGAACTCGGCGGCGGGGACGACCTTGTTGGCGAGCCCGAACTCGACCGCCTGCTCTGCGCTGAGGCGCTCGCCCAGCAGCATCATCTCGTTGACCTTCTTGCGCGGGACGTTGCGATAGATGATCGACATGATCATGTAGGGGAAGGCGCCGACGTTGATCTCGGGCGTGCCGAAGGTCGCGCCCTCTTTGGCGATCACCAGGTCGCAGGAGAGCGCCAGCCCCATCCCCCCCGCGAGCACGTGGCCGTTGGCGGCGCAGAGCGAGGGCTTGCCGAGGCGCGGCATCAGGCGGAAGAATTCGAGGAAGAGGTCGGAGGCGAAGTGTTTGGCGACCAGCGGCACGTCGGCCGCGAAGCCGCCGAGGTCGGCGCCGGCGCAGAAAACCTTGTCGCCGGATCCCGTGAGGACGACTGCCCGCACCTGATCGTCGGCTTTGGCGGCCTTCATCGCCTCGACCAGCTCCGCCAGCATCTGCCCGGAGAGCATGTTGCGCTTCTCCGGGTTGTCCAGCGTCACTGTGGCGACGCCGTCGGCAACCTCGTACTTGACAAGCTCGTAAGCCACGGCGGGCACCATAGCCGAATGGGAAGTTAGAAGTCCTACTTACTGCACGAGCGTGTCTTTGCCACCGCGGCCGACGAGCTTGTCGTTGCCGGGGCCGCCTTCGAGGACGTTGGCCCCCGAGTCGCCGAGCAGCTTGTCGTCGAAGGGCGAGCCGCGCAGGTTCTCGATCGAGATCAGGCTGTCCTGCCCGGCCGAGACCAGTGAGCGGTGGGCGGCGAGGTCGACGACCACGGCCGCCGGTTCTTTGGCGTAGGAGGCGGTGTCGCTGCCAGGGCCGCCGTCGACCATGTCGTGGCCCTTTTCGGGTTCGATCGTGTCGTTGCCGCCGCCGCCAAGGAGCGTGTCGAAGCCGATCCCGCCGGCGAGCGAGTCGTCCCCCGGGCCGCCCTTGAGGGTGTCGATGCCGATGTAGCCGATCAGGGCGTCGTTGCCGGCCCCGCCCAGCACCGTGCCGTCGCCGTAGTTCTCTTCGAGGAAGTCGTTGCCGGGGCCGCCGGAGATGAACTCATTGCCGCGGTCGCCATCGATGTTGTCGACCCCGCCTTCGCCGAAGATGCGGTCGCTGCCGCTGCCGCCAGAGACGAAGTCGTCGCCTTCGCCGGCGCAGATCGTGTCGTTGCCGCCTTCGGCCTTGATCGAGTCGTCGCCACCACCGGCGTAGATCACGTCGGGGCGCTTGGTCCCGAAGAGGTGGTCGTTGCCTTCGCTGCCGACGATCGTCGCCGTCTTGCCGTCGCAGGTCGGCTTCGCCTGGGCGGCTGATGCGGCAAACGCCAGCGCCAAGAGCGCGGCAGCCAACCCAACGATGCCTCGAATCCTCATCCGCAGGCGATTATAGGCCCCGGCTGCGTTGAAAGTAAGAAGTGCTACTGTCCACTCGGCCTTGGGGCGGCTGCCGTCCCGCAAATACGAGCGAGGAGAGAGACCAGTGGCGACCGCGACGACCGACGGCTCCAGCGTGATCAAGCCCGACCACCAGGCTGGGCGCAAGCACTTCATCTTCAGCCAGGAGCACGAAGACCTGCGCGAGTCGATGCAGTCCTGGGTCAAGAAGGAGCTGTGGCCGCACCGCAACGAGTGGGAGGACACCTACTGGCCGACCTCGGCGATGCAGCGCGCCGGCGAGCTCGGCTTCCTCGGCCTCTGCTTCCCGGAGCAGTACGGCGGCCAGGGCGGCGACTACTTCTACTCGCTGGTCCGCGCCGAGTGCATGAGCTACTCCGGCTCCGGCGGCACCAACATGGGCTTCGCCGTGCAGACCGACATGGTCCTGCCCCCGATCCACCTGCTTGGCACCGAGGAGCAGAAACAGCGCTACCTCGCCCCCGGCCTCAAGGGCGAGAAGATCGGCGCGCTGGGTATCACCGAGCCGGGCGCCGGCTCCGACGTCGCCGGCATCCGCACCACCGCGCTCCTCGACGGCGACGAATACGTGATCAACGGCTCCAAGACCTTCATCACCAACGGGCCGCGGGCCGACTTCATCGTCCTCGTCTGCAAGACCGACCCGGAGGAGCGCCACGCCGGCATCACCCTCTTCGTCGTCGACCTGCGTGACGAGAACGGCGAGCTCGTGCCCGGCTTCACCGTCTCCGCCGAGCTGGAGAAGATGGGGATGCACGCCTCCGACACCGGCGAACTCGCCTTCGAAGACGTCCGCGTCCCCGCCGATGCGGTGCTGGGCGAGGTCGGCAAGGGCTTCTACCACATCGCCTGGGAGCTCCAGGGCGAGCGCCTCGTCGCCGCCGCCGGCTGCCACGCGGGGGCGGAGCGGATGATCGAGAAGACGCTCGAGTACGCGAAGGAGCGCGAAGCATTCGGCCGCCCGATCGGCAAGTTCCAGGCGATTCGCCACAAGTTCGCCGAGATGGCGACCAAGACCGAGGCGGCGAAGCAGTTCACCTACTCCACCGCCTGGCGCTTCGCCAACGGCGAGTACCCGGTGCGCGAGATCACGATGGCGAAGCTCTACGCCTCCCGCATCTGCTGCGAGGTGGCCGACGACTGCGTCCAGATCCTCGGCGGCTACGGCTACATGAAGGAGTACGAGATCGAGCGCGCCTACCGCGACGTCCGCCTCAACCGGATCGGCGCCGGCTCCGACGAGGTGATGCTCGACGTGATCGGGCGGAGCTACGGGCTCTAGGCCGGAGGGCGCGGCCGCCATGGCCGACACGGTCGTCAAGGACACGGGGGCGCGGGCGACGCTGCCCCCGTTCGGCGACGAGCACGAGGAGCTGCGCGAGACGGTCAGCCGCTTCGTCGGCAAGGAGATCGCGCCCCACGTCGACGAGTGGGAGGAGGCGCGTGAATTCCCGCGCGATCTCTACCGGCGCTGCGCCGAGCTCGGCTTCCTCGGGCTCAAGTTCCCGGAGGAGTACGGCGGCCAGGGCGGCACCCACCTGCACGACGCGATCTGGGTTGAAGAGCTGGCCCGCTCCGGCGGCTCCGGCGGGGTCGCAGCCGGGCTCAACGCCCACGCCTCGATCGCGATGCCGCCGATCTTCAACTTCGGCACCGAGGAGCAGAAGCAGCGCTGGCTGGTGCCCGG
>CAYOAP010000020.1:0-31241 GCA_964401995.1 uncultured Conexibacteraceae bacterium | reverse complement strand
TCGTCGACTTCGGCGCCTTCGTCGACCTCGACGGGATCGACGGCCTGATCCACATTTCCGAGCTTTCCTGGAGTCACGTCAACCATCCCTCCGAGGTCGTCGCGATCGGCGACACGGTGCGGATCAAAGTCCTCGACATCGACCGTGACCGCCAGCGCATCTCCCTCGGCCTGAAGCAGACGCAGGAGGATCCGTGGCAGCGGGTCGTCAGCACCCATCGCCCCGGCGACGTGCTTGAGGGCGCTGTGACCAAGGTCGTCGCCTTTGGCGCCTTCGTTGAAATCCTTCCCGGAGTCGAGGGCCTGGTCCACATCTCCGAGCTTGCCGACCACCACGTCGAGAACCCGAGCGAGGTTGTCGAGCCGGGCACCAAACTCAATGTCAAGATCCTTGAGATCGACGAAGAGCGCCGCCGCCTCTCGCTCAGCATCAAGCGGGTCGAGGGGCAGAACATGCCGATGGGCGACCTTGGCGAGCAGATCGAGGGCGCTGCCGGCGAGGCTGCCGCAGAGGCAGAGGCTGAGCCTGTCGCCGAGGAGGCAACTGCCCCGGCTGTTGACGAGCCGGTCGAGGCCGGGGCCCCCGAGGCTGAGGAGCCGGCTGCTGAGGCTGAGGCTGAGTCTCCCGAGGCTGTCGAGGAGGAGGAGCCCGCCGAGGTCGAGGAGCCCGTCGCCGAGGCGCCCGCACCCGAGGCTGAGGTTGCAGCCGACGAGCCCGCCGAGGCTGAGGCTGAGGTTGCTGTCGAGGAGCCGGCCGCTGAGGCCGAGCCCGTCGCCGAGGCTGAGGCACCCGCCGAGGAGTCCACCGAGGACGCCCCGGCAGACGACACCGCCGAGCAGGGCGAAGCAGACTCTTAAGCGGCGCTATGGCGCCGCCGCTGACGATCGGTCTCACCGGTGGCATCGCCGCCGGGAAGTCCGAGGCTCTGGCTGCCTTTTCGCGGTTCGGGGCCGCGACAATCTCCAGCGACGCGATCGTCCACGAGCTGCTCGATTCCGAGCCGTTGCTGGGCAGGATCTGCGAGCGCTGGGGCAGCGATGTCGCGCCGGGCGGGCAGGTCGATCGCAACAAGATCGGCGAAATCGTCTTTGCCGACCCCGAGCAGCTGCACTGGCTCGAGTCTCAGATCCACCCGCTGGTTGGCGAACGGATCGCGACCTGGCTCTCCTCGTTGCCGGGCGGGACGGAGATCGCCGTGGTCGAGGTGCCGCTGCTGTTCGAGACCGGGATGGAGAAGGCCTTCGACACCACGGTCTCGGTCCTCACCTCTGACGACGTCCGCCGCGGCCGCGCCGAGGCGCGGGGCCACAAGCTGGTCGACGAGCGCGAGGCCCGCCAGCTGGGACAGGACGAGAAGGCGGGCCGCGCCGAGCACGTGGTCCCCAACGACGGCTCGGTGGACGATCTCGAAGCGGCGCTGTCCGCCCTGATCGGGAGTCTGCGGGAATGAGGCGCTGGGCACTCGCCGGCACGGTCTTGGGCGTCGTCGTGGTCGCCGGGGTGGCGTTCGGGGCGCTGGGAAAATTTGACAACGTGATCCAGGAGCTGACCTTGCCGCTGCGGCACGAGGACGTGATCCGCCAGCAGGCAAAGGAAAAGGGCGTCGACGCGGCCTTGATCGCGGCGGTCATCTACGCCGAGTCCAAGTTCGAGGACCGGACCTCCAGCGCCGGCGCCAGGGGACTGATGCAGGTCACCCCGGAAACCGCTGAAGATGTCGAGCGCCATAGTGGTGGCACAACCTTCACCGTCAACGATCTCTCCGACCCAGAAATCAACATCCGCTACGGCACCTTTCTTCTGCGCGAACTGCTCGATCGCTACAACGGCGACGAGGTGGCCGCGCTTGCGGCCTACAACGCCGGGCCCGGCAACGTCGACAAGTGGGGCGGCAGCGAACTCACCCTCGAAGGCATCCCCTTCCCGGAAACGCGCAGCTACGTGGCCGAGGTGCTGAGCAAGCGCGACGAATACCGGCATAGGTACGCCAAGGAGCTGGGCTACTGAACCCCGCGGCCCCGCGGCCCCGCGTAGCTGCGCTGGCGCTGGCGGTCGGTCTGGTGCTGGCCGATTCCTCGGTCGTCGTCCTGGCGCTGCCGCAGATCTATCGCGAACTCGGGACCAGCGTCGCCGGTGTCACCTGGGTCCTCGTTTCCTTCAACCTGGTGATGGCGCTGGCCGCCGTCCCCGCCGCCCACATCGCCCGCCGGGTCGGCCCCGGGCGGGCCGCCGCTGTCGGCCTGGCTGTTTTTGCCGGCGCCAGCCTCGCCTGCGGCGCCTCCTCGACCCTGGCGACGCTGATCGCCGCCCGCTGCGTGCAGGCCCTCGGCGGGGCGGCCGCCGTCACCGCCGTGCTGGAGCTGCTGCCGGCGGCGGTCGGCTCCGAGCGCCGCGCCGCCGTGCTCTGGGCCGGCGCGGGCGCGACCGGCGCGGCGCTGGGCCCGGCGATCGGCGGCATCCTCACCGAGCTGGTCTCCTGGCAGTCGATCTTCCTGCTGCAGGTGCCGGTCGCGATCGCCGCCGCGGTCCCGATCCTCGCGGTCGCTAAACACGAGGCGTCGACCCGGGTGATGGAGACGGAGCTGCGGCCCTCGGGCCGCCCGCATGTGCTCGCCAACCTGGCCCTGGCGATGGTCTCGGCGGCGATCGCCGCCGCCCTCTTCTTGCTCGTCCTGCTCTTGATCGAGGGCTGGGGCCTGACTCCGATCGGGGCCGCGATCGTCGTCACCGTGATGCCGCTCTCGGCCCTGCTGGGCAGCCGGCTCGGCCCGCGCGTGCCCAGCGCCAGGGCGCGCGCCGCCGCCGGCGCGATCCTCGTCTCCGGCGGCCTTGGCGGCCTGGCCCTGCTGCCGAAGGCCGAGGTGGTGCTGACCGTGCCGCCCCAGATCCTGATCGGGATCGGCCTCTCACTGGTGCTCTCGGCCCTGACCGAGACCGCCCTCAGCGGCCGCGCCCCGCAGGCGATCCACGGTGGCTGGACGATCTCCGCCCGTCACGCCGGCGTCGTCATCGGCCTGCTGGCGCTGACGCCGATCTTCACCGCCGATATCGCCAAGCAGCGCAACGACGCGATCGATGCCGGCACCGCCGTCGTCCTCGACTCGAAAGTCAACCCGCTGCTGAAGATCGAACTGGCCAGCAAGATCGTCGACCGGATGGAAGGCGAGCGCGGCCGGGTGCCGACGATTGGGCCCGCCTTCGACCCGCTGCCTACCGACCCGACCGACCGGGCGGCTGTGGTTGAACTGCGCTCTGACCTGCAGGACCAGCTTGACCGCGGGGCCACCCATGCCTTCAGCCCCTCCTTCCTGCTCGGAGCGCTGCTCGGCTTGCTCGCCCTGATCCCGATCGGGTTGGCGCGGAGGATGGACCTGTGAGCGCCGAGTCCCGTGGCAAGTTCCTGGTCGGCGGCGCGATCGTCGCCTCGCTGCTGCTGGTCGCGGCGTATCTGGCCGCTGGCGGCGCCTCCTACACCCCGGCCAAGACCCAGGACCCCTGCAAGCACCGGCCTTGGCGCAACCCGCAGGGGATCACCGAAATCGCCCAGCAGTTCTCGCTCTCGGCGCTGGATGGCGCTGCCTGCCAGCTCGGCGTCAGCCGCGAGACGCTGGCCCGGGCGCTGGCCTCATCGGCGGATCGCCAGCGCTTCATGGACCGCTACGGAATCAACGAAGAAAAGCTGGCGAAGGCGATTCGCGCCGGCCTTCTGCGGGCAATCGATGACGCCGAAGACGCCGGCGCGCTGAGCCCGCTTCTGGCGGTGCCGCTGCGCGAATCGATCCAGCAGATCCCGCTCGACCAGGCGATCGAACTGGTCCGGGATGCGCGCTCGCTGCTTGAAAACGTCCAGAGTTTCCTCGGCCCGGCGAGCGGCTTTCTCGAACAGTTCCTGCCTGAAGGGCTAGTGCCCTAGTCGGGCCGGGTCGCGCGCCAGACCCAGAGCATCGCCAGCGGCTGCAGCGGCAGCCGCGCCCACAGCGCCCAGCGGGGGATGCGGTTGAGGTCAAGCCCCTTGATCTGCTCGGGGTTGACCGCCATGTAGATGTTGGCTGGGAAGACGGAGATCAGCAGCCCCAGCAGCCACCAGCGCGAGAAGCTGCGGGTGCGGGGGTGGAGGATGGCCATGCCGCCGACGATCTCGGCGACGCCGCTGACGATCACGGCCCCCCGCGCATCGGGCACGGATGGCGGCACGATCGCTTCGAAGCTGCGTGGGATTACGAAATGCATCACCCCGGTGAAGGTGAAGAAGGCCGCCAGCAGTCGTCTCGACAAAGTCACGGGCGCGCAGTCTTCCATGTTGGCGGGGACGCGTGCTTGCCTCGCTATGGTCAACCAGTGCCTGAGTTCCAGCTCAACGCCGCCTACACGCCGACCGCGGACCAGCCGAAGGCGATCGCAGGCCTGGCTGAGGGGCTGCGGGCGGGGGAGAGGTTCCAGACCCTGCTGGGGGCGACCGGGACCGGCAAGACCTTCACGATGGCGGCGACGATCGCCGAGGTCCAGCGCCCCTCGCTGGTGATCGCCCACAACAAGACCCTCGCCGCTCAGCTCTGCAACGAGTTCCGCGAGTTCTTCCCCGAGAACTCGGTCGAGTACTTCGTCTCCTACTACGACTACTACCAGCCCGAGGCCTATGTCCCGGCCCAGGACCTCTACATCGAGAAGGACTCCTCGATCAACGACGAGATCGACCGCCTGCGCCACGCCGCCACCGCCTCGCTCTTTGCCCGCCGCGACGTGATCATCGTCGCCTCGGTCTCCTGCATTTACGGAATCGGCTCGCCCCAGGTCTACAACGAAAAAATGCAGCTCTTCAAAGTCGGCGCCGCGATCGACCGCGACGAGGTGCTGCGCAAGCTGGTCAAGATGCAGTACCAGCGCAACGACACCGCCCTCGGGCGCGGTTCCTTCCGGGTCCGCGGCGAGGTGCTGGAGATCATGCCTTCATACGCCGAGTCGGCCTACCGGATCTCGCTCTTCGGCGACGAGATCGAGGGGATCCAGCACTTCGATCCGCTGACCGGCGAGGTGCTCGACACGATCGACCACGTCTCGGTCTGGCCCGCCTCGCACTACGTCACCCGTGACGAGACGCTGGAGCGCGCGGTCGAAGAGATCCGGGCCGAACTCAACTCCCGCACCGCCGAACTTGAGGCCGAGGGCAAGCAGCTGGAGGCGCACCGCCTGCGCCAGCGCACCGCTTATGACATTGAGATGCTGAAGGAGATCGGCTTCACCTCAGGGATCGAGAACTACTCGCGGATCCTCGACGGCCGCCCCGAGGGCAGCCCCCCGCACACGCTGATCGACTACTTCCCCGACGATTTCGTCGTCTTCGTCGACGAGTCCCACCAGACGATCCCCCAGATCGGCGGTATGTACCAGGGCGACCGCTCACGCAAGCAGACGCTGATCGATTACGGCTTCCGGCTGCCCTCGGCGATTGACAACCGGCCGCTCAAGTTCGAGGAGTTCCTCGAACGGGTGCCGCGGCTGGTGATGGTCTCGGCGACGCCGGGGCCGTTCGAGCGGGCCGAAGCGAGCCGCACCGTCGAGCAGATTGTGCGCCCGACCGGGATCGTCGACCCGGCGATCGAGGTGCGCGAGACCAGGAACCAGATCGATGACCTGATGAACGAAATCAAAGTCCGTGCCGACGCCGGCGACCGCGTCCTGGTCACGACGCTGACGAAGAAGATGGCCGAGGACTTGACCAACTACCTGCTCGAGTACGGAATCAAGGTCCGCTACCTGCACTCCGAGGTCGACACCCTGGAACGGATCCAGATCATCCGCGACCTGCGGCTGGGCGAGTACGACGTCCTCGTCGGCGTCAACCTCCTGCGCGAGGGGCTCGACCTGCCCGAGGTCTCGCTGGTCGCGATCCTCGATGCCGACAAGGAGGGCTTCCTGCGCGGCGAGACCAGCCTGGTGCAGACGATCGGCCGCGCCGCCCGCAACGTCGACGGCCGGGTGCTGATGTACGCCGACCGCGAAACCGACTCGATGCGCGCCGCGATCAGCGAGACCGACCGCCGCCGCGCGATCCAGCTCGCCTACAACGTCGAGCACGGGATCACCCCGGAGACGGTCCGCAAGGGCATCTCCGAGATGAGCTCGTTCCTGGCGATGGAGGACCGGGCGCCGCGCAAACGCCGCGGCAAACGCTCGGCCGACTTCGCCACCCCCGAGGAGCTGGAGCGCACGATCGTCTCGCTCGAGGAGGAGATGCTCGCCGCCGCCGAGGACCTGCGCTTCGAGGAGGCAGGCCGAATCCGCGACGAGCTCAGGGAGCTGCGCCGTGACCTCGACGGGATGACGGCCGGGGCTTAGGGATCTGGCTTAGGCCAGGAGCTTCACCGCCTTGGCGCTGTCGGAGTGGAACTCCCCGCGCACCACCTTGCCGTTCTCGAACTTCATCAGGTGGACGAAGGGGGACTCGAAGCTGCCTTTGTCGTTGCCAGCGCGCTGCGTGCCCCGGACCACGACGTAGTCGCCGGCATCGATGAACTCCTCCGGCTCGACGCTGAACGACGTCCAGTAATTGGGGATCTGGGCGAAGTTGGCCATGATCTGATCGCGGCCATGAACCTCTCCTCCGAGCGGCAGCTCGTCCGAGGTGACCCAGACGCCGTCCTCGGCGAATGACTCCTGCAGGCTGGCCAGGTCGCTGCGGCCAAAGGCCTCGTAGGCGGACCGGGCGGTATCGACATTCGACATGTCTCCTCCTTGGGGTATGTAAACCCTGCCCCAGAGAGACCGTACGCCGTCGAGTTGCCACATGCAAGTCACGCGCTAGGCGATGCTTGAGCGCATCTCGCGCCGCCTCCGCTCCAGGTGGGTTTCAAGCCGCTTGGCCACGACTTCTGGCTCGCGCTTGAGGCGGCGGTCGGTGATGCGGATCATCTCTATCTCGGCCAGCTTCAGGTCTTCCTGGCGAATGCGGTCGCTCTCGAATGCGGCCCGCGTGCCGTGGGTCTCGTAGCCGTCAAGTTCAACGGCAAAGCGCTCGGCGGGCCAGTACATGTCGAGCTCAAAACCGGCGACGAAGGTGTTCACGTCGGGCCTGGGAAGCCCAGCCTCCCGCACGAGAGCCAGGAACCGCTGCTCAAGGCGGGAGCGGGTGAAGGCAGGGTCGCGATAGGCAGCGATGGCCTTCCGGAGTCGCCCAGCGCCAGGGTGCCCGACGGTGCGGGCGAGGAGTGAGTCGACCTCCCGCAGGTCAAACAGCTCCAGCCGTTCAGCGCGCTCGATCATGCGGTCGAGGCGTCGAGGGGCAGTTGCAGCGACGTCGAGAAAGGTGCGAGGGAGAGCGGTCACGGGAATCCCCTCGCGCAGAGCGCGATCTGAGTCATTTAGAGCGGGGGCGTGGTGGAGATGGAAGTCCGCCCGGTTGCGCCCGCGTTTCGGCACCGCCACATGAATCCGGGCGGGACATTCGGGCGCGAGCCCCCAGAGCCAAGCGGCAGATGTGTGGCTCAGCAAAGCGGTTGGCCCGCAAGAGGCGACCGCTGCGATGCACCTGCCGTGCTCGGTTAGGGAGGTATGTCCCACGGCATATGCCCCCTGATGAACCCGGTGCAGATGTCCCGCCTTTGAGGCGCGCCCGATTGCGCTCTTCGAGTACCCAAGGCGCTGCAACTGCCGGCTGGAAACGACTCCGTGCTGGCGCTGGGCGAGTGCCGCGAGCTGCTGGTGTGAACGCCATTCTTCCCGCATACCGGGACTAATGGCGTTCACACCCCAAATTCTCCCCCAGGGAACATCTGTTCGTATGCGTAGACTTGACGGCAGTGCCTGCCTCTGACCGAATTGTCATCTCCGGCGCCCGGGAGCACAACCTCAAGGACATCAGCGTCGAGCTGCCCCGGGACGCTCTGATCGTGATCACCGGGCTCTCGGGCTCGGGCAAGTCGAGCCTTGCCTTCGACACGATCTACGCCGAGGGCCAGCGCCGCTATGTCGAGTCGCTCTCCGCCTATGCGCGCCAGTTTCTCGGCTTGATGGAGAAGCCAGACGTTGACTCGATCGAGGGGCTTTCGCCGGCGATCTCGATCGACCAGAAGACGACTTCGCGCAACCCGCGCTCGACCGTCGGCACCGTGACCGAGATCTACGACTACCTGCGGCTGCTCTGGGCGCGGATCGGCGTGCCCCACTGTCCCACCTGCGGCGAGGAGATCACCGGGCAGACGCAGGAGCAGATCATCGACCGCCTGATGACCCTGGAGGACGGGGCCAAATTCATGGTCATGGCGCCGGTCGTGCGGGGCCGCAAAGGCGAGTACGGGAAATTGCTGGAGCTGATGCGGCTTGAGGGCTACTCGCGGGCCAAGATCGACGGCGAGCTGCGCCGCCTCGACGAGGAGATCGTCCTCGACAAGAAGTACAAACACGACGTCTCGATCGTCGTCGACCGGCTGGTGATGAAGCCGGACCTGCGCCGGCGGCTGTCGGAGTCGGTCGAGGCGGCGGCCGGTCTGGCGGCGGGGCTGGTCGAGGTCGAGTTCGTCGACGAGGGCAAGTCGACGCCGGAGCCGATGCTCTTCAGCGAGCAGTTCGCCTGTCTCAACTGCGGCACCTCGATCCCCGAGCTGGAGCCGCGGATCTTCTCCTTCAACTCGCCCCACGGAGCCTGCGAGCGCTGCCACGGGCTCGGCTTCCAGCGGGTGATCGATCCCGAGCTGGTCGTCCCCGACCCGACGCTCTCGCTGGCCGAGGGGGCGCTGCAGCCCTGGAATCGTGGCGTCACCGCCTACTGGCGGCGGCTGATCGCCGCGATCTGCGAGGAGCGCGATATCGACGTCGACAAGCCCTGGGCGAAATTGAAGAAGGCCGAGCGCGAGGTCTTCCTCCATGGCACCGGCGAGGAACGCCACCGGGTCAGCTACACCAATCGCTATGGCCGTAAGCGCTCTTACAACGTCCGTTTCGAAGGAATCCTCAAGCACCTCCAGCGCCGCTACGAGGAGACCGACTCCGAGACCAACCGCGAGCGGATCGAGGGCTACATGGCCGAGCAGCCTTGCCCGCAGTGCGATGGCGCCCGCCTGCGTCCGGAGAGCCTCGCGGTCAAGATCGGCGGGATCAGCATCGCCGACTACAGCGCGATGTCGGCCCGCGCCGCGGCCGAGTGGATCGACTCGCTGGACCTGACCAAGACCGAGCGGGCGATCGCGCGCCTGATCGTGCGCGAGATTTCCGAGCGCCTCGCCTTCCTCGAGAACGTCGGCATCGGCTACCTCTCGCTCTCGCGCTCGGCCCGATCGCTCTCCGGCGGCGAGGCGCAGCGAATCCGGCTGGCGACCCAGATCGGCTCCAGCCTGGTCGGCGTCATGTACGTGCTCGACGAGCCCTCGATCGGCCTCCACCAGCGCGACAACGAGAAGCTGATCGGGACCCTCGACCGCCTCCGCGACCTTGGCAACACGGTGATCGTCGTCGAGCACGACGAGGGCACGATGATGGCCGCCGACCACCTCGTCGACCTCGGGCCCGGCGCCGGTGAACACGGTGGCCATGTGATCGCCGAGGGCACCCCCGCCCAGGTCGCCAAGGACCCGGCCTCGCTGACCGGCCAGTACCTCTCCGGCAAGCGCCGGATCGAGGTCCCGGAGGAGCGTCGCCAGCCCGCCGGCGCCCTGCTCGTGCGCGGCGCCCGCGAACACAACCTGAAGGACGTCGACGTCGCGATCCCGCTCGGCGTCTTCTGCTGTGTGACCGGCGTCTCGGGCTCGGGCAAGTCGACCCTGGTCAACGAGACCCTGCACCACGCCGTTGCCAACCGCCTGCACCAGGCGAAACTGCGCCCCGGCGCCCATGACGGGATCGACGGCCTCAGCCAGATCGACAAGATCATCAACATCAATCAGTCGCCGATTGGCCGCACGCCGCGCTCCAACCCGGCCACCTACACCGGCATCTTCGACCACATCCGCCAGCTCTTCACCCAGACCCAGGAGGCGCGGGCACGCGGCTATAAGCCGGGGCGCTTCAGCTTCAACGTCAAGGGTGGCCGCTGCGAGGTCTGCAAAGGCGATGGCCAGATCAAGATCGAGATGCACTTCTTGCCCGATGTCTACGTCCCCTGCGAGCAGTGCGGCGGCAAGCGCTACAACCGCGAGACGCTGGAGGTCCGCTTCAAGGGCAAGAACATCGGCGACGTGCTGGAGATGTCGGTCGAGGAGGCGGTTGAGTTCTTCGAGAACGTGCCGAAGATCGCCCGCCGCCTGCGCACCCTGCATGACGTCGGCCTCGACTACATTCGCCTCGGCCAGCCGGCGACGACGCTCTCCGGCGGCGAGGCGCAGCGGATCAAGCTCGCCACCGAGCTCTCCAAGGTCGCGACCGGCGACACCCTCTACATCCTCGACGAGCCGACCACCGGCCTCCACTTTGCCGACGTCCAGCGCCTGCTTGACGTGCTCGGCCGCCTTGTCGACGCCGGCAACTCGGTCGTCGTGATCGAGCACAACCTCGATGTGATCAAGACCGCCGACCGCCTCATCGACCTCGGGCCCGAGGGCGGCGAAGAGGGGGGAGAGGTGGTCGCCACCGGCACCCCCGAGGAGGTGGCGGCGATCGAGGGCTCCTACACCGGCCGCTTCCTGGCCGAGCTGGTCGAGCCCGCCAAGGCCAAGCGCGCCGGCAAGCCGCGCGAGGCCGTCGCGGCCTGAGGATTCGCCCTCCAGTTTGTTCTGCTGATTAAAAGCTCCTCGAGTGGGTATTAGGCGAGCGGAGGCGCAGACAAACAGGAGGAGAAATGTCCAGTTCTGCGTTGTTGAAACGAGTTGCGATCGTGGCCGCGGCCCTGATCGCGGTTGCCCTTGTTGCCTCGGGTTGTGGCTCTAGTGGAGGTAGCGGTGGTCCCACGATCGCCTTATTGCTGCCCGAAAACGAGACGCCCCGCTACGAATCCAACGACCGCCCTGACTTCGAAAAGGCCGTTGAAGAAGTCTGCGAAGAATGCGAAGTCATCTACAGCAACGCCGGCGGTGACGCTTCCAAACAGCAGAGCCAGGCCGAAGCGGCGCTGACCCAGGGCGCCGATGTCCTTGTCGTCGACCCGATGGACTCCAAATCGGCAGCGGCGATCGCCGAAAAGGCAAAGGCCGAGAACGTGCCGGTGCTGAGTTACGACCGCCTGATCGAAAACGCCGAACTCGACGCCTACGTCTCCTTCGACAACGAAAAAGTCGGTGAACTCCAGGCCGAAACCCTGGCCGGCAAACTGAAAGAAGACGGCAGCGCCAGCGGCCCGATCATCATGATCAACGGCGACCCCGCCGACCCCAACGCGGCCCTGTTCAAAGCGGGCGCCCACAAAGGGTTTGAAGCGGCCGGAGTCGACATCGCCAAGGAGTACGACACCCCCGGCTGGTCCGCCGAAAACGCCCAGCGCGAGGCGCAGCAGGCGATCACCGCCCTCGGCAACAATGGGTTCGCCGGCATCTACGCCGCTAACGACGACACTGGCGGCGGCGCGATCGCGGCGATGAAGGGAGCTGGGATCAACCCGACCGAAAAGCCCGTCACCGGGCAGGACGCCACCGTCGCCGGCCTGCAGCGAATCCTCGCCGGCCAGCAGTACATGACGGTCTACAAGGAAATTGGCCCGGAGGCCAAGATCAGCGCCGAAATCGCCGTTGCCCTGGCCGAAGGTGAAGAAGTGCCGCAGAACAAAATCACCGAAAACGTCAACAACGGCAAGGCCGATATCCCCTCGGTCCTGCTGAAACCGATCGCCGTGACCAAAGACAACGTCAAGAGCACGGTGGTCGCCGACGGTTTCGTCACCGCGGGTGAACTCTGCACCAGCGCTTATGCGACTGCGTGCAAAGAAGCGGGAATCTCGGGCTGAGATGACCGCCGCCGCTCCTCTCCTCGAGTTGGAGGGGGTCAGCAAGCGATTTGGCCCGGTCCAGGCATTGGACCGGGTCGATTTCGCCGTCCACGAGGGCGAGGTGGTCGGCCTCGTCGGCGACAACGGGGCCGGCAAGTCGACGCTGGTGAAGACGATCGCCGGCATCCACTCCGCCGACACCGGCTCGGTGCGTTTCGGCGGCAACGAGGTGTCGATCTCGAAACCCCAGGACGCGACGGCGCTGGGGATTGCGACCGTCTACCAGGACCTCGCCCTCTGCGACAACCTCGACGTCGTTGCCAACGTCTTCCTCGGCAAAGAGGAGATCTCTCCCGGCCCGGGCAGGATTTCGCGGCAGCTCGATGAGGCGCGCATGGAGCACCGCGCCGGCGAGCTGCTCTCGAGCCTGGCGGTGACGATCCCGAGCCTGCGCAGCGAGGTCGGCACCCTCTCTGGGGGCCAGCGCCAGCAGGTCGCCGTCGCCCGCTCGCTGCTGGGCGAGCCCAAGGTCGTCCTCCTCGACGAGCCGACCGCGGCGCTTGGGGTGCCACAGACCGCCCAGGTCCTGGAGCTGATCCGCCGTCTCAAAGAGCGCGGGCTGGGGGTCGTCGTGATCAGCCACAACCTGGTTGACGTCTTCGAGGTCGCCGACCGGATCGTGGTCTTGCGGCTGGGCCGCGCCACCGGGGATTTCGCCGCCGAATCGACTACTGAGGAGCACGTCGTCGCGGCGATCACCGGCGCCGATGGCGAGAGTGGAAAGGAGGCGAAGGGCGATGGCTGAGAGCGCTGAGGTGACGCCAGGCGAGGCCGATGCGCCGACGCCACGTTCCGCCGAGACGGTGCGCCGCCTGATCCAGGGCGACCTCGCCTCGCTGCGGGTCGTGATCGGGTTGGCCCTGATCTGGGCGATCTTCCAGTTCGAGAACGACCGCTTCCTCTCGGCTCAGAACCTGACCAACCTGATGCTGCAGATCACGGCCACCGGGCTGATCTCGATCGGGGTCGTCTACGTGCTGCTGCTGGGAGAGATTGACCTCTCGGTCGGCGCCGTCAGCGGCCTCGCCGCGGCGGTGATGGCGGTGCTCAACGTCCAGCACGAATGGAGCCCCTATCTGGCGATCGCCGCTGCCGTCCTCGTCGGCGCCGCGATCGGCTTTCTCCAGGGCTCGCTCTTCAGCCGCTTCGTCGTGCCCTCCTTCGTCGTCACCTTGGCAGGGCTGCTTGCGTGGCAGGGAGCGCTGCTGCAGGTGTTGGGCTCGACCGGGTCGATCAACCTCACCGACCCCAAGATCACCGGCCTCGCCAACACCTTCTACTCGGGCGCGGTCGGCTGGATCTTCGCCGCGATCGCGATCGCGGCCTACGGAGGGGTGCTGGTCTTCGGGCACCGTCGCCGCGTCGCCGCCGGGCTGGCTGGCCAGAGCCCGGCGGCCCAGGTGATTCGCTTCGTCGCCGTCGCCGCGGTGACGATCATCGCCGTCGCGGTCCTCAACTCCGACCGCGGCGTGCCGCTGGCGGTGCTGATCCTGCTCGCCTTCGTGATCGGGATGGAGTTCGTCGTCAAGCGGACCACCTTCGGCCGCCACGTCTTCGCCGTCGGCGGAAACGCCGAGGCCGCTCGCCGAGCGGGCATCCGCGTCAACGGGGTCCGGGTGGCGGTCTTCTCGATCGCCGGCACGATGGCCGCGATCGGCGGCATCATGGCCGCCTCGCGGCTGCTGGCCGTCAACCAGAACTCGGGCGGCAGCGAACTGCTGCTGCTGGCGATCGCCGGGCCTGTGATCGCTGGGACCAGCCTCTTCGGCGGCCGCGGCTCGGTCTGGACCGCCCTGCTCGGCGCGCTCGTGATCGGCTCGATCTCCAATGGGATGGACCTGCTGGCCCTCTCCTCGGCGGTCAAGTTCATGGTCACCGGCGGCGTCCTGTTGCTGGCGGTGATCGTCGACGCGATCGCCAGGCAGCAGCGCCAGGCTGCGGGCCGGATCTAGCTCAGGCTCAGCGAGCGAAGAGCAAGGAGGCACCGATTGCGCCGCCGAGGTCGCCGAGCGAGGCGACGCGCACGGCGGGAGGCTTTTCGTCGAGGAAGAGGTGCTTGCTCAGCTCTTTCGTCAGCGCGTCCATGTAGCGGTCGCCGAAGCGGACGCCGAGGCCGCCGCCGATGATCACGGCTTCGGGGTCGAGCAGGTTGACCGCTGAGGCGATGCCGGTGCCGAGCGCCTCGATCGCGCGATCGATCAGCTTCTCCGCTAAGTGGTCTCCATGGTCGAGGGCGCGCTCCCAGATGCCGCTGGTGAGGCGGTCTTTCTCGTGCTTCTCCATCAGCTTGAAAAGGTCGGTCTTGACGCCCTCCTCGTGCTGGCGCCGGGCCTCGAGCTCCATCGCCGCCCGGCCCGCGTAGGCCTCCATGCAGCCCTTGCGGCCGCAAGGGCACTTGGCGCCACCGCGCTTGACGACCATGTGGCCGACCTCCCCGGCGGCGCCGCGGCCGAGCCAAGGCTTGCCGTCAAGGACCAGACCGCCGCCGACGCCGGTGCCCCAGAAGACGCCGATCAGGCTCTGGAACTCGCGCCCGGCGCCAAGGTGGAACTCGGCCTCGGTCGCTACCTGGACGTCGTTGCCAACTCGGACCTCAGCCCCAAGGGCGTCTTTCAGTTTTTCCGCGAGCGGGAAGTTGCCCTCCCAGCCGGGCAGGTTGCGCGCGCCGGAGACGACGCCGGTTTTCTCGTCGGCGTCGCCCGGCGAGCCGACCCCGATCCCCTCCAGGGTCGAAGTGGCGACGGCGGCCTTCTCGGCCGACTCCTGCAGCGATTCGGCCATCGCGTTGGCGACGTCCTGGGGGCCGCCGCTGGTTGGCGTCGGCCGCCGCGACTGGCCCAGCACCTTGCCGCCGGCATCGACGACGACGGTCTGGATCTTGGTCCCGCCGAGGTCGATGCCCCCGCGCAGGCTCACGCCGACGCCGTTCATGGCGTCAGCCCGAATCCGTCTGTGGCGAAGTAGGCGATCACGAAAATGGTTCCTCCGACGATGATCAGCCAGTAGTACCAGTAACTGCCGCCACGCTGCTTGTGGATCGCCATCGTCAGCTTGCGGCCGGCGCCGCGCCCTGCAGCACGCCAATCAGTTCCTGGCTGATCGGGTCGTCCTTGACGCCGACTCCGACCAGCGTCGCTTTCTCACCCTCGGCCGGCGACTCGATCGTCAGCGCGGTCATCCCCGACTTGAGCTCGGTCGAGATCTTCAAGCCGGGCCGAGCCCAGACCGCCACCTCGTCCTTGAGCTTGTAGTCGCGCCCCTTGAAGCCGAAGTTGAAGGCGTAGATCTTGTCGGGCGTGACGGCCAGCATCACCCGCTCCGGCAGGCCGCCGGCTTTCTTCTTGTTCAGCAGCTTGATCCCGGCATAGACGATGCCGCCGAGCTGGGCCTTGGAGGCGACCATGCTCGCTGCCGCGCCACCGCGCCGGAAGGCCGCCGCCGCGACCACCTCTTCGCCGTTGACATGGGGAGCGACTAGGTCGCGCATCTTCTGGCGCCACTCGACCGCCTGGGCGTCGGTCATTTCGAACATCCCCATCGCGCGCTTCCTCCTCGGCTGGATTGCCAGCGACCCTACTGCCGCCGCCTCTGGAAAGCTAGGGGCATGGCGGAGCTGAACGGTTGGAGGCTGTGGTGGGTCAAGCGCCGCTGGTACGAGCGCAACCACCGCCGCCTGCGCCGGGCTCGTCTCAACCGCCACGCCGCCCGCGGCGGCTTCTTCGTCCGCTACCCGGTCGAGGGGGAGCTGCTGGAGGCGCTGGACGAGGGCCGGCTGACTATCGGCGAGGGCACCCTGCTTGAGCCAGGCTGCTGGATCACGATGGCGCCGCAGGCCCGGATCTCGATCGGCGAGGGCTGCTTCCTCAACCGCAACACGATGCTCGCCTCGCACGAGCGGGTCGAGATCGGCGACCACACGATGTTCGCCAACGGCTGCTTCGTCGGCGATGCCAACCACCGCTTCGACGATCCGAACATGCCGATCACCTGGCAGGGCTTTGTCTCCCGCGGCCGGGTCAAGATCGGGTCGAACTGCTGGTTTGGCGCAAATTGCGTGGTTACCAGCGGAGTTGAGGTCGGCGAGCGCTGCGTGATCGGCGCAAACTCAGTCGTGACGCGGGATATCCCGCCAGGCATGATCGCCGCCGGCGCCCCGGCCAAAGTGATCAAACCGATCGAATTCAGGGAATGAACCCCTATAATCGGATTTCGGCCGTGACCCCCAGGGCATGGACCTATGACCTCTCAACTGAGCAATCCCCCACTTGCAAGAGACAGTGGCGTCAGGCTCGTCCGCGCCAAGGCTGAGCTGCGCGATGCGCTCGCCGCAGCGCGCCGCGCCGGCCGCTCGATCGGCCTTGTGCCGACGATGGGGTTCCTGCACGAGGGCCATCTCTCTCTCCTCGATGCGGCGCGGGCCGAATGCGACATCGTCGTGATGAGCCTCTTCGTCAACCCGACCCAGTTCGGCCCCGGCGAGGATCTCGATCGCTACCCGCGTGACGAGCAGCGCGACCTTCGCCTCGCCGCCGAGGCCGGCGTCGACTATGTCTACGCGCCGCCGGTCGACGAGGTCTACCCGGACGGTTTTGCGACCTCGGTGGAAGTCGACGGCCGGCTGACCGAGGTTCTCGACGGTGACCCCGGCCGCCGCGGGCCCGCGCACTTCCGTGGAGTTGCCACGGTGGTCGCCAAGCTCTTCAACAGCGTTGGCCCCGACGTCGCCTACTTCGGCCAGAAGGATGCCCAGCAGGCGGCCGTGATCAAGCAGATGGCCCGCGACCTCGACTTCGCGGTCCGGGTCGAGGTGCTGCCGACCGTGCGTGAGCCCGACGGCCTGGCGATGAGCTCGCGCAACGCCTACCTCGACCCCGACGACCGCCTGCGGGCGGCGGCGCTCTCGCGGGCGCTGGGCCTCGCCGAGCAGCGGGCACGGGCCGAGTCGCTCGCCGCCGGCCTCGAAGCCGCTCGCCGCGAGCTGGCGGAGGCGGGCATCGAGCCCGAGTACCTGGAGGCGCGCGACGCCGACGAACTTACCCCCGTGGCGGAGCTGAACGGCCGCCCGGTCCTAGTTGCCGTGGCCGCTCAGGTGGGGCGGGCGCGGCTGATCGACAACGTCTTGATCCGACCTTAGAACCAACTCGGCCAAGGAGAGGCAATGCAGAGACAGATGCTCAAGTCCAAGATCCACCGGGCGACAGTGACCGACTGCGACGTCGACTACATCGGCAGCATCACGATCGACACCGAGCTGATGGCAAGCTCAGATCTGATCACCAACGAGCAGGTCCACGTCTGGGATATCGATAACGGCGCCCGCTTCGTCACCTACGTGATCGACGGTGAGCCCGGCTCCGGGACGATGCAGGTCAACGGCGCCGCCGCCCATCTGACCCGGCCCGGCCACAAGATCATCGTCGCCTCCTTCGGCGCCTATGACGAGAGCGACCTCGAGACCTACTCGCCGATCGTCGTCCACGTCGACGAGCAGAACCGCTCCGTCGCCGTCGACAGCCACCCCGAGGTGCTGCTCTCATGAGCTCGGGCGTGCGACCGCAGGAGGCAGCCGCTCCGTCGCGCCGGCCGATCTCGCTGCCCCGCCTGGAGGAGATGAGGGAGGCGGGCGAGCCGATCGTGATGATCACCGCCTACGACTTCCCCTCGGCGCAGGTGGCCGAGGAGGCCGGGGTCGACATCGTCCTCGTCGGCGACTCCGCCGCCAACGCCGTGCTCGGCTACGACAGCACCGTCCCGGTCGGGATGGAGGAGATGCTGATGCTGGCCAAGGCCGTGCGCCGTGGCCTGCGCACGCCGATCCTGGTCGGAGACATGCCGTTCGGCTCCTACGAGGGCTCGAATGAGCTCGCCGTCGCCAACGCCCAGCGCTTCATCAAGGAGGCCGGCTGCGACGCGGTGAAGATGGAGCGAGGCGGCTCCTCGGTCGATCGCGCCCGAGCGGTGATCCGCGCCGGCATCCCGGTCATGGGCCACGTCGGCCTCACCCCGCAGACGGCGACCACGCTCGGCGGCTACAAGGCCCAGGGCAAAACCGCCGGCCGCGCCGCCCAGGTTGCCGAGGACGCTCTCGCTCTGCAGGCCGCCGGCTGCTTCGCGATCGTCTTCGAGGCCGTCCCGGCCGCCGTCACCGAGGGGGTTGTCGAGAAGCTCGAGGTGCCGACGATCGGGATTGGCGCCGGCCCCGCGACCTCGGGCCAGGTCCTCGTCTTCCATGACCTGCTCGGCATCAACACCGGCCACATGGCCAAATTCGTCAAGCGCTACGCCAATGTCCACGACGACATGGTCAAGGCGGTCGGCGCCTACGCAGCCGAGGTCCGCTCGCGCCACTTCCCCGAACCGGACCACGTCTACGGCATCGAACCGGCCGAGCTAGAAGAGTTCAGGCGCTATCTGGACCAGGAGAGCCTGGCATCCCAGAAGGCCTGGGACTGGGAGCCTCTGCCGTAGGGCGTCCCACGTAATTACCATGGCGCGGTGCCAATCTATGAGTTTGAGTGCGAGCAGTGCGGGAGCCGCTTTGAGGAGCTGGTCGCCTCTGCCAATGCCGCGGTCGCCTGTCCGAGCTGTGGCTCGGAGCGGACTCGGAAGTTGATCTCGCAGGTCTCGCCGCCCGGGCGGCAGCCGCGGGGGGCCAAGGTCAGGTCTTCGGAATCGCGCCGCCGTGAGACGGAAGCGGCCCGCGGCGAGCGGATCGCGGAGACCAAGCGCAAGCGCGCCAAGGGCGAATACTCACCGTCGCCCAGCTCGAAGGGGTCGAAATGAGCGAGACGGCGGAGCAGCGGCGGGAGCAGCTGGTCGAGCTCTATAAAGAAGTCTCGACCTGCACGAAATGCCCGCTCTCGGAGACCCGCGGCAAGACCGTCTTCGGCGCCGGCGACGCTGATGCCGACCTGATGTTCGTCGGCGAGGCGCCGGGGGCCGAAGAGGACCGGCAGGGCTTGCCGTTCGTCGGCCGCGCCGGCCAGCTCCTCAACCAGATGCTGGAAGGGATCGGGATGTCGCGCGAGGACGTCTTCATCGCCAACGTGCTCAAGTCGCGGCCGCCAGGCAACCGCGACCCGCAGCCGCTGGAGATCGAGGCCTGCCGGCCTTACCTGTTCGAGCAGGTGCGGCTGATCGAGCCCAGGGTCGTCTGCACGCTGGGCAACTTCGCCACCAAGCTGCTCAGCGGCAGCCCGGCCGGCATCACCAAGGTGCGGGGCGAGCCGCAGGTGCACGAGTTGGGCGGGCGCACCGTGTTCCTGCTGCCGCTCTTCCACCCGGCGGCGGCGCTGCGCACGCCCGCGGTCAAAGAGACGCTGCGCGGCGACTTCGAGCGGCTGCCGCAGCTGCTGGCGACGCCGTTGCCAGGGCCGTCCGTCGCAGACGATGATCTCGAGGAGATCGCCGAGCCCGAGCAGGCTTCGCCGCCGGTTTCGCCTGAGGCCGACCAGCTCGACTTCTTCGGTTGAGCGGTCTGGTGGAAAAGGTCGAGAGCAGCTCGGCAGTCGAGACCGAGGCGGCGGGGGCGCGGATCGCGGAACGGCTGCGGCCCGGCGATGTTGTCGTCATCAGCGGTGAGGTCGGAGCGGGCAAGACGACCCTGATCCGCGGTGCCTGCCGGGCGCTGGGGGTGGAGGGGCCGGTCACCTCACCGACCTTCACGATCGGCCAGCGCTACAAGGGTGGCCGGCTGCCGGTCTCCCACCTCGATCTCTACCGCCTGCAGAGCCTCGAGGACGAGGATCCAGCCCTCCTAGACGACTACCTGACCGCCGATGGCGTCGCCTTCATCGAGTGGCCTGCAGTGGCGGAGCCGCGCCTGCAGCGACCGGCGCTGGAGGTGCGGCTCCGCCACGCGGGCGGTGACAGCCGGGTTATCGAGGTCGGCTAGTAGCCAGCTTCGTTGAGCTGTTCCTTCGCTTCTTCGGTGGCCTTGTTGACCTTGCCCTGGGCTTCTTCAAGCTTCTGGTTGGCCTTGTTGACCTGTTCCTGGGCCTGCTTCGGCACGTCGGATTCGTTCAGCTGCTTCTGAGCCTTGTCGATCGCTTCGTTGCCCTGCTTCTGGGCCTGGTCGATGACTTCGTTGGCTTCGGTCTTGGCGCTTTCGACGGTGCTGTCGCTGCTGCCACAGCCGGCCCAGACTGCGCCACCGGCGGCGATGGCCAGGATTGCGACGGCTGGCGCCGCGCGCTGGGTGAGTTTGCTCACTGGAGATGCTCCTTTCGAGGGGTGTCCGCCCACCCTATCCCGGCCGCAGGCCGCATCGCGGCTGGCTCTGCTGTGTTCTCTGGTCGAACCGGCGATGTAGCATCGGTGTTTCACTCGACCGAGAAGGAAGGACGCTCCGCATGAAGGGATTGAAGACGCTCACGGCAGTGCTTTTGGGGGTGGCCCTGCTTGTGGTTGTCGCGGCGCCTGCCTCGGCGAAGAAATCCGCCGGCTACCGGCACTACGTCGCCTGTGGCATCTCGGAAAAGTCGAAACCGTCGCACTCATGTCCCGCCGGGAGCAAGAAGGGCGCCTTCTTCAAAAGCCCGAGCAAAACCGTCTTCTACTCGGTCTGCGTCAAATTCCCGAGTGGCAAGAGCGCCTGCAAGGCCCGCCAGAAAGCGCTCGCCGGAAAACTGTATGTGAACCCGATCACGACCACGATCCCTGGACGGCATGAAGCCAGCTGGTTCGTCGGCAAGAAGCGCGTCGGCCACTTCGTCTTCAACGTCGCCGCCAACCACTAAGCGCCCGCTGGTCGTCGTCGGCTTCGATACCGCGACCGCCGACACGGCGGTCTGCGCCGCGCGTGACGGCGAGCTGCTCTATGAGTCGCTGCTGGGGCTTTCCCCCGAGGGAAAGCCCTGCCACGCGACTGTGCTGCTGGAGGGGGTGGAGCGGGCGGTCGCCGCCGCCGGCGGCTGGGACTCGATCGAGCTGATCGCCGTCGGGCTCGGGCCCGGCTCCTTCACCGGCGTGCGGATCGGGATTGCCACGGCGCAGGGCCTCTCGGCCAGCCGCGGGCTGCCGGTCGCCGGGGTCTGCACGCTCGACGCGATCGCCGCGGCCATGCGCGAGCCGTACTTCGGCAGCGACAGCTTCTTGGCGATCCTCGACGCCCGCCGCTCGGAGGTGTTCTTCGCCCTCTACGAGGCCGATGGCAAGCGGCTTTGGGAGCCCGCGGTCGCCACTCCGGCCGAGCTGATGGAGCGCATCGACGAGTTGCCGCACTCGCCGCCGGCCGCTGGATCGGGGGCGGTACGATTCAGGCACGAGCTGGCTGGGCGTGGCGTCGAGATAGCGGATGACGCCGATCCCGTGCACCGGGTCGCCGCGAGGCATATCTGCGCAATCGCGGCGGCAGGCGATTCCGGGTCGACCGGCACGCTCGCCCCGATCTACCTGAGGCCTCCCGATGCGGAGAGGTGGCGTGAGCGAGACAGTGTCGACAGAGCCGAGTGAGGTGGCCCGCGAAGTGCGGGTGAGGCGGCTCGCCTACAGCGACCTGCCGGCGGTGATCGCGATCGAGCGCCGCTCCTTCCCGATCCCTTGGTCGCTGGCGATGTTCGTGCTCGAGCTCTCGAAGCCGTCGGGCATCTGCCTGGCCGCAACCGCGGGCGATGAGCTGCTGGGCTACCTGATCTGCTCCCGCTATGACCAGGTCTGGCACCTGATGAACGTCGCCGTCGCTCCCGAGCAGCGCCGCCTCGGCGTCGCCAGCCGCCTGATCGAGCGCCTCTTCGAGGACGGCCGCGGGCAGCTGCCCTTCACGCTCGAGGTGCGGGTCTCCAACCGCCAGGCGATCGCGATGTACGAAGGGTTCGGCTTCCGCTCGGCCGGCGTCCGCCCGCGCTATTACCACGACAACGGCGAGGACGCGCTGATCATGTGGCTCGACTAGATGGCTGAGCAGAGCCTGATCCTGGCGATCGAGACCTCCTGCGACGACACCTGCGCGGCGGTCCTCGATGGGCCACGGATCCTTTCCAACGTGATCTCCTCGCAGGCGGCGGCCCACGAGCGTTTTGGCGGCGTCGTGCCGGAGGTCGCCTCCCGCCATCACCTTGAGCTGGCCGTGCCCGTGGTTGAAGCAGCGCTGGCTGAAGCGGGTGTTTCTCTTGAGGAGATCGGCGCTGTCGCCGTCACCGCCGGGCCAGGCCTGATCGGGGCGCTCCTGGTTGGGATCAGCACCGCCAAGGCGATCGCCGCGCCGCGGCGGCTGCCGCTGATCCCGGTCGACCATATGCAGGGCCACGTCGCCGCCAACTTCCTCGAGCCCGAGCCGATGGCGCCGCCCTTCCTCTGTCTGGTCGCCAGCGGCGGCCACACGATGCTGGCCGCGGCTCGCGATCACCACGGCCACGAGATCCTCGGCCAGACGCTCGACGATGCCGCCGGCGAGGCCTTCGACAAGGCCGCCCGCATGCTCGGACTTGGCTATCCGGGCGGGCCGCTGCTGGAAAAGGCGGCGGTTGGGGGAGACTCCGAAGCATTTGACTTGCCGGTCGCGATGTCGCGCGATCCTGGCCTCGACTTCAGCTTCAGCGGCCTCAAGACGGCGCTTGTCTACATCTGTCGCGATCTCGGTGATGACGGCGTCCGTGAGCGGCGCGCCGACCTCGCTGCCTCGTTTCAGGCGGCCGTGGTCGGCCAGCTCGTCGCCAAGCTCGGCCGCGCCCTCAAGAGCGGGGAGTGGGAGGCCGTGGCGCTCGGCGGCGGCGTCGCCGCCAACGGGCCGCTGCGTGAGGCGGTGGCGGAGTTGTGCGAACAGCGCGGCGTGGGCCTGAAGCTTGCCCCGCGCGAGCTCTGCACCGACAACGCCGCGATGATCGGCTCTGCTGCCTGCTTCGCTCCGCGGCTCTCGTATCCCGATTACCTCGGCTACGACGCCTTCGCCACCGGCGAGAAGATGGCGCTCGCATGACCGACGTCCTCGTCTACTCGCGGCCCGGATGCCACCTCTGCGAGGAGGCGATCGAGGCGATCGTCGCCCTGCACGGGGAGGGTTATCGCTTCGAGCTGCGCGAGATCGACATCGAGAGCGACGACCAGCTGCTGCGCTCCCATCTTGAGCGAATCCCGGTGGTCGAGGTGGACGGCGAGATCGTCTCCGAGCTGATCCTCGACCAGGCGGCCCTGCGGGCGAGGCTCGATACTGTGAGGGCATGATCGAGATGGTGGACGAGCCAGACACATCCGAGGCGTTTCCGGTCGAGGGCGAGCGCCTCTCGCTGGGCGTTGCCGCGCGCCTCTCGCGTTACCTGCAGGTGCTGACCCAGGCCCGCAAGATGGGCCGCGAGACGATCTCCTCGCAGGAGCTCTCCGAGTACACGCACATCAACCCGACCCAGATCCGCCGCGACCTCTCCGGCTTTGGCAAGTTCGGCAAGCGCGGGGTCGGCTACAACGTCGAGTCGCTGGTCGCCGAGGTCCGCAAGATCCTCCGCACCTCGGGCCAGCACAACATCGCCCTCTTCGGCGCCGGCAACCTCGGCCAGGCGATCGCCAGCTCCGACATCTTCGCCGACCACGGCTTTCAAATCGTCGCCATGTTCGACGTCAACCCGGGTGTCGTCGGGACCGAGGTCGGCGACCTGCAGGTGCGCGATTTCGGCGACCTTGAAGCCGTCGTCGCCGATGAGGAGATCGTCGTCGGGGTCCTCGCTGTGCCCGCTGACGCGGCTCAGGCCGTCGCTGACCGGCTGGTCGAGGCTGGGGTCAAGATCATCTTCAACTACTCCGAGCAGCTCTTGCAGGTGCCGCCCGAGGTGACCGTTCACACCTCGAGCCCGGCCGTCGACCTGCTCTACGCGCTCTACTTCTACCTGGCGTAATTCTTTGTCTCTGGACCTCGATCTCGTTCGGGAGCGATTCGAGTCCTCCACCGATTTCACGATCGGCCTGGAGGAGGAGTTCGCGATCCTCGACCCGCGGACGCTGGAGCTGGAGCACCGTTACGAGGACCTCTACGAGGCATGTCAGAAGGACGAGGCCCTGGCCGAGTCGGCCGCTGGCGAGCTGATCGCCTCTGAGATCGAGATTCGCTCCGGGCGCTCGCAGACGTTCGCCGAGGCGGTCGCCAAGCAGTCCGAGCGCCGCGCCCGCCTCTTCGGGGTCGCCGCCGGGATGGGTCTCGGCCTGGGAGCGATGGGGACGCATCCCTGGGCCAGCTACCTCGACCAGCGGATCATCGACACTCCGCACTACAACCGCCTGCAGCACGAACTCGGCTGGGTCGCCCAGCGCAACAACACCTGGAGCACCCACGTCCATATGGGGATCCGCGGCGCCGATCGGGCGATCGCGGTCTGCGACTGGATGCGCGAGCTGCTGCCGTTGCTGCTCGCCGTCTCCGCCAACTCGCCCTTCCTCGATGGCCGCGACGCCGGCTTGCACACAGTCCGCACCGAGACCTTCACCCGCACCTTCCCCCGCTGTGGGATCCCCAGCCCGTTTGGCGACTGGCACCGCTACGCCGATTTCGTCGGGATGCTGGAGAAGACGGGGACGATCGTCGAGTCGACCCAGCTCTGGTGGAGCGTCCGGCCTCATCACCACTTCGGCACGGTCGAGGTGCGGATCTGCGACGCGCAGACCAGGGGAGATGAGTCCTTCGCCCTCGCCGGGCTGATTGCCGCCTGCATCGCCCAGACCGCGATCGACTACGACGAGCGCGGCTACGAGGGGGGCGAACGGCCGCTCGAAGACCGTGAGATCGAGGAGAACCTCTGGCGGGCGATCCGCCACGGGATGAGCGGCAAGACGATCGATTTCCGCGGCGGCTGCGTCGAGGTTGAGACCCGAGCGGCGCTGGAGCGAGTGCTTGCCTGGTGCGAGCCAGCGTGCGCCCAGCTTGGGATCGAGGTCGAGCTTCCCGAGCGCAACGGCGCCCAGCGCGCGATCGAGGCTCGCGACGCCGGGATCTCGATCGAGGACATCTATCGCGACGCCGTAGCCGAGACGAAACGCACCTATTCAGCGGCCCCGCAGACCGCCGAATCGGCATAGCGTCAGGCTTCAAGCCGCAAACCGCCGGGTCCGTCTATAGACTCCCGCGCCGCTCAAACCAGCCGGAGGAATCAACTTGACCAGTTTCTTGACCGAATACGGAGTCGTTGTCGCGCTTGTCTGCGCCGGAGCGGCAGTTATCTATGGATTGCTGATCACTCAGCGCCTGTTGTCGAAGTCGCCAGGCAACGAGCTCATGCAGGAGATTTCAGGGGCCGTCCAGGAGGGCGCCAGCGCCTATCTGCGCCGCCAGTACATGATCATCTTCGCGGTCGCAGTGCCGCTGGCGATCGTGCTCTGGATCCTCCAGGACTACAAGACCGCGATCGGATTTGTGATCGGCGGCACGCTCTCGGGCGCGACCGGGTTCATCGGCATGAACCTCTCGGTCCGCGCCAATGCCCGCGTGGCTGAGGCCGCGCGCGGCGGCGTGCCACCGGCGCTCGACGTCGCCTTCAAAGGCGGCTCGGTCACGGGGATGCTCGTCGTCGGCCTGGCGCTGCTCGGCGTCGCCGGCTACTACGGCATCCTCGTCCTCACCGGCAGCTCCGACAAGGAGGCCGTCGACGCTCTGATCGGCCTCGGCTTCGGTGGCTCGCTGATCTCCGTCTTCGCCCGTCTGGGCGGCGGCATCTTCACCAAGGCGGCCGATGTCGGCGCCGACCTGGTGGGCAAGGTCGAGGCGGGAATCCCTGAGGACGACCCGCGCAACCCGGCTGTGATCGCCGACAACGTTGGTGACAACGTCGGTGATTGCGCCGGCATGGCGGCTGACCTCTTCGAGACCTACGCGGTGACCTCGGTCGCCGTGATGCTGCTCGGAGTCCTCACCTTCACCGGCGCGGGCGGGGACTACTCCCGCGAGGTCGCGGTCTTCCCGCTCGTGATCGGCGCCGTCGCGATCATCGCCTCGATCATCGGGGCCTTGTCGGTCCGGACCAAGACCGACCGCGTCGAGGGCGCGCTGTACCAGGGGCTGATCGTCTCCGGGCTGCTTTCGATTGCCGCCTTCTATCCGGTCACCAGCTGGTTGATGTCCGATGCGGTCAACTTTGGCCTGAACGCTGGCGCCAGTGCGATCAGCGTCACCGATCTTTGGCTCTGCGCCGTGATCGGAATTGCGGTCACGGGCCTGTTGTTTGTGATCACCGACTACTACACGTCGACTCGCTTCCGCCCGGTCCGCACGATTGCCAAGGCATCGGAGACCGGCCACGCGACCAACATCATCCAGGGGCTCGCCCAGGGCTACCAGGCCACGGCAGCACCGGCATTGGTGCTGGCGCTGGCGATCCTCGGCGCCAACGAGCTGGCCGGCATCTACGGCATCGGCGTCGCCGTCATGGCCCAGCTCTCGCTCTGCGGCTTGATCGTCGCCCTGGACGCCTTCGGGCCGATCACCGACAACGCCGGCGGCATCGCCGAGATGGCGAAACTGCCGGAGGAGGTCCGCAACGTCACCGACCCGCTCGACGCGGTCGGCAACACGACCAAGGCGGTCACCAAGGGTTACGCGATCGGCTCGGCGGCGCTTGCGGCGCTGGTCCTGTTCGCGGCCTTCAAGAGCGAATTGGGTGCTGCCGCTCCGTCGGGGTATGACCTCAACGGGCTCTTCAACCTGACCAGCCCTGACGTGCTGATCGGGCTGATCATCGGCGGCATGATGGTCTACTTGTTCATGGCCCTCTCGATCGAGGCTGTCGGCCGCGCTGGCGGCCAGGTGGTCGAGCAGGTCCGCAAACAGTTCCGCGAACACCCGGGAATCATGGACGGGACCGAAAAACCCGAGTACGGGGAAACGGTAAGCATCGTCACCCTGGCGGCGCAGAAAGAGATGATCGCGCCCGCCCTGATCCCGATCGTCGTCCCTGTCGTCGTCGGCCTGCTCAGCGTCGACGCGCTCGGCGGCCTCTTGATCGGCGTCATCGTCGTCGGCCTCTTTGCCGCGATCTCGATGACCGCCGGCGGCGGCGCCTGGGACAACGCGAAGAAGTTGATTGAGGACGGCGCTCACGGCGGCAAGGGCTCTGAGGCCCACGCTGCCTCGGTCACCGGCGACACCGTCGGCGACCCCTACAAGGACACGGCCGGGCCGGCGATCAACCCGATGATCAAGGTCGCGAACATTGTGGCGATTCTGATCATCCCGATCGTTCACTTCGGGGGTCAGTAGCGGGGTGGTGGGGAGGGCGCTGGGTGGCCCTCCCCACTCACTTCTTTCGGTGGAGAGTGGTCTGCTGGCCGCCTTTGGATCGCCGAAAAAGTGCAAAACGTGGGGAGGGCCACCCAGCGCCCTCCCTCGGTTCCAGCGCTTCTGGCTCCGCGAGCTTGGTGGCGGGATGGGTCTTGTCGCCTCTCGTCGCGTAGCTGCTTAGGGCCCGAAGGCTGTTAGCGTTCGCCCGGTGCGGGGGCTTCGGTTCATTTGGCGGAAGTTGACTTTTCCTCTGCGGCGCTGGCCGCGGCTCTCTAAGGCTGCGCTGGCTGGGGGCGGGTTGCTGACGCTCTTGATTGTCGGGGCCAACGCCTATGTCTTCCTCAGTACGGCTGGGGAGTCGACTGGGAATGTTGCTGATGTGCCGCCGGCGCCGGTGGCGATCGTGCCTGGGGCTTTGGTCCAGCCGAACGGGAAGATGAGCCCGATGCTTGGCGACCGGGTGCGGCAGGCTTCGCGGCTCTGGCACGCGGGCAAGGTGCAGCGGATCCTGGTCTCTGGCGATCACCACACCTGGGCCTATGACGAGCCCGACACGATGCGCAAGCAGCTGGTGCGCGATGGGGTGGCGCCGCGTGACATCTTCGAGGACCACGCCGGCTTCGACACCTGGGCGACGATGGTGCGGGCGCGCAGCATCTTCGGCGTGCGCAAGGCCGTCGTCGTCACCCAGGGCTTCCACATGCCGCGGGCGCTTTATCTCGCCGACGCGGCGGGGATCGACGCGACCGGGCTCACCGCCGACCTCCACCAGTGGGGCTGGCAGGGAGAGAAGAGCACCGTCCGCGAGGTGCTGGCGCGGGTCAAGGCCGTTGCCGACACCACGCTCGACACGCCGGCGATGGCCGGCCCGATGATCCCGATCGACAGCACCGACGGCCGCGAAAGCTGGGGCCCGTCGCCGCCTCCGGGGACGCCACCCGCCGGCTCGCCCGGTCGCTGAAGCTTCGCTCGCGCTCAGCAGTGCGCTAGCGCGTCTGCGTAGAAGCGCAGATAGGCGTGCCAGTGGCTGTCCCAGTAGCCGCTGTTGTGCCCGCCCGGCCAGGAGTGGGTGCTGAGGTCGGCGTTGCCGCGGTCCAGCGCGTCGACGAAGCCTTCGTCGTAGACCTTGAACGGGTCTTCGCTGCCGTAGTCGTTCCAGATCGGGATGTTGCCGAACGCTTCCGGGTCGCCCTCGACCGTGCCGACGACGTTGTTGCGGTTGAAGTCTTCGGCGCTGTCGAAGGCGCCCGGGGCGGTTTCGCCGCCTTCGAACCAGAGGGCGGGGGAGTGGCCGCCGACGGCGCAGAAGCGCCCCGGGTGCAGCAGCGCCAGGTCGTAGGCGCCGAAGCCGCCCATCGAGATGCCGCCGATCGCGACCCGGCTGGGATCGGCGCCGAAGCGGCGGATCACCTGCGGGATCACTTCCTGCATCACGTACGCGCCCCAGCGCCCTTCGGCGCGGTTGTGCCAGTAGCCATGGTCGCCGCCGTCGGGGAAGGCGACGATCGGCGCCCTCGCGCCGAGCCGGCTCAGCGCCTTGAACATGGACTCGTCTTCGGTGAAGGTCTGGTCGGAGCCGCCGCGGCCGTGGAGGAAGACCAGCAGCGGCCGCTTCCGCGCCGGCCTCGGCCCGCCCGGCACGACGACGCTGACGCCGAGGTCGTCGCCGACCGCCTTGCTCTGAATCGTCAGGTGGTCAACCTGCGTCCCGTGCGTGTTGACCGGAGCGAACACGGTCGCTGCCAGGATCAGATAGACGGCTGCCGTGGCCAAGGCCGCAAGCATCGCAAGCGCAACCCGCCGCCGTCGGCGCACCTGTTGTCGAGTGGGTCGGCCCACAGCCTGAGGCTAGTCGGCGGTAGGGTCGCGCGCTGTGATCGATGATCTGATCAACGTCGCTGATTTCGAGCGGGCAGCCTCGGAAAAGCTCGACGCCGGCTCGCTCGGCTATTTCTCCGGCGGCGCCGCCGATGAGGTTACGCTGAGGGACAACGTCGGCGCCTGGCGCAACTGGCGCCTGCGGCCGCGGATGCTGGTCGACGTCAGCGAGGTCAGCACCGCTGCCCAGGTGCTGGGGGCCGAGGTCGAGATGCCGGTCCTGGTCGCGCCGGTCGCCTATCAGCGCCTGGTCGACGACGAGGGCGAGGTCGCGATGGCTCGGGCCGCGGCCGACGCCGGCACGGTGATGTGCCTCTCGACGCTGGCCACCTTCCGCCCGAGCGAGATTGCCGCCCAGGTGCCGCCGGGACGGCGCTGGTTCCAGCTCTATTGCTTCAAGGACGCGGCGGTGACCCAGGCGCTGATGGAGGAGGCGATTGACTCAGGGTTCGAGGCGATCGTCGTCACCGTCGACGCGCCTCCCGGCGGCCGTCGCGAGCGCGATCGCCGCGCCGGCTTCAAGATCCCCGAGGGCCTTGGCGTGCCTGCCGTGCAGGCGGCCCTGGGCGGCGACGAGTCGGTGACGATCGAGCAGACCTTCTCCTTGATGGATCTGGCGCTCGGCTGGCCCGACATCGAAGAGCTGGCTTCGAGCTGCAGCGTCCCTGTCCTGGTCAAGGGTGTCCTGACGGCTGAGGACGCCCGGCTCGCGGTCGAGCACGGGGCGGCCGGGATCGTCGTCTCCAACCACGGCGGCCGCCAGCTCGACTGCGTGCTGGCCAGCGCCGACGCCCTGCCCGAGGTGGTCGAGGCGGTCGACGGCCGCGCCTCGGTGCTGGTCGACGGCGGCATCCGCCGTGGCACCGATATCGCGATCGCCCTGGCCCTCGGCGCCGATGCCGTCCTCGTCGGGCGGCCGCCGCTATGGGGGCTGGCGGCGGCGGGCGAGGCGGGCGCGCGCAGCGTCCTCGCCCTGCTGCGCGACGAGCTGGAGCTGACCCTGGGCCTCTGCGGTTGCACCTCGCCGGCGGATCTGACCCGCGCTCACGTGCAGCGGGCGCCGTCCGCCTCCGTATATTCGGACTGAGTGACCGTTATCGGCAGTTCCTAGATGGCTCAGCGCATCCCCAGAGATGAATCGCTAAGTCGCGTCCACGGTGTCGGGGCGCTGTTCTCGGCCGCCTACGGCAACGTCGGCTCCTCGATCTACTACGCGCTCGGCGTCACCGCCGCCTTCGCCCTCGGCCTGACCCCGGTCGCCTTCGTCATCTCCGGCTTGATCTTCGCCGCCACCGCCGCCACCTACGCCGAGGCGACCGTGATGTACCCGGAGGCGGGCGGCTCCTCGAGCTTCGCCCGCCACGCCTTCAACGAGTTCGTCAGCTTCATCGCCGCCTGGGGGCAGATGCTCAACTACACGATCACGGTCGCGATCTCGGCCTTCTTCGTGCCCCACTACCTGGCGGTCTTCTGGGCCCCGCTCGGCCACGCCCCCGGCGACGTGATCGGCGGCGCCGTCCTCATCGCCGCCCTCGCCGCGATCAACATCCGCGGCACCGAGGAGTCGGCCAAACTCAACCTCGTCCTCGCCGTCGCCGACCTCGCCACCCAGGTCGTCCTGGTCGGGATTGGGCTGGTCCTGGTCTTCAGCCCGCAGGTGCTGATCGACAACATCCACCTCGGCGTCGCCCCGACCTGGAGCGACTTCGCCCTCGGGATCGCGGTCGGGATGATCGCCTACACCGGGATCGAGACGATCTCGAACATGGCCGAGGAGGCCAAGGACGCCGCCAAGACGATCCCGCGCAGCGTCGGCCTCGTGGTCGCCGCCGTGCTTGGCCTCTATCTCCTGATCCCGGTCGTCGCCCTCTCGGCGATGCCGGTCACCCAGAACGCGGCCGGGCACTTCACCACCGAGCTCGGCTCGAAGTTCGCCAACGACCCGATCCTCGGCATCGTCGAGAACCTGGGGCTCTCCTCTGGCCCGACCGAAGCCCTGCGTTATTACGTCGGTGTCCTCGCTGCCGTGATCCTCTTGATCGCCACCAACGCCGGCCTGATCGGCGTCTCCCGCCTCACTTACTCGATGGGCCAGCATCGCCAGCTGCCGGAGGGCCTGCGCCAGGTGCACCCCAAGTACCGCACCCCCTACATCGCGATCCTGATCTTCTCGGTGATCGCCGTCATCACCTTGATCCCGGGCAAGACCGATTTCCTGGCGACGCTCTACTCGTTCGGGGCGATGCTCTCGTTCACGATCGCCCA
>CAYOAP010000019.1:0-35352 GCA_964401995.1 uncultured Conexibacteraceae bacterium | reverse complement strand
ATAATTCCTAGTTATCGACCGTGCGCAAACCTCCCGAGGACGTCTGCGTCCGAGACGACCTGCCTGAGCGCTTGGTCGGAGACGTGTGTGTAGATCTCTGTGGTGCTGAGGCTGGCGTGCCCGAGGAGGCGTTGGATGTAGCGGATGTCGACGCCCGCCTCGATTAGCTGGGTTGCGGCGGTGTGGCGGAGCATGTGCGGGGTGACATGGGCGCTTAGGCCCGCGGCGCGGGCGGCCTTGGCCAGGCGGGAGCGCATTGCGGGGGGCGTGAGGGGGTCGTAGTGAAGGTTGAAGAGGAGGTGTGGATGCTCGAGGCCGAGGGTGGCCCGCGTCTCTAGATAGGCAGCCGTGAAGCCTGTGATCCAGTCGTTGGTCAGAAACACATGTCGCTCGCGACGGCCCTTGCCGAGGAGCCGGAGGCTCGCGTTCGGCAGGTCTATGTCTCCGCATTTGATGCCGACGACCTCGTTGACCCGGACGCCCGTCGCGACCATCAGGGCAACAGCCAGGAGGGTTGTCGACTCATGCGGCCGTTTCAGGGGAGTTTCCGGATCGCTCTCGCCGAGGCCGGCCGTGCGCCGAAGGAAGAGGAAGAGGCGATCGAGTTCTTGCGCCGAGACGATGCGGGGCAGCCTGCGTGATCGGCCGACCGCGATGCTCGTGCCTGCCCAGGGATCCGATTCGAGCAGGGAAGATGAGCGCAGCCACCGGCAGAAGCCGCGGAGGCCCGACGCGCGTCGCCGGATCGAGAGCGAAGAGAGGCCGGTTTCGCGTTGCTCCTCCATGAAGGCGATCAGGCATTTGTCGTCGATTTGCGTGACGGGTGCGTCGGCGCCGAGGTGTTGCGTGAATGCCGCGATGTCGCCGTCGTAGGCGCGGATCGTGTGCGGCGACAGATCTCTTGTGACGAGAAGCCACCGGATGTACTGCTCGCGCGCTTGGCCAAGGTCCATGCAGTGACCTCCCTCCTGTGGCTGGCCGTCGGCCACCCGTCGATGTCTCACCCGAGCCCCGGCAGCCGCAACGAGCTTTAGGGAACCCAGCTGTTCATGGATCGGTCGTAACCATCCGAGGGAGCAATGTCGCGAGAAGTCATGCAGCCGCTCCCGCTGGGCCACAACCCTCGCCGACTTGCCGTGTTGACTCTGGGCATGGGGGAGAGACGGCGGGGCTATCGATGCAGCGTGGGCGTGTTTTGCCTGCTTGTCGCGGCGATGGTGGCTGCCCCCGCGGCGGCGCTGGCCGCGGGGCCGTTGCGCGGGGAGCTTGACCGCTCCTTTGGCCGGGGAGGTCGCGCCCTCTATCCACTCGGTGACGCTTTTGCCCGCTCCTCATTCGGCGTGATGGTGCGCCAGCCCGACGGGGGGATCCTGCTTGGCGGGGACACCGAAATCGTCGGGAGCAAATACCGGCGGCACGTTGGCTTCATTGAGCGCCGCGATCCGAGCGGAGCGCTCGATGCCAGCTTCGGCGGCGGCATGGTGCAGGTGCGCGAGTTGGACGGTCTCGCTCTGCAGGATGATGGGCGGGTTCTCGCCGCCGTGCAGGACAAGGAAGACCTTTGCGGGTCCAGCGCGTCGGTTCACCGGCTGCAGTCGAACGGAACCGCCGATCCAAGCTTCGGCAAGGACGGGGTCGGCGCAAGCGTTCCGCTCTCGATCGCCTCGATGGCGGTCGATGCCGAGGGACGGATTGTCGTCGCCGGCAGTGCTCACACCAATCCCTGCGGCCACGATCCGAGCCCCAGGTACCAGCTGGCGCTGGCGCGCCTGCTTCCCAACGGCGCTCTTGATCCGAGCTTCGGCACGGAAGGCATCGTCCGGGTCCTCAAGGACAACGAATTCGAAGGGAATCTGGCCGATGGGCTCACGATCCGGGAAGACGGCTCGATCCTGATCGCCACCGGCCACGCGCTGGTCGCGTTCACGGCGGCGGGCGCTCTCGACCCCAGCTTCGGCAACGCCGGCATCGTCGAACTGAGCGGCAGGGCGGGGGCGCTGCTCGGTCTGCCCGGCGGCAAGACTCTGGTCGCCAGCTCGTCCAGTCATGGGCTCTGCTGTTCGGACCCGGGCCATTTCGTCATCAGCCGCTACCTGATCAACGGCAGCCTCGATCCCGGCTTCTCCGGCGGCAGCGTTAGCCTCACGGTCGGCGCGGTCGACAGGCCGACGGCGCTGGCAGCAGGGCCAGGCGGCAGCGTCCTGCTCGGCGGCGAAGCTGCGGCCAGCTCCGACTGCCCGGCCGGCGAATGCGACTTTGCGCCCCTTCTCGCCCGCTTCACCGCGGCGGGAGCGATTGATTCGAGCTTCGGGCAGGCCGGCCAGGCGACCCTGAAATTGCCTGGCCGGACGCTGGGCCGCCCAGACTACGCGCAGTACGCCGCCGCGCTGGCGGTCGCCCCAAATGGCCAGATCCTGGCGGCCGGTGGCGCCGGCGACGGTGGCGACGCGACGGTCTCGGCCCTGCAGCCAAACGGCGCGCCGGACCCTGCCTTTGGCTTGGGCGGCACCGCCGCGGACGTCCGCACGCTGCCCGCCGTCACCGAAGCGTTTGGTCTCGCGATCGGATCGAGCGGCGACATCTTCACCTCCGCCTGGAGCGACACCGGCTCGCACTATCCGCGGGCGATCCTCATCGGCGCGAAGCCCGACGGCGCCGTCAACCCCGAAGTCGGGTCCGGCGTGGGGTTTGTCGTGCCTGAAACCAATATCGAGCTGCGGGCTGACGGGCACAACCGCTTTTACTCCGTGTCCACCGCCTCCAGCCTTGACGGCGCCGCCTACGTCGCCCGCTTCGACGATCGTGGCCAGCGCGACCTCGGCTACGGCTCGCAGGGAAGGGGGGAGATACCGGCCCATTTCGACATCGAGTCGCTTGTCGTCCGGCCCAGTGGCGAGGCGCTGGTCGTCGGCCAGGTCAACAAGCGCTTCGGCATGGCGGCTTTCGAGCTGGGCCCGGACGGCGAGCCCGATCGCCGCTTTGGCCACGACGGCCTGGCGTTGGTCGGGTTCGGCCCGAAGGTGAAGGCGATGGCGCTGTCGGCGACCTTCGATCCTCGCGGCAGGGTCGTGCTCTTCGGCAACGACGGCCCGTACTCAGGGATGGCGCGGCTGCTGCCGAACGGCCGCCCCGACCCTGGCTTCGCCTACCACGGGCGCCAGCCATATATGCCCGGGCTCGCCGATGAAGAGAGCGCCGTCGCGATGGCCTCGGACGGTGGCATCTTCGTCGCCGCCGCGCCCGAAGGCGGCGTCAATCCCCTGCCGACCACCCTGATCCGGCTCCGCTCCGACGGCATCCGCGACCGCGCCTTCGGGCATAACGGCGTCGTGCGCGTCGACGCGCACGCGCCGATGGTCTCGTTCTTCGGCGGGCGCCGGCCGATCCTCGTCAGCGCCGCTGAGAGATTCGGCGAACGCGGCGTCGTCATCCGCGCCTTCAAGCCGGATGGGAGCATGGATCGCAGCTTCGGCCACCGCGGCGCCGTCACCGCGGCCGCCTCGAAAGCTCATCCCTTCCGCCCCGCCGCGGCCGCCCGCCAGCGCGACGGCCGCCTCGTCGTCGCCGGCTCGACCGGCGGGATCGAAGAAGTCGGCAGCCCCGTGGAGCTGCTGCGGTTCCGCTGACGCTAAGCGGTTGGATCGCGGTCGGGCTGTTGAAGCTGGCCCGTCGCTTTCAGCTCCTGAGGGCGAGGATCTCCTCGACGTGGTCCAGGAGGAGATCGGCGATCTCGGGGTCGAAGTGGGTTCCCCTTCCCTCGCGCATCACCGCGATTGCTTCGTCCACTGACAGCGCCGGCCTGTAGCTGCGGTCGGTGAGCAGGGCATCGAAGACGTCGGCCACCGCGGCGATCCGGCCTTCCAGTGGAATCTCCTCTCCGGTGAGGCCCCGTGGGTAGCCGCTGCCGTCGTAGCGCTCGTGATGGGTGAGGGCGATCGCCGCGGCGATGCGCGACAGCTCGCTTTCGAAGTGGGCGAAGATCTTGTGGCCGACCACCGTGTGGCGCTCCATCTCCTCGCGCTCCCCGGCGGCCAGCGGCCCCGGCTTGCGAAGAATCTCAGCCGGAACGCCGATCTTGCCGACATCGTGCATGGGCGCCGCCGCGCGCAGCAGTTCGATGTGATCTGGGTCGAGGCCCATGTGGGCGCCGAGGAAAGCGGCGATCTCCGCCATCCGGCCGACGTGCTCCCCGGTCGAGGAATCGTGCAGCTCGATCGCCTTGGTCAGCCCTTCGATCGTCTCCTGGCGCGACAGCCGCAGTTCGTCGATCGCCTTCTGCTGGGAGGCCGCCAGCTCGTCGCGCAGCTTCGCCGCCTCGTTCTCGGCGGTGATATCGGCCGAGATGCCGCCGACGGCGGTGATCTGGCCCTCCTCGTCGAGGAGTGGGAACTTGACCGTCTTGAAGGTCCTCTCGACATCTCCGACCTCCACGACCTCCTCGGCCTCGTAGGTCGACCCCTCGTCGAGCACGCGGGCGTCGATGTCCTGGGCCGCCTCCGCTCCCTCGGGCGGCATGATCGCGTCATCGGTGAGGCCGATCAGCGTCCCCCGCTCCACTCCCGCGACCTCATCGGCGCTGGCGTTCGCCACGACATAGTGGTGGGAGGCGTCCTTGGCATAGATCGGCATCGGCGCCATGTCGATGATCGTCTGGCGCCGGTCCTCCAGATTCTGGCTGTGGGCCTGGTCGGCGATCTCCAGCTCGCGCCGGCGCAGCGAGCTCATCACCGTGATCAGCAGCTGCCCTGGCCAAAACGGTTCGACCAGGTAGCCGTAGACGCCAAGGGCGAAAGCTTGCCTGGCGGCCTCAGGATCGTCTTCCCCGGTCATCAGGACGACGGTCGCCGTTTCGGGGTGGTCGCGGACGATCTCTGCGGCGAGATCCAGCCCTGTGCTGGCAGCCGAATCAAGATTGCAGATGACGAGCTGGAAGCTGTCGGCGTCAAGCTTTTCGCGAGCCTGCTCGAAGCTGTTCGCGAACTCGCACTCGTAGCTGCTTCCCAGCGCACGATCCATCAACAGAAGCATCTCGGGATGGTCGTCCGTGACCAAAATGCGCGTGGGGGGCAGACTCTGCGCAGACGGAGCAGACGAGGTGCCTGGATTAGCGTCCATTCAGTGCCTTACATGGAGTTCATCGCAGCTGAATACAGCAATTTGCGGAAGAACATGTGCGAGTTCACACAAAAAGGGTAACGTACACAGGTAAAGATGGAACCTCATGTTCAGATGGCTCGCCCGACAGACTGAGCCCCTGCGTCGCCGTCTCGGCGGGCTGGGATTCGGCGCGCGCCTGTTCCTCTCTCTGGTCATCGCGCTCGCCTTGGTCGGCGCCGCCGGCTACAAGCTGATCTCGGACCGCCTCTACAAGCAGCAGCTGGACAGCTACGCGCGCACGCAGCAGGCGGACGCCGACGGCTTCGAAGCCGAGGCTCGCAAAGCCCCGCGGCCGGGGGTCGCGATCCACGAGATCGACCGCCTGCTCGATGCGCTTGGCCGCCGGCCCGGGGCGATCGAGGCGATCCTGATCGGCCCCGACAACATCGTCCGCGCCTCGAACATCGAGGCCCTGAACGGCGCGCGGGACTCCGATCCGCGGATCAACGCGGCGCTCCACGCCGGCGCCTCCTACGCCGGCCATGAGGCGGACCCCGCCCGCCCCTCGTCCAACTTCGAGTTCGTCACCCCGGTCGACCTGCCAGGTGGCCGCTACGCCCTGGAGATGAGCTTCGACAACGGCAGCTTCGAGGCGCAGCTGGCCGACGTGCGCCACGTCCTGCTTTTGGTGATGGCGCTGGCGGTGGTCGGGGTCGCCGGCCTCTTCTACCTGCTCGGTGGCCGCACCCTGCTGCGCCACCACCGCCTCGCCCTGCAGCGCGCCACCCGCGACGGGCTGACCGACCTTCCCAACCACCGCGCCTTCGAGCACGAGCTCGCCCAGGCGACGGCGGCGGCGAGCCGCAACCAGGACCCGCTCGTCCTCGCCCTGCTCGACCTCGACAATTTCAAGCTGATCAACGACCGCCACGGCCACCCTCAGGGCGATGCGCTGCTGAAGCGCGTCGCCGCGATCCTGCGTGACGGGCGCGCTGCCGACCGTCCCTACCGGATCGGCGGCGACGAGTTCGCGCTGCTGATGCCGAACACCGACGAGCAGGGGGCGCAGATCCTGGTCAAACGCCTCAACCGGACCCTGGGCGAGGTCGACGCGGCGACGAGCATCGGCGTCGCGAGCCTGCGCGCGGGCCACTCGGCCGAGGAGCTGCGGGCCGAGGGCGATGCGGCGCTCTATGAGGCAAAGCGCCGTGGCGGCAAGGGGTTCGTCAGCTTCGAGGAGATCCGCGACCGCGTCTCCGTGACGACGACGAGCAAGCGCGAGGCGGTTCGCGCCCTGGTCGACGAGCAGCGCCTGGCCACCGTCTTTCAGCCGATCTGGAACTTCGGCTCCCGGGAGCTGCTCGGGATCGAGGCGCTGACCCGGCCCGACCCCTCCTACGGCCTCTCCGGGCCGGCTGAAGCTTTCGACATCGCCGAACAGATCGGCTGCGTGCACGAGCTCGACGAGCTCTGCGCGACGCGGGCGCTGGCCGCCGCCACCGACATCCCGGACGGGGCCCTGCTGTTCGTCAACCTGGCGCCGAAGACGCTGGAGCTCGACTCCGACGGAAGCGAGTGGCTGTTCAGCGGCGTCGAGCGAGCCGGCCTCGCGCCTGACCGGGTCGTGGTCGAGGTGACCGAGCGGCTCGGAGCGCGCACCGTCCCCGTCATCAGGAGCCTCGACCGCCTGCGCAAGCGGGGCCTCAAGCTCGCGCTCGACGACGTCGGCACCGGCAACGCCGGCCTGGAGATGCTGCGCAAGATCGGCGCCGAGTACGTCAAGCTCGACCAGTCAATCGTCGCCGCCGCCGCGACCGAGCCCAACGCCCGCGCGGTGCTGATGGCGATGGCCACGTTCGCCCGCCAGACCGGCGCCTTCGTCATCGCCGAGGGGGTCGAGGACGAGGAGACGCTCGAGTTCCTGCGCGGCGTCGAGGCGCTCGACGCCCGGCCCGGCACGATCATCCAGGGGGGCCAGGGCTTCGAGCTGGGCTATCCCTCAACGCAGATGCCCAAGGGGAAGCTGGAGGTCGGTCACTCCCAGGGCATCGCCCTGTCCTAACCGGGCCTTACGCGGGAGAGAGCGTCGCCCGCGCCTGGCGGGCGATTTCGATGTCCTCCCGGGCGCTGACGACCAGGGTCGCGGCGCCGGCGCCTGGCGCTGAGATCAGCCGGTCGCCCGCCGCCGCGGCGTTGGCCTCGGGGTCGAGGGCGATGCCGAGGAAGGCGAGCGCCTCGCAGGCTGCCGCTCGCAGCCGCGGCTCGTGCTCGCCGGCGCCGCCGGTGAAGACGAGGCCGTCGAGGCCGTTCATCGCCGCCGCCATCGCCGCGACGCCGGTGGCCAGGCGGTGGATGTAGACGTCGAGGGCGAGGCGGCAGCGCTCGTCGCCGCCCTCGGCGCCCGCGATCACCTCGCGCATGTCGCCCGAGCGGCCGGAGAGGGCGAGCAGCCCGGCTTCGCGCTCCAGCGCCCGCTCCATCTGCTCGGCGTCGAAGCCACCGTGACGCTGGACCCAGAGCAGCAGGCCGGGGTCGACCGAGCCGGAGCGGGTCGCCATCACCAGGCCCTCGAGCGGGGTGAAGCCCATCGTGGTCTCGACCGAGCGCCCGCCCTGAACAGCAGCCAGCGAGGCGCCGGCGCCGAGGTGCGCCGTGACCAGCCGCAGCTCGGCCCGCGGGCGGTCGAGCAGCGCGGCGGCGCGGCGGCTCGCGTAGGAGTGGGAGAGGCCGTGGAAGCCGTAGCGGCGCAGCGGCCAGCGCTGCGCCCAGGCGGCGGGGATCGCGTAGGTCGAGGCCGCCGCCGGCATCGTCGCGTGGAAGGCGGTGTCGAAACAGGCGACGGTCGGCAGCCCCGGCCGCAGCGCCTCCAGCGCCCGCATCGCCGCCACCGCCGGCGGGTTGTGCAGGGGCGCGAGGTCGGCGAGGCGGTCGAGCTCGTCCTCGACGCTGGGGTCGAGCGCTGCCGGGCCGGTGAAGTCGGGGCCGCCGTGGACGACCCGGTGGCCGGCGGCGTCGACCGGCCCGCCGGCGGCGAGGATCCCCTCCAGCTCCTCGCGCAGCGCCCCTTCGTCGCCGTCAAAGCCGGCGTCCCGGGAGCAGATGACGCGGTCGTCCGCGTCGAGGACGTGCAGCTTCAGGCTCGAGGAGCCGGCGTTGACGGTGAGGATCCGGCCGGGCGGGGCGGACACGCTAGGCCGCGTCCCAGGTCCAGTCGCGAACCTCGGGCATGTCCTCAAGGTGCTCGCGCACGTAGGGCTCGTGCCGGGCCAGCATCGCCCGGCAGTGCTCTTCCAGCTCGGCCGCGCCCGCCGGCGCCCGCCGCGCCCGCCTCAGCGCCTCCAGCGCCAGGTGGTAGCGGCTCATCCGGTTCAGCACGACCATGTCGAAGGGGGTCGTGGTCGTCCCCTGCTCGCTGAAGCCGCGGACGTGGAAGCGGCCGGGATGGGGGCGGCCGTGGAGCAGCTGGTGCAGGGCGCGGGCGTAGCCGTGGAAGGCCATCACCACCTCGTCGTCGTGGCCGAAGAGCTCGACGAAGCGCTCCTCGGGCAGGCCGTGCGGATGCATTTCGCCGGGGAAGAGGGACATCAGGTCGATCACGTTGACGACCCGCACCCGCAGCTCGGGCGTGTGGCGGCGCAGCAGCCAGGCTGCCGCCAGGGTCTCCTGGGTCGGGATGTCGCCAGCGCAGCCGAGCACGACATCGGCGTCCCCGCCCTCGTCGCTGCTCGCCCAGTCCCAGCGCGAGGCGCCGGCGGCGGCGTGGGCGAGCGCTTCCTCATAGCCCAGGTACTGCAGCTGCGGCTGCTTGTCCTGGACGATCAGGTTGACGTAGTTGCGGCTGCGCAGGCAGTGGCCGGCGACCGCCAGCAGGCTGTTGGCGTCGGGCGGGAAGTAGACGCGGACGACCTCGCCGCGCAGCGAGATCATCGTGTCGATCAGGCCCGGCCCCTGGTGGCTGAAGCCGTTGTGGTCGTTGCGCCAGCAGGTCGAGGTGAGCAGGACGTTGAGCGAGGCGACCGGCTCGCGCCAGTCGAGCTGGCGCATCTCCTCCAGCCACTTGGCGTGCTGGATCGCCATCGAGGCCGAGACCATCGCGAACGCCTCGTAGGTGGCGAAGAGGCCGTGGCGGCCGCTCAGCAGGTAGCCCTCGAGCCAGCCCTGGCAGTTGTGCTCGGAGAGCACCTCCATCACCCGGCCCTCGGGGGAGACGCTCTCGTCCTCGGGGCGGGCGTCGATCAGGCAGCGGTCCTCGACCTCGAAGACGGCGCCGAGCCGATTCGAGTTGGTCTCGTCGGGGCAGAAGAGGCGGAAGTTGTCGGGGTTGGCGCTGTAGATGTCGCGCAGCAGCTCGCCGAGGCGTTTGGTCGATTCCGCCCGCTCGGCCGCCGGCCGCCGCACCTCGATCGCGTAGGCGGCGGGGTCGGGGATCGTCAGCGGGACCAGGCGGCGGCCGCCGTTGGCGTGGGTGGTGGCGCCCATCCGCCGCTCGCCCGCCGGCGCCAGCGCCGCCAGCTCCGGCACCAGCCTCCCCTCGCCGTCGAAGTGGCGCTCGGGCCGGTAGCCGCGCATCCACCGCTCCAGCATCGCCAGGTGCTCGGGGTTCTCGCGGACGCCGCCGAGCGGGACCTGGTGGGCGCGGAAGGTTCCCTCGACCTGCTTGCCGTCGACGACCTTCGGCCCGGTCCAGCCCTTCGGCGTGCGCAGCACGATCGCCGGCCAGCGTGGCCGCCCAGCGCTGCCCCCCGACCGCGCCTGCGCCTGGATCGCGGCGATCGTGGCGCGACAGTCGGCGAGCGTCGCGGCGAAGTCGCGGTGGACCTGGCGGGGATCGGATCCAGTGACGATCCGGGCCTCGTAGCCGTGGCCGGCCAGGAGCTGGACGATCTCGGCCTCGGGCGCCCGCCCGAGCACGGTCGGGCCGGAGATCTTGTTCTCGTTCAGGTGCAAGATCGGCAGCACGGCCCCGTCACGGGCAGGGTTGAGGAAGCGCACGCCCTTCCATGAGCCCTCCAGCGGCGCGGTCTCCGCCTCGCCGTCGCCGATCACGCAGGCGACCAGCAGGTCGGGGTTGTCGAAGGCGGCCCCGAAGGCGTGGACCAGGGCGTAGCCGAGCTCGCCGCCCTCGTGGATCGAGCCCGGCGTCGGCACGCTGACGTGGCTGGGGATCCCGCCCGGGGTCGAGAACTGGCGGACCAGGCGCTGCAGGCCGGCCTCGTCGGCGGAGACCTCGGGATAGACCTCCGAGTAGGTCCCCTCGAGGTAGACGTTGGCGACGACGGCGGGGCCGCCGTGCCCGGGCCCGGCGACGAACAGCACCTCGTCGCCTGTCTCGCGGATCAGCCGGTTGAGCTGGGCGTAGACGAGGTTGAGGCCGGGCGAGGTGCCCCAGTGGCCGAGCAGCCGCGGCTTGATCTGCTCGGCCCGCAGCGGCTCGCGCAGCAGCGGGTTGTCCTGCAGGTAGATCTGGGCGACGGTCAGGTAGTTGGCGGCCTCCCAGTAGGCGAGCAGGCCATCCAGCTCGGCTTCGCTTAGCTCCGGCACCGCCTCGCAGGTTAGCCCGCGCGGGGCACGACCAGGACCGGGCAGGGCGCGTCCTGAATCAGGCGGCCGGTGACCGAGCCGAGCAGGACCCGCGCCGCCGGCCCGTAACCGCGGGAGCCGGCGACCAGCAGATCGACACTGTTTTCGCAGGCCCGCGCCAGCGTCGTCGCCACCTCGCCTTCGAGCCGCCTGCCCTGGACGGCGAGCCGCTCGTCGACCGACTCGATCGCCCCGTTGAGGATCTTGTCCGGGTCGGAGAGCTGGGCCGGCGCGATGCCGCCCCAGACGGTGGCCGGGGTGACCGGCGCTTCGGCGACCGTGAGGATTTCGATCGAGGCGCGGTTGGGGCGGGCGAGGTCTTCGGCTCGGCGCAGCGCTGCCTCGGCTTCCTCGCTGCCGTCATAGGCGACGGCGATCGTGCGGTAGGGGACATGGACGCGGTCGGCGTATCCGCGTGGCGCGACGACGACCTCGCAGGGCGCGCCATAGAGGACGCCCTTGGCGACGCTGCCGATCAGGGCGCGTCCGACCACCCCTCGGTGGGGCGAGCCGAGCACCAGGGTCTGCGCCGCATCGACTTCGGCGCACTCGATCAGCAGCTTGGCTGGGGAGCCGCCGGCCAGCGCCCGCGCCTCAACCTTCGGCAGGCCGATATGCAGCCGCGCCTGCTCGAAAAGAGCTTCGACGGCCGCCCTCTCGCCCTCAGAAGGACGATGGCGGCCCGGCGCCGGGCCGTGGGAGGCTGCCGAGGCGACCAGGACCCGCCCGCCCAGCATCGAGTGGAAGATGCGGGCGAGCTCAAGCGCGTCCCTGCCTCCCTCGCTGGCGTCGTAGCCGACCAGCAGCGACGGCGCTCCCTCGCTGGCGTGGCTTTCGGTCCGCGGTGTCTCGTCGGTTTCCAGCACGGGCAAAATCCCTCCGTCGGCTCGAGTTTCTCTGGGCTTGGCGCTGCCGCCTCGACGCTACGGATGCGCTAGGCCGCCGGCATCCGGGAAAACCCGAGGCTCGCGAGCGGGATCGCCGTAGGCCTCGCCTGCGTCGGGCTCGCGATGGCGCGCCGGCAGCGACGCCGCCACCTTGGTCCCCTCGCCCGGCGCGCTGCGCAGGTCGAGGGACCCGCCGGCCAGCCCCACCCGTTCCCTCATGCCGAGCAGGCCGAATCCATCGGTCCTCTCCTGCAGGTCGAAGCCCTTGCCAGGGTCTTCGACCTGGATCCGGACTTCGCCGCCGACCTCGACCACCGAGACCGATGCCCGCTTGGCGCCGGCGTGCCGGGCCGCGTTGTTCAGCGCCTCCTGGACCAGCCGGTAGGTGGCGTCCTCGATCGGGCTCAGCAGGCGGGTCGGCTGCCGGCCCGCCTCGTAGCCGAGGTCCAGCTCAAGCTCGACGTCGAGCACCTCTGCCGCGGCGAGGCGGTCGGCCAGCCCCTCCAGCGCCGCCGCCAGGCCAAGGTCGTCGAGCGTCGGCGGGCGCAGGTCGGCGATCAGCCGGCGCATCTCGGCGATCGTGGCGTCGACCTGCATGATCGCCTGGTCGAGCAGATCGTCGCTATCGCCGCTGCGCCGGGCGGTGGAGAGGAGGACCCGCAGGCCGGCGAGGCTCTGCAGGGACTCGTCGTGGAGCTCGCGGGCCCAGCGTCCCCGCTCCCGCTCGGCCGCGTCGACGCTGTTGCGCAGGCGGTCCTCGGCAACCGACTGGGCGGTGGCCACCGCGGTCGCCGCGCTGGCGGCAAACGAGCCGAGCACCCGCTCGCTTTCGCCGCTGAAACCGCTTTCGCCGGCGAGTGGATCGAGCGCGACGAGGACGCCCACCGACTGGCCGCGGAAGACCAGCGGCACCAGCAGCGCCGCCGCGCCGCTGCCCTGGCTGCGGGGCTGGGATAGCAGGCTCGGGCCGAGGTCGCGGATGCGGCTGGGCGCCCCCGAGGCGAACACCTCGCCCGGGGCCGAGCCCACGATCGGCACCCACATCTGCGGGTCGTGCTCGGACTCCCCGGCGGCAGCGGCGAGCCGCAGCCCGCCGTGCTCCTCGAGCAGGATCAGCAGCGAACGGGCCCGCACCAGCGCCCGCCCGCGCTTGACGATCGTCTCCAGGATCCGCTCGAGGTCGGTCTCGCCGCCGACGGCGCGGGCGATCTCGGTCGTCGCCTCGAGCTCGCGCACCGCCCGCTCAAGGCTGTCGCGCTGCTGCTCGACGTCGCGGTAGAGGCGGGCGTTGTCGACCGCGATCGCCGTCCACTCGGCGAGGATCAGCGCCGTCTGCTCGTCGGCCTCGCTGAACTCGCCGCTCTCCTTCTCGGTCAGGTAGAGGTTGCCCCAGGCCTCGCCCCGGATCATGATCGGCACCCCGAGGAAGCTGCGCATCGGTGGATGGCCGGCCGGGAACCCATAGGAGCGCGGGTGTTCGCCGACGTCCGTCAGCCGCAACGGCTTTGGGTCCTCGATCAGGAGCCCGAGCACGCCGCGGCCGCGCGGCAGCGCGCCGATCGCGCGCTGGCCCTCCTCGTCGATGCCGCGGGTGATGAAGCGCTCCAGCTCGCGGCGCTCGGAGTCCAGCACTCCCAGCGCCGCGTAGCGGGCGCCGGTCATCTCGCAGGCGACCTCGAGCAGCCGGCTGAGCACCAGCTCCGGGTCGAGCTCGGCGACGAGGCCGCGCCCGGCCTCGATCAGCTGGCGCAGCCTGTGCTCGTCGAGAACCCCACTGTCACTGGTCATAGGGCAGTGACGTTAGTCTCGTTACGGTGAATATCAAGCCCGGCCCCGGAGGGGACAGTGTTGAGACGACGACCACGCTCGTCCTTGCTGACGACCACACGGTCGTTCGCAGTGCTCTGAAGATGCTCCTCGAAGCCGAGCCGGGCTTCGAGGTCGTCGCCGAGGCCGGTGACGCCGACGCCGCCAAGCGCTATGTGCTCGGCCACAAGCCGACGGTTCTCGTCCTCGACCTGAACATGCCCGGGCGGCCCAGCCTCGAGGTGATCCCCGAGATTCGCGAGGCCAGCCCGGCGACCGAGATCGTCGTCCTCACGATGCAGAACGAGCCGGCCTTCGCCCGCAAGGCGCTGCAGGCGGGGGTTCGCGGCTACGTGCTGAAGGAGGCCGCCGACACCGAGCTGGTCCAGGCGGTGCGCAGCGCAGCCGCGGGAGAGACGTACCTGCAGCCCTCGCTCGGCGCCCGGCTCGCCGCCGAGCCGGAGGCGCCGGCCGACGACCTGAGCAAGCGCGAGGGCGAAGTGCTGCGCCTGATCGCGTTGGGGCACACCAACGCCGACATAGCCGAGCAACTCTTCCTCAGCATCCGCACGGTGGAGAGCCATCGCGCCCACATCCAGCAGAAGCTGGGGCTCGCCGGCCGGGCCGAGCTGGTCCGCTACGCGCTCGAGCGCGGCTTGATCACCTGATCGCCCTCGCGTCGCGCTGAGCCGTCGCCCGCTGCGGGAAACCCGCAACAACCTTGCGCCCGCACACGGATGGCCGTGGCCCGTTCTGATGGTGAACTCGGCGAGTCCAGTTCACCCACACCGGCGCCCTGGCGCCAGCGGAGGCATAGGCGATGTTTGAAGGAGTGAAGCCACGGGTTGTGATCGTCGGCGGCGGCGTCGCCGCGGTCGAGGCGATGCTCGCCCTGCGTGACCTCGCCGGCAACCGCGTCGACATCGAGCTGCACGCCCCTGGGCGCGAGTTCAGCTATCGGCCCCTGGCGGTCGGCAAGCCTTTTGGCGGCGGCGAAGTTCTCAGGTTCGATCTTGACGATCTGGCCTATCGGGCCGGGGCGGCCTTCTACCGAGACAGCGTTGTCGTCGTCGACGCGGCCAGGCGCCAGGTCATCACCCACGACGGCGAGCGGGTTCCCTACGACTACCTGATGTTCTCGCCTGGCTCAAAGATGCTGGCGGCGCTGCCGGGGGCGGCGACCTTCTGGGGGGTCGCCGACGAAGGCGCGGTCGCCGACGTGGCCCGGGGCCTGCGCCGAGGAAGGCTGCGCCGAGTCGTCTTCACCGTTCCCGGCGCCGCCACCTGGCCCCTGCCCGTCTACGAGCTGGCTTTGCTGGCCGAGGCCGAGCTTGCGGCGGCGGGCGCCAAAGACGCCAAGCTGACCATCGTCACCCCCGAGGACCTGCCGCTGGGGATTTTCGGCGGACGGGTGGGAAGAGGCGTTCGCGACCTCCTGGCCGAACGCGGAATCGAGTTGATCACCGGCGCCCACCCGGTCAAGTTCGAGGACGGCCTCTTGCAGATCGCCCCGGGCGCCCCGGTCGCGGCTGACGCCGTCATCTCGCTGCCGCGGATCGAGGGCCGCCGGGTCACCGGCGTACCCTGCGATGAGTCAGGGTTCGTCGGCGTCGATGATCACAACCGCGTGATCGGGCTGGAGCGGGTGTTTGCCGCCGGCGATGTCACCGCCTTCCCGGTCAAGCAGGGCGGGATCGCCACCCAGCAGGCGACCGCGATCGCCGAAGCGATCGCCGCCGATATCGGCCTCAAAGCCACGGCCCGGCCCTTCGACCCGATCCTGCGGGGAATCCTCTGGACCGGGGGCGCGCCGCGCTATCTCTACGGGATGCTCTCCGGGGGCCATGGAGAAACCTCGGTTTTCAGCGACCGGCCACTCTGGGAGCGTGAGGGCAAGATCGTCGGCGAGCGCCTGGCGCCCTTCCTCAGCTCGCTTGCCGACACCGCTCGGCCGGGCGATCAGTCGGGCTCGGTGGCGGGCGCCGCCGCCCGGTAGCGACATCGCGACGGCGGTTGATGCCTGACAGCATGGCGGCATGGCTGTGATCGAGACCGATGGCTTGACCAAGCGCTACGGTGCTGCCAGGGGGATCGAGGACGTGACGTTGAGCGTCGGGGCGGGCGAGGTGTTCGGCTTCCTCGGCCCGAACGGCGCCGGCAAGACGACGACGATCCGCACTCTGCTCGACCTGCTGCACCCGAGCGGCGGCAGCGCCCGCATCTTCGGCCTCGACAGCCGCCGCGACAGCGTCGCGATCCGTGCCCGCCTCGGCAACCTGCCGGGCGACTTCGGTTTCGGCAAGCGGACCAGCGGGCGCGAGGCCCTGGAGCTGCTGACGAAGCTGCGCGGGGTCGACGGCTTCGATCGCGCCGAGTCGCTGGCGCGACGCTTCCGCGCCGACCTCGACCGCCCGCTGGGCCAGCTCTCGCGCGGCAACCGGCAGAAGGTCGGCTTGATCCTCGCCGTCTTCCACCAGCCCGAGCTGTTGATCCTCGACGAGCCGACCAGCGGCCTCGATCCGCTGATGCAGGAGGAGTTCCTCGACCTGGTCGGCGAAGAACGCGGGCGCGGCTGCGCGGGCGCGGCTGCGCCGTCTTCCTCTCCTCGCATGAGCTGGACGAGGTCGAGCGGGTCTGCGATCGGGTCGGGATCATCCGCGACGGCCGCCTGATCGCGGTCGAGCGGGTGGCCGACCTGCTGGGCAAGACCGGACGGCGGGTCGAGGTCGAGTTCGCGGCGCCGGTCGACCCGCGCGAGCTGAGCCAGCTGCCCGGGGTCAGCGACGTCAAGGCCGACGGCGCCCGGGTGAGGCTCCGCGTCGCCGGCGAGATCGACCCGGTGGTCAAGGCGATCGCCGCCCATCCGGTCATCGAGCTCGAGTTCTCCCGGCCGACGCTCGAGGAGGTCTTCCTCACTTACTACGAGGAGGGAGGACCGTGACCGCGCTGGTCGCCGCCCAGCTGCGCGAGCGGCGCCGGTCGCTGCTCTCCTGGGGGCTGCCGCTCGGGCTCTGGTCCGCCTTCATCGTCGCCATCTTCCCCTCGATCGAATCGGTGCTCTCGAAGGCGGTCGGCAACTACCCGCAGGGATTGAAGGAAGCATTCGGGATCGGCGAGCTGGCCACGGTCGAGCAGTACCTGCACGCCGAGATGCTGAGCCTGATCATGCCGCTCGCCGTCGGCTACCTCGCCGTCCGCTCGATTGCCAGCGCGCTCTCCGGCGCGGCCGAAAGCGGGCGCCTCGACGTGCTGCTCTCGGCCCCGGTCTCGCGCCGCCGGGTCGCCGCCGCCGGGTTCCTCGCCACCGCGGCAGAGGTTGCCGCTGTGCTTGCGGTGACCCTCGCCTTCACCATGCTCGGCAGCGCCCTTTCGGGCGCCGGCCTCGCGTTTGGCGCGGCCCTGGCGGGGATTGCCAACGTCTGGCCGCTGGCCCTGCTCGCCGCCGCCCTTGGCATCGTCGTCAGCGGCTTCTCGCTGCGGACCAGCGTCGTCACCGGCTCGGTGGCGGGGATGCTGGTCGCGATGTACGTGCTCGACCTCGTCGGCAGGCTTGACCCCGGCCTCTCCGGCCTTCGCTACGCCTCGGTCTTCAAGTACTACGGAAACGCGATCGAAGACGGGATCGACCCCGTCGCCTTCTGCGGCGTCACCGTGGCGGCGGCCGCGCTCGCCGCGATCGGCGCCTGGCTCTTCGATCGCCGCGACCTCTCCTGATGCGGGCGATGCTCTTCGAGCGAGCCGGCCGGCCGTTGCGGCCCGCCGAGCTGCCCGACCCGGTCCCTGGCCCCGGCCAGGTCCTGATCCGCGTCCAGGCCTGCGGCGTCTGCCGCACCGACCTCCACATCCTCGACGGCGAGCTGGCCGAGCCGAAGCTGCCGCTCGTTCCCGGCCACCAGATCGTCGGCACGGTGGCAGGGGCGGGGGAGGGGGCGGAGCGCTTCGCCAGCGGCGAGCGGGTCGGGGTCCCCTGGCTGGGCTGGACCTGCGGCGAGTGCCGCTACTGCCTTGGCGGCCGCGAGAACCTCTGCGACCGCGCCCGCTTCACCGGCTACGACATCGACGGCGGCTACGCCGAGCTGGCGGTCGCCGACGAGCGCTTCTGCTTTCCGATCCCCGCCGGCTACCCCGACCAGCAGGCGGCGCCGCTGCTCTGCGCCGGGCTGATCGGCTACCGGGCGCTGCGCCTGGTCGGCGAAGCCGAGCGGATCGGCTTCTACGGCTTCGGCGCCTCCGCCCACATCCTCTGCCAGGTCGCCGTCGACGAAGGCCGGCGCGTCTTCGCCTTCACCCGCGAGGGCGACGAGCAGACGCAGGCGTTCGCGCGCCGGCTTGGCGCCGAGTGGGCCGGCTCCTCAGAGGAAGAACCGCCGGAACAACTCGACGGGGCGATCGTCTTCGCCGCTGCCGGGGAGCTGATGCCGGCCGCCCTGCGGGCCAGCGCCAAGGGCGCCAGGGTGATCGGCGCAGGCATCCACATGAGCGACATCCCCAGCTTCCCCTACGAGATCCTCTGGGGCGAGCGGACGCTTGGCTCAGTTGCCAACCTGACCCGCGCCGACGGCGAGGAGTTCATCGCCCTGGCGCCGCGGGTGCCAGTCAGCACTGAGGTCACGGCCTACCCGCTGGAAGAGGCGAACACCGCCCTCGACGATCTGCGGGCCGGGCGCTTCCGCGGCGCCGCGGTCCTCGCCGTCGACCCCGAACTCATCTGATCCCCAGCTAGCCTTTGGCGACAACTAGCGGAGGGGGAGTGCCGATGCTTTCGTGGCTGGCAGGGAAGATGATCGCCCGCAACATGGAGTCGATGCGGGCCGGGGACCCAGGGCCGACCCTGGCGATGGACGCCGATGACATCAAGTTCACCTTTCCCGGCGAGAGCTCGTTCGCGCCGGGGGCGAGCAACAAGCGGGAGCTGGAACAGTGGCTGGACCGCTTCGTCAGCCTCGGGCTGCAGATCTATCCCAGCGAGGTCGTCCTCAAGGGGTTCCCCTGGCGGCAGACGATCTGCGTCCGCGGCCAGATCCATCTCGATGACCCCAAGGACGGCCGCGTCTACGCCAACCGCTACGTGATCTGGGGCCGGATCGCCTGGGGGAAACTGCGCGAGTACGAGGTCTACGAGGACACCGAACAGAGCCGCAAGCTCGACGAATACCTGGCGAGCGTCGGCAAGGCGTAGCGGAGGGGCGTGGCCAAGCGAGCGGATCCGGGCTGGACGGCGGTGCGCGCTGTCGTGCGTGGTGAGGTGCAGGGCGTCGGCTATCGCGACGCGACGCTGCGGCGGGCGCGCGAGCTTGGCGTGATGGGCTGGGTGCGCAACGGGGAGGACGGCAGCGTGCTCGTCCACGTTGAGGGGCCTGAGCCGGCGCTCGATGAGTTGGTCGCGTTCCTCGGCGCGGGCCCGGCACCCGCGCGGGTCGCCGGAGTGGAGATCGAGAGCCTCAAGCCCGAGGGCCACGAGCAGTTCGCGATCCGCGGTGTCAGCGACGGCGCCTTCGTCGTCCAGGAGCACGCCGCCACCGCCCATCACTTCGATCTGCGCCTGGAGGTCGACGGGGTGATGCGCTCCTGGGCGGTGCCGAAAGGCCCCTCGATGGACCCCGCGGTCAAGCGCATGGCGATCGAGGTTGAAGACCACTCGATCTCCCACAACAGCTTCGAGGGCGCGCTCGGCGAGGGCGGCGTGATTGTCTGGGACCGTGGCCGCTATGAGCAGGGCGGCCGGGTTGCCTGGCCCGAGGCGCTCGAGCGCGGCCACGCCGTCTTCGTCCTGCACGGGGAGAAGCTCAGTGGCGGTTTCGCCCTGCAGCGCACCCGCCCCGGCGCGAAGCCGCAGTGGCTGCTGATCAAGCGCCGCGACGAGCAGGCGCGCCCGGGCTCGGATGTGGTCGCCGAGCAGCCGCGGTCGGTGCTCAGCGGCAGCACGCTCGACCAGCTTTTGTCAAAGTCACCCTGATGGCAGGAGCAAGCACGACAGCAGGAGTGGAGAAACCTCTAGCGGGGTTCGTCTTGCAGGACCAGGACGGGGGCGAGGTTGAGCTCGATCGCATCTGGGGCGATCGCGCCGCGGGCCTGATCTTTCTGCGGCACTACCTATGCGTGCAGTGCCGGGTCGGAGCGATGGAACTGGAGCGGGACCGCGAGCTGCTTCCAGCCGATCCCAACATCTGGCTGGTCGGCATGGGCACGCCGGTCCAGGCGCAGGCGTTCAGGCAGCAGACGGGCGTCCAGTTTCCGGTCCTGCTCTCTCCGGATCTCGGGGCCTATGAGGCGATGAACTTGCCGCGTGGCTCCCTGCGGCAGATCTTTGGGCTCGCCGCGCAGCGGGTGGCGCGCCGTCGCGCCAAGGGCATCGGCCTCGACCGCGAGGCCGAGGGCGGCAACCGGCCCAAGGCCAAACCCGAACAGGATTGGCACCAGCTCGGCGGCGCCTTTGTCTTCGCGTCAGGGGGGAAGGTCGTCTGGGAGCACCGCGCCCGCCATGCCGGCGACAGCCCCGATCACAGTGTCTTTGCCAAAGCGCTGCGCGACGCCGATCAAAAAATCGGCAGCTGAGCGTCGTCAGCTTCAGGCGCCCTTGCGCCGCGATCTCCTGCGCATCGCGGCTTCGACGGCGATCGACGTGGCCAGGGCGATGAGGACGACCAGCGCCACGAGGCCGACGACTCCGACTCCGGCGGCGAGCTGAAGGGCGAGCAGGGTCAGGGCGATCGCGACCAGCAGGTCGGCGAGCAGCGATCGGCGGGCGGCGGCAGCGGACGAGATCTCGCGCGGGAGGATCACCAGCCTTCTCCCTGGCGCAGGTAGACGGCGAAGAAATCGCGTTCGTCCGGCGTCAGGTAGCGACTTGCGGGACGGAGCATGTCCGGCAGCAGGTTGCTGGGGTCGATCGCTCCCGGCTTCCGGTAGCTGATGAAGCTGGTCCAGTCTTCGTTGATGTCGAGCTCGAGCGCCCGCACGGCGCCGGCCCGCTGCAGGATCTTGGCCAGCGATTCGACCGTCTGGTAGTTCGCGGCGGCGTAAATCAGGTTGCCCCGGCGGTCGATGCCGAGGCCGGAGCGCCAGACCCGGACCGCGTTGTTGACGGTTTCGCCCCATTCGGGCCCGTCGCTCAGGTTGGGGTTGAGGCTGCCTTCGTAGATGATCGGCGGCAGGTTCTGCTTCGCGAACCAGACGTTCGCCGGCGCCGACGGGCCCTGGTGCCAGCGGACCACGTCGACCCTGCCGTCGCGGTACTCGACGATGGTGGCGATGCCGTCGACCATCGCTTCCTTCACCCTGCCGCGGTAGATCAGCCCGGCGTTCGAGGTTTCCAGGGGGAAGCCGCCGTTGAAGGTTGCAACGACTTCTTTGCGCCGCGCACCGGGGATCTCGGAGGGCCCGCGGTGAGCCAGCGGCGGAGGAGGCTCGGCCAGGCCCGGAACGTAGGAAAGCTGGGTTCGCGAGGAGTCGATCCAGGCGACTCCGGCGACGAACTGGGGGTATTCCGGGTCGCTGCGGAAGGTTGTCAGGAGGACGGGCGGCTGCGGGCCGGCGCCCGCTGCCGCCGGCTTCCAGACGCCCTCGCCGGGGAGCGCCGGGTGGATGATCGGCCGAACTCGAGGCGGGCGATATCCCGGCTGCGATCCGGGCCTCCCTGAGCCGCGAGCGGCCTTGACTCCAACCTGCGGCAGGGAGCTGAGCGCCGGCCCTCCCTTTTCAGGCGCGGTCAGCGTGTAGTACCAAGTCTCGATCTGGGAGACGAGCGCGCCGCCGCCGTTCTGCCGCAACCACTCGACGCTGGAGACGCCGAGGCCGACGTTGTGCTTTTCGCTCATCGCGCTGACGTATGAGACCCCGGCCGGGACCAGGCAGGCGATCGAGGCAAGCAGGAGGATCCGTCGGACTCTGCGCCGCAGTGAAATCTGAGCGCGGCTGCGCTCGGGTCGGGCCGGAGGCATCGGCGTAGCCTGGCCGAGCGACCTGAAAGGCAGGTGAGAGCGCCAAAATCCGATTTGGCGGGAAGTGTCAGAGTGGGGCGATGAGCGCGCCGGAGGTGAGCCTCGCGATCTCGGTCTTCCTCGCAACCGCGGTCGAGGCGGTCGAGGCGTTCACCATCGTCCTTGCCGTCGGCAGCACCCGCGACTGGTCATCGGCCCTGCTCGGAGTCGGCGTCGCCACCCTGGTGCTCGCCTGCCTGGTCGCGGCCCTTGGGCCGGCGCTGACCGTGATCCCGATCGGCGTCCTGCGGCTCGTGGTCGGCGGCCTGCTGCTCATCTTCGGCCTGCAGTGGCTGCGCAAGGCGATCCTGCGGGCGGCTGGGGCGAAGGCGCTCCACGACGAGGCGGCCATCTACCAGCGTGAGGCAGCCGCCGCCCGCGATGCGGCGCCTGCCGGCGGGGTCGACGCCTACTCGTTTGCGATCTCCTTCAAAGCGGTGCTGCTGGAGGGCCTTGAGGTCGCCTTCATCGTCCTCACCTTCGGGGCCAACCAGGACGACATCCCGCTGGCGGCGCTGGCCGCCGGGGTCGCGATCCTCGCGGTCGTCCTCGCCGGGTTGGCGGCGCGGGCGCCGCTGGCCCGCGTGCCCGAGAACTCGATGAAGTTCGCCGTCGGCGTCCTGCTGACGACCTTCGGGATCTTCTGGGGGGCCGAGGGCGCTGGCGCGTCCTGGCCCGGAGGAGAGGCCGCGCTGCCGGTGCTTGCCCTGCTGATCCTCGGCGCCGCCTGGCTGATGGTGCGCGACCTTCGCGGCGGCCGTCCGCGGCTGGCGGCGGCGCCAAGCTGATGCGCGCCGCCGCGCTCGGCGTCTGGGAGTTCGTCGTCGGCGACGACTGGCGGCTGGCGCTTGGGGCCGTCGCGATGCTCGGCGCGACAGCGCTGGTCGCGGCGGTGGGCCTTCCCGCCTGGTGGGTCGGCCCGCCCGCGACGATCTCGATCCTCTACTGGTCGGTCAGGCGCTGAGCGGACCCGCGCCGCCTCTCATCTGCGGTTAATCGCGGCACTCCATGCTGCCGCGCCATGAACTCCACATACGCCCCCACGGCTGCCGCCACAGCGGCAGGATCGACCAGGTTGCTCGGTCGTCAGATGCTCAACAAGGTTCCTGAGATCACCCTCTACTTCTGGGTGATCAAGATCCTCTGCACGACGGTGGGGGAGACCGCCGCCGACCTCCTGAACGAAAACCTCGGCCTCGGCCTGACCAACACCACCTACATCATGGCCGCGGCGCTGATCGTGGTCCTGGTCTTCCAGTTCAGATCGAGGAAATACGTGCCGTGGATCTACTGGCTCGCGGTCGTCCTGATCAGCGTCGTCGGCACCCTCTTCAGCGACAACCTGGTCGACAACCTCGGGGTCGAACTGCAGACGACGACGATCGCCTTCAGCCTCATCCTCGCCTGCGTCTTCGGCGCCTGGTACTGGAGCGAGCGCACCCTCTCGGTCCACACGATCGTCACCACCCACCGCGAGGCCTTCTACTGGCTGGCGATCCTCTTCACCTTCGCCCTCGGCACCTCGGCCGGCGACCTGGTCGCGGAGAAACTCGAACTCGGCTACCTGCCCTCGGTCGGGATCTTCGCCGGGGCGATCGCGCTTGTCACCCTCGCCCATTTCCGCTTCAAGCTGAACGCGATCCTCGCCTTCTGGCTCGCCTACATCCTCACCCGCCCGCTCGGCGCCTCGATCGGCGACTACCTCTCCCAGCCCACCAGCGAAACCGGACTCGGCCTGGGGACGATCCTGACCAGCGCCATCTTCCTCAGCACGATCCTCGCCCTGGTCGTCTACCTGACGATCTCCAAGCGCGACCTGATCGCTGTCTCCAGCGCAGAGGCGAAGCTGGACGGCGCGCTTGGCGCGGACGGGCAGGCGGCGACAGGCGAGCCCGGCGTCCTCGTCGTCACCAACAAGACCGAGGCGACCCCGGCCCTGGTCGCGGCGATGCGCGAGCGGGCGGCGGCCGGCCCGGCAAGGTTCTTCCTCCTCGTCCCCAATCCCGACCACCTCCCGTTCGATCGTGTCGGCGCCGACACCAGCGATGGCGAGCAGATGCTGGAGCGGGCGCTGCCGCGGCTCAAGCAGCAGTCAGGGGCGGAGGTCGAAGGCCGCGTCGCCAACAGCCCCAACGCCTACGACGACATTGTCGCGGCCCTGGACGGCGGCGAGTACCGCGAGATTATCCTCGAGACCCTGCCCAGCCACGTCTCGCACTGGCTGCACGTCGACCTCCCCGAGCGGGTGGCGCACCTCGGCTACCCCCTGACGACGGTGACGGCCACCCGCTAACCGGGCTCTGTCGGCAAAGATATAAAAAGGTTGTTAGGGTACCCTAATCTCCTTCGCCCAAACCGCAGCACTTGGAGCCCTGGCGGGCTTCACCATCTACCTCGGACTCCCCTTCGGCCGCCTGCAGCTGCTGGGCAGCCGTGTCCGGGTGGCGCTTGCGATGTTCGCGGTCGGGGTGCTCGCCTTCATCTTCGTCGATGTCATGGCGCACGCCTTCGGGATCGTCGAGGCGGCGGTGGAAGGGTTCAAGCACGCAAGCGGCAGCCTTGGCCACGCCGTCGGCCTGGCGGCGTTGCTCGGCGGCGGCTTCGGCCTCGGACTCGCCGGCCTGGCGATGATCGAGCGCCGCTTGCGCTCGATCAGCCCGCTGCCGCCGATGGCGGGAGGCGCGGTCGATGTGTTGAGCCCCGAGGATCTCCTTCGCGACGAAGCTGTCGCGCGGACACGGGCCCTGCGGACGGGGATGACGATCGCGGTCGCGATCGGCCTGCACAACTTCGCCGAGGGCCTCGCGATCGGGGTCTCGGCCAGCGCCGGGGACATCAGCCTGGCCACGGTTCTGATCGTCGGCTTCGCCCTCCACAACGCCACCGAGGGATTCGGCATCGTCGGCCCCCTCGGCGACGTGCGCCCCTCCTGGAAGTGGCTGGGCTTGGTCGGACTGATCGGCGGCGCCCCGACCTTTCTCGGCTCGATGCTCGGCTACAGCGTCACTTCCGAACCGTTGGAGCTCGCCTTCTATGCGGTCGCCGGCGGAGCGATCCTCTACGTGATCGGCGAGGTCTGGAACGGTATGCGCCGCTACGGCCATCGAGAGCTGGGGCTCTGGCTGCTCTCGGTGGGCTTCTTCGTCGGGGTGGTGACCGACCTTGTGGTCGCCTACGGCGGCGGCTGATCCGGCGCCGCCTCGGCCCTCTCGTAAGAACTTCTGCCGAACTCTCATCTGGCATTCATCTTCTCTGGGATCGTTGTGGGGATGAATGTTCTGGTCGTCGAGGACGAGGTGAAGATGGCGGCGCTGATCCAGCGCGGGCTCCGCGAGGACGGCCTCGGCGCAGATGTCGCCGGGACCGGGGAGGACGCGGTGGGCATGGCGCGGTCGTCGGCCTACGACGCGATCGTCCTCGACGTGATCCTGCCCGGCATCGACGGCTTCGAGACCTGCCGCCAGCTTCGCCAGGAGGGGATCTGGTCGCCGGTGCTGATGCTGACCGCCCGCGGAGCGCTTGAGGACCGGGTCGCCGGGCTCGACGGCGGCGCCGACGATTACCTGACCAAGCCGTTCTCCTTCGCCGAGCTGCTGGCCCGCCTGCGCGCCCTGGTCCGCCGCGGCCAGAGCGAGCGGCCGGCGATCGTCGAGGTCGGCGACCTGCGCCTCGATCCGGCGACCCATCAGGTCTGGCGCGGCGAGGCGGAGATCGAGCTCTCGGCCAAGGAATTCCTCCTCTTCGAGACCTTTATGCGCAGGCCGGGCCACGTGCTCAGCCGTTCACAGCTGCTCGACCAGGCCTGGGAGTACGACTTCGAGCACCGCTCCAACGTGATCGAGGTCTACGTCCGCTACCTGCGCCGCAAGATCGACATCCCGTTCGGGGTCAAGTCGATCGAGACCGTGCGCGGCGCCGGCTACCGGCTGCGAAAGGACGGCGGCCGCTGAGTCGCGTCTCGATCCGCCTCCGAGTCACCCTCGTCTTCGCCGCGGTGATGGCCCTTGTCCTGGGCGCCACCGGCGTCTTCGTCTACCTGCGGTTCGCTGCCGAGCTCGATGCGACGATCAACTCGGGCCTGCGCTCGCGGGCGAGCGACGTCGCCGCCCTTGTCAAAGAGGCCGACTCCGGCCCGCGCGAGCCTCGCCAGAATCTGGTCAGCCGCAACGAGAGCTTCGCCGAGGTGCTCGATGCCGGCGGCGGCGTCACCGACTCCTCGCTGGCGGTCGGCCATCACGTCTTGCTGACTCCCGTCGAGCTGCGGCGGGCGCTGCGCGAGCCGATCTTCCTCAACCGCGGCCCGCTGCCGGGCCTGCGGGATGAGTCCCGCCTGCTGGCTGTTCCGGTCAAGGCGAGGGGGCGGGAGCAGGTGGTCGTCGTCGGCACCTCGACCGAGGCGCGCGGCGAGTCGCTCACCGACCTGGCCCAGCTGCTCCTGATCGGCGGGCCTGTCGCCCTCCTGCTGGCTTCCCTTGCTGCCTACGGGGTGGCCGCGGCGGCGCTGAAACCGGTCGAGGCGATGAGGTCGCGGGCGGCGGAGATCTCGGCGGCCGAGCCCGACCGACGCCTGCCGGTGCCGGCGACCGACGACGAGGTCGCGAGGCTGGGCAAGACGCTGAACGAGATGCTCGAACGCCTCGGCGAGGCGCTCGAGCACGAGCGAGCCTTCGTCGCCGACGCCAGCCACGAGCTGCGCACGCCGCTGGCGATCCTGCGGACCGAGCTGGAGCTGGCGCTGGCGGCGGGGCGCTCTCCCGAGGAGCTGCGGGCGGCGCTGGCCTCGGCCGCGGAGGAGACCGACCGGCTGACCCAGCTCTCCGAGGACCTGCTGACGATCGCCCAGACCGAGCGGGGCGAGCTGCCGCTGCGCCTGGCCCGCGTCAGCCTCGCCGACATCTTCGACGGGCTCAGCCGCAGGTTCTACCGCCGGGCGCAAGAGGGAGGGCGGGCGATCGAGGTCGACGCGCCTCTCTCGCTGGCGCTCGACGCCGACCGCCTGCGCCTCGACCAGGCGATTGGAAGCATGGTCGACAACGCTCTGCGCTACGGGGCCGGGCCGATCGAGCTCGAGGCGCGGGCGGTCGCTGGATCGGTCGAGATCCACGTGCTCGATCGCGGCGAGGGCTTCTCGGAGGAGTTCGTCGGGCGAGCCTTCGAGCGCTTCAGCCGGGCCTCGTCGAGCCACCGCGACGGGGGCAGCGGCCTGGGGCTGGCAATCGTGCGGACCGTCGCCCGCGCGCACGGGGGGGAGGCCCATGCCGCCAATCGCCCTGGCGGCGGCGCCGACGTCTGGCTGACGCTTCCCGCGCTTTCATCTGGCGTTTAGGCGCCGCGCCTAGCCTGCCGCCCGCCTCGGTCTCGCCAGCCATCTATGGACTCCCGAACACACTCCTACTCGAAGGTGCCGGAAGTGACGGCCTTCTTCTGGATCGTCAAGGCGCTGACGACCGGGATGGGGGAGTCGACCTCTGACTTTCTCGTCCACAAGCTTGTTCCCGAGATCGCCGTCGTCCTCGGCGGGATCGCCTTCGTGGTCGCTCTCTACCTGCAGTTCTCGACCGACCGCTACGTGCCCTGGCGCTACTGGCTGGCGGTGGCGATGGTCGGCGTCTTCGGCACGATGGCCGCCGACGTGCTGCACGTCGGCCTCGGCGTCCCCTACATCGCCTCGACCGTCTTCTACGCGATCGTCCTCGCCGTCGTCTTCAGGACCTGGCACCGGATGGAGGGAACGCTCTCGATCCACAGCATCACCACTGAGCGCCGCGAGGTCTTCTACTGGGCCGCCGTGCTGGCCACCTTCGCCCTGGGAACCGCCGCTGGCGATCTCACCGCCGTCACCTTCGGGCTCGGCTACTTCGCCTCCGGCCTCCTGTTCGCGGCGATCATCGCCATCCCCGCACTCGGCTACTTCCGCTTCGGGATGAACTCGATCCTGGCCTTCTGGTTTGCCTACGTCGTCACCCGGCCGCTCGGCGCCTCGTTCGCCGACTGGCTGGCGGTGTCGCCGGAGAGGAGGGGCCTGGGCCTCGGCACCGGCCCGGTCAGCCTCGTCCTGGCCGCGATGATCGCCGGGTTCGTCGCCTACCTGACGGCGTCCGGCAAAGACACGCCGCTGGACCAGGGGCTAGCTGCCGAGCCAAGCCCGTCGCGCGCCTAGCGTCCTGGATCCTCACGGCTCGGCGACAGGGCTATCTTTGAGCCGAAGATGGCCACCACAGTCGATGAGCTGACCGTCGCCGACCCGCCGGACGCTTGGGCGGCGCTGGGATTTGAGCTTGATGGCGACACCTGTGTGCTCGGAGATGTGCGGATTCGGCTGGCGGCCCCCGATGCGGGCGAGGGTCTGAGCGCCTGGTCGCTGCGCGATATCGAGAGCGTCGAGCTTGATGGGTTGCCGACGAGTCGGTCGGATCGGCAGCCGCCGAACGGGCGGCCGTCGCACCCAAATGGCATCAGCTCGATCGACCACGTCGTCGCGATCACGCCCGCGCTCGAGCGGACGATCACGGCTCTGGAGGGCGCCGGCCTCGACCTGCGCCGCATCCGCGAGGCGCCGACGCCCGCCGGCGCTCCCCGCCAGGCCTTCTTCCGCCTCGGGGCGACCATCCTCGAGGTGGTGCAGGAGCCGCCGGAGGCGATCGAGCGCGCCGGCGGCGACCATCCCGCCTTCTTCTGGGGCCTGGCCTTTGTCGCTCCTGATCTGGACGCGACCGTCGCCGGGCTCGGCGATCGCGTCAGCGAGATCCGCCCCGCGATCCAGCCCGGCCGCCGCATCGCCACCCTGCGCCGCTCCGCTGGCCTCTCGGTTCCGATCGCGCTGATGACGCCGCCTGCCTGATCGGGACGAGACCTACATTTACCCCCTATAGCGTGGGAAATGTAGGTCTCGTCGTAAGATCGCTGGATCAAGGCAGCGGTCATATATGAGAACGGACCTCCGGACGTGCTTCGTTACGAGGAGGTTGCCGACCCAGTTTGCCCCGATGGTTGTGTCTTGGTCGAGGTCGAGGCGATCAGCATCGAGGGCGGCGATCTGCTCGCCCGCGCCGGCTCGCCGCCGGCCGCGACGCCGCACATCGTCGGTTATCTGTGTGCCGGCACTGTCACTGAAGTTGGCGCGGGGGTCGAGAGCCCCGCCGTCGGCGAGAAGGTGGTTGCCCTCAACGCGGATGGCTCCCATGCCGAGAAGCGGGTTGTGCCGGGAATCATGACCTGGCCGATCCCCGATGGCCTCGACCCGGCTGTGGCCGCCTGCATCCCGGTCGCGCTCGGCACCGCCCATGAGTGCCTGTTCACGGCTGGAGGTCTTGAGCAGGGGCAGACGGTGCTGGTTCATGCCGGCGGGGGTGGCGTCGGGATGGCGGCGATCCAGATGGCAAAGCGGGCGGGCGCGACCGTGATCTCGACCGCCTCCAACGACGAAAAGCTTGAGCGCCTGAAGCCGCTCGGCCTCGACCACGGCATCAACTACGCCGGCGAAAGCTTCGTCGAGCGGGTTCGCGAGCTGACCGACGGGCGCGGCGTCGACGTCGTGCTGGACTCGGTCGGTGGCAAGAACCTGGTCGACAGCATCGAGGCGCTGGCCTACCGGGGGACGCTGGTCAGCGTCGGTGTCGCCGGCCGTGGCGGCTCCGACGTCGAGGCCAAAACACTGTGGGCGAAGAACAACACTTTGCGCGGCGTCTACCTCGGCGGGGCTTTGCTCGCCGAGTACCCGCGGGTCCACCCAATGATCGCCGACCTGATCAAGCAGGTGGCCGGCGGCGAGCTGCACGTCGAGATCGACAGTTCCTTCTCGCTCGCCGAAGCGGCTGCGGCCCACGCGTACCTGGAGGGCCGCAACGCTTTCGGCCGCGTGGTGATGACGCCGTGACGCTCGTTTATTTGAAGTGAACGGGGCGGGTTAGCTCGAACAGAGTCGGGCGGCCCGAGTCGTTGAAGTCGAGGTGGGCCTGGAGCGTGGCCCGTCGGCCCAGGTGGCTGGCGACGATCCTGCGGCCGGCCCGGCTGAGCGGCAGCGCCAGGCGTCTCGTCAGCCGGCTGGGGATCGAGTAGGCGCCGCTTGCCAGTACCGGCCGCGTCCCTGATGCCGTTGCCGTCGGTCGGGCGAGGCTGATCGAGAGGTTGCCGGCGCAGGCTGCGGCACCGGCGCAGTGGAGCCGGACCAGCAGCGCTTTCGAGGTGGCGTGGATCCGGCCCCGGGCAAGTCCAGTCACCCCGACGCCGATGATCGGCGCGCCGTTCCCGCTGCCGCCAGTGTTGCTACCTGCCTGGTAATCGATCGCCAGCTGGTAGCCAGGGGGGACGACTTTGGGGGCGGGCGCCTGGACCTCGCCGCCCAGCGACCCGGGCTGCTCGAGCACCGGCAGGCGCAGCTCCAGGTTGGAGATCGTGATTGGCCCCTGGGCGTTTGACGGTCGCGCGTAGGGGGCGTCAGAGGGCAGCAGCTCGAGCTTGGCCACATCGCCGGCGGCGAAGTGGAAGGCCTGCGGGTGCAGCTGGAAGACAGTTCCGGCGCCGCCGGCGCCCGGCCGCAGCAGGCCGCGGGCGATCAGCGTCTCCGTGCCCCCCGGGGTGACGTCGAGCAGGCGCGCCGCCAGCTCGGACTGCGGGCTCGGCGAGGCGATGTCGGCGATCACGGTCGGCGAGCCGATCAGGGTGAAGCCGCCGGCGGGGGCGGCGGGCAGGCGATAGGTGGCGACGCCGGCCTGGTCGGTCCCCGGCGCGGTGGCGCAGGCGCCCGTGCCCGCGATCGGGTCGAAGCTCTGCCCGATAGTTGGGTTTCCGGCCCCGGGGACGACGGTCTGGGGGGCGGCACCGTCGAGGCGGATCTCGCCGGGCGCCAGGTCTTTCCAGTTGTCGGCGGCATAGGGCCCGCCGGAGGGCCCGCCGCAGGTCGTGGTCAGCGCTTCGACGCTCGGCGCCGGCGCCGCCCCGACGCCCTTCAGATAGTGGTCGAACCAGGCGTTCTGGCGGGCTTCGAACGCTTCGACGTCGGCCGTCTTGTTCTGGCTGCGGGCGTGGCCGTCGTCCATGAAGTAGAGCGAGATCGGGTTGCCGGGGAACTGCGAGCGGGTGCGGTTGTAGAAGCGGAGCGCCTCGTCGGCCGGGAAGAGGTCGTCGTTCCAGCCGCTCTGGATCAACAGCGGCGCTGGCTGCTCGGCGTGGTTTATGTAATAGGAGGAGTGGTGGGCGGTGATCTCGCTGATGATCGGTCCGGCTGCTGGGTTTGAGTCATACGGCTCGCCGGCGCTGATCACGCTGAACCAGGTGACCAGGTCGGCGCCGGGGTCGGCCAAGGGCAGCGCGTAGTTGCTCGCTGTCTGGCCGGTCGCATAGAGGCCGGAGACGAACGAGGCCTTCTCGACTCCAATCGGGGCGCCGCCGCCCGGGCCGAGGTAGGGAGCGTCGGCCACGTAGTCGAGGGTGCGGCCATTCGGCAGCAGCGAGTAGGCGAGGTCGCTCCAGGGCCACTGCGGCACCGCCGCCGCGACCGCCATCGGCGTGCCCGCCGGGCTTTTCCATGGAACCAGCGAGCCGTCGGGCAGCATCGTGCGGTCGCGCAGGGCGGCGAGCGCCATCGAGAGCCCGCCGCCGTAGGAGACGCCGGTGGCGCCGATCTTCTGCGGCTGGGCCACGCCCTCGTCAGCCAGCACGGAGATCAGGTACTGGGCGTCGCGGACCTCGTAGCGGTCGTCCATCAGGTGGTTGTAGCCACTGGCGCATTTGGCGCTGAGAGAGAGTTTGTCGGGATCCTGTGCGCCGCAGGAGTTGCCCCAGCCGCGGTCGCTCATGCTGAAGACGACGTAGCCGTTCTGGGCCCAGCCCTGGGTCTGCGGGTTGATCCCGATCTTCGAGCCGCCCCAGCCGTGGAAGTCGCCGATCACCGGATAGGGGCCGTCCGGGCCGGAGGCAGGGGCGGGAGGGAGGATCACGTTGACGTCGATCTTGGTCACCCCGTCCCAGGTTTTGGTCGGGCCGCTGCAGAGGCGGACGTTGCCATTGCCCGGCTGAGCTGCGCAGCTGAGTTCGCCTCCGTAGACGCTGGTGATGCTCGCCTGCGCCACCGGGGCCACGATCAAGGCGACTGCGATCGAGGCCATCGCGGCACCGACTTTCGCCAGGCGCCTGATCGCGCCTATCGGTCTCGCGGGGGTGCTGGCCACGGCCTCCATCCTCCGGCCCCTGCCTACCCAGTCGATCGCCTCGGGAAACAGTCGGCGCGAGGCGCCGCGGGGCTGCCTCGGCGGCCGCCCGCTCAGTCGGGGAGCATGCGATCAATGGCTCGCTCGAGCGCGGGAAGGTCTCGCTCGACGATCTCAAGGACGCGATGTATGTCGATCCTGAAGTACTCATGGGCGATCAGGTCGCGGAGCCCGGCGATATCGGTCCAGGGGATCTCGGGAGCTGATTCGCGGGTCTCCAGGCTCAAGTGCTTGACCGCCTCGCCGATGACCACAAACTGGAAGAGAAGAGCATCGTGCAGCAGTGGGTCATCCATCTTCGGCGCCGTCTTGTCTACGCGCTGCAGATGTTCGTGAATTGCAGTGATCGCATCTTTGAGGTCACGCAGGCGCTCTCGCTCATCCCGACTCATATGGGTAGGGCCTCGGCCAGGACCTCGTCGCGAATGCGCTCCTTGAGCATGTCGACTGTTGCGATATCGACGGGGATGTCGAGAATCTCGGTGGCTTCATGCCTAAAGCCCGCCAGATCGATGAGCGTCCTGCCGGCCTTGAGGTCGACGAGGAAGTCGATGTCGCTCTCGGGTCCGTCTTCGCCTCGGGCCAATGACCCGAATACCCGCACCTTGCTAAGGCCGCGTTTCTGCGCGGCGTCGAGCAGGGCGCGCCGGTGGTGGCGCAGCTTTGCTGCGCGGGGGCCGAGATGGCCTCGCATAGAGGTGGCGCGCGCAGGCTTCTCAGTACTCCGCGGGGCTTCGATCTGTAGTTCTCGTCCACACGCGGAGAGGAGCCGCTCCAGGGTCGGAAGTGTCGGCAGGGCAACGCCGGTCTCATAGCGGGCAAGGGCTGGCTGGGAAGTCCCTGCGCGAGCGGCGAGGTCAGCCTGGGACATATTCGATTCGGCGCGGATTTGGCGGAGCGTTGTGGCCACGTTGGTCATGCCTGAAATATACCTATATTGGTATAATACTGTGTATCACGGGGCCAACTCCGCTTCGCGGCGCTCAGCCCTGCTGCTCGGTGGGCCGGATCAGGATCTCGTTGAGGGAGACGTGGGCGGGGCGGGTCACCGCGTAGGCGATCGCGTCGGCGATGTCGTCGGCCTGGAGCATCTCGATGTCGGCGAAGCGTTCGCGCACCACCTCCCTGACCCCGTCGCGGATGTGGTCGGAGAGCTCCGTGTCCACCGCCCCTGGCTCGATGATGATCGACCTCAGCTTGCGGCTGGCGAACTCCTGGCGGAAGGACTCGCTGAAAGCGCCGACCCCGTGCTTGGTCAGGTTGTAGACGCCGGAGCCGGCGCGGGCGATGCGGCCGGCGACGGAGCTGATGTTGACCACGTCGGCGCAGCCGCGCTCGGAGTCCTCGGCGGCGGCGAGCAGGTGGGGGAGGGCGGCGTGGGTGGTGTTGATCAGGCCCTTGAGGTTGAGGTCGATCATCCGGTCCCACTCCTCGGTCGGCGCGTCCTCGATCGGCCCCAGCAGCATCTGGCCGGCGTTGTTGACGACGATGTCGAGCCGCCCCAGCTCGCTGACGGTGCGATCGACGGCGTCGATCGCCTGCGCCTGGTCGGTGATGTCGGAGCGGATCGCCAGCGCGGTGTGGCCCTGGCCGCCGATCTCGCTGGCCAGCCGCTCAAGCCGCTCCAGCCGCCGGGCCGCGACGGCGACTTTGGCGCCCTGCGACGCCAGCGCCCGCGCGGTCGCCTCGCCGATGCCACTGCTGGCGCCGGTGATCAAGGCCACGGTTCCGTCGAGTGAAGTCGTCATCGCATTCCCTTCAGTCGTTTTCGTGTCCAGCCACTTCGCCTCCACCTACCCCCGCGACAGATGCTCATGCACGAAGCGCACGATCGTCGCGCCCTCGCCGACCGCGGTCGCGCAGCGCTTGATCGACCCCGCCCGCGCGTCGCCGGCGGCGAAGACGCCGGGGGCGCTGGTTTCGAGCAGGCCGCCGGCGCCGGCGTCGGGCCCGGTGAGGATGAAGCCGTCGTCGTCGCGGGCGACCACGTCGCCGAGCCAGTCGGTGCAGGGTGAGGCGCCGAGGAAGAGGAAGAGGAACGCGAGCGGCAGCTGCGCGCCGTCGCTGAGGGTGACCGCCTCGAGCTGGCCGCCCTCGCCGTGCAGGGCTTTGATTTCGCTGCGGTCGCGGACGGCGACGCCGTAGCGGTCGAGCTCGTCGATCAGGTACTGGGACATCGTCTCGCCGAGGTCGGCGCGGCGGTGCAGGAGGGTGACGAGGGCGCCGCCGCGGGCCAGCCAGACCGCCGCCTGGGCCGCCGAGTTGCCGCCGCCGATCACTCCCACCCGCTGGCCGCCGCAGAGCTGCCCCTCGGGTGGGCCGGCGGCGTAGAAGACGCTGATCCCCTCGTAGTCGTCGAGGTCGTCGACCGGCAGCCGCCGGTATTCGGCCCCGGTCGAGAGCAGCACCGAACGGGCCGCGATCTCGTTGCCTTCATCGAGCTTGACGGTGTGCCGCTCGTCGCCCAGCTCAAGGGCGCGGGCGCGGTAGGGGGTCGCCGTGCGGGCACCGAACTTGCGCGCCTGGGAGATCGCGCGGCTGGTCAGCTCGGTGCCGCTGATGCCGGCTGGGAAGCCGAGGTAGTTCTCGATCCGGCGCGAGCTGCCGGCCTGGCCGCCGAGCACGGTGCTCTCGATGACCAGCGTGTCGAGGCCCTCCGAGGCGCCGTAGACCGCCGCCCCGAGGCCGGCCGGGCCGCCGCCGACGACGAGGAGGTCGACCTCCTCGCGCTGCTCCAGCTCGAGCCCGATCCCCAGCGCTCGCGAGAGCTGGCCGTTGCTCGGCCGCCGCAGGTCGATGCCGCCGGGCAGCCGCACCAGCGGGATCTCATCCGGGTCGAGCGGCTCGATCAGGGCCGCGGCCTCCTCGCTCTCGGCCGGGTCGAGCCAGGAGTGGGGGAGCCGCAGGCTGCGGGCGAAATCGAGCAGGCGGCGGGTCTCGGCCGACTCGCGCGGGCCGACGATCTCCAGCCCGATCCCCTGCACCTGCTGCAGGGACTCGCGGCGCTCGACGAAGGCGGAGAGCAGCAGGTCCGAGAGCGAGCCGTCCTCGAAGAGCAGCTTGCGCAGGACTTCGCGGTCGACGGCGATGTAGCGCATCGGCGCGGTGACGACGGCGGTGAGGAAGACGGTCTGGCCGGAGAGCAGGTTCATCTCGCCGAGGAAGCCGGAGGCCCCATGGCGGACGATCTCGCGCCCGGCTGAGTCGACCACCGCGACCTCGCCCTCGACGATCGCGACGAACGGGTAGCTCTTGTCGCCGACCTCGAACAGCTTCTCGCCGACCGCGGCAGTCCGCTCCTCTCCGTGGGCGGCGAGCGTTGCCAGCTGGGAGCTGGAGAGCGCTCTGCTGACTGGGGTGGCAGCCACGCGCTCAGCCTACGCTATCCTGTGACCAGACTAACTACAGAAAGTGGACTTGGTCATGGCTTATCTCCTGATCCCCCTCGACGAGGCAATCGTCTTCCCCACCGTCACCGCCACCCTGCCGATCGACGTCGGCGACGAGGAGCGTGTCTTCCTCCTGCCCCGCCGCGACGACGAGTTCGCCCGGGTCGGCGTCGTAGCCGAGGTGATCGAGCGCGGCCGCTCGCGCGGCGGCGCCCCGGTCGCGACCGTGCTCGGCCTGCACCGCGGGCTGGCCGGCGCCGCTGTCGCCGGTGAGGACGGAAATTCCCTGCGGATCGACGTTCAGGAGTTCCACGACGGCCACCCAGACGATGAGCACACCCGCGAGCTGGCCCGCGAGTACCGCGCCGTGGTCGAGGAGATCCTCGAGCTGCGCGGCGACGACGGC
>CAYOAP010000018.1:0-43396 GCA_964401995.1 uncultured Conexibacteraceae bacterium | reverse complement strand
CGGTAGGCGTCGATCACGCCCATCGGGTCCTTCCAGGGGTCGAAGCGGGAGACCTGGGTGATCAGCGGCCGGTCGACGTCGATCCCGAACTGGCGGCAGACGAAGGCGGCGTCCTCGGGTGAGAAGGCCATGTTCTTCGGTGAGAGCGGGTCGATCGCCGGCGGGATGATGCGGATGCCGCCGTTGCCGGCCATCCCGCTGGGCACATAGGTCGGCAGGTGCCAGACCGAGGCGTCGTATTCCTCCATCATCGGCAGCAGCCGGGCGATCGGCGCCGGGTTCGGCTCGGAGAGATCGATGTGGCAGCGCCAGATCCAGTTGCGGCTCTTGTCTTTGGCGCCGCGGTGGAGGCCGATCGGCTGCGGGTCGTGGACGATGATCGTGTCCCACTCGCCCTGCAAGCCCTCGGCGTTCATCGTGTTGATCTCGTCGAACAGCTCCCACTGCTCGTCGCTCAACGTCGCCGGGTCGCCCTGCAGCGAGTTGTGGAGGAGCTTGGTCGCGTTGAAGAACTCCTCTTTGCCGAAGATCACGTGCCAGTGCGCGTCGATGCCGACATCGCGCATCAGCGGCACGATCGTGTAGAGGATCTCGGAGACGCCGCCGCCGAATGCGGTGGCGCTGACGTGAAGGACTTTGTGCCCTTTGAGCGGCTCCGCCAGCGCGCGGATTTTCTCGACCAGCTCTTTGCCGGCGATGTGCGTGTAGTCCGCGAGGGACTTCTGACCGAGTGCGACTTCCTGAAGCAAGAGCGGAGTTCTACAGGTCCCCGCGGTTGGAGGGGTTCAGCCGTTCGGGACGGAGGCCGGGCGCTTGCCCAAAGTGACCTCGACCGACTTCTTTTCGCCGTCGCGAAGGATCTCGATCGTCACCTTCTGGCCCGGCTTGTAAACGGATATGTACCGAGCCAGGTCTTCCGGCCGGACGACGTCGTGGCCTTCGACCGAGAGGATCACGTCGCCGCCAGTTTTGTAGTCCACGGCCTGGAATCGCTGTTCGTCACTGCCTCCCCGCAAGCCGGCCTTGTCGGCGGGACCGCCGGGGACGACTTCGGCGATCAGGCCGCCGAAGTCGGAGTCGATCCCCAGCTTTTCTGCGAGCTGTGGGTAGAGCGGCTGGGTGGAGACGCCGATGTAGGCGTATTCGGCTTCGCCGCCGTCTTTGAGCTGCGCGATCGAGCGCTTGATCGCCGAGACCGGCACCGCGAAGCCGACGCCGTCGCTGGCCCCGGATTTGGTCTCGATCTGCTGGTTGATGCCGACCACGCGGGCGTCGGCTTCGAGCATCGGGCCGCCCGAGTTGCCGGGGTTGATCGAGGCGTCGGTCTGGATCGCCCCCTCGATCTCGAACTGGGTCAGCGATTTGACCGAGCGGTCGGTGGCGGAGACGACGCCGACCGAGAGCGAGTGCTGCTCGCCGAAGGGGCTGCCGATCGCCGCCACCGGCTGGCCGACGACGAGTTCATGGTCGTCGCCGAGCTGCAGCGGGTGCAGGTCGAGGCCAGCGGGCTTGACCTTGAGCAGGGCGACATCGGCGAAGGGGTCGAAGCCGACGATCTGGGCCGAGACCACATTGCGGTCCGAGAATTCGACGTAGACCGCTTTGGCCGGCTTGCGCGTGCCGCCGCCGGCTTCATCGGTGACAACGTGGGCGTTGGTGACGATTTCACCGCTGTCGTCGAGGACGAAGCCGGAGCCCTCGGCGGCGCCGCTGTCGAAGACGGAGCGGATTGTGACCACGCCCGGCGCCGCCCGGCGGTAGACCTGGGCCGCGTCGAAGCCGTCGGCCGAGGTCTCGACGATCACCCGCGGCGGCGACTTCACGGCAGTGGCGGTCGAAGCCGTCGTCCCAGCGTTGTCCGAGGAAGATCCGCAACCGGCAAGGAGCGTCAGCGCGCCAAGGGCGAGCAGGAGGGATATGCGCCGGCTCACGCGCGGGCCCTGGCGGCGATTTGGCCCGCGGCGCCCTCAACCGGGTTCAGGGCTGGGGGGAGGTCGAGGGTGAAGGCGGTGAAGCGCTTGCTGGAAGAGATCGCGATCCTGCCGTCCATCCGCTGCGCCAGCTCGCTGGCGATCGAGAGGCCGAGGCCGGAGCCACCGGCTGAGTCGGCCGTGTAGAAGCGCTCGAAGATCCGGTTCTGGACGCGCTGGGGGATGCCGGACCCCTCGTCGGAGACGGTCAGCTCGGCGCGGCGGTTGACGGAGTAAGTGGTCACGGTCACCTTGGTGCCCTCGGGTGTGTGGGTGAGGGCGTTGTCGAGGAGGATACGGATGATCTGGCGCAGCCGGTTGGGGTCGGCGCGGGCGATCGCGGGGCTGTCGGGCGTGCGCAGCTCCAGGCGCGAGCCACGCGCGTCGGCCCGGGGGCCGAACTCGCGCGCTACCTCGCGGGCGATCGCGCTGAGGTCGACGTCGTCGCTCTGGATCACCAGGCCGCCGGCATCGAGCTGGGAGAGGTCGAGCAGGTCGGCGGTGAGCTTGGTCAAGCGCTCGATCTGCTGGCGCATGGTCCGCACGAACTCGGCCCTCTCCTCCGGGCTCGGGTCCTCTTCGTCGAGCAGCTCGACGAAGCCGCCGAGGCTGAAGATCGGCGTCCGCAGCTCGTGCGACGCGTTGGCGATGAACTGCTTGCGGGCGCTGTCGAGCTCGGAGAGGCGGCGCTGCATCTCGTTGAAGGTGCGGGCCAGCTGGCCGAGCTGTCCCGAGGAGTCGACCGGGATCCGGGTGGCGAAATCACCGTCGGCGACTTTGCGCGCCGCCTCCTCGATCCGCCCCACCCGCCGTGCTCCGAGGCGGGCGAAGTAGTAGCCGGCGCCGAGCGCCAGCAGCAGCCCGAAGGCGCCGCCGATCAGGATCTGGTGCTTGACCGCGCCGTTGCCGTCGATCCAGACCACGTAGATGTAGATCGCGGCGACGACCCCGGCGCCGATCGCCACCGAGACCGTGGTGATCATGCTGCCCAGCGGGGTCAGACGCAGGCTCTTCACTCTTTGAACCGGTAGCCGACCCCCCGCACGGTGAACAGGTACTCCGGCTCCTTCGGATCGAGCTCGAGCTTCTCGCGCAGATGGCGGATGTGGACGTCGACGGTGCGCGGGTCGCGGTACTCGGCGTCGCCCCAGACGTGTTCGAGCAATGTTTCGCGGCTGAGCACTCGGCCGGGAGAGCGGGCCAGCGCGCCGAGGATCTCGAACTCGACGTAGGTGACCCGGACCTCCTCTTCGCGCAGGGTGACCATGCGGCGGCCGAAGTCGATCTTCAGCTCGCCGCTCTCGATCGACTCGACGTCGGGCAGGGCGCTGATCATCCGCGAGCGGCGCAGGGCAGCCTTGACCCGGCTGCGGAACTCGCGCATCGAGAAGGGCTTGGTGATGTAGTCGTCGGCGCCGACCTCGAGGCCCGCGACCTTGTCGGTCTCGCTGCCCTTCGCGGTCAGCATGATGATCGGCACCTGGCTGTGCGAGCGCAGTTGCCGGCAGACCTCGACGCCGTCGAGCTTGGGCAGCATCAGGTCGAGGATGACTAGGTCGAAGCGGGCCTCGCCGAAGCGCTGCAGCGCTTCGCTGCCGTCCTGGGCGGAGGTGACGTGGTACCCGTCTTTACGCAGCGGATAGCTGAGCAACGTCTGGATTGACTCTTCGTCATCGACCAGAAGGATGCGTGCCGACCCATTTGGCATGCCCCAAAGGGTAGTCGTGCCTTGGACAAATGTGCGAGTACCCAGAACTAAGGATCTCTGCCGGGGAGCCGATAGGAGGGTCATGCAGGCAGAGCAACTGAAAAGTCTGGTCAAGACAGGGCACTACAAGCCCGAGCCTTCGCTCGTGGCTGAGGCGATGCTGCAGAGGCGGGGAGTGAGAGAGCTGCTGGCACAGGAACTCTCGACTTTCAACGCAGCTGGTCGAACCCCGCCGCCGCCAAGAGCCGGCCATCAGGCTGCCTGATCTCGATTCCAGCGCCGTCGGCTACCTCGCCTACGACGACCAGCGTCGTCCCAGCTTCGGCCACCGAGTCGCGGGCTGACGCTAGCTGCGCTGGGGGCAGGGTGGCGAGCAGCTCGTAGTCCTCGCCGGCGGAGACGGCGAACTGCGCCGGCTCGCGGTCGGCCGCCGCCGCGAGCGCCGCGACGCCGTCAGCAAGCGGCAGCGCCTCGGCGGCAAGGCGGAGCTGGACCGTGCTTTGAGCCGCCAGGTGGCCGCCGTCGGCGCCGAGGCCATCGCTGAGGTCGATCATCGCGGTCGCTCCCGCCCGGGCGAGCGCCCGGCCCGCGTCCAGCCGCGGCTGGGGCTCGAGCTGGCTGCGCTTGAGCTGTTCGGCGACCTCACTTGAGAGCGATGCGGCGAGCTCGGGCCGCTCAAGCAGCAGCAGCCCGGCGCCGGCCGCTCCGATCTCGCCGCTGACGACGATGACGTCGCCGGGACTGGCGCCGGCGCGGGAGACGAAGGAGTCCGCGTCTGGCGCGTGGCCGACCACGGTGATGGCGACGGTCAGGGCCGGCGCGCGGGTGACGTCGCCGCCGGCCAGCGTGGTCCCGGTCGCAGCGGCCAGCGAGGCGATCCCATCGAAAAGCTCGACGCAGCCGTCTTCGCCGAGATCGGGGGGGACGCCGAGGAAGGTGTAGGCCTCGCCCGGCTCGGCGCCCATCGCCGCCAGGTCGGAGAGCGCGGCGGCCAGGGCCTTGTGGCCGATCTGAGCCAGGCTGGAGTGCTCGCGGCGGAAATGGACGCCATCGACGATCGCGTCGACCGAGGTGGCGGTGGCGCCCCCGGGGACGGTGACGGCGGCGTCGTCGCCCATCCCGATCCGGACCCGAGCCCCGACCGGGGGCAGCCGTTCCCGAATCCGCTGCAGCAGCTCGAACTCGCCCATTCGCTCATTGTGAGCCGTCGGGCGCTTCGGGGCCAATCGCCCGTCGGCGCCAATAAGGTCAGGCCGACGTGAGCGAGCGCCAACCACTTCTACGCCGGCTCGGCGATGCCGGGGCAAAGTTCGGCACCCGCCCACCGCGCAGCCGCGGCCTGCGGCTGGCGATCCAGGTCGGGCTCGCCGTCCTCATCTTCGGGGCCCTCGTCTACACCGTCGTCAATCAGTGGTCGGAAATCCAGAACGAGGGCGTTCACTTCCAGGTTGTCTGGCTGTTGCCGTCGCTGGTCATCCTGCCGCTCTTCTACGTCTTCAGCGCCCTCGGCTGGGACTTCATCCTGCGCTTCCTCGGCTACCGGATCGGGTTCGGCCGCGCCCAGGTCGCCTGGGGGCAGCCGCTGCTGGCCCGCTACGTTCCGGGCAGCGTGCTCTACGTCCTCGGGAGGGTGTTGCTCTCCGAGCGGGCCGGGATCCCGCGCCGCAGCACGATCGCCAGCATCGTCTACGAACAGGCGATCTCCGCCACCTCGGCGATCGTCATTGCCGCCTACTTCATCATCAACCATCCCGATCTCCAGGGCGTGCCCGAGCGTTGGGCGGTGCTGCTGCTGATCCCCGCCGCGATCGCCGTCCTGCACCCGCGCGTCTTCGGCCCGCTGGCGAACCGTGTGCTGCGGGCCTTCGGCCGCGAGCCGCTGCCGGGGGTGATCTCGCTGCGCGGGATCCTCACCCTGCTCGTCTTCTACACGCTGAACTGGGTGGTCGTCGCCTTCGGCATCTACTGCGTCGCCCGCTCCGTCACCTATATCCCGTTCGACGACCTCCTCCTGGTCGGCTCGGCTCAGGCGATCGGCTACTTCGCCGCCCTCGTCACAGTCGTCGCCCCGGCCGGCCTCGGCGTCCGCGACGCCGCCTTCGCCTGGGCGGTGAAGGCGGCGGTTCCCGGCCAGAAGCTGGCGGTCGGCTCGCTGATCGCGATCGCGGTCCGCGGCGTCCTGACCCTGACCGAACTGATGTATGTGGGCGCGGTCACGGCGCTTGGCAAACGGGAGGGCTGGAGCATTCCCACCGGGATCCTCCACCCATCGCCCGAGGAGGAGAAAGCGGGGCCGGAGGCCGGAGGCCACTCGCCCGAGATTCTCTAGGCGGCTAGATCGGGATCCGGGCGCCTAGCTGGTAGGCGGTCAGGGCCAACAGCAGCGCTTTTAGGGCTCGATCACGGGATAGGGCTGCCAGGGGGAGGGGCCAGATCAGGTACCAGGGGAGCAGCCAGGATGTCGCCAGCAGCAGGCCCGCCGTTGCCCATGCCGCGGCCCTTACCCAGTCCTGGCCTCGCCACGTTTGAGCCAGCAGGTAGGCGATCAAGATCGCGTAGAGGGCCAGCGCGGCCGCGCGGGTTGTGTCCGGGTTGAGGCCGGCGAGGCGGGCGGTGGTGGTCGGGATGCTCAGGTGGCTGGTCCGGCTCTGGTTCTTCCCGGCGAGGCCGATCGCGTCGAGCCAGTTCCAGCCGAAGGCGATCTGAGCCACCGCCGCTGTCACCGCCAGCGCTCCAAGCGCGCCAAGCCCGAGTTTGAAGCGCTGTTTCGACCCGAGTAGCGCGAATGGGGCGACTACCGCTGATGACGACTTGATCGCGATCGCGACGACGAACGCGAAGCCACCTGAGAATTCTCGGGCCGAGAGAATCGCAGCTACCCCGAGCATCGCCGCCAGGGTTGCGAGGCCGTCGTTGTGGGCCCCGCCGACTACGTGGACGAGGACGAGTGGGTTGAGCGCGACGAAGGCCGCGGCGCGCAGGGGGTCGACTCCGCGGGCCGGGGCCAGCCGGGCGACTAGCGCCGCCAGGCCGAGCACCGAGGCTGCTGCCGTTGCCTTCAGCACGTAGACGGCAACCGAGACCGGCAGGCAGGCGAGTGGGTATGTCGCCAGTGTGAAGAGCGGTCCGTAGGCGCTGGCGGTGTGAGGCCAGGTGACGTGGGCGAAAGCGGGGTCTCCGGGCGCCGCGGCGGGGCCGTGAAGGTAGGGATCGAGGCCGTGGATGGCGCCGAGGCGGGCGTAGTCGACGTAGCTGTAGACGTCGTGCGAGAGCAGCGGCGGGACGCAGGCGAAGGCGACGACCAGGAGGACGATCGCTCCCCAGACGACTCCGCGCCCGAGCTTCGGCGCTGATGCCAGGACCGCGAGGTAGGCAGCGAAGCCGACCCAGATCAGGGCATAGGCCAGGCCCGGCTCGATGTTCAGTTGCCGCTCCCGGCTTCGCCGCCGGCAACCCCGGCGCCGCCGACCGAGGGGGGCGGCGGGGGCGGCTTCGGGATCGGTGCCGGTTCCTGGCCGACGCCCGGGGCATAGGCGCTGGGGTTGTATTCGTTGGGGTCGTAGCCACCGACCGCGGCGCTGCCCGGGCTGCTCGCGCCGCCGCCATGCCCGGCGAGCGAGCCGCCACCCGGCCCGGCCGAGGTGAACTCGCCGAAGAACGGCGCCCAGCTGATCTTGGCCTTCGGTTCGCTGAATTCTTCGCAGGGGACTTCGCCGTTGCTGTAGACCGAGTTCCAGATTTCCGCCGGGAAGGTGCCGCCGAAGACGGTGATGCCGTGGACGCTGGTCATCGCGATGTCGTTGGACTGCGGGTAGCCGACCCAGACCGCGGTGGCCAGGTTGGGCTGGTAGCCGGAGAACCAGGCGTCGGTGTAGTTGTCGGTCGTGCCGGTCTTGCCCGCCTGCCCGGCGCAACCGGTGTAGGCCGCGGTGCCAGTGCCTTCGGTGATGTTGTCGTGCAGCAGCCTGGTCACCTCCCAGGCGACGGCTTCGCTGATCACCCGTTTCGGCGCGGGCCGCTGGGGCCGGTCGACCTTGCCGCTGGGGAACTCGACCCTGCGGATCGAGACCGGGTTGTGGTGGATGCCGCCGGAGGCGAGGGTCGCGTAGGCGTCGGTCAGCTCCAGTGGCGAGACCCCGAGCCGCAGGCCGCCGATCCCCTCGGCCGGGATCCCGTCGAGCTGGGTCGTGATCCCCATCGATTTCGCCGTCGCGGCGACGTTCTTGGGGCCGACGTCGAGGTCGAGCTGGGCGAAGACGGTGTTGTCGGAGGTGACTGTCGCCTGCTTGAGGTTGATCGTCCCCTGGTAGCCCTCGTCGGCGGTGTGAACTGTCCAGTGCCCCCATTCGGGCAGGTTGAGGTCGAGCGGTTTGGAGGTGTAGTAGGTCGAGTAGGGGTCGATCCCCTGCTTGATCGCGGTGGTGAGGACGAAGGCCTTGAAGGTCGAGCCCGGCTGGCGGTGGCCCTGGGCGGCGAGGTTGAACTGGCTCTGGTCGTAGTTGGAGCTGGAGACCATCGCCTTGATCTCGCCGTTGCGGGGGTCGATCGAGACCAGCGCCGAAGAGGGGTCGGTCGAGTAGGGCAGGGCGGAGCTGATCGCTTCGATGCCGGCCTGCTGCAGCTTGGGATCGAGCGTCGTGAAGACCTTGAGCCCGCCTTTGCGGACCGTGTTGACGCCGTAGTGGTCGATCAGCTCGTTCTCGACGTAGTCGAAGAAGTAGGGCTGGCGGTGCTTGAAGTAGGAGCTGGAGAGGTTGAGGCCGAGGCTCTGGTTGCCGGCGTCGAGCGCTTCTTCGCGGGAGACGTAGCCGAGCTTCGCCATCTTCCCCAGCACCTCGGCGCGGCGCTCCCGCGCCCCGCGCGGGTTGAGGATCGGGTTGTAGTCGGAGGGCGCCTGCGGCAGCCCGGCGAGCAGCGCCGCCTGCGCCAGGGTCAGCTTCGAGGCGGGCTTCGAGAAGTAGATCTTGGACGCGGCCTGGACGCCGACCGCGGTGCTGCCGTCGATCGTCCCGTAGGAGGCGGCGTTCAGGTACTGGCCGAGGATTTCGCGCTTGGAGTGGCGCTTGGAGTACTCGATCGCCAGCTTCGCCTCGATGATCTTGCGTTCGAGGTTGCGGTGCGGATCGTTGATGCAGAGGTTGCGGACCAGCTGCTGGGTGATGGTCGAGCCGCCCTCGACCGCTTCGCCGGCTTCGAAATCCTTGAGCGCCGCTCGGGCGATGCCTTCGGGGTCGATGCCGCCGTGCTCATAGAAGCGCTGGTCCTCGATCGCGATCGTCGCCTGCTGCAGGCTCTTCGGGATCCGCCCGATCGCGATTGGGGTCCGCGCTTCTTCGGAGGCGATCACCCCGAGCTTGCTGCCGTCGGCGGCGTAGATGGTTGAGTTGCCGCCCTTGTCGATCGGTTTGCAGGAGGCCAGCGAGGGGGCCTTGGCGGCGACGTCGAGCACGGCCGAGGTGACGCCGATCACGGCGATCGCGAGCACGACGAAGATGCCCCCGGCGATGAAGAACAGCTTCCCGGCCGCTCCACCGCGGTGCCGCTGGCGTCGGCGACTGCGCTGCGTCATCGCAGGGAGGGTACTTCGGCGGCGCGCGGGCGCCGCAAACGCCTAGACCTGCGTGTCCCCGGTCGAGTGGTTGTGGATGATCCCGTCGAGCAGCATCTGGTTGGGGATCACGATCGAGGTGTCATCACCGGGGTTGACATAGGTGTAGGAGAGGGTGATGTCGGTGACCCGGCCGCTGACTTCCTCGAATTCGATCTGGTCGCCGATCTTGATCGGCTGAGTCACCGCCAGCTGCACCCCGGCGACCATGTTGCCGATCGTGTGCTGAGCGGCGAAGCCGATGATCAGCCCGATCACGGCGGTCGAGGCGAGGATTCCGGTCGCCAGCCGCTTCAGCTCGGTGAACTGGCTCAGCGCCAGCGCGACCAGGATCAGGAAGACCGTGACCAGGATCAGGCGGCGGAGGATGCGCAGGCGCGTTTTGGTCGAGCGCGAGACCTGTGAAACTTGCGGCGACATGGACTCCAACCTAGCCGCGGGGGACGTCGGCACGCTCTCGAAGCCGTCCTTCCCTTACTCCAACTGGGGCCCCTTGCTCGCGGTTCTGGGCATTTTCCTGGCGCTGGGGACCGGCGTCGTGCTGGGGATCCCGGCCGTCATCGTCGACCACCCGAAGAGCGGCGAAGACCTCAGCACCGGGGCCAACGCCTTCGTCCAGCTGATGACCGCCGTCGGCTTCCTGATGGTGCCGATGCTGATCGCGGCCCAGCGCGGCGCCTCCTCGCTTCGCGAGGTGCTGTCGAGGCTGGGAGTGCGGCGCTTCAAACCGTCGGCGCTGAAGTGGATGGCCGCGGCGATCGGCGCCTACCTCCTCTTCGCGATCGCCTACGGGGTCCTGATCGGCGAACCCCACCAGGAAGACATCGCCGACAAGCTCGGCGCGATCCCGGTCCAGGTCTTCCTGATTGCGATCGCCGCGCCGGTCAGCGAGGAGGTCTGTTTCCGGGGGATGCTTTTCGGTGGCCTGCGCGAGCGCTGGCCGCGGATCGTCGCGGCGCTGATCAGCGCCGCGATCTTTGGCGCGCTGCACGCGCCCGAGGGTGTCAGCGTCGTGCCGCCATTGATCTTCTTCGGCTTCACGCTTGCCCTCCTCTATGAGAAGACCGGCTCGATCGTGCCCGGGATCCTGCTGCACATGCTGAACAATTCCGTCGCCCTGCTCGGTCAGTAGCATTCCGCCGGTGAGCCGCCGCCTCGTCCCTGCCGCCCTCTGCGCCGCCCTGCTGGCGCTACCTGTCGCCGCCGCAGCAGCCCCGGCGCCGGCCAAAGCTCCCGTGCCAGATGCCACGGTGAAGATCAAGGTCGACCACCTCAAGGGCGGCAAGGCCGAGATCTTCGGCACCGTCCCCGTGACCGGCTCGATCGAGCCCTTCGCGCCGGGCCAGAAGGTTGCCGTCACCTTCTACCTCAACGGGCACAAGCTCCTCACCCGCAATGTCAGCGTGCGCAAGGGGAGTGGCGATTCCGGCCTCTTCCGGGCAAGCATCATCGTCCGCGAGGACGGCAAGTACGCCGCCAGCGCCAGCCACGCCGCCAACCAGGTCCTCGGTGGCGACACCACGGTTCGCAAGAGCTGGCGGGTCAGCTTCCCTGGCTTGCACGCGGGCGAGTGCGGCAACGTCGTCAAGGGCTTCAAAAGCGCGATGGCGAAGATGGGCTACGCCTCCGGCGGCGGGTCCTGCTTCAACGGCCGCCTCGGCCGGGAGGTCCTGGCCTATCGCAAAGTCAACGGGATGACGCGCAACGAGCGCGCCGGCGCCGGCCTTGTCAAAGACGCCTTCGGCGGCCGTGGCGGCTACCACGTCCGCTACCCGAAGGCCGGCGAGCACGCCGAGGTGCCGCTCTCCAAGCAGGTCTTGGTCCTGACCAAGGGCGACAAGCCGTTCGCGATCTACCCGGTCTCGACCGGCAAGCCCTCGACGCCGACGGTCACCGGCCACTACAGCTTCTACCGGCAGGAACCGGGCTACAACGCCGAGGGCATGTACTACTCCTTCTACTGGCACAACGGCTACGCCGTCCACGGCTACGCCGAAGTCCCCAACTACGCTGCCAGCCACGGCTGCGTCCGCACCTTCATCGCCGACCAGCCCCGGATCTACGAACAGATCAACTACGGCGAGAGCATCTTCGTCTTCTAGCGGTTGACGGTGATAAGCGAGAGGACACTGCAGGCCGTCCTCGCCGTTATCTCGGCTTACCACGTCGTCACCGGCCTGATCGCTCTGATCGCGCCTGACACGTTCTTTGACCAGATTGGTCATTACGGGATCGAGAACAGCCATTACGTCGGCGATCTCGGCGCTTTCACGCTCGCCTTTGGCATCGCAGCCGGGATCGCGATCTTCAAACCTGTGTGGCGCGCGCCGATCCTCTGGCTCGGCGCGCTTTGGTACGGGTTCCACGCGGTCAACCACGTCTTCGACACCGGCGAAGCCAAGAGCGAGGGCCGGGGCTGGGGCGACACGATCCTGCTTGCCTTCGGGGCAGTTGGCGCATCTTGGCTGGCGCGAGTGTCGGAGCGGCTGAATCGCGAGTCGGTCGAAGAGGGCGCGGCGGGATGAAGGTTTTCGTCGCCGGGGCGAGCGGGGCGATTGGCAGGCCTTTGGTTCCTCAGCTGCTCGCCGCCGGTCACGAGGTGACAGGGATGACCCGGCGTGAGGAGCGGGCGGACACGATTCGAGCGGCCGGCGCCGACGCTGTCGTCTGCGATGCCCTCGATGCGGATGCGCTGCGCGACGCCGTAGTCGCGGCGCAGCCCGAGGTGGTTGTGCATGAGCTGACGGCCCTGCCGGCGCGGATCGATTTCAAAGGCGATCCCTTTGGGTCGACCACCCGCCTGCGGATCGAGGGCACGAGGAATCTGGTCGCGGCGGCAAAGGCCGCGGGGGCGCGGCGCCTGATCGCCGAGAGCTTTGCCTCCCTCTACGCCCCAGAAGGCAGCTGGGTCAAGGACGAGGACGCGCCGCTGTTCCTCGACGCCCCGGCTCCGTTTGACAATGCCGTCGCCGGGATAGTCGATCTCGAGCGTCAGGTCCTTGGCGCCGAGGGCATCGAGGGCGTCGTCCTTCGCTACGGCTGGTTCTATGGCCCCGGCACCTACTTTGGCCGCGATGGCTCCCAGGCCGAGGACACGATCAAACGGCGGTCGCCGGTCGTCGGCAAGGGCGCGGGCACCTTCTCCTTTATCCACATCGAGGACGCCGCCGCCGCGACGGCAGCCGCGATCGAGCACGGCGCCCCCGGCGTCTACAACATCGCCGACGACGAGCCCGCCGCCCAGCGCGACTGGCTCCCCGTCTATGCCGAGGCACTCGGCGCCAAGAAGCCACTCCGGGTCCCGGTCTGGATCGCCCGCCTGATCGCCGGCGGCGCCGCGGCCTCGATGGCGACCGAGCTTCGCGGCGTCTCGAACGCCAAGGCCAAGCGCGAGCTCGGCTGGCAGCCGGCTCATCCGAGCTGGCGCCAGGGCTTCGCCGAGTCGCTCGCCTAGCGTCATAGGATTGCCGCGTGCCCGACCTCGCCACCGCCAAGGAGACGTTGCTAGCCGAGTTGCGTGAGCACTCGCTGATCCTCGGCGAGGTGGTTCTTTCCAGCGGGGCAACGGCTCAGTACTACGTCGATGCGCGGCGGACGCTGATGCGGCCGGCTGGGTTTCTTGCTGCCGGCGAGCTGATCGCCGCCGCTGCGACCGATGTCGGTGCGATCGCGGTGGGCGGCCCGGTGATGGCGGCGATCCCGCTCGCCTGCGCGGCGATCGCCGTCCCTGGAGGCGAGGATCTGGTCGGCTTCTTCGTCCGCAAGGAGCGCAAGGACCACGGCCTGCAGCGCTGGGTCGAGGGCCCGGTCGAGGCAGGCGCCCGCTGCCTCGTCGTCGAGGACACGGTCACCACCGGCGGCTCTACGGCCGGCGCGATCGAGCGGATCCGCGAGGAGGGCCTGGAGATCGCCGCCGTGCTCAGTGTCGTCGACCGGCTGGCCGGCGGCGGCGCGGCGATCGAAGCCGCCGCCGAGGCGCCCTACCGCGCCCTGGTCACGATCGACGAGATCTACCCCGATCGTCCCGACCGAGGCTGACCTCCGACAAAGAGATGGAGCCAGACGCCGTCGAGATCCGCGTCGTCGCCTGCCTGGTCGAGAAGCAGCGCACCACGCCCGACGTCTACCCGCTCTCGCTCAACTCCCTGCGCCTTGCCTGCAACCAGTCGACCAATCGCGACCCGGTCGTCGAGTACGACGAGGCGACCGTGGTCGAGGCCCTGCGGCGGCTGGCCCTGCGCGGCTGGACGAGGTTGGCGAGCGGCGCCGGCAGCCGTGCCCGCAAGTACCGCCACCTGCTCAACGAGGCTCTCGACCTGGATCCGGCGGAACTCGCCTTGGTGGCTGTGCTGATGCTGCGCGGTCCCCAGACCCCCGGCGAGCTGAAGCAGCGCAGCGACCGCCTCCACAGCTTCCCCGACCTCGCCGCGGTCCAGGAGACCCTCGATCGCCTGGTCGAGCGCGAGTACGTAGTCCGTCGCCCGCGCGGCCCCGGCCAGAAGGAGGATCGTTACGAGCAGCTGCTTGGAGGGGAGATGGATGAGTCAGAGCCGGCGGACGCCGTGGCCCCGTCCGAAGGTCCCGTGGCATCTGCTCCTTCCCGGCCTGAGCCAATACCGGAGCAGCCCGACGGCGATCGACTGACCCAGATCGAAGCCAGCATCGCCAAGCTGCGCAGCGAAGTCACCGCCCTGCGCGAAGCGCTCGGCGAGTAGCAGTGCCCCGAGCTGGATTCGAACCAGCGGCCTATCCCTTAGGAGGGATGATTTGTCAAGCGTGGACTTGGCTTAAATTGTGGACTTTCGCTTGACTAAGCCGATTCTGCGAGGACCCAAGCGGACACCGGAGGACTCTGAAGGCCGAATCTGTTCCTACCTTTGTTCCTACCCAACTAGTCGCCCATCGCAAGCGGCTGATGTTGGCCGGGGTCTACGAGGCGTTGTCATCGGGTTCGTCCCGGAAGCTCATGTCGGGCGGCGTCCCAGAACGACGTTTCAGCTGACGCACACGCAGCGCTGTTTCACCCGCGGACGGGGTTGCACTGATTTAGGTGCGCTTAGCTGACAAGACCACCGGGATCGAGGACTCCGAGGTTCTCGAGTCTGTATCGCATCGACTCCTGGCTGACCTTGAAGGCTTTAGCCATGTCGGCGATGAGCTGGGCCGGCGAGAGCGAGCGGTTCTGCAGCGCCTTGTTGACCTCACGGTCAACGAAGACTCGCGGCATCAACAACTCGGCTGCGAAGGCGTTGGCTTCAGACTCCTCGGCGGCCGAGGCGCCATCGCGCCAGTTGATCCGGCCCTCGAAACTGTCGACGAAGACCGGCTTCCCCTCGTGTAGGACGAGATGGCCGACCTCGTGGGCAACCGTGAAGCGCTGACGGTTGGGAGCGTGACTGGAGTTGACGCCGACGAGCTTCTTGGTGGGGTCGCGGTAGACCATGCCGGAGACGTCTCCTTCAAACGCCTGATAGACGACTTCGGCACCGAGGCTGCGGGCGACCTCCTCAACTGGGACCGGAGCGACTTCGATTCCCAATTTGTCGAGCAGCTGCGTCGCTTCTCGTTCTGCTTCCCAGAGATTCATCGTCTGTCACCGGCACGGCCTGCGCTTGCGCGATTATCGCGCAGGAAGCGGGCCAAGAACTGCCGCTGCATGTCGTCTTCGGGAAGGGTGGAGCGCGTCTTCTCGGGAACCAGTTCCTCGAGGTTCAGTTCCTCATCAGGGAGAAGCTCCAGCGGCTCGGTCCCCAATGCGGAGGCGAGCTGGACCAGCTGATGCAGGGCAATGCGCTGACGGCCGTGCTCGATGTTGGTCACCGAGGTTCGCGGCAGCTTGACCCGATCGGCCAGCTCCTTCTGCGTTAAACCCGCCTTCTCCCTCGCCAGCTTTAGCTTCGCCCCGAACTCTGCGTAGAAGTAGCTCACCGAGCGCAGTATTCCTGATCTGACGGCGTATGTCAATACTAATGACATTTTCATAAGTTGAGGTTTTGAGACTTGACAATCTCTGGACGGCTCGGTAGCCTCGGTCGTAGTCATCAATTCCGACATTTTTAGAAAGGAAAGTCAATGAACCAGACGCAGACCGAGGCACGCGGACCTGGCGGGGACGAGGGTAGGGGGAAGGACAAGAAGGTCACGGTCGAGGTCAACGGCAAAGCCGTCGTTCTCGCCGACGAGCTCGTCACTGGCCTGCAGGTCAAGCAGGCGGCGATCGCCCAGAAAGTCGATATCGAGCTCGACTTCATCCTCGTACTCGAGGCCGAGCACGGCAACGATCCGCGCCAGATCGCCGACGGCGAGCGGATCAAGGTCGACAAGCACTCCCGCTTCACCTGCAACGACGGCGAGGACGATTCCTGATGAAAGAAGAGGTGCGCTCGGCGATTTCTGAACTCGAAGCCGAGGCGCCGGGAACCGGGGTGCGCTTCAAGGAGGACGGGGAAGGAGGCGCCTACGTAATCGTCGACGGGGTCGAGATCGGCGCCTCCTTCATCCCCTCCATGAGCTGGATCGGCTTCCACATAACCCACAGCTATCCCGAAGCGGCCGTCTATCCGCACTACATTGATCCCGCTCTCCGCTACGACAGCGACGGCGCGGCGCCCAACAAACACCCCGATGGCGATCTCCCGGCGGCGATCACGCGCGGCGATTACAGACTCGGCGGGTTTGATCTCCCCGCGATTCAGGTCTCACGCTCTTCACCTAAACGAGTCCCCGGCACCGACACCGCGCTAGCCAAGCTGTGCCGCGTGATCTCTTTCCTGGAGACCCGCTGATGAGCGTTGGTTGGCAGCTGCGGATTGGCGAGCAGATGCATGACCGCCTCCACGGCCACCTCTTCCCCGGGGACGAAGACGAGCATGCGGCGGTGATCGCCGCCGGGATGGTCCACACCGACCGCGGTACCCGGCTGCTCGCCCGCGACCTCTTCCTCGCCCGCGACGGCATTGACTTTGTCCCCGGCCGGCGCAGCTACCGCCGGCTGGTCCCCGAATTCGTCAACGAGAAGATCCGCTACTGCCGCGAGCAGGGGCTGATCTACCTAAGCGCCCACAGCCACCCCGGCCGCGGCGCGGTCTCCTTCAGTGGGGATGACCTGAAATCCCACGAGCGTGGCTACCCGGCGCTGCTCGATATCTCCGGGCGGCCGGTGGGTGCTCTCGTCCTCTCCGAAGATCACCTAGCCGCCGACATCTGGACCGCAGATCGCAGCCGCCGCCCGCTGATCGAGACGGTCATCATCGGCCGCAACCTCAGGCGCGTCTATCCCCAGCCGCCTCCCCCGCCAACGAGTGCGGATCCGATGTATGACCGTGCGGTGCGCTGGTTCGGCGAGCGCGGCCAGGACCTGCTGGGCCAAACCAAAGTCGCGGTGATCGGCGCCGGCGGCGTCGGGCAGCCGTTAATCGGCATGCTCGCTCGCCTCGGAGTTGGCTCGATCCTTGTCATCGAGCCCGAGCGGATCGAGCCGACGAATCTGCCCAGGATGCCCGAGGCCAGGCGTCTCGACGCGATGATGTTCCTGCGGCGCTTTCCAGCTCTTGATGCCCTTGCTGATCGCCTCTCGACGTCCAAGGTAGCCCTCGGGCGCCGGGTCGCTCGGCGCGCGAATCCAAAGGTCGATTTCATCGGCATCCGCAAGAACGTCAACGAGCCGAGCGCCTCGCGTGCACTGGTCGACTGCGACTTCATTTTCCTCGCTGCCGACTCCCACCAGGCGCGGCAGATCACCAACATTGTTGCCCACCAGTACCTGATCCCGGCAATCCAGATCGGGACCAGGATCGACGTCGACTCCGATAGCGGCGAGGTCGGTGAGATCCGCGGCAACGTCCGCCTCATCCTTCCGGAGCGAGGCTGTCTGCAGTGCAACCGCCTGATCTCCGCTGAGAAGCTTCAAGAAGAGTCTTTGCCCGCCGCCGAGCGCGAGCGCAACCGCTATGTGGAGGAGATCCCTGCCCCGAGCGTGATCAATTTCAATGTCCATGGCGCCGCCCAGGCGGTCACTGACTTCACCCTGATGTTGGGCGGTTTCAGCGATTCGGTAGCTCCGCTCGGATACCTTCGATGGCGTCCCCGCCGTCGCCGCGAGGAGCCGATCGAGCCTTTCGCGAACGACGCCGAGTGCCCGCACTGCGGCTCGCTGCCCCAGAGCAGGCGCGGACGAGGCGAAGCCATGGCGCTACCGGGGCCCGAGCGCTAGGTCTTCGCTGCTCGCCTGTAGATAGAGCGATCCCCGTCCTAGGGGTAGGCCATTGCTTAGTTCTCGCGAAATCTGCCTGCAGATCAACCACAGCACCGAAAGGGTGGGAACATCGATTGCCGGGTTTTTGTTCCTACCCCCGTTCCTACCCCCGTTCCTACCCTTGTGATCAGGGGCGGGGTCGGTCCGGCCCACTTTGCTCTGTGACTGGCTTTCCGAAATGCCCCGAGCTGGATTCGAACCAGCGGCCTATCCCTTAGGAGGGGATCGCTCTATCCAGCTGAGCTATCGGGGCGGGCTTGGGATTTTCTCTTAGTTGAGGATTCGGTGCGGAAGTTGGCACAGAGTCCACCCACTTGTGAGCCGCGGGCCGCCACGATGATGGCTATGAACGGAGTCCAGGTGATTGACGTGTCTTCCACACGCGCTAATGTGGTGCACATGTCGAAGATGATTCAGGTTCGCAACGTGCCGGACGAGCTGCACCGCACGCTGAAGACGAGCGCGGCGGCTGAAGGCATGTCGTTGTCGGACTACATCAAGCGCGAACTTGGGACGGTCGCGACGTATGCGAGCTTCGAGGAGATCGATGCTCGCATACGCGCCCGGGGCCCGACCGGCCTCCGCACGGAGGACATTATCTCCGACCTGCGCGAAGCTCGCGGCGATTGATGGCTGTCGTCGACGCCTCTGTCCTGGTCGAGTACCTCGGTGCCGCCGACAAGGCCGAAGTCGCGCGTCGGCGTGTGGCCGCCGACCGCGCCGCTCTCTGGGCGCCACATCTGGTCGATGTCGAGGTCGGGCATGTGCTGCGGCGACGGGTTCGCAGGGGTGAGCTTGCCGCCGAGGTTGCCGAGGGCGCGCTCGAGGACCTGATCACGCTTCCCCTTCGGCGGGTCCGTCATCGCGAGCTGCTTCCCCGAGCCTGGGAGCTGCGCGACAGCGTCAGCTTCTATGACGCGATGTACGTCTCACTGGCCGAGATCTTGGATCAGCCGCTGGTCACCTTCGATGCCCGCCTGGCCAAAGCGAGCGGCATCCGCGCCGAGATCGAGGTGCTCGGCTAGGAGTAGAGGCTCTCGGAGGCAAGCTCCTGGGCACGGCGGCTCCAGAGCTTGACCTCCATGAAGATGTCGTCGCCGTAGGCCTCGAGGGCGTCGAGGGCGAGCAGGGTGAAGCGGTCGTTGGAGATTGCTTCCTGGTCGACGGTCTCGGCGTCGAGCTCGGCGGTGGCGGCGACGGCGCCGCGCACGAGCGGCCGGCCCCAGACGAGGGTGACCTTGCCGGCGCGGCCGTTCTCTCCCCGCCAGCGGCCGATCACGTCGTCGTTGAGGTCGATCCGCCAGTCGGGGTTGTCCTCGGCGAGGACGTCGGTGAAGTCGGCCTGGGCCTGGAAGTCGGTCGGCTCGCCCTCGTCGTGCTGGACGTAGGAGACGTGGCCGAACAGCTCCACCGTCCCCTCCGGCCCGTCGGCGTGGGCGGTGCAGGGCACCCAGACCCGCCCGCCCCAGGCCCGCTCCGGGAACCAGTCGGCCTGCGGCGGAACCTCGACCCCGTCGGGAAGATCCTCGATCCCCTCGCAGGCTTTCCGAAACTCCTCGGTCAGGCGCTCGGCGAAGCGCCCGTGGGGGATCCCCTCCTGGGTGCTGTCGGCGATGAAGCGCGGAATCGGTCGCGGGTTGGGCGGCACGGTCGCCAGCCTAGCCCTCGAGCGATTCGCGCAGGTCCGCCGCCGCCCGCTCCGGCGGATAGACGTTGATGTCGACCCCGGTGCCGAGCTCGAAGCCCGCCTTGACCGTGAGCCGGGGGGCGATGTCGACGTGCCAGTGAAAGTCCTCGGCCCCGCGCGGCGCGGTGCGGACCCAGAGGTTCAGCTCGGGCGGGCCGTCGAAGCGCTTGGCCAGGGCGCGCATCGCGGTGCGGATCATCGCCGCGCCCGTCCCGTCCTCGCCGAAGCTCGCGGCCTCGGCTCGCGGCACAACCCGCAGCTCGAAGGGCGAGCGCGAGGCCCAGGGGCAGATCAGCGCCGCCTCGTCGTCAATCGCGACCAGCCGCTCCCTGCGCCGCACCTCCTCGACCAGGACGTCGCTGAGCAGGCCGCCGCCCGCGGTCCGTTCGCTGTAGGCGCCGAAGCGCTCGCGCTCGCGGGCGACCGCCGCCGGCACGAAGGGAAGCGCGTAGAGCTGGGCGTGGGAGTGCTCAAGCGAGGCCCCGGCGCCGCCGCCCTCGTTGACGATCACCTGGACGTAGGCGGCGTCGGCATGGGCTCGCATGCGCTCGCGCCAGGTCGCGATCGCCGCCGCGAACCCGTCCTCGCTGAGCTCGGCCATCGCGGTCACGTGCTCGGGGGAGTTGATGATCACCTCATGGGCGCCGGCCGCCGGCCGGGTCGAGAAGAGGTCGGGCTCGCCGGCGCGGCGTGAGGCAAGCAAGGGGTCGCCGCTGCTGGAGAAGGCGCCAGCTTCCGAGGCGGTGCCGCCCTCTTTCCCGCCGCCGTCCGCCTCGCCCAGGGCGGGATAGAGGTTCGGCACCACCCGCGTCGTCCAGCCCGGCGTGTCGGCCTCGCCGCCGCCCTCGCGCAGGGCGAAGAGCTCGGGCGGAGTGCGGTCCTCGCGGCCCTCGCAGAAGGGGCAGTTCTCCGGGCCCTTGGGCTCGCTGGCGCGGGCGGAGAAGCCCTCCGGGCGGTCGGCCCGCCCGGGGGCGAGGATCGTCCTCAGCCCGCTGAGCTGGTCGATGCGTATCTCGGGCGCGCTCAGGAGCGGGAGGGGGGAAGGTCGCCTGCGTCGGGGTCGACGGGTTTGGGCGGCTCGGGCGCCGGCTTCGGAGGCCGTGGCGCCGGCGTCGGTTTGGCGCCACCGACGCTGCGGCCGATGAACGGCTCAAGCATGTCCATCGGCAGCGGGAAGACGACGGTCGTGTTCTGGTTGCTGCCGATTTCGAGCAGAGTCTGCAGGTAGCGGAGCTGCAGCGAGGCCGGGTTGGTGCTGATGATGTCGGCGGCGTCGGTGAGCTTCTGCGCCGCCTGGTACTCGCCTTCGGAGTTGATGATCTTGGCCCGGCGCTCGCGCTCGGCCTCGGCCTGGCGGGCGATCGCCCGCTGCATCTGTTCCGGAATCTCGACGTCCTTGATCTCGACCGCGGTCACCTTCACGCCCCAGGGCTCAGTCGACTCGTCGATGATCTTCTGCAGCTCCTCGTTGAGCCGCTCGCGCTCGGAGAGGAGCTGGTCGAACTCGGCCTTGCCCAGCACCGAGCGCAGCGCCGTCTGCGAGATCTGGGAGGTGGCGAGCAAATAGTTTTCGACCTCGACGATCGCTTTGCGCGAGTCGATCACGCGGAAGTAAGCCACAGCGTTGACGCCGGCGGGGACGTTGTCGCGGGTGATCACCTCCTGCGGCGGGATGTTGAGGGTGACCGTTCGCAGGTCGACCTTGACCATGCGATCGATCAGCGGGATCAGCAGGATCAGGCCCGGCCCCTTCTGGGCGATCAGCCGGCCGAGGCGGAAGATGACGCCGCGCTCGTACTCGCGCAGCACCCGCACCGACGATCCGACCACGATCACGCCGATGAAGGCGAGGACGATGATGACTCCGATTACGGCTCCCACTAGCGCGCTCCCTCTTCGGTTTCTGCGTCGGGGCCAACCAACAGCGTCAGGCCGTCGACCGACTCGATCCTGACTCTACCCCCCACCGGGACCGCGGCAGCGCCGCTGCGCATCTGGGCCCGCCAGATCGTCCCCTGGGCGAAGACCTGCCCGACCGGGTCGAGCGGCGAGCGGACCTCGGCGATGGTCCCGGCCAGCTCCTCGTAGCCGGTCCGCACCGGCTCGTCGCGGTAGGCGGCGAGCACTTTGCGGGCGACGACCCAGACGATCGCGGCAAGCGCCAGCGCCGCGACCACGATCACGGCGATCGGCAGGTCGTGGCCCTGTTCGCGGTAGAGGACGCCGGCGGCGACGAAGGCGGCGATCCCGATCGCGCCGAGGACGCCGCTCGGCACGTGCGCCTCGGCGACGAGCAAGCCGAGCGCCAAGGCCAGCAGCAGGACGATCGTCACGGTCATCGCGGCATCACCCCAAAGCGTAGTGCTGGATGTCCGCCCGCAGGTCGGCTTCGCTGGCGTAGACTCCCTGCTTGAAGAAAACGAGCTTGCCCTCGCGGTCGTAGAAGGCGGTGTCGGGAAGGCCGGAGACTCCCAGGGCGCCGCCGATCTTCTTGTCGGGGTCGCTGTAGCTGGGGTAGGAGATCGGGTCTTCGGCGAGGAATTCGCCGGCGTTGCTTTCCGAGTCTTCGTAGTTGACGCCGAGGAAGGCGACCTGCTTGCCGTAGCGGGCCGAGAGCCTCTGCAGGGACGGGAACTCATAGCGGCAGGGGCCGCACCAGGAGGCCCAGACGTTGACCACGACCGGGTGGCCTTTGAGCGCCGCGATCCGCTTTTCGTAGGCGTCGGCGCCGCCCGGCAGCAGCTTGTCCGCCTGGGCATGGAGAGCTGCCAGCGCGGGTGGCGATCCGGCCAGCGCCTTGGCGTAGTCGGGGTGCTTGCCGCCCTGGCCGCCGCCCGAGCCGGAAGCGCCGCAGCCGCCTGTGGCTAAGACCACGAACACAGCCGCCAAAAACACAAATGTGAGGTTTCGTACCGAAGACGCCACTTCGGTGATTACAATAGATGTCGTTCGGTCCGCTTGGGGCGGGCCGCATGAGATCGCCGGGGGAAGGTAAACGGACCTTCGGCATCCTCACCCATTTGTCCCGGCCGCACGTCTTTCGTCCTGGCGGGGACAGACCCAGAAGCCTTTCTATGGCCAAGACCAGCGACGTTGCCGTGAAAACGGCAGTTCCATCAAGCGCCGATATCGAGCGTGCGGCGGCGTTCGCCCGCGAGCCCTTCCTGCTTGACGGCGAGGGCCCTGAGGCGCTTGCGCCGGGGACCGCCAGGCGCCGCGCTTTCGACGCCGCGATCAAGGAGATCGACGCCGGGCTCGAGGATCCGTCGCTCGAGTGGCGCAGCGCTTTCTCCCTGCTGCTCGGGCTTGAGCGCCTGCTCTCGGTCGAACCGCCGAAACTGCGCGACGGGGCCGAACTCTCGCCGCACCAGGTCGACGCGCTCTCCGGAACGCTGACCGAGCTGATGGCCGAGCAGCAGACTGCGGCCGACGACGACCGCCGCAACGGCGAGGCGCTGGCGGCTGCCGAAGAGGAGGCCGAGGAAGCCGAGGCTGCTGAGGACCCTGAGCCCAGCGCTGACGCCGACCCTGACGCCGATCCTGAGATCGAGGGCGAGGAGCCGATCGAGGACGAGGAGCTCGCCCCCGACGAGGAGCCACAGGATTGGGAAGAGGCCGCCGAAGAGGACGAAGAGGTGGTCGAGGAGGCGCCCGAGGACCCCGGCGCCGAGCGCCGTTTCTGGTTCGAGCACGCGACCGGCGCCGGCAAGACCGTCGCCGCCGTCGGCTTCATCGACGCTTCGCGCACGGGGGGAGTCCTGATCCTCACCCACCGCCGCAACCTGGTCGACCAGTTCATCGGCGAGATCTCCACCCGCGGCTACAAGGAGCGGCTGCGGCCGCCGCTGCTCGACGGCCGCGACGATCCCGACGGCCCGGTCACGGTCGAGACCTACCAGTGGTTCGTCCGCAACCAGAAACGGATCTCCAACGCCTACTCGATCGTGATCTGCGACGAGGCGCACACCGCCCTAGGCGAGAAAACCAGCGCCTGCATCCGCGACTGGAACGGCCCCGTCTACATCGGCATGACCGCGACCGGCGCCCTGATCGCCCGCCACGTTGCCGACCTCTTCCCGACCCAGACCTCGCGCTTCGACCTCGCCCAGGCCGCCCGCCGCGGCGTGATCTCGCCACTGCGCTGCCTGCGGATCCCGCCCGGGCCTGGCGTCCGGACGATCGCCAAGGTGCCGCTGCGAAAAGGCGAGGTCGACCAGGACTTCGACCAGGAGGAGCTGGCGGCGCTGCTCGACCAGGGCCCCTTCAACGCCGCGATTGCCGACCTCTACCAGTCGCGCTTCCGCAACGTTCCCGGCGTTCTCTATACGGCCGGCGTCCAGCACGCCAAGAACGTCGCCAAAGCCTTCAACGACGCTGGCATTGTCGCCCGCGCCGTCTCCGGTGAAACTCCCAAGCGTGAGCTGGCGGAGATCCTTGCCGCCTTCGAGCGCGGCCAGGTCGACGTGCTCTGCAACGCGATGCTGCTGGCCGAGGGATGGAACTCGCCGCGGGCGACGATCTGCATGCACCTCGCGCCGACCGCCTCGCGCCGGATCTACCAGCAGCGGGTCGGCCGCGTCACCCGCCGCGCCCCCGGCAAGGAGGCCGGCCTGGTGATCGACTTCGTCCACCCGGCGACGACCCACGACGAGACCATCGTCACCCTCCACAGCCTGCTCGACCGCGACGTCTACCGCGGCGGCGCGATCGTCGTCGGGCCGGTCCGCCGCGGCCGCGGCCGCAAGGTCAGGGTCGAGCGCCGGATCGTGCCGGTCTCCGACGTCGAGGAGAAACGGATGGAGATCCTCGAGCGCGAGATCTGGCGGATCGCGGTCGAGAATCTCGACTACCCAGAGCAGCATGCCTGGGCAGCGCTGGCCGGGGCGCGGGTCAACCCGCAGGGCTGGCGCCGAGCACGGGCGATGATCCAGAACGACCAGAGCAAGGAACTGCGCCGCCGCTTCCTGCTCACCTGCGTTCAGCGCAACCGCAACTCCCAGCTCAAACTGAAAGCGCTGGGCGAGATCGCCGACCTTGGTGATCCCGAGGCCTTCGACGATGCGATCGACATCGTCGGCACCTGGAGCCGCGACGACAAACGGGCCGGGACCAAGACCCTGCTGCAGGCGCTGGTCGACAAACGGATCGGCCGCCGCGACCAGGCCCAGGCCTGGGTCTGGCGGCTTGCCTCCTACACCCGCGACCTGCACGAGGAGTACGCGGTGCAGCGCTGGCCGGAGACGAAGCGGCTGCTCGGCCTGCTGGTCAACTCATCGGGCCGCGCCCACGGCCGCAACGCGCGACGGCTGGTCCACGCCTCGCGCAAACACGACCGCCGCCTCTCGGTCTCGCTGCTCGCCGCCTCCGTCTCTCACACGCCGGAGGGCGAAGAGGTGCTGCGCGGGGCGCGGATGCGCTTGGCCCGCAAACCTTCGGCGGTTGCCCGCGAGCTGCTGCGCAACTTCCCCAAGGGCGGCAAGCGCCGTCGCAAGCGCGGCAAAAAAGGCGGCCAGCAGGGCGAAGGGGGCGGCGGCAACGCCAAAGCCAGCGCCAACGGCAAACCGAAACGGTCGCGCCGCGGCAGGTCCAAATCGGCGGCGGCGAAAGCGAAAGCCGAAGCGGCGTCAGATTCGGGTCAGGTGGACCTCGCCGGCGCCAAGGACGACGCTTCCTCCTCCGGCGCTGGCGACGACAAGGTATCCGCGGTCGTCGATTCCGTCGGCGACGCCTGAGCCGCCCTCCCAGGCGATCTCACGCCCACGCAGCGTGTCGCGCTCGCGCCAGCCGGCAAGAACTTTCTCCTCGCTCGCCTCGACCCACTCGTCGAGCCGCTTGTTGAGAGCGACGGTGGCAGCGCCTATGTCGACGCTGCTCAGGGAGATCGCCGTCTCGCGCAGCTCGGGCGGGAACTCCCCCCTCGCGATCGCGAGGTTGAGGCCGACGCCGATCACCGCCCAGCCATCCTGCGGGCGGGCCTCGATCAGGACCCCGGCCAGCTTGCGACCTTCGACCCAGACGTCGTTGGGCCACTTGACGCCGCACTCGACTTCGGGCTGCAGCTCTTCGGCCGCCGCGCAGACCGCGAGCGGGACGGCGAGCGGCAGCAGCAGGTGACGCTGGTCGAGGGGCCGCAGGATCGCCGAGTAGAGCAGCGCTTTGGCGGGCGGCGCGGTCCAGGTCCGTCCCTGGCGTCCACGGCCCGCGCTCTGCTCGCTGGCTGTGACGACAGTGCCTCCGGGCGCCCCCGCGGCGGCCAGCTCGCGGGCGCGGGTGTTGGTCGAGTCGACTGAGCGGAAGTGGCGGTGGGGCGTTCCGAAGCTCATCGCGCGGCGTCGTCGAGCAGAGCGGCGATCAGCCCCTCGACGTCATGGCGCCCGGCTTCGACGTCGACGGCGAGGCCGGCCTCGCGGGCGGTCTCGCTGGTCACCGGGCCGATCGAGACGATGCGGGCGTCGCTGGGGAAGCGCTCGCTGAGCGCGCCGAGCAGGTTTGTCACGGTCGAGGACGAGGTGAAGGTGATGTAGTCAGCTTCCTGGGCGGCGTCGATCGCGGCGGGCGCTGGCTCCTCGCGGATCGTCTCGTAGAGGGCGACTACATCGACCTTGGCGCCGCGCCCGTCCAGCCACTCCGGCAGGGCGTCGCGGGCGTCGGCGGCTCGGGCGACCAGGACCCGCTTGCCCTCGACCTCGACCGGGCTCAGCGCCTCGATCAGCCCCTCGGCGACGAAGCGCTCGGGCACGACGTCGGCGGCGATTCCCCGCTTGGCGAGGGCGCCCGCCGTCCCCGGTCCGATCGCCGCGACCGTGGCGCCGGCGAGCACCCGGGAGTCGAGCCCGGCTGCGTCGAGCGCCTCGAAGAGCAGCCGCACCCCATTGGGGCTGGTCATGCAGATCAGCGCGTACTCGCCGATCTCCGCCACCGCGCGCTTCACCTCGTCCGCCTCGATCCGCGGCTCGATCCGGATCGCCGGCAGCTCGATCGCCTCGGCCCCGAGCTCGCGCAGGGTCGCGGCGAGGCCGCTGGCCTGGGCGCGGGCGCGGGTGACGACGACGCGTCGGCCGTGCAGAGGCCGGCGCTCCAGCCAAGCCAGCGCCTCTCGCCGCTCGACGACCTCTCCGACGACGATCAGCGCCGGGGCGCGGACGCCCTCCTCGGCGACCGCGGCGGCGATCGTGCCCAGGGTCGCGGCGACGGTGCGCTGGCCGTCCATCGTCCCCCGTTCGATCGCGGCGGCGGGCTCGGCGGCATCGCGTCCGGCCTCGATCAGCGCCCGAGCGTTGCGCTCCAGGTTTTTGACCCCCATGTAGAAGACGAGCGTGCCGGGGAAGCGGGCCAGCGCCTCCCAGTCGAGCGCGGTCTCGTCCTTGCCGGGGTCCTCGTGGCCGGTGACGAAGGCGACGGCTGAGGCGTCGTCGCGGTGGGTGACCGGGATCCCGGCGTAGGCGGTGGCGGCGACCGCGGCGGTCACCCCGGGGACGACCTCGAAATCGACCCCGGCGGCGCGCAGAGCTTCGCCCTCCTCGCCGCCGCGGCCGAAGACGAAGGGGTCGCCGCCCTTGAGCCGGACGACGCTCTTGCCGGCCCGAGCCGCCTCGATCAAGCGCTCGCCGATCTCCTCCTGGGGGACCGATGGGACCCCGGGCTGCTTGCCGACGTAGACCAGCTCGGCATCGGCGCGGGCGCCGGCGAGCGCGCCCGGGGGGATCAGGCGGTCGTGGAAGATCGTCTCGGCTGAGGCGATCAGCGCCAGCGATCGCGCCGTCATCAGCCCCGGGTCCCCGGGCCCTGCTCCGACCAAGTAGACGACTCCGCTCCGGGCGCTCACGCCGCTGCCTCGGCGCGGTCGAGGATTTCGCGGGCGCCGGCGCCGAGCAGACGCTCGCCGAGCAGCTCGCCGAGCGCGACTGGGTCCGAGCTCTCGCCCTCGACCCGGTCGCGAATCCACTCGCCGCCGTCGGGCAGGCCGACGAAGGCCGAAGCCTCGATTCGCCCTCCCTCGACCTGGGCGTGGACCCCGATCGGCGTCGCGCAGGTGGCCTCGAGCAGGGCGACGACCGCGCGCTCGACGGTCAGCTCGCAGAGCGCCGTCTCGTCACCGATCGCCGCCGCCAGATCCTGGGAATCCTCGTCCCCGGCCCGGATCTGCAGGACCAGCGCGCCCTGGCCGGCGGCGGGGGTCATCGCCTCGGCTGGCAGGGCGAAGGAGATCTCGCCCTCGCGACCGAGCCGGCGCAAGCCGGCGACGGCGAGCACGATCGCGTCCAGCTCGCCCTCCTCGAGCCGGCGCAGGCGTGTGTCGACGTTGCCGTGCAGCTCCTCGACCCGCAGGTCGGGGCGGGCGGCGAGCAGCTGGGCGCGGCGGCGAAGGCTGGCGGTGCCGATCCGCGCTCCCTCGGGGACGTCATCGAGTGAGGACCCGACGCCGATCCAGGCGTCGGCGGGGTCCTCGCGAACCGGCACGGCGGCGATCGCCAGTCCTTCGGGCAGCTCGGCTGGCAGATCCTTGGCCGAGTGAACGCCGATCTCCGCCCCGCCATCGAGCAGCGCCCGCTCGACCCCCCGCACAAACCGCGCCTTGTCGCCGGCCTCGCCGTCTGATGAGACCTCAACCAGCTCGGCTCCGCCCAGCAGCTCCCCGACCTGACCCGCCTGGGCTTTGGCAAGTGCGCTGCTGCGAGTGGCAATTCGAATCATTGAAAGCTGTGGTTTGAACTATCCCGGTAGGGGTGGAGCGTCTTGCACTTTTTCGCTGCAGCGAATCTCGGACGGCGACAAACGATCCACGAAAAAGTTAAGCGGAACCCCTACCGGGATAGTTCCTCCGGGAAGTTAAGTGGAACCCCTACCGGGATTCGCCCTATGCAGCTCGGTCACTTTGCCAGGCGCCTCACCCTCGGGCTCAGTCTCGACATCGAGCCCGAACAGCTCGCGCAGGGCGCTGACATAGAGGTAGGCGTCGTCGCTGCCGGCCGAGCGCTTCATCCGCAGGGTCGGCTCATGCAGGAGGCGGGAGGCGATCGCCTTCGCCATCGCCCCGAGCCGTTCGCGGTCGGCCTCGCTGAGGCTCTCCCAGCGCGGCTCGTTCTCGGCGAGGACGCGGCGCACGATCTCGTCGCCGCGCTCGCGCAGGGCGACGATCGTCGGCACCACCTCAAGCGAGGCGAGCCAGCGCTCGAAGCGGTCCTGCTCGGCCTCGAGGATGCGGGCGGCCAGCTTCGCCTCGGCCTCGCGGCCGCTGGTGTTGCGCTCGACGATCTGCTGCACGTCGTCGATGTCGTGGAGGCTGACGCCGGCGATCTCGCGGCAGGCCGGCTCGATGTCGCGCGGCACGGCGATGTCGACCAGCAGCAGCGGCCGCCCCTCGCGGGTCGCCATCACCGCGGCGATGTCGTCGCGCTCGACGATGTGGTGCGGCGAATTGGTCGCCGAGACCACGATGTCGGCTTCCCGCAGCTGCTCGGGCAGTTCCTCGAAGCGGACGGCGCTGCCCGCGAACCTTTGGGCAAGGCCGATCGCGCGGTCGTAGTGGCGGTTGGCGACGAAGACGGTGGTGACGCCGCGGGCGACCAGCGCCTTGGCGACCAGCTCCGAGGTCTCGCCGGCGCCGATCACGAGCACCCGGCGGTCGCTGAGGTCGCCGAGGGTGCGGCGGGCAAGCTCGACCGCGACCGAGGGGATCGAGATCCCCTTCTCGCTGATCCCGGTCTCGTCGCGGGCGCGGCCGCCGGCGGCGAGGGCGCCGCGGAAGAGGCGGTTGAGGATCGGCCCGGTGCCGCCCTCGACCAGGGCCAGCTCGTAGGCGCGTTTGACCTGGCCCTGGATCTCGGCCTCGCCGACGATCATCGAGTCGAGCCCGGCGGTGACGCGGAAGAGGTGGCGGACGGCCTCGCTCGAGCGCAGCGAGTAGAGGTGGCCGAGCAGCTCGGTCGGGCGGATCTCGGCCTGGCGGGTGAGGACGCCGAGCGCGGTCGACTCGGCGTCGACCGAGTCGGAGACGACGAGGTAGAGCTCGGTCCGGTTGCAGGTCGAGATCGCCGCCGCCTCGTGGATGCCGGTGGCCGCGGTCAGCTCGCGCAGCGCCCCGACCGCGCGGCCCTCGGTCAGCGAGAGCCGCTCGCGCAGGTCGAGCGGCGCGGTCTTGTGGGAGACGCCGAGGGCGAGCAGTTCAGACACCTGCGCCCACCTTGTCCCTCTCCTCGCCCTTGCGCTGCTCGGCGAAGCTCGCCAGCTCGCCCAGCTCCTTCTCGATCCGCTGCAGTTTCGCCGCCATGATCGCGACGTAGACGACGATCAGGACGAGGAAGACGATGTAGGCGCCCGCCACGTACTTGCCGCCCTCGCCAAGGGGCAGCGCCGGTGCGCTTGCCAGCAGGGCCAGCACCTAGCTCACCTCCGGGGCGATCCGGGAGCTTGTTCCCGGGGCTGGGGCGTCGAGCGCGCGGCGCAGCCGCTTGACCTGGCCGGAGGCGCTCTTCGCGGTCAGCTCGAACTTGACCAGCGTCACCCAGAGCAGGCCGATCGCCGCCAGGCAGAAGAGGAAGGTGAGCAGCATCGAGCCGGGCAGGCCGCCGTTGGCGGTGGCGAAGACGCGCGGGTGGACCAGGCTCTGCGCCATCCGCACCGCCATGAAGTTGAGCGGCACGAAGGCGCCGGCGGTGATCGCGAAGACGGAGGCGTAGCGCGCCTGGCGCTCCGGGTCCTCGATCGCGTAGCGGAAGGGGTAGTAGGTCGCGTACATGAGGAAGACGATCAGGAAGCTGACCAGGGTCGGCTCGTCCCAGACCCACCAGTGCCCCCAGGAGGCCTTGGCCCAGATCGAGCCGGTGATCAAGACCGCGACGCCGAAGATCACCGACATGTGGATCGAGACGTAGGAATAGGCGTCCCACTTGCGGTTGCCGCTGCGCAGGTGGGCGATTGCGAAGAGGCCGCCGATGACGAAGCCGACCAGCGCCACGATCGCCAACGGCACATGCAGGTAGAAGATCTTCTGGATGAAGCCCTGGTCGGTTTCCAGCGGGGCGTAGAAGAAGACCAGGGAGAGGCCCACGGCAAGCAGCGCCACGGTGGCGATCGAGAGTGGTCTCAGTCCTTTGCCGTACATGCTCGAGTGGGGAGAGGCGGGGGGAGCGGGTCAGTCCTCCAGGAGGAAGTCGAAGACCGCATATCCAACGAGTCCGAAGATCAAATCGTATAGGCCGAGCACCGCCAGCCAGGTCCCGAAGCGGTCGTAGGCGGGACCGCCCAGGGTCAGCAGGGGGTCGCTGGCGCCGGTGGCGGCGATCATCAGCGGCACCACGAGAGGGAGCAGGACGAGCGGCACGAGCAGGTCGCGGGCGCGCGAGTTGACCGCCATCGAGGAGATCAGGGTGCCGGTGAACGCGAGCCCGAGGTCGGCGAGGACGAGGACGATCAGCAGCGGCGGCAGGGCGGCGGCGGAGCCGAGGAAGAAGAGGGCGAAGACCGGCACCGTGATCAGCTCCAAGACCAGCAGGTAGATCAGCAGCGCCGCCGCCTTCGCCCCGAAGAGGACGGTGCGGTCGACCGGGGCGAGCCGGATCGCGTCGAAGCCGCCCTCCTCGCGCTCGCTGACGAAGAGGCGGTTGATGCCGAGCACGGCGGCGAACAGCAGCGTCGCCCAGAGCACGCCGGCGGCGAGGCTGCCGGAGAGGGCGGTGCGGTCGAGGCCGAAGCGGAAGATGACGAAGGTGGTGACGGCGAAGAGCGCCATCGCCGGCAGCGACTGCAGGGTGCGCAGCTCCGAGCGCAGGTCCTTGCCGAGGATCGCTGCGAAGGCGGCGCGGGAGGAGGTCACGAGACCACCGCCGTCTCGCCGATCCCGAGCCGCAGCACCTGGTCGGCTTCGGGCAGGACCCGCTCGGGGTCGTGGCTGACGACCACCCGGGCCCGCTTCTGGTCTGGCCCGATCAAGGTTCGCGCCAGCTCGCGTCCCTCGCCATCGAGGTTGGAATCGGGCTCGTCGAGCAGCAGCAGGGCCGGCTCATGCAGGACGCAACGGCAGATCGCCAGCCGCTGGCGCATCCCGGCCGAGAGCTCGGCGACCCGGTCATCGGCGCGCCGCTCCATCCCGACCGCGGCCAGCAGCTCCTCGATCCGCGCCTCGCCCCGCTCGCCGCCGAGGCCGTGCAGCTTGGCGTGGAAGCGCAGGTTCTCGCGGCCGCTGAGGTCGCGGTAGAGCAAGGGCTCGTGGCCGAGGTAGCCGATCTTCCCGCGCAGCTTCCAGGCCTCGCGCGGCAGCGAGCAGCCGAGCACCCGAACCTCGCCGGCGCTCGGGCGCAGCAGGGTGGCGAGCACCCGCAGCAGCGTCGTCTTGCCGGCGCCGTTGGGGCCCAGCACGGCCAGCGACTGTCCGGCCGCCAGCTCGCAGCTGACGTCGCTCAGCGCTGTGCGCTCGCCGTAGTCGCGGCGCAGCCCGCTCAGGGCCAGCGCCGGTTGGTCGATGTCCCTGCCGGTCTCCACGTCGGAGATTGTGACCGCCCGCCTCTGATCTAGGCTGGCGCGACACAACTTCGCAAGGAGGATTGGATGAGCAAGAGCAAGCGCAACAAGGCCAGCCTGGCAGCGATCGCCGCCACGTTGGCGGTGGCGATCGTCGCCGCCCTGCCGACCGGGGCCACGGCCGGCGTCGGCCAGACCGTGACGATCAAGTCGACCCTGCAGATCAGCGTCTACGGCTACAAAGGCACGGTCAAGGCGGCAAACCCCAACTGCGTCGAAGAGCGCACCGTCGTGCTCAAGCAGAAGGGCCACGGGGTCCTCGGCCGGACCACCTCGGAAGCAAAGGGCAAGTGGGAAGTCAACCCCGAAGACCTCAGGTTCAAAGGCCAGCTCCCCTTCAAGATCTACGCCGAAGTGAAGCCGCTCAGCCAGGGCACCGCCGGCACGATCTACAAGTGCCTGGGCGCGACCTCAAAGACGATCGAAATCGCCGGCGGCTGATCCTCAGCCGCGCTTGCGCAGCGTGCGGGCGCCGACCTTGAGCAGTGGGCCGGCGCCTTCGCGCAGCGCTTTCGAGCGGACCGCGCCTTTGCCGTAGAGGATCTTGGCCGAGGCGCGGACCGCCTCGCCGAGGGTGGCGTCGTAGGGGTGCCACCAGAAGTCGCTGGCCAGCCCCGGCTCCCAGGCGTTCATCTTGATGTTGACGCACTCGTAGAAGCCGAATTTGGAGTGCGAGCGGCCGACGCCGGAGTTCTTGACGCCGCCCCATGAGCACTGGCAGGCGCCGTGGCTGAAGGAGTGGTCGTTGATCCAGACCATGCCCGACTCGACCCGGCGGGCGATCCGCTCGCCCTTCTGGCGATCCGTGGTCCAGACCGAGGCGCCGAGGCCGAACTCGGAGTCGTTGGCGAGGTCGATCGCTTCCTGCTCGTTCTCGACCACCATGATCGGCAGCACTGGGCCGAAGATCTCCTCGCGCATGATCCGCGTCTGGTGGGTGATGCCAGTCAGGACGGTGGGGGCGATGAACTTGCCGGGCATGCCCTCGACCTCGGTCGGGCCGCCGCAGAGCTTGGTCGCGCCGGTCGCGACCGCGTCCTCGATCAGGTCGACCACGAGGTCGTACTGGTCGGGCGAGGTCATCGGCCCGATCGCCGTCTCCCAGGCGGCCGGGTTGCCGAGGCGCAGCTGCTCGGCGCCGCGGGCGACGCCGTCGATGAAGCGGTCGGCGATCTCGCGGACGACGTAGATGCGCTCGATCCCCGAGCAGGTCTGGCCGGCGTTGGCGAAGCCGCCCCAGAGCGCGCCGGAGACCGCGTTGTCGAGATCGGCGTCGGCGCAGACGATCATCGGATCCTTGCCGCCAAGCTCGAGGACCGAGCCCTTCAGGCGCTGGGCGCAGACCTCGCCGACCTTGCGGCCAACCTCGACCGAGCCGGTGAAGAAGACCTTGCCGACGCTCGATTTGGCCAGGGCGTCGCCGACGGCGCCGCCGCCGTGGACGACCCGGACCAGGCCCTCGGGCAGGCCCGCCTTCTCGAAGACGCGGCGGATCGCCTCGCCCAGCAGCGGCGTCAGGCTGGCCGGCTTGAGGACGACGCCGTTGCCGGCCATCAGCGCGATCGCGACCTCGCCGAAGGGGATCGACCAGGGGTAGTTCCAGGGGGCGATGACGCCGACCACGCCGATCGGCTCGTAGGAGAAGTGGGCGCTCTTGGAGAGGGTGAAGGCCTGGCTCATCCGCACCTTCTCGTCAGCGAGGATCTTCGGCCCGGCCTTGGCGCACCAGTGCAGGGCGTCGACCGTCGGCAGCAGCTCCATCGTGTAGGCCTCGGTCCGCGGCTTGCCCTGCTCGGCGACGAGCAGGTCGGCGATCTCGTCGATGTCGTCGAGCAAGGCGTCGGCGGCGCGGCGCATGTATTGGGCCCGCGTCTTCAGGTTGAGCTCGGCCCAGGCGGGCTGGATCCGGGCGACATCGTCGACCACTGCCTGGACCTGGTCCGGCGTGATCGTCGCGACTGAGCCGACGAGCTCGCCTGTGGCGGGGTTGAACGACTCCAGGGTGGACTGGACGGGTGGGGTCTGCGTGGCTGTCTCCATCGGGCGATTGTAGGTGGGTTGGGGAGGGCATACTCCGCACTGATGGACGAGAGGTTGTTCGAAAGCGACGAGGAAGCCCGCCCTGCTGGGGTCATAGCTTTGGATGCGCCGCTGGCGGTGCGGATGCGGCCGCGGTCGCTGGAGGAGCTGGTGGGACAGGAGCACGTGCTCGCTCCTGGTTCGGCTTTGAGGACTGCGATCGAGTCTGGGCATCCCCATAGCTCGATCTTGTATGGGCCTCCTGGGGCTGGGAAGACGACCTTGGCGCGGATCGCTGCCGCTGGGGCGGCGGGGGCTTTTGAGGAGGAGTCGGCCGTTAATGCCGGGCGGGCCGAGATCCGGGTGGTGATCGAGCGGGCTCGGGAGCGGCGGCAGGGCAGCGGGCGGGCGACGGTGCTCTTCCTCGACGAGATTCATCGCTTCAACAAGGCCCAGCAGGACGCGCTGCTGCCGGCGGTGGAGGAAGGGCTGCTGACGCTGATCGGGGCCACCACCGAGAACCCCTACTTCGAGGTCAACTCGGCCTTGCTGTCGCGCTGCCAGGTGTACGAGCTGCAGCCGCTCGATGCCAAGCAGGTTGAGGTGCTTTTGAGGCGGGCGCTTGCGGATCCTGAGCGTGGGCTGGTCGATCCGCCGCCGGTGCAGGACGCGGCGCTGGCGATGCTGGCGGAGCGCTCTGGCGGCGATGCGCGAGTCGCGCTCTCGGCCCTGGAGCGGGCGATCGAGCGGGCCCAGGGCAAGGCGGTCGACGTCGCCGCGATCGAGGACGCGCTGCAGCGCAAGGCGCTCGACTACGACCGCGAGGGCGACCGCCACTACGACTTCATCTCAGCCTGGATCAAGGCCACCCGCGGCTCCGACGTCGATGCCTCGCTCTACTACCTGGCGGTGATGCTGGAGGGCGGCGAGGACCCACGCTTCCTCGCCCGGCGGATGGTGATCCTCGCTTCCGAGGACATCGGCAACGCCGATCCGCAAGCGCTGCTGATCGCCGACGCCGCCGCCCGCGCCGTCGACCGGGTCGGGCTGCCGGAGTGCGCGCTCAACCTGGCGCAGGCGACCGTCTACCTGGCGCTGGCCCCGAAGTCGAACGCCTCCTACAAGGCGCTCGCAGCTGCTCGCGCCGACGTCCGCGAGCACGGCGCCCGCACTCCTCCTGACTATCTGCGCGACGCGCACTACCCAGGGGCCAAGAGCCTCGGCCGTGGCGATGGCTACCGCTACGCCCACGACGAGGCCGGCGGCGTCGCCGACCAGCAGTTGATTCCCAACGGCCTCCAGGGCCGCGATTTCTACACGCCGACCGAGCGCGGCTTCGAGGCCGAGCTGGGCCGCCGCCTCGCCCAGCTGCGGGAGAGATTTCGCAATCCGAGATAGGTGCGCAACTTCACAAAGTTGCCCGTGTTTCTACGTGCGGCTGTCCAAGCTAGAGCCAGGGAGAGCCGAAACACCGGCCGGGGGCCTGGACTGGGGGCCCCCGACCGGGACTTAATTAGGGGGAATCAGGGGGATAGGGAGGAAAGAGCGCCGAGGTCACCCTCGGCGCTCTTTCCATCTGTGCGCTCGCCGGCGCCCGCGACCGCTTAAGGTGAGTGGATGGGTGAGGTCAAGGCAGATCGGCTTCGACTTGGCGGGATGGCGCTCCGCAACGGCCTGCTGATCCACGGGCCGACCCACTGGGCGGCGGCGGTGCGCAGCCGCGACGGCTCGATCGAGGTCGCCTCCCAGCCCAAACCGGAACTGGCCCCGGGCCTGGTCGCGCGGCTGCCGGGCCTGCGCGGCCCGGTCAAACTGGCCGAGTCGATGGTCGTGCTGCCGCTCGTCCGGCGCAAGATGCCGGCCGCACGCCTGCCCTTCGAGGACTGGCGGGTCGTCGCCGCGGTAGGGACGACGCTGGTTGCGACGGCGGCGCTGCGCAAGCGCCTCCGCGCCTCGGCCCTGCGCGAGGGCCTGGTCCAGGCGCTCGGCGCGGTGCCGGCGATGGTGGCGCTGATGGACCGTGACCTCGCCGCCTACCACGGGGTCGAGCACAAGGCGATCGCAGCCTACGAGCAGGGGATCGATGACCCAGCCACGGTTCCGAAGGAGCACGACCGCTGCGGCTCCAACCTGATCGCGCCGATGATGCTGCTCTCCGCTGGCGGCACCGTGCTGCTTGAGCGCTTGGTCGAGGAGCCGAGCCCGGTGGTGCGGGCCGGGGTCGGGCTCGGCGGCGCCTCGATCGCGGTCGAGATGTTTGCCTGGAGCGATCGCCATCACGGCAGCCCCCTGGCGGAGGCGTTCCACACCCCGGGCCGCGAGATCCAGCGCCTCGTCGCGACCAAGGAGCCGACTGCCGAGCAGCTCGAGGTCGGGGTCGCCGCCCTGGCCGAGATCCTCCGCGTCGAGCAGGCCGACGGCAACGGCGGCCACGCTCCCCTGGCCACGTAGACTGCCCGCCATGTTCGGCCGGATCGACCACATCGGCGTCGCAGTCGAGGACATCGACGCCGCCCTCGCGCTCTACGAGAAGGGCTTCGAGATGGAGTTGACGCACCGCGAGACGGTCGAGTCCCAGGGGGTCGAGGCGGTCCTGCTCGACGTCGGCGACGGCCACGTCGAGCTTCTCGCGCCGCTCGGCCCGGAGACCGCGGTCGGCAAGTTCCTCGCCCGCAAGGGGCCCGGCCTGCACCATGTCGCCTACGCCGTCGATGACATCGACGCGACGCTGGTGCAGCTCAGCGCAGCCGGCATCGAGCTGATCGACGCCAAGCCGCGCACCGGCATCCGCGACAGCCGCGTCGCCTTCCTTCACCCCCGTTCAACCGGGGCCGTGCTTACAGAGATCGTCGAACCTGCAGGAGGACACTGATGGCTGACGCGCAGCGAGTGGAGATCGGATTCGAAGGCGGACAGGTGATCTCCGCCAGGCTCGCGGAGGCCGACCTCAAGGACCTTCGCAAGCAGTTGGAGAAGGGCGGCTGGCACGACGTCCACACCGAGGACGGCGTGCTCTCGATCTACGTCGGCAAAGTCGCCTTCCTCAGGATCGAGTCCGGCGACCACCGGGTCGGCTTCGCGCTCAAGGACTGAGCGCTCCGCTGCGATCGGGCGGCGTCCCTAGCTGCCCGTCGCGGCCTTCTTGACGATGTTCTTGAGCCGGGTCCGGTCGCGCTTGGAGACGTTGGACGGGCGGCCCTTGGAGCCGGTGACGATCCTGCGCAGGTCGCCGCGCTCGGCCTCGGTCAGGTTGTCGTTGAGGCGGGCCCGTCCCTTCGCCGCGAGCCAGACGGCGGCGGTCCAGACTTTCATCCAAGGGACTCGTTTGGCGAGGGAGATGGTCGATGGCATTACCCACTCCTACCCGATCTGGGCTAAAGAAGACCAGAGACGCTCCTCGGCTTCGAGGACTCGCTGGGACGCCGCGTCAATCTCGCGCCAGAGATTCGGCTCGGCCTCGTCGCGCTCGCTGGCGGCGTGGAATGCGCCCGCCAGCTCGGTCCAGCGCGCCCCTGCCTCGGCGGCAAGCGGCGCCTCGGCTCGTCCCGCCTCTTCCAGGAAGCGCGAATACATCAAGCGGAAGGCCCCCCCGCCTGTCCCCCGCCGCTCGATCACCTGGTAGGCGAAGCGAGCACACCACTGCCAGTCGTCGATCGCCTCGGGCCAGGCGCCGGCCTCGGCCGCCAGCCGCCTGACCGCCGGCAGCCCGGCGAACTCGCCGAAGGCGGGTTCAAGCATTTCCTTTGCCGCGTGGTCGATCGCGGCCGGAACCGCGGCTTCCAGCTGCCGCCGGTCGATCGCCTCGGCGATGGTGAACATGTGGCCTTCGAGCGGGTAAGCAGGATGGCCGCTGTGGCGGGCCTTGTCGAGGTTCTCCAGGCGCGTCGTCTGCAGCTGCTCAAAGCCGGTGTCGGAGAGGTAGGCCAGCTCGTCGTCGTAGCCGGCGAGGACCACCGCATGGCCGGGGAAGTGGGCCGAGTTGCCGTAGTGGTCGAGGTAGAAGAGGTCGGTGAGGATCAACACCGGGTTGCCCGAGTCGACCTCGGCCCGGGCGGCGTCCCAGGCGCCGTCGTCTCCCTCGGCGAAGGTCCGCATCCGCAATGCCGACCCGGTCAGGTCGCGGAAGCTCTCCTCCAGCCGCGCCGTGCGGCCGTTGAACCAGCGGCTGGGCGAGGCGTCGTCGAGCGCCAGGTAGTAGAAGCAGGCGCCCGCCCCGAGCCCGAACGCCATCTCCTCGCTGAGCTCGACGCCGTGGAAGCCGAGCAGGTTTCTGAGCGCGGTCGAGCCGCAGTGGTGGCCGGGGAGGTGGGTGTAGCCGGGGACGGAGGGCATGGGGGGGATATTGACTGAGCGCCGCGCCCCGTATCCTGCGCCGCCGTGGAGAACGCCGACCTCAGACTGCTGCGCGCGATGCGGACCAGGGGGCACACCCCCCAGGCCGAGCGCGCCGCAAAGGCGCTCGGCAAGGCCGGCAACAACGGCGCGATCTGGTTTGCGCTCGGCGTCGTCCTCGCGATCCTCGACCCGGCCCAGCGCGAAGCCTGGTTGATCTGCGCCTTTGTCGGGCCGCTCGCGATCGGGGTCAACTACGTCGCCAAGGCGCTGGCCAAACGCCCGCGGCCGGTGCTGGAGGGGCTGCCGCCGCTTGGCGGCGCCCCCAGCTCGCTCAGCTTCCCCTCCGCCCACGCGACCTCGTCGTTCGCGGCGGCGACGGCGATGACCCGGGTCGACACGCTCGGCGCCCTCGCCTTCGTCCTCGCCCTGGCGCTCTCGCTCGGCCGCCCCTACCTGGGGATGCACTACCCGTCCGACGTGCTGGCCGGCGCTGCCTTCGGCGTCGTGCTCGGCCTGATCGTCCCGCTCTCGATATGAGGCGGCGGCGATGAAGGTCGGGATCGTCGGGCTGCCCAACGCGGGCAAGTCGACCCTCTTTAACGCCCTGACCAAGGGCGGCGCCCAGACCGGCGACTACCCATTCACGACGATCGAGCCCAACGTCGCCGTCGCCCAGGTCCCCGACGAGCGCCTGGAGCGGATCGCCGAGACCGTGCGCAGCAACAAGCTGGTCCCGGCGACGATCTCCTTCCACGACATCGCCGGCCTGGTCAAAGGCGCCTCGGAAGGGGAGGGCCTCGGCAACAAGTTCCTCGCCTCGATCCGCGAGACCGACGCGATCTGCCACGTGGTGCGCTGCCACGAGGACTCCGGCGTGCCCCACCCCGATGGCCGTGTCGACCCGATCGCCGACATCGAGACGATCGAGACCGAGCTGCTGCTCTCCGACTTCGAGCAGGTCGAACGGCGGCTGGAACGGGTTGGCAAGCAGGCCAAGACCGGCGACGCCGAGGCGATCGCCGAACGCGAATGGCTGGAGCAGGTGCGCGACGCGATCGCCGCCGGCAGGCCCGCCCGCTCGATCCCCGTCCCCGATGCCGCCCCGCACGGCCCGCGCCAGCTGCAGGCGCTGACCTCGAAGCCGATCCTCTACGTCGCCAACGTCGACGAGGGCGATGCCGAGGTGCCGCAGGCGGTCGCCGCCCACGCCGCGACGGTCGGCGCCGGCTCGGTCGCGGTCAGCGCCCGGATCGAGGGCGAGCTGGCCGAGCTCGACCCGGCCGAAGCCGCCGAGATGCGCGAGTCCTACGGGGTCGAGCGCTCGGGCCTGGCGCGCCTGGTCCGCTCTGCCTACGACCTGTTGGAGCTGATCACCTTCTTCACCGCAGGCGAGGACAACGAGGCCGTCGCCCGGCCCCTGCGGCGCGGCTCCACCGCCTGGGAGTCGGCGGCAACGATCCACACCGAGATCCAGGACGAATTCATCAAAGCCGAGGTGATCGGCTGCGAGGACCTGATCGCCCAGGGCGGCTACGCCGCCGCCCGCGACAAGGGCCTGCTGCGGATCGAGGGCCGCGACTACGTCGTCGCCGACGGCGACGTGATCACGATCAAGGTCTGAGCGGCGCTCAGTAGCTGCAGTCTTTGGCGATGCCGCCGACGTACTGCAGCGGGCCGATCTTTTCCGGCGTGCCGCTGCCCGCGTGCGACTGGTAGGCGCCTTCGACCACGCCGTTCTGGGCGACGTGCCATTCGAAGGATGAGTAGTAGCCGTACCAGGAGACGATCTCATGGAAGATCCAGGAGCCGTCGGCTTCGACCCGCGCGTTGTCGACACCGTATTCGCCGACGCTCTTGACATCGGATCCGGAAGTTGGCCTCAGCAAGCACTTGTAAAAGGTGTTGTCGGCTGAGTGGCTGAAGCGGTCCTCGAAGCCGCCGCAGCTAGGCCAGCCTGTCGGGCAGCTGGTGAAGGTCGAGTTGAGTAGGTACTTGGTCAGGAAGGGTTTCGTCGCTTCGCCTTCCAGCGTGTGCCCGGGCGCTTCGAAGAGGCCGTGGGCAACCGGGGCGGGGGTCGGCGTTGGAGCAGGCGTGGCCTTGATTTTGCGGCAGACCTTGACTTTCTTGCCGTGCTTGCTGACCGTCTTCAGCGTGTAGCCCTTCGGGCATTTTTTCTTCGCCTTGCCTTTCTTGGCGGCGGTCGCCCCGGGGCCGGCCGGGAAGGCAGAGGCGGCCGTGACCGGCACGAGCAGGGCAAGAACGCATGCGAATGGCAAGGCGCGACGCAGGACGGACACGTCACGAGGGTAACTGCCCGATCGCCGCCGATCAAGCGATCTTGGCCAGTTCGGCGGAGCTAGAGTGCCTGTCATGGACGCTGGCGCCAGGTTCCCCGGCGTGGCCGCCAAGGCGGGCCACTACGAGAGCTTCTACATCAAGGCCTGCCGCCCCGGCGGCGGCCAGGGGCTGTGGATTCGCCACACCGTCCACAAGCGGCCCGGAGCCGAGCCCAACGCCTCGATCTGGTTCGTCCTCTTCGATCGCGAGACCGCCGGGCCGCGGGCGACCAAGGTCACGGTCCCGGCCGCCGAGCTCTCCGCCCCGGCCGGTTCGTGGATCAGCGTCGGTGAGACGGAGATCGGCCCCGGCCATGCTCAGGGCGCGGTCGAAACGGAGGGGCTGAAGGCATCCTGGGACCTCGACTTCAGCGGCGATGCCGAGCCCTGCAAGTACCTGCCGGCCGACTGGCTCTACGAGGCGCCGGTCCCTCGCACCAAGTTCGTCGCCCCCTTTCCCAACGCCCGCTTCGACGGCAAGCTCGAGCTCGACGGGGCCGAGATCGATATCTCCGGCTGGCCGGGGATGATCGGCCACAACTGGGGCAGCGAGCACGCCGAGCGCTGGGTCTGGCTTGAGGGGACCGGCTTCGAGGGCTCGCCCGAGACCTACTTCGACGCCGGCGCCGCCCGGATCAAGATCGGCTCGAAGACCACGCCCTGGATCCCCTCGGGGATGTTGATGCTCGACGGCGAGGCCCACCGCCTCGGCGGCTTCGGCCAGATCCGCTCGGCCTCGATCTCAGAGTCGCCGACGGCCTGCGAGTTCACGCTGCCGGGCCGCGACATCGTCGTTCGCGGCCGGGCATCGGCGCCGGCCAAGGACTTCGTCGGCTGGATCTACGCCGACCCCAAGGGCCCCGAGCACAACACGATCAACTGCTCGGTCGCCGACCTCGAGCTGACGGTCGAACGGCCGGCGTTGCCGCCCCGCACGCTGGCCCTCCCCGCGGGCGCCGCCTACGAGCTGGGGATGCGCGAGGTCGATCACGGCGTTGCGATCCAGCCGTACCCGGACGGCTGAGTTGGGGGTCAGGACCGGGGCAGGCCGCTACTGGTGGATCTGGGCGGCCGTGGTCCCAATCTCGATTTGGGCGGTGGGCCGCACATTCGGCTTGGAGCGGGGGTTCCCGCTAGTGCCGCTGATGTCGTATACGCCCTACGTCGCGGCGGCCGCGCTGCTCGTCTTCGGCGTCACTGTCGCCCTGCGCAACTGGGCGGCGACGGCCGTCGCCGGCGTTGCCACCGCCTGCCTGCTTGCCGCGGTTCTGCCACGCGCCTTCGCGGGAGAGGCGACGACGGCATCGCCAGCGAGGGAGCTGAGGATCTTCTCGGCGAACATCCACCTCGGCGGCGCCGACCCAAAGGCCCTGCTCGCGATGATCGATCGCTTCCGTCCTGATGTCGTCAGCCTGCAGGAGCTGACGCCGGGCTTCGCCGAGAAGCTGCGAGCGGCAGGGATCGAACGGCGATTCCCGCACGCTGTGCTCGCTCTGCGCCCGCAGGCGGCGGGGGCAGGGATATACGCGCGCTTGCCCCTGATCAAGCTGCCGGAGCCGAAACGGTTCCGCTTCCGTATGCCCCGCGCCGCGCTGAAGCTGCCGGGCGGCCGCGTGATCAGAATCGTTGACGCCCACCCCTTCCCGCCCAACCGGGGGAGCGTCGGCCTCTGGGAAGCGGGCCTGCGCAGCCTGCCGTCGGCTGGGCGAGGCGCCCCGTGGGTCCTGGCTGGGGATTTCAACGCGACGCTCGATCACGCCAGGCTGCGCGCCGTCCTCGACCGCGGCTACCGCGACGCCGGCGATGCCACCGGCAAGGGGCTGGAGACAACTTGGCCCGCCGGCAGGGTCTTCCCGCCGCCGGTCACGATCGACCACGTTCTCGCTGACGATCGTCTCGGCATCGTCGAATACGGGGTCGAAGGCCTGCCCGGCAGCGACCACCGGGCGATCCACGCCGTCCTCGCCCTGCCCTTCCGGCGCTAGCCGCCCACCTTCTGAAAGCTCATCCACTTGTCGTAGGCGCCCAGCGCCGACTCCAGCTGGTCGCCGCGGATCTTGGTCACGCCGCCGGTCCCGTAGAGCTTCGCCCAGAGGATCCGCGGTGAGGCCCCGCGCTTGGTGACGACGACTTTCTTCAGCCGCCCGTCGAGGTAGGCGCCGAGCCGGTCGCTGATTTCGGGGCCGCTGAAGTGCAGGGTCCAGCTGTGCAGGGGGCAGTAGTAGTCGTAGGGGTCGGGGACGCCGACCAGGTAGGGAATCGATTCTCCGTAGAAGACGTTCTGGACGCTCTCGGTGTGGCCGCCCGAGCAGGCCGAGAAGTAGGTCTGGGCGATCTGCCCGCCATATTCGAGCACCTGGCCGTGGGTCGCATCGGCCGCCTCGTTGCTGGCGGCGGTCTCGCTGGAGAAGCCGTTGTAGACCTGGCTGCTGGTGGTGTCGTAGAGGTCGAAGCCGTTGCCTTCGACCTGGACGCTGAGCCCGTAGGAGCGGGCGGCCACGGCCTGGGCGCGCAGCGCCGCCTGCGGCCACGAGGCCGGCGACTCGTTTGGGATCACGCCTTTGACGTACTGGTCGACGGGGAGAGCATTGATCACGTTGAGCGAGCCGGAGTCGCTGTCGGTAGTCACCACCTCGAGCGCCCCGCGGTAGATCCCGACTCCAGCGATGTCGATTCGCCCGGCGCCTGCGGCGCGCAGTTTGTGGCCGCAGTTGGCGAGCGGTTTGCCGCCGGAGCTGCGCAGCCGCACCGAGGAGCCGACGCGATGGGCCTGGTAGTTGCGATCGGCGGCAAGGGCCTGGCCACAGGCGCTGGTCGCGCCGCTGAAGCCGACGTCGCCGCTGGCGATGTCGAGCAGGACGCGGACGATGCGCGGCCCGGGCAGCGTCCCCAACGTGGTCCCCTGGTAGTAGTGGGCGAGGATGAAGCGGTAGCCCTTGCCGTGCAGGGCGTAGCCGTAG
>CAYOAP010000017.1:0-46174 GCA_964401995.1 uncultured Conexibacteraceae bacterium | reverse complement strand
CACGTCGCCGAGACCGAGAAGTACGCCCACGTCACCTACTTCTTCAACGGCGGCCGCGAGCAGGAGCTGGAGGGGGAGGAGCACTGCCTGGTCGACTCCCCCCGCGACGTGCCAACCTACGACCAGAAGCCGGAGATGAGCGCCCGCGCCGCCGCCGACACCTTCGTCGAGCACTGGGGCGGCGGCGATTACAAGTTCGGGATCATCAACTTCGCCAACCCCGACATGGTCGGCCACACCGGCGTGATCCCGGCCGCGGTCGAGGCGGTCGAGGCGGTCGACGGCTATCTCGGCGAGGTGGTGGCGGCGGTCAGCGCCAAGGGCGGCGCCTGCATCGTCACCGCCGACCACGGCAACTGCGACCACATGCTCGAGCCCGACGGCTCGCCGAACACGGCCCACTCGCTCAACCCGGTGCCGCTGATCGTCACCGCCGAGGGAGTCGAGCTGCGCGAGAGCGGCATCCTCGCTGACGTCGCTCCGACGGCGCTGGAACTGTTGGGAATTCCGCAGCCGCCAGAGATGACCGGCAACTCGCTGATCGCGTGAGGAGCGATCCGGAGCGGCTGAGGTTCGAGATCGAGGCACGCGATGGGGCGGCTCGGTCGGGAGTGATCCACACGGCGCACGGGCCGATCGAGACGCCCGCCTTCATCCCCCTCGCCACCAAGGGCTCGGTCCGCGGCCTGGAAGCCGCCGAGGTGGCCGGCCTCGGCTACGAGATGGTCCTCGGCAACACCTATCACCTGTTCGTCTCGCCTGGCCCCGAGCGAATCGCCAATGCCGGCGGGCTGCATGGGTTCATGGGCTGGGACCGGGCGCTGATCACCGACTCCGGCGGCTTCCAGGTCTTCTCGCTGGCGCATGGGGGAGTGGCGAACGAGGTCAAGGGCAGCGGCCGGTCCGGCGGGGAGCATGGCTCCAAAGTCGAGATCACCGAGGAGGGCGCCGCCTTCCGCTCCTACCGCGACGGCGCCGAGCTCTTCATCTCGCCCGAGGTCTCGATGCAGGTGCAGGCCGCGCTCGGCGCCGACATCGCCCTCGTCTTCGACGAGTGCACGCCGTTTCACGCCGATCGTGAGTACACCGCCCGCTCGACCGAGCGCACCCACCGCTGGCTCGGCCGCTGCCTCGACTGGCACGAGCAGAACGGCCCGCGGCGCCAGGCCGTCTTCGGCATCGTCCAGGGCGGGGTCCACGAGGACCTGCGCCGAGAATCAGCCCAGTTCGTCTCCGAGGCAGGCGTGGACGGCTTGGCGATAGGCGGAACACTCGGCCGCGACAAGGACGAGATGCGAGAGGTCCTGGCGATGACGACCCCGCTGCTTCCCGAGCAGGCCCCCAAGCACCTGCTCGGGATCGGCGAGGTAGACGACCTCCTGGCGGGCATAGCCCTGGGCCTGGACGTCTTCGACTGCGCGGTCCCAACCCGCCTCGCCCGCCACGGAGTGGCCCTGGTCCCCGACCCAGACAAGCGCTTCCGCCTCGACCTGCGCAAGGCGGGCAACGAGGGCAACCGCAGCTCCCTGGCAGACGGCTGCCCCTGCCCCGCCTGCCGCAATCACGACCGCGACTACATCAGCTACCTCTCCAAGGCCGAGGAGCTGACAGCGGTGCGCCTGATCTGCCTCCACAACCTCACCTACATGCACGAGCTGACCACCCACGCCCGCTCGGCCATAGCCGCCGGCGCCTATTCCTCCTATGCCAAAGCCGTGATGGCTGGCAGCCCTCCCTGGGCGGCCAGCTTGTAGCGCCTATTCGCTGTTCTTCTTGACCGCGTTCTTGAGTTCGTCGACGACCTTGTGGACGGTGTTGCCGGCGATTTCGTTGACCTTGACGCCGGCAGCCTTGTCGGTGGTGTAGATCACTGCCGCGGCAACCGCGGCGGCGATCAGAACCAACGCGATCAAAGCGAAGACGAAGCGCACGAAGCGGCCGAATCCGCCCCGCTTCTTCGCCGCCGGCGCCTGCCGCTGGACCGGCGCCGGGGCGGGGGCCACGCGGGGTTCAGGCCGCCGCGTCGGCGAGGGCGCCGGCCGGTACTCGGTGCGCTCGGTCTGGTCGAGCCGGCGGGTGGCGGAAGTCTCGCCGCCGAGCATCCGCGTCGGCGTCGAGTCGTCGGACATCGGCAAGGTCACGTCCTCGCCCTGCAGCCCGAGCTGGAGCCCTCCGGCAAGCTCGTCGGCGTTGGCGTAGCGGCGGCTCGGATCGCCCTCCAGGGCGCGCAGCACCGCCGCGCCCAGAGGCTCAGGGACGTCGGCGTTGTAGGTGCTCGGCGGGAGTGCCTTCTCGTTCTGCTGGCGCACCGCGAGCTCGGCCAGCGACGACCCCTCGTACGGCAGCCGCCCGGTCAGGAACTGGTAGAGGACGACGCCAAGCGCGTAGACGTCGGTGGCCGGCGTTGCCTCCTCGCCCCGGACCTGCTCCGGCGCCAGGTAGGCGGCGGTGCCGACGACGGAGCCGACCTGGGTGATGCGGGTCTGCTCGATCGCGCGGGCGATGCCGAAGTCGGCCAGTTTGACGGTCATCTCGCCGCCGCCGACCGGCCCCCCGGTCACCATCAGGTTCCCCGGCTTGACGTCGCGGTGGATGATCCCGCGGCGGTGGGCGTAGTCGAGCCCGGAGCATGCCTGGATCCCGATCTCGGCCGTTGTCTCGGCGTCGAGCGGCCCCTGCTTCTGCAGGATCTGAGCTCCCGATCGACCCTGCACGTACTCCATCACGATGTAATGGCGGCCATCGTCGACGCCGGTGTCGTAGACCTGGACGATGTTGGGATGGATCAATTTGGCGACGGCGAGGGCCTCGCGGCGGAAGCGGGCGACGAAGCGCTCGTCGTCGGAGAGGTGCTCGGCTAGAACCTTGACTGCGACTGTGCGCTCGAGGACCAGGTCTTTGGCGCGGTAGACGTTCGACATCCCGCCCGAGCCGAGCCGGTCGATCGTCTCGTAGCGGCCTGAGAGGGTGCCCGCCTCCATCAGCCTTCGCCACCCGCTGCGCCCGGCCCGACCCCTCCCGAGGGGGTTTCGACGCCGCCGCCTTCGGTTGGGGGCGTCGGTGACGTCGGGGTCGTGGTCGGGGTTGTCGGCGTGGTGGGAGTCGTGGTCGGCGTCGTCGGCGTCGTGGTCGTCGTCGGCGTCGTCGGAGTTGTGTCGGTTTCGACCGTGTCGGGCTTTTTCGGCTTCTTCTTCGTCGGCTCGGTGGTCGAGCTTTCGGTCGAGGCCGGGATTTCGGCGGTGCCGATCGATTCGGTCGTTTCCGGCGAGCAGTCGGCGACCACGACTTCGTCGAGCCGGGTCGCGCCCTTGCGCAGCGCCGCCTTCAAGGTCTTGTCGACGTGCCCGAGTTCGTCGATCTGTTCGCCGACCTGCCGCGCCGCATCTTCGGCGCCGACGCAGTCGCCAGCGCTGGCCAGCTGCTCGACCGAGTCGAGGTTTTCGGAGATCTCCCGCGCCGTGTTCCCGGGCAGCAGCTCTGGGCTGCCGCTGCCGCCGCAGGAGACAAGCGCGATCGCCGCCCCTGCGCCGAGGGCGCAGACGAGGAAATATGCGATCAGGCGGCTCATGCTGCGAGTCTAGACAACGTCATTGAAGGCAGATTTCCCCTGCATTTGGCCATCACTGTCCACTCTGCAGGCGGGTTGCGAGGTGGCCGGGGAGGCCGGCGGCGACGATTGAGGCGGCGGCGCGCTCGATGTCGTATGGCAGGCGGTGGAAGAGAGCCGTCTCCTCCTCGGTGTCCAGCTCCAGCCAGGCGGCGCGCGGGTCGCCGTCGCGGGGCTGGCCGACGCTGCCGGGGTTGAGCAGCCAGCTGCCGTCAGCGACGTCAAGCAGCGCCCCGTCGCTCATCTGGGCGCCGCGGGTCGAGTCGCTGCCGGCGTCATCCGGCTTCGAGAAGTAGAGCGCCACATGCGAGTGGCCGATCAGGCTGATCCGCTCGGGCTGGACCGCCAGGCAGTCTTCGGCCTGCTCGGTCGAGAGCACGTACTCCCAGACCGGGTCGCGGGGCGAGGCGTGGAAGAGCCCGATGCCCTGGCGCTGGCCTGTGGGCTCGAGGTCACGCAGGAACTCAAGCGTCGGCTCGGCGATGTTGGCGACGGTCCAGGCGACGGCCTCGGCGGCGGTCTCGGAGAAGGAGGAGGTGTCGAGGCCTCCCAGCACCGCGAGGTCGTGGTTGCCGACCAGGCAGATCGCGCAGCGCTCGCGGATCAACTCGGCGCAGGCGTCGGGCTGGGCGCCGTAGCCGACGACGTCTCCCAGGCACCAGATCTCCTCGACCCCGGCGGCGTCGATCGACTCGACAACCGCCTCGAGCGCGGGCAGGTTGGAGTGGATGTCGCTGATCACAGCTGCGCGCACGGGTCGGCCAGGGTACTGCTGCGAGCTTGGCTAGCCGTCGCCCGGGAACTCGGGCAGGCTTTTGATTCCCTCGCGGGTGCTCCACTTCGAGTAGTTGTCCTCGAGCGCGTCGATCAGCTCGCGCGTGAAGCGCGGCGACATCGCGATTCGGGAGACGACGACGCCGGGAACCTCGCCCTCTTCGACCTCGTGGTCGACGCGGGCGAAGGTGACGGTGAACTCGTAATCGGAGTGGCTGACGTTGGCGAAGTTGGCGTAGACGCCGGCCAGCAGCTCGGGCGAGGTGTGGATGTTGACGTGGCGCTCAGGCTGATCGTGATCGTCGGACATCTCGTCTCTCCTCTCGACGGCGCCGCTCGGGAACAATCCAGTATCGCAGCACCCGGTCGAGGCTCCCTGCGGCCGTCGGTCCATACGATGGGGCAGATGAGCGCAACCGACTCGATCGCAGAGCTGCACTCGGCCCTCAACGAGGCGGCCCGCGCGCTGCGCGAGGGCGAGCCCAGCGGGCCCGAACCTTCGCTGGACCGGCCGCCGAAGCCGGAGCTCGGCGACTACAGCTCGAACGCGGCGATGCTGCTGGCGGCGCCGCTGGGGGCACCGCCGCGCGACGTCGCCGCGCGTCTGAAGGCTGAGCTGGAAGCGGGCTTCGGCGCGGCCGGAAACGTCGACCGGATCGAGATCGCCGGCCCCGGCTTCCTCAACCTCTTCCTCTCCGACCAGTGGTACCGGCGGGCGATGGCGAACCTCGCCGCCGCCGGCGACCGCCTCGGCCCGGCCGCGACCGCGAGCCCCGAGCGCGTCCTGATCGAGTTCGTCTCCGCCAACCCGACCGGCCCGCTGCACGTCGGCGGCGGCCGCCACGCCGCCTACGGCGACAGCCTGGTGCGGCTGCTGGAGGCGGTCGGCCACGAGGTCAAGAGCGAGTACTACGTCAACGACGGCGGCGGCCAGGTCGGCCGCTTCGCCGAGTCAATCGTCGCCCATATGACCGGCGGCGAGCCGCCGGAGGGCGGCTACGAAGGCGATTACGTGGCCGAGATCGCCGCCCAGCTCTCGGCTGAGGGCGTTGACCCGGCTGACGTCGACGCGGTCGGACAGCGCGGCGTGGCGCTGGTCCTGGAGGGGGTGCGGGGGACGCTCGACCGCTTCGGGGTCAGCTTCGACAACTGGTTCTCCGAGCGCACGCTCTACGAGAAGGGCGAGGTCGAGACGGCGCTGGCCCAGCTTGAGGAGCGCGGCCACAGCTACCGCAGCGACGGCGCCCTCTGGCTGCGGACGACGACCTTCGGCGACGACAAGGACCGGGTCCTGATCCGCGCCAACGGCGAGCCGACCTATCTCGCCGCCGATGTCGCCTACCACTGGGACAAGCTCGATCGCGGCTTCGAGCGGCTGATCGACGTGCTCGGCGCCGACCACCACGGCTACGTCGCCCGGATCAGGGCGGCGATCACCGCGCTCGGCGGCGACCCCGACAGCTTCGAGGCCCTGATCATGCGCCTCGTCCACATCGTCGACGGGGGCGAGCGGGCGCAAATGTCGAAGCGCAGCGGCGACTTCGTCTCGCTCGACGAACTGCTCGACGACATCGGCGCCGACGCTGCCCGCTGGTTCATGCTCCACCGCAGCCACGACACCACCGTCGACCTCGACCTCGAGCTGGCCCGCCGCGAGTCGAGCGAGAACCCGGTCTACTACGTCCAGTACGCCCACGCCCGGATCGCCAGCATCCTGCGCAAAGCGGGGGAGGGCTCAGAGGCAGCTGCGGCAGAGATCGATGCGGCCAGCGAGGGGGCGCCGCTCGAGTTTGCCGAGAAGGCCCTGATCAAGCGCCTGCTTGAGTTTCCGGAGGAGGTGCGAGACTCCGCCGCCCGCCGTGCCCCGCACCGCATCTGCGCCTACTCGATGACCGTTGCCGCCGACTTCCACTCCTTCTACCGCGACTGCCAGGTCGTCGGCGCCGAGGGCGAGGGCGTCGAACGGTCGCGGCTGGCGCTCTGCCTGCTGGCCAAGCGGACGATCGCCGGCTCACTCGGACTGCTTGGCATCTCCGCCCCGGAGCGGATGTGATGAGGCGCGGCCGCAGCCTTCCCCTGCTCGCCCAGCTCTCGGGCCCAGCGCCGGAGGCGACCCGGGCCTGGTCGTTGCGCCGCGGCGACCTCGAGGCGCTCAAAGGCCTCTTGGGCGAGCTCTCCGAGGCGAAGGCCGTGCTCGTCACCGGGGCCGAGGACGGGCGCTCGGCGGTGGCAGTGGGGCTGGCGACCACGGCAACAGCAAGCGGCGTCCGCACGGCGCTGCTCGAGTGCGATCTGGCCGAGCCGAGCGTGGCCGCCGCGATCGGCGTCGCGCCAGAGCCGGGCATCCACGAGTACCTGCGGGGCGATGCCGACGCTGCCGAGATTTTGCAACCGCTCGCCCTCGCCGGGCCCGCCTCGCGCCGGGCCGACTCGCCCCTGGTCTGCGTCGTCGCCGGCGCGCGGACCGACGAGGGGGCTGAGTTGCTGGACTCGGAGAGCTTCAGCCACGCGGCCGAAAAACTTCGCCACGCCTACGACCTGATCGTCGTCGCCGGGCCCCCGCTCAACCGCGACAGCGAGATGCTGGCCGAGGTTGCCGACGTGGTCGACACCACGATTGCCGCCGTGCCCCACTCGGCCCTGAGCGGCAAGCGCGCCAAGGCGGTTGCGGTGGCGATGCGGCGGCTGCCGGCCCCGCCGGCCGGCCTGGTTGCCTTCGGCGACGAGGACTGAGCCTCAGAGGTCGTAGCGGGCGAGATCGGCGTCGAGCCGCTTGGCATCGTCGCCGCTCGGCCCCGACGCGGCCGGCGGGCCCGAGCCCGGCTGCTGCGCCGCCCGCCGCCAGCGGATGACGCCGATCGCCAGGGCGATCACGGCGATGATGAAGCCGATCACCGGCACCAGGTAGGCGGAGAGGTCGAAGCCGGAGCCCTTTGGCAGCGCCAGGACCGAGTCGCCGTACTCGGCGACCAGCGTGTCCTTGACCTGCTCCTTGGTCTTGCCGGCGGCGATCAGGTTGGCGATGAAGACCTTCTCCCGCTGGGCCTGGGGCGAGTCCGAGAGCGCCAGCAGCGTGCCGCAGATCGGGCACATCACTTCGTACTCGATCGCGGTCAGCGAGGTCTGGTGCGGCGTCGCGGCGGCGAGGGACGGCAGCGCAAGGGCGGCGAATGCGGCGATCAGCAGGATCGAGGCTCGCGTCCTCACGATCGGCCTTCGGGCAGCATCGGCGCCACGTACTGCTTCAGGTAATCGGCGGTGACCGGTCCGTGAAGCAGCAGGCGCACCTTGCCGCGAGGGTCGATCAGGAAGTTCTCGGGCACTCCGGTGGTGCCGAATTCATGGGCGGCGTTGCCGTCCCCATCGCGCAGTTGGGGGTAGCTGAGGCTGAACTCGTGGACGAAATCGCGGCCGTCGCCGCTGAGGTCGCGGGTGTCGATCCCGACGACCGTGAAGCCAGGGCCGCCATGGGCGCGCTGGAAGCTCTCCAGGTCCGGCGCCTCCTGCCGGCAGGGCCCGCACCAGGAGGCCCAGAAGTTGACCAGGACCCAGCGCCCTCGGTACTCGGCCAGCGAGCCGTCGCCGCCGCCTTCAAGCCGCGGCAAGGCGCCGGGGGGCGCGGCGTCGCCGACGCTGACCCCGGATTCCCCCTTGCTGATCAGGCCGTAGGTGAGCAGGCCGACGAGGGCGAGGACGGCGAGGAACGATGCAAAGGCCCGGGCGCTCACGGCGCCAAGGTTAGATAGCCGCCGCCCCCAGCAGCCGCGCGCCAGTCATAGAATCAGGATCGAGTGCGGACGTAGCTCAGTTGGTAGAGCGCAAGCTTCCCAAGCTTGAGGTCGCGGGTTCGACCCCCGTCGTCCGCTTCTTCTCGGCTTGCTAGAGCCGTGGCTAGCCGTGGTCGAGTTCGCCAAGCAGCGTCTCGACGCGGCGGCCGATCTCGTCGCGGGTCGCGCGGACAGCCTCGACTGCCTGGCCCTTCGGGTCAGGCAGATCCCAGTCGATATAGCGGCGGCCGGGGATGTAGGGGCACTTGTCGCCGCAGCCCATCGTCACCACCACGTCCGCCCATTCGGCGTCCTCGGTGGTGAGGAGCTTCGGCTGGCGGTCGCCGAGGTCGATGCCGAGCTCGCCCATCACCTCGACCACCTCGGGATGCACCCGCTCGCCGGGCGTCGTCCCCGCGGAGCGGGCGCCGTGGCGGCCCTCGGCCGCGCGCTCGAACAGGGCCTGGCTCATCTGCGAGCGCCCAGCGTTGTGCAGGCAGACAAAGAGTGCGTTCGCCATCTAGCTGGGCTTGCGGGCGCGGATGATTGCCGAGGCGGCCTTCTCGTGGACGCGGTGGGTCTCGGTGACTTCCACGTCGATCAGGCCGGCAGCAGCGAGCGCCTGCTCGAACTGGCGGCGCGTCAGCGCCCCGGCGATGCAGCCGGTCCACTCGGCCATGTCGGCGCAGGTCGCCTCGTCCATGTCCTCGTCGGCGATCACGTCGGAGACGGCGAAGCGCCCGCCGGGCTTCAGGACCCTTGCCGCCTCGGCCAGCACCGCGGGCTTGTCGCCGGAGAGGTTGATCACGCAGTTGGAGATCACCACGTCGACCGTCGCGGCCGGGAGCGGGATCGACTCGATCTCGCCGCGGAGCCACTCGACGTTCTCGACGCCGGCCTTGCCCTGGTTCTCGCGGGCGAGCGCCAGCATCTCGTCGGTCATGTCGAGTCCGTACGCCTTGCCGCCCGGGCCGACTCGCCTGGCCGACAGCAGCACGTCGATGCCGCCGCCGGAGCCAAGGTCGAGGACGGTTTCCCCGGCGCCAAGCTCGGCGACGGCGGTTGGGTTGCCGCAGCCGAGCGAGGCCATCGTTGCCGTGTCGGGAAGCTCGTCCTGGGCGGCCTCGTCGTAGAGGCCGGCGCCGAACACCTTGGCCTCCTCGTCGTTGAGGACGGTCTCCGGCGCGCAGCAGGACGCGCCCCCCTCGCCGCCCGCCCCGACGCTCGTGGCGGCGGCGGCGTAGCGGCTGCGGACGGCCTCGCGGATCTTGTCGGTCTCGGTCACTTGGTCAGCCATGCGGAGAACTCCTCCAATGCGTTGGGGATCACGTAGTAGTAGGCCCAGAGGCCCTGCCGCTCGGAGGCGACGATGCCGGCGTCGCGCAGCACCTTGAGGTGGTGGGAGACGGTGGGCTGGGAGAGGTCGAAGAGCGGGACCAGCTCGCAGACGCAGACTTTGCCGGCGTGCTTTCGCAGCACGTCGACTAGCTGGAGGCGGATCGGATCGCCGAGCGCCTTGGCGATCGCCGCCATCCGCTGCGCCTGCTCGCGCTGCACGTCGGGGTAGACCACCGGCTCGCAGCAGGGATCGCCCGCGGGGCGCTTGGTCTTGGGGGCCAGCTCCAGATCGACGCTCATCTATTTACATATATCTATTGAAATCATCTTTGTCAATGCATAGGATCATCGCCGATGAACGCCGTCCCTCTCCCCAGGCGCCTCTTCGCCGAGTTCCTTGGCTCGGCGTTCCTCGCCGCCACCGTGATCGGCTCCGGCATCGCCGCGGCGCAGCTCTCGCCCGGCGACGTCGGCCTCCAGCTCTTCGAGAACGCGGCGGCGACGGCCACCGGCCTCTTCACCTTCATCCTCATCTTCGGGCCGGTCTCCGGCGCCCACTTCAACCCGGTCGTCTCGTTGGTCGACGCCAGCTTCGGCGGTCTGCGCTGGCGCCACGCCTTCGCCTACATTCCGGCTCAGGTCGCCGGCTGCATCGCGGGCGCGGTCGCGGCCAACGCGATGTTCGCGCTCTCGGCGATCAGCATCTCGACCCACCACCGCGCCTCGCCCTCGCATCTCTTCGCCGAGGTGATCGCCACGCTCGGCCTGCTGCTGGTGATCTTCTCCCTGGCGCGCACCCGCCGGGGCGCCCTGGCTCCGGCGGCGGTCGGCGCCTACATCGGCGCCGCCTACTTCTTCACCAGCTCGACCAGCTTCGCCAACCCGGCGATCGATGTCGGGCGGATGTTCTCCAACACCTTCGCCGGCATCGCCCCGGCCTCGGTGCCCGCCTTCGTCGTCTTCCAGTTGGTCGGCGGCGCCGTCGCGATCGCCGTCATCCGCATCCTCTATCCCGACATCACGCCTGAGGAGGCGTCAGAGATCATGCTGCCCCAGGACAAGCCCGCGGACGAGCCGGGCGGAAGGCATCCGAAGGCGAGCACAGCCGCCGGCTGAATCCCGGCAGTAGGTTGCCGCGATGCAGCCGTCCAGAGCCCAGCCGAGTCCAGGCGAGATCGTCAGGGAGTGGGGGCGGATCGGCTGTATCGGCTTCGGCGGCCCGCCCGCCCACATCGCCCTGCTGCGCGATCTCTGCGTCGAGCGGCGGGGTTGGCTTTCACCTCATGAGTTCGAGGACGCGATCGCCGCCTGCAACCTGCTCCCCGGCCCGGCGTCGACCCAGCTGGCGATCTTCTGCGCCTGGAGGGTGGGCGGGCTGCCGGGGGCGCTGCTCGGTGGCCTCGGCTTCATCCTGCCGGGACTCCTGGCGATCCTCGGCCTCGCCGTCATCTTCCTCGCCGGAACGCCGCCGGTCTGGATTCGCGGCGCCGGAGCGGGCGCCGGAGCGGCGGTCGCCGCCGTCGCCGTGCATGCCGGCATCGGCCTCGTGCCGTCCAGCTGGGCTCGGGCGCTGGCACACCGCCGCTGGCTCGCCTACGCCCTGCTCGGCGGGGTGGCCGGGGCGCTGGCGGGCGCCTGGCTGGTTCTGGTCCTGATCGCCTGCGGCCTGGCGGAGATTCTGCTTCGCCAGGCGAGGAAGCCGGGCCAGGGCCTCAACCTCCATGCCTGGCCGCTCCTGGCTGCCGTCGCCGGCGCCAGCGGCGGCCTGCTCGCCCTTGCCTGGACGGCGCTTAAGGTCGGCGCGCTGTCCTACGGCGGCGGCTTCGTGATCGTGCCCCTGATGCAGGGCGACGCCGTTCATCGCTACCACTGGATGACCGACCCGCAGTTCCTCAACGCCGTCGCCCTGGGGCAGGTGACGCCGGGGCCGGTGACTCACACCGTCGCGGTGGTCGGCTACGCGGCGGCCGGGGTTGGCGGCGCGCTGCTCGCGGCCTGCGTCGCCTTCCTGCCCTCCTTCTCCTTCGTCCTGCTTGGCGCTCGCCACTTCGACCAGCTGCGGCGCAACCCCGGTGTCCTCGCCTTCCTCGACGGCGCCGGCCCGGCGGCGATTGGGGCGATCATCGGCTCGGCCGTCCCCCTCGGGCTGGCGTTGACCGAGCCGTGGCAGGCGGCGATCCTGGCGGCTGCAGCAGCCGCGCTTCTACTCGCTCGGCGCAACGTCGTATTGGTGCTGGTGGCCGCCGGCGCGGTCGGGGCGCTGATCGGCCTGCTTGGGGCCGGAGTTCCCGGAGGCTGAGCCCTTAGATTGCTGTCTGGCCCTCACCATGTCCCGGATCAATCGGCTCGAAGCAGGGCCGGAGGCGCTGATCCTGCCCCCCGTGTGCGCTTCAAACCACCGTTGTGGCCGTTGGCCGTGCCCTCGCCACTGGCTCTGCTCCAAGCGGAGTCGCCGGGGAGGCAATAGAAGTGCTCGGTCGCGCCGCGCACCCGGTTGTGGTGGGAGATGACTATTAGGCCGCTTTTGGCCAGCTCGTTGACGTGGTAGTTGACGTTTGCGAGCGGGGCTCGAAGCTCGTAGGCGAGATCGCTGGAGGACATCGTCCGGCCGCCGTCGATCCCGAAGACTTCCATGATTGAGACTCGCAGCGGGTGGGTATTGGCACGGGCAAGGCGCTGCCAGTCCACCGGCTTGGAAGTTGTGGTGGCAGGGCTTGGAGGAGAGCTGATTTTGAGGTGCGCGGTAGCTATTGGCATAAAGTTCTTATACCAAAAATTGTTGACTTTTACAACAACAATCGGGTATCGTCGTTTGTGGGATGACTACTACAAAGGGGTTTGGATGAGCGCTGGAGGAAGGACACGTGGATCGTTAACCGCCGCAATTGTGGCTCTCTGCCTGGCTTTCGGCGCGCAGCCGGCGTCGGCGGAAATAATCGCGCCGCAGAACCACCCGCAGTCGACGGCGGACGGATGGCAGGCCGGGACCTGCAAAATCGACATCCCCGAGTGCTCGGTCTCGACTCCGCTTGAGTTCTACGAAACGGCCGCCGGCCATCCGCCCGTGGGCTTCACCCAGTTCATCACCAAACAGGAACCGTCCGGGCTTCCGATCGGCAATCTGAAAACCGTCCGCGTCGACCTTCCCGAGGGCCTCAGCGTCAATCCGCAGGCGACGATCGCCCAGTGCGATCTCTCCGGCGGCCAGAGCCCGACGACCTGCCCGCCGACCACCAAAGTTGGGACCAGCGCGATCACGGCGGTGAGCTCGCTGCTGCCGGCAGTCCCGGTCACGATCCCCGCTGTCCCGGTCTACAACGTCGTTCCCAAACCCGGTGAGCCGGCCCGCTTCGGCCTCAGCGTCGCCGGCAATGACGTCTTCCTCGAAGGCGGCATCGACTGGGCCGGCGACTACCACGAGTACTTCACGATCCACGTCGCGAAACTCGAACTCAGCTCGATCCCCGGGCTGGAAGGCATGGAAGTGGCCCGAATCCTCAAAAACCGCCTGGTCTTCGAAGGGCTGGCAGGCAACGGCACTTTCATCACCACGCCGACCACCTGCTACGACTCGACCCAGCCGGCCTTCAAGCACGTCTACTCGACCTTCCTGCGAGCCGACTCCTACGAGCAGTCGGACCCGATCTTCCCCAGCGGCTCGCCCTTCATCGAGTCCGAACTGCCGCCGAACACGAACCCGAAAGAATGCGCGACGGTTCCCTTCAAACCGTCGGTCGAAACGACTCCGAACACGACCCAGACCGACTCGCCCGACGGCGCCGCGGTCGAGGTCAAACTGCCGTTCGAACCATCGCCGCTGACTCAGTCGCAGTCGCAGGTCAAAGACGCCCACGTGGCGACTCCGCAGGGCATGGGAATCAACCCGTCGGCCGCCACCGGCCTGCAGACCTGCACCAACGCCCAGTTCGGCAAGGGCGCCAGCGCCCCGGTCGCCTGTCCGGCGGCGTCGAAAATCGGCGTGATCACAGTTGAAACGCCGCCGCTGCCGGCGGGCTCGCTGAAAGGCAACGTCTACGTCGGCCAGCAGCTCAGCCGCGACCCGACCTCGGGCAACGAGTACCGGATCTTCGTCGACGCCGAGTCGGCCCGCTACGGAATCTCCGCCCGCCTGATCGGCAACGTCAGCGCCGATCCCCTGACCGGGCGCTTGACGACCACCTTCGCCAAAAACCCGCAGGTCCCGTTCAGCTCCTTCAAGCTCGACTTCGACGATGGGGCCAAAGCTGTCCTGACCAGCCCGCCGACCTGTGGGCCGAACATGACCACAACCCAGATCTCGCCCTGGACCGGCAACGCCGACGCCAGCCCGAGCGCCAAATTCAGCCTGACCACAGCCCCCGGCGGCGGGCCCTGCGCCAAAACGATGGCGGAACGGCCCTTCGCCCCGGCTTTCTCCGCCAAAACGACAAACCTCAAAGGCGGCGCCTACACCCAGGTCAACGTCAATGTGGCTCGCTCTGATGGCAACCAGGAGCTGAAAGGCACGGACGTGATCCTGCCTCCGGGCCTGACCGCGAAACTCGCCGGCGTCTCCTACTGCCCCGGCGCAAAGCTGACGGCGGCTGCCGCCAGCAGCGGGGTCGACGAGGCCGCCTCGGCCAGCTGCCCCAAATCGAGCCTGATCGGCAGCGTCGCGATCCAGAGCGGCACCGGGCCCAGCCCGATCCAGATCGGCGGCAAGGCTTACCTCGCCGGACCCTTCCACGGAGCCCCCCTATCCCTGGCAGTCGTCACCCCCGCCACGGCTGGGCCGTTTGATCTCGGCACGGTCGTGGTCAGGGTGCCGCTGTTCATCAACCCCGCCACCGCCCAGGTCGAAGCCGTCACCGACGCGATTCCCCATGTCTACGGCGGCGCCCTGCTCGACATCCGCTCGATCGCGCTGAAGATCGACCGCGACAAGTTCGCGATCAACCCGACCAACTGCTCACAGCTGGCCTTCTCCGGCGCCCTGCGCGGCGGTGGCGCCGATCCGAACAACCCGGCGACGTTCAGCACCTACCCCGTCTCGGCGCCGCTGCAGGTTGAAGAATGCAAGAAGCTCGGCTTCAAACCCAAACTGCACCTGAGGCTGTTCGGCAAAACCCTGCGCAACCAGCATCCGCGCCTGCGCGCGGTCCTGCAGACCCGCAAGGGCGACGCCAATATCGCCCGCGGCGCCGTCGCCCTGCCGCACGCGATCTTCCTCGACCAGAACAGCCTCTCCCAGGTCTGCACCCGTCCCCAGTTCGCGGCCAACGACTGCCCGAAAAAATCGATCTACGGCCACGCTGAAGCGATCTCGCCGCTGCTCGACAAGCCGTTGAAAGGCCCGATCTACCTGCGCTCGTCCGACAACCTCCTGCCCGACATGGTCGCCGCCCTCAGGGGCCAGGTCGAGGTCGACCTCGATGGCCGGATCGACAGCTACCACGGCGGCATCAGGACCACCTTCGACACCGTGCCCGACGTGCCGGTCTCGAAGTTCATCGTCAACCTTCCCGGTGGCAAGCACGGCCTCCTGGTCGCCTCCCGCAACCTCTGCTCGAAGCCGATCCGCGCGATCACCCGCTTCAAAGCCCAGAACGGCAAGAAAGCCAACCGCCACGGCAAGGTGCGGACGCCCTGCAAGAGCAAAGGGCACGGCAAAAAAGGACTTCACCACAACAAATAAGCGGTTCCCATAGAGCCATCCCGGCTCATCCCACATCGCCCGGGGGGGTTAGCCTCCCCGGGCGATGCCCCCTTCGATCTCCGTAGTCATCGTCGCCTGGAACAGCCGCGACGAGCTGCTCCGCACCCTGCCGGCAGCGCTGGCTGAGCTCTCCGCCGGCGACGAGCTGATCGTCGTCGACAACGACTCCAGCGACGGCACGGCCGAGGCCGTCGCATCGCTGGCGCCCTCGGCCCGGCTTGTCCAGACCGGGCGCAACGCCGGCTTCGCCGCCGGCTGCAACGCCGGCGCGGCCGGGGCGCGGGGCGAGCTGCTGGTCATCCTCAACCCCGATGCGGCGCCGCTGCCGGGCTTCGGCGAGGCGATTCGCCGCCCCTGGATCGATGGTCGCGGCTGGGCTGCCTGGCAGGCGCTGGTCGCGGCCGACGACGCGACCACGATCAACTCTTACGGCAACCCGGTCCACTTCACCGGGATCGTCTGGGCCGGCGGCCACGGCGACCCGATCGCGACCGCGCCGCCGGCCGGCGAGGTGACGGCGCTCTCCGGCGCCTGCCTGGCGATCCCGCGCCAGGAATGGGAGCGGCTCGGCGGCTTCCCCGAGCAGTTCTTCCTCTACCACGAGGACGTCGACATCTCAATGCGCCTGCGCTTGCGCGGCGGCGCGATCGGGATCGAGCCGGCCGCCGTCGTCGACCACGACTATGAGTTCGGGGCCAGCGAGCTCAAGTGGCGCTGGCTGGAGCGCAACCGCTGGGCTTTCTTGATCCGCGTCTACCCGGCCGCCGTGCTCGTCGTCGTCGCCCCGGCGCTGATCGCGACCGAGTTGGCGCTGATCCCGGTCTCGATCGCCGGTGGCTGGGGGAGGCAGAAGCTCGGCGCCACGCTCGACCTGATCCGCTGGCTGCCCCGGCTCCTGCGCGAGCGCCGCGAGGTTCAGGCGACCCGCACGGTCAGCGCGGCCGAGTTCGCCTCCTGGCTCAGTGCCGATCTCGACTCACCTTTCATCGCCGGCGCCGCTCGTTCGACCCCGGTGCGGTTGGCCCTCCGCGCCTACTGGAAAGTAGCTCGCTTTTTGCTTGGCCGTATGCCCCGGTAGGGGTGGAGCGTCTTGCACTTTTTCGTGGCCGCTCGACCTCGGACGGCCACAAGCGATCTCGAAAAAGTTAAGCGGAACCCCTACCGGGGCATACGGCCCTAGATCGGCTGGCTGGTCGGGCGGATCAGGATCTCGTTGACGTCGACCCCGGGGCGCTGCTCCATCGCGTAGATCACTGCCTTGGCGATGTCGTCGTCCTGCAGGGCCCACTCGCCGGGCCGGTTGTCGAAGAAGGGGGTGTCGGTCATCCCCGGCTCGATCAGGGTGACGCGGATCTCGGTGTTCTGGTGGATCTGGCGCAACTCGGCCCGCAGTGACTCACCGATCGCCGCCACCGCCCACTTGGTCGCCGAGTAGAGAGACCCTGGCAGCGCGACCCGGCCGGCGACCGAGCTGGTGACGATGAAGTGGCCGTCGCCGCGCTCGAGCAGGTGGGGGAGGGTGGCGCGGATCGTCAGGGCGACGCCGTAGACGTTGGTCAGGATCATCGAGCGCCAGTGCTCGGGCGACTCCTCGAGGAAGCCCCGCGAGGCGCCGAAGCCGGCGTTGGCAAAGACAGCGTCGATCCGCCCGAAGGCGTCGATTCCCGCCGCCGCCATCGCCTGCACCTGGTCCCACTCGGTCACGTCGCAGCGGACGGCGAGCGCCCGCTCGGCCCCGCCCAGCTCCTCGACCAGCGCCTCAAGCGGCTCCAGCCGGCGCGCAGCCAGGACCAAGCGGTGGCTCGACGCGGCCGCTTTGGCGGTCGCGGCGCCGATGCCGCTGCTCGCCCCCGTGATCAGCAGGACTGGATCGCTGGAGCCGTTGTCAGTCATTGGATGATTCTGTCAGATCAAATTCCGGCCCTGACAGCGAACTGCATCAAATTCTCTACCCAGCAGGATGAGAATTTGATGCAGTTCGCGGGCGGGGAGGGGGTCTTGCGATAATGCCCGTCGTCGTGGATCCTGAGCGCAAGCGGCATATCCGGCTGGGAGTCGCCCTCGGCGTCGCGGTCCTGCTCGCCGCGGCCCTGGTCTACACGTCGTTCACCGCCTCGACCGAAGCCAAAGAGCCCTCGCAGCTGCTCGGCGCCGCGCCGGGGACGAGCTACGACCTGACCGGCACGGTGGTGCCGGGCTCGGTGCGCCACCGGGGTGAAGGCATCGCCTTCCGTGTCGCCGATCGCGAAGGCGAAGGCGCTGGCCGTAGCCTCCCCGTCACCTACAGCGGCACCATCCCCGACCCGTTCCGCGGCGGCCGCGAGATCGTCCTCACTGGCGAAGTCGAGCACGGCACCTTCGTCGGCGAACGAGACACCCTCGTCACCAAGTGCCCGTCGAAGTTCACGACTGCGAATGCCAGCTAGCCTCGGCGGCGCCCTTTTGGTGCTGGCCTTCCTCGTCGCGGTCTTCGCGGCGATCGCGGCCCTGATCGGCCGCCACGGCAACCGCCGTTGGATCGACATCTCGCGCCGCTCTGTCTATGGGCTCTGCGCCCTGTTGACCGCCTGTGTGCTGATCATCGAGATCGCCTTCGCCCGCAACGACTTCTCCTTCAACATCGTCCAGCAGCACTCCTCGATCGAGACGCCGACCTTCTACAAGCTGGCGGCGATGTGGTCGAGCCAGGAAGGCTCGTTGCTGCTCTGGGCCTGGGTGCTCTCGATCGCCTCCAGCATCGCCCTCTTCGCCACCCGCAACAAGCTGCGCGAGCTGGTTCCCTACGCGACCGCGGTGATGGCCGGCATCGCCTCCTTCTTCACCGGGCTGATGCTGTTCGCCGGCGACGTCAATCCTTTCTCCACGCTCAACCCAGCGCCGGCCGACGGGGTCGGGCTCAACCCCCTGCTGCAGCACCCGAGCATGATGATCCACCCGCCGATGCTCTACTCGGGCTACGTCTCCCTGACCGTGCCCTTCGCCTTCGCGATCGGCGCCCTGATCAGCCGTCGCCTCGACGCCGACTGGATCCGCGCCACCCGCCGCTTCGCCCTGATCGCCTGGGCCTTCCTCGGCTTCGGCCTCCTGCTCGGCGCCCGCTGGTCCTACACCGAGCTCGGCTGGGGCGGCTACTGGGCCTGGGATCCGGTCGAGAACGCCGCCCTGATGCCGTGGCTGGTCGCCACTGCCTTCCTGCACTCGATCATGGTCCAGGAGAAGCGCGGGATGCTGAAGGTCTGGAACGCCTGCCTGATCGTCGCCTCCTTCTCGCTGGCGCTGCTGGGCACGTTCCTGGTCCGCTCCGGCGTCCTGCAGTCGATCCATGCCTTCGGCGACAACACCGTCGGCCCCTACCTGCTTGGGCTGATCGCGGTCGTGCTGGTCGGCTCGGCGGCGCTGATCATTTCCCGCCTCGACGACCTGCGCTCGGAGAAGCGGATCGACTCGCTGGTCTCGCGCGAGTCGGTCTTCCTGATCAACAACCTGCTGCTGGTCGCCCTCACCGCGGTGATCTTCTGGGGCACCTTCTTTCCGCTGATCTCGGAGCTGTTCACCGGCGACAAGGCCTCGCTGGCGGCGCCCTGGTTCGATCGCTACACGACGCCGCTGGCGATCCTGCTCGTCCTTTTCACCGGGATCGGGCCGCTGCTGGCCTGGCGCCGGGTCACCTGGGCCTCGGCCAGGCGGGTCTTCGTCAAACCGGCGATCTTCGCCGCCGCAGTCGGCGTGATCCTGGCGATCGCGACCGATGCTGCCCACAAGCCCTGGGCGCTGGCCCTGTTCGTCTTCGCCGCCTTCGCCATCGCCGGCCTGACTCAGGAGTTCTGGCAGGGCGCGGCCGCCCGGCGCTCGCTCTCCGGCGGCACGCTGCCGGCGGCGATGGGGGCGATCGTCTCCCGCAACCGCCGACGCTACGGCGGCTACGTCGTCCACATGGGGATCGCGGTGCTGCTGATCGGGATCGCCGCCTCCTCCAGCTTCCAGACCAACCGCGACGTCGACCTGCGGCCCGGCCAGAGCGCAGTCGTCGACGGCTACAAGATCACCTACAAGCGCCCGACCGTCAGCGTCAACAGCGAGGCCTTCACCTTCGGCGCGATGCTCAACGTCGAAAAGGGCGGCAAGCAGTTCGCGCTGCTGCACCCGACCCGGCGTTTCTTCCGCCCGACCGGGGTGCCGACGGGGACGATCAGCAGCTTCTTCCAGGGCGAGGCGACCAGCGAGGTCGGCCTCAAGACCGGGCTCCGTGGCGACTTCTGGACCGCGGTGCAGCCTGACATCGGCCCTGTGCAGAGGCGAATCCATGACGCCGACCAGGGCTTCGCCGCCTGCGTCAAAGACGCGCCCGGCACGCCGCCTTCCTGCAAGGCGCTGGCGGGCCTGATGCTGCAGGCGCGGGCGAACCCCAGCATCCGCCCCTTCGCCCTGGCCAAAATCAACGAACTGCAGATGGCGACGGCCAGTCGCCTCGCCCAGAGCTACCTCGACGACGCCAGCACCGCGACCTTCCGGGTGATCGTCAACCCGCTGGTTCTCTGGATGTGGATCGGCGGCCTGATCGCGATGGCCGGTGTCCTGCTTGCGCTCTGGCCCAGCCGCCGCCGTCGCTTCGCCAAGGCCTCCGAGGCCGATGCCGGCAAGGAAGCCAAGTACCGCGAGATCCGCGACGCCGAACTCGACCACGCGGCCGGCAAGCTCTCCGATGAGGACTTCGCCCTGCTCGACGCCGAACTGCGCAACGAAGCGGTTGAGCTGCTCGATCGGGTTGAGGAGCAGCGTGGGGAAGAAGCGCCGGTTCCGTAGCGCGCTGGCGCGGTTCTAGGCGGCGATCCCCAGCGGCCCAGGGGGGACGGGCCTGGCCGCCCTCTGGGCGAATTGACTCGTCCGCCAGTCGCGGACTCAGATGTTGCAGCGCGGCTCCGCCGCGCGATCATCAGATTGCATATCGCGGCTTTGCCACATTCGCCCAGAGGGCGGCCAGGCCCGTCCCTCGAAGCGCCCCCGGGCAGCGCCAGCTTCAAAGCGCGGCTCCAGGCCGACCAGGCACCTTCGCGCCAAAGCGCTTGAAGCTCAGTGCGCTTCGAGGGCGGATGGCGGGCGGGCCTCTGCGGGAATGTCGCGAAGCGGCGGAAATGCAATCCGGTTATCGCGCGGCGCAGCCGCGCTCTGACATCGGGCAGGCCCGCCATAGGCGGGCGCCGAAATTCCCGCGGAGGCCCGCCCGGCGTCCGCCCACGGGAACACCACACGGCCCAGCCGTCCTGGAAATCGACCCTCTAAATCTTCAGCAACACGAATGTGTTGAGCACGAAGAGGACCGCGAAGAAGACCGTCGCCCTGTCCAGGTTGCGCTCGACCATCGAGCCGCCGCCGACTGAGCTGCCGCCACCGCCGATGCCGAAGGCGCCCGAAAGCCCCGCATCTTTGCCCGAGTGCAGCAGGATCAAGAAGATGAGGACAAACGAGATGATGACCTGGAGGACGCCGAGAATCGTGTACACGGGGGGCATGGTAGCGACCGCGAGCGGCTGAGGTCGGGAGACAGTTTGCCTGTCTATGTCCCTTTGGTTGACAAAGTACGCTATTTTGTCAACCAAGACGACGGAAACTGGTCTTTTGACAAGGAGGACGCGGTATGGAGGCTGCTGCTCACAACCACTCGCACGCCCATTCGCACTCGGTCGACTACGAACTCGACCCGGCCACCTGGCGCGACCCGAAGCGCTACGCCTGGCTGCTGGGCCTGATCGTTCCCTTCGCGCCTTTTCTGGCCTTCGCCCTGGTCTCAGCGACCGGGCTCAGCCTGCTCTGGTTCTTCGGCCCGCTGCTGGTCTTCGTCGCTTTCCCGATTCTCGACTTCGCAATCGGGCTAGACGCTCGCAACCCGCCGGAAAGCGTCCTCAAATGGCTGGAGCAGGACCGCTACTACCGCTGGTGCACCTACGTCTTCATCCCGGTCCAGTACGCGGGGCTGGTCTTCGCCTGCTGGCTCTGGTCGAGCGGCGATCTCAACGTCTTCGAGAGCATCGGCCTGGCGCTGACGATGGGGGTGGTCGGCGGGGTCGCGATCAACACCGCCCACGAGCTCGGCCACAAGCGCGCCGACATGGAGCGCTGGCTGAGCCGGATCGCCCTCGCCCAGACCGGCTACGGCCACTTCTTCATCGAGCACAACCGCGGCCACCACGTCCGCGTCGCCACCCCCGAGGATCCGGCCAGCTCGCGCCTGGGGGAGAGCTTCTGGGCCTTCCTGCCGCGCACCGTCGCCGGCAGCCTGCGCTCGGCCTGGGGGATCGAGGCCGCGCGCCTCGACCGCATGGGCAAGTCGCACTGGACCCTGCGCAACGACATCCTCGGCGCCTGGGCGATGACGGTCGCCCTGTTCGCGGCCCTGGCGATCGTCTTTGGCCCCGTGGTCCTGCCCTACCTGCTGCTGCAGGCGGTGCTTGGCTTCTCCCTGCTGGAGGTTGTCAACTACCTCGAGCACTACGGCCTGCTGCGCCAGAAGCGCGAGGACGGGCGCTATGAGCGCTGCCTGCCCGAGCACAGCTGGAACAGCAACAACGTCGCCTCCAACGTCCTCCTCTACCACCTGCAGCGCCACAGCGATCACCACGCCAACCCGACCCGCCGCTACCAGGCGCTGCGCCACGTCGACGAGGCGCCGCAGCTGCCGACGGGCTACGCCGGGATGATCGTCCTCGCCTGGTTCCCGCCGATCTGGCGGCGGGTGATGGATCCGCGGCTGATCGAGCATTACGACGGCGACCTCAGTCGCGCCAACATCCAGCCGCGGCGGCGCAAGCGGGTGCTGGCCCGCTATGAGGCGGCGGCATGAGCAGCTGGCGCTGTCCGGGCTGCGGCTACGTCTACGACGAGCAGGCGGGCCACCCGCGCGAGGGCTTCCCGGCCGGCACGCCGTGGAGCGAGGTGCCCGAGGACTGGGCCTGCCCCGACTGCGGCGTCCGCGACAAGGTCGACTTCGAGCCGGACGCCGGCGAGTGACCGCTTCTGGCGCCACCATTGGCGCGATGGCCGGCGCTCGCACTCCGTACCCCGAAGCGGCCCGGAAGCTGCTGCGCGAGACGTTCTTCGGGGCCGCCCGCGACGCCCTGCAGGAGCGCGCCTGGTCGGAGATCACGATGTCCGATATCGCCGGCGCCGCCGGCGTCAGCCGCCAGACCCTCTACAAGGAGTTCGGCAGCCGCGACGAGTTCGCCCAGGCCTTCGTCATCCACGAGGGCGAGCATTTCCTCAGCGGCGTCGAGGACGCCGTCCGCGAGCACCTCGACGACCCTCGCGCCGCCGTCGGCGGCGCGCTCGAGCTCTTCCTCCGCAGCGCCAGCGAGGATCCGCTGATCCATGTCCTGCTCAGCGACGACGGCACTGGCGGCATGCTGCCCTTCGTCACCACCCAGGGCACGCCGGTGCTGGAGTGGGCCACCCAGCGCCTCACCGCCGCGATCCAGGAGGGCTGGCCCGGCGCCCCCGAGGCCGAGACCCGGCTGCTCGCCGAGTCCCTGGTCCGCCTCGCGATCAGCTATGTGACCGCCCCCAGCGGCTCGCCGGAGACGACCGCCGAATCGGTGGTCGCCCTGCTCGGGCCCTACATCGACCGTGCCCTGGGCGCGCCGGCCTCCGCCGGCAGGACCTCGCCCACCCCTTAAGTTTTTTCACGTGCTGCCGATAGGCGCCCCGATGGGCGCATACAGGCCGTTCTTCAACCCTGGCACGGGGGAGTGGATCGAATACCTCGTCACCGGCGAGGAGAGCGATGGCGAGCTGGTCCGCTACCGCTGGCGCAGCCTGCCCGGCGGCTCGATCCCCGAGCACTTCCACCCCCGGCAGGAGCAGCGCTTCGAGATCGAGTCGGGCGAGGCCCATTTCACCCGCGACGGCAAGGAGGTCGTCGCCGGCCCGGGCGACACGGTGGTGGTGCCCGCCGGCGCCCGCCACTCGCAGTGGAACTCCAGCGACGAGGAGGTGCGGGGCACGGTCGAGCTGCGGCCGGCGCTGCGGGCCAAGGAGATGCACGAGATGTTCGCCGGCTTCAACAACGAAGGGATGGCGAGCAAGAACGGCGCCCCCAAAGGCCCGCTGCAGCTCGGGGTCACCTTCTGGCACTTCCGCGACGACATCCGCGTCTGCTCGCCACCCCTCTGGCTGCAGAACCTCTTCCTGCCGCCGCTTTGCGCGATCGGCCGCGCGGTTGGGATGAAGCCCTACAACGAGAGCTGGGACAGCAAGAACCGCTGAGGCGCCCGGCGGTCTGAGCTGCGCCCTACGCTTTGCCCGATGAGCACGATCAACCCGCTGCACGAGCTTGCGCGCTGGATCGATGAGGCCCGCGAGGCCGAGCAGCCCCATCCCGCGTCTGTCGCCTTCGTCACCGTCGGCAGCGACGGGCGGCCTTCGGCGCGGACGGTGACACTGAAGCGCCTCGAAGACGAGGCGCTGGTCTTCACCACCGCTCTGTGGACGCGCAAGGCCCGCGAGGTCGAGGCTAACCCCAACGTCGCCCTGCTCTTCCACTGGCCCGCGCTCGGACGCCAGGTCCACGTCACCGGCGAGGCGGCGCAGACCGACCGGGCGCTGGCCGAGGAGCTTTTCTCCGAGCGCGATCTCTTCCATCAGCTGCAGACGGTCGTCTCGCGCCAGGGGGAGCGAATCGAGGATTTGACGCCGCTGCGCGACCGCCTCTCCCACCTGGCCCAGGTCCAGGAGACCGCGCCGCCTTGCCCTGAGGACTGGGGCGCGCTGCGGGTGCGCCCGGACCTGGTCGAGCTCTGGGACGAAGCGCCCGACCGCATCCACGAGCGGCGGCTGTTCGAGCGCGACGGCGAGGGCTGGACGATGAGCCTGCTCTCGCCCTAGCTCGGCCGGTCAGGCAGCAGCGGCGCTGCCCTCGCCGGCGGCGCGCAGCGGCGCCTCGCCCTTGATCAGGTCGGCGGCTCGCTCGGCGATCGCGATAGTCGGCGCGTTGGTGTTGCCGCGGGGGACGACTGGCATCACCGAGGCGTCGACGACGCGAATCCCCTCCAGCCCCTGCACCCGCAGCTGCTCGTCGACGACCGAGCCGATCGCGCAGGTGCCGACCGGGTGGTAGATCGGGTAGGTGGTGCGGGCGACGTGGGCTCGCAGCGCCTCCTCGGAGTCGCCGGCGGGGACCGTGAACGGCTCGGCGCAGTAGGGCTTGAAGGCCGGCTGGGCGCAGATCTCCTGCATCAGCCGCAGCGACTCGATCGCCCGCGCCATGTCCGCCTCGCCTGAATAGAAGTTGTTGCGGACGACCGGCTTCGCGGTCGGGTCGTTGGAGCCGAGCCGGACTGAGCCACGGCTCTCCGGCGTCAGCAGGCAGGGGGAGACCCAGACCCCGTGCGCCTGCGGGTCGCCCATGCCCTCTTCAACGATGTGGATCGGGGCGACGTGGAACTGGACGTCGGGGGCCGGGGCGTCGGCGCCGACCCGGGCGAAGCCGCCCGACTCGGCCAGGTTGGAGGCGAAGGGCCCCGTCTGCGTCGCCGTGAACTCCTCCAGGGCGGCGGGCTCGAGGGCGAGCAGCAGGCTCTCCGGCTCGGGAGTGGTCCAGACCCCGTAGGTGGCGGCGTGGTCGCTGAGGTTCTCGCCGACCGCCGGCTGGTCGAGCCGGACCTCGACCTCGCGCATCGTCAGGTGCTCGGCCGGGCCGACGCCGGACAGCATCAGCAGCTGCGGCGAGTTGTAGGCGCCGCCGCAGAGGATCACCTCGCGCTCGGCCCGCAGCTCCTGCGCCTGGCCGAGCTGGGTCGCCTCGATGCCGGTCGCGCGGGCGCCGTCGAAGAGCACCCGGTTGACCTGCATGTAGGGCATCACGGTCAGGTTCGGGCGCTCCATCACCGGGTGCAGGTAGGCGACGGCGGTGCTCGCCCGCATCCCGCCGCGCTGGGTCAGCTGGTACATCCCGACCCCGTCCTGCTCGGCGCTGTTGAAGTCCTCGTTGCGGGCCAGCCCGGCCTCGACCCCGGCCTCGACGAAGGCGGGGGTGATCGCGTTGCCCGAACGCTGGTCGGAGACGGCCTGCGGGCCGCCGACCGCGTGCCACTGCGAGGCGCCGCGCTCGTTGTCCTCGGCTTTGAGGAAATAAGGGAAGAGGTCGTCCCAGGCCCAGCCGTCGACGCCCCAATCGTCGTAGTCGCGGCGGTTGCCGCGGATGTAGATCATCGCGTTGATCGAGGAGGAGCCGCCGAGAACTTTGCCGCGCGGGATCGGGATCCGGCGGCCGTCGCAATTGGGCTCGGGAGCGGTGCAGAAGTCCCAGTCGACCTCGCTGCGGGCCAGTTTCAGATAGCCGAGCGGGACGTGGATGTTCTGATTGACGTCGGGCGGCCCGGCCTCGAGCAGCAAGACGCTGACGTCGGGGTCTTCGGACAGCCTCGCGGCAAGGACGCATCCGGCTGAGCCGGCGCCGACGATCACGTAGTCGTACATCGGACCTCCTCCTCGTTGCGCCGATCCCACTCGGCGGTTCGATTAGAGACTACTGAGCGTTTGGCGACCTGCCATCTCGCTCCTCATGCCTCCAACATCAGGGTGACCGGGCCGTCGTTGACCAGGGCCACGCCCATGCAGGCGCCGAAGATGCCCTTCGCCGCCCCCAGCCTCTCGCAGAAGCGGTCGTACAGGGGCTCTGCCGCCTCGGGCGGCGCAGCCTCCATGTAGCTGGGCCGGTTGCCCTTGCGCGCGTCTCCGTAGAGCGTGAACTGGCTGACGCAGAGGACCTGGCGCTCGCCAAGCGGCTCGTTCATCCGCCCCTCGGCGTCGTCGAAGATGCGCAGCGCCCGCACCTTGTCGGCAAGCCGGTCGGCCTCCTCCTCGCCATCGCCGACACGCACCCCCAGCAGCACCAGCATCCCCGGCCCGATCTGCGCGACCCGCTCGCCCTCGACGTCGACCGCCGCCTGGCTGACGCGCTGGACCAGCGCCTTCATTCCTCGTCGGTCCAGTAGTCGACGGCGGTGCCGCGGCGGAAGAAGACGCGCAGGCCGCCGCCCTCGGGCAGCCGCTCCCCGACCCCGATCTTGTCCGAGTCGGGGTAGACGACGACGTCCGGACGGCCGTGGCTGCTGACGGCCAGGAAAGTCGCCACCTCATCGGTCCGGTTCAGAAGCTGGTGCGCCCCCTCCTCGCCGAGCGGGAAGCGCAGCGCCTCGCCCTCCTCCAACTCGCGGATCCCCTCCGGCGTGCGCAGCGACGGCCGTCCCGAGAGCACGATCACAAGCTCCTCGTCGGCGTAGTGGAAGTGGTACGGGTAGGCCGCCTCGCCAGCGGGCAGCTCCCACAAGCTCGCCCCGATCAGCTCGGTGCCAAGTTCGTAGCCGATGCGGGCTCGCCGCCCGCGAAACCCCTCTGGCCGCTCACCGTCCTCAAACGTCGGCTTGTAGATGTTCGGCATCGGCGAAGTCTACGAGCGACCCAGCTCAAAGCGTCCGACGTTGAGCGAGAAGGAGCAGCGCTGTCGGGGAACGAAAACTTCCCGACTTCTTTTACGATTGTCGCTAGGAGATGGTGTAAATGAAGGCACGTCTGTCAATTGCCGCAATATCGATCGTCTGTTGCGCCCTGATGGGCGCGGCAGCGAACGCCGCGACCACGTCGACCACGTCGGTCTCCCCGCAGCGGTCTGTGGCCGAAAACTGGGTTCGCTACATGAACAAGGGAGACGAGCGGGCGGCGTGCGAATTGCAGACCGCCAAAGACGCAGCGGGCTACTCGTGCGACAAGCTCCCAACCGTCAGATTCCAGCACTGCCCCAAGGCTCAGGCGGGCGCCAAGCCGCCCTATAGACAGAGCGAAGTCCGATCGGTCGCAGAACAGGTCGGGGAATACACCGAAGAAAGCGCAACTCGCGGGTTCGTCGTGATCAATGCTCAGGTGAAGTCGAGCAAGCAAAGAGGGGCGCTTGGCCTAGAGCAGGTCGCCGGCGCCTGGCAGGTGACCTATCTGAGGCAGGGTTCCGAAACGTTTGCACCGGCGGGCAACGCCTATCAGGGCAAGGCCTGGCGTAAGTTGTGGGTGTCTAATTGGTGTCCCACGAACCGCCCGCAGTGGGAAAAGAATAAGTGATCTAGCGCTATTGGGCACCGGGTCAGACCCACGCGAGGTACCGCCAACCCTTGGGCGCCCGCCTCACCTTCGGCTAGGGCCTTCATCAGCCGCCTCCCGAGCGGTTCACGTAGTTGGAACCTTCCCGGGGGCGCTGGTGGTCAGCGGCGCCGGGTTGGGCTTGGCGGCCCTGGGTCATGGTCTCTCTTTTTCTTGCGTTTTCTGCTTAGCGAAGCCGCTGAGTCGCAGCAGGCCGCGGCGCAGGACCGGTGGCACGTCGCCCAGGCCGGCGCCGGCATCGGTCGTGGCGGTGGCGTGCTCGGTCCAGCCGGAGGCATCCTGCTCAACCCAGGACCAGCTGCCGGCCTGGACGTCGGGCAGCGGCAGACGGATCGTGGTCGCCGCCGCGCCGCCGCCGCTCGGCGCTGTCGTTTCGCTGTCGGTCAGCACCCCGTCGAGGCGGAAGCTGACCTCGAGCCGGGCCAGTGCCGCTTCGACCGCTCGCGCCGGCAGGGCGAGGCTCGTCCCCGGCAGGACCGGGGTGCTTGCGTGGACCGGCGCCCGCGGGTCGAGCAGCAGCGAGAGGTGGGCGCCGGCGCTGCCGTCGGCCGCAAGCGAGAGGTGGTTGTCGCCTTCACCGATCGTGTGCAGGTAGCCCCCTTCGGGCGCCCCCGCCTGGGCGACGACGAAGAACTTTTCGTATTCGGTCTCCTCGAAATACCCGACGAGGCCGTCGTCGAGCCAGGCCTGCCCGCCCAGCTCGACCGCCAGCTTGCAGGCGCCGAGAGCGTTGGGCTGGGAATCGAAGGTGTAGCGCCAGCTCGGATCGCGCCGCGGCCCGGAGAGGAGCTCGAACCCGGCTTGCGCCCGGACCAGGGCGAGCGGCCGGCCGATCAGCGTCGCCAAGCCGTTTTCGAAAGCCACGCCGGCCGGCGCCGTGGTCCAGAGCGTCTCGTCGATCGCGGCCAGGAAGCCGGCAAAGACAGCCGGGCCCTGTTTGAAGAGCTGCCCCAGCATCGGGCCGAGCTGGGGGACCTTCGCTTCCACTTCCGCCAACGCCTGGTAGGGCGCGCCGGGCGCCGCCGTCCAGAGGAGCGCGGACTTCGCGGCGGGCCCGACCCCGGCCGAGATCTCGCCGAGTGGCTCGCCACCGGGCAGGTACGCCATCAACGCCGCGTCGAGGTGGTTGGGCAGGAGCCAGCCGCAGATCGGGTTCGCGGCCGGCGCCAGCGGTCCGACCACGACATCGTCGTTTTCGGCCGCCAGCATCTCGAAGATGAGCCTTGCCGGCTGGGGGATGGCCGGCGGGACCTGAGCGATCGTCTCCTCCGCCTCGGTGCGCACCGTGCGGCTCACGCTGACGGCGACCGCGGCCGTCTCGGGCAGTGCCAGGCAATCGGCCGGGACGGTCGCTTCGAGCTTCGTCGCGCTGACGCATTTGGTCGCCAGCGGCAGGCCGTTCCAGCTGACCACTGGTTCAGCCTTAGGGTCGAAGCCGCTGCCTTCTACCGTCAGCGTCAACGGTCCGCTGCCCGCCTTTTCGCTGGATGGCACGAGCGCCGAGATCGCGATCTCGGCCCCGTCGCCCGTGACGGTTCCGGCCGCCGGTGTCATCGCCGGGGACGGAGGCGCGCCGCCGCCGGCGGGGGTCACCGTGAACCGTGCCGAGCTGGAGCTGACTCCCGGCATCATCGTGGCCGGCATGAAGACGTCCTCGTCCTTGGTGGTGGTCGGCGTGATCGGTTCCAGCGCCTGGCCCCACTCGTCGACCAGGGCCAGCTCGGTGAAGCAGAACTGGCCGCCGCGCAGGGGCTGAAATGCGCTGGCCGGGGGCGTGGTCCGCGACGGTTCGGGGAGCCCCGGCGGGTAGCCGGGCGAGGCGCCGATCAGAGCCGAGAGGGGAGATTTGACTTCTGCTTCGCTGACCGAGGGATTGGCGAAGACGCCCGGGGCGCCGAGCTGCACCCCCTCGTTGAAGCCGTCGAGGGCCTGCGAGAGCAGGTCCCAGTCGTTTCCCTGCTCGGTGACGAAGGCGAGCAGCTTTTCCAGCTCGGATTTCTCGGGTTTGCCCAGATGGGGGTTGCCCGCGAGGAAGGCTTCGAGCCGCGCCGCCATGTTGAAGACGGCGCCGGTTCCGAGCAGGATCGTGCTGCCCAGCTTCAGCGGCGTCTCCACCGCGCCTTCGCCGTTCCAGACGTAGCGGCCGGCCTCAAAGGCCCAGTTGGGCTGCTCGGCGCCGAGCGGGATCGGGAAGTATTCGGCGCTCCAGATCAGCAGCAACGGGCGCCAGGGGTTTTCTTTCCAGGCTGTGACGCCGCTGCCGGGCGCTACCCCGATCGGCGCCTTGGCCATCGCCGCCGCGATCGCCGCCTGGTCACCGCCGAGCGCCTTCGAGATCGCGCTGGCGTTGCCGAGATCGGTGAAGAAGGCCTCGTCGACCAGGGCTTCGATCAGCTCCGCCGGCCAGGGCGCGCCCGAGACCCGGCTCAGGTCAGGTCGCGGGACGGCGACGCCGGCGGTGGAGGCGGCCACCTTCTGGCCGTTGAATTCGAAGCCGCTGACGAGCTGCTGGGGAAAGCGGCACTGCAGCGTCGCCGGCGGCGGCACGATGCCCGAGGCGCCGGCGCCGGCGAGCAGGACGACCGGGTTGTTGGGGGTGTGGAAGCTGGTCGCTTCGGCACGCTTCAACAGGCGGCTCTCCGGCAGGCCCTGCTGCTTTTCGTATGCGACGATCGCCGCGTCGAGTTCTTCCTTGGTCGTCCCGCCCGGCACCAATTTCCGGCTCGCTTCGACTTCGGCCTGTTTTTCCTGAACCTGCTGAGCGACGCTGCCGGCCGTGGTGGGCAGCAGTTCTTCGAGCAGGTCCTGCTGCTTGAGCGGTGGTGCTCCTTTGCGGCCGTCGACTTTGTTCGAGCTGTAGCGCCCGAGCCAGCAGAACCACTTCCACCAGAGCTCGTAGAGGTGAAGGCGGAGGCCGGCCAGCTCGCCGATCTGGGCGTCGAGCTTGGCCTGGGCTTCGTTCAGCTTCAGCAGCCAGGCGCTCTCGCGTTCGAGCTCGGCCGCTTCGGGCGGTTCCTGGCCCGGAGCGCCGACGATCTCCCAGGCGTGACCGCCGGCGTAGCGCTGGAAGAGGCTGTCGTGCAAACGTTCCGCCAGCCTCGCCTCGCCGTCAGGCTCGTCGAGCAGGTCCAGAGCGTCGAGCTGGAACGCCTCCAGCAGCTCGGGCTCGACCGTTTTCCCCGGCTGGGCGGCGGCCTGTGCCGCGACCAGGCCGGTCAGCGCCTCGACGCTGCTGTTGCCGGTGGCGATCGCAAGCGGGAGGCCCGTCTGCGCTCCTCCTTTCGGCTTTTTAGCCGACTGCCATTCGACCCCGTTCACGGACCCCGCGAGCAGCGTCCGTCTCGTGCTCAGCCCGGCGTCGGTCTTTTCGGGCAGCGTCCAGCCGAGGCCTTCTTCCAGCGCCTTGGCGAAGCCCGCGGTCCCGATCGCGGCCAGCGGATCCTCTTCCGCCCGCGAGTACCAGCCGAAGACCTGGTAGCTGAAGGTTTCCGCCGCGGCTTCGCCGAGCACGTCGATGAAGGAGAGCACGTTGTTGTTCTGTGGCTGGTAGGCGGCAAAGGCGGGGTTGCCGGCTCCGGTGGCGGTCAGCCCGAGCGAGCTGCCGGGCTCGCTCCAGGCTTCCTTGGTGAGGTCGATGTGACGCCCGACGAAGGCTGGCGCCGGCGCCCCGTCCTTGTTCTTGACGACGAAATAGGCGCTGACGTCGGCGACGGTCTTGAATTTCGGCGTGGCTGGCCATACGTAGTCGCTTTCGACCAGCCAGGCTTGGGGCGCCGCTCCGGCGGCGTTGTAGCGGACGACGATCCAGCGGCTGGGGATCGTCGGGAAGCGCAGTTCTTCCTTGACCGGATCCTGCACACCCCGGGTCAGCGCCCGCGGCAGCCGCCACTTGAGGTAGACGCCGTTGTAGTACTGCGCGGGTGCCCCCCCTTCCACGGATTCGTCCGTGGTGAAGTGCCGGTCGGCGTCGTCGAGGCCGGGCTGGGCGCTCCTGCCCTCTTCCAGCTGCCCGTACAGCATCTGCGCCCGCACGAAGGACTCGCCTTCGCGCACGTGGTTGTTGACGACCAGCGCCTCAACCGTCAGCGGCACGATCAGCGGCCCGGCGTCGCTCACTGCGCCCCTTTTGCAGCGGGCCAGGGGAACGCCTGCAGCTCCGGCGCCGAGACCATCTGGATCGCCATGTCGCCGGCTTTGAATTCGGCCGCGGGGACCCCGGTGGCTTCGGCCAGCTTCGTCACCAGCGGCGCTATTTCCAGCACGCCTCCGGTCGATCCGGCCGCCGGCGGCCGGATCTTCGGTTCGACTTCTCCCTTGCCTGGGATCTTGGCGCCGATCGGGCCGGTGGCCGAGACGTAGCGGGGCGCGATCTTGTTGTCCTGGACGCCGAAGCGCAGGCTGCGGTAGGGCTCGGCCAGCGTCACCTGTTCGGGCACTCCCTTGAAGATGCAGAGCCTCACGGCAGGCCCGGGGCGGTCGTCGCGGAGGTTTTCCAGCGGCACCGTTGTGCCTTCCCCTGTCGCGGTGCTGCTCCCCTGGACCACCAGCGAGGGCCAGGCCGAGACGAGCTGGGAGCGGATCAGCACCCCGCTCGCGCTGGGTGCGCCTTCCAGCCCGAGGCCGCCTTTTTCGGCGACGATCTTCGCCAGGCGCGGACGCAGGGAGGCGAGGATGGCGACATCGGCCGTGCCCTCGACGCCGATGCTCGTCGCCCCGGCCAGCAGCGCAGCGATCCAGTCGCGGTCGACGTAGAAGAACCTGATCGACTCCGGCGGCAGCATGCTGGCGCTCGGCACCAGATGCGAGAAGGGCACCGAGCCCAGCAGCGAGAGCTTGGCGAGCCAGGCGCCGACCGGCTGCAGCAGAGCTTCCAGCGCGTCACCGAGCGCCGCGGCCGCCGCCGGCTGCGCCAGCGCCTCGCGGGGCGCCACGGTGGCGCGCCGCCGTGGACGCTCCTGGCGCACGGCGGACGCCGGCGCTGCGGCGCCGCTGCGGGCGCCGGCGAGTGCTTCGGTCCAGCGCGAAGCCAGCCCGCCGGCGACCTGCTCGGCGAAGCGGCTGCGGGCGGCGTCGCGGGCGAGCAGCCCTGCCGGCTCGACACCCGCCAGGTGCGGCGCCGACATCCGCTGGGCCAGCTGTCCGAGTTCGCTCCTTGCCTGGCGCCGCAGGCGCGCCATCGCCTGGGTGAACTTGGCGTCGGCGAGGGCCAGCTGGCGGCCCATGTTCCAGGCGGCCGCGTAGCTGAGGTCGAAGAGGCCCTGCTCGGCGAGGTAGATCGCCAGCGCGTCGGCGCTGCCCGCTTCGCTCACCCCAACTGCCGGCTCGCCGACCTCGGGGAGGGGCTGGGGTACGACCGGCGAGAAAGGCCCCCGATACCAGGCGAAGCTCTTTTCGCCGGCGCCGATCGCCAGCGGCAGCGGCGCGTAGCCGTCGGCGATCCGGGCGGCGGCGGGTTCCGGCAGCTGCTTGCTGGCGGCCGGCGTCAGCCTCAGCGCCGCGGTCGGCTGCTGGTGCGCGATCAGGCCTTCGATCAGCGCTTTGAAGTCGACAGCGGCTTTCGGCTGGGAGACGAAGCTCCAGGCCAGCAGCGAAGCCAGGCGGACTTTCGCCGGCAGCGGCTTGCCGCTCGGGCCAAGGTAGTCGTGGAAGCCCTCCAGCGAGACCAGGTGGGCGTGGAAGCGCAGCGGCTTCCCCGCTGCTTTCGGCAGGCGGTTGGCGAGCAGGACCGAGAGCAGTGCTTCCTCGCCGTCGGTGTTGACGGCGCGGCAGTGGGCCAGGCTGGCCAGATCTTCCAGGTTCGGCATCGCCGCGGCGAAGTTCGGGCCGGGGACGGTGATCGCCTTGCAGGCGGATTCCAACTCTGCTTCGGAGAGCGTGGCCTTGTCGATCTGGGGGCCGAGGATTTCGTCGTCGGAGCTGAGCAGGTCCCTGACGCTGATCGTCGCCAGCGGGCTGCCGGTTCCCGGCTGTAGTTCGATCTCGCCTTCGGCGAAGACCGCCAGCGCCAGCCACGGGGTGGGCTTTGCGGGGGTCGGGGCCAGGCCGCCGGGGACGATGCTGCGCTCCCAGGGCAGGCTGGGGTCGGAGAGGACGACGAAGGGGAGTTCTTCGTCGTATTCGCCGTTGCCGCGATCGGGCGGGAACGCCGTCTCGGCGACGGCTGCGTCGAGCGTGAAGCGGGGTCCGGCGATCTCGAATTCGCGGGTCGCTTCGTAGGGAGGCGCCGAGTCCAGGGCCACCGACTGCTTGGCGGTGATCTTGTAGGCGCCCGAGGTCAGTGCCGGGAAGTGGCCGTCGTAGAACTGGATCTTCCCCTGCCCCGGCGTCGCCGCGCTGCGGGCAAAGGCCAGCTCCGGCAGGCGGGTCTTGGGGCCGTCGCCACTCATGCGACCAGCAGTGGCTCGGCCGCGAAGGCGCTGGCAGAAGCCTTGCGGAATTCGGTCATCGGGTCGTTGCCGGCGCCCACTGCCAGGCCCGCTTCGCGCAGCGCCTCATAGGTCGCGGTGCGGCTCTTGCCCGCCTGCTCGGTGGCGATCCCTTCCGTTTCGGAGGCGATCCTGGCGACGGTGCCTTCGCCGCTGCCGGCCGCGGGCACGTCGCCGTGCGGCACCGCCCCCGCGCTCAGGGGCAGCTGCGCCCCGTCCAGTTCGAGCGGGAGGTGGGCGAGGCTGGTGGCGACTTCGATCGGCCCGGCGCTGGCGCCGAGGGTCGGGGGCGCCACCCGCAGCGAGGCGCCGACCAGCTGCCCCGGCACCAGCTGTTCCCCGGCGGCAGGGGTCTGAGGCTTGTCATCGCTCTCCGGCGGGGACCCCCAGAGCGAGGCGGGCAGGTCGCGCGAGAGCGATTCCACCTCAAAGGCGTCGCTGCAGTCCTTGGTGGGTTCGTCGATCGGGGCGATTGTGAGGCTGAAGTTGGAGGTGACTTTGGTCTTGTCAAGCGGGTGGACGTTGAATTCGCCGCCGCCAGAGAGCGACTTCGCGGCGCCGACGGCGCCGGTCGTCACCGGCACCGGCGTGGTCGCCTCGAAGGCGAACTGGCTGCCGCGCACCGGCCACGGCCCGGCAGCAGGTTCGCCGGCGGCGCCCGGAGCGTTGCCCAGCGGCGGCACCAGGCCGGCGCTCGGCTTCAACGAGAGCACGTTGGCGGCCTTCGCGCCGGGGGGCGCCGCGTTGGGCAGCAGCGCCTCGAATTCGCTCCACTCTTTGAGCGGTTCCGGTCCGTTCCCGTCGGAGCCGAAGTGGACGGTGAAGCCGATGATGTACCAGTCGACGTGTACCTTGCCGCCGGTCGGCGGGCCGTGGATTTCGAGTTCGCAGCCGAGTTCGACCGAAGGCGTCCAGGAGAGGCCGAGGATGTCGATCTTGTAGGAGGCGCCGACGGTGATGCCGATGTCGGCCTGCACCCAGAACGGCTTCCAGCGGATCAGCACGTCGGCGTGGGCGTCGAACCAGGCATTGAGGTTGCCGCTGTGGTAAGTGGCGTTGAGGCGGGCGCCGGCCATCAGCACCGATGGCGTGATCGCCAGGTAGACGCCGCCGCTGAGCGTGATCGAGCCGTCGACCGCCCAGTTGAAGCCGACCTCCGGGACGGTCGGGTAGTGGGGGGGAGGGACGAAGGCCGGGTTGTAGCCGCCGAGAGTGAGGACGAAGTCGCCGGCGTGGGGGTTGTCGCCGAACCAGACGAAGAAGGCGAAGCCGCCGGTCAGCACACAGGCCGGGTCGAGCAGGAAGGAGCTCTTGGCGAGCTGCGCCTGGGCGGAGAAGACCCCTTCGGCGGGGGCGAGGCGGACGAGGATGTCGAGTTCGACCCGGGCATAGACCGAGCCTGACCCCGCGTCCTGGGGGAACTGGGTGGCGGCGGTGCCGAGCAGGGCGATCGTCAGCTCCGCGCCGGTCTCGACCAGGACCAGCGCCTGGCCGCTGACGAGCTCGAAGCTGGTGAAGGTGACGCCGGCGGCGAACCAGAGCGAGCCGGCGCTCGGTTCGACCCAGGCCGGCGCGGTCTTCTTCGCCGTCCGCATGTAGTCGAGCACTTCGACCGGGGTCGGGTTCTTGTTGGGGAAGACGTTGTGCTCGGCGGCGGTCGAGTTCGGCAGGGTCGCGACCAGCGGGAATTCGCCGACTTCGTCGATCGTCGGCACACGCAGCGCCGAGTTGTAGCCAAAGCCGAGTGCCAGGCCGGTGACGAAGAAGGCCGGCGGGCCGCCGAGCGGGTCTTCGAGGTCGCCGAAGAGGAACATCGAGGAGAACCCGGCTTTGTCGCCGTAGTAGCCGAAGGCCTGCAGCTTGAACTCGGGCGTGCCGACGACGATGCCCCCCTCGAATTCGATGTAGGAGGCGCCCGGCGGCGCCAGGTTGACCAGGCCGCCGGCGATCTCCAGCGGCGGCGCGTCGTAGGCGACGGCGAGGCCGCGCAGGTCGAAGGAGGGCGAGAAGTCCTTCAGCGGCGAGCCGACGCCGAGCCCCTCGAGGCCGAGCGTCAGCGGCCCGAAGGCGAGCTCGGCGTCGAGCTCGAACCAGAGCGTTTCGCCCTGCGACTGATACATCGCGCCGAACCGCTGGATCGAGACCGGGCCGAAGCTCTTCTGAACGTCGACCCAGGTGGTCGAGCCCGGTTCGCCGCCGCCGCTTGGCGCGCTGGCCGCTTCGGCAAGAGCACTCGCCGCCGTGCCGCCAAGCGCCAGGTCGAGCTGCGTTTCTTCCTTCCCTGCCCGCAGCGTCGCGGTGATGTTGAGCTCGCCGCCCCCCTGCTTGGGCAGCAGCGGCAGCGACTTGCCGGGCACCTTGCTCAGCTTTTCGTTCAGCCGTTCGATTGCCGTGTTGACTTCTTCAGCCGTCTTCTGGTCGATCGCTTCGCCGGCGACGATCCCCGCCAGGTCGGCGATCGAGAGCTCCTCGACCTCGCTCAGCTTTTTGCCGACCAGCGGCAGGTTGGAGAGGCTGAAGCCGCCGCTCGCCGCGAAGACGAAGAAGAACCGCCACTTGCCGCCGGACGGCAGGCCGACGAGGGCGGCGCGACCGTACTCCGTGGTGCTGGCGCCGATCGCGAGCCACTCCTTGTCTTTGGTGAAGTCGTAGAGGAGGGAGATGTCGTCGAGCTCTAGCTGCAGCGCCTTCGGCAGCTCCGGATGCTGGAAGCCGAGCGCGGCCGCCAGGGAGTCGAGCCCGAGCCCCTTGCCGCTCGGGTCCCAGTAGCCGGCAAAGATTCGCTTGTCGCTGTCGTTCTCGCTGAATTCGACTTCGAAGTCCAGCCGCTCGCCGCCCTCGGGGAGGAGCGAGAGCCAGCCGCCGAATTTGGCGGAGTAGGGGTTGGCGCTGCCGTCGGTGTGGTGGGTGATTTCGATGTTGGGGATGAAGTCGACCTCGACCCCCGCCACAGTTGTCTTCCCTTCGCAGGTGAATTTGAAGGTCCCGGCCGCGGTGTCGAAGCCGGCGTGCGCGGTCTCGAGTTCGAGTTCTTCGATCGGCCGCGGGACCGAGTCGATGCCGAATTCCTTGAGGTGGTCGACGAGTTCTTTGAGCTTGAGATGCCGTGTCGCCCCTTCGAGCGCGATGCCTTGCTCGCTGTAGGTGCCGCCGAGCGCGACGATCGTCGAGCCGATCGTCAGCTGGCAGTAGATGTTTCCCGACGGCTCGAAGCCCTTTCCGGCTTCGTCGGCGACCCGCAGGGCGAAGTGGAAGCTGTCCACCTCCACTTTGCCCAGGACCTTGAAGGGCTTGTCGATTCCGAGCTGGAATTCGAAGGCGCGGCTCTTGATGTAGAAGACGAAGGAGAGCAGGGAGATCTCGATTTGGGGGAAGCCCGCCGGGGGGGAGATCTGGAGGAAGGCGAAGGCCGCTCCGACGTCGAGCTTGCCGTCCGGGTCCAGCTGCGCGAAGACGGCCATGTCGGGGTAGCTGCCGCCGACGTCGAAGGGGGTGTCGTCGATCGTGATTTTGGCGCTGAGCTGGGCTTCCGGCGCTGGCGAGTGCCCGAACGGATCGAGGATGGTGCAGTCGAGCCGGACTTCGTCGAGTTCGAAATGTTCGAGGAACTTCCAGGGTTTCTGGTAGGCGATCGAGAGCCCGATCAGCGAGCAGCTGGCGGTGGTGGTGTCGAAGGCTGCCTCGATCTCGGTGAGTTCAAAATGTTCGAGTTCGGCGGCGATCTTCTGCACCACCTCTTTCACCGCGTCGCTGCCGCCGGCGAGCGCCACCAGCCCGCTCGCATCGGGCGTGATGCCGGGATCGAAGCTGCCGCGGAGGAGCCACTCGCCCTCGAAGGACGGCACCGAGATTTCGACCGGCAGGCCGAGCTTCTCCCCCGCCGCCACTGTCGCATCGAGATCGACGCTGACGATTTCCTCCAGCTCTGGATTTGCCGTTAGCCGGGCGCCGAACTCGCCGAAGCTGAGGTCGACGGTGGGAAGCGGCTGCCAGGCCAGCTTCAGCGGGGTCAGCGCTAGCTCGCAGGAGAGTGGGCCGGGGGGCTCCGTCGCTTCGGAGAAGGTCAGCACCACCGCCGTGTCGGCTTCTCCCAGCACTTCGGCGGTCCCTTCGAGCAAATGGTCTGCCGGCTTTGCGGCTGTGTTGGTCAACGCGATCGAGGCCGGAAGCATTTCGAGCACCGCCCGGACCGGGCCCGTCGCGAACAGGTCCGGGGAGAGCCCGACCGGGGCGCCGGGGCTCAGCGAGCCGAGCCAGTTGTCGACTTCCGCCAGCGTCTGCAGCGGGCTTGCGGTCATCGCCGGCCTAATCGAGCCTGTCGGCGAAAGCGCCGAAAGCCGTGTTCGCGTATTCGCCGGCCAGCGGGCCGCCGCCGATTGCCATGTTGCCGCGCAGCAGCAGCGGGTATGGGGTTGGCTGCCCGCCCTCTGTGATCGCGTTTCCCTGCGCGGTCGAGCGTTTCATCCCCCAGCCGGCTGCGTCGTATTTTCCCATCGCCTCCTGGGTCGGGAATCCGTGCGTGTGCGTGCCGTCGGGCTTGATCCCGTAGGAATAGATGAGCCGCCCCTGGCCGGGCCCGATCGCCGCCACCGGCAGATCGTCTGCGGCGTAGTTGGCCCGAGAGCCGTGGTGGACGGCAACGAGGCCGGCCATGTTCGCCATCGTGACCGGCATCGCCACCACCGGTATCGACCGAAAGCTGGCGTCGGCCGGCATCATCATCACGCGGTTGTCATCACTGTTCGCCGGCAGCTTGATTTCGGCGGAGATCGCCAGCCCGCTGTTGTTCATGATCGCCGACCGTGGCAGGCCGGCGGCATTGCACCGGTAGAGCGTGAATTTGAGCGCGTTTTCGGCGATCGGGAACGTGGGCGGGAAATTGGCCGCGTAGACGTGGGCTTTGTTGCCGAGCGAGACCAGGAACTCGTTTGCTTTCAGCCCCCTGGCCTGGCCGGGGACCAGCCATTGAAGCGCTTTGAGCGCAGGCCACTGGGCGCCGAGCTGGTAGTGGTCCCAGTCCCAGTGGGAGAGGACGACGAAGAGGTCGTTGGTCGAGTTCTGGACGATCGGTCCGCACGGCGGGCTCTGGGCGCCGCTCTGGACCGTCGGCGGCGCCGACGGTCCCTTGCCGGGTGGCGGGAACCCGACGTCGAAGTAGGCGAGCGGCTGCCCGTCTTTGACCAGCAGGTTGCAGTTGCCCTGGCCGACGTCCATCACACCGACGAGGTCGACCTGTGCCGCGGGCGGCACCGGGCGGGCGGGATTGGCCGGGTTGACGGGGGGGTGCGGGATCGGGTTCGGGGCGGCGCCGGGTCCCGGGTCGGGGAGTCGAGCCCGCTTCGCCGCCGGCGCCCCGCCGTAGGCGTCCGCGAGGGCGGCGCACTTGCGTTTATCGCCGGCCGCTTCGCCGCCGCCCGGGGGCGGGCCGTGGAAATCGACCATCCCTGCATCGTCCGGCGCGATCTGCGGCATCGACAGCGGCGTGGCCGGGCCGGCGATGTAGTACGGGCCGTAGTTGTCGGCTGGGGGTGGGTCCGAGGGGAAGAGCGTGCCTTCGATCGCTCCTGCCTTGCTTCCCTTTGCGAGGGTCAGTTCAAACCACGAGCCCTCGGCAACGTCATCGGGCTTCTTGATGCCGAGCGTGTCCAGCAGGGTCTTTTCGTCGGCGCCGTCGACTTCGAAGACCAGGATCGGCACCTGCGGCGCTCGCCGGCTGGTCGCCGAGCGCTCGAACAGCGCCAGGTCGAACAGGCTGCGGTTGACCAGCTCGAACATCACGTCCCAGCTCTGGGGGCCGGAACCGCTCTTGCCGGGAACGGGGTCGACCTTGGAGAGGTAGGCGTAGTACCTGCCGTCCTTCGCAAGCGGCTCGTAGAGATTCTTCTCTTTCGCCTGTTTCCGGATCCCGTCGAGAAAGGCTTTCTGATCGGGGTTGGGAGGGACGGTGTGAGCCGGCGTCATCGTCCTTTGGCCTCGCCCCCGAGCGCCTCGATCAGCTTCGCCCGGGTCTCGGCGTCGAGCTCCCTGGCGAGGAAGGGGGCGAGGAGGTCGACGGCGTCCTCGATGCGAGGAGGCCTTGCAACCGCTGCCCCTCCGAGGTTCAGCACATTGATGTCGGCTTCCCCGGTCACAGTGGCGTTGAGGGCTTTGACCCCGCCGCTGACATCGGCGCTGGCGGCTGTGACCGCCCCTAGCACCGTCACCCCGCCCGCTTCCAACCCGCCATTCAGCTTTGCGCCGGCCGCTTCGATCTTGCCGTCCACCTTGGCGCTGCCGGCTTCCACCTTGCCAGTTGCCTGCAGGGAGGCCGCGATCAGGGCGGGGTCTTTGACCGCGACCGAGACGCTGAGCGCCGCCGGGAGGGTTTCGCCGTTGCCGCCGGTCTGGGTGATGGCGACCGAGAAGACCGTGTCAGCGGTCAGTTCCGGCGAGGTCCAGCGCCCTGATTCGGTTGGCTTTTGTTTTTTCTGCCCTTCGGCGGCGTTGGAGAAGCGCACAAGCTGGTCGTCGACGGAGACCGATGTGTTCCACAGCAGCACCACTTTGGAGCCGCTTTCGACCTGTGCAACCGGGATGTGCTCGCTTGCTCCCTTGACGGTGGCGATCAGGCCGTCGAAGAAGAAGCCACCGGGGAAGGTGGGGACCGAGAGGGTGGTCGAACTCTTGGCGCCGCCGATGTTCTCTTCGATCGTGACGACCGCAGCGTCGGGCGCTTCGACGGTGGGGAACTCGGCCAGCTCGATCAGCACCGATTCGCCGGCCGCAAGCTTGACCCCGGATTTGGGAGTCAGCACATATTCAGCCACCCCTTCGGTGAAGCCGCTCGGCGGCCCGCCGAATTCCCAGGATTCGCTGGAAGCATCGAAGGAGGACGGCAGTCCCGACATCAGCGGCGCTCCGCTGGAGCCCGGCTTGCCGACGACCAGCGTGAAGGTGACCTTTTTGACTTCGAGGTCTTCGGCCGTGTTGTTGGTGACTGCCACCACCAGCGAGCCCAGGGTCGGGTCCCGCCTGGGGGCGCTGGTGGTCAGCGGCGCCGGGTTGACGAAGGGGGCGTAGGTGAGCTGGGTTGTGGCGTCCTCGACAGCCACCCAGGCGTTGGGGCGGGCGATGTGGGCCATGACTTCCTTTCTCGGAGGTCGGCTCCCTACCAGGGGTGCCCGTAGTGAATTTCCAGATTGCAATCGCCGTCCTGGTCGTCGGACCAGTAGGTCGCGGCCTGCCATCCCTTTCCGGGCCCTTCCTCGTGCGTGGTGCCGTCCAAGGTGCCCTGGTCATTGTTGATGTTGATGGGATCGCCGTCGCAGAGCACCCGCTTTTCATTGACGGTCACCTGGCCTGGGGCGTTGTCGATCGTGAGCTTGGAGCCGCCGTTTTCGATCACAAGGTTTCCCGAGGCGTCCTCGTAGATTTTCCAGCTGCCAACCGATATCTCGGTGTCGGACATATGTCACCTTTTTCTGTGTGGCGTGGAGGCCAGTTTGTCGCAACGTATACTAAATATTCAACTAATCAAGAGATAATTAGTAAATATTAGAAGCAAGTGCCCGCAGCATCGATACCTATCGGCAAGAGCGAGAGGGCGGCTACGAAAACCGCCCCGCCGTTGACTAGATAGCCCTTAGATGGACCGCTGGGGGGTGGCCGGAGGGGGGAGGTCCCCTCCGGCGCCCAGCTTTTGCAGTACCCCGTTTGCAGGGAGTTCGTGATGCGGCTGAATGGAGTCGAACCATCACGCCCCGTGAGGGGCACAAGGCCCTCAACCTTGCGCGTCTACCAGTTCCGCCACAGCCGCTCGAGGGCCGCTGATTCTAGATGTTTGCTCCCAAGCACCTGCTTTCCTTGCACGCATCCGGGCGAGTCGGTAGCCTGCGAACACTTGTTCGAACGTTTTTGTGCCCGGCGTCGAGGGGGATGAGAGGGAGAAAATGGTTGACCTGGATCTGACCAAGAGGCAGAAGGAGATCTTCGACTTCATCGGCCGCTACGCGGCCAAGACCGGCTACCCGCCGACCGTTCGCGAGATCGGCAAAGCGGTTGGGCTGCATTCTTCTTCGACCGTCCATGCGCACCTGGCGAACCTGGAGAAGATCGGCTTGCTGCGGCGCGACCCGTCGAAGCCGCGCGCGATCGAGCTGCTCTTCGACAAGGCGAAGCGGACGATCCGGCCCGAGAGCGGGATCCCGCTGGTCGGCCAGGTCGCGGCCGGCGAGCCGATCCTGGCTGAGGAGAACATCGAGGAGTACCTCGAGGTCCCGGACGTTATCGGTGGCGAGGACGGCGACTACATCCTCCAGGTCCGCGGTGAAAGCATGGTCAACGCCGGCATCCTCGAACGCGACTACGTCGTCGTCCGGCCTGCCGACGATGCGACCAACGGCGAAATCGTCGTCGCCCTGATCGGCGAGGAGGCGACCGTCAAGCGCTACTTCCGCGAGAAGGACCACATCCGCCTGCAGCCCGAAAACGACGAGATGGAGCCGATCATCACCACCGAGGCTCGCGTTCTCGGCCGCGTCGTCGGCGTCTTCCGCAAGGTCTGAGCAGCGGCGCTGGCCCGGCCTACTTCGGCCAGCGTCCCGTCTCTATAAGACGTTTGTACCTCCGCTGGCGCCTGCGGGCGTCGGCCATGACCAGTGGCAGCATGCGCACGGCGAGGCTGGGGAAGAGGTCGACCAGGCGCAATAGCGGGCCGCGCCAGCGGGGGAGGATCAGGATCGGCTTGGGCCGCTCGGTCAGTTTGCCGACGGCCTGCGCCACCTGCTCTGGGGTCAGCAGGTGGCCGGAGAAGGAGCCGGCTGCCTCGGGGTCGTCGAGCTTGTCTTCCAGCATCGGGGTCCAGATCCCGTCCGGGCAGACCGCCGAGATGTTGATGCCGCCGATGCCGGAGCGGCGCAGATCGAAGAGGGTGCCGAGGGTGAAGGCCATCGCCGCGTGCTTGCTCGCCGAGTAGTTGACCTCGCCCGGGGCGGCGACGATCCCGGCCAGCGAGACGACGTTGATCAGATGGCCGCGGCCGGCCGCCCTCATCGGCGCCAAGGCAGCCATCGTGCCGTTCATCGTGCCGATCGTGTTGACCTCGATCATCGTCCGCCGGGTCGCCTCGTCCTGCTCCCAGCTCGGGCCGGTGAAGAGGACGCCGGCATTGTTGACCCAGACGTCGAGTGAGCCTGCCCGGGTGACGGTCTCGTCGGCGACTGCCCGGCAGGCCGCCTCGTCGCGAACATCCAGCCCTGAGCCGGCGGCATCGCCGCCGATCTCTTCGGCAGCGCGCCGCGCCGCCTCGGCGTCGATATCGGTGACCTGCACGGCATAGCCGCGCCGGGCCAGCTCTGCGGCGATCGCCCGCCCGAGCCCGCCGCCCGCTCCCGTCACCACAGCTCCCCGCATCGGCCGACGATATCGCGAGTTTCCGCTTCCACTGTTCTTTTTGCCCGCTATGCGGCGATAAGGAACAGCCGAACCGAGGCGGCGGTTGGCGCTACCATCGCGTTTGCGGGCCGAACGGCCGCGGGGGGAGAGAAAACCCCTCGAGGAAAGTCCGGACACCGAAGGGCAAGGCGGTGGGTAACGCCCACCCGGGGAAACCCGCGGGACAGTGCCACAGAAATACACAGCCGATGGCGCGGCCACACGTGAGTCGCGTACAGGCAAAGGTGAAATGGTGCGGTAAGAGCGCACCGGCGTCGCGGTGACGCGGCGGCCAGGCAAACCCCGCCCGGTGCAAGGCCAAGCAGGACCGTTGACCCGGCTCGGCGAGGTCCAGGTAGGTCGCAGGGCCGCGCGAGCGGCCCCTCCAGAGCCTCGGTTCAGGAGAGACAGATGGTCGTTTAAGACAGGATCCGGCTTACAGGCCCGCTAAGGGAAAGGCCCCCGCAAGGGGGCCTTTCCTATGCCTGGCGGGCGTTCGCGTGCATTGCTTCGGCGATCTCCGCAGCTGCCGATCTTTTGGGCGTGGAAGAGAAAAAGGCTGTTTACAAGGGTTCACATAATTCCGTCTTAGCTTTTGCTAATGTGCCGCGCACACTCGCTGAATCTTCGCCTACATATCGCGGAGATCGGGGGACCCAATTGTTGGGGCGAATCGTCGGCTTATGCCGCCGTAGCGCAGCTCTTTCAGCGCGAGCCCGTCAGCTAACCCCGTAAGCGCCTGGAAAGAGCAATGAACTTAGGCAGAAACCGCCTCGGGCGGACAGACAACTCACGATGGGCAAGGGCGGCAGGCGATCGCCTCAGCCACGCCGCGCTCGGGATTGCCCTGGCGGCGACCCTTGCCTTGGCGGTCTTCGCGATTCCGGCCCAGGCGACCACCGGCGGGGCTTCGACCGTCGCCTATGGCGGCACCGGTGCTTCAGGCGCCGACATCGCCTTCAGCGCCATGCATTTGGCCGGCGCCACCTGGTACGGACCCGGCTTCTACGGCCACGAAACGGCTTGCGGCCAGGTCTTGCGGCCAGGCACGATCGGCGTCGCCCATCGCAGCCTTCCCTGCGGAACCACGGTCAAATTCGCCTACAACGGCCACTACTTGATCACCAAGGTGATCGACCGCGGCCCCTACACCAAAGGCAATGCCTGGGATCTGACCAACGGCGCCCGCATGGCGCTTGAATTCGAAGGATCGGGCCAGGTCGAATACGCGCTGGCCCTGCATTACGCCCGCCATTAGGCGTCCGCCCAGGCCAAAGCCTCTCGATTCGGCCGCATCGACGGCTAGTCTGCCCGTGTTGTAGGCAGACGTTCAACGAGAGGAGCATTTGGCATGTCGAAGTCTTCGAAGGAAGCCGTCATCGCGCGGTCGGCCGGAAAGCGCGGTCGGTTGGCGGCGGTGGTCTTGGCAGCCGGCTCCCTTGCGGTGATCGTCGCTCTGATCGCGAGCGCCGGCGCCTCCGCCGGCAGCCGGATCACGGTCGTGCTCGGCAACACGGCGACGGTCCCAACCCCGTCCTGCCCAGGCACGCCATGCAACGCGATCGGCAGCTCCACCGGGTTCCAGGTCAGCAATGGCCTCGTCAACCTGCCCTACAGCGTTCCCCGTGACGGCAAAATCAAGGCCTGGACCCTGACCCTGGCCCAGCCGACCAACTCGCAGCGCTCCTTCTTCAACGGCTTCTTCGGCACTCCGCCGGAGGCGCGCCTGGCGGTATTGAAACGGATTCCGGGCACCGACCCCCCGCGCTACAACCTGGTCAGTCAGGGCTCGATCCACGTCCTCAGCCCCTATCTCGGCCAGACCGTCAAGTTCAGCGCTTCGCTGGAGGTGAAGAAGGGCGAGATCATCGGCCTCACGGTCCCGACCTGGGCCCCGGCCTTCGCCGTCGAACAGCCGGCTGACAACGTCTGGCGGGCCAGCCGCGAACCGGGCAAATGCAACAACTTCAACGATCTGCGCCAGGGCGAGCCGCAGATGAAGGTCGGCCAGCGGGCGACCTACGGCTGTCGCTACACGACGGCGCGCCTGCTTTACACGGCGACGCTCGTCTCGGAATAGAGGTCAGCGTGCCGCTGGGACGGGGCAAGATGCCCGCCCCAGCGGCAACGCCTAAAGGACCGGCAGGAAGTTCTGGATCTCGTACGGGGTGACCTGGACGCGGTAGTCATCCCATTCCTGGCGCTTGATCTCGATGAAGCGGCGGAAGGTGTGCTCGCCGAGGGTCCGCAGCACCAGCTCTGACTCCGCCGCCAGCTCGATCGCCTCGCCGAGGGTCGCCGGCAGCTGCTCGATCCCCTGGTGGCCGAGCTCCTCCTGGGAGAGGTGGTAGAGGTTCTGCTCCATCGGCTCCGGCAGCTCGTAGCCCTTCTCGATCCCTTCCAGCCCGGCCTGCAGCATCCCGGCAAAGCAAAGGTAGGGGTTGCAGGCGGGGTCGGGGCAGCGCAGCTCGGCCCGGGTCGCGCTCTCTTTGCCGGGGTGGTACAGCGGCACCCGGATCAGCGCCGAGCGGTTGCGCCGCGACCAGGCGAGGTAGACCGGCGCCTCGTAGCCGGGCACCAGGCGCTTGTAGGAGTTGACCCACTGGGCGAAGAGGGGGGAGATCTCACGCGCGTGCTTGAGCTGGCCGGCGATGAACGACTTGGCGACGGGGGAGAGGAAGTACTGGTCGTCGGCGTCGTAGAAGGCGTTCTTGCCGTCTTTGGTCAGCGACTGGTGGACGTGCATCCCGGAGCCGTTCTCGCCGAACAGGGGCTTTGGCATGAAGGTCGCGTGCCAGCCGTATTTCATCGCGTACTCCTTGACCACGATCCGGTAGGTCATGCAATCGTCGGCCATCGCCAGCGCGTCCTTGTAGCGCATGTCGACCTCGTGCTGGGAGGGCCCGACCTCGTGGTGGGTGTACTCGACGTGGATGCCCATCTTCTCCAGTGCCAGCACCGTCTCGCGGCGCACGTCGGAGCCGGCGTCGAGCGTCGTCAGGTCGAAGTAGCCGCC
>CAYOAP010000016.1:0-51604 GCA_964401995.1 uncultured Conexibacteraceae bacterium | reverse complement strand
GTAGTAGTGGGCGAGGATGAAGCGGTAGCCCTTGCCGTGCAGGGCGTAGCCGTAGGCGCCGTACTGGCTGAGCCCGACCCCGTGGCCGAAGCCGTGGCCGTGGACGATCCAGCTGACGCTTGCCCGGGCGGCCGGAGCGACGCCGCCGCAGGCCAGTGCCAGGCTGGCGAGCACCGCGCTGGCGAAGGCAGGGGCTTTTCTCCGGCGTCGGGGCATCTCTCCAGAACAGGTTCGGCGTAACGGAGTAGCGCCCTGTCGGGGATATTGAGCACTAGCCAAAAATGGGGGTCCCCGAAAACTCGATCATCTAGGCTGAATCCGGGCACCAGGCAGGAATTGGGAGTATCGAAAGTGAGATTCAATGGCAACGCAGACGGTTGAAGTGACGGACCACAAACTTCTTGCCGCGGGCGACTGGATCGATACCGGCGAGTGGATCGAGGTGCGCAGCCCCTATGACGACACGGTTGTGGGAAGGGTTGCGAAGGGCAACGCCGCCCTCGTCAACCGCGCCGCCGAAGCCGGCCAGGCCGCCTTCGAAACCGCTGACTTCCCCCAGCACGCCCGCGCCGCGGTGCTCGACCGCGCCGCCGAGCTGGTCGGCGAGCGGCTCGAGGATCTGGCGCAGACGATCTCGCTCGAGGCGGGCAAGCCGCTGAAGACGGCCCGGGCCGAGGCTGCCCGCTGCGTCGACACCCTCACCTTCTCCGCGATCGAGGCCCGCAAGCTGACCGGCGGCACGGTGCCGATGGAGGCTTCCCAGGCCGGCGTCGGCAAGCTCGGCGTGATGCTGCGCGTGCCCTACGGCGTCGTCGGCGCGATCAGCCCCTTCAACTTCCCGCTCAACCTGGTCGCCCACAAGCTGGGTCCGGCGATCGCCGCCGGCAACGCGGTCGTGCTGAAGCCGGCCGGGCAGACGCCGATCTCGTCCTTGAAGCTGGCCCGGATCCTGATCGAGGCCGGCCTCCCCGATGGCTGGCTTGGGGTTATTCCGGGCCCCGGATCGGATGTCGGCAACGCGATCGTCGAGCACGAATTGACCAAGGCGCTCAGCTTCACCGGCTCCTCCAAGGTCGGCTGGGGCATCCGCAGCCAGGTCCCCCACAAGAAGGTCAACCTCGAGCTGGGCTCCAACGCGCCGTTGATCGTCCACTCCGACGGCGACTGGGAAGCCGCCGCCGACAAAACGCAGATCCACGCCTTCTCCCATGCTGGGCAGAGCTGCATCTCGATCCAGCGCATCCTCCTCCACGAGGACATCGCCGACGGCTTCATCGAGCGCCTTGTCCAGAGGATGGGAGCGCTGCGGGTCGGTGACCCGCTCGATCCCGAGACCGATGTCGGCCCGCTGATCTCCCCTGATGACCGCGACCGGGTCAAGGACTGGGTCGACGAGGCGGTCGCCGGCGGGGCGGAGCTGCTGACCGGCGGCGAGCTCGTCGACGAGGGCCGCTGCCTGGGGCCGACCCTGATCGGCGCGCCGCCGCGCGACTCCAAGGTCTGGCGCGAGGAGATCTTCGGCCCGGTCGCGACCGTCGATCGCTACTCCGATTTCGAGCAGGCGCTGACGATGGCCAACGACTCCAAGTTCGGGCTCCAGGCGGGCGTCTTCACCCGCGACATGGGCCGCGGCCTGCTGGCGGCGAACACGCTCGAATTCGGCGGCGTCCTGATCAACGAGGTGCCGACCTTCCGCGCCGACCAGCAGCCCTACGGCGGCGTCAAGGACTCGGGCAACACCCGCGAGGGACCGTCGTTCGCTGTTCTGGAGCTGACCGAGGAGCGCTTCGTCACGCTCCAGGGCTGAATCGCAGCCGACTTTCACCACACGGGAGTGGGGTCAATGTCGGCTGCGTCGCCGCGCTACTCGTGCGGGTGGGCCATCCGCCGGTGGTCGAGTGCCTGCTCCAGGACTGAGGTCTCGACCCCCTGCTCCAGCGCCACCTCGCGCAGCGAGCGGCCAGACTCGGCCGCCGTCTTGACGATGTCGGCGGCGCGGTCGTAGCCGATGTGGGGGTTGAGGGCGGTGGCTGTGGCCAGGGTGGCCTCGGCGTGGCGCTCGGTCATCTCTTCGTTGGCCTCGGTCCCGGCGACGCATTTCTCGTTCAGCAGGCGCGAGGCGGAGGCGAGCAGCTTGATCGAGTCGAGCAGGTTGCGGGCGATCAGCGGCACCCGCACGTTGAGCTCGAACTGGCCCTGGCTGCCGGCGACGGTGATCGTCGTGTCGTTGCCGATCACCTGGGCGGCGACCTGGATCACGACCTCCGGGATCACCGGGTTGACCTTGCCTGGCATGATCGAGGAGCCCTTCTGCAGCTCCGGCAGGCGCAGCTCGGCGAGGCCGGCCCGGGGGCCGGAGCCCATCAGGGCGAGGTCGTTGGCGATCTTGTTGAGCGAGACGGCGTAGACCTTGAGCGCGCCGGAGAGCTCGACCAGGGCGTCGCGGTTGGCCTGGGCCTCGAAGCGGTCGAGCGGCTCGGAGATCGCGAGGCCGGTTTCGGCAGCGAGCCGCTCGCGGACCTTGGCGGCGAACTCGGGGTGAGTGTTGAGCCCGGTCCCGGTCGCGGTGCCGCCGAGCGGGATCTGGCCGACCCGGCGCAGGGTCGCCTCGACCCGCTGGATGCCGAGCCGGACCTGGGCGGCGTAGCCGCCGAACTCCTGGCCGAGGGTGACCGGCACCGCATCCATCAGGTGGGTGCGGCCGGCCTTGACCACGTCGGCGAACTGGGTCGCCTTGGCGTTGAGCGTGGCCTCAAGGCCGCCCATCGCCGGCAGCAGGTCGTGGGTGACCTCGCCCAGCGCCGCCAGGTGCACGGCGGAGGGGAAGACGTCGTTGGAGGACTGGCCCATGTTGACGTGGTCGTTGGGGTGGGCGCCCTCGCCGGCGAGGTTGGCGATCACCTCGTTGGCGTTCATGTTCGAGGAGGTGCCGGAGCCGGTCTGGAAGACGTCGACCGGGAACTGGTCGTCGTGCTCGCCGGCGGCGACGGCGCCTCCGGCGGCGGAGATCCGCTCGGCCAGCTCCGAGTCGAGCCCGCCGAGCTCGCCGTTGGCCTCGGCGGCAGCGGCCTTGAGCCGGCCCAGCCAGCGCACCACCGGCACCGGCACGCGCTCGCCCGAGACCGGGAAATTGTCAACGGCCTTGGTGGTCTCGCCACCCCAGAGCTGCTCAGTCAAGTCGTTCCTCCGTCGAAGTAGTGGTCCCAGCAGGGTATTCAGCCAGCGGCGTGGCCGGCGTCGTAGCCCTGGCGGTAGGTGCGCAGGAAGATCGCCGGGAGGGGGCGGTTGTCGGGGCTGTAGCGGGCGGCGACCGAGAGCCGGCGGATCAGGTCGGTGTGGATCCCGTCGGTGCTTTCGGCGCCTCGCTGGGCCGCCCCGAGCAGATAGCCGAGCTGGAGGTTGGCGGCATCGCCCGGGTTGGCGAGCGCTGCGGAGTTGAGCCTGGTCGCGACTGTCACCAGCGCGGTGCCGACGTTGGCGAGATCGCCGCCCTTCTGGTTCTCGGCCAGGCATTCGCTGACCAGCGTCCCGTCTTTCAGCGTCACCGCGCCCGGGGCGCCGGCGAGGGCGCGCGAGTAGGCGGCAGGGCCTTCCAGGCAGGCGACCGGAGTCGTGTCCTTCGGCCCACCGCAGCCGGCGATGGCCAGAGCGGAAAAGGAGAGAGCGAGGATTGCTGCCCGGGAACGCACCGGGCGCAATCCTACGGAGCGTCAGTCGCCGCGGGGAGAGAGGCCGCCGCTCTGGAAGACGGCGACGCCGCCTTCGGGGCCGGGCGGGGGCGGCGGCTTCGGCTGCGGGGTTTTCTTGTGGCGCGGCTTGCCCGCTTCTTCGGCTTCGCCGGTGGGGAAGACTTCGACCCATTCGGCCAGCGCGTAGCGGGCAGCGGGCGGGTGGTTCCAGGAGAGGTGGAGGTGGTTGCCGCAGCCGTGGCCCTCGTCGCCGTCATAGCCGACCCAGCGAAAGGGCGGGATCGGTTTGTTCTGTTCGGGCTCGGCCCAGAGCGCCAGCCGGGTGATCGGCTTCCAGCTCGCGTCACAGGTGGTGCCTCCGTGCAGCGGCACGATGTCGACGGCGAGGCCGTTGTAGTGATCGGAGCCCTTGACGTGGCAGTTGTCGCAGCCGACGTGTTCGCCGTTCGGCAGCGGCCCGGAGTAGCCGTCGGTGACGTAGATCGGGTAGCGGGCGGCGATCCAGCGCAGGTCGGGGACGATCCTGTTGTCGACCATGTCGCCCGCTTCGTGTGGGATCGAGGCCGGGATCGGGACGATCTTGCCGGGGGAGTAGACCAGCCGCACCGAATCCGGCCCGGCGCTGGCGAAGGTGACCGCCCAGACGGCTAGCGCGATCAGCGCCAGCAGCGCGAACGCCTCGGTGTGGGCCCGGCGCGTGTAGCCGCGCCCCGCGCCTCGATTGATCCTGTCGGCCCGCGATGCCATCCCCCCGCTTATCGGCGCGCAGAGGCCGCCCTTGAACGCGTGAACGCTAAGGTGCGCGGCGCGATGGCAACTGTTCGCGACGCCGCATTCGAACTGTTTCGTTCTCAGGGGATGACGACGATGTTCGGCAACCCGGGCTCGACCGAGCTGCCGATGCTCGCCGATTTCCCCGGCGACTTCCGTTACGTGCTCGGCTTGCAGGAGGCCGTCGTGGTCGGGATGGCGGACGGCTTCGCCCAGGCTTCGGGGAAGACCACGATCGCCAACCTCCACACCGCGCCGGGGGTCGGCAACGCGATGGGGGCGATCTTCAACGCCCAGGCCAACCACTCGCCGCTGCTGATCACCGCCGGCCAGCAGGCCCGCGCCCAGATCACACTGCAGGCGAACCTGACCAACCGCGATGCGACCCGGATGCCGCACCCGCTGGTCAAGTGGGCCTACGAGCCCGCCCGGGCCGAGGACGTGCCGCTGGCCTTGGCCCACGGCGCCCACCTTGCCTCGCTGCCGCCGAAAGGCCCGACCTTCGTCTCGCTGCCGATGGACGACTGGTACGCCGAGGTCGACGAGGGCGACGCTGCCCACGCCATCGGGCGCACGGTGAGCGGCCGGGCGACCGCCGACCCCGAGGCGGTGCGCGCGCTGGCGGCGCTGCTCGACGCCGCCTCCAACCCGGTCTTCATCGCCGGCCCCGACATCGACGCCAGCGGCGCCTGGGAGACGGCCGTCGCCCTGGTCGAGCGCCAGCGCCTGCCGGTCTGGGCCAGCCCGGCCACCGGCGGCAACCGGCTCGGCTTCCCCGAGGGCCATCCCAACTTCCGTGGCGTCCTGCCGCCGGCGATCGGCCCGGTCGGCCAGACGCTGGAGGGCCACGACCTGATCGTTGTTGCCGGCAGCTCCGTCTTCCCCTACTACCCCCACATCGCCGGGCCGCTGCTGCCGGAGGGGGCGAAGCTGATCGCGATCACCAGCGACCCCGACGAGGCCTCGCGGGCGCCGATGGGCGACGCGATCGTTGCCGATGTGAAGCTGACCCTGGAGGCGTTGCTCGAGGCGGTACCCGAGTCGAGCCGGCCCGCCCCCGAGCCGAACCAGCAGCCGGGGGAAATCCCCGCCACCGATCCGCTCAACTCCTCGACCGTGCACTCGGCCTTGGCTGAGGTCCTGCCCGAGGATGCGATCGTCGTCCTCGAGTCGCCTTCCAGCACCCTTGCCCTGCGCAACCAGCTCCGCATCTCGCGGCCGGGCAGCTACTACTTCAGCGCCGGCGGCGGCCTCGGCTTCGGCCTCGCCGCCTCGGTCGGCGTCCAGCTCGCCCAGCCCAGCCGGCCCGTCGTCTGCGTGCTCGGCGAGGGCTCGGCCCAGTACGCGATCACCGCTTTCTGGAGCGCCGTCGCCTACAAGACGCCGGTCACCTTCCTCGTCCTGCGCAACTCCGAGTACGCGATCCTCAAGTGGTTCGCCGAAGTCGAGCAGGTCAATGGAGCGCCGGGCCTTGACCTTCCCGCCCTCGACGTCGCCGCCGTCGCCGAGGGCTACGGCGTCAAGGCCCACCGCGCCTCCGGACGCGACGAGGTTCGCGACGCCCTCGCGGCCGCCCTCGCCTCCTCGGCGCCGGAGCTGGTCGAAGTCCCGGTCGCGCCGGGGATGTCGCTCTTCTAGAGGGCTCGATGGCGCTGCTGAGGACCAAGGTCGCAGCGCCGGAGGGTTCAGGCGAGCCGGCTCCCGACCGCGCCCCCGATTCCCTCGCTGGCGGCACGACCCGCCTCCTGCGCGGCGAGCTGGAGGAGCTGCTTGGCGCCGACCGCGTTCTCGGCAGCGCCGGCGACCTCGTCCGCTACGCCTCCGACGCCAGCCCCTATCGGCTCTTCCCGCAGGCGGTGGTGATGGCTTACGACGCCAGCGACGTCGCCAAGGTCTTCGCGTTCGGCAAGCGCAAAGAGATCCCCGTCGTCTTCCGCGCCGGCGGCACCAGCCTCAACGGCCAGGGCCAGACCGACGGCATCCTGGTCGACGTCCGCCGCCACTTCGGCGGCGTCGCGGTCGAGCAGGACGGCGCCCTCGCCCGGGTCAAGCCGGGGACGATCCTCGGCCATGCCAACCGCGTCCTCGCCCCGCACGGCCGCAAGCTCGGCCCCGACCCTGCCAGCACCGACATCGCCACCGTCGGCGGCGTCGTCGCCAACAACTCGGGCGGGATGCGCTGCGGCGTCGTCCGCGACTCCTACTCGACGGTGCGAGCGATGACCTTCGTCCTCCCCTCCGGCACGGTGATCGACACTGCCGCCCCCGGCGCCGCCGAGCGCTTCGCCGCCGAGGCCCCCGAGCTGGCGGCGGGCCTGGCCGCGATCCGCGAGGAGATCCACGCCGACCCCGAGCTGGCCGAGCGCATCCGCCGCAAGTTCGAGATCAAGAACACGACCGGCTACCGGCTCTGCGCATTTCTCGACGCCGAGGAGCCGCTGGAGATCTTCCGCCGCCTCGTCGTCGGCTCCGAGGGCACCCTCGCCTTCGTCGCCGAGGCGGTCTTCGAGACGGTGCCGCTGCCGGCCCGCACCACCACCTCCTGGATCCACTTCGCCAACGTCGACGCGGCGATCGCCCCGGTCCGCGACTTCGTCGACGCTGGCGCCACCGCGGTCGAGCTGATGGTCGCCCCGGCCCTGATCACCGCCGCCTGGAACATGGTCGGGGCCCCGCAGGAGTGGAAAGAGCTGCCGCCGGAGTCGGCGGTGCTGCTGGTCGAGTTCGGCGCCGAGAGCGACGAGCAGCTCGATGCCGATGTCGCCAAGGCCGAGGAGATCCTCGCCTCGCATGAGCTGATCCGGCCACTCGCCTTCACCCGCGAGGCGGAGGAGATCGAGCTGGCCTGGCGCGTGCGCGAGGGCCTGCACGGCTTGATCGGCAAGCTCCGGCTGCCCGGCACGGCGCTGATCGTCGAGGACGTCTGCGTGCCGCCGGAGCGGATCGCCGAAGGCGCCCGCGACCTGCAGGCGCTGCTCGGCGAGCACGGCTTCCTGCCCGGCGTCGCCGGCCACGCCTCGGCCGGGAATCTCCACTTTATGCTGACCCCGGACTTCGCCAAGCAGGAGGACCTCGACCGCTACGAGGCCTTCATGTCGAAGCTGGTCGGGCTGATCGTCGACAAGTACGACGGCTCGCTCAAGGCCGAGCACGGGACCGGGCTCAACATGGCCCCTTATGTGGAGCGCGAGTGGGGGGAGAAGGCGACCGAGCTGATGTGGCGGGTGAAGAAGCTCGCCGACCCCGACGGGGTGCTAGCCCCCGGCGTCGTCCTCAACCGCGACCCCGGCGTCCACCTGCGCAACCTGAAGACGACCCCGGCGATCGAGGAGTCGGCCAACGCCTGCGTCGAGTGCGGGTTCTGCGAGCCGGTTTGCCCAAGCCGCAACCTGACGACGACGCCGCGGCAGCGGATCGTGCTGCGCCGCGAGATGGCGCGCCAGCCAGCGGGCTCGCCGGTGCAGAAGGCGCTGCTGAGGGAGTTCGAGTACGAGGCGCTTGAGACCTGCGCCGCCGACGGGTCCTGCCAGATCGCCTGCCCGGTTGGGATCGATACCGGCAGGCTGGTCAAGGGCCTGCGCCAGGAGCGCCACACCGAGCGCGGCGAAAAGGCGGCGCTGGCGACGGCCAAGCGCTGGGCCACGGTCGAGGGCGCCTCGCGCGCCGGCCTCCGCTTCGGCGGGCCGCCGGCGCGGCTGACGAAGCGAGGTCGCGATCTGCCGAAGCCGGCGCCTGCCAAGCTGCCGGCGACCCTGCATTCGGGCGCGGCCGCCGTCTACGTCCCTTCCTGCACCAACCGCATCTTCGGCGGCTCGCCGGTCGAGGCGCTGGTCGAAGTCTCGCGCCGGGCCGGGCTGCCGGTCTGGATCCCAGAGGATGTCGCCGGCAGCTGCTGCGGCTTGCCCTGGAGCTCGAAGGGCTTCGGCGAGGCCCATCGCCACAAGGCCAACGAGATGGTCGAGCGGCTCTGGGCCTGGAGCGGGGAGGGGGCGCTGCCGATCGTGATCGACGCCGCCTCCTGCACCCAGGGCGTCGCCAGCCCGGGCGAGGGCGTGCTCGGCGAGGAGAACGCCGAGCGTCTGGGCCAGTTGGAGATCCTCGACTCAGTCGCCTGGGCCCACGACCGCCTGTTGCCTTGGCTGGAGATCGACCAGAGGGTCGGCTCAGCCACCGTCCACCCGACCTGCGCCACCCGCCAGATGGGCCTGACCCCACGGCTCGAAGCGCTCGCCGCCACCCTTGCCGACGAGGTCTACGTCGCCCCTTCGGCCACTTGCTGCGGCTTCGCCGGCGACCGCGGCATCTCCCACCCGGAGCTGACCGAGTCCGCCACCCGCCCGCAGGCAGCCGAGCTGGCCGGCCGCGACTTCGACGCCCGCCTCTCCAGCAACCGCACCTGTGAGATCGGCCTGCAGCGCGCCACCGGCGAGCCCTACGAGTCGTTCGTCTGCCTGCTAGAGCGGCTAACGCGGAGCTGACTTGCGCTTGGTGCGGCTAAAGGCCGTTGGATCTCAACGACTTTTGCTCCCGAGCCGGCCTCCACAACCTGCACATCGTCGGGCCCCATAGCGGCGATGTCGGCGTCGAAATCACCGGGCTGTGGGTCCGGGTTTGTCCAAGGATTCCTCTTGCTCATAGCCATCTCCAAAGAATCTTACGCTCGCGAATTACTGAATCCCAGCCTGTGACGATCAGCCAGTCGGTCGGGTCAAGTGTTCTTTCGATTACCAGCGTGAGATAACGGCCGCCGTCGGTAAGGCCGACCATTAGCCTGCGAGCGTCCGCTCGGCGACTGGCTCGATGCGGGTTTCGAAGAACCACATGGCGATTGTCGAGCAACTGTTCTGCTTCCTCGCCATAAATCCCTCGTCTACCCAGCTTTTCGCGGGCGACATCGAAAATGAGCAACTTGTGGATTGCATCGGCCATGCACCATCCCAAGTCCACAGCGCCACAAATTCACCCCCCATTGAGGGAGAGAAGCGGAAAGTGGAGCTAGTTGTTTGATTGCTGGAGCGGCTAACGCGGAGCTGACTGGCTGGTTGCGTCCGCCTCGGCTTCGCGGATCGAGGCGGCGACTTTGGCGTCGCGCTCCACCCGGCGATCGAGGATCGGGTTGAGCAATCCGCGAAACGCTGACATGTAGCGCCACCACTTGGGGGCGAAGGCGCGCGGCGCCCTCTCCTCCAGCGCCCGCACGATCGTCGCGCCCGCCGCTTCGGGGCTGATCCGCCTCAGGGCAAAGGCGGGGACCATGTCCTGCAGCATCCGTTCGCCGGGCTTGCCGTCGAGCGAGTCCCGGACCAGGTCGGTGTCAACCCAGCCGAAGTAGACGACGCCGGCGCTTGCCCCGAAGGGGGCCAGCTCGGCTCGCAGCGCCCGGCCGAGCGCCTCGACGCCGACCTTGGACACCGCGTAAGGGCTGGCGAGCAGGCCGTTGGCGTAGCTGTAGATCGAGCCGATGAAGACGAGCTGGCCGCGGCGCTCGGAGATCTGCGGCAAGGCGGCCCGCGCCGTGTGCCAGGCGCCGAGCAGGTTGATGTCAATGACCCGCCGCCACTCCTCGGGCGGCATCGTCCGCGCGGTCGTCACCGTCGGCGGCGCGATCCCGGCGTTGGCGACGGCGATGTCGAGCCCGCCAAGCTTCTCCACCGTCTCGGCGACTGCGCCCATCATCGCCCCCTCGTCGGTGACGTCGGCGGCGATCCCGATCGCCCGCGGCCCAATCCGCTCGGCCGCCTCGCGGGCCTGGTCGGCGTCGAGGTCGATGACCGCCACCGAGGCGCCGCGCGTGTGGAGCTGGCGCGCTGTCTCGTAGCCGATCCCGCGGGCCGCGCCGGTGACCAGCGCGACCTTGCCGTTCAGGTTGTAGGCAGTCATTGAGCGTTAATGCGGAGCGGCGGCGACCGCGGCGGCGCCCTGCGCGTCGGCATCCGCTTCGACCTCGCGCACGGTCTGAATCAGAGCCGCGTCACGCTCCATGCGCCGATCGAGCAGCGGGTTGAGCAGCCCGCGCAGGGCCGACACGTAGCGCCACCACTTGGGGGCAAAGATCCGCGGCGCCCGTTCCTCGATGCCGCTGACGATCGCCGCCCCCGCCTCGCTCGGCTGCAGGCGTTTGAGGAAGAAGGCCGGGAGGTTCTCTCCAAGCCGATTGGAGTTCGGCCGCTCCAAGGCGTCCTGCACCATCTTGGTGTCGACCCAGCCGAAGTAGGCGACGCTGGCACTGGCGCCGAGTGGCGTCAGCTCGGCTCGCAGAGTCCGGCCCATCGACTCGACCCCCGCCTTGGCGACCGCGTAGGGCCCGTTGAGCGCGCCGTTGACGAAGGCGTAGACGGAGGAGGTGACGACGACGTGGCCCCTGCGCTCGACGATCTGCGGCAGGGCCGCTCGCACCGTGCGCCAGACCCCGAGCAGGTCGACCTCGAAGACGCGCTCCCACTCCTCGGTCGAGATGCCACGGGTCGTGGCCACGGTCGACTGGGCGATGCCGGCGTTGGCGACGACCACGTCGAGCCCGCCGAACTTCTCCACTGTCTCGGCGACGGCACCCATGATCGCGGTCTGGTCGGTGACGTCGGCGGCGATCCCGATCGCCCGCGACCCGATCCGCTCGGCTGCCTCGCGGGCCTGATCGGCGTCGAGGTCGACCACCGCCACCGAGGCCCCACGCAGGTGGAGCTGGCGCGCTGTCTCGTTGCCGATCCCGCGCGCGGCGCCGGTGACCAGCGCCACTTTTCCGTTCAGCGAGTAGGTCACGCTCCGGAGCCTACTCACGCGTTCGTAGAATCGGCCGGTGCCCGGCTTCAGCCCAGTCGATCCCAAACAGTCCTTCCCCGAGCTGGAGGAGAAGGTGCTCGCGCGCTGGCGCGAGAGCGACCTCTTCCGCCGCTCGCTCGACAACCGCGCCGAGGCCGAGGTCTGGAGCTTCTACGAGGGGCCGCCGACCGCCAACGGCAAACCCGGCTCCCACCATGTCCTCTCCCGCGTCTTCAAGGACATCTACCCGCGCTACAAGACGATGGCCGGCTACCGGGTGCCGCGCAAGGCAGGCTGGGACTGCCACGGCCTGCCGGTCGAGCTCGAGGTCGAAAAGCAGCTCGGCATCACCTCCAAGCAGGAGGTCGAGGAGTACGGCATCGACAAGTTCAACCAGCGCTGCCGCGAGTCGGTCTTCGAGTACGTCGAGGAGTGGAACCGGCTGACCGAGCGGATCGGCTTCTGGATCGACCTCGACGACCCCTACGTCACCCTGGAGAACGATTACATCGAGTCGGTCTGGTGGTCGCTGGGCAAACTCTGGGAGGACGGGCGGCTCTACGAGGGCCACAAGGTCGTCCCCTACTGCCCACGCTGCGGCACCGCCCTCTCCTCGCACGAGGTGGCACTCGGCTACAAGGACGTCGAGGACCCCTCTATATATGTGCGCTTCCCGTTGTTGGCAGAAGATGGGGCCGAGGCGGGCGAGTCGCTGTTGGTCTGGACGACGACGCCTTGGACCCTGCCCGGCAACGAGGCGGTCGCAGTCGCCCCCGACGTCACCTACGTCAGGGCCCGCCTCGACGGCGAGACTCTGATCCTGGCCGAGGCGCTGGTCGAGAAGGTGCTCGGCGAGGGGGTTGAGATCGTCGATCGCCTGCAGGGCGCCGAGCTGGTCGGCCGCAGTTACTCGGGCCCGGTCTTCGATCTTTCCGACCGCGAGCCCGGTGGCTTCCCGGTTGTCGCCGGCGATTTCGTCACCACCGAGGACGGCACCGGCCTCGTCCACATCGCCCCCGCCTTCGGCGAAGATGACTATGCGGTCGCCGCCGCCAACGGCATCTTCCACCCAACCGAGCACGGCACCCTCTACAACCCGGTCGGGCTCGACGGCAAGTTCGACTCTCGAGTCGTCGGCTTCGAGGGGCTCTTCGTCAAGGACCCCGAGGTGACCGCCAAGCTGATCGCCGACCTCGACCGCCGCGGCCTGCTCTTCCGCGAGCAGGTCTATGAGCACTCCTACCCGCACTGCTGGCGCTGCGGCACGCCGCTGCTCTACTACGCCAAGTCGAGCTGGTACGTGCGCACCTCCGAGGCCCGTGAGCAGCTGCTCGCCAACAACGAGACGATCGGCTGGCACCCCGAGCACATCAAGCACGGCCGCTTCGGCAAATGGCTGGAGAACAACGTCGACTGGGCGCTCTCGCGCGATCGCTACTGGGGCACGCCGCTGCCAATTTGGGAGTGCGCGGCCGAGGGCTGCGACGGGCGCTTCTGCGCCGGCTCGGTCGAGGCGCTGCGCGAGCGCGCCCGCGGCGATGTCCCCGAGGACCTGCACCGCCCCTATATCGACGAAGTCATCCTCGGCTGCGAGTCCTGCGGCGGCGAGATGCGGCGGGTCGAGTCTGTGATCGACACCTGGTACGACAGCGGCGCGATGCCCTTCGCCCAGTTCCACTACCCGTTCGAGAACGAGGCCGAGTTCAAAGAACGCTTCCCAGCCGACTTCATCTGCGAGGCGATCGACCAGACCCGCGGCTGGTTCTACACGCTGCTGGCCGAGTCGACCCTGCTTTTCGACACCTCCAGCTACAAGAACTGCGTCTGCCTCGGCCTCATCCTCGACCCCGAGGGCCAGAAGATGTCGAAGAGCAAAGGCAACGTGGTCGAGCCCTGGGAGGTGATCGACGCCCACGGCGCCGACGCCTTCCGCTGGTACTACCTGACTGCGCAGCAGCCCTGGTCGGGCTACCGCTTCTCGGTCGAGACCGTCGGCGAATCGGTGCGCCAGTTCCTGCTCACGCTCTGGAACACCTACTCCTTCTGGGTGCTCTACGCCAACGCCGAGAACCTCGGACCGGCCGACTTCGCCGGGCCGCCCGAGCCCGCCAACGACCTCGACCGCTGGGCGCTCTCGCGCCTGCAGGCGACGACCGCGACCGTGCGCGAGCAGATGGACGCCTACGACTGCACCGCCGCCGGCCGCGCGATCGCCGCCTACATCGAGGAGCTCTCCAACTGGTACGTGCGGCTCTCGCGCCGGCGCTTCTGGGACGGCGACCGCGCTGCCTTCGCGACCCTGCGCCACTGCCTGCTGGAGACGGTGGCGCTGCTCGCCCCCTTCACGCCCTTCCTTGCCGACGAGATCCACCTCAACCTTGCCGGCGGCGAGTCGGGCGAGACCGTCGCGCAGCCGGACTCCGTCCACTTGCGCGACTTCCCCGAGGCTGACCCAGAGCTGGCCGACCCCGAGCTGGAGGCGGGGATGGAGGCCGTCCGCCTCACCGTTGAACTGGGCCGCGCCGCCCGCGCCCAGGCCAAGGCCAAGGTGCGCCAGCCGCTGCGTCGCGCCGTGATCGTCGCCAGCGAGGCCGAGCGCGCGGCAATCGAGGCCCGTGCCGAGCTGGTCACCGCCGAGCTCAACGTCAAGGAGCTCGACTTCGTCTCCGAGGAGGCCGAGCTGGTCAGCTACGCGGTCAAGCCCAACTACCGCTCGCTCGGCCCCCGCTTCGGCAAGCGGATGCCGCAGGTCGCGGCCGCGGTCGAGGCGCTCGACGCCGTCCACGTCGCCAAGGCGCTCGCCGAGGGCCACGAGGTTGGGATCAGCATTGATGGCACCGACCACACCCTCGCCGCTGAGGACATGACCCTCGCCCTGCAGCCGCTCGATGGCTACGAGGTCGAGGCCGAGGCGGGCCACGCCGTTGCCCTCCAGCTCGAGCTAGACGACGAGCTGCGCCGCGAGGGCCTCGCCCGCGAGATCGTCCACGCCGTCCAGATCGCCCGTAAAGACGCCGGCCTCGACATCACCGACCGGATCGACCTCTCGCTCGGCGGCGACGAGGAGCTGCTCGCCGCCGCCCGCGAGCACGAGAGCTACCTAGCCGGCGAGGTCCTGGCCACCGCCGTCGCCTACGGCGAGGATGTCGTGGGCGCCGAGGCCAAGATCGACGGCCGCGAGTTGCGCATCGGCGTTGCCCGGGCCTGAATTCGCGGAAAGGGGGGAGAGTTTGCCTCTCCCCAAGACTTAACTGGCCATGCGATCGGCCACGACAACTGTCACACCGCAGGTGTTACACTTCCCAAATATGGGAACCAAGCACCGCCGCATCGCCCTCACCGCCGATCCTGAGCTGGAGGCCGCGATTGGAGCTGCGCGCAAGCAGCTCGGCGAGGCTCCGGACTCGCGGCTGGTCCGCGATCTGGCGATTCGCGGTGCCCGTGACCTCGAGCCCGATCGTCTCGCCCGGGCGCGTGCCAAGCTCGAAGCCGAGGGTGTCGAGTGGCCGGAAGAGTCGATGGGGGCGTACCTGCGGCGTCGGGGGCCGCTGGGAGAGCCCGACCCCGCGGATCCCTACCGCGCTACCCGCATCCTCAACGAAGTTCGCGAAGACACGGTCTGAGTCGCCGGCATGGCCGACTTCGCCTACATCGACGCCTCGGCCTTCGTCAAGCTCTTCAGCGCCGAGCCGGAGAGCGGCGCGATGGCCGAGGCGCTCGACGGCGAGCTTCCCCTGATCGTCGCCAGTGAGATCCTCGCCGTCGAGGCTTTTCGGGCGGCGCTTCGGCTCGGCGCTGATGCAACGGCTGAAGCTCCGAGGCTCTTGCGCAGGGTCGCGCTTCGTCCCCTCACGCGGGAGATAAGGGAAAGGGCATATCGCATCGGAACTCCTTCCCTGCGAGCGCTCGACGCGATCCACCTCGCTACCGCCGTCTCTTTGGAACAGGAGGTCGAGTCGATCTTCACCTATGACAAACGCCTCGCCCAGGCCAGCGAAGACGTCGGGCTGCGGGTTCTCGCGCCGGCCTAACCGGCGGGCTGCTCGGAGGCGGGCTCGCCGATGATGAAGTCCGACTTCGAGGAGTCGGAGAACTTCACCCAGCAGTGCTCGGGGGCGGCGCCGGCCACCTCGACAAGCGCCGCTTCGACGCGCTTGGCTATTTCCGCCTTCTGCTCGTCGGTCCGGCCCTCGAACCAGTGAATGTGGACAAAAGGCATCGGGCGGCTCTAGGCGAGCGCCGGCTCTAGCTCGGCCTCAAGGCGGCGCTTCGGCATCGCCCCGATCACTTTTTTGGCGATCGCCCCATCCTTGAAGAGGATCATCGTCGGGATCGAGAGCACCTCGTACTGAGCGGCGGTCTGCTGATTCTCGTCAACGTTGATGCTGACGATTTTCAGGTCCTCGCGCTCGCCGTCGATCTCCTCGAGCACGGGGTGGACGACGCGGCAGGGGCCGCACCACGGCGCCCAGAAATCGACCAGCACGGGTCCGTCGGCATCCAGAACATCGGCTTTGAAGGTGGCGTCTGTCACGTCGCTGAGTTTGCCTGTCACTGGAATCGGTCTCCCGGGTCGAGTTTTTTGACTCCCAATACTTCAGAAAGTATAGCGCCCTCTTCAGGCCGCCGCTTTCGTGCTTTTGACCGATCGCCCCCGAAAGCGGAGGAGCGGAACCCGCCAGATTGCCTCGGCGACGATCGAGCGATTCATCTTAGAGCTGCCGGCCTGACGATCACGAAAGACGATCGGCACCTCGACGACCTTGAACCCTCGCTGGAGAGCGCGATATGTCATCTCGACTTGGAAGGCATAGCCGCGGGCCTCGATCGAGTCGAGGTCGATCGACTCCAGCACCTCGCGCCGGAAGCACTTGAAGCCCCCGGTCAGATCCTGGACCGAGACGCCGAGCACGAGCCGGGCGTAGGCGCTGCCGCCGCGGCTGATCGCCCGCCGCAGCACCCCCCAGTCGCTGACGCCGCCGCCCTCGACGTAGCGGGAGCCGATTGTCAGGTCGGCGCGCTTGCTCGCCTCCAGCAGCCGCGGCAGGTAGGCGGGGTCGTGGGAGAAGTCGGAGTCCATCTCCAGGATCAGCCCGGCGCCCTCGGCAAGGGCGCGGCGGAAGCCGGCGATGTAGGCGGGGCCGAGCCCACCCTTGCCGGGGCGGTGCAGGACCGCGATGCGGTCGTCGGCAGCGGCGAGGCGATCGGCGATCCGGCCGGTCCCGTCGGGGGAGTTGTCGTCGACGACGAGGATGCGCGCCTTCTCGGGCAGCTTCTCGCGCACGGCGGCGAGGAAGCGCTCGATGTTCTCGGCCTCGTTGTAGGTCGGCAGGACCAACCAGGCGGCGCCTGCGCGGGACTGGGAGTCGGGCATCGCAGCGATGCTAGCCGCGCATCGAAAGGCCCGCTAAAGAGACGGGCTCGCCGGGCGATTAAGTTGCAGGCATGACCAACGCCGAGATCGCCGCCGCCCTGGACGAGCTGGGCGTGCTCTACGAGCTCGATGGCGCCGTCAAATACAGGGTGCTCGCCTACAGCACCGCCGCCCAGGCGATCCGCGAGTACCCGGTCTCGGTCGCCGAGCTGGCGGCCAAGGGCAAGGCGACCGATATCCCCGGGGTCGGCAAGACCCTGGCCGAAAAGATCGACGCCCTGCTGGCGACCGGCGAGATCCCGGCGGCGGTGAAGTTGAAGGCGAAGTTCCCGCCGACGCTGATCGAGGTGACGCGGGTGCCGGGCCTGGGGGCGAAGACCGCGAAACGCCTTTTCGACGAGCTCGAAATCGCCTCGCTGGAGGATCTGAAGAAGGCGGCTGAGGAGAACCGGATCCGCGACCTCAAAGGCCTCGGCCCCAAGGTCGAGGAGAACGTGCTCGCCCAGCTCGAGCGGCTCGGCGACGCCGGCGAGGCGCCCGGCCGCGTCCTCCTCTCCAAGGTGCGGCCGATCGCGGCGGCGCTCGCCGAGGCTTTGCGCGAGCACCCGGCCGCCAACCGGGTCGAGGTCGCCGGCTCGGCCCGGCGCTGGGCCGAGACCTGCAAGGACATCGACCTGATCGCCACCGCTGAGGCGCCGGCGGCGCTGGCCGAGCACCTCGCCGCGCACTCGCTGATCGCCGGCGCCGGCAAACCCGGCCCCAACGGGCTTCACGCGATGACCCACAACGGGATCTCGGTCGACCTGCGGATCGTCGCCCCTGCTGCTTTCGGCAACCTGCTCCAGCACTTCACCGGCTCCCAGGCCCACAACGTGCAGCTGCGCGAAGAGGCGGTCAGCCGCGGGCTCTCGGTCTCCGAGCACGGGATCACCGAGGTCGAGACCGGCAAGGTCGACCTCTGCGAGACCGAGGAGGCCGTCTACAAGCGGCTCGGTTACTCATACATAGAGCCGGAGCTGCGCGAGGGCAGGGGAGAGTTGAAGGCGGCGCGCGAAAGCAAGCTCCCCGAGCTGGTCTCGGTTGACGACATCCGCGGCGACCTTCACTCCCACACGACCCTCTCCGACGGGCGCAACACCCTGGGGGAGATGGCGGAGGCGGGGCGCGACCGTGGCTACGCCTACATGGCGATCACCGACCACTCGGCCAGCCACGGCTTCGGCGACCACGTCACGGCCGAGCGCCTCTGGCAGCGGATCGAGGAGATCCGCGCCTGGAACAAGGGCAAACGCGGCTTCCGCCTGCTGGCGGGCTCCGAGATCAACATCGGCCTCGACGGCGCGCTCGACTACCCCGACGACCTGGTCGAAGCCCTCGACTGGGTTGTGGCCAGCGTCCACACCTCCTTCTCGATCTCGGCCAAGGAGATGACCGCCCGGGTCCTGACCGCGATCGACAATCCCAACGTCGATTGCATCGGCCACCTCACCGGCCGCCTGATCGGCCGCCGTGAGCCCTACGACATCGACATCGAGAAGGTGGTCGAGGCAGCGGCCAAGGCGGGCACGATGCTGGAGATCAACGCCAACCCAAACCGCCGCGACCTCTCAGAGCACCACGCCCGCCTGGCGGCCGACGCCGGCGTCCCGATCGTGATCAACACCGATGCCCACAGCGTCGACACCCTCGACAACATCGCCTACGGCGTGGCAACCGCCCGCCGCGCCTGGCTGACCAAAAGCGACATCGCCAACACGCGCAGCTGGAAAGACTTCTCGCGGCTGATCAAGGGCTAAACCGGTTAGTGAAATTGCCGGATTACCCTTGATTCATGGCCGAGATCCTCGCCAAGCTCGAAGCCTTCGCGCGCTCCTGGAAGGGCCCCGTGGACTCCGTGGCCCTGGTGCGAACCGAGCGTAGACGCGACGACTGACCCAAGTCGCTTGGCTGGACGTTTGACAGTCTCAGAGCAGGGCTGTATGAATACACCGAAGTAGCTGTTTATTAGACATAGGTTTTGCGCTCGTCCATAACAGGATCTCGGCATGGGGAAGGACTTTTGGTGTTTGGGGCATTTCGCCGTGCAACGGTCATCGCAGTTTTCTTAAGCATCGCCTTGGTAGGCATCAGCGGGTCGCCCAGTCTTGCTCGGGCCTTGGCGAGCAGCCCCACGGCCGCCCTCTCCTTCGATGAGGGAAAAGGCGAATTTGCCCGTGACTCTGCCGGCAACCACGACGCCGCAATCCACGGCGCCGAATGGACCGAAGCCGGCAAATACGGCTCGGCCCTTCAGTTCGACGGCGAAAACGACATCCTCACCATCCCCGACAGCAACGACCTCGACTTCACCGAAGGCTTCACCCTGGAGGCCTGGGTCCGCCCAGAAGCCACCCACCCTTGGGCCACGCTCTTCGCCAAGGAAGACCCCTCAGGCGAACTTCCTTACAGCTTCCTGCTCTATGCCCAGAACCCAGGCGAAGTTCCTTCCGCCTATCTGACCAGCGTCGAAGCGGCCGAAACCGGCGTCAACGGCTCGGCGCCGCTGCCGCTGAACACCTGGACCCATGTCGCCCTCACCTCCGACAACGAACACTCCCGTCTCTATATCGACGGCAAACTCGACGAAACTGGCTCGGCCCTTCCCCTCCTTATCTCCAACGGCGCCCTGCAGATCGGAGGCAATGAAATCTGGGGCGAGCACTTCGAGGGCAAGATCGACGAGGTCCGCCTCTACAGCGAAGCGCTTGGGGAAGCCGGGATCGAAGAAGACGAGAGCGCCCCCATTGGGCTTGCTGCTGCGCCCGAGCCCACGGCCGCCCTCTCCTTCGACGAGGGGAAAGGCGAATTCGCCCGCGACTCCGCCGGCAGCCACGACGGCAGGATCCACGGCGCGGCCTGGGCTGAAGCCGGCAAATACGGCTCAGCTCTCGAATTCGACGGGGAAAACGACATCCTCACCATCCCCGACAGCAACGACCTCGACTTCACCGAAGGCTTCACCCTGGAGGCCTGGGTCAGGCCCGATGGGCCCCATGAATGGGACTCGGTGATCACCAAGGAGACCTCGAGCGGGTTCTTCGGCTATCAGCTCTACGCCCAGGGCGGAGGAGAAGCCCCAGTTGGCTACGTCGCTGAAGAAGACGCGGAAAAATACACCGGCATCGCGGGGCCCGAAGCACTCCCCTCGGAAGCTTGGTCGCACCTAGCTCTCACCTCTGACGGGGAGGAGATGCGCCTCTATGTCGACGGCAAACTTGCTGAAGCCGTTCCTTCGCTGCCGGCCGAGGCCAGCGACGGCGCCCTGCAGATCGGCGGCAACGAAGTCTTCGGCGAGCACTTCGATGGGCGGATCGACGAGGTGCGGCTCTACGGCCAGGTGCTGGGGGCCGGAGACATCGCAGAAGGCCGCGACACGGCGATAGAAGCGGCGCCTGCGCCAAAACCCACGGCCGCCCTCTCTTTTGACGAGGGCGAAGGTGAAGTTGCCCACGACTCCGTGGAGGAACACGACGGAACGATTCACGGCGCCGAATGGACCGAAGAAGGCAAATATGGCTCCGCCCTTGAATTCGACGGCGAAAATGACCTGCTCACGATCCCCGACAGCGACGACCTCGATTTCACCGAAGGCTTCACCCTGGAGGCCTGGGTGCGCCCAGATGAAGAACACAACTGGGCTTCGGTGATCGCGAAGGAGGACTCGGGTGAAGGCCTCCCCTTCGGCTACCTGCTCTACGGCCAGGGCGGGGGAGAAGCCCCCGCCGCCTACATCGCAAAAGACGAAGCGGCCTACAACAACATCACCGGCGAATCACCGCTGCCGCAGGAAGCCTGGTCGCATCTGGCGCTGACCTCCGACGGCGACGAGATGCGCCTCTATGTTGACGGCGAACTCGTAGATACCGAAGACTCCGTCGCCGTCAAGAAAACCGACGGCGCCCTGCAGATCGGCGGCAACGAAGTCTTCGGCGAGCACTTCGACGGGCGGATCGACGAGGTGCGGCTCTATGACGCAGTGCTTGGCAAAGACGAAATAGAAGAGGACCGGGATACGGAAATCAAGCACGTAGCGGCTGGCTACACGGATCCGCCGCTGAAGCTTGGCTTGAAATCCGAAAACCTGATGGATGTAGCGGGTTTAGTGGCCGAGAACTCGCCGCGAGCGGTACCAAGCGTTGAACCTTCAGGCGTAGTCGACGACTGGTATACGGCTGAGTGGGATGTATCTACATCCTTTGACCTGCCAACTTCCGCTGAGTTGCACTCCGAGCTTGACTCCCTGTTGGCAGACACTGGCACTTGGGATTGGGCTGCGGCCCCCGAGCTAACACTCGGCGCTGGCGCCGGATGGGTTGGCTGGGAAGTTGGATCAGCAATCTGGGGCGTCTTTTTTGACGAAGATTCCCCTGAAGGTGAAAGCGAAAGCTTCCTAGCTGACCATTGGTATGTCGCCCCCCCTGGACATATGGTGTTGTCCGATCTCACTGGGAATGCCTACACTCCAGCGGCTTGGGGACTTGCAACTGGGGACACGGGACGGGTTACTGACACAGGAGCATGCGAGATTGAGATATTCGGTGGCGGGAGTCCCATATATGCTCCCGGTTGGAACGGGGCTTCCTTCTGTGGAGTGTCCAAATATCGAAACTATGTCCTCTGGGAACCTTTTGAAGTTGTCAAATGTGGGGAGATAAGAATCTGTCCCGACATTGAACCCCTTCTGTACGATGGCCTAAACCAGCCTGAAGTTCCGACTGCGGAAGAGCTGCAGGATGGTGTGGAAGTCCGGCTTGACGGCGTAGCGTACCCCGTCCTCAATCGGTTTATCAACCATGAGTTGGAGCCTCAGAACTACCCTGATCCTCGAGTTAGAAAAAGAAAAGAAAACCATCGATGTGATCGGTCCGATGGTGCCAAATACCAGAATCCAGAAGGAAATTCTAGCCCTGAACCGTTCGCAAAATACTATGAAACTCCATTTGACATAACAGTCCGCCCAGAAGGTTTTGAATCAACGAGCATTTATCTCCACTACGGCCTGACTTCCTGGATTCCTTCTAAGCGTCCGGAAGAAACTCCTTGGTATGTCGATAGCTGGGACGGCTGGGGATATCGACATATCGTGGCAAAGCACGGATGGAGTCCATTGGACAAGGTCGAGACTGCATTGGCCTTGGAGGGCGACCTGTCTCCCTCTGAAGGGAAAAATGGCAATTTTGTATATGAGTTGCCAGACCTGGCTGAGGGGTTGGGAGGGGTCGCGTGTACGCGGGTAGTTGTTGTGGATTTTGATGCAGATGAAACCGATCCCGCACCCCGGGGAATTGTGACGTCGTTTAATAAAGTGGGTTGATAATGCCGGTGGTGCGCGGAAACTTTGATGAGATTGATCGCAAGGCCTTTGAGAACTATTTACTTGAGCTGGTGCGAGAATACGCCGCTGAGGCAGACCGGCTTTATCGCCTGGCTAAGAACAAGGAGCCCAACCCCTTGGTTCTTGAGGTTGAGCTCAAAGGCGAATACCCCGACACCTTGATGCGGATTCGGTGTTTTGACCGTGTTCGCGACCTTGAGGGTTGGTCGGTTTACCCATTCTGGAAGAGCGACAATTTCTTTGATGAGGAGGGTAGGCGTGTGTGCAGCCCAGAACGCATGGCCGGCGATATGTTGATGTGGGCTCTCGGCGGCTAGTGCGCGCCGTATCTGGCGAGTCGCCGCCGCCGGATTCTTGGGCCGGGCTAAGCGGGTGCCCGCAGCCGATCGCTCCGCAGGCCCGGCGTTCGCACCAGCTTGATCGGGCGCAGGGCTGGGGTTGGGACGACGTAGAACTTGACCCCGTCGCGCTGCTCGATCGCGAGGACCGCGGCCTCGCGGTTGTGCCAGGCGAGGGAGACGAGGAGGGCGTAGCCGGCGCCGATCACGGCGACGCCGGGGAAGAAGATGCCGAGGACTCCGGCGACCAGGGCGGTGACGCCGATCGGCCAGAGGCGGCCGATCGCAATCCTGCCGCCGTCCTCCTGGGGGAGGCTGGTCGCGGTGCGGGCCTGGGCCAGGGCCTCGCGGACGCCGTCGGCGGAGCGCTGCGGCCGTCCGAGGTAGATGCCGATCACGACCGAAGCCAGCCACCAGGCCGCGGCGATGACGATCGTCGTGCTCTGGTTTTCGCGGCTTGCCGCGAGCGCGGAGATCGCGCCGAGCGCGGTTGCCTCGGCGGCGGTGAGGAAGACGGTCAGGCGCAGCAGGTCCGTATAAGGCACTCGTTACTCCGCCAAGGATTCGAGGATCTGGAGCCAGCCGTCGGGTCCGTCGACGAGCAGGTCGGACTCTTCCGGCAGCTCCGGTGGCGCTTCGGGCGAGACGACCCCGACGCAGACCGCCGTCGCCAGCTCACCGCTCTCACGCAGCTCGCGCAAGCGGCGGAAGGCGTCGAGGTCGGTGCGGTCGTCACCGGCGTAGATCGCCGCCGTCACTCCATCCATCGCCAGCAGCCCCGCCACCGCGGCGTCCTTGCCACCGCCGCCGACCGGGCGCAGCTCCAAAACTTTGCGGCCCCAGCGCGGCTCGAGGCCGGCCCGGCCCGCCTCGACTCCAATTTCATGCGCGCGCGCCTCACCGGCGCGCTCATCCTCGGCCCCGCGCCAGTGCAGGCCCTGGATTGGGCCCTTGTCCTCGACCCGGATGCCGGCCACGGCCAGCTCCTCGGCGTCAAGCGTCGCCAGGAAGTCCGCCGCCGCCCGCTCGCGGCCGGCAAGCGAGGGATCCGGCCGCACCTGGTCCTCCCCCGGCAGCAACAGCTCCAGCCCGTGGTTGCCGGCGTAGGCCACCCGGTCGAGCCCGACCAGCCGCTTCGCCTCGGCTGCCCGCCGCCCGGAGATGCAGCCGACCATGCCGTAGCTCTCGCAGAGCCGCTCCAGCAGCGCCCTTGCCTGCGCGGGAACCGCTGCCTGCTCGGGACGAGCCGCGATCGGCGCGAGGGTGCCGTCGACGTCGGTCAGGATCGCCGTGTGCGCGCGGTCGGCGAGGAGCGGAGCGAGCAGAGCTGTCCGCGCTGCGCTGTTCCGTGTTCCGGAATCGCGAGACACGCCATCTAGTATCGCGGCCAACTCCTCCACGACTCCCTAATGCCCTCTGACGAAACCCTGAAACTAGCCGCGATCGGCACCCTGGCCGGCGTCTTCAGCGGCCTTTTCGGCGTCGGCGGCGGCACCGTGATCGTGCCGCTGCTGATCTTCTGGTTCGGCTACGGCGAGCGGCTCGCCACTGGCACCAGCCTCGCCGCGATCGTCCTGATCGGGATGCTCGGCGCGCTCGCCCAGGGCGGCATCTACGGCAACGTCCACGTCGTCACCGGCCTGTTGCTGGCGATCCCGGCGGTGGTCGGCGTGGTGATGGGCACGGCGATCCAGCAGCGGATCTCCCAGCGCGCCGTCTCGCTGCTCTTTGCCGTGCTCCTGATCGGGATCGCGATCGAGTTGATCATCCCGTGAACGAGGTCCTCGCAATCCTGATCGCCGTCTGCGGCGGCCTCGCCGGCGGCCTGGTCGGCGTCGGCGGCGGCGTCCTCTTCGTCCCCGCGCTGACGATCTTCCTCGGCCTCTCCCAGGTCGAGGGCGAGTCGACCTCGCTGCTGATGATCGTGATCGTCGCCCTGGTCGGCGCGATCCGCCAGAACTCCTACGGCAACGTCAACGTCCGCAACGCGATCGTGATCGGCGTCCTCTCTCCGGTTGGCGTCCTGATCGGCGTCGCTGTCGCCAACCATGTCTCCGAGCGGGTGCTGCAGCTGTCCTTCGCCGCGCTGGCGCTGTTCATGGCCGTCCAGCTTCTGCGCCGCGCCTTCTCGACCCCGCCCGCGTAGCGATGGAAGAGCGGCTCAAAGTCAACGCCGCGCTCTCGATCCCGCTGCGCGAGATCGAGCTGCGGGCCAGTCGCTCCTCGGGCCCCGGCGGCCAGCACGCGAACGTCACCGCCTCGCGGATCGAAGCCGTCTTCGACGCCGCCGCGTCCTCGTCGCTGAGTGACTCCCAGCGCGGCCTGATCGAAGCGCGCATCGGCCCGCTGGTCACCGCCGTGGCGCAGGACGCGCGCGGCCAGGCCCGCAACCGCGAGCTGGCGCTGGAACGGCTGGGCGAGAAGCTGGCCGGCGCGCTCGAGGTCGCGCCCCACCGGCGCAAGACGCGGCCCAGCCGCGGCGCTCGCGAGCGCCGGCTCGACTCGAAGCGCAAGCGGGCCGAGCGCAAGCGCGGCCGCCGTCCTCCCGATCTCGATTGAGCCCCTGAAACGCTGGGCGCGACGCCCGCCATCGTCTACGCTCAGACGGTGGATTCACTCTCTTGGGAAGGCGATGTGCCGCAGCTTCGCTCGCCGATCCTCGTCTGCTCCTTTCGTGGCTGGAACGACGCCGCCGCCGCCGCATCGACAGCCCTGGCGGCGGTCGCCGATTCGCTTGACGCCGAGCTGATCGCCCAGATCGACCCCGAGGACTACTTCGACTTCCAGTCGACGCGGCCGACGATCACCCTCACCGACGGCCAGGCGCGCAAGATCGACTGGCCCGAGAACAACCTGATCGCCGCCCGCGTCCCCGGCGCCGACCGCGACCTGGTCCTGCTCGACGGGACCGAGCCGAACCTGCGCTGGCGCACCTTCTCGGAAACGATCGCGATGGCGGCCGAGACCCTCGGGGTCGAGATGGTGATCACCCTGGGAGCGCTGATCGCTGAGGTCTCACACACCCTGCCGGTGCCGATCACCGGCCTCGCCTCCGACGAGGACCTGGTCGCCGAACTCGACCTGCAGCGCTCCAGCTACGAGGGGCCGACCGGGATCACCGGCGTCGTCCACGACTCCTGCCGCCAGGTCGGGATGACCTCGGCCTCGCTCTGGGCGGCGGTGCCCCACTACGTCGCCGCCGTCCCCAACCCGAAGGCGGCGCTGGCCCTGCTGCGCCGGCTCGAAGGGCTGACCGGGATCGCCGTCGACGCCTCCGAGCTGGAAGAGGAGAGCGCCACCTACGAAGAGCAGATCGGCCGCGCCGTCGCCGCCAATCCCGAAATCGAGGAGCTGGTCGAGCGGATCGAGGCCGAGCAGGTCGAGCAGCTCGACCAGGATGGCGCGATCCTCCCCTCAGCCGACACGATCGCCAGGGAGTTTCAGCGCTTCCTGCGCCAGCAGGGCAGCTAGTCCGCCTCGTCCTCAGCTCTCAGCCGCAGGACAGATCAGCCGGTAATCGCACCAGCTGCAGACTGCTGGCGAGGGCCGCGGCTCGAAGTCCTGGCCGAGCACGCCCTCGCCGACCTGGAGGACGGTGCGCTCGACCCGCTCGGCGTCGTCGGGCTTGGTCGGCGCCGCCACCTTCTCGGCGTCGAGCACGTAGTAGTAGCTGCCGGTGTTCGCTTCCAGGTCCCAGGCCTCGCGGGCGGCGATCCGGTAGAGCGCCAGCTGCAGGTCGCTCTCCAGCTGCGCCGCGGTCCGGCGCTGGCCCGTCTTGTAGTCGATCAGCTCGTAGCCGCCATCGGGAAGGCGGTCGACCCGGTCGACCCGGCCGCGCACGTGGTGCTCGCCGATCTGGAAGTCGAACTTGCGCTCCAGCCAGACCGGCTCGCTCTCGGATGCGCTCTCGTTCTCCCAGTACAGGCGCATCGCCTCGCGGGCCCGCTCGCGGTACTGCAGCTCGTCGTCGGTCGAGCCGAACCCGGTCCGCCGCCAGCCCGACTCGAACAGCCCCATCAGCCGCACCAGCCCGTCCTCGCCATCGCCGTCTTCCTTGTGGAAGCGCTCGAGCACGTTGTGGATCAGGATCCCGAAACGCTGGTTGATCGTCGGCTCCTGCGGGATCCCGAAGACGCGGGCGAACTTGTACTTCAGCGGGCAGGTCAGGTAGAGGTCGAGATCGGAGGCCGAGAGGTTGAGCGCGCCATCGCCCCGCCGCGGCAGGAAGGCCTCCAGCGAGGGCTCGTGGCGGGCGGCGATCAGCGCGCGGCGGCTGCCGCGCTCGCGCTCGGAATCGAGCAGGTAGGAGTCGAGCGTCGAGGCATCGAGCTCGGCCTGCTGCTCGGTTGTCGCGACCTGGCGCAAGAGCCCGTTGACCGCCTCGATTGCCTCGGCCGTCGCCTCGTCCCCCGGCCGCTGGGCGAGTGCCGCAAGTTTCAGCAGCTCCAGATAGCGGGCGATCGCCCGGTTGACGTCGATCGCGGTGTCGAGGCGAGGCTCGGAGAGCTCGCGGCCCGCCCGCCAGGAGGCCTCCAGCACCTCCTCGCGCAGCGCCCGGTAGGTGGCGTGCAGGCCCTCGGCCGGCCCGAACATCTCCTCCTCGTGGATCTCCTCCTCCGCCTCCGCCGCGGCGCGGGCCTCTTCGTAGAAGGGAGAGGGACGCTGGTCGCCCTCGTCATCGCGCTCGACCCTGGAGAGGACGATCCCGCTGCGGGCCGGCCGGCCGATCCGCTCGATTCCGGCGTCGCGCTCCAGCCCCAAGACGAAGACCTGGTCGAACTCCATCCCCTTGACCGCGCCGAAAGCGAGGCCCTGGACCGATCCGGGCGAGGGCGGTTCCGCGCCGCCGGCGGGCTCGACCCCGGCGTCAGCAACGGCGCTCAGGTAGCGGACGAAGCCGCGGGTCGAGCCGTGTGGCTCGCGCCGTGCCCAGGCTGAGGCCAGCTCGGCCAGGCGCGAGAGCCCGAGCAGGCGCTCGGCCACCTCCGGCTGGGCGGCGAAGAGCCGCTGCCGCCGCAGCCCGACCCGCTCGATCAAGCGGCGGACGAAGACGTCGGCGCGGCGCTCCTCCAGCGCCGCCGAGGCGGCGCGGTAGAGCTTGAGGAAGGACTGGATCCGCTCGCGCGCCTCGGGCGGGATCTGGGGGCTGTCGAGCGCCGCCTCGCAGGCCGAGACCATGTCGAGCTTGCGCCGGCGGGCGATCGTCGTCAGGCGCGCCAGGTCGGTGGAGCGCAGCTCGATCGGGGGCCGGGTCAGCGCCCGCGCCGCCGCGGCCGAGTCGTCGGGATCGGCGAGCACCCGCAGCCAGGCGATCGCGTCGCGCACCTCCGGCCGCTGGAACAGCGCCTCCGGCCCGGAGAGGTGGAAGGGGATGCCGCGCTCCTCCATCGCCGCCGCGACCGCGCCGCCGTGGCGGGCGGGCTCGTCGACGAGGATGCAGATCGCCTCCGGCGCGGTCCCCGCCGCCAGCAGGTGCTCGACCTCGCGGGCGACGGCCTGCGCCTGCGCCCGCTCGTTGCGGCAGGACCAGAAGCGGGTCGCCGGCGAGCGGAACCTGCGCTCCAGCTCCAGCACCTCGCCATCGGGGTGGACCTCGTGGAACCAGCCATCATCGAGGCCGCCGCCGGCCTCCAGCCCGTAGAGGTGGTTGGCGTTGTCCCCGGACAGCGCCGCCAGGATCCCCCGCTGTGAGGGCGTCGTCTCCTCCAGCTCGTCAACCATCACGAAGGGGAAGCGCTCGGCGATTTCACCGCGGGCGTCGGCGCGGTCGCAGAGCAGGCAGTTGAGCGCGAGGAAGACATCGCCGCTGTCGAGGCTGCCGGCGGTGGCGAGGATGCGATCGTGGGCGGCGAAGAGCTCGGCAAACTCGCGCTCGCGCCGCGCCGCCTCGAGCCCAGCGGCATCGCGCGCCGCCGCCTCCAACTCGGCCGCGCGGGAGACGAGCGCCTCGGGGCCGACGGCTTCGGCCTTGAGGCCGTCGATCCGTGCCAGCAGGCGGGCCAGCAGGCCGGCCGGGTTGCCGCGGATCTCGTGCCGGCGCAGCGGCAGCTCCTCGAGCCGGTCGAGCAGCATCGCCAGGCGCTCGGCCGGGCCGAGCACGTTGAAGAAGGGGTCGAGGCCGGCGGCGTCGGAGTGCTCGCGCAGCAGCCGCTCGCCGACCGTCTCCCAGGTCCCGATCCAGAGCTCCTCGTAGGGTCCCTCCAGCAGCACCTCTGCCCGTTTGCGAAGGCGGGTCGCCGTCGCCCGGGTTGAAGCGATGACCAGAACCTGCTCGGGTCCGATGCCCTCAGCGGCCAGGCGGGCGAGGCGGCGGGAGAGCACCTCGGTCTTGCCGGTCCCCGCGCCGCCCAGCACCAGCAGGGGACCCTCGCCGTGGGCGACGGCGCGCTCCTGCTCCTGGGCCAAGGCAAGCATGATCCAACGCTACCGGGCTGGCGCCCTCCGTAGGATGGCCTCAGTGGACGTTTTCTCCGCAGACTGGCTGGGAATCTGCCGCCGCGTGGTCGCGGCCCAGCGGGCGATCTTCGACGAGGTCCAGGGGATCGAGGCCCGCACCGTCTACGAAGGAGTCGGCGAGGGCGGCGACCACACCCTGGCGATCGACCGTCGCTGTGAGGACGAGGTCTTCGTCGAGCTGGCGGGACTGGAGCAGGCCGGCGCCTCCTTTATCGCGGTCTCGGAGGAGCGCGGCGAGGTCAGCTTTGGCGCGGGCGGTCCGGTCCGGGTCGTGATCGACCCGATCGACGGCTCGCTCAACGCCCGCCGCACGATCCCCTCCCACAGCCTCAGCATCGCCGTCGCCTCTGGCCCCTCGATGGCCGACGTCGAGTTCGGCTACGTCTATGACTTCGGCGCCGGCGAGGAGTTCGCCGCTGCCCGGGGCGGGGGGGCGACTCTCGGCGGCAAGCCGATCAAAGTCGGCCCCGACGGCCTCAAGCTGGAGATCCTCGGCGTCGAGTCGGCTGAGCCCGAGTGGACGCTGCCCGCCCTCGAGGCATTGGCCGGCAAGGTCTACCGGCTGCGAGTGGTCGGCTCGATCGCGATCACGACCTCTTACGTCGCCGCCGGGCGCTTCGACGGGATGATCAGCCTGCGGTCCTGCCGCTCGGTCGACGCCGCCGCCGCCCAGCTGATCGTCCGCGAGGCGGGTGGGGTGGTGGCTTTCGGCGATCTGGCGCTCAGCGAGGCCGACCTCGGCCTCGATGCCCGCTACCCGATCGCCGCCGCCGCGGGCGATGACGGTTTAGCTATCGCCATAGCTGGGCAGCAGGCAAGCGCGACTGCCTAGCCCCGGATCCTTGGTAACCGGCCTGTAACCACTGGCGGGGGCTGGGTTTAGAACATGTGTTCGTAAAGAACGTACGTTCGCTACACTCGCACGCTTCTGAGGCGAGCAAACCTCTTCGAAGCGCCCCCACCCCCCAAATCCCGATACCCAGCGAAAGGGTTGACATTCAAATGGCAGCAACCAGCAGCAGCAAACCCAAAACCAGCAAAAGCACGGCCAGCAAGGCCAAAACAACTTCCACCAGCACCGCCGCTGAGAAGAACCAGGTCCAGGTTGTCGCTGAGACCGCGGTCGACTTCCCCGTCGGCGTCGTCCTCGGTGTGACCGACCGCCTCTCCGAGCTGGTCGACCCCTGGACGAACCGCACCGGCGCCGAGAAACAGATCAAGGCCTACCGGACCCAGCTCCGCAAGACCCTCAAGCGCACCGAGCGTCGTGGCACCACCGCCCGTCGCAAGGCGACAACTGAGGCGAAAAAGACCCGGACTCGCGTCGAGCGTGAGGCCCGCAAACGTCAGCGCACCGTCGAGACGACGCTGAAGCGCAACCGCAACGAGGTCGAGAACCGCGTCCGCAAGGCGATCGACGAGCAGACGAACCGCGCCCAGGATCTGGTTGGCACGGTTACCGATCAGCTCGGCACCGTCACCGAGCAGATCTCAGCTCTCCGCTAGACAGCGCCACACCCGCTTCACCCGACCGCCCCGCACCCCGGGGCGGTCGGTCGTTGCGGGGCCGTTGGCGCTCAGCGCCCACGAACCGCGACCGGGCGCGAGGCGGCGGGCTCATAGGGCCAGCCGCTCTGGGCCGGCGCGAAGGCGCGGAACTCGAAGCGCGCGCCGCGGCTGTCGTCGTCGCTGAAGCGGTAGGCGTAGCGGAAGCGCCCGCCCGCATCGGTCTCGATCGTGCGGAACTCGCTCCAGGGGAGGCCGGGGAGGCGGAACTGGAGCTGAATCGACTTGCCATCGGCTGGAATCGATGCGTCGCCGGCTTCGATTCGGCCACTGAAGATGACCGGCCGCCCTCCGATCGCCGCCACGGCCGCTGAAGACCGCATTCGCACGCCGCTGCGGACCCCGAGTCGGATCGGATCGCCGCTCGAGCGGGTCAGCGTCCGCGTCCCCAGGAAGGTGGCGGAGACCTGGCGGCTCGGCCCGGGGGCGAGGCGGGCGACGAAGGTCCCGGAGGCGCCGGTCCGAACTGTTGTCACCCGTTCGGGCTCGGCGGCCCCGGCGTTGAAGCGCTCGCTTACCTCAATCGGCATCCCTGCCAGCGCAGGGCTGCCGCTCAGGCGCCCGCTGAAGAGGAGGCCCTTGCCGTAGGGGACCAACCGCAGTCGCGGGCGCCGATCGAATCCTCTGACCACCTGTCGCCGGCAGTGGCGCCGCCCGCTGTCGCGTTCGCAGTGGTGCCAGATCAGCACCCTCCCTCCGAAGCCGCTCTCGATCACGGTCGGGATCTTCAGCGGGTTGGGGAGGGTCATGCTGGTTCCGTTGGCGCGGCGGTTTGTCGTCACCGAGTTGCCCGCCCTGTCGTATCCGGTGGCGCGGAATTCATATTCGCCTTGGGGATAGGCATCGGAGTCCCAGTCGGCCAGCAGGCTGCCGTTTGAGAACTCGGTCGGCAGCGGCTCGAACTGTTCTCCTGAGCCGCTGCGCCGGACCGCGATCCGTCCCTTCATGGGGTCGGGCCCGGAAAGGGCATCGGACAGTCGCGCCTCGATCCGCTCCGGGTTCGCCGGACTCTGGGAGTTGAGGAAGGAGGCGGCTGGCGCGCCGCGGTCGATCCTGACGGTGGTTGTCGTAGGCGGCCGGTTCGCCACTCCGTTGCCGGCGCCGCCGTCGTTGAGGTTGCCGGCCGCGTCCCGCGCGTAGTAGGCAACTGTGTGAGTCCCTTCATCGATCACGGCCGCGCTGACCGTGTTGCCCACGGCAATCGTCGGCGCGGCATTGTCGATGCGGATCGCCGTGAAGGGGCCGCTGCCGCCGGCAGGCTGCATCCCAGACGCCGCGTCGGCCGCGCTCGCAACCAGCGTCACCGCGTGGTTGGTCCAGGTGTTGGGAGCTCCGGACAGAGTCGTGACCGGGTCTGTTGTGTCGACCTGGATGACGGCGTTGCCGACGACGGCGGACTTCAGCCCCGAATTCGAGACCGCGACGGCATGGAGATAGCTCACGCCATCGTGGAGCCCGCCCAGGGGAATCGAATTCGCCTCGGGGCCAGCCTTCAGATCGGTCTCGGTATCGGTGCAGCGGTCGCTGGCTGCGCAGGGATTGCCTGTCGGGCTTGAGTCAACCGAGATTGCGTAGCCCCGGATCCCCGACAGTGGCAAGGGACCGGCTGGTTGGCCCAGGCGCGCAACGTAGGGGAGGGCGGTGCGGCCGATCCAGCCAGGTGGGGAAAGCGGTTCGACCGAGCCCGGTCGCACATTGTCGAAGCGCAGTTTCGCCTCGACCGGCGCCCCTTGGCTGCCGACCGTGTCTTCCAGCCAGACTTCGGCCGTGTAGACGCCGGGGATATCCGGCACCCTGATGTGCTGGATCGTGCTCACCACCGGTTCGATCGTGGTGTTGGGCACGACCACGGTGTTGGCCCCGTTCCAGATCTGCAAGTGAACGGCCTTGAGCGCGGGCAGGCTGGGCGGCGGGTTCGTCCAGTCGAGGCGGAAGTCGTTGTCGGGGTGCCAGCTTTCTTCTCCGTCCATGACCTGGAGGAATTCGGGCTGGCGCGGTGCCCCGATGGTCATCGATCTCGCCTGGAAGCCCATTGCTGCTGTGCCTTGGCCGGGCAGGATCGCGATCAGGGTGATCGCCAGGCTCGCTGCTGCCCTAAGGCGGCTCATGGCCCGAACTCCCCAGCAGCGCTGCCGCTCGACGAGTTCGCCGATGGGGCTGGGGATGGTGAGGCAGCGGGCGCTGCTTCCGGCGTGTATTCGACCGCGCCGGTTGCCACGGGGGCGGGGTCAGGGCTTGGCGCAGCGGGCGGAGCGGCCTTGGGTGGCGGCTCTTTCGCAGGCGGGGATGGCTCGACCGGGGCCGGCTCATAGGGCACAGCAGTGTCGCTGTCCGTCAGCTCGTCGACGATCCGCGCCGAGGGTTTCTCCAGTGTCGGCCGCTTGAGGTGATCCGCCCCGAGGCCGCCTGGAGTGGGAACGACTCCGGTTGCCACGCAAGCCACCGCGCCCCCTGCGGTCCCGACGCATATCGCCAGCACCTTGGCCAACGCCGCCATGCCCGCTCCGCGGCTCCCTCCCGCCGCCGCTGCCTGGGAGATCGCCGAGTCGGCTGCGCTGCCGCCCTGGCCGGGAAGGCGCGCATGGAGGCCGGCGAGCGCATCGTGTGCCCGTTCGAGCAGCGAGCGCGTGGCGGGCAATGCCGGCGCCAGCGCCGCCGCTGCGCCGGGCGCCGCCCGGTAGGCGCGCAGCGTCGAGCGACAGCCCGCACAGGCACGGAGGTGCTCGCGCAGCGCTCGTCCCTCATTGGCGCTGGTCTCGCCATCGCAGAAAGCAGACAGCAACGGCCGCATCTGCTCGCAGCGGTCACCGCTGTCGCTGCTTGCCAGCGTGCGGCGAAAGCGCTCCCGCCCCTCGGCCAGGCAGCGGTTGATTTTGGTGCTGCTGTAGCCCGTCATCTCGCTGATCTCGACGTAGGTGTAGCCCTCGGCCAGCAGGGTCAGGGCCCGCAGCTCCTGCGGCTTCAGCGACTGCAGGGCCTCGCGGCTGCGAGCGATCGCCTCGCGCCGCTCGACCCGCTCGGCTGGGTCGCTGCCGACCGCTGGGATCAGCGCGACCCAGTCCTGCTCGACCGCTTTGGGCGCCGGGTTGCTGAGATGACGCTCGCGGCTGCGCCGGACCGAGAGGGCCTCGTGTTTGACCACCGTCTTCGTCCAGCGGATCAGCTCGCGCAGGTCGTCGCTCGGCGCCTTGGTCAGGAGGATCTCCAGCGCTCGCTGGTAGGCGTCGTCGGCATCGGCCTCGCAGAGCGAGTAGCGCCGCGCCGTGTGGCGCAAGGCGCCTTCGTGCTGAGCCATCACTTCGACCGCCACCCGCTTGCGTGCTGCATCGCTTGCCCCCTGCTTCACACTCAAACCGCGCAGACCCTCCGTAGCGCTTTAGCTCTGTCGTTCAAACATGCCAATGGAAAGTCAGGACGGGGATGGGCTCTCCCCCCTCCTGGACGAGTAGCTGGGTGGAAAAATCGGAAATTGCGTCAAAAACTATTCGCGGAACAGCGGAAGGATGCCCACCGCAGCGGAAATCTCAAAAAAACGCTGTTGACGTCAGGAGCAAAGACTTATTAGTGTTCTCGTACCAGTCCAAAAGGGGAGAGCCGTGAAGATCAAGGTTGCTTTGTTGTGTCTCGTCGGAATGCTGCTGCTCAGCGCGACTGCTGAGGCGTACTACTACCTGCCATTTGGCCAGGCGCGGCGGGTGACCAAGCTCTGGACGCGGGAAGCGTGTGAAGACAGGGGCCCGTCCTGCACGACTTGGAAGGTTGGCCACTGCGCTCGGATCGCGACGACGAGGGTCGACTGTGCCGCCGACATCATCCTCCGTGACGGTGGCTACTGCGTCTTCATCCTCGAAAACCGCGTTAAGAGCGACGGCTACATCCACCAGCGTCGCCGGCATACGCGTTGCCATTAAAGGCAGCTGCGCAAAGGAGGCCAGCGGCAATGCGCTGGCCTCCAAAGCCAGGCCGGAGGCTTGCCAGTAGCATCAGCGCCCAATGAGCACCTGCGTAGTTTCCGGCGGCGCCGGCTTCCTCGGCTCCCATCTCAGCGAGCACCTGCTTGGCCAGGGCCACAGGGTGATCTGCCTCGACAATCTGGAGACGGGCTCGCTGCAGAACATCGAGCACATCCGCGACCCCGCCTTCGAGTTTCGCAACGTCGACATCACCGAGCACGTCGAGATCGAGGGGGAGGTCGACTTCGTCTACCACCTCGCCTCCCCAGCCAGCCCGATCGACTACCTGCGGCTGCCGCTGCACACGCTCAAGGTCGGCTCGCACGGCACCCACCACATGCTCGGCGTCGCCAAGTTCAAGCGCGCCCGCTTCCTGATCGCCTCGACCTCGGAGGTCTATGGCGACCCCCAGGTCCACCCGCAGACGGAGGACTACTGGGGCCACGTCAACCCGATCGGCCCGCGCGGCGTCTACGACGAGGCGAAGCGCTACGCCGAGGCGCTGACCATGGCTTACCACCGCCAGCAGGGCCTCGACACGGCGATCGTCCGCATCTTCAACACCTACGGCCCGCGGATGCGGCCGCACGACGGGCGGGCGATCCCGACCTTCCTGCGCCAGGCGCTGCAGGACCGGCCGATCACCGTCTTCGGCGACGGCAGCCAGACCCGCAGCTTCTGTTACGTCGACGACCTCGTGCGCGGGATCGTCGCCCTCGCCGAGTCCGACGCCCACTCGCCGGTCAACATCGGCAACCCGAACGAGTTCACCCTGCTGGAACTGGCCAAGGCCGTGGTCGAGGTGACCGAGTCGCGCTCGGAGATCGTCTACGAGCCGCTGCCCACCGACGATCCGCAGGTGCGCCAGCCCGACATCACCCGCGCCCGCGACCTGCTCGGCTGGGCGCCGGAGGTCGAGCTGCTCGACGGCCTGCGCCGCACGATCGAGCAGTCCGGCGTCGAGCGCCTTGTCGGCGCCTCCGACTAGCCCGCGCCTGCTTGTAGTCGGCGCCGGCGGCTTTGTCGGACGCCACGTCTGCAACGCGGCGGACGCCGCCGGGCTCGAAGTCGTCGCGGCAGATCGCAGCGGCAGCCTGGGCGCCAAGTGCGACCTGCTCGATCCGGCCTCGGTTGCCGCCTGCGTTGAGTCAGCCAGGCCAGACCTCGTCGCCAACATGGCGGGCGCCGCCTCAGTCGCGGCAAGCTGGGAGCGGGGCAAGGAGGCCCTTGAGGTCAACGCGGCCGGGGTCGGGAACCTGCTTGAGGCAGTCGCCGGCCTGGCGCCATCGGCCCACGTCCTCTGCGTCTCCTCGGCCGAGGTCTACGGCGAGCCCAGCCAGGGCCGCCTTCCCTTCGCCGAGGATGCCGCGCTCTCGCCGGTCACGCCTTACGGCGAGAGCAAGGCGGCGATGGAGGCCATCTGCGAGCGGTTCGCCGATCAGCGGGGGATGCGGATCGCTGTGATCCGCGCCTTCAACATGTTCGGGCCGGGGCAGTCGCCGGCCTTTGCCGCCGCTGGCTTTGCCCGCCAGATCGCTGCCGCCGAGCTGGCTGGCGCTGAGACCGCCGAGCTGACGATCGGCAATCCCAGCGCGGCCCGAGATTTCACCGACGTGCGCGATGCGGCGAGGGCCTTCGTCGAGGTTTCCCAGGCGGGGCTTGCCGGCGTCTACAACCTCTGCTCGGGGCGGGCGCTGAGGCTCGGAGCGATCCTCGACGAGCTGGCGAAGGCGACGCCGCTTCCCGTTTCGTTCCAACGGGACCCCTCGCTTCAGCGCCCGGTCGATCCCTCGGTCGTCTACGGCAGCCCTGAGCGGCTGCGATCGGCGATTGGCTGGAAGCCGGAGATCCCGCTGCCCGAGTCCCTTGCTGACCTGCTCGATTGGCAGCGCTCGCAGCTAGCCGCGGCCTAATCTGGCCCGCTGCCAATATCCTCCCCGCCGATGGCAGCTGAGAGCGACAAACCGCTGGTCGACGACACCGCCCGCACGATCGCGCCGCAGGTGGGTCCCGACGACGAGCGGATCTTCACTGACTCCGGGATCGAGATCGACCGCCTCTACACCGAGGACGACGTCGCTCCCAACCTGCGCGAGCGCCTCGGCGAGCCCGGCGAGCCGCCCTTCACCCGCGGCATCCACGACGGCATGTACCGCGACCGGCTCTGGACGATGCGCCAGTACGCCGGCTTCGCCTCGCCCGAGGACACCAACGAGCGCTACCGCTACCTGATCGAGCATGGCTCGACCGGCCTCTCGATGGCCTTCGACCTGCCGACCCAGCTCGGCCGCGACTCCGACGACCCGCTCTGCAACGGCGAGGTCGGCCGCACCGGGGTCCCGATCGACACGATCGAGGACATGCGGATCTGCTTCGACCAGATCCCGCTCGACAGCGTCTCGACCTCGATGACGATCAACGCCCCCGCCGCGATCCTGCTGCTGCTCTACGAGCTGGTCGGCGAGGAACAGGGCGTGCCCTCGGAGAAATTGCGCGGCACCGTCCAGAACGATGTGCTCAAGGAGTACATGGCGCGCGGCAACTACATCTACCCGCCGGCGCCGACGATGCGGCTGACGACCGACATCTTCGAGTACTGCCAGCTCAAGGTGCCGAAATGGAACACGATCTCGATCTCTGGCTACCACATCCGCGAGAAGGGCTGCTCGGCTGTGCAGGAGGTCGCCTTCACCCTCTCCAACGCGATCGCCTACGTCGAAGCTGCGCTTGAGCGCGGCCTTGAGATCGACTCCTTCGCCCCCCGCCTCGCCTTCTTCTTCAACTGCCACAACAACGTCTTCCAGGAGATCGCCAAGTTCCGGGCGGTGCGGCGGATGTGGGCGAAAATCGTCGAGGAGCGCTTCGGGGCCAAAAACCCGAACTCGATGAAGATCCGCTTCCACACCCAGACCGGTGGCGTCACCCTGCAGGCCCAGCAGCCCGAGGTCAACATCATCCGCGTCGCCCTGCAGGGCTTCGCCGCCGTCTGCGGCGGCACCCAGTCGCTGCACACCAACGGCTTCGACGAGGCGCTGGCGCTGCCGACCGAGCGCTCGGCCCGGATCGCCCTGCGCACCCAGCAGGTGCTCGCCCACGAGTCCGGCGTCGCCGACACCGTCGATCCCTTCGCCGGCTCCTACTTCGTCGAGTCGCTGACCGACGAGATCGAGCTGCGCTCATGGGAGCTGATGGAGAAGGTCGAAGAGATCGGCGGCTCGGTCGAGGCGCTGGAGTTCATGCAGCGCGAGATCGAGGAGTCGGCGATGAGCTACCACGAGCGCTACAAGTCGGGCCAGGACATCATCGTCGGGGTCAACAAATACGTCACCGATCAGATCGACGACGTCGACATCCTCAAGGTCGACCCCGAGGCCGAGCAGCGCCAGCTGACCCGGCTCAAGGCCTTCAAGCAGGCTCGCGACCAGAACGAGGTCACGGCCAAGCTCGACGCCCTGCGCGACGTCGCCCGCGGCGAGGGCAACCTCCTGCACCCGATCCGCGCCGCGCTCGCCGCCAACGCCTCGATCGGCGAGGTCTGCGGCGCGATGCGCGACGTCTTCGGCGAATACAAGGGCGGCGCGTTCTTCTAGGTCCTTCCGAGGGAGCGCATCCGACATTGACCCATTTCAGGTGTGGTCAATGTCGGATGCGCTCTTGAGCAACCTCGCGGCGCTCTCCAGCTCAGCTCGGATTTGGGCGGCCTCGTATTTGATCTCGTAGTGGGTGAAACGCAGCGGCGTCATCCCGGCGAGGACATGGGCGCGGTCACGCCGCGCATCCCGTGCCTGCGAAGCGGGTGTGCGGTGATAACGGAGGCCGTCCGTCTCTACGATCAGCCCTAGGTCGGGCCAAAAGAAGTCGACCTCGAAGCCGTTGATGGTTTGTTTGCTCAGCGGAGGTGGGAGCTTCGCCGCAGCTGCGATTGGGCGGAAGAAAATCTCCAGGTCCGAATCGGACAGGCGGAAGGTGCGCTTGTCCAAGAGGTGGCGCAGAAGGGGTGCCCCAGGTTCGCCGGCATGGTCCCTGAGGGCGCCACGCAAGGTCTCGGGATCGGTCAGCCCATGCTTATCTGCCTCGTTGACGGCTCGCTCCACTGCTAGCGGCGTGAGATCCGTCGCGATATCGACCAGGGTCTGGACCGGGCTTGTGACCGGAATGCCATCCCGCGAAACGATCTCCTCTCCGGCGAGCGTCGGGCGTCCCCGAATGCGCAATCCCGGCCGCCTCAGTTCGCACCGGCGAGTGACGCTGATGTCGACAACTCGTCGCTCCTCGGTTCCGATTCCCCAGAGCGCCGCCGCGCTTCGGTGGCTCAATGCGGCGCCGTTCCCGCAGGCCAGCACAGCTGCCATCCAGCGCCGCTCTGAGGTGAGCCGTGGCCACCCGACTGCGTAGACCCCACGCATCACCGGGTGCAGCCGTCCCCGGGCTAGGCGATGCTCGACCTCACGCGCATTGAACCCGAGCGCCAGTAGCTGCCGCCGCGCCACTACCCCATGCTGGCGTCGAGCCAGCGCCCAGGCCTGCCTGCTGCGCGTATCCGACTTTGACCCCACTCTGTTGGGGTAAAGGTCGGCAGCGCGTAGCTCTCTCCCCCTTGAACGCTTGCGTCCAGTCGAAAATGGGGGCAGGAACTATCCGGCGGCGGTTGAAACGGGCCTCAATGATCGAGGCGGCGCGAACCCTGATGAAGTCTGAGCCGGAGCTGGCGGCGCTGATCGCGACCGTCGACGGAGTCGACGTGACGATGGCCGAGAAGGGCTTTGGCACGCGGGTCGAGATCCGGGCGCCCGAGGAGTCGGGGCTCGAGGTCGCCGATCTGGAGCGGCTTCTCGATCATCTGGCCGAGCCCCAGAAGCAGCCATTCGGCAGCACCTGAGCCGCTCGTCATAGACTTCCGCGCCCAGTGCGCGAGAAGAACCCGATCACCCACGAGGAGAAGCTCTCCTACCTGCGCGAGCTTCGCGACCAGGCGATCAACTCCGCTTCGGAGGAGGCGGTCGAGAAGCAGCACTCCAAGGGCAAGATGACCGCCCGCGAGCGGGTCGAGAAGCTGCTCGACCCGGGCTCCTTCGAGGAGCTCGACACCTTCGTCCGCCACCGCACCTACGACTTCGAGATGCAGAAGAAACGGCCCTGGGGCGACGCGGTCGTCACCGGCCACGGCACGATCGACGGCCGCACCGTCTTCGTCTTCTCCCAGGACTTCACCGTCTTCGGCGGCAGCCTCGGCGAGGTGATGGCGGAGAAGATGTGCAAGGTGATGGACCTCGCCGCCCAAGTCGGGGCGCCGGTGATCGGCATCAACGACTCCGGCGGCGCCCGCATCCAGGAGGGCGTCGTCTCGCTCGGCGCCTACGGCGATGTTTTCGTCCGCAACGTCAAATGCTCCGGCGTGATCCCGCAGATCAGCCTGATCATGGGCCCTTGCGCGGGCGGGGCCGTCTACTCGCCGGCGATGACCGACTTCATCTTCATGGTCAAAGAGACCTCGCACATGTTCATCACCGGCCCGGAAGTGATCAAGACCGTGACCGGCGAGGAAGTCGAGTTCGAGGAGCTGGGCGGGGCGATGAGCCACAACTCCAAGTCCGGCGTCGCCCACTTCGCCGCCGAGGACGAGGAGAGCTGCCTCGAGGACGCCCGCTACCTGCTCAGCTTCCTGCCTTCGAACAACCTCGAGGCGCCGCCGCGCTTCGAGCCCAGCGACGACCCCGAGCGCGAAGACGTCGAGCTCGACACGCTGGTCCCCGACGACCCGTCGAAGCCCTACGACATGCGCGACGTGATCTCCCGCATCGTCGACGACGAGGAGTTCTTCGAGGTCCATGAGCACTTCGCCAAGAACATCGTCTGCGGCTTCTCGCGGCTCGACGGCTTCCCGGTTGGGATCGTCGGCAACCAGCCCGCCTACCTGGCCGGGGTGCTCGACATCGAGGCCTCGGAGAAGGCGGCGCGCTTCGTCCGCACCTGCGATGCCTACAACGTCCCGATCCTCACCTTCACCGACGTGCCCGGCTTCCTGCCCGGCACCGACCAGGAGTGGAACGGGATCATCCGCCACGGCGCCAAGCTCCTCTACGCCTTCACCGAGGCGACGGTGCCGAAGCTCACAGTCGTCACCCGTAAGGCCTACGGCGGCGCCTACGACGTGATGAACTCGAAGCACATGCTGGCCGACTTCAACGTCGCCTGGCCGACCGCCGAGGTCGCGGTGATGGGCCCCGAGGGCGCGGTCAACATCATCTACCGCAAAGACATCGCCACCTCGCCGACCCCGGACGAGCGGCGCCAGAAGCTGATCGACGACTACAAAGCCCACTTCGCCAATCCCTACTCGGCGGCTGAGCGCGGCTACATCGACGACGTGATCGAGCCGCGCGAGACGCGGCCGAAGCTGATCAAGGCGCTGCGGATGCTGCAGAGCAAGCGGGTTGAGCAGCCTAAGCGCAAGCACGGCAACATCCCCCTCTAGGGATTTGGCCCCGGGAGGGCAACGGCCTTCGCGGTTGGGGGAGATCCTCACGCTTAGGGGTCTGAGGGCGTTGTCTAACTATGGGCATGAGTGATTCCAGGCTCTCTTGGGCTGTCTATAAGAGCCCAATCGGTCCGCTGACGATTGTCGTCGGCCCCGCCGGCCTCCGCGGCCTCTTCTTTCCTGGCCAGGCTCGGAACCTGAGGGAGTCTGATCAGCAGCCGGAGCGGCTCGGGGAGGCAGTTGGGCAGCTGCAGGAGTACTTCGCCGGCGAGCGCCAGTGCTTTGAGCTGGAGCTTGATCTCCACGGCACGGCCTTTCAGCGCAGCGTCTGGCAGCAGCTGCTGGAGATCCCCTATGGCGCGACCACGAGCTACGGCGAGGTCGCTAGCCGGATCGGGCGGCCCGGTGACGCCAGGGAGGTGGGCTCGGCGGTTGGGCGGACTCCGGTGCCGATCATCGTGCCTTGCCACCGAGTTGTTGCTGCCGATGGCGCCCTCACCGGCTACGGCGGTGGGCTGCCGCGCAAGCAGGCGCTGCTTGAGCTTGAGGGCCGCGCCGCCGCCGCGCTTGCTCCCGAGCCGGCCTGGGCCTTTCGCCAGATGACGATCGTCTAGGCCCGACGTCTCACTTTGACATGGCCGATATCTCAGATTTGTCACATTCGCGTGCCCACACGTGAGGCCGATTAGCGGAGGATCTTTGCCATGAGCACTTCTCTTGTGTCTGGCAATACCGTATATACTCACCCTGTGGCCAAGGTGATGATCTCTATTCCCGATGCGCTCTTGGAGCGGATCGATTTGCATGCTCGGGCCGAACGGGAGACGCGCAGCGGGTTTCTGCGGCGTCTGGCTGAGCGCGAGCTTGCGACGGATGAGCATCATCGCCGGGACGAGGTTGTGCGGCTGATGGATCTGGCCACCGGCAACTTTGGCGGTGATGCTGCGGGACTGATCCGCAGCGACCGCCGGTCGCACTAGGCGCTCGCTCGTGCTGCTGATCGACGCAAGCGTCTGGGTGGCGGCGCTCGACCGCGACGACCGTTTCCATGTGGCTGCACGGGAGCTTGTGACCTCCCCTGACGCATCGCTGGCGGCGCTCGACCTGACCCTTTACGAGGTGGCCAACGCCGTGACCAGGCGCACCGGCAAGGCAGAGACCGCCCAGGCTGCCGCAGAAGGCATAGAGCTCGCCTGCGGAGACCGCCTCCAGCCAGTCGACGCCAACCTGATCGCTGAGGCAGCCAAGATCGCCACCAAGCACGACCTGACGATCTACGACGCCGCCTACGTGGCTGCGGCGCGCCGCAGCAACTGGACCCTGATCAGCACTGACATAGCCGACCTGGTCTCAAGCGAGCTTGCCTTTACGCCTGACGCGATCCCGGGATAGCGCCACTCAGCCAAGGTCTAGCCCTGCAGGGCTCAGGGGACAGCCGTTGCCTCGGCTTCGATCCTTTTCCCCCGGGAGCCTCCGCGCCCTCCTTTGCCCGCCACTGGCCCATCCTCCTCGCGGGTCAAGCGATGGGCGAAGTAGACGGGGATGATCGAGATCACGATCACGATCACGGCGACGACGTTGACCAGCGGCAGCTGGTTGGGGCGGAAGAGATTGGAGAAGATCCAGATCGGCAGGGTCTGTTCGCCGGCGCCAATTGTGAAGTTGGTGACGATGATCTCGTCGAAGGAGAGGGCGAAGGCGAGCAGGCCGCCGGCGACGAGGGCGGTCTGCAGGCTCGGCAGGGTGACCCAGCGGAAGGTCTGCCAGGTGTGGGCGCCAAGGTCGGCCGAGGCCTCCTCGAACGAGCCCGAGATACGCCGCAGGCGGGCGACGACGTTGTTGTAGACGACGACGATGCAGAAGGTCGCATGGCCGACGATCACGGTGAAGAGGCTGAGGTCGATCCCCAGCACCTGGGTGAAGGTGTTGCTGAAGGCGACGCCGGTGACGATCCCGGGCAGGGCGATCGGGAGGATGACGAGAAAGGAGATCGTCTCGCGGCCGAAGAAGCGGTAGCGCGCCACGGCCAGCGAGGCGAGGGTGCCGAGCACGATCGCGATCGCGGTGGCCGCCAGGCCCGCCTTGATTGAGGTGACGAAGGCTTCGCGGGCGGCTTCGTTTTCGATCGCCTTCGGGAACCAGTCGAGGGTCAGCCCGGGCGGCGGCCATTCGAGGATCGCGCTGGCGTTGAAGGCGTAGATCCCGACCACGATCAGCGGGATGTAGATGAAGGCAAGGCCGATCCCGATCCCGATCCGCAGCAGCCTGGTTGAGCGCTTTGAGAGTCGCATCGCTAGACGTGCTCGAAGGCGCCCAGCTTGCGGGCGACCAGTAGGTAGGCGACCATGACGACGATCGGGACCAGCGCCAGGGCCGAGGCGAAAGGCAGGTCGCTGGAGATGTTGGTGGAGATCACGTTGCCGATGAACTGGTCGTTGGAGACCAATTTGGGAGTGATGTAGTCGCCGAGCGTGAGGGCGAAGGTGAAGATCGAGCCGGCGACCACGGCCGGGAACGAGAGCGGCAGGATCACCCGGCGGAAGGTGGTGAAGGGCGAGGCGCCGAGGTCCTCGGAGGCGCTGATCAGCGAGTTTGGGATGCGCTCCAGCCCGGCGTAGATCGGCAGCACCATGTAGGGCAGCCAGAGGTAGCTCATCACCAGCCAGACCGCTGTCACCCCGAAGCCCGGGCCGTGCAGGCCAAGCGGGGCCAGCGCCCAGTTGATGACGCCGCCGGCCGAGAGCATCGTCCGCCAGGCGTAGACCTTGACCAGGTAGCTCGACCAGAGCGGCAGCAGCACGGCGACGACGAGGATCGCCTTGCCTCTGCGTGTCGCGACCTTGGCCATGTAGAAGGCGATCGGGAAGGCGAGCACGGCGTCGGTGACGGTGACCAGCGCCGCGACCACGACCGTGCGCTGGATGATGTGGCGGTAGACGGGTTCGTTGACGAGGGTTTCGAAGTTTTCGAGCCCTAGGTTGTGGACGATCTCGCCGCTGAGCGGGTCGACGCTCCAGAAGGCGGCGATCAGCAGCACCGCCAGCGAGCCGAGGTAGCCGATCGCCAGCCAGCCCATCGGGCCAGCCAGCAGCGCCCCCACCTGTAGGCGGGGGCGCCCGTGGAAGAAGCTGGCCAGCCTGCGACTCAACCTTTAATCGACGTCCAGGCTTTGACCCAGTCGTTGTAGTCCTTGCAGTCGGAGGATCCGTTGCCGCAGTCGGCGAGCGGGGTCTCCCAGTAGTAGACGCGCTTCCAGAACTCCGGTTCTTCAGCGTGGTATTTGCTGCAGAATTCCTTGTCCACGGTCTGCGCGCAGGCCAGGCTCTGGGCCGGCGCCTCGCCGAAGTATTCAGCCACTTCGGCGTTCGCTTTCGGCGAGACGATGTAGTTCATCCACATGTACATGCAGTTGGGATGCTGGGCCTTGGAGCTGATCATCCAAGTGTCCGACCATCCCGTCGCGCCCTCCTTGGGCAGGAAGCCCTGGCTGGCCGGGCTGGCTGCGACCGGCTTGCCTTCGCCCTTCAGCGCGAAGTACTGGTACTGCCAGGTGGTGCCGACCTCGGAGTCGCCCCCGGCGAAGGCCGAGATCTGCTTGGCCGCGTCAGACCAGTATTCGCCGACGTAGGGACGCTGTTCTTCGAGCAGCGTGACCGCCGCTTCGAACTGTTCTTCGTTCAGCTCGTAGGGGCTTTCGATCTTCAGGTCGGGCTGGTGGTACTTGAGGTAGACGGCGGCGTCGGCGATGTAGATCGGGTCGTCGTAGGCGCTGATCTTGCCCGAGTACTTGGCCGCCTTCTTTGGATCGAGGATCACGTCCCAGGAGTCCGGGGCGGGCTTGACGTTTTCCGGGTTCCACATCAGCAGGTTCGCCCCGCGGCCGTGGGGGATGCCGTAGTGGACGCCTTCGAACGTGTTGTAGGGCTGGTTCTTGAGGTCGCTGAAAATCGTCTTGTAGTTGGGCACGAGGCTGACGTTGACCGGCGAGACGTCGCCGCCGTCGACCAGGCGGGCTGTCGCGTTGCCGGAGGCCGAGACCCCGTCGTACTGGCCGGTCCGCATCAGCTGGACCATTTCGTCGGAGGTGCCGGCGACCTTGTCGTTGACCTTGCAGCCCGATTCCTTTTCGAACGGCTTCGTCCATTCCGGTTCGACGTAGCCGGCCCAGGAGATCAGGTTGACCTGGCCCTCTCCTTTGCCCAGCTTCTGCAATTCATTGCTGCTGGTGCTGCTGCCGCTGTCACTCGATCCACAGCCGGCGAGCAGGAGCATGAATGCCACCAGTCCTGCGACGACGAGCCACGCGGTTCGAGCTGGATGAGCATGCTCTCTACTCACGGTGATCCCTCCTCGGTTGTTTTGTTCCCCTGGATGGCGAATGTGTGCTCGGGTCGCCAGCCCACCAGCGTTTCCTTGCCCCGCTCAGAAGCAGCGTCGATCGAGGTGCTGTCCTGGTTCTGCCGCACGACCTGAAGCTCTCCGCCGGCGTCGAGGGCGACCGTGTAGCGGGTCACCATCCCGACGTAGGCGACATCGGTGATCCGGCCGCGCTCGGTGTGCAGCCCGTTTGGCGCCGCCGCGGCATCGACCAGCTGGATCTTCTCCGGCCGGATCGTGAAGCGCTCCCCGTCGCGCTCGAGCAGGTTGGAGACGCCGACGAAGCCGGCGACAAACTCGTTTGCCGGGCGCTCGTAGAGCTCGACCGGCGGGCTCACCTGCTGGATCAGGCCGTCGCTGAAGACGGCGATCCTGTCGCTCATCGTCAGCGCCTCGTCCTGGTCGTGGGTGACGTAGACGAAGGTGATGCCGACCTCGCCCTGGATCGACTTCAGCTCCGTCTGCATCTGCTCGCGCAGCTTCAGGTCGAGGGCCCCGAGGGGCTCGTCGAGCAGCAGCACTTTGGGCCGGTTGACGATCGCCCGGGCGAGAGCGACGCGCTGGCGCTGGCCGCCGGAGAGCTCGCCGGGCTTGCGATCGGCGTAGCCGGGCAGGCGCACCATCTCCAGCGCCTCGTCGCGTCGCCGCGCCCGCTCGGCCTTGGGCACGCGGGCGACGCGCAGGCCGTAGGCGACGTTGTCGCCGACGGTCATGTGCGGGAACAGCGCGTAGTCCTGGAAGACGGTGTTGACGGCGCGGTCGAAGGGCGGGATGCCGTTGACGTCCTCACCGGCAAGTTCGATCGTGCCCTCGCTCGGATCCTCGAAGCCGGCGATCATCCGCAGGGTCGTAGTCTTGCCCGATCCGGAGGGTCCGAGGAAGGTGAAGAACTCGCCGGGCTCGATCTCCAGGTCAATTCCGGCAACCGCAACCACCTCGCCGTAACGCTTGGTGAGCCCGGCCAAGCGGATGTCGGGTGGTGGAGTGGCTACCCCACGACGTTATCCGAGCTGCCCAGGAAAGCAAGGACAAACCCACCCCGGCCAGTTGGCCGGGGTGGCACATCGAAACGGGTGGAACCTACGTGGCTAGTAGCCGGCCGGGTGGCGGGCGATGTAGCCAACGTTGTCGCGCAGTTCGGTATGCCAGCGCGGGCCGGTGCCGCTGGCGTCGCCGGAGGTGTCCCAGCGGATGCCGGCGATTACGGCGTAGGCGTGGCCAGCGTTGGCGTAGATGGTGATCCAGCGGCCTTCGCCGGCGAGTCCCCACTTCTCCATCGGGCCTGAGGGAAGCGGGCTTTCAAGGAAGCCGCCGCCATGGAGGGCGTAGCTGACGGAGCCGGAGCAGTCATAGCCGCGGTCCCACCACTGGGCATGGCCTCCGCCCCAGATATAGGGCTTGGTGCGGATCTTGTTGGCTGCCGCGATCACCGCTTTGACCTGGGGTGGCGCGCTGGCGGGAGGAATGACCATCCCGTTCGGCAAGAGACGGGCGTTAGCCGTCGGGGTGCAGATGTCTGTTGTGGCCGGGGTGAGGCCACCTCCGCCACAGCCGGCGGCTGCCGATGCGGTGGCGGGGACCGCGAAGGCGAGGACGGCGAGCGACGCTGTGGCCGCTAACCCCGCTTTGAGCTTATGCCTGTTCGAAAGCAAACCGATCTCCTTTGTCGGCCTACGGGGTTAGCTGTCGGGCTGGCGCGAAAGGAGCCTGCGCCCCCGCCTGAACTAGGCGAGTTAGCCCCGAAAACGTGGTTCCCCCGTTCCCGTCGCGCACCTGAGCGGACGGAATTCGGCGTTTCGGTTGTATGGAACGGCGGCAGTGTAGACGATCTACCGGCCGGCTGCTCACACAAAACAAACATTTACTTGCCTTTCGGACTTGGAACCCGAATTCCTGTGTCGGCAGCCTGGCTGCTAGCTTGGGCTTTGGGATGGAACTTGCCGGCCGCACAGCACTGCTCACAGGCGCCACAGGCGGCCTCGGGCGGGCGATCGCCCAGGCGTTAGCCGGGAAGGGGGCGAAGGTCATCCTCAGCGCCCGCAAGGCCGAGGCGCTGGAGGCGCTCGCCGCCGAGCTGCCGGGCGACGGGCACCGGGTGTTGCCGGCCGATCTGGCCGAGCCGGGCGCAGCCGAGAAGCTCGCCGTGGAAGCCGGGGCGGTTGACATCCTCGTCGCCAACGCCGGCCTGCCGGGCGCCGGCTGGCTCACCGACTTCACCCCGGAGCAGGTCAGCCGCGCCCTGCGCGTCAACCTTGAGGTGCCGATGCTGCTGGCGCGGGCGCTCTTCCCGGCGATGGTCGACGGCGACGGCGGCCAGCTCGTCTTCGTCGCCTCGCTTGCCGGCAAGGCCGCCAGCCCGCTCAGCTCGATCTACAACGCGACCAAGTTCGGCCTCCGCGGCTTCGCCCTCGGCCTGCGGGCCGATCTCGGGCCCAAAGGGGTGGGCGTCTCCCTCGTCTCACCCGGTTTCATCCGCGAGGCGGGGATGTTCGCCGACGCCGGCGCAAAGCCGCCTCCTGGATTGGGCACCGCCACTCCCGAGCAGGTGAGCGCAGCCGTGATCAAGGCGATCGAGCACGACAAGGTCGAGCTGGCCGTGGCCCCGCTGCAGCAGCGGGCGCTGGCGCACTTCGGCTTGGCCAGCCCGAGCATGTCCGTGCGGGCTCAGAGCGGCTCCGCCGGGCAGAAGGCCGCCGGCGCGATCGCCGACGGCCACTCGCTGGACAAGAGGTAGACAACGACTTGGAAGGATCCTGATGAGCACTGACTCTTTCGGCGCCCGTTCGACCCTCGCGGTGGGCGGGCGCAACTACGAGGTCTTCCGCCTCGATGCCCTGCAGGAGCGCTTCGACGTCGCCAGGCTGCCTTACTCGGTCAAGGTGCTGCTGGAGAACGTGCTGCGGCTCGAGGACGGCCGCTCGGTCAGCGCGGCCGACATCGAGGCGATCGCCCGCTGGGACGCGAAGGCCGCGCCCAGCATTGAGATCCCCTTCCAGCCCGCCCGGGTCCTGATGCAGGACTTCACCGGGGTCCCGGCCGTCGTCGACCTGGCGGCGATGCGCGACGCGATGGAGGAGATCGGCGGCGACCCGACCGCGATCAACCCGCTCGTCGACGTCGACCTCGTGATCGACCACTCGGTCCAGGTCGACGCCTTCGGCAACGCCCGCGCCTTCGCCGTCAACGCCGAGCGCGAGTTCGAGCGCAACCAGGAGCGCTACTCGTTCCTCAAGTGGGGACAGCGCTCGTTTGACAACTTCAGCGTCGTGCCGCCGGCGACCGGGATCTGCCACCAGGTCAACCTCGAGTACATCTCCCAGGTCGTCTACAGCCGCGAGGCCGATGGGACCCTGCGGGCCTATCCCGACACCCTGGTCGGCACCGATTCGCACACGACGATGGTCAACGGCCTCGGCGTGCTCGGCTGGGGCGTCGGCGGGATCGAGGCCGAGGCGGCGATGCTGGGCCAGCCGATCTCGATGTTGCTGCCGCAGGTGGTCGGCTTCCGGCTTGACGGCAGGTTGCCGGAGGGAGCGACCGCCACTGACCTGGTCCTGACCGTGACCGAGATGCTGCGCGAGCGCGGCGTCGTCTCCAAGTTCGTCGAGTTCTACGGGCCCGGGCTCTCGACCCTGGGCCTCGCCGACCGGGCGACGATCGGCAACATGTCGCCGGAGTTCGGCTCGACCTGCGCGATCTTCCCGGTCGATGCCGAGACCCTGCGCTACCTGGAGCTGACCGGCCGGCCGACCGAGACGATCGAGCTGGTCGACGCCTACGCCCGCGAGCAGGGCATGTTTCATGAGCCCGACTCGCCCGAGCCCGTCTTCTCCGACACGCTGGAGCTGGACCTGGGCGAGGTCGTGCCGAGCATCGCCGGCCCCAAGCGCCCGCAGGACCGGGTGCCGCTCTCCGAGGCCAAGGAGGCCTTCCTCGGGGCGATGGAGGAATTCGACCCCGAGGCGGCGAGCCAGATGGGCAACGGCCGCGACGAGGCGATCGAAGAGTCCTTCCCGGCCTCGGACCCGCCGGCCGAGGATCACGACGACGAGCGCGGCAAGCCGCGGCCGGCGATCAGCGGCGCGCCAGCGGCGACGATCGAGCACGGCAGCGGCGACGAGATCGAGGTCACCCTGGAGGACGGCGCCACGGTGACGCTCGACCACGGCCGCGTCGTGATCGCCGCGATCACCAGCTGCACCAACACCTCCAACCCGAGCGTGATGATCGGCGCCGGCCTGTTGGCCCGCAACGCGATCGAACGGGGCCTGGCCCGCAAGCCGTGGGTGAAGACGTCTCTGGCGCCGGGCTCAACCGTCGTCACCGACTATCTGGAGAAGGCCGGCCTGACCCCGTACCTCGACCAGCTGCAGTTCAACCTGGTCGGCTACGGCTGCACGACCTGCATCGGCAACTCAGGGCCGCTGCCGGCCGAGATCTCGGCCGCGATCGAGGAGAAGGACCTGGCGGTCTGCGCTGTGCTCTCGGGAAACCGCAACTTCGAGGGCCGGATCAACCAGGACGTCAAGGCCAACTACCTCGCCAGCCCGCCGCTGGTCGTCGCCTACGCGCTGGCCGGGAGGATGGACCTCGACCTTTTGACGGAGCCGCTCGGCGAGGGCTCCGACGGCGAGCCGGTCTACCTGCGCGACATCTGGCCCAGCTCGGAGGAGATCAAGGAGCTGGTCGGCCGCTCGATCCAGTCGGAGATGTTCACCCGCAACTACGGCGGGGTCTTCGAGGGCGATGAGGCCTGGAACGCGGTCGAGATCCCGGACGGTGACCGCTACACCTGGCCCGACTCCACCTACGTGCGCCGCCCCTCCTTCTTCGAGGGGATGCCGGCCGAGCCGCCGGGAGTGGCGCCGATCGCCGACGCGAGGGTGTTGGCCCTGCTCGGCGACTCGATCACCACTGACCACATTTCGCCTGCCGGAGCAATCAAGAAAGAAAGCCCGGCTGGAAGGTGGCTGGTTGAACAGGGTGTGGAGCCCCGCGACTTCAACTCCTACGGCTCGCGGCGTGGAAACCACGAGGTGATGATCCGTGGCACCTTCGCCAACATCCGGCTGCGCAATTTGCTGGTGGAGAAGTCGGGCGGATTCACCCGTCATTTCCCTGACGGTGAAGAGACGACGATTTACGACGCCGCTGTTTTATATGAAAACGAAGGAGTACCACTGGTGGTGTTGGCCGGCAAGGAGTACGGGTCCGGTTCTTCCCGCGATTGGGCGGCGAAGGGAACCAAGCTGCTTGGCGTCCGCGCGGTCATCGCCGAGAGCTTCGAGCGCATCCACCGCTCCAACCTGATCGGGATGGGCGTGCTGCCTCTGCAGTTCCCGCAGGACGAGACGATTTCCTCGCTCGGCCTCAGCGGCGAGGAGACGATCACGGTCGGGGAGCTGAAAAACGGCGAAGCCAAGGCGGTGAGCGTGACTGCGACGCGCGATGGGGCCGATCCGGTCGAGTTCGAGGCGACGGTCAGGCTCGACACGCCGAACGAGGTTGCCTACTTCCAGAACGGCGGCATTCTGCAGACCGTTCTCAGGAACCTGAAAGGCAGTTCCTAAGAACGGCAAGGGGTGCAGCGGGGCCGCGGGAGGCAGGGGGGTCCGCGCGACCCTCACTGCACCTGCGCGTCGGTAGCCAGGGAGGGATGCCGACGCAGCCATCCCCCTGAGCGGGACTGCTCAAGGGAACAGTCCCTTCTACCTATACCACCGCGAAACCACCGGGGTCAAGTTTTACGTAGCGGTCAGTGCGGATTATTTGCGGCATTTGGAGGGTGGGCGATTCCCCACCCCTTGCGTTCGATCAACTCGATCCCGATCACACTGCCAACCGGCCCGACCGGGGTCAGGGTTGCGGCAAGCAGGGTGTAAGGCGCCTCACGCCTGACGGCGGCGATCCAGATCACGATGCAGAGGGCGACAAAACCAAGACCGTGTGCCCAGCCAAACAACATCGTCTCTGATTCGAATCCGGGTAACAGCCAGAAGAGGATCAGGGCCGAGAAGATTCCTAGCTCTAGCCAGGAGAGCCATTTGACCCAGACGAACAGGCGGCCGGGGGTTGGCTTGCGGAGGTGGTTCATGGGGAGGGACGATAGCCAGGGGCGCCCTGGCCGCGGGGCCTGACGCCGCCGCGGGGGTACCCTCCTTGCGCTGCGATCTGCTTCGGGCGCTGGGACGAAAGCGCGCTGCAGGGTTGCGGCCTCGCCCTCAGCAGACTCCGCGCGGCGGAGTCCACCCCCGCACCGACGCCACCCGCGGTCGAAGCGTCTCAGCTGCCGCACCCCAAGGTTGAGCATCTCGACAGCTACTCCCAGGGTTGAGCGTCCCAGCTTCTGCTCCCGAGCCTGCAGCCAATCTTTGGCGAGGGGATCCGCGGCTCTTGCGTCTGCTGTGGCCGCTCGTCGCGTGGGTGGCGTCGGGATGGGGCGGACTCGCCGGCCCGAAGGCTGTGGAGG
>CAYOAP010000015.1:0-54114 GCA_964401995.1 uncultured Conexibacteraceae bacterium | reverse complement strand
GCTGGCGCATGTGGCGGGCGAGCACGTCGGCGGCCATCGTCGAGTAGGCGTGGCCGAGGTGGGGCTCGGCGTTGACGTAGTAGATCGGGGTGGTGACGTAGTAGCTCATGGGTTCTCCGATCGATCGGGGGGACGAGTCCTGACGGCGGACCCGTCCCCTCGGTTGTCGTTGTGCCTACTCGACCTGGCCGATGGCCGTGGCGGCGGCGTCCATCTGAGCTGCCCGGCGCAGCGCCTCCGCCTTGTCGGTGCGCTCCCAGGTGAAGTCCGGGTCTTCGCGACCGAAGTGCCCGCCCGCCGCCGTCTTGCGGTAGATGGGGCGGTGGAGGTCGAGCTCGCGACGGAAGGCGAGCGGCCTGAGGTCGAAATGCTCATCGACGAGCTCGGCGATGCGGTCCGGGTCGATCTTCGCCGTCCCGAATGTCTCGACCATCAGCGAGACCGGCTTGGCGACCCCTATCGCGTAGGCGACCTGGATTTCGCAGCGCGAGGCCAGGCCGGCGGCGACGATATTCTTCGCCACCCAGCGGGCCGCGTAGGCGCCGGAGCGGTCGACCTTCGAGGGGTCCTTGCCCGAGAAGGCGCCGCCGCCGTGGCGGGCCATGCCGCCGTAGGTGTCGACGATGATCTTGCGGCCGGTGAGGCCGGCGTCTGCAACCGGCCCGCCGATCTCGAACTTGCCCGTCGGGTTGACCAGCAGCGCCTCGAAGAGCTGGTCGGCGTTGTACATGTCGACGGGGAGGATTGGCTTGATCACATGCTCGATGAGATCGGGACGGAGCCTACGGTCGCGGTCAACCCCCTTTGCGTGGTGGGCCGAGATCAGCAGCGCGGCGATTTCCACCGGCTTGTCGTAGACATAGCGCATCGTCACCTGGGTCTTGCCGTCGGGGCGCAGGTAAGGCAGGATGCCTTCCTCACGCACCGCCGTGAGCCGGTCGGCCAGCTGGTGGGCCAGCAAGACCGGCATCGGCATCAACTGCGGTGTCTCGTCGCTTGCGTAGCCAACCATCATGCCCTGGTCGCCGGCCCCTTCGTGGTCGATGTCGTCGGTTGAGCCCTTCTCGCGTACCTCGGCGGCCGCATCGACTCCCTGGGCGATGTCGCCGGACTGCTCGCCGACCGCGATCTCGACCTCGACGGTGTCGGCCGCGAAGTCGGGGTCGAAGCCGTCGTAACCGAGTTCACGGAGGGCGTTGCGGACGAGCTTCTCTCCGTCGATGTCCGCTTTCGTGCGGATCTCGCCACCGACGATGATGCGGTTGGCGAGCGCGAACGTCTCGATCGCGACACGGCTGTCCGGGTCCTCCGCCATCGCCGCGTCGAGGTAGCTATCTGAGATGTAGTCGCACACCTTGTCCGGGTGGCCGCCGGTCACGGCCTCCGAGGTGAACAGGAACTCGCGCGTGTACTCGCGAGCCGACATCACGGCATGGGGCAGCGTCGTTGCTGAATTCACAGTGATTCCTTTCAGTGCGATTTGTGTTGTCCCCACCCGACGGGACCAACAACACTCGGCACCGCCGGGTGGGGTGAAACAAACAAACGCCCGGTGGAACCACGATCGAGACTGTCCCCAGCCAAAATCTGTGGACACCACCTCGGCAGACAACCAGGGTTCGAACCTACCACAGACGTTTGAACAGCGCAAGACCGCCTGGCCGATGAAGACCCAGACGGTCTCGAGCTCTGGTTATCTGCCGCGTGGTGTACGCGGTGGATCCGAGGATCCTGCGATCCACATACTCTAACACAGGTCGATGAACACAATGCAATTTCGGTCATCCTCTACGCGCATTTATCCGTTCTTTGCACGGCCGGGCGGAACACCTGGAACTAATGTGTAGCTACGGCTAATACGTTTTCGTTTAGGATCACCGCTTCGATGGGTACGTCAAAGAAGCTAAGGGGCAGTACTGCGCCGCTGAAGCGCAAGGCGATCGACGCTCTGCGCTACGGACCGACCCACCCCGCTTGGCGCCCCAAGACTCGTGATCAGTTGGTCGAGACTCTTGGCAATAGCGGCTGGATCGCGCCATGCGAGGGGGCCGTGCCCAGCGAAGCCGGCGGCGAATGGCAACTCGGGCCTGCCTGTGGTGCGGTACTGGCTCTGTCTGTCGGTCGAGAGGAATTGCGTTCGGCCTTGGCGGGACCCGACGGCAGACTGCTCGTGGAAGAGGTCGAGCAGCTCTATGTTGAGTCCCCGAAAGGCAAGCGCCAGGACGGTCCCGAGGAGTTCAAGCAGGCTCTTGCCGGACAGCTTCGAAGCTGTACCGGAGGAGACCACGCGCCGATCGTAGCGGTGGGCGTCGCCTGGCCTGGCCGCATCGATCGGAAGGCGAACGGTGGCAAGGGCGATCCACACATACGTTCCTATCACGGTAAGTGGGAGGGGTTCGACACGCCTTTGTCGGAGTTGGTGAAGGAGGCGATGGTCGCTGCGGGTCTGAAGGCAGACATTCCCGTCTATGTGGTGAACGACGCCGACGCCGATCTGATGGCGCTCGCCCACTCGACCTTGGAAGATCACGCGAAGTACCCAGGCGAGGAGGAGTACCCGGGCTTGGCCGAGATTCAGGAGATGATCGCTGGGTCGCGCGTGACCCTCAGCGTGACGATCGCGGGTGGCGTTGGCGGCGCACTGATGTTCGCGCCGGGGCCGCCGCTACGTAGGTCGGTGCAGCGCGGCAGTCATGGCTTCGCGGGTGAGTTGGGCCAGATCCCGGTTGATGTCACTCTTCCAGATGCGGAGAAAGCGACGGTCATCAAGGGCCTGAGGAAGCTCAAACAGCTCAAACGCGACAAAGCATTCCCCAAGTGGGACTGCCTCTACCGAGAAACCCTGGATCACTACGCCTCCGGCCGCAGCATCGTCGAGCAGCTATATGAGAAATTGGAGGGTGGCTACAACGGCCGCATTCGCGATCTCGAAGCGCGTCTTGCGATGGGCGACGGCGATGCCCTGCTGGAGCACGTCATGGATCGCTCGGGGCGGCTGATCGGGCAGGCGCTGGTCGGGCCTACTCTGACGCTTGACCCAGACCTGGTCGTGATTTCCAGCTTCGCGGAGTCGAAGGATCTACTCGAAGGCGTCCGGCATGTTCTCCGCCAGACCTCCGCGGGGCATCTCGGCTTGGAAAGGAAACGCATCATCCTTGCCCCAACCGACTCAGCCCGGATCCTCAAAGGGGCCGCTCGCTGGGCGATCGAGGCGCGGATTGCCCCCTCGCTCGAGAAGGTCTGCAAGGCGAGCAACAAAGACGGCAAGCTCGGCGAGCTCAGAAACGAGCTCCTCAAAGATGCAATCTTCGCTTAAGCGCTCGAATTACCCTTACCCGGTGAACCTGCGATCGCGTCTGCCTACCGGTTCCTCGCCCCTCGGGGTCAGCGTGATAGTGCCTGCCTATGAAGCGTGGCCGGTCCTGCGCCGCACCTTGAGTGCGGCCCTCTGGGATCTCCGGCGACTCGAGGGCCCGTGGGAGCTACTCGTGATCGACAACGAGAGCGCACCGTCGCTCGTGCGGGAGGTCCGGCGCCTGGGGCGTCCCGGGGAGGCGCTCGGCGTGGCCCGCCGCTCCGAGCTCTCGGGCCGCCACTTTCAGCCCGGCGCCGCTCGCAACCTGGGAATCGAATGGGCTCGGCACGAGTGCCTGATCTTCCTGGATGCCGATTGCGTGCCAAGCCGGGATACGTTTCGTCGCTACGCCCAGCTCATCGGCGATGACCCTGAGGCTGTCTTCATCGGACACCGGGTCTTCATCGACGCCGGCGGTCTCGACGCCGACGCGATCGCGGCAGATCGGGGATTGTTGGCAAGCGCTCCTCAGGTCGCCTCGAAGTCGAACTACGGCGAGATCTACGACCGCAGACTGTCCGAGCTGGTCGACCTCGACCATCATCCGCGCCCTTACGACTGCCTCTTCGGGTGCAACTTCGCCCTCCACCGCAGCTGCCTCGGCAAACTCCGATTCGACCCCGCCTACGACGGCTTCTGGGGGTACGAGGACATCGACCTGGGCCTGCGCCTGCACTGGGCGGGGCGGCGCTTCCAGTACGCCCGCGAGGCTTTCGTATTTCACCAGGAGGTCGCACATCTGCCCGAAAGCGCGCGGCGGTTTGGACGGCTGCGCAATCTGGCGGTTCTCGAGCGTCGCTGTCCGGGTTTCATCGCATACAGATCCCGCAGCCGGCGCGCCGGCGCGCTTCCTGATGAGGTTCGGGCAAGCCGGAGGGATGGCGCAGCGCTTCCCCTGGAAGCGGCCAGGGTTTAGCTGGCAGGGCCGGCGCCAGGCGCGTCATTTGGGTATCGGCCGGGTTGTGGGGCAAATAGCCAGGGCCGATGCCAGCTTGGTCGGCCCAATGGCTGACAACCCGGTGAGGCTTGGGAGGGAATGGACCGTGAAAAGGATTGCGCTTACTTGTCTGATGACGGTCATTGGCGCCGCTTATCTGCTAAATGCCGCGATGGCGACAGGCATGCTCGTTTTCGGTTATCCCCTGGGGCAGGAACCTTTGCCCAGTCAATGGCGGCCGGGCCGGATAACAACCTCTGGTTCACCGGGGGGCCGGGCATTGGAAAGGTGACCTCGGAGGGCAATGTGACCGAATATCCGGTTCCCGGCTCGGTCGGATCGATCGTCAGCGGCCCGGACGGCAACCTCTGGTTCACCGAGGCCAATGCCATCGGCCGCAGCACGACCAACGGTGAAATCACATCCTTTCCGCTGCCGAAGAGCAAGAGTCAGCCAACTGACATCACCGCCGGCCCGGACGGCGATCTCTGGTTCACCGAGGAAGCAGCCAATCAGGTCGGTCGCATCACGCCGAATGGGCAGATCACCGAATTCCCACTGCCACCCGGTCACCACCCCAGCGCCATCGCGGCCGGCCCGGACGGGAACCTTTGGTTCACCGAGGGCGGCGCCAGTCGGATAGGGCGGATTACGACCGCCGGCCAGGTCACTCAGCTTCCCGTTCCCGGCCCACCGGCCAAGATCAGTGACATCACCGCTGGCCCGGACGGCAATCTCTGGTTCGCCGAGGACGCGGGACCCGGGATCGGGCGGATAACGCTGCAGGGCCAGGTCACGCAGTTCGCCGTTCCAACCGAGCAGGGCGTCCACTCGATCGTTTCGGGCCCTGGGGGTCAGCTTTGGTTTGCCGTCGGCTACGAAGTGGGGGCGATCAGCACCTCGGGCGCCGTCTCATGGCCGGCCTGCCTGATCAAAGGCTGCTGGGCCCCCGCCCGCGGCGCTGGCGGTCGGGCCGGATGGGAGCCTCTGGGTAGGGGCCAGGCGTTGAACGCTGCGGCTATTGCGGCGGGGAGAGCGAGATCGAGATGCACTTTCGGCCGGGCGGGATCGGCAGATACGTGCTCCCCCCAGTGACGCTTGCACTCGGCCCGCGTGCCTCGGCGGTAAGGGGTGGGGAAACCACTCTCGCTGTGGCCTGCGGCGAGCCCAGCGGCTGCCGCGGAGTGCTGCGCCTGGGGGTCGTTGGAAGGCGCGACGGCGTGAAGCGATACCGAACCGAGGCTAAGGGCTCTTATGACTTGGCGCCGGGGGAAGTCAAACGGGTCCGGGTGCGCTTCTTTCGCAAGATTGTTGAATCACTCCGCGAAGCCGGGACCTATCCGTTCTATGTCGAGGCGGTAGCCGGCCCGGCAGGAAAGATCCAGGCCCGGCGGGGCAGGATTGTCCTCGCGCTTGGCGGCCGCCTCGACGGAACGTAGGGCTTCGACATCGCGGGAAGGGAAACCGCTCGAGAGTGCGACCGATAACGTGGGGGCAGGCATTCCCTCCCAAGAAAGGTCGGCCCGACGTGCGGAGATTCGATGGCGGAGCATTTGCGCTGGCGGTTGTTGGGGTTGGGATCTTGCTGGCGGCGATGGCGCCGGCGGCCATGGGGGCGCAGGGTGGTCAGCGCCCCGATCTGACGGTGTCGCGCGGCTCGGTCAAGGTTGCAGGCGGGAAGCTGAAGGGGTCGTTCGTCGTGCGCAACAAAGGCACGGTCGGAGCTGGAAAATCCTCAGCGGCGCTGATCGTTCGGGCCTCTGGGAAGGATCGCGTGGTGAAGCGTTTCAAGGTCCGTCCGCTGGGCCCCTCGGCGTCGCGGACCGTGAAAGTGGCGGTCAAGGTCCCATCTGGTTTGCCCGCCGGCTCGCTGCCGGCTCGAGTCTGTGCCGACAAGTCCGGCAAAGTGCGCGAGAGTTCCGAGAAGGACAACTGCCGCAAGGTCGGGACGATCAGCATCGGCGGGGGATCGACGCCGAATGGGCCGGGGCCGACGCCGCAGGGCGGCACCGCTTCGTCGGTGCCAAAAGAACCCGTCCCATTTACGAAGGGCACGCCTTTCACGCTCAATGACCCAGAAAGCAACTACTGGGTCTATGTCCCCAACTCCTACGACGGCACGCATGCCACGCCCACCACCCTCTTCGTCTGGCTCCATGGCTGCGGAGGCATGAGCTCCGGCGACATCTACACCGTCGATCCGGGAGGAAGCCAGGATTGGATTTCGATCGCCGTCGGCGGGCGGGAAGGGAGCTGCTGGGACCCCAACGCCGATCAGACGAAAGTGCTGGCGGCGATCGCCAGCATAAAGACCCACTTCAACATCAACCCGCGTCGCGTGATCCTCGGCGGGTACTCCTCAGGAGGAGACCTCGCTTACCGGACGGCGTTCTACAACGCGAACTCCTTTGCCGGCGTCCTCGCCGAGAACACCTCTCCCTTCAGGGACACGGGCTCCAGCCAGTCCGCGTCTCTCGCCGCGGCATCCTGGAAGTTCAACGTGGTCCACCTCGCCCACCTGCAGGACACGACCTACCCGATCGCCGGGGTGCGCACTGAGACGGACGCGATGACGGCGGCAGGGTTCCCCCTCACCCGGATAGAGGTGGACGGTGGCCATTTCGATAACCCCGGTGAAATAGAGAACGGACATGCCGTGCCCGGCACCAACGCCGATATCCACACCTACCTGCTCCCCCACATCGACGACGGCTGGCTCTCGCCGCCGTAGCGGGGCACCTTGGCCCCTCCCGGGCTTACCTGCCCAGCGTCACAGCAACCGTGATGCCGGGAGCGGCGACAGTTCCCGGCTTTGGATTCTGCTTGACGATCTTGCCGTTCTTGGCGGTGAAGCCTCTGTGCCTGCTGATCTGCCCCATTCTGCAGTGGCTGTCGCGAAGCGACCGCGCCGACGATCGTAAGGACCTTCCCCGTAGGTCGGGAACGACACAGCGCCTGCTGGCTTCTTCTGCTTCCGCAGATCGCTGCAGGGCTTCCCACGCTTCCCGTTCCTTCTGCTCGCGTTCTTCTCGTTCTTCCTGTTCGTCCTTGGGGCCGACGACGATGACGGTCCCCCCGCCGCCAGTCCATCCCGCCCCGGCCGTGATCGGATACGTGAACGGCGCCTCTGCGGCAGCGGGATTTCCGGCGTGGTGGTGGACGATGAGCGTGATGACGTCGGGTCCGGAGACCTTGAGGCTGGTTGGGACTTCGGTCCCTTTTGCGTCATGTGCGAGTCCGGGCATTATCTCTAAGGCGACGGTGTGGTCGGGGTAGACCACCTCCACCTTTTCTTCACCCGTTTCTATGAGTTCCTGTTCGTTTCCCAGTTGCACTTCCCATGAGAATTCCTCGGGGTCTCCCAATCCGTGAATTGTGGGGAATGACATCAGCCCCTGGTAGGGAGGGAGGCTGGCAGATGCGCTCGCGGCACCGATGGACGCAAGGCACGGCAAGGCGAAAATGGCGATGAGGGCTAGGCGCGAAGTGTCAGTCTGCATCCGGTATTCCACATTTTTGGAGCATATCGGCGACGCTTGGTTTTTCTGATCGTCACTCCGAGCGTCGCAGCAGCGCTGGGATCGTCATCAGTGCGATTTTCAGGTCGAGCCAGAAGGACCAGTTCTGGATGTACCAGTTGTCCCACTCTGCTCTGTCGGCGAGGGAGGTGCGGGGGCCGAGGGCGTTGACCTGGGCCCAGCCGGTGATGCCGGAGCGGACCCGGTGGCGCTCGCCGTAGCGGTGGATCCGCTCGGCGAAGTCGCCAGCCAGCTCGGGACGCTCCGGGCGGGGGCCGATCAGGCTCATCTCGCCGCGCAGGACGTTGACGAACTGGGGCAGCTCGTCGAGCGACCAGGCGCGCAGGAAGCGCCCGATCGGGGTGCGGCGATCCTCTCCCTCGACCCCTCCGGGCGCGAGGTCTCCCTCGGTCGGAGGGAGCTTCAGCTCCGCCGCGGTTGGCTCGCGCATGGTGCGGAACTTGAGCACCTCGAAGACCTGCCCGTCGCGGCCGACCCGGCGCTGGCGGAAGAGGGCCGGCCCATCGGAGCCGAGCCGCAGGATCAACGCGATCGTCAGCAGCAGTGGCGAGAGCAGCAGCAGGAGCAGGGCGGCGACGACGCGGTCGATCCCGTGCTTCAGCGCGAACTGCCACCCCTTGGGGTCGGTCTGGCGCAGCTCGAAGAGGGGGATGCCGCCGATGTGCTCGAGCACCATCCGGTTGGTCACGTCGTCGAAGAGGCGAGGGACGATCGCCATCCCGAGCCCCCGTTCTTTGCAGCGGCTGACGAGGCGGCGCAGGCCAACGTCGGGATCGTGCTGGAAGGCGAGAATCGCATGGCCGGCCCCGGTCTCGTCGACGATCGCGTCGAATTCAGCCGGCGCGCCGAGGACCGGGGCCTGGCGCAGGCGTCGCTCGTCCTCGGCCACGGGGTCGGCGTCGACGAAGCCGACCGGGATCAGGCCGAGGTTGGGGAAGCGGCGCAGGTGCTGCTCGAGCCGCGCGCCGACTTCGCCCGCGCCGACGATCAGCGTCGGCCGTCCGGATTTGCCGGCGCGCCGGGCGGTAACCCGCAGCGTCGACCAGATGAGGCGCCAGCTGACCAGCAGGGCGGTGGCGAACCCGAGCTGGATCGCGACCACGTCCGAGTCGGTGGCCGGGGGCTTGGCGATCTGGACCGCCCCGGCGACCAGCACTGCGGCGAGGGCGGTCGACATCGCGATCGCGACGACGCGGTCAAGGCGGCTGATCTGCGCGTGCGGGTCATAGAGCCGGCGGCTCGCCAGCAAGATCAGGGTCAGGGGGCTGACCAGCAGCACCGGTGGGAAGGAGGGGTCCGGATTGACCTGGTCGGCGAGGATCACGCTGGCGAGCAGAAGCAGCGCGTCGACGGCGAGGGTCACGTAGAAGTAGCCGCCGCCCTCGAAGAGCCAGGTCAGCGTCGAAGAGAGCTGCCTCGCCTCGGCCTGAGCGTCGGCCCTGGCGGGCGCCAACGATGCGAGGTCAGCAGGGCTCTCACTCATCGCGGCTCACTGTCTCAGATTCGCGCATTTGCCCGGCATTTGCCCTCCGTCTCCCAGATTTCACACCTTGCTTTCCCAAATTACATACATCACCTTCCCAAATTTCATGATCTGCTTTCCCGAATTGCATTAACATTCTCCCTGTGCCGACGGCCTACTCCCGCCACAGCCGATCCCTCGTTTTGGAGGCCCTGAGCGACACGCGCGTGGTCTACGTGATGGGGGCTCGGCAGGTGGGGAAGAGCACGCTCACCGAGGAGATCGCGACCAGTGAGCACCAGGCCGCCATCATCAGCCTTGACAATCGCGCCGCCAGGGATGCGGCAATCGGCGACCCCGACGGCTTCGTGGCGGGCCTGAGCCTTCCCGTGCTGATCGACGAGATCCAGCGAGGAGGGGCCGATCTTCTGCTCGCGATCAAGGATGTTGTCGACGCCGACCCGACTCCGGGCCAGTTCATGGTCACCGGCTCGGCCAACGTTCTGACTAACCGCAAGGTAAGCGACGCTCTAACAGGTCGGATCGAGATCATCACTCTCTGGCCTCTTTCCCAGAGTGAGATCGAGGGCACGCGCAACAACATCGTCGACGCTCTGTTCGCCGCAGCTCCACCCCAGATCCATCGAGCCGTGAAAGGGCGGGATGCATTTGTCAGCCGCGTGGCAGCAGGTGGTTACCCCGAGGCGCTCAAGCGCACGGGGAAGCGTCGGGATCGCTGGTTTGAGAGTTATCTGAAAACCACTCTGGATCGAGATCTGCGCGACATCAGCGATGCGCAGAAACTCGACCAGGCGCCGCGGCTCCTGCGCCTCCTGGCCAGCCGGGCAGCGAACTTGCTCAACTCCTCAGAGGCCGGCAAGCGTCTTCAGCTCGAGCACAAGACAGTGCGCAGCTACACCACGCTTCTCGAAACAGTCTTCTTGGTCCGAACCGTGCCGGCCTGGCGGCCCTCGATCGGCAGTCGGGAGTCGGCGACTCCGAAGGTCTTCATCGTCGACAGCGGGCTCCTGGCGCATCTGCTGGGCGCCAATGAGACGCGGCTTGCCGGGGACGATCAGTTGACGGGCAAGGTGCTTGAGAATTTCGTGACGATGGAGGTGATGCGGCATCTTGAGTGGGCGGACGCCGACGCCAACGCCAACCTCTACCACTACCGCAACAACAACGATGAGGTCGACGTCGTCTTAGAGGATCGATCGGGAGACATCGCCTGTATTGAGGTGAAGGCCGCGGCCACGATTCGCGAGCGGGACTGGAGGCCGCTGGCGAAGCTCCGTGACGCTCGCAAGGGCCGCTTTAGGGCGGGGTTTGTGATCTACGCAGGAGCCCAGACCGTCCCGCTCGGGGATCGACTCTGGGCTGTGCCCGTCAGCGGGCTTTGGGCCTGACGGCGGTTCGCACCTCTACCCCTGACCGTCTTCCGGCTCGGCGTGCCACTCCCAGTGGGCGTGGCGGAGGTTCGCTCGCAGGCCGCTGGCGGTCAGCGGCACGTCTGAGCGGCCGGGCATGTCGACGCTGAGGTCGCCGGTCCAGCGATGGAGCGGGTTCGCGGCGCGCCGGTAATGCCCCGTGCCCGAGAAGGGGGCGGGCGGATGCACGGTCGCGGTTCGGACCCGCGGGTCGTACCTGAACGTGCCCGGCTTGGCGATCAATTCGGCAAACCTCTCGATCAGGATGCCGTCGTGCTTTTCGGAGATGCTCGCTTCGTAATGCGTGGGCGCCGTCGGGCGGTTCTTGATCACCATCAGGTCTGGGCCGAATCGAGATCCGCTCGAGTTGATGTCCAGCTCCGCCCCTGGGAAGAACGGCCCCCCGCCGCCCGACATCCCCGGGCAGACGAGCCCGAGCAGGAAGTCGAGGTCGCCCGGCGCCTTGGTGGCTTCAGCTGTTGTGAACCCCTCCTCGCCGTGGAAGGAGATCGCGCCTTCGTAGTAGCCCGAGTCGAATCTGACCGGGTCGCCGCCGCATCCAGAGTGCGCGGTCCGCGCCTTGCCCGTGGGGTGGAAGGTGACGGCGATTTCGCCGAGCTCGCCAAGGTCGGCGTCGATCGACATTTCGGTCACTGTCGCAGGGGCGGAATAAAAGGCGCCGCCGTTCTTGCCATTGACGAAGAGCACGACCGAGGCCGGCCTGCCCTCACGCGCCGGATCGGTGAGGACCAAGACCGAGTAGCCGTTGCTCGCCTTCACCGTGAAGCTGGGCGGGACCAGCAAGGCAGCACTCGACGACGAGGCCGGACCGAGGGTGAGAGCCAAAGTGGCAAGCACCAGCATCCTCACCCCTGCCCTCGCCCCCGTCATCTCAGGGCCGCGTGAACAGATCCCAGTTTTTGCTGCGCCCGTCGCGCGGCCGGGACATGTATCTGCCCGAGGGCATCGGGCCGTTCTTTTCCTCCAGCGAGGCGAAGGCTGCGTCTTTGGTCAGCCCCTTGTGATGCCCGCTCGATTCCCACTTTCCATCGGCGTTCTTGTGCTTGAAGTCAAAGATCACTGCATCGAAGGTAGTCGATAGGCGGCAGGGTCGTGGCCTGGGCGGTCGAAGCTTGGGCTTATGAACCAGAAGCTCAGAGTCGGCGACACCCTCAGCGAGGTCTTCTCCATCTATGGCGCCGAGGTCGGCATCCTGCTGCCGGTCGCCTTCTGGCTCTTCCTGGTGGTGGCGATCGTCGACAGCCTGGTTGGCCAGAACCTGGCGCTGCTGCCGCTGGAGTTTGCGGTGAGCATCGTCATCGGGACCCTCTATCAGGGCGTGGTCGTCGGCCTCGTGCGCGAAGTTCACGACGGCCGTCGGGACTTGTCGGCCGGCGATCTGATCCGTTCGGCGATGCCGGTCGTCCTGCCGCTGATCGGCGCCGGGCTGCTCTCGGGCCTGGGGATCGGCGTCGGCACGGCGCTGCTGATCGTCCCTGGCCTGATCCTGCTCACGATCTGGGCGGTGATCGCGCCGGTGATCGTGATCGAGCGCTACGGCGTGATGGATTCCTTCGGCCGCTCGCGCGAGCTCGTTCGCGGCAACGGCTGGCCTGTCTTCGGCGTGCTCATCGTCGCCTTCCTGATCGCCATCGTCGGCAACCTGGCGCTGAACGCGATCGGGGCGGGCATCGCCAACGGCGCCCTGGTCCGCATCGTCTTCACCGCGATCGCTTCGACCTTCACCGCGCCGATCGCGGCCCTGGCAGCCGCGGTCCTCTACTTCCGCCTCGTTGCCTCTGGCCCCGACTGAGCCGTGTGCTTCAATCGGATTACCAGAGAAAGGAGGTGGTCCTAATTTTGAGTCACATGCTTGAGGGGACTCTGGAGGTGCAGGGCCGCTAGGCGCCGCACTGGTTTGGGCGCCCGGCGGAATCCACCCCGGGCACCGGCGAGCAAAGGGAGACCGGGCGTTGTCCCACCCGGCCGCCGTTCCCGCGTTCGTTTCCATGCACCAGGCAAGGGCCGCCTTCGGGCGGCCCTTGCGCGTTGAGGTGGGATGATGCGGCCATGTTCTTCGCCAAACGCCGTCTGCTGAAGAACGGAGAGCGGGGAACGGCGACCGTGACCTCCTGCGAGTACCGCAGCAAGCTGACCTCAAACGAGCTGCGCGACTTCGACTACGTGCTCGAGGTGACCTCCGAAGCCGGCGACTCCTTCACCGCCAAGGTTCGCGACAAGTTCTGGATCGCCGGCCTGCGCCCGAAGGAAGAAGACGAAGAAGTGCCGGTGCGCTTCGACCGCGCCAGCCACCGCACCGCCTTCAATCTCAAGGGCGACCCGCGCTACGACGCCGACGCGATGAACGAGCGGACGAAGAAGCTGCGGGCCGAGACCCGCGAGATGCGCAAGAAGCTGGGCAAAGACGCCCCTCCGCCGCGTTAGATGGGCTATCGCTCGCCGCGAGCGGCGTCGAGATCCTCGAGATCGGCAAGGTCGCGGGTCCGGCCGGCGGCGCGCTTCATTTTTCGGAGGTCCTCGAACGCGCACACCGCCACCGTGACCCCAAGCACGTCGGTCTCGGTGGCGTTCGCGCGAAGTTCGTCGTAGGACGGAACTCCCTCCAGGCCCTGAACAATGTCGAGCCTTCCCAGGTCGGTTTCGATCGCCACCTGCTCACCGGCGCCGAGCCTGAGGGCGATCGAGGGCTTGCTGCTGAGGAATGCTTCGCCGGCTTGGATATGGCCATTGGCCTGAACCGCCACCTCGGCGACTCGATCCAGGTTGTCTGGATCTGAGGCGACCACCACGTCGACGTCCTTGGTGCCGCGCACGACGCCCCAGGCGTTAACTGCGAGCCCACCCACTACTACGAACTTGACACCGCCCTCCGTAAGGCGTCGCAACAACTCGTCGAAGGCCGTTTCGCTCAAGCTTTGCGGGCGGCTCCCGTAAACCGCATCAGGGTATGGCTCAAAGCGATGCCCTCGGCCAGATTGACGCTCATCGGTCGCTGCGCGTCTTCGCGCAAGCGTCGAATCCGGACGCTCTCTGCGATTGCGGCGGCCTGATCTTTGGAGACGGTCACAGGGGAATGGTAGATGGCTTGGTGCTAGCCGCCGAGCTCGGGTGGCAGCGCCTTCGGCCCGTCTGGGTAGATCTCGGCGATCAGCTCCGGGGTCATCTCCAGCGTGTTGGCGGGTTCCGGCGGTGCGCCGACAACGAGCCAGAGCTGGTCCTCGTCGGTGTCGTTGAAGAGCTGGCGGGTTGAGCTGGGCTCGATCAGCAGGGTGTCGTGGGGGCCGAGGGTCAGCAGCTCGTCGTCGATCCGCGCCCGCCCGCGCCCCTCGAGCAGGACATAGAGCTCTTCCTCTTTGCGGTGGCGGTGCTTGGTCGAGGCCTGGCCCGGCTGCAGCCGCCAGAAACGCGCGCCCATCGACTTCGCTTCGAGCTGCTTGGCGAGGTCGGTGTTGAGGACCGACATCTGGTTCGACGGCCGCCAGAAGGCGTCGGCGGCGTCGAGGCGGCGGAAGCCCATTGCCTCAGCCCACGGCGGGGCTCGCTTCGGCCCCGGCGTCTTCGGAGTGGTACTGCTCCAGCAGGCGCTGCTCCTCCTCGCGCTTCGGGAAGCAGAAGAAGACGAGGGCGGCGCCGAGGATGATCGCGATGATGCCCGCCGTGTAGGCCCACTGGTCCCCTTGTAGGAAGGAGGTCTTGGCGGCGGCGACGATCTGCTCGGTGTACCTGGGGTACTGGGTGGCGGTGTCGGCGGCGCTGGAGAAGGACTTGGTCAGCTCGCCCTGGACGTTGTTGGTGATCTCGGCCTGATGGGGGGAGGCGGCGATCGCAGCGTTGGCGGCGGCCGCGTAGCCGGCGGTCAGCAGGGCGCCGAGGATCGACTGCATGATCGCGCCGCCGAGGTCGCGCTGGAGGTCGGCGGTGCCCGAGGCCATGCCGGCGCGGGTGACCGGCACCGAGCCGGTCAGCGAGTGCGAGGCGGGGGTGCCGGCGAAGCCGACGCCGATCCCGATCAGGGCGTAGCCGAGGCCGACCTTCCAGTATTCGATCCCGTCTTTCCAGAGCAGCAGCATCGCGAGGAAGCCGAGGTCGCAGAAGAGGTAGCCGATCAGCAGGGTGAAGCGGGCTCCGCGCGACTCGACCAATTTGGCCGAGCGTGGCGCGACCAGCACCATCAGGACCGCCGCCGGCAGGATCGCCAGGCCGGAGTCGAGGGTCGAGTAGCCGAGCACGTTCTGGAGGAACTGCTGGCCGACGAACATCGCCCCCATCAGCGAGCCGAAGACGATGATCCCGGCGCAGGCGGCGACCCAGAAGATGCGGCGGCTGGCGACGCTGAGGTCGAAGAGCGGCTCCTCGGCGCGGCGCTGGCGGATGACGAAGGCGCCTGCGGCGGCCAGGGCGACCAACCCGAGCCCGATTGCCAGGGTCCCTTTGCCCGGCGCCGGGGCGATGCTGATCGCCATCACCAGGGTCGCGATCATCACGATCGAGAGCAGGCCGCCGGGGTTGTCGACCGGTTTGGTGTTCTCGTTGACGTGGGCGGGGACGAAGCGCCAGGCCATGAACAGCGCCAAGGCGGCAAGCGGCAGGGTGATGAAGAAGACCGAGCCCCATTCGAAGTGCTCGAGCAGCCCGCCGGAGAGCAGCGGCCCGAGCGCGGCGATCGCGCCACCGAGCGCCGACCAGAGCGCGATCGATTTGGTCCGCGCCGGCCCCGACCAGAGCGCCGTGATCAGCGCCAGCGTGGTCGGGAAGGCCATGCCGGCGGCGACGCCGCCGAGCAGGCGGGCGACGAAGAGGACGCCGATCGAGGGGGCGAAGCCGGCCAGCAGCGAGGCCGGGATCGAGAGCCCCATGCCCAGCATCAGCATCATCTTGCGGCCGTAGCGGTCGCCGAGCGCGCCGAGGTAGAGGACCGAGGTCGCGAGCCCGAGCGAGTAGCCGACGGCGACCAGGTTGAGCGTCGTCTGGCCAGCGTCGAAGGCCTTGCCGATGTCGGGCAGGGCGACGTTGGCGACGGCGAGGTTGAGGTTGGCGACGGCGGCGACCAGGATCAGCGCCGAGAGCACGAGGCCCGAGCGCTTGGGGCTGCTCGACTCCACGCGGCCTAGACCTCGATCCAGGTTCCGGAGGGGCCGAGGTTGCGGACCGGCGTCGCCCCGACCAGGCTCTCGCAGCCCCAGGACTCGTGGATGTGGCCGCAGACCGCGAGCTTGGGCGCCTTCTCCTCAATCGCCCGCAGCAGCGCCGGGCTGCCGAAGTGCAGGCCCTCGCCGACGCTGTCGCAGCAGCCCTTCGGGGGCGAGTGCAGGACTAGGACCGCGCCGTCGGGGCAGGGCGTGAGCATCGCCGCCGCGGTCTCGTCGTCAAGGTCGAAGCTCCAACCCCAGGGCGTCTCCGGCACCCCGGCGCCGAGGCCGAAGAACTCGACCCCGTCGATCGTCGTTCCCTCGCCGTGCAGGACGGTGGCCGCGGCCCAGCCCTCTGCGGCGGCGCGCAGGGCGTCCTCGGTCTCGTTGTTGCCGGGCACCAGCACGGTCGGGGTCTCGATCGCCGCCAACGCCGCGATCGTCTCCTCTAGGCCCTTGTGGACCGAGGCGAAGTCGCCGGCCCCGATCACGACGTCGGCGTCGGCCGACATCTCGACCAGCGTCGCCGCCTGTCCCAAGTCCTGGTGCAGATCGCTGAAGGCGAGCAGCTTCACGCCGCCAAACCTACCGCCCGGGATCAGACGGCGGGATCGGCCGCTGGCTCGGCGACCTGCTCTTCGACTTTGCCGCCCGGCATCGCGATCAGGGCGACGACGAAGGCGACCGCCATCACCGCCGCCATCCCGTAGAAGACGGTGCGGCTGGCGAGGGCGAAGTCGTGGGGGACGGTGGAGAAGAGGACGCTGGCCTTGCTGCCGGCCTTCTGGGCGATCGTTTCGCAGACCGATTCGGCGCCCTGGCTGACGCAGGTCGCGACTTCGTCGGCCTGGGCCTTCGGCACCCCCTTGGCGCCGAGCGAGGCCTCCAGGTTCGACTTGTTCTCGAGGATCATGATCGAGCCGAGCACGGCGAGGCCGAGGCTGGAGCCGAAGTTGCGCACCGTCTGCGTGATCCCCGTCGCCTCGCCGTAACGGCTGGCCGGCACGCGGTTGAGGGCATCGGTGTTGGCCGGGCTGAGCACGAGGCCGACCCCGGCCCCGGCGAGGACGATGTAGTACCACTGCGAGCTGACCGAGAGGTCGGGCAGGTGCTTGGCCCAGAGGAAGAAGCCGACCGTGGCGACGGCGCAGCCCAGCACCACTGACGGCCGCGCTCCGACTTTGTCGAGGATCCTGCCGCCCCACTGCGAGGCGACGGCGAAGCCGGCGAAGAAGATCAGCAGGTAGAGCCCAGTTTCGGAGGCGCTTTCGCCGAGCGAGATCTGCGCGTACATGCTGGCGAAGAAGAACAGCGGCACGAACGGGATCATCAAGAGGAAGAGGATGATGTTGTCGACCGCGAAGGCGCGGTTTTCGAAGATGCGGATGCGCAGCAGCGGGTTGGCGACGCGCAGCTCGAAGACGACGAAGGCGCCGATCAGGGCCAGGCCGGCGGCGATGCAGAGCCAGGTCGCGGCCCCGCCCCAGCCCCAGACGCTCGACTGCTGCAGGCCGAGCACGGCGAGGCCCATGCCGCCGGAGATCAGCAGGGTGCCGCGGTAGTCGAGCGGGGCCGGGTGCTTGGTGTTCTCCGGCTTCGCTTTCGCAGTCAGGATCAGGGCGATGATCGCGACCGGGATGTTGACCCAGAAGATCGCCCGCCAGGTCCACTCGGTCAGGTAGCCGCCGGCGATCGGGCCGATCGAGGTGAGGCCGCCGGCGACGGCGAAGAAGATCGCCAGCGCCCGGCCGCGCTCGCGGACCGGGAAGGCGCCGAGGACGATCGCCAGGGCGGCGGGGAACATGATCGCCGCGCCCGCGCCCTGGATGATGCGGAAGGTGATGATCCAGGGCTCGGCCGCGCTGCCGGTCGGGGTCGCGCCGCAGAGGGCGGAGGCGGTGGCGAAGACGATGACGCCGAGCACGACCATCTTGCGATGGCCGGCAATGTCGGCGAGGCGGCCGCCGAAGGCGAACAGCGCCGAGAGCGAGAGCAGGTAGCCGTTGATGATCCACTGCACCCCTGTCGCCGAGAGCGAGAGATCCTTCTGCAGGGTGGGGATCGCGATCGCGACGATCGTCTGGTCGATGAAGGTCATCGAGACCGCGAAGATCATCGCCGCCAGGATCAGCTTGCTGTTCTTGCCGCCGGTTTCGTTCATGCCAGTGCGGTTTGATGCAAGCCGCCCGATTCCTCCCGCCGACCCGGCGTTCTTGTATTGTCGCCGCCGTTATGCCTGACGTCTTCTGGATCGGCCTCAGCCTCGCTGGCTTCTGCGTTCTCGTCGGCCTCATCGCCGGGGCGAAATCGCGCAGCGCCACAGCCCTGACCGGGCTGGCGATGGGCTGCTACCTCGGCGTCATGTTCTCCTTCCCGCTGCTGGCCATCGGTCTCGCGACCAGCTAGCTCTCCGCGCCCCGGCCTCTCGACGTTTGTCTCTCCGTAAGACAAACGCGATCGCCGCCGGCGCCTTTGTCGTCGGCGGCTCGCTGTTCGCGCTCGGGGCGGCGTTCGCCCAGGGCGATGTCGGCGGTCCGCGGCTGGTGGCCGGCGTCTATTTGGCCGGCGGCGTCTTCTTCTCCACCGGCGGCTACTTCTCGTTGCTGTTGACGCGCGAGGGCTCGCCGCTGGAATCGCTCAGCGCCCTCGTCCTCTTCGTCGGCACCCTGGTCTTCGGGGTCAACCTGCTCGACTCGTTGATCGGCGGCCTCTCCCCGGCCCAGGTGGACCGCCTGGTCTGGTCGCCGGACATGGTCGGCTGCGCCCTCTTCCTCGTCTCCGGCCACCTGGCGATGGTCAACCTCTCTGGGAATTGGCTGCCCTGCTGGCGCCCCCGCGAGCGCGGCTGGTGGATCGTCGCCGTCAACCAGCTCGGCTCGATCCTCTTCATGGTCTCCGCCATCGCCTCCCTGGTCCGAGCCGAAGGCGACGAGATCGCGGTCGGCATTGCCAACTGGGGAACCCTGACCGGCGCCCTCTGCTTCGCGATCGCGGGCGTCATCCAGGAGTTCGAACGCCCCCCAGCCCAAACCGAGCGGCCGACGGGCCTAAAAGTGAACCCATAGGTCACTTTTAGGCCCGTCGGCGGGGGTGGTGACGGTTGTCACGCCTGGCGCCCGGGGGGAGTGACAGGATTCGGTGTCGTGAGCGCGGATCTCAAGCCCGAGGCGCCGCGTGGCGAACGCGTGCTGCCAGGCGTCTGGCGGTTGCGGATGGCGCTGCCCTGGCCGGGCGTCCCACACGGCAACGCCTGGGCCGTCGCCGCCGACGGCGGCATCGTCCTCTTCGATACCGGGATCGGCGGCAAGGGGCGGCTGCGCCACCTCGACCTCGCCCTGGCCCAGGTCGGCTTCGGGGTCGCCGACGTGCGGCTGCTGGTCTGCACCCACTCCCACACCGACCACTATGGGCTGGCGGCCTCGATCGTCGAGGAGGCGGGCTGCGAGCTCTGGATGCACCCGGCCTGGGGGCACGTGCGGCTGATGGCCGAAGACCCCGCCGCGGCGCTGGAGAACCGGATCGAGGCTGCGCGCCAGAGCGGCGTTCCGGCGGCGGCGCTGGAGCGCTACCGCGAGCGTCGCAGCGAAGACGAGGAGACCGGGATCGACGGGATCGTGCCCCCCGATCGCGAGCTCGTCGCCGGGGTCGAGGTGGAGACCGACCTCGGCGCCTGGCGGGCCTACGAGACGCCCGGCCACGCGCCGTCCCACGTCGTCCTGCACCAGCCCGAGCAGAAGCTGCTGATCTCCGGCGACCACCTGCTCGGCCGCACGGTCCTCTTCTTCGACTACGGCCACAGCCCCGACCCGATCGGCGAATTCTCCCGCAGCCTCGACACGGTCGAGCCGCTGGAGGTTGACCTCTGCCTGCCCGGCCACGGCCGCCCCTTCCGCGACACCGAGGCGAAGATCGCCGAGTCGCGCCGGCAGGTCTCCGAGCTGCTCGGCAAAGTCCGCGCCGCGCTTGCCGATGGCGAGAAGATGGCCTTCGAGATCGTCGCCGAGATCGTCGGCCCCGACAACGTCAACTCGCCGGTCAGCGCCTGGGTCCTGCAGATCGTCCTCTCCTGCCTCGACCACCTGGTGATCCTCGGCGAGGTCGCCAAGGTCGAGGGAACCGACCCCCAGCGCTGGACCCTTCAGTAGCCTGCTCCGATGGCCAGCTTCACTTATGAGCGCGAGGTCGCCGCGCCGCCGGAGGTCGTCTTCGACGTGCTCGTCGACCATCGCCGCTACGCCGAGATCACGCCGATGCGCAAGTCGGTGCTGGAGCGCGAGGGCGATCCGGCTCCGAACGGGGTCGGCGCGATCCGGGTGCTGAGCTCGGTCGGGCCGGCGCTGCGCGAGGAAGTCCTCGTCTACCAGCCCTCGACCCGCTTCTCCTACACGCTGCTCAGCGGCGCCCCCGTGCGCGATCACGTCGGCACCGTCGAGCTGACCCCCTCCGGCGCCGGGACCAAGGTCGTCTACGCGGTCCGCACGACGCCGACCCTGCCGCTGGCCGGCCCCGCCGTGGTCGCCGTCGTCAAGCAGGCGATCAAGCAGCTGCTGAGCGGGATCGCCAAAGAGTCCGAGCGCCGCGCCGCCGCAACGAATGGCTGAGCGCGGGCCTAAGGCCCGCGGCTGGTGGAAGCAGGTCAAGCCGTTGCTGCGCGACCCGAAGCGGATCTGGCGCGAGCACCGGCGCTGGGCGATCGGCTTGATCGTCGGGGCGATCGTCGCCCTCGGCGGCATCGTCCTCGCCTACGAGCTGCTCAAGCGCCCGCCCGACGTCCACAACTCCCACGCTGCCTTCAAGCCGGAAAAGCCGCCGAAGCCAAAGCCGAAGAAGACCGTCAACTGGCCCTTCTACGGCTACAACCCGGCCCGCACCCGCTACCTGCCGGCAAGGGGGATCAAGCCGCCCTACCGCAAACTCTGGCGCTACACCGAGCGGCCGCTGCTGGAGTTCCCGCCGATCTACGTCGGCGGCAAGCTCTACGCCGTCAACAACAGCGGCTTCGCCTTCGCCCTCGACGCCGACACCGGCAAGGTGCTGTGGGAACGGCGGATCGGGCGGCTCAACGCCTCCTCGCCTGCTTATTACAAACACCGCCTCTACATCGTCAACCTCGTCCCCGGCCACATCATCAAGCTCGACGCCAAGACCGGCAAGATCCTCTGGAAACACTCGCTGCCGGGGCGGGCCGAGTCCTCGCCGGTGGTGGTCGACGGCGTCGTCTACTTCGGCTGCGAGGACGGCAACCTCTACGCGCTCCACGCCAGCAACGGCCACGTCAAATGGGCGACGGCGCTGGGCGGGCCGGTCAAGTCGGCGCCCGCCTACTACGGCGGCGTCCTCTACGTCGGCGATTACGGCGGCTACATGAACGCGGTCGTCGCCAAGACCGGCAAGCTGAAATGGCAGAGCGGCTCGCTCGGCCCCGGCTTCGGCGCCTCCGGCCAGTTCTACTCGACCCCGGCGGTCGCCTTCGGCCGGGTCTACGCTGGCAACAACGACAGCCGCGTCTACAGCTTCGACATCAGCGACGGGACCCTGGCCTGGAGCTACTCGACCGGCGGCTACGCCTACTCGGGCCCGACCGTGGCCAGCACTCCGCGCAGCCCGCCGACCGTCTACATCGGCTCCTTCGACGGCAACATCTACGCGCTCGATGCCAAGGACGGCAGCGTCCGCTGGAGCCACTCGGCCGGCGGCCAGGTGGTCGGCTCGCTCTCGGCCGTCGGCGAAACCGTCTACGTCGCCGAGTTCAGCGGCAAGACGACGACCGGCTTCGACATGCGGACCGGCCGCCGCGTCTTCCACTACGGCAAGGGCACCTACACGCCGATCATCTCCGACGGCCGCCGCCTCTACCTGACCGGCTACTCCAGCATCACCGCGCTGCAGCCCTTCACGCACAAGCAGCTGGTCGGCAACCGCTTCATCGCTCCGGCGGCCGAGCCGCAGCCGAAGTCAAAGCCGCAGCCGAAGCGGGCTAGTGGTGGTGATGGCCGCCGGCAGCGACGCCACCGGGCGGCGGCGGTGGCAGCTGCGGCGGGTTTGGCGCATAGGCGGGGAAGGCGGGGGAGTGGAGGCGATCACGCAGGACACCGAGGCTCGCCGGGAAGTTCTGTATCCGGTAAGCGCTCGTCGAGCCGAAGTCCTGGTAGTAGATGAGCATCTTCGTCCGCGGGTGCTTTTCGACCCAGGCGAAGAGCTGGCGCACGAAGTCCGGGTCGTCGCCGTTTTCGACCGCCCACTCGGTGATCACGAACGGCTTGCCCTGGAAGCGGTTGTAGAGCCCGGTCAGCGATTTCCATTCGGCGTAGCCGGAGTAGAAGTCGGTCCCCGCCCAGTCGACGTACTTCGGCCCGGGGTAGAAGTGGCGGGGGCGGTTGCCGGGCACGGTCGGCGAGCCCGAGGGCAGCGGGCTCCAGACGATCGCCACCGGCGCTGCCGGCAGGCCGCTGACTTCGCCCGAGAGCGGCGGCAGCCCGGCTTCGGCCAGGCGGGCGTTGATTTTGGCCGCCTTGCCGCCGCCGTGGAGCAGGATGTAGATGCGGCGGAAGGCGAGTTTGTACCAGCGCGGCGAGTGGCCGCCGCCGCGGGGGTTGCCGGCGCAGTCATAGGCGGCGTAGACGTTGAGGCAGCGGTTCGGCTCGCCCAGCGGCCGGATGTAGGCGCGCATCTTCTTCGCCCAGAAGAGCTTGTTGAGGCGGAGCAGGTATTCGTCGCCTTCGCCCTGGGCAATCCCGCGCGGGGTGATGATCTCGCCGCCGCTGTGGGGATCGACGGTGCTGATGTGGAGCATCGGCCGCGCCCGCGCCGTCTGCCAGCGGCGGATCGACTCGGGGAAGTCGGAGCCCCAGGTGCGGAAGCTCTCGATCACCGCGGGGTGCTTGCTGACCGCGGTCGAGAATTCGCCGAAGTTGGCGCTGTCGCCGGTGTCGGAGATGCCGAAGAAGATTTTGTGGCCGCGCGGGGTGAGATCGGCGCCGGCGAAACCCGAGGCGGAGGCGGCCAGGGCCAGTAGGCAGATCGCGGCCAGGGCAGGGGCGATCGTCTTGCGCACGAAGGGCATTAGTCGTCCCTTCTACTGGACGGCACTGCCCGGCACCCGCAACCCGGCGGGCAGGCAACAGTTATCCCAGCGCTAGGCGGCGGCGCGGTCGAGGCCCGGGGAGGCGACGATCCCCAGCACTTCGGGCGCGTATTTGGCGATGAAGCTGGGGCCGATGCCTTTGATCGATTCGAGGCTGTCGGCGTTGTCGGGCCGCGAGGCGGCAACCGCCCGCAGGGTGCTGTCGTGGGCGATCGTGAAGGCCGGCTTGCCGGCCGCCGCCTCTTTGCGCCAGGCCCGCAGCGCCTCGAACAAGGGCTCGTCGGCGGGCGACATCTCGACCTCGGGGGCAGCCCCGCTCTTGCGGGCGCGCTTGGGCCGGATCGCGATCGTCTCCGGGTCGGGCAGCCAGCTCTCGGGATCGCAGATGTCGCAACAGCGGGCCAGCGGCTTGCCGGCCTCGCGGTCGCCGAAGTGGTCAAGCAGGGCGCGGCGGCGGCAGCCGTCGGAGTAGATGAACGATTTGATCGCCCGGTAGGCGAGCCAGCCGCGCTCGTGGGCGATCGCCAGCTCGGGGTCGCCGCTGCGCTGTTCGTTGAAGCGGACCAGGCGGCCAAGGTCGGCGCGCATCGCCAGCAGCACCGCCCGCGCCGGCAGCCCATCGCGCCCGCCGCGCCCGGCCTCCTGGTAGTAGGCCTCGACGCTGGTCGGGATCGTCATGTGCCAGACCGAGCGCACGTCGGCTTTGTCGACCCCCATGCCGAAGGCGTTGGTGGCGACGATCACCTCGGCCTCGCCGCCCATGAAGCGGTTCTGGGTCGAGCTGCGCTCTTCCGCTTCCATCCCGGCGTGGTAGGCGAGCGCCTTCAGGCCCGCCTCGCGCAGGGCTGTCGCCACCTCGTCGGTATCGCGGCGGGTGCCGCAGTAGACGATCGCCGGGCGGTTCTCCGGGTCGGCCAGCCCGGCCTCGAGCAGCGCCTGGCGGCGCGCTTTCGAGCCGGTGCCTTCAAGTGGGACGACGTCGAAGGAGAGGTTGGGCCGGTCGAAGCCGGAGCGGACCTGGAGCGGCTCGCGCATGCCGAAGCGGCTGGCGATCTCGGCCGCGACCGCCTTCGTCGCCGTCGCCGTGCAGGCCATCACCGGCGGCCGGCCGAGCCGCTCGGCGATCTCCGGCAGGCGCAGGTAGTCGGGGCGGAAGTCGTGGCCCCACTCCGAGACGCAGTGGGCCTCGTCGACCGCCATCAGGTCGATCCGGCGCTGGGCGACGGCTTCGAGGAAGACGTTTGAGCCGAAGCGCTCCGGCGAGCAGTAGACGATGCGGGCGTCGCCGCGGATCCGGGCCAGCGCGTTGCGCGTTGCCTCTTCGCTCATCCCCGAGGCGATCATCGTCACCGGGTGGCCGGCGCCGGAGAGCCGCTGCCACTGGTCCCGCATCAGGGCGATCAGCGGGCTGACCACGATCGTCAGATCCTCAGAGGCCAGCCCCGGCAGCTGGTAGCAGAGGCTCTTGCCCCCACCGGTGGGCATCACGATCAAAGAATCGCGCCCCTCCAACCCAGCTTCGACGGCCTCCTTCTGCCCAAGCCGCCAATGCTCAAATCCGAGCATCCCCAGCAGCTGATCCGCCCGCTCTCCAGTCTCAAGAGTCATCCACCCACCCTAAGCCCCAACACGGATGAGTCTCTCCCCCCTCGAACTGCATCAAATTCTCTACCTGGCAGAGGGAGAATTTGATGCAGTTCGCCTTCCGTCAACCAATTCGCTTGCGCAACGCCGCTAATCGGGGACGTTGACCGGCAGGGGGCGCGGGCGGGAGGGGGCCGAGAACGGACCCAGTTAGGCCCGCCCGCAGGCCCCCTCCCGACTGTGACACCTGCCGGCCGACTACCCCCCGACGATCTGCGCCGGAACCTGCGAAAGCTGTTCGGCGAGCGTGTCGATTTCCCGTGCCAGCTTGCGTGTGTCGGCCTGCGTCAGTTCTTCGTAGGAGACGAAGCCGGCGCCGTCGCGGTAGGGATCAAGCGAGGCGTAGACCTGCTTGAAGCTCGCTTCGATTTCCTTGGCCAGCTTCGGGTCGCTCTTGACCAGCAGCGGCTCGACCGCTTCGAAGGCCACCTGGGCCCCTTCGACGTTGGCCTCGAAGTCCACCAGGTCGATGTGCGAGTAGCGCTCCTCCTCGCCGGTGATCTTGGAGGCGGAGACCTCGCCGAGGAGCTCGTTGGCGCCGTTGGCGATCTGGACCGCCTGCAGGTTGACGTTCTTGACTTTGCCCTGCAGTTCTTTGACGTCGGCGAGCAGCTGTTCGGCGACCGGCGCCATCCCCTTGGCCGTGTTTTCGGCCCAGAGCGCTTTCTCGATCCGGTGGAAGCCTTCGAACTTCGAGGGCGGGACGTCGTTTTCGCGGGCGTCGATCCGCGGGTCGAGGTCGCCGAAGGACTCGGCCACCGGCTCGATCCGCTCGTAGGGGACACGGGCGGCGGGGTAGAGCGCTTTCGCCTCGGCGATGTTGCCGGCGACTACAGCGGCGACGAACGGCGTCGTCTTGGCGACCAGCTCGTCGGTGTTCTTCTTCAGGTATTCGCGGTACTGAGCTATCGCCGCTTCGACTTCGGGGCTGTCCTTCGAGTCGAGCTTGCCGCTGACGGTCAGCGTCCCCCGTTCGTTGTCGCCCCCCGGGCAGTAGATCGTGTATTCGCCCTGCTCCAGGGTCAGCGCGAAGCTGCCGGAGAGGCCTTCGGTCAGGTTCTCCTTCTCACCGAGCACGGTTTCGCCGTCGAGGACCTCCATCTCGGTCACCTTCGAGGTTCCCGCGTTTTCGACTTCGAAGTTGATCGGGCCGGCCGGCGCCTTCGCTGCGCTGGGCTCGCAGCCCGCGTCGGTCAGCTTGAAGGCCATCTTCTTCGCGCCCTTGGGGGCGTCTTCACTGGCGCCGCAGCCGGCGGCGAGAACCGCGACGAGGCCGATGCCGAGCGCGATCAGCGCGGCGCGGAGGGAGGTGCGAGTCATCTGAGGGAAGCTCCTTTTCGGTCATGCCTGAGTAAAAGTTAGGGGACCCTAACAAAAGCCGAGCTAAAAAGTCGGAATAGGTGAGGGCGCGCTCAGCCGAGCAGCGTTTCGCCGACGTAGCCGCCCTGGCGGGCGCCCGGCGGGACGGCGAAGACTGCGCTGCCGACGTGCTTGATGTACTCGTTGAGCGCGTCGTTGGCGCCGAGCCGGCGCTGGATCGCGACGAACTGCTTTTCCGGGTCGCGCTGGAAGCAGATGAAGAAGAGGCCGGCGTCGAGCTCGCCGAGCCGCGGGTCGACCCCGTCGGTGAACGAGTAGCCACGGCGCAGGATCCGCTCGCCGTCGTTGACCGAGGCTGAGGCCAGCCGCACGTGGGAGTCGACCGGGATCGCCGGTTTGCCGTTCTTTTCGGCCTCGAGGTCGATCGGGTCGAACTCCTCGCTCTCGCCCAGCGGCGCGCCGCTGTACTTGGCGCGGCCGATCGTTTCTTCCTGGTCGCTGAGCGCCGAGCGGTCCCAGACCTCCAAGAGCATGCGGATGCGGCGGGTGACCATGTAGCTGCCGCCTCGCATCCAGGCCGGCCCGTCGCCGGCGCCGAGCCAGACGTGGCGGCGCATCGCCTCCAGGTCCTCGGCGCGGATGTTGGCGGTGCCGTCTTTGAAGCCCATTAGGTTGCGCGGGGTCTCCTGGCTGCGGCTGGTGCTGGCGGTGCGGCCGAAGCCGAGCTGCGACCAGCGCATCGCCACCGTGCCGCGCCCGATCCGGGCCAGGTTGCGGATCGCGTGGAAGGCGACCTGGGGGTCATCGGAGCAGGCCTGGACGCAGATGTCGCCGCCACTCTGGGCGGCGTCGAGCTCGTCGGCCGGCAGCGATGGGATCGTGCGCAGGGCGGCCGGGCGCTGGCCCGCCAGGCCGAGGCTCTGGTGTTCGAACAGGCCCGGCCCGAAGCCGATCGTCACGGTCAGCCGCGAGGGCAGCAGGCCGACCGTCTCGCCGGTGTCGTCGGGCGGTGCCAGCCGCTCGTTGTTGACGTCGCCGATCAACTCGCCGGCGGTCATTTCCGCCGCCGCCCGCGACCATTCGCGCAGCATTTCCTGGAGGTCGGTGCGGCTGCCGTCGACCAGGTCGAAGGCGGCGAAGTGGAGCCGGTCCTGGGCCGGGGTGTCGATCCCGGCCTGGTGTTCCCCGTAAAAGGGAACCGAGCCGGTGCCCTCGTCGGCCTCGGCCGTGTCGCGGCCGACCAGGTAGCCGCTGGCGCCGAGGCCGATGCCGGCGGCGCCGACCCCGGCCGAGGCCAGCAGCCGGCGCCGGGTCAGCGGGCTCATGAGAAGGGGGAGGGGCGGCTCACGCCAGGTTCTCGGCGGCCGATGCGCGGGTCCGCGCCGGCCGGCGGCGGAGGCGGATCTGGCTCGGCCAGAGCACGTAGGCGGCCATCGGGATCGCGTAGAGCAGGTAGATCAGCGTCTCGCTGACGGTCGGCGTCGGCTGCAAGCCGAGCATCCCGGTCAGCAGCGAGCCGGAGATCGTCCCCGGCTGGACCAGCCAGGTGAGGTTGACCGCCTGGCCCTGGAGGTCGTTGAACCAGCCTGCCTCGTGGGCGGTGTGGACCGCGGTCGCCAGCAGGCCGGCGGCGACGAAGACGAGGATCAGGCCGGTGACGCGGAAGAAGCGGGTGAGGTTGATGCTGACGCCGCCGCGGTAGATGCCGACGCCGATCGCGACCGCGGCGACCAGCCCGATCACGGCGCCGATGCCGGCGGCGGTGGTGTCGCTGGCGTCCTGGAAGGCGGCGAGCAGGAAGACTGAGGTCTCGAAGCCCTCGCGCAGCACCGCCAGGAAAGCCATCCCGACCAGGGCCATCGTCGAGCCGGTGGCAAGGGCGCTGGCGGCGCTCCCTTCCAGGGTCGCTTTGATGCTGCGGGCGTGGCGGCGCATCCAGATGATCATGTAGGTGACGGCCGAGACCGCAATCAGGCCGATCACCGTCTCCATCCCCTCCTGCTGCTGCTGGGGAAGCTCCTGCCCGATCGTCCGCAGGATCACGGCGACGCCGATGCAGAGGGCGATCGCGACGGCGACCCCGGCCCACATCTGGCGCATCGCGTCCTGCCTGCCCTCTTTGACCAGGAAGGCGGCGATGATGCCGACAATCAGCGAGGCCTCGACGCCCTCGCGCAGCGCGATTACAAGGGTGGGGATCATGCGGAAGCGGTCACTCCTAGAACTCGGGGGTCGGTTAGGCGACCCTAATAAGGGGGGCCAAAACCTAGCACGGGAGTCGGTATTGCGTCAGGAAAGGCGGATCAGGGACGCCAGGGCTCTGACCATTCGGTGATCCCGCGGGTCAGGTCCTTGGCCTTGTCCGGGCCCCAGGTGCCGGGCTCGTATGGATGGACCGGGCCGGGATCGTCGAGCAGCGGCTGCACGATCCGCCAGGTCTCCTCGACCGTGTCCTCGCGGGTGAAGAGCTGGGCGCGGCCGCGGAGCGCGTCGTCGAGCAGGCGCTCGTAGGGCTCGGGCTCTTCGCCCGGGTTCTTTTCGAAGAGGACCTCGAGGTCGGCGGGCTCGAACGCCTCCTCACCCGCCTTCTTGGCGATGAAGCGCAGCAGCGCCCCCGGCGTCGGGTCGATCCGGATCACCATCTGGTTCGGGTCGGGGCGGTGGCCGGGAGGGCCGACGCCGAGCCGTGGCGGCCGCTTGAAGACGACCCTGACCTCGGTCTGCTTGACCGGCAGGTTCTTGCCGGCGCGGACGAAGAACGGCACCCCGCTCCAGCGCCAGTTGTCGATCGCCAGCTCGAGCGCGACGAAGGTCTCGGTGGTCGAGCCGGCGGCGACGCCGTCGACGTCCAGGTAGCCGTCGTACTGGCCGCGCACGTAGTGCTTGGGGTCGACGCTGTGGACCGCCTTGAACAGCTCCAGCTTCTTGTCGCGGACGGAGTCGTGGTGGTTGCCGGTCGGCGGCTCCATCGCGACCAGGGCCAGCACCTGCAGGGCGTGGTTCTGGACGACGTCGCGCAGGGTCCCGACCGCGTCGTAGAAGCGGCCGCGGTCGTCGACCCCGAAGTTCTCGGCCAGGGTCATCTGCACGTGGGAGACGTGCTCGCGGTTCCAGACCGGCTCCAGCATCGAGTTGGAGAAGCGCATGTAGGTGATGTCCATCACCGGCTCCTTGCCGAGGTAGTGATCGATCCGCATGATCTGATCCTCGTCCAGCACCTCGTGCAGTTCGGCGTTGAGCGCCATCGCCGAGTCGAGGTCGTGGCCGAAGGGCTTCTCGATCACGACCCGCGCGTTCTCGACCAGGCCGGCGTCGCCGAGGCCGCCGACGACCTTGGCGAAGAGCGAGGGGGGGACCTCGAGGTAGAAGACCGGCCGCTTGGCGCCGCCGACCTCCTTGCCGACCTTGGCGAAGGTGGCGGGGTCGGCGTAGTCGCCCTGGACGTAGGAGATGCGGGCGGCGAGCCGGGCGAAGACCTCCTCGTCGTGGTCGGGGACGGTCGAGGAGATCGCCTCGTGGGCGTGATCGCGCAGCTGCTCGATCGTCCAGTCGTCGATCGCGACGCCGACGATGCGGCAGTCGAGCTTGCCGCGGGCCTCGAGCCGGTAGAGCGCCCGGAAGGTCATTTTCTTGGCCAGGTCGCCGGTGATCCCAAAGATCGTCAGCACGTCGGCCGCCGCGTCGGAGGGTTTGGCTTTCTCCTTGGCCATCGACTCGTGAGGCTATCCGAGCACGGGGCGTAGGATGGCGCCGCGGGCGCGGTCCGCGAGCCAAAGTCCCTGGAGCGAAGAGCAGCGGAGGTTGTGATGGAGCTAGGAATCGTCGGTCTCGGCCGAATGGGGGCCAACATGGCCCGCCGCTTGATGCGCGATGGCCACCGCTGCGTCGTCTACGACGTCAATCCCGACGCGGTCTCGGCGCTGGCCGGCGAGGGCGCCGACGGGGCCTCCTCGCTGCAGGATCTGGCCTCGAAGCTGAGCGCGCCGCGCTCGGTCTGGGTGATGGTCCCCGCTGGCGAGATCACCGAGCAGACGGTCGAGGACGTCGCTGCCGTGCTCGACTCCGGCGACGCGATCATCGACGGCGGCAACTCCTACTACCGCGATGACATCCGCCGCGCCGCCAAGGTCGGCGAGCAGGGCATCGACTACGTCGACTGCGGCACCAGCGGCGGCGTCTTCGGCCTCGAGCGCGGCTACTGCCTGATGATCGGCGGGCCCGACGGGGCGGTCGAGCGGCTCGACTCGATCTTCGCCAGCCTCGCCCCTGGGGTCGAGTCGGCCGAGCGCACGCCCGGCCGCAGCGGCGAGCCCGGCCCGGCCGAGAACGGCTACCTGCACTGTGGGCCGAACGGGGCAGGCCACTTCGTGAAGATGGTCCACAACGGGATCGAGTACGGGGTGATGGCCGCCTACGCCGAGGGCCTCAACATCCTCAAAAACGCCAACGCCGGCAAGGTCCAGCGCCAGGCCGACGCCGAGACCGCGCCGCTCGACCACCCCGAGTACTACCAGTACGACCTCGACCTGCCGGAGGTGGCCGAGGTCTGGCGGCGCGGCAGCGTCGTCGGCTCCTGGCTGCTCGACCTGACCGCCGCCTCGATGCAGGAATCGCCCGACCTCTCCGACTTCGCCGGCCGCGTCTCCGACTCCGGCGAGGGCCGCTGGACCTCGATCGCGGCGATCGACGAGGGGGTGCCCTCGCCGGTGCTGACGACGGCGCTGTTCGAGCGCTTCTCCTCGCGTGGCCTCGACGACTTCGGCAACAAGGTGCTCTCCGCCATGCGCAAACAGTTCGGCGGCCACGACGAGAAGCCGTCTTGAAGCTCGAGGTCGTTGCCGACGACCGGGCGGCGGCGCAGCGCGGGGCGGAGCTGATCGCCGAGGCCGGGCGGGCTGCCGTCGCCGAGCGAGGCTACTTCGCGATGGCGATGAGCGGCGGCCGCACCCCCTGGTCGATGCTGGCGATCCTCGGCGATCGCGACGACATGCCCTGGGGAGAGACCGAGCTGTTCCAGGTCGACGAGCGGATCGCCTCGCCGGGCAGCGAGGAGCGCAACCTGACCCACTTCGTCCTCGGCCTCTCGATCGACCACCAGTCCTGCCTGCGGCCGATGCCGGTCACCTCGCGCGATCTCGACGGGGCAGCCCGCGAATACGAATCGCAACTGCCGGAGCGGCTCGACCTGATCCACCTCGGCCTCGGCCCCGACGGCCACACCGCCTCGCTCGTCCCCGGCGACCCGGTGCTTGAGGTCGGCGACCGCCGCGTCGCTCTGACCGAGACCGCCTACCAGGGCCACCGCCGCATGACCCTCACCTACCCGGCGATCGACGAGGCCCGCCAGATCCTCTGGCTGGCGACCGGGGCCGAAAAGCGCGAGCCGCTGGCGCAGCTGATCGCGGGCGACGAATCGATCCCGGCCGGCCGGGTCAAGAACGAGGCGATGATGGCGCTCGCCGACCAGGCGGCCGCGGGCTGACGATGGCCCCGGCGGCCGCCCCCGATTTCGAGACCCTGCTCTACGGGGTCGCCGAGAGCGTCGCCACGATCACCCTCAACCGCCCCGACTCGCTGAACACGATCGTGCCGCCGATGCCGGAAGAGGTCGAGGCGGCGGTCGAACTGGCGGTCAGGGACGAGGCGGTCAAGGTGATCGTCGTCCGCGGCGCCGGGCGCGCCTTCTGCGCCGGCTACGACTTCGGCGGCGGCTTCCACCACTGGGACGAGCTGATGAACAGTGACGGCGAGTGGGACCCGGGCAAGGACTTCGCCTTCTCGACCGCGCCGGCGGTCGCGCCGACCCAGAAGCTGATGAGCATCTGGCGCTCGCCGAAGCCGGTGATCGCCCAGGTCCACGGCTGGTGCCTCGGCGGCGGCAGCGACTTCGCGCTCTGCGCCGACCTCGTGATCGCCAGCGAGGACGCCCGCATCGGCACGCCCTACTCGCGGATGTGGGGGTCCTACCTCTCCGGCATGTGGCTCTACCGGCTGGGCTTGACCAAAGCCAAGGAGTACGCGCTGACCGGCAAGCCGCTCTCCGGCGTCGAGGCGGCCGAGGTCGAGCTGATCAACAAGGCGGTGCCCTTCGAGCGGCTTGAGCAGGAGGTCGCGCAGGCGGCTCGCGAGCTGGCCTCGATCCCGGCCTCGCAGCTGGCGGCGATGAAGCTGGTCGTCAACCACGCCTACGAGAACATGGGCCTCGCCTCGACCCAGACCCTGGGCCCGATCCTCGACGGCCTGATGCGGAACACCCCCGACGCCAAGCGCTTCATCGAGCTCGCCGAGCGCGAGGGCGTCCCCGCCGCGGTCGCCCAGCGCGACGCCCCCTTCGGCGACTACAGCCAGGCCGATCCCAGCGAAAAGCCTGACCCGAACAACGTGATCGAGCCTTAGGGCAAGGACAGCCGGGCCTTGATCTCCTCCAGCTTGGCGAAGCGGGGATCCGATCTGCCGACCATCCGCTCCAGCCAGGATTCGATTTCGGCGAGGTCGACCGGGTCGGTGGCAACCAGGATCTGCTCGATATCGAGCCAGTCCTTGGTGCGGTCGAACATTGCCTTGCAGACAGCGAGGTGCTCGGGGGCGAGGATCTCAAGCGTCTCCTCGCCGAACGGAACCCGGCGGGCGCCGCGCTTCATCTCCTCGTGGAACTCGTCATATGAGAAAAAGAGATCGACGGGGTTGCGGTCCCACCAGAGGCGGGCCTGCCCGTCCCGGGCGAGGGCAGCCTCGTCGAGGCCGATGTCGATTCCCAGTGGCTCAAGCGCGTCTCTCACCTCGGGCCAGCGCTCCGTCGCGACAAAGACGTTGATGTCGACGTCGATCGTGACTCGCGGCTCTGCGTAGTAGGCGAGCGCGAGAGCGCCGCCGATCGCGTGCGGGACTCGCGCCGCCTCCAGCGCCTGGTGGATTGCGATCACCTTCTCCGGCAGTGACGGCGCCGAGTCTGGACGATGCGGATATAGGGGCCGTTTCTCCGCCACGATCAGGCTGATTTCAAACGCGGGAATCCGATCTCAACAGGGCGCAGGCGCACCGGGAGCGCGTCGCCCAGCAGCAGCAGGTCCCGCAGAGTCTCGCTGCGCTGCCGCGGGCTGGCATCGATCCACTCGGTGGCGGAGCGGGCGGCGTCGGAGACGGCCGCTGCCGGATCGGCAGGCCGATCGCTGCGGTTCTCGCGGCTCAGCGCATCGAGCAACAGCCGTTTCAGCATCGGGTCGAGCTCACGCCCATTCGCGATCAGGCCGAGCAGCTCGCGCGCGGCGCCGTCGACTGGGGTGGTGGCAACGGGGGCGCCGGCTTTCAGCGCTGCCTCCCGCAGCTCATCCGTGCTCGGCGGCTTCGCGGCTTTCGCCTGCGCCTTGGCGATCGTCTCGTCATCCAGCTCTTTGAAGCTGGCAAGTGTGCGGCTGCGCGGGCCCTCGGGGGTGCTGCGCGACTCGCGCACCTCAAACCTGCCGCTCTTGGTCGCGACTACAAATGCCATAGTGGGTAAATAATACCACTATCCCTTTATTTTCCGGAAAGGGGCGCTGCACCGCCAGGTGGAGCGGAGATGACAGGCGCAAACCTCCCCTCCCGGGCAGGCCCAGGCGAATCGATGAGGTTCAGGTCAGCGTCAAACGATCGACTGCGCCGCCGGTCCCCACCAGCACTTCGCTGACCATCTCCGGGGGGAAGAGGCCGTGGGCGGCGACGCCCGGGTCGGCCTCGAGCCGCGCCGCCAGCGCCGCGGCGTCGCCGATCTCGCCGTTGTAGTCGGCGATGACGCCGTCGTCGGGGCTGCGGGGGACGTCGCGCAGCGCGACCTGGTCGCCGAGGCGGGCGAGGGTCGAGCCGAGGCCGAAGGCGAACAGCTCCAGCGGCACCGGCGCGCTCAGCGCCTCGACCGGCTTGCTCGAGTCGGCGATGACGATGAAGCGGGCGGCCGCCGCGGCGACGATCTTCTCGCGTAGGTGGGCGCCGCCGCCGCCCTTGATCAGCCAGCCATCGGGGGTGACCTGGTCGGTGCCGTCGATCGCGATGTCGAGCCTGGCCAGCTCGCCGAACTCCTCGACCGCGATGCCCAGCTCGCGGGCCTGGACCTCGGTCGCGACCGAGGTGGCGACGCAGCGGATCCCGTCGAGGCCGCGGCGGGCCAGCGCCGGCAGCAGGAACTCGACCGTCGACCCGGTCCCCAGCCCGACCGCCATCCCGTCCTCGACCAGCAGGGCAGCGGCCTCGGCGGCGGCTCGCTTCTCGGCATCCCCAGACACTGACGGCGACTCTAACTATGCTCGCTGGGCGATGGATGCTCGGGTCTGGCTGACGGCAAAAGGCGGCGAGCCGCGCTCGGTGGCGCTGCTGGCCGAGCGCACGATCGTCGGCCGCGCTCCCGACGCCGGGATCTGCATCGAGGACGAGGCCGTCTCCTGGAACCACGTCGAGATCGAACGCCGCGGCGAGGTGCTGATGGCGACCGACCTCGACAGCCGCAACGGCACCTCGCTCAACGGCGAGCCGCTCGACCGGCCCCGGCGGCTGCGCGACGGCGACACCCTGCTGGTCGGCGGCCACCGGCTCGAAATCTCCGACGGCTCCGGGCGCGCCGGGGCGACGGTGCCGGCGGCGCGGCCATCGGTCTCCTTCAGCGAGGAGGAGCGGGCGACCGCCGCCGCCCTGGTCGCTCCCTACCGCTCCGAGGGCGCCTTTGCCGGCCGTCCCGCCACCCGGGCCGAGATCGCGGCGGAGCTGCACGTCAGCGAGCGCACCGCCCAGCGCCGCCTCGACGCCCTCGCGACCAAACTCGGCGTCGCCGGCGACGCTGGCCGCGACCGTCCGCGCCAGATCGCGGCCCGGGTCATAGAGCTGGGCCTCGACCGCAGCCGTTAGCCACGCGACGAAACCTGCATTGACCACGTCATAGGGGGCGAATGCACGTCTCGTCGACTGAGGTGGCTCGATCTGGGCCAGAGCTGGCTCGGACGGGGGCGCGGCTGTCCTAGGCGCGTTCGCGTCTGGGCCTGAGCATCGGTGCAGCAATTCGCAACCTCTTCGAAAGGAACTCCGATGCTGAACCGAACGATCTTTGCCGCTCTGCTCGCCGTCCTGGCGCTTGCCGCCTCCGCCGGCAGCGCCTTCGCCGCCGGCCACTCCGGCGCCGTCGTCTTCTCCAAAGTCACGATCAAAGCCGGGACCGAGGGGAAAGCGGCCAGTGAAGGAAAACCCGCGACTGAAGCCAAACCGGCGACTGAAGAAGGCGGCCTCTTCGCCGTCCGCGACGGCCACCTCAACCAGCTGACCACCGACCCGACCGACAGCCAGCCGGCCTTCTCGCCGGACGGGACCAGCATCGCCTTCGTCCGCGACGGCGACATCTTCTCGGTGCGGGCCGACGGCTCGGGCCAGCGCCAGCTGACCAACGGCGCCGATCTCGACAGCGCCCCGCTGGTCTCGCCGAACGGGAAGGTCGTCGTCTTCGAGCGGCGCTCCGCCGCCGGCGCGCCCGCCGACCTCTACACCGTGGGGGTCTTCGGTGGGGGCCAGAGGGCGCTGACCTCGACGCCCGACGACGAGCACCAGGCTGCCTTCTCGGCCGACGGCCGCTCGATCGTCTTCGTCCGCAGCACGGCGGAAACCGGCGGCGGCGCCAGCGACGATCTCTTCTCGATCAAGCCCAGCGGCGCCGGCCTCACCCGGCTGACCCGGACCGCCCGCTTCGACGAGTTCAAGCCGCGCTTCTTCGCCGGCGGGATCCTCTACAGCCGCGGCGAGAGCGGTGAAGGCCCGAGCGCCTACGCCGACGTTTACACGATGCGCAGCAACGGGACCAAGGTCCACTCGCTGGTCGCCGGCGCCGGCTCCGCCTACGTCGAAGACGTGGCGCCGAACGGCAAGACCGTGTTGTTCCGCCGCGACCGCGGCCTCTGGGTCAAGCCGACCGGGGCCGGCCGCGCCCGCAAGCTGACCGAACTGCCGGATGGCTCGACCACCAACGCGGTCTTCTCCTCCGATGGGCTGCAGGTGGCGGCCTTCATCGCCGCCGGGACCGAGGAGTCGCTGTCGTCGATCAACGTCGCCAGCGGCAGCAGCAGCGACCTCGCCGAAGGCATCGACTTCTCCGAAGGGGAGTCGGGGACGACGATCGGACCGGTGATTTCCTGGCAGCCGGTCCGCCACTAGGACAGCCGGCAAAGCGCAAGGGGCCTCTTCCGGAGACGGGGGAGGCCCCTTTTACATGGGGGCTGCCCGATATAAGCCCTCTATGGGAGAACTGACCATCGGCTCGACCCTCGCCGGGTACCGGATCGAGTCGCTGATCTCCCGCGGCGGCATGGGGGTCGTCTACCGGGCCACGCACCTCGGCCTGGAACGGCCGGTGGCGCTGAAGGTGATCGCCCGCAACCTCGCCGACCAGGACGACTTCCGCGAGCGCTTCCTGCGCGAGTCGCGCCTCGCCGCCAGCCTCGACCACCCCTCCGTCGTCCCCGTCTTCGACTCGCGCGAGGAGGACGGTGAGCTGATCGTCGCCATGCGCCTGGTCGAGGGCGGCGACCTCAAGCAGCGGCTGAAGCGGGGCGGGCCGCTGCCGCCGGCCGAGGCGGTCGACCTGTTGGCCCAGGTCGCCGACGCCCTCGACGTCGCCCACGCCAAGGGGATCGTCCATCGCGACGTCAAGCCGCACAACATCCTGCTCGAAGGCGACCGCGCCTACCTCTCCGACTTCGGCCTCGCCAAGGCGGTCGAGGAAAGCGGCGTCGCCAGCGGGGCCTCGATCGTCGGCACCGTCGAGTACATGGCCCCCGAGCAGTGGCGCGGGGGCAGGGTCGGCCCGGCCGCCGACATCTACGCGCTTGGCTGCGTCCTCTACGAGTCGCTGACCGGGATCGTCCCCTACGCGCGCCAGGAAGCCGACACCGAGCCGGAGATGCCGGCCGGGCTCGACGAGGTGATCGAGCGCGCCGTCTCCAAGGACCCGGCCGATCGTTACTCGACCGCCGGGGGGCTGATCGAGGCCGCCCGCGAGCGCGAGGGGGCGACGCCGGCGGCGACCCGGGTCCTCTCCGCCGACGCTGAGCAGCGGACGCTGCCGATTGCCGCCGCGCGGCCCCTGGCCTGGCGCAACTTCGCTAGCAAGCGGATGCAGTGGGTGGGCGCGGCGGGAGCGGTTGCCGCGGCCTTGGCCGTGGCCCTCGTCTTCATCCTCGGCGGCAGCGGCGTCTCGGTCTCCGCCCCGATCCCGGTCGGCAACAGCCCGCTGCGCGTCGCTACCGGCGAAGGGTCTGTCTGGGTGACGAGTGAGGCCGACGGGACGCTGACCCGGATCGATCCTGAAACGCGGGAAGTGACGGGCTCGCCGATCCCGCTCGGCAAGGGAGTCTCCGGCGTCGCCGTCGGCGCGGGCTCGGTCTGGGTCTCCAGCCCGCGCGACGGTGAGGTCCTTCGGGTCGACCCCGCTTCCAGGCGCGTGGCCGCGCGGATCGATGTCGGCGGCCGGCCAGGGCCGATCGCGTTCGGCGGCGGCCGGGTCTGGGTCGCCGACGATGCCGGCGGCGGCGTCACCGCGATTAACGCCGCCAGCGCCACGGTCTTCAAGCGCGGCATCGTGCCCCATGTCGCGCCGCTACGGCTCGGAGTTGGCGCGGGCGGGCTCTGGGTCAGCAGCGCCACGACCGGCACCGTGCGCCGGATCGACCTCGGCGACGCGGCCGCCGACCACTCGATCCTGGCCGGCCGCGGCCCGGCCGGGGTCACCGTCGGCCACGGCATGGTCTGGGTCGCCAACAGCCGCTCTGGGACGGTCTCGCGGATCGATCCCTCGCTGCACTCGATCCTCGGCGAGCCGATCCCGGTCGGCGCCCGCCCGGGAGGGATCGATGCCGGCACGACCGCGGTCTGGGTCGCCAACGCCGGCGACGACACGGTCAGCGAGATCGGCCTCGAAGACGGCAAGGTGATCGGCGGCCCGATCGGCGTTGGCGACTCCCCCGGCGCGGTCGCGGTCGGCGAAGACGCCGTCTGGGTAGCTGACAACGGCGACGACACCATCACCCGCATCGAACCCTGATGCCGACGGGCCTCAAACGGGCCTATATCTCCCGTTTCAGGCCCGTCGGCCGCGAGTGACTAGGATCGACGGTGCGGATGGCCCAGGACATCGATCAGCTCTGCATCAACACGATCCGGACACTGTCGATTGATGCGATCGAGAAGGCGAACTCCGGCCATCCAGGCACGCCGATGGCGCTGGCGCCGGTCGCCTACACGCTCTGGCAGCGCTTCCTTCGCTTCGATCCGGCCGACCCGATCTGGCCCAACCGCGACCGCTTCGTGCTCTCCGCCGGGCACGCCTCGATGCTGCTCTACTCGCTGCTGCACTTGGCCAAAGTCAGCGCAGTCGACTCTGACTACGAGAGCGCTGGCGAACCCGCGGTCAGCCTCGACGACATCAAGAGCTTCCGCCAGCTCGGCTCGAAGGCGGCCGGGCACCCCGAGTACCACCTCACCTCCGGGGTCGAGACCACGACCGGGCCCCTCGGCCAGGGGATCGCGACCTCGGTCGGGATGGCGATTGCCGGCAAGTGGCAGCGCGCCCATTTCGGCGAGGAGATCTTCGACTGGGACGTCTACGCAATCGCCGGCGACGGCTGCCTGATGGAGGGCGTCTCCAGCGAAGCCGCCTCGCTGGCCGGCCACCAGCGCCTCGACAACCTCTGCTGGATCTATGACAACAACCACATCACGATTGACGGCCAGACCGAGATCGCCTACGAGGACGACGTCGCCGCCCGCTTCATGGGATACGGCTGGAACGTGACCCGGGTCGGCGATGCCAACGACATGGAGCTGCTGACCCGCGCCTTCGAGGACTTCGTCCGCGAGGACGAGCGGCCGACCCTGATCATCGTCGACAGCCACATCGGCTACGGCTCACCGCACAAGCAGGACACCTCGGCCGCCCACGGCGAGCCGCTCGGCGAGGAGGAGGTGCGCGAGACCAAGCGCGCCTACGGCTGGCCCGAGGATGCCCAGTTCCTGATCCCCGACGGCGTCTACGAGCACTTCGCCGACGGGGTCGGCGAGCGCGGCGCCCGCCTGCGCGAGGACTGGCGCCGCGATGTCGCCGACGCCGATCCCTCGATCGGCGCCCAGATCGAGCAGATGCAGCGCCGCGAGCTGCCCGAGGGTTGGGACGCCGACATCCCCAGCTTCGAGGCCGACGAAAAGGGCGTCGCCACCCGCAAGGCCTCGCACCAGGTGCTGAACGCGATCGCGTCCAAGGTGCCGTGGCTGCTGAGCGGCTCCGCCGACCTCACCGGCTCGGCCGCCAGCGGCCTCGACTTCGACGGCGCCGGCGAGTTCCAGCCGGTCAGCCGCGAGGGCCGCGAGCTGCACTACGGCATCCGCGAGCACGAGTCGGCGGCGATCTCCAACGGGCTGGCGCTCTCGAAGATGCGCCCGGTCTGGTCGACCTACCTGATCTTCTCCGACTACGCCCGCCCCGCGATCCGGCTCTCGGCGCTGATGGAGCTGCCGGTCGTGCACTGGTTCAGCCACGACTCGATCGGGCTCGGCGAGGACGGCCCCACCCACCAGCCGGTCGAGCAGCTGGCCGGGCTGCGGGCGATGCCGGGGATGAACGTGATCCGCCCCTGCGATGGCAACGAGACCGCCGAGGCCTGGCGGGTGATCATGGCCCAGCAGCACGTGCCGACCGCCCTGGTGCTGAGCCGCCAGAACCTGCCGACCCTCGATCGCTCCAAGTACGCCTCGGCCGCGGGCGTCGCCCGCGGCGGCTACGTGCTCGCCGACGCCTCGGAGGGAGAGCCGCAGGTGATCCTGATCGCGACCGGCAGCGAGGTCCAGCTCGCGATCAGCGCATACGAGGATCTGAGTGCCGAAGGGGTCCGCGCCCGCGTCGTCAGCCTGCCCTCCTGGTTCCTCTTCGACAACCAGGATGAGGGGTACCGCGAGAGCGTCCTGCCCAGCTCGGTCCAGGCGCGGGTCGCGGTCGAGCAGGCGTCGACCCTGGGCTGGGACCGCTATGTCGGCCCGCGGGGCAAGATCGTCGGCATGCACACCTTCGGCGCCTCGGCGCCACTGAAAGAGGTCGAGAAAAAGTTTGGCTTCACGCCCGAGCGGGTGGTTGAGGCAGCACGCGAACTGATCGGAGAGAAATGAGCGACAAGCCCACCCAGCAGCTTCACGACGCAGGCCAGAGCCTCTGGCTCGACAACATCACCCGCACGATGCTGGCCGACGGCACCCTCGCCGGCTACATCGACGAGCTCTCGGTCACCGGCCTGACCTCGAACCCGACGATCTTCGACAAGGCGATCGGCGGCGGCGACGCCTACAACGAGCAGATCGCCGCCGACGGGCCCGGCGCCAGCTCGACCGAGGACCTCTTCTTCGATCTCGCGATCCGCGACCTGCGCGGCGCCACCGACCTCTTCGCCCCGGTCCACGCCCGCACCGATGGCGTCGACGGCTTCTGCTCGCTGGAGGTCTCGCCGCTGCTGGCCGACGACACGGCGGGCACGACAACTCAGGCCGCCCAGCTTCACGCCAAAGCCGAGCGCGAGAACCTCTTCATCAAGATCCCTGGCACCAGCGCCGGGCTGAAGGCGATCGAGGACTCGATCTTCGCCGGGATCCCGATCAACGTCACCCTGCTCTTCTCAACCGGCCAGTACGTCGCCGCCGCCGAGGCCTACATGCGCGGCGTCGAGCGCAGGGTCGAGGCCGGGCTCGACCCCAACGTCGCCTCGGTCGCCTCGCTCTTCATCAGCCGCTGGGACGCCGCCGTCGCCGGCGAGGAGGTGCCGGACGGCCTGCGCAACTGGCTCGGGATCGCGGTCGGCTGGCACTGCTTCCGCGCCTACCACGAGCTGCTCGACTCCGAGCGCTGGCAGCGTCTGCAGAACGAGGGCGCCCGCCCGCAGCGCCTGCTTTGGGCCAGCACCGGGACCAAGGACCCCGAGGCTTCCGACGTCCTCTACATCGAGAAGCTGGCGGCGCCGTTCACGGTCAACACGATGCCCGAGAACACGCTGAAGGCGTTCGCCGACCACGGCGCCGTCGGCGACATCGTCCCGACCGACGGCGTTCGCGCCGACGCGATGCTGGCCGAGTTCGAGGCCGGCGGGATCGGCGTCGACGCCCTCGCCGCCCGCCTCCAGGAGGAGGGCAAGCAGAGCTTCGTCAAGTCCTGGACCGACCTCCTGCAGACGATCGAGTCGCAGCTCTCGTGAGCGAGCTGAGGGAGTGCTCCGCCTGGCAGGCGCTGGAGGCCCACCACGCCGAGATCGCCGACACCCACCTGCGCGATCTCTTTGCCGCTGACCCGGAGCGCGGCGAGCGCCTCGTCGCCGACGGCGCCGGCCTCTTCCTCGACTTCTCCAAGAACCGGATCACCGACAAGACGGTGATGCTGCTCGGCGAGCTGGCCCGCGAGCGCGGGGTGGCGGAGCGCCGCGACGCGATGTTCGCCGGCGAGCGGATCAACGTCTCCGAGAACCGCTCGGTCCTGCATGTGGCGCTGCGGATGCCGCGCAACCGCTCGCTGATCGTCGAGGGCACGGACGTGGTCAAAGAGGTCCACGGCGTGCTGCACCGGATGAACGTCTTCGCCGAGAAGATCCGCGGCGGCGAGTGGACCGGCCAGACCGGCAAGCCGATCCGCAATGTCATCAACATCGGCATCGGCGGCTCCGACCTCGGCCCGGTGATGGCCTATGAGGCGCTGCGCCACTACAGCCGCCGCGAGATGAGCTTCCGCTTCGTCTCCAACGTCGACGGCACCGACTTCGCCGAGTGCACGCGCGACCTCGACCCGGCCGAGACGCTCTTCGTCGTCTCCTCCAAGACCTTCACGACGCTGGAGACGATGACCAATGCCCGCAGCGCCCGCGAGTGGGTGCTGGCCGGCGTCGGCGGCGACGAGAGCGCAGTCGCCAAGCACTTCGTCGCCGTTTCGACCAACGCCGACGAGGTCGCCAAGTTCGGGATTGACACCGACAACATGTTCGGCTTCTGGGAGTGGGTCGGCGGCCGCTACTCGATGGACTCGGCGATCGGGCTCTCGACGATGCTGGCGATCGGCCCCGGCCGCTTCGCCGAGATGCTGACCGGCTTCCACGCGATGGACGAGCACTTCCGCGAGGCGGCGCCGGCGGTCAACCTGCCGATCCTGCTCGGCTCGCTGGCCGTCTGGTACGGCGACTTCTTCGGCGCCCAGACCGCCGCCGTCCTCCCCTACGACCAGTACATGCACCGCTTCCCGGCCTACCTGCAGCAGCTGACGATGGAGTCCAACGGCAAGCACGTCACCCTCGACGGGGTCCGCGTCGACTACCAGACCGGCGCGATTTACTGGGGCGAGCCGGGAACCAACGGCCAGCACTCCTTCTACCAGCTGATCCACCAGGGGACGGAGCTGATCCCGGCCGACTTCATCGGCTTCATGCAGACGCTGAACCCGCTCGGCGACCACCACGACCTGCTGATGGCCAACGTCTTCGCCCAGACCGAGGCGCTCGCCTTCGGCAAGACGCCGCAGCAGGTGCGCGAGGAGGGCACGGCCGAGGAGCTGGTCCCGCACCGCACCTTCGACGGCAACCGCCCGACCAACACGATCCTGGCCGAGCGGCTCGACCCCGAGACCCTCGGCGCGCTGGTCGCGCTCTACGAGCACAGCGTCTTCACCCAGGGCGCAATCTGGGGGATCGACTCCTTCGACCAGTGGGGGGTGGAGCTGGGCAAGGCGCTGGCGGTGCGGATCATCCCCGAGCTGCAGGCCGGGCTGGAGCCGAAGCTGCGCCATGACAGCTCGACCAACGCGCTGATCCGCCGCTACCGCAACGCGAGGCGCGAGGAGTAAAGCGGTGCCCGCGCTCGACCCGCTCCCACTCGCGGCGTCGGCATCGAACCTGCTCGCCGCCCGCGAGCAGATGGCTTTCACCCTCGGCTTCCACATCGTCCTCTCCTGCCTCGGCGTCGCCCTGCCGGCGACGATCCTGATCGCCAACTACCTGGGGCTGAAACGCGGCGACAAGGACGCGATGGAGCTGGCCCGGCGTTGGTCGAAGGCGATGGCGATCACCTTCGCCGTCGGCGCCGTCACCGGCACCGTGCTCAGCTTCGAGTTCGGCCTGCTCTGGCCGCGCTTCATGGACCGCTTCGGCGCCGCCTTCGGGATCGCCTTCGCGATCGAGGGGATCTTCTTCTTCGTCGAGGCGATCTTCCTCGCGATCTACATCTACGGCTGGAAGCGGCTCAGCGGCTGGGCCCACTTCTGGTCCGGCGTGCCGATGGCGATCACCGGCCTCGGCGGCGCCGCCGCCGTCGTCGCCGCCAACTCGTGGATGAACCAGCCGCAGGGCTTCACCCTGAACGCGGCGGGCAAGGTGGTCGACACCGACCCGCTCAAGGTCCTCTTCAACCCGGCAACCGGCTACGAGGCGCCGCACATGATCCTCGCCGCCTACATCGTCGTCGGCTTTCTCGTCGCCGGCGTCTACGCGACCGGGATGCTGAAAGGGCGGCGTGACCGCCTGCACCGGCTCGGCCTGCTGATCCCGCTGACGATCGGGCTGATCGCCGCGCCGCTGCAGTTCCTGGTCGGCGACACCGCCGCCCGCGCCGTCGCCGACCACCAGCCGGCCAAGTTCGCCGGGATGGAGTGCATTCAGGAAACCGGCGGCCACCAGACCGAGTACCTCGGCGGCATCTGCACCTCCAGCGGGGTCAAGGCGGCGATCCCGATCCCCGACCTCGACTCCTTCCTGGTCGGCTTCAGCCCCGACACCAAGGTCACCGGGCTGAATGACATCCCCAAGGACGAACGCCCGCCTGCGAACACGATGCTGCACCTCGCCTTCGATACGATGATCGGCGTCTGCACGCTGTTCATCGCGCTCGGCCTCTGGGTGCTGTTCGTCTGGTGGCGGCGGCGCGAGATGCCGCAGACGATCTGGTTCCTGCGGGCGGTGGCGATCTCCGGCGCGGCGGCGGTGCTCTCGCTCTGGTGCGGCTGGATTGTGACCGAGGTCGGCCGCCAGCCCTGGATCGTGCAGGGCTACATGCGCACCTCCGAAGCGGTGACGCCGGCCCACGGGCTCTGGTTCAGCTTCGGCGCGGTGCTGTTGCTCTACGGCGGGATCGGGACGATCGCGATCCTCGTCCTGCGCTCGATGTCGCGGCGCTGGCGCGAGGGCGGGGTGGAGCCGGAGGGCACTCCGTATGGGCCGCCGACGGAGGCTGCGCCATGAGTCGAGCAGATGTTGCGGCGGCGATCCTCTGGGTTGGCGCGACCTTCTACGCGCTCTTCGGCGGGGCCGACTTCGGCGGCGGCTTCTGGGACCTGATCGCCGGCGACGCCGAGAAGGGGAAGCGGCCGCGGGCGCTGATCCAGCGCTCGCTGACCCCGGTCTGGGAGGCCAACCACGTCTGGCTGATCTTCATCCTCGTCGTCCTCTGGACCGCCTTCCCACCCGCCTTCAGCGCGGTGATGACGACGCTCTACGTGCCGATCGCGCTGGCCGCTGCCGGGATCGTCCTGCGCGGCTGCGGCTTCGCCTTCCGCAAGTCGATCGAGGGATTGGCGGCGCGGCGGGCGGCGGGCGCCACCTTCGCTCTCTCCTCGGTCCTGACCCCGTTCTTCATGGGCGCCGTGGTCGGCGCGATCGCCGCCGGCAACGTTCCCGCGGCGGGCGACGGCGACGCCTTCTCGTCGTGGCTGCAGCCACTGCCGCTGCTGGTTGGGGCGATGTTTGTCGCCAGCGGCGCCTACCTCTCAGCGGTCTTCCTCGTCGGCGATGCCCGCCGCGCCGGCGAAGAGGACCTGGAGCGCTACTTCGTGCGGCGGGCGCTGGCGGCTGCCGTGGTCGCCGGAGCAGCGGCGACCGTGGGCCTGGTCGAGCTGCACTCCGAAGCGCGCTACATCTTCGACCGCCTCATCGACCAGGGCCTGCCGCTGGTCGTGCTCTCGGTCCTCTGCGGCCTCGGCCTGCTCCTCGTCCTCCTGCGGGGAGGGCGCCGCCCCCTGCGCCCGCTTGCCGCCGGCGCCGTGATTGCCGTGATCTGGGGCTGGGGCGTCGCCCAGTTCCCCTACTTGCTGCCAACCAGCCTCAAGATCGGCGCGGCCGCCGCGCCCGACCCGACCCTGGACGTGGTCTTCATCGTCTTCGGCATCGCCGCCGTCCTCGTCCTGCCCTCGCTCGGCCTGCTCTACACGCTGACCCAGCGTGACCTGCTCGAGGGCGAGCATTGATCCAGACCGTCCTCTTCGACATCGACGGCACTCTGCTGGTCACCGGCGGCGCCGGCGCGGTCGCCTGGCAGCGCGCCTTCCGTGAGCTGCACGGCATCGACGCCAACATCGAGGAGCACACCCACGCCGGCATGACCGATCCCGAAATCGCCGAGATCGTCTTCCGCGAGGTGATCGGCCGCGACGGCAGCGAGGCCGAGCGGGCCGAGGCGATCGCCGGCTACCTCAGCCACCTCGGCGACGCTGTCGCCGAGTCCGACGGCTACCGGGTGATGCCGGGCATCGAAGAGCTGCTGCCGCGGCTGGCCGAGCAGGGGGTCCTGCTCGGCATCGTCACCGGCAACATCGAAGCCGCCGCCCAGATCAAGCTCGCCCGCGCCGACCTCAACCATTTCTTCGCCTTCGGCGGCTACGGCTCCGACTCCCGCGACCGCACCGAGCTGACCAAGCGGGCGCTTGAGCGCGGCGGCACTGCCGCCGGCGCCCCGCTAGATCTCGACAGCGCGATCGCCGTCGGCGACACACCCCGCGACGTGGCGGCGGGCCACGGCGCCGGGATCAAGGTCGTCGGAGTGGCGACCGGCAGCTACAGCGTCGAGCAGCAGCGAGAAGCCGGCGCCGACTGGGCGATCGCGACGGTGGACGAGTTTCCTAGAACTATCTAGAGTAAAACCCATGTGGCGATCGATGGGCAGGGCGAGGCGCCTGGCACGGGCTGGATCGGCCCTGCTCCTCGTCATCGCTATCAGCGCGCTCGCGGCAGGTTGTGGCGACAGCGCTTCTTCTTCGACCACGGCGCAGGGCGACCGTTTCGATGCCGCCAAGGCCTGGCGGCTGATCGAACGCCAGCTCGCCGCCGGCCAGCGCCCGGCAGGCTCCCCGCAGCTCCGAAAGCTGGCAACCGAACTGCGGCCGCTCCTGCCCGACGCTCACTTCGAACCGATCCCGGGCCAGCCTGGCTTGCGGAACATCGTCGGCGTGCTCCCGGGCCAGAAGCCGGCGATCGTTCTCGGCGCCCACTACGACACCCTGGCCAAGCCGCGCGGATTCGTCGGCGCCAACAATGGGGCGGCGGGGACCGCGATCGTCATCGAGGCGGCCCAGGCGCTGCGAAGCACGAAGAGCGAAGCGGGCGATCGCGAAGTTCGCTTCGTCCTCTTCGACGGCGAGGAGCCACCGGCCGAGCTGCCCGAAGAAAGCCCGCACTTCTACAACGAAGGCCTGCGAGGATCGCGCGCCTACGTCGCCGCCCACCCCGGCGAAACGGCGTCGATGATTCTGCTCGACTACGTCGGCAATCGCGGGCTGCTCCTCGACCGCGAGGTGAACTCGACCCCGGCGCTGTGGCAGCGCGTCCTGATCGCGGCCGACACGGCCGGCGCCTCGAATCTCTTCTCCTCCGAAGCTCGCGCCGAAGTCACCGACGACCACACCCCATTTCTGCGCAGCGGGGTCCCCGCCGTCGACCTGATCGACTGGCGCTACCCCGGCCACGACGTCTCCGATCGGCTGGACAAGCTGTCGCGCCAGAGCGTCGATGGCGTCGGCGAGACGATCGTGCAGCTGGTCGAAGAAGTGCGGGCCGAAAAATGACGCCTCAGCCGAGGCTGCAGCGCGCCTGGTAGATCGAGGTGAAGCCGGACTCGAAGCCGTTGCGCGCCGCTCGCAGGTACAAGCGCCAGACCCGGACCCGTTCCGGCCCGGCGAGGCAGATCGCCTCGTCGAGGTTCTCGTCGAGGCGGCGGGTCCAGTGGCGCAGGGTCTCGGCGTAGTCGGCGCCGAACTCCTCGACGTGGCGGGTGACGAAGCCGGCCCGCTCCAGCGCCAGCAGCACCCGCGAGAGGTGCAGGGGGTCGGCGTCGGGGAAGACGTAGCGCTCGGAGAAGGGGCCGGCCTCGGGGTCGGAATGGCGGAGGCGGGCGATGCCGTGGTTGAGCAGCCGCCCGCCCGGGTCGAGCAACCCGGCCAGGGTGCGGGCGTAGACGTCGATCTGCTCGCCGCCGACGTGCTCGACCATGCCGATGCTGGAGATCGCGTCGAACTTCTCGCCGGACAGGTCGCGGTAGTCCATCACCCGGATCTCGACCCGGTCGGCGACCCCAGCCGCCTCGGCCCGCCGCCGCGCCTCTTCGGCCTGGGGAGGGGAGAGGGTGATGCCGGTCACCCGGGCCCCGTGGCGGGTCGCCGCCCAGAGCGAGAAGCTGCCCCAGCCGCAGCCGACGTCGAGCACCCGCTCGCCCTCCTTCAGCTCAAGCTTGCGGCAGACCATCTCCAGCTTCTCCTCCTGGGCGGCCTCCAGGGTCTCCGCCCCGCGGGAGAAGATCGCGCAGCTGTAGGTGGTCGACTCGTCGAGGAAGAGCTTGAAGAACTGGTTGGAGACGTCGTAGTGGTGGCGGACGGCGCGGGCGTCGCGCTCCTTGCTGTGGCGGCGGCCGCTGGGGCGCAGCTCCGAAGCGGGACGGCGCGGCGGCCGCGTCAGCCCGGCGGCGCGGACGGCGCCGGCTAGCAACTTCGCCTTGCTCTCCGGCGTGGGCGGCTTCCAGCTGTCGAGCAGGGCGATCACCGCGTCGATGTCGTCGACCTCGATATCGCCACTGACGTAGGCGCGTCCGAGCCCGAGCTGCCCAGGCGCCCGCAGCACGTGGGCGGCGGCCCGCGGCGAGCGGACGAAGAAGGTGGGCCCGCCGCCGTTGCTGGCGGGCAGCCGCGTCCCGTCCCAGAACTCGACCGCGAACGGTCGCTCGGGGATCTGCCTCTCGATCTCGCGCCGCAGCGGCGCGGTGCTGGCGAACGGCATTGTGTCTGGACCCTAACAGCGGCCCAACCTCGACATCTTCCAGTGGCACGATCCGTATGATCGTGGCGTGGCGTCGCCGCTTCCCTCGGACATCCAGCCGGTCGCAAACGAGACCCGCGACCGCATCATCACCGGCCTCGTCACCCTGATCCCTTTCCTCGCGATCCTGCTCGCCGCCTGGCAGGTCTGGGGCAGGGCGCTGCACTGGAGCGACGTCATCCTCTTCGCGGTCCTCTACCCGCTGACCGGGCTCGGGATCACGGTCGGCTTCCACCGCCACCTCACCCACCGCAGCTTCAAGGCGAAGCGCTGGCTGCACGGCCTGCTGGCGATCCTCGGCTCGGCGGCGATCGAGGGCCCGGTCATCTCCTGGGTCGCCGACCATCGCAAGCACCACGCTTTCGCCGACGAAGAGGGCGATCCCCACAGCCCCCACGTCGATCACGGCGGCGGCATCGGCGGCGCCCTGCGCGGCCTCTTCCACGCCCACGTCGGCTGGCTCTTCATCCACACTCAGCGCGGCAACAAGGAGCGCTTCGCCCCCGACCTGATCGCCGACCCGGTGATCAGCTGGGTCGATCGCACCTTCCTCTACTGGGCGATCGGCGGCCTGCTGCTGCCCTTCGCGCTCGGCTGGGTGATCGGCGGCACCCTCTTTGCCGCCCTCACCGGCCTGCTCTGGGGCGGCCTTGTCCGGGTCTTCGTCCTCCACCACTTCACCTACAGCATCAACTCGCTCTGCCATGTCTTCGGCAACCGCGACTTTGAGACCGCCGACCACTCGCGCAACCTGGCCCTGATCGCGATCCCGACCTTCGGCGAGGCCTGGCACAACAACCACCACGCCTTTCCGACCTCCTCCACCCACGGCCTCGGCCGCTTCCAGGTAGATCCCTCGGCTCTGGTGATCGACTCCTTCGAGCGGCTCGGCTGGGCCTGGGACGTCGTCCGCGTCAGCCCGGAGCGCCTGGCGGCGAAGGCCGTTTAGGAGCCGCTGCGGTCAGGGCGGCGATGTCGTCCAGGTCGGCGGGGCGCCCTGCGGCCCGCTTCATCCGGATCAGGTCGTCGAGCGAGGCGATCGCGATCTCAACGCCGTCGATCTCGACGACGAGGGCCGCCTCCTTGAGCGCGCCGAAAGGGCGGCTTCCCTTCGGCTGGGGAAGGATGTGGAGCTGTCCGTGCCGGGTGGAGAGGGGAGGGACGACAGCCGCCAGAGCCAATCGCTCCAGGTCAGCGGCGGCCACCTCGACCTCGCCTGCCGGAGTGTCTCGGGGACGTGCCTCGAGCTCCTTCAGGACCGCGGAGAGCCGCAGGAGGTTGTCGGGCGCTGGATCAGGGACCAGGTCGAGGTCCATGGTCGTGCGCCGGTGGCCGTGCACCTGGACGGCGACTCCGCCGATCACTACATAGTCGACACTGTGGTGAGCCAGCGCCTGTAGGAGGGAGCTGAGATCAAGGGGCCGTTCCGTCGCTTCCGTGGAACCGTTCACGTGTGGCCTCGCTTCGTCGCGGGGTGCCCATGACGGCGAGCCTCCTCGCCCGCTAGGGCAAGCTCAGACGTGACCCTGTTCCAGGAAGCAGCCTCGCGCAGCCGTTCCTCTAGTGTCATCGCCGCTGCCGTGGCAAGGTCGGCTGCGGGCACCCGGGCCTGCAGCGGCGTTGCGCTCAAGTCCAACTGCTCCCCAAGGGCAAGCAGGATCTGGGCGAGCCTCTCGATGGTCGGGGATTCTGCCCCCCGCTCGATCCTGCTGATCGCGTCCTGGCTGGTCCCGGCCCGCAGCGCCAGGCGACGCTGGCTGAGCCCATGCTGTTCCCGTTTGGCGCGCAGCAGCACGGCAGCGTTAGTTTGACACCTCATACGGTGTCAAAATACCAGAGCCTAGGGCGATTCCTTCGATTCGTACCAGTCGATCCAGCCGTTGCAGGCATGCTTTAGCGGCACGATCCGGTGCGGCTCGGCGGGGACCGCGATCAGGGCGCCGACGTAGGCCTTGCCGTCGTAGCCGCTGAGGCTCTGCAGGGTGCTGGCGTCGGCGGCGGCGATCGTGAACTTGAGCGGCGCGCCGCCACCGCTGATCTGGCCCGCGGTCCAGAACTGGCCGTCGTTGGCGAGGCTGATCGTGTTCGGGCGCTGCCCGTCCAGGGCCGGCTTCAGCGATTCGTGGAATCCCGGTGCCGAGAGGGTGAGGCCGAAGGGGGAGAAGTACTGCAGCGAGAGGTTCCAGCGGCCGGCCGGCAGGCTCAGGGTCTGGGAGGCGCTCTCGCCGGTCCCGAGGACGCTGTCGGGCAGCCAGCGGGCCTTGGCCCCGATCACCGGGTCGGGGAAGAGCGAGGCCCGGCCTGGGTTGGCGAGGAGGATGCGAATCTCGGGCGAGGCGCAGCCGGCGCGCGCCCCGGCTTCGGTGCCCTCGAGCAGGACGTGGCGATCGTCGGGGGTCGGCCCGGTCCGCTTCCAGAGCACATAGGACGGAGTGGCGGCGACGCGGCGGAAGTTTTCCGGGGCCTGGCTGTTCCAGGCCGCCCGCCCGGTGATCACGTATTCGAAGGCGTCGAGCGTGCCCCGCGAAAAGGAGTCGAAGTCGATCGGGCTGTAGGCGTTGCCGGTGTCGAACGGCTTCTCCGGGTTCTGGGAGACGGCCTCGTCGGGGAACTCGACCAGCGGCACGTGGGTGTCGGCGCCGAGCAGCTCGTAGGCGGCGTAGCGGTCCTGGCCCGCGTAGAGTACGGGCTTGCCGTGCAGGATCGGCAGGAAGGCGCGCAGCTCCGAGCCGTGGCCGGGCGGGCCGACCGGCGCGTCGCGCAGGGCAAGGAAGCTCGAGTAGATGGCGCCGCCAATGAAGGCGACCGCCAGCGCCCCCCAGGCGAGCCGCCGCAACGGATCCCAGGGCGACGTCCGCGGCGACTCGGCCCCCAGCCGGTCTTCGGCCGGCGCCTTGACCAGCTCGGCCAGCAGCGGCCGCAGCGCCAGCAGCATCGCCAGCGGGGCGATGATCATCAGCGCCTTCGCCCGCGAGTAATCGCCGCTGAAGGGGAGCGAGGCGAGGTAGAGGACGACGCTGGCGCCGAGCGCGATCGGCACTGCGAAGTCGCGGCGGCGCACCCACCAGGCGACCCCGACCAGCAGCGCCAGCGTCGCGATCGCCCCGGCGACGCCGGCCAGTTCGGCCCCGCCGGCCGCGTCGAGGCGGTAGTTGGAGGCGGGCCAGACGCCGAGCGCCTCGATTGGCGAGACCGGCCCGTAAGTGTTGCTGCCGGCGACCTTGTTGAAGCCGCTGGCGAAGCCGAAGGGGCCGACCAGCGCCAGCACTGCCGCGAGCCCGGCGAGGAAGACGATCGCGATCAGAGTTGCCGGCCGCAACAGGAAGCGCAGCAGCGCCCGCGGCGCCAGCAGCCGCCTCACCTCCGGCACGGTCAGGCTCCAGAGGGCGACGATCGCGACCGGCCAGGCGATCCCGGCAAAGCTGTAGGAGAAGAAGATCCCGCCGGCAAGCGCCAGCGGCGCCAGCGCCAGCCGCGCCCGCCCTTCCCAACTCCCCGCCGACGGGCCTAAAAGTGAACCCATGGTCGACTTTTCGGCCCGTCGGCGGTCGAGGTCCATCAGGGCGATCGCGAAGGCGAGGACGAAGAGGGCCTCGGCCATCTCCTTGAAGGCCGCCTGGGCGAAGTAGGAGGCGGCGAGGTAGGGGACGGCGACCAGGGCGGCGGCAAAGACGCGGCGGACGATGCCGAGGTCGCGCAGGGCGCCGAGCGCGGTCAGCGCGGTCAGGGTTCCGATCGCGAAGATCTCGCCGATGAAGGCCTGGCCCAGCCCGATCCCCGGCACGGCGGCGGTGGCGACGGCGAGGCCGTGCGGCCCGAGCGGATAGCCGGGGTCGGGCGCCGGCCCGAAGCCGCTGCGCAGCCACTCGGCCCAGGCCAGGTGCAGGCCGAGGTCGTTGTTGAATCCCTCGCCGAGCAGCCCCCAGCGGCCGCTGACCGCGAACGGGATCGAGAGCACGAGGAGGACGACGATCGCTGCCGGCAGGCCTTCGCGGATCGCGCCACCGAATCCGCCGACGGGCCTAAAAGTAAACCTATGGACGACTTTTCGGCCCGTCGACCCGCGTATCGCGATCGCGCCGGCGCCGAGCAGGAGGGCGAGCAGGCCCAGGGTCGCGCTCGTGCCGTGGCCGGGGGCCCGGGCCAGGGCCCCGGTGACGGTGAGGATCGCGCCGAAGCCGACCGCCGGCTCCAGCCAGGACCAGCTCTCGCGCCCCGCAATGGCGAGAATGGCGCGGCCGACAAGCAGCGAGGCGGCGCATATAAGTAGCGCCGAGGCGCACGTCCCGAGCATCAGGGGCGGAAACTATGGCAGTGAAGGCTCAGATGCTTCGATGACGACCGACTCCAGCGACAACCGCAGCCGCCGCCTCCCTGTCTGGGCGGGAGTGCTCGCCTCGATCGCGGCGGTCGCGCTCGGCACCCTGATCGTCTACCCGCTTGAAGACGTGGCCCCGGCGATCTCGCTCGGCATCGTCTACCTGCCGGGCGTCCTCCTGGTCTCGACCGTCTGGGGCTGGCGCCTGGGCCTGCTGACCTCGGTTGCCAGCGTCGCCGCCTTCAACTGGTTCCACATCGCGCCCCTCGGCCGCTTCACCGTCGCCGAGGACCGCGACCTGGTCGCGATCGTCGTCTTCGGGGTGGTGGCGGTCGCCGCCAGCTCCCTGGCCGAGCTCGCCCGGGCCCGCGCCGAGGAGGCCGAGCGCGGCCGCGAGCGCGCCGACCGGGCCCTGGCCGAGCTGGCGGCGCTCGCCGCCGAGCGCGACCGGATGCAGGCGGAGGTGGTCGAGGCCGAGGCGCTGCGCCGCAGCGACGAGCTCAAGACCTCGCTGCTGCGCTCCGTCTCCCACGACCTGCGGACGCCGCTGACCTCGATCATCGCCTCCGGCTCGGCGCTTGGCTCGGAGACCCTGACCGGGGCGGAGCGGGCCGAGCTCAGCGATGGCGTCGTCGACCAGGGCAACAGGCTCTCCCGCCTGGTCGAGAACCTGCTCGACATCTCCAGCCTCGAGACCGGCGGCGCCGCGCCGCGGCGCGAGCCGGTCGACCTCAGCGAGGTGCTGGAGGCGGCGCGCGACTCGATCGGCGCCGACCGTGAGGCGGTCCGGGTCAGCCCCGGCGGCGACCTGCCGACCCTGAGGGCCGACGCGACCCAGCTCGAACGCGCCTTCGCCAACCTCTTCGAGAACGCGGTCCGCCACGGCGCCGGCCGCCCCGTCCTCGTCCGCTCCAGGGTGGTCGGCCCGCGCCTCGTCGTCCGCGTCGTCGACCAGGGTCCGGGGATCTCCCACGCCGACCTCACCCGCATCTTCGAGCCCTTCTTCCGCGGCGAGGCAGCCGGCACCCACACCGGCTCGGGGCTCGGCCTGGCGATCGCCAAGGGCTTCGTCGAGGCCAACGGCGGTGAGATCGCGGTCGAGTCGCTGGCTGGCCAGGGCACGACCTTCGTCGTCTCCTTCTCCGGCGAGGACGGGGGGGAGCGATGACCGCCGCCGGCCGCATCCTCGTCTGCGACGACGAGCCGCAGATCCTGCGGGCGCTGCGGGTGATCCTGCGCGAGGCCGGCTACGAGGCGATCGAGGCGAGCAATGGCGAGGAGGCGCTCGACCGCGCCGCGGTCAAACCGCCCGACGCGGCGATCCTCGACCTGGTCCTGCCCGACATCGACGGGGTCGAGGTGACCAAGCGGCTGCGCGAGTGGAGCGAGATGCCGATCATCGTGCTCTCGGCGGTGGGCGAGGAGGAGGAGAAGGTGCGGGCGCTCGCCGCCGGCGCCGACGACTACGTGACCAAGCCCTTCGGCCCGCCGGAGCTGGTCGCCCGGTTGGAGGCGGTCCTGCGCCGGGCCAAGCCGGAGGCGGTCGAGCCGCTGATCGAGGCCGAGGGGCTGGAGGTCGACCTCGCCGCCCGCGCCGTGCGCCGCGACGGCGAGCCGGTCCACCTGACCCCGACCGAGTTCGAGCTGCTCCGGGTCCTGGCCCGCAACCGCGGCCGCCTGATGACCCACCGCGCCCTCCTGGTCGAGGTCTGGGGCGTCGAGTACGAAGACGACTTCCAGGTCCTGCGCGCCCACATCGCCAACCTGCGCCGCAAGATCGAGCC
>CAYOAP010000014.1:0-90568 GCA_964401995.1 uncultured Conexibacteraceae bacterium | reverse complement strand
GTTCGCCATCCGCGAGGGTGGCCGCACCGTCGGCTCGGGGGTCGTCGCCGAGATCATCGAGTAGCGATTCCCAAAAGGGCGGGCTTCGGCCCGTCCTTTCGCTGCCCGGGGGGCAGCGAGAAATCCGCAAAGTACATACGACCGGGGCGGCGCCCCACCTAATAGGGGCCCGCCCTTTATGCGCGGTAAGCCCGCGCGAGAGAGACCAAGAGAGAGACAGCGTTAGAACGTGGCAGCCATAGCGGCACAGAAAATTCGGATTCGACTCAAGGCGTATGACCATGACGCCATCGATCGCGCTGCCCGCGAGATCGTCGAGACCGCCGAGCGCACCGGGGCCAGCGTCTCCGGCCCGGTTCCCCTGCCCACGGAGAAAAACGTCTACTGCGTGATTCGCTCTCCGTTCGTCGACAAGGACTCGCGCGAGCACTTCGAGATCCGCACCCACAAGCGCCTGATCGACATCCTTCAGCCTTCTCCGAAAACCGTTGACTCGCTGCAGCGGCTGGACTCGCTGCCCGCCGGTGTCGACATCGAGATCCGCCTCTAGCCATGGCCGCGATCCTCGGTAAGAAGCTGGGCATGACGCAGGTATTCCGTGAGGACGGAGAAGTCGTGCCGGTCACTGTGATCGAGGCCGGCCCCTGCAAGGTCACCGCCGTCCGCGACCAGGAGAAGGACGGCTACAGCGCCGTCCAGCTCGCTTTTGGCGAGGCCAAGCCGGGCAAGCTGAGCAAGGCCGAGGAGGGTCACACCAAGAAGGCCGGCGCTGAGCCGATGCGCCACCTGGTCGAGTTCCGCAACGAGAACCTCGGCGCCGAGGACGGCCCGAAGATCGGCGACGATGTCACCGTCGCTTCTTTTGAGGCCGGCCAGAAGGTCAAGGTCTCGGGAACTTCGATCGGCAAGGGCTTCCAGGGCGGGATCAAGCGCCACAACTTCAGCCGCGGCCCGGTCAGCCACGGCTCCCACAATGTCCGCGCCCCCGGCTCGATCGGCGCCAGCACCTTCCCGGCCCGCGTCTTCAAAGGAATGCGGATGCCAGGGCAGATGGGCAACAAGCGCATCACCCAGAAGGGCCTGGAGATCGCCGATATCGACGCCGACCGCAACCTGCTCTTGATCAAGGGCTCCGTGCCCGGCTCGCGCAACGCCCTGGTGGAGGTGAGGACGGATGGCTAAAGCTGCCGTGCTCGGCAAAACCACCAAAGCGGACCTGCCGAAAGAGCTCTTCACCGAGCCCTTCCACCACTCGCTGGTCCACGAGGCCGCTCAGGCCGATCTCGCCGCCCGCCGTCGCGGCACTGCTTCGACCCTGACTCGCGGCGAGGTCTCGATGACGACCGCCAAGGCCTGGCGCCAGAAGGGCACGGGCCGTGCCCGCGTCGGCGCCCTCAGCGTCTCCAGCCGCTTCGGCGGCGGCGTCACCTTCGGCCCCAAGCCGCGCCACTACACGGTCAAGGTCAACCGCAAAGCCCGCCGCAAGGCGATGCGGGCGGCCCTCTCGGTTCACGCCGAGCGCGGCAGCGTCGCGATCGTCGACGCCTCGTCCTTCGACACGCCTTCAACCAAGCAGGCCGCCGAGGCGCTGGCGAAATGGGATGCCAAGCGCGCGACCGTGATCCTCGTCACCGGCGAGGAGACCGGCGTGGTCAAGAGCTTCCGCAACATCCCCCGCATCCAGGTGATCGAGGTCGGCGCCGTCGGTGTCGCCGATGTGATCGGCGCCGCTTCGCTGGTGATCTCCCAGACCGCCCTCGCCAAGCTTGAAGAGAGGCTGGGCTGATGGACGCTCACACAATCGTCGTCCGCCCGGTGATCTCGGAGAAGAGCTACGCCTTGATCGCCGAAGGCAAGTACACCTTCCGCGTCAACGACCGCGCCCACAAGACTCAGATCGCGCACGCGGTCGAGGAGATCTTCGGGGTCAAGGTCGCCGGCGTCCGCACCGCCAAAGTCCGCTCCAAGCCAAAGCGCCGTGGCCTCCACCAGGGCCGCACCCGCGCCTGGAAGAAGGCGATCGTCCAGCTCGCCCCGGGCGAACGGATCGAGCTGTTCGAAGGCGCCGAGACCGCATAGGGATATAGAGATGGCAAATCGCAAAACAAAACCGACGAGTCCAGGCCGCCGCTTCGCGACCTACCCCCTGCGTGAGCAGCTGACCGCGACCGAGCCCGAGCGCAAGCTGACCGAGGGCCTGCGCAAGTCCGGCGGCCGCAACGCCAACGGCCGCGTCACCGCCCGCCACCGTGGCGGCGGCGCGAAGCGCCGTTACCGCCAGATCGACTTCAAGCGCCTCAAGGACGGGGTTCCGGCCAAGGTTGCGACGATCGAGTACGACCCGAACCGCAGCTGCTACATCGCCCTGCTCCATTACGCGGACGGCGAGAAGGCCTACATCCTCGCCCCGGCTCAGATCTCGGTCGGCGACGAAGTCAAATCCGGCCCCGAGGCCGACATCAAGCCCGGCCACGCGATGGCTCTGGGCCAGATGCCGACCGGCACGATCGTCCACAACGTCGAGATGGTCGCCGGCCAGGGCGGCAAGCTCGGCCGCGCCGCCGGCGCCTCGATCCAGCTGGTGGCGAAGGAGGGCGAGATGGCGACTCTGCGGCTGCCGTCCTCGGAGATGCGGCTGGTCCGCGCCGAGTGCCGCGCCACCGTCGGCACCCTCTCCAACGCGGAGCATCAGAACTTGACGATCGGCAAGGCCGGGCGCAACCGCCACAAGGGCAAGCGCCCGCAGAGCCGTGGCGTCGCGATGAACCCCGTGGACCACCCGCACGGCGGTGGCGAGGCTCACCACACGCCCGGAGGCCACCCGGTCACCCCATGGGGCAAGCCGACGCTTGGCTACCGCACCCGTAAGAAGGGCAAGCAGTCCGACCGCTACATCGTGCGCGGACGCCGCCGCGGGAAGAAGAAGAGGTAACCGAGATGGGTAGATCGACAAAAAAGGGCCCGTGGGTCGAGGAGCGCCTGATGGGGCGGATCGAGGCGATGAACGAGGCCGGCAACAAACAGATGGTCAAAACTTGGTCGCGCACCTCGACCGTGTTCCCGGAGATGGTGGGTCACACGATCGCCGTCCACGACGGCCGCAAGCACGTCCCGGTCTTCATCTCGGAGTCGATGGTCGGCCACAAGCTCGGCGAGTTCGCGCCGACCCGGACCTTCCGCTCCCACTCCGGCACGGGCAAGGGCGAATAACAAATGGCTGACGAGAAAAAAGCCTCGAAAAAAGCGCCGGCTAAAAAAGCCGACGCGAAAAAACCGGCTGCCAAAAAAGAGGCGCCGAAAAAAGCCGCTGCCAAAAAAGCTCCTAAAAAAGCAGCCGCAAAAGCCAAAGCTCAGCCGAAAAAAGAGGCGAAAGCGAAACCGGCGCCGATCGTCGTCCGCGCCAGCGCCCGCTACGTGCGGATCGCCCCTCGCAAGGTCCGCCTGATCGCCGACCAGGTCCGCGGGATGCAGATCGAAAAGGCCCGGGCGCTGCTCCAGTTCTCGCCTCGCGGCGCCGCTGAGGACATTCACAAGCTGATCAATTCGGCCGCCTCCAACGCCGAAAACAACCACGACTTGATTGCCGATGAGATGAAGGTCGCCGAGATCACCGTCGACGAAGGCCCGACCCTGAAGCGCTTCCGGCCGCGAGCTCTCGGCCGGGCGACGCCCATCCACAAGCGAACCAGCCACATTGCCGTGGCTTTGAGCCCGGAAGAGGACTGAGGACATGGGACAGAAGATCCACCCCGAGGGCTTTCGCGTCGGTTACATCCACGACTGGAAGTCGAACTGGTTCGACGAGAAAAACTTCGCAGACATCCTCCAGGAGGATCTGCAGATCCGCGATCACATCGTCGGCAAGCTGGCCCACGCCGGCCTCTCCGACATCACGATCGAGCGTCGCGGCGAGGTCGCGGTCGATATCCACACCGCCCGCCCCGGCATCGTGATCGGCAAGTCGGGCAGTGAAGTCGATGCCCTGCGCAAGGACCTGCACAAGCTCACCGGCAGCCCGGTCAAGGTCAACATCCGCGAGGTCAAGCGCCCCGAGCTCGATGCCAAGCTGGTCGCCCAGTCGATCGCCGAGCAGCTGCAGAACCGTGTCGCCTTCCGCCGCGCGATGAAACGCGCCCTTACTTCGGCGATGCGCTCCGGCGCCAAGGGCGTCAAGGTCCAGGTTTCCGGCCGCCTCGGCGGCGCCGAGATGGCCCGCACCGAAGGCTATTCCGATGGCCGGGTCCCGCTGCACACGCTGCGCGCCGACATCGACTACGGCTTCTTCGAGGCGAAGACGACGACCGGCCGGATCGGCGTCAAATGCTGGATCAACAAGGGCGAAGTGATGCCCGAGGGCTTCCGCTCCGACCAGGTTTCCAGCGACGAGCCCCAGGGCGGACAGCGCGGCGGCCGCCCCCCGGGACGCCCAGGTGGCGACCGCGGCGGACAGCGTGATCGCGGCGGACAGCGCGGCGGAGGTGGTCGCTAAATGCTGATGCCGAAGCGGGTCAAGCACCGCAAACAGATGCGCGGCCGGATGCGCGGCAACACCAAGGGCGGCAGCACCGTCGCCTTCGGCGAGTACGGGCTGAAGTCGCTCGAGCGCGGCTGGATCACCAACCGCCAGATCGAGGCCGCCCGCGTGGCGATGACCCGCAAGATCAAACGTGGCGGCAAGGTCTGGATCAACGTCTTCCCCGACAAGCCCTACACGAAGAAGCCGGCCGAGACCCGGATGGGCTCGGGCAAGGGCAACCCCGAGGGCTGGGTCGCCGTGGTCAAGCCGGGCAAGGTCATGTTCGAGTTGGCCGGCGTCCCCGAGGATCTCGCTCGCGAGGCGCTGCGCCTTGCTGGGCACAAGCTTCCCGTCAAAACCAAGTTCGTCAAACGTGAGGGGGTCGAAGCCTGATGAAAGGGGCCGAGGTCCACGATCTGAAAGACGACGAGCTTGTGGCGAAACTGATCGACGCCAAGCAGGAGGCGTTCAACCTGCGCTTCCGGCACGCGACCGGCGAGCTGGAGAACACCTCCCGCCTCGGCGGCGCCCGGCGAGACATTGCAAAGCTGCTTACGGTCGCGCGCCAGCGCGGCATCGATGTGGAGAAAGAGTTGAAGCGGATATGACAGACGACCCGAAACAGAACGAGAGCACAGAGGCAGCTGCCGAGGAGCAGCCCGAGGCCGTCGAGGAGACTCCGGCTGCGGAGGCTCCGGTCGAGGAGGCCCCTGAGGCCGCCGAGGCGCCGGCTGCGGAGGAGGAGGCCCCTGAGGCTGCTCCGGCTCCCGCGGCTGAGAAGGCACCTGCCAAGGAGCCGTCGCCTGAGGACGATCTTCCTTGGAAGGAGCGGGCTCGACTGGAGCGCTCGCGGCAGCCGCACAAGGCTGGCCCGGCACTCTCCGACGAGGAGCGGGTTGCTCAGCGCGAGCAGGCTCGCAAGGTCAAGGCGGCTGAACGCCGTAAGGAACGCGCGGCTATGCGCGGCAAGAAGGGCGAGGCGAAGACCGGCACCCCGGTCGCTGAGCGCACGCCGAACGCGGCCAAGGTCCGCCAGGGCATCGTCGTCTCCGACAAAGGCCAGAAATCGATCACGGTCCGGATCGACACCGCCCGCCGCCACCCGACTTACGAGAAGATCGTCCGCCGCTCGCGCACGCTGCACGCTCACGATGAGCGCAACGAGGCGGGCGAGGGCGACACCGTCCGCGTAATCGAGACCCGGCCCCTTTCGAAGACCAAGCGCTGGCGCCTGGTCGACGTCGTCGAGAAAGCAAAGTAGGCAGAACGTGATTCAGCAGGAGTCAAGACTGAAGGTCGCAGACAATTCGGGTGCCCGGGAAATCCTCTGCATCCGTGTCAAGGGCGGCTCTCACCGCCGTTACGCCGGTGTCGGCGACGTCATCACAGCGACGGTCAAACAGGCGAGCCCGAACGGCGCCGTCCGCAAGGGCGAGGTCGTGCAGGCGGTCGTCGTCCGCACCCGCAAGCAGCTCGGCCGCCCGGACGGCACCTACATCTCCTTCGACGAGAACGCCGCCGTCCTGATCGACCCGGCGAACAACAACCCGCGCGGCACCCGCATCTTCGGCCCCGTCGCCCGCGAACTTCGCGATCGCAACTTCATGAAAATCGTCTCGCTCGCGCCCGAGGTCCTCTGATGAAGGGCATGCGGATCAAGAAAGACGACCAGGTGATCGTCACCAGCGGCAAGGACTCCGGCAAGACCGGCCGGGTCGTCCGCACCGAGCCGAAGAAGAACCGGGTTTACGTCGAGCACCTAAACATGATCAAGCGGGCTGAACGGCCGCGCTCGGTCAAAGACACGCAGCGCGGCGGCGACGTCGGCGGCATTGTCGAAAAGGAGGGGCCGATCCACGTCTCCAACGTGATGCTGCTCGATCCCAAAGACAAGAAGCCGACTCGGATCGGCATGCGCCTCGACAAAGGCGGCAAGCGCGAGCGCTTCGCCAAGCGCAGCGGATCGGCGATCTCCTGATGGAGGCGACCGCCACAGCCCAGTCGAAAGCCGCCCCGCCGCCCCGGATGCGCGATCTCTACGAGCAGGACGTCCTGCCGGCGCTTACCCGCAAGTTTGGCTACAGCACCCGGATGCAGGCCCCGCGCCTGCTCAAGATCACTCTCAACATGGGGGTCGGCGAGGCCAAGCAGAACAAGAAACTTCTCGAGTCGGCGAAGGGGCAGCTGGCGTTGATCGCCGGGCAGCAGCCCAGCGTCCGCCGCGCCCGCAAGTCGATCGCTTCCTTCAAAGTCCGCGAGGGGATGCCGGTCGGCGTCTCGGTCACCCTGCGCCGCGCCCAGATGTGGGAGTTCCTCGACCGGCTCTGCTCGATCGCGGTGCCGCGGATCAGGGACTTCCGCGGCCTCAACCCGCGCTCCTTCGACGGCCGCGGCAACTACTCGATGGGGATCAAGGAGCAGCTGATCTTCCCCGAGATCGACTACGACTCAGTTGACGAGATCCGCGGGCTCGACGTCACGATCACGACCACCGCGGCGACCGATGCAGAGGCCTTCGAGCTGCTGCTCGGGCTCGGGATGCCCTTTGCGAAAGAGGGCCGCCCGGGCGCCGGCGAGGCCAAAGCCGAGGCTGAGGCCGAAGCCGAGGAGGAGCAGCGCAAAGAGGAGGCTCGCTTGCGGGCCGAGGCCGAGCAGGCCGCCCTCGAGCAGCTCAAAGAGGAGAATCCCGAGGCTTACGCCAAGCCGGAGGCAGATGAGGGCGAGGACGGCGAGGACGCTGGAGACGGCGAGGGCGGCGACGCCGAGAGCTCGACCGACGAGGAGAATCAGGACAATGGCTAAGACTTCCCAGAAGGTTCGACAGAGCAGAAAACCCAAGTTCAAAACTCGGGGATACAACCGTTGCCGTCGCTGTGGACGGCCGCGCGCCTACTACCGCAAGTTCGGCCTCTGCCGGATCTGCCTGCGTGAGGCCGCGCACGAGGGTTACATCCCCGGCATGACCAAGTCGAGTTGGTAGACAAATGCAGACTGACCCAATAGCCGATTACCTGACCCGGATTCGCAACGCCCTGCGCTCCGGCCACGACGAGGTGGAGATTCCCTCGTCGAGGCTGAAGATCGAGATGTCGCGGATCCTCAAGGAGCAGGGCTACATCCGCGATTTCGCGCCGGCCAAGGCGCCCGTGGGCGAGGCGATCAAGATCCGCCTCAAGTACACGGAGGACCGCCGCCCGGTGATCCTCGGCATCGAACGGATCTCCCGCCCCGGCAGGCGTCGCTACGTCGACCACAAAAACGTTCCGCGCGTGTTCGGCGGCACCGGCACCGCGATCGTCAGCACCTCAGTCGGTGTGATGACCGGACACGAAGCGAAGTCCAAGGGCGTCGGCGGCGAGGTTGTCGCCTACGTCTGGTGATCGTCTGATGAGTCGAATCGGCAGAAAACCAATTCCCGTCCCCGAGGCCGTCACGGTCGAGCTCGCGCCTGGCCGCGTCGCCGTCAAGGGCCCCAAGGGCGAGCTCACGCAGAGCCACTCGATCGACATGGCGATCGAGCAGGGCGAGGGCGTGCTGACCGTCGCCCGACCGACCGACCGCGGCGAACACCGTGCCCTGCACGGGCTGACCCGCAGCCTGATCGCGAACATGGTCGAGGGCGTCACCGAGGGCTTCGAGAAGCGGCTGGAGATCCAGGGCGTCGGTTACCGCGCCCAGCTCAAAGGCAAGAACCTGGAGCTGGCTCTCGGCTACTCGCACCCGGTTTCGATCGAGGCGCCGGATGGCATCGATTTCGAGGTTCCGCAGCCGACGGAGATCATCGTCCGTGGAATCGACAAGCAGCTTGTTGGCCAGGTCGCCGCGGATATCCGCAAGCGCCGTCCGCCGGAGCCCTACAAGGGCAAGGGCATCCGCTACCGCGGCGAGCACGTCCTTCGAAAGGTGGGTAAGCGCGCATGACAGTCCTTACGAACAGGCAGCGCCGCCTGCGCCGCCGCCGCCGCGTCCGCGCCCGGGTCACCGGCACGGCCGAGCGTCCCCGTCTTTCTGTTTACCGTTCCAACCGTGGCATTTTCGCCCAGTTGATCGACGACGGCAAGGGTCATACCGTCGCTGCCGTCAACTGGATCGAGCCGGATCTGCGCAAATTGACCGCCAGTGAGCAGGCAAAACGTGCCGGCGAGCTGCTGGCCGAGCGCGGCAAGGCGGCCGGGGTCGAGACCTGTGTTTTCGACCGCGGCGGCTACCAGTACCACGGCCGCGTCAAGGCGCTCGCCGAAGGCGCCCGCGAGGGAGGGCTGGCCTTTTAGTACGGTGGGTCGCTTGCTATGAAGGGAATGGACACAACAAATATCGAGACGGTCAGCCCGCGCGGGCTTGACCTTCAGGAGCGGGTGATCGAGATCAACCGCGTCGCCAAGGTGGTCAAGGGCGGCCGTCGCTTCTCTTTCACGGCGCTGGTTGCCGTCGGCGACGAAGAGGGTGTCGTCGGGATCGGCTACGGCAAGGCCCGCGAGGTTCCGCTGGCGATCCAGAAGGGCGTCGAGAACGCCCGCAAGGACTTGATTCGCGTCCCCAAATACGGGCAGACGCTGACCCACAAGATCATCGGCCGCTACGGCGCCGGCCACGTCGTCCTGCGCCCGGCCAGCCCCGGTACCGGCGTCATCGCCGGCGGCGGCGTGCGCGCGGTGCTCGAGCTTGGTGGCGTCCGCGACGTGCTGACCAAGAGCATCGGCACCCAGAACCCGATCAACCTGGTCAAGGCGACGATGGACGGTTTGATCCGCCTGCGCCGGCCCGAGGAGGTCGCTGAGTTGCGCGGCTTGACGGTGTCGCAGGTGCTCGGGGTCGAGAAGAGCAACGGCACCGCGGCTCAGGATGGAGAGCACCTGGCCGCTGACGGATCGGCCGAGGCCGCCGCGGCGCCGGAGGGGCCTGCGGGCGGGGGCACGGCCTCCGTTCTCGACCCCTCCGACACCACGCCGACCTCGGAGGAGGCGCCCGCTTCCACTCCAGCCGCTGAGGCTGAGGTTCCGCCCGCCGAGGAGCCTGCTGCCGCTGAGGCCGGTGATGCTTCATGAGCGCGCTGAAGATTGAGCAGGTTCGTTCCGCCAACGGGACCAACCCGAGCCAGAAAGCGACGCTTGCGGCGCTCGGCCTGGGACGGATCGGCAAGACCGTGGAGCGCAAAGACTCGCCGCAGCTGCAGGGCCAGCTTTACGTCGTCTCGCATCTGGTCGAGGTCAAGTCCTGATGGCCGAGACGCCCCGTGAGGAGGAGATTGGCCTTCATAACCTGAGGCCGAAGCCGGGCTCGCGCCGTCCGCGCAAGCGGATCGGCCGCGGCGAGGGCAGTGGCCTGGGCAAGACCTCGGGCCGCGGCCACAAGGGCGCGGGCTCCCGCGCCGGCGCTAAGCGCAAGGCCGGATACGAGGGTGGGCAGAACCCGATCCACATGCGGATGCGAAAGCTCCGCGGCCCGCACATGAAGAAGTCGATGCCGTTCGAGAACTTCCGGACCAAGACGCAGCCGATCAACCTCGCCGACCTCGAGGAGCGTTTCGAGGCCGGCGCCGAGGTTACGCCTGCCACTTTGAAGGCCAAGGGCCTTGCCAAGCGCTCCGACCCGATCAAGATCCTCGCCCGTGGTGAGATTTCGAAGAAGTTGACCGTGCAGGCGCACGGGTTCAGCGCTACGGCGAAAGAGAAGATCGAGGCCGCAGGCGGCACCTGCGAGACCCTGGAGTAACTGTGCTTCGGACGATCGCCAACGCATTCAGCGTCGCCGATATCCGCAAGAAAATCGCCTTTACGGCGGCGATGCTCGCGCTCTACCGGCTCGGCGCCTACATCCCGGCCCCCGGCGTCGACGTCAACGCGGTCAAGGAAATCCAGTCGAACTTCGGCGGTGGCAACATCCTCGGGTTCCTCAACCTCTTCTCCGGCGGCAGCCTCTCGCGCCTCAGCCTTTTCGCGCTGGGGATCATGCCCTACATCACGGCTTCGATCATCCTGCAGCTGCTGACCGTGGTCGTTCCCTCCCTGGAGAAACTCCAGAAAGAGGGTGAAATCGGGCAGCAGAAGATCACCCAGTACACGCGCTACCTGACGGTCGGCCTCGCCTTCGGGCAGTCACTCGGCTACGTCTTCCTCTTCCGCTCGCTCAGCGGCCCGTCGGGCACCAGCGTCGTCGGCACCCTCACCTTCACCAAGACCTTCCTGATCGTGATCTGCCTCACCGCCGGCTGCACCCTGCTGATGTGGCTGGGCGAGCTGATCACCCAGCGCGGCGTCGGCAACGGGATCTCGCTGATGATCTTCGCCTCGATCGCCTCGCGCCTGCCGCAGGGGATCCAGGCCTGGTGGAACAACCCCGATCAGGTCTTCGTCGTGATGATGCCCTTCATTGCCCTGGCCGTGATCGTCGCGATCGTCTTCGTCCAGGAGGGCCAGCGCCGGATCCCGGTCCAGTACGCGAAACGCGTGGTCGGGCGAAAAATGACCTCGGGCGGCTCCACCTACCTGCCGCTGCGGGTCAACATGGCCGGCGTCATCCCGGTCATCTTCGCCGCCTCGATCATGGCCTTCCCGCCGACCATCGGCCAGCTTCTCAACACTCCGGCCGCGCTTGAATTCGCCGCCTTCTTCAGCCCCAGCGGCTGGGCCTACGTGGTCGGCGAGGTCTTCTTCATCATCGTCTTCACCTACTTCTACACCGCGGTCACCTTCAACCCGGTCGACCAGGCGGACAACCTGAAGAAATACGGCGGGTTCATCCCCGGCGTGCGGCCCGGAAGGCCGACCGCCGAATATCTCGATCGCATCCTCTCCCGACTCACCTTCCCGGGCGCGCTGTATCTGGGCGCGGTCGCGGCGCTGCCGACGATCCTGATCAGCCAGACCTCGGCCAATTTCGCTTTCGGCGGCACCTCCATCCTGATCGTCATCGGCGTCGCGCTTGACACCGTCAAGCAGCTCGAGGCCCAGTTGATGATGAGGAACTACGAGGGCTTCCTCAAATAAGCCCTTCTTCGATGGCCGAGCTTAACCTTGTGCTTCTGGGCCCCCCTGGCTCTGGAAAGGGAACCCAGGGCGAGCGCCTGCAGGAGGAGCTGCAGCTGCCCTATTACGCGACCGGCGACATCCTCCGGGCCGCGGTCAAAGACGGCACCGAGCTGGGCAAGGCCGCGCAGGAGTACATGGAGCGCGGCGACCTCGTGCCGGACGAGGTGATCGTCGGCGTGATCGGCGAGCGGATCGATTCCGCCGAGGCCGCCGACGGCTTCATCCTCGACGGCTTCCCGCGGACAACCCCGCAGGCGGAGGCGGTCGAGGCAAAGCTGGCCGAGCTGGGCCGAGCGCTGACCGCTGTGCTGCTGATCGACGTCAGCGACGACGAGGTCGTGCGCCGCCTGGGTGGCCGCCGGACCTGTGCCGAGGGCGGCCACGTCTTCCACGTCGAGTTCAACCCGCCCAAGCAGGAGGGCGTCTGCGATCTCGACGGCAGCGCTCTCGTCGTCCGTGACGACGACAAGCCCGAGGTGATCCGCCACCGGCTCGATCAGTACCACGAGAAGACCGAGCCGCTGGTCGATTATTTCGACCGCCAGAGCCTGCTGCGCCAGATCGATGGGACAGCCGCTCCCGATCAGGTCTCCGACGAGATTCGCCGCACCCTGGCGACGATGAAATTGGAAGCTGACGAGGCTATTTAGCCTGCGCCTCTAGCGTGTATCGCATGATCATTCGCAAGACGCCCCAGCAGGTGGATCAGATGGCGGCCTCGGGCGCGATCCTGGTTCGCTGCCTGCAGATGCTGGCCGCCAAGACCCGGGCCGGCGTCACCACCAAAGAACTCGACGAAGCGGCCGAGAAGTTCATCCGCTCGCAGGGCGCCGTGCCCGCCTTCAAAGGCTATCGGGGCTTTCCCGGCTCGATCTGCGCTTCTCCCAACTCGATGGTGGTGCACGGGATCCCAGGTCCCTATCTGCTCAAGCGGGGCGACGTGCTCTCGATCGACGTCGGCGTCATCAAGGACGGCTGGGTCTCCGACGCTGCGATGACGGTGCCGATCGGCCCGATTGACGAGAGCACGCAGAAGCTGCTCGACACGACCAAAGCGGCGCTGTTCGCCGCGGTTGAGCAGATGCGGCCCGGCAACCACCTCGGCGATGTCTCCGCCTCGGTCCAGCAGACGGTGGAGGCCGAGGGCCTCTCGATCATCCGCACCCTGGTCGGCCACGGGATCGGCCGCGACATGCACGAGGACCCGCAGGTCCCCAACTACGGCGAGCCGGGCAAGGGCCCGCTGCTGGAGGAGGGGATGGTGCTGGCGATCGAGCCGATGGTCAACGTCGGCGGCCCGCTGGTGACGATGGGCGACGACGGCTGGGCCGTCTACTCAGACGACGGCTCGATGGCCGCCCACTTCGAGTTCACGATCGCGATCACCGCCGACGGCCCACGGATCCTCACGCCCTGGCACGAGAAAAGCTAGAAGCTCTGGAGCTAGATGCGGTGGCTGTGGCGGCGCGGTTTGCCCGATGGCCGCGCCGGGGCGAAGAGTCCTTCGCGCATGGCGATCGCGCAGACGGCCAGACCTGTGATTGCCGCCGCGCCAAACTTCAGGTCGTAACTCCACTCCATTGTGTTCGACGCAATGCCCAGTGCGATGCCAAGGACAACTATGACTCCCGCGTAGAAGGAGAAGTGTCGCAAGGTGTACATCTTGAGATCGTCGTGGGATTTCATCATGCTCAGCGTATCGCATCTATGCAGACAACAAGTATCCCCAGGGCGAACAGCGCCAGCGCCGAACAGGCGACGTAGACAGGCCAATGCTCCAGCTCTCCAGTTTGGCGGTAATGGATGAGCGCGGCAAACATGCCCGCTGCTGATCCCAGCGCGAAGAGCTGGATTGGCAGGTTCAGCGCCGGGATTGAGTTGGACATGCCCTCATAAGGCTTTGGCGGCCCAAAGTTCGCCCCCCCGACAACGAAGAAATGGAAGGATCTTGCGATGGGTCAGGAGACTTGGTCCGCAGTTGACGAGTATGTGAGCGGCCTGCTGGCGCCTGATGACGAGGCGTTGCAGGGGGCTGTCGAGGCTGCTGAGGCGGCCGGGCTGCCGCCGATCCAGGTCTCGCCTCCACAGGGGAAGCTGCTGCAGATGCTGGCCCGGACGCAGGGGGCCAGGACTGTCTTGGAGTTTGGGACCCTGGGCGGCTACAGCACGATCTGGCTGGCGCGGGCGCTGCCTGCTGACGGCTGCCTGATCTCGCTTGAGGCGAATGCCGACTACGCCGAGGTGGCGGGGGCCAGCATCGAGCGGGCCGGGTTGGGCGACCTGGTCGAGATCCGAGTCGGCCCGGCGCTGGAGACCTTGCCGATCCTTGAGCAGGAGGGGGCGGGCCCATTCGACCTCACCTTCATCGATGCCGACAAGGTCAACACGCCCAAATACTTCGCCTGGGCCTTGGACCACTCCCACCCAGGCAGCCTGATCGTCGCCGACAACGTGGTGAGAGACGGCAGCCTCGCCGAAGCCGACAGCGACGACCCCGCAACCAAAGCCCAGCGAGCCTTCCACGAGACTCTTTCCAAAGAGCCCCGAGTAACAGCCACAACGATCCAGACAGTAGGCGGCAAGGGCTACGACGGCTTCACAATCGCCCTCGTCAATTAGCCACCCCGACCCCAACGCCCCGGACTCCGTCCCCTGCTATCTTTCTCCGTCGGCCCACCCGGGCCAAAGTTCCACGCCTGCCGCCTAACTCCTGAGGCGACCGGTGATCCTTTGTTCGATACGAAACCGGAGCAATGAAGGTCCGAGCTTCCGTCAAGCCGATGTGCGAAAAGTGCAAGATCATCCGCCGAAATGGGGCGGTTTTAGTGATCTGCCCGAATCCCCGCCATAAGCAGCGGCAGGGCTAGCGCATGGCACGTATCTCCGGGGTCAACATCCCCGTGAACAAGCGGGTTGAAGTGGGGCTCACCTACATCTTCGGCATCGGCCGCTCGACTTCGCAGGCTGTCTTGGCCGAGACCAAGATCGACCCGAACACGTTCGGCAAAGACTTGACCGAGGACGAGGTCGTGCGGCTGCGCACGGCGATCGAGGACCGCGACGTCGAGGGCGACCTCCGCCGCGAGCAGTCCCTCAACGTCAAACGCCTGATGGAGATCGGCTCCTACCGCGGCCTCCGCCATCGCCGCGGTCTGCCGGTCCGGGGCCAGCGGACCAAGACCAACGCCCGCGGCCGCAAGGGCCCGCGCCGGATGAGCATCGCCGGCAAGAAGAAGCCGACGAGGTAGGGGAGACATGGCTGAGAAAAAACCCGCCAAGGGGCGTTCCCGCCGTCGCGTCAAAAAGAACGTGACCTACGGCCAGGCGCACATCAAGACTTCTTTCAACAACACGATCGTCACCTTGACTGACACCGACGGCAACGTGATCGCCTGGGAGTCCGCCGGATCGGCAGGCTTCAAAGGCTCGCGCAAGTCGACTCCGTTCGCCGCCCAGGTGACCGCCGACTCCGCCGCCAAGAAAGGCATGGAACACGGCCTGGAGAAAGTCGAGGTCTTCGCCAAGGGCGCCGGCTCCGGCCGCGAGACGGCAATTCGCTCGCTGCAGGCCGCCGGCCTCGACGTCACCACCGTCAAGGATGTCTCGCCGCAGGCCCACAACGGCTGCCGCCCGAAGAAGAGGCGGCGCGTCTAATGGCCCGCGATACTTCCCCCCAGTGCAAGCAGTGCCGCCGCGAGGGCCAGAAGCTCTTCCTCAAGGGTGAGCGCTGCTTCACCGACAAGTGCGGCGTCGAGCGTCGCTCATACCCGCCGGGCGAGCACGGCCGCGGCCGCATGCGCCAGTCCGAGTACCGGGTGCAGCTGCGCGAGAAGCAGAAGACCCGCCGCTATTACCAGGTGCTGGAGAAACAGTTTCGCGCCTACTACGACAAGGCTTCGCGGCAGGATGGCGTCACCGGCGAGAACCTGCTGCGCTTGCTGGAGTCGCGCTTCGACAATGTCCTGGTGCGGCTCGGCTTCGCCGCTTCCCGCCGTCAGTCGCGGCAGCTGATCCGGCACGGCCACTGGCTGATCAACGGCCGCCGCGTCGATATCCCCTCTTACCAGGTACGTCCCGAGGACATCATTTCGATCAAGCCGAGTTCAGCCGCCACCGACACCATTCGGCAGGCGACGGAGCTTGTTTCGACCGTGCCGGCCTGGTTGCAGGCCGACCACGATGCGCTCACAGCCAAAGTCTTGCGCTTTCCCGAGCGCTCCGAGATTTCGGCGCCGGTCCAGGAGCAGCTGATCGTCGAGCTGTACTCCAAGTAGTCCGGGCATCAATTTCTGAACACGCATACGCAAGGAACTCATGACCACTGATTTCCAGGTCCCCCGCATCACCGCAGAGAAAGTGGACGACCGTCGCGGCACCTTCACCGTCGAGCCACTCGACAAGGGCTTCGGCTACACGTTCGGCAACAGCCTTCGTCGCGTCCTGCTCTCCTCGCTTGGCGGCGCCGCCATCATCAGCGTCCGCATCGAGGGAGTCGCGCACGAGTTCTCAACCGTGCCCGGCGTCAAAGAGGACGTCACCGACATCATTCTCAACCTCAAGGATCTCGTCGTCCGCATGCACACCGATGCCGACGAGGTAGAGGCGCCGCTGGTTGCCACCGGCCCCGGTGAGGTTCGAGCCAAGGACATCGACCTTCCCTCCGGCGTTGAGATCCTCAACCCCGAGGCCCCGATCGCCACGCTCGAGAAGAAAACGAAGCTCGAGGTCTACCTGACGATTGGCCGCGGCCGCGGCTACTCGCCGGCCGAAGAGAACAAGAGCGACGAGCAGCCGATCGGCGTGATCCCGATCGACTCGATCTTCTCGCCGATCCGCCGTGCCTCTTACGCCGTCGCGACGGCGCGCGTCGGGCAGCGCACGGACTTCGACAAGCTGACTCTCGACCTTGAGACCGATGGCTCAATCGAGCCGGCCGCAGCGATGCGGGAGGCCTCTGAGATCTTGATCAAGAGCCTGGCGATCTTCACCGACGCCGACCGCGTCGAGGAGCTGACCGCTCGTGAGCCGGTCGCAGTGATGCCTGCCGATCCGATGGCTGGCCCCAACGGCGACTCGGCCGCGGCCAACAATGGCCTTGACGAGATCCTGATCGAGGAGCTCGAACTGGGCGTTCGCTCTTACAATTGTTTGAAGCGGGCCGGAGTCCAGACGGTCGGCGACCTGGTTCGCAAGTCACGCTCAGAGTTGAACGCGATCCCCAACTTCGGTCAGAAGTCGATCGAGGAAGTGATCGAGACGCTCCACTCCCGCGGCCTCGACCTGCACCAGGACTGAGAAGCGGCGAGAACGGAGAGGTTGATCAAGTGCGTCATCGTAAGAAGCGCAACAAGCTGAGCCGCGATTCCGCGCATCGCGAGGCGCTGCTCGCGAACCTCTCCAAGCAGCTGATCGAGCACGAGCGGATCGAAACCAGCCAGGCCAAGGCCAAGGCGGTCAAGCCCGAGGTCGAGCAGCTGATCACGCTCGCCAAACGGGGCAGCCTGCACGCCCGTCGTCAGGCCTTGGCGACGCTGCACAACGACAAGTTCATCGTGCACAAGCTGTTCGAGGAGGTCGCCCCCCGCTACACCGAGCGGCCGGGCGGCTACACCAGGATCATCAAGTTGGGCCCGCGCAAGTCGGACTCGACCGAGATGGTCTACCTCGAGCTGGTCTAGCTAGCGACGGCGCCCTGCGGCGCTCAGCGGTAGGCGACTGACTCGAGGTAGAGGCCGTGGGCCGGCGCTGTTTCGCCTGCCTCGGCGCGCGGCGCGCCCTCAAGCAGCCATTCAAGGTTCTCGAGCGTGCGGCGGCCGGTGCCAAGCTCGAGGATAGTGCCGACGAGGACGCGGACCATGTTGCGCATGAAAGAGTCGGCGGTGATCCGGAAGCAGAGGATGTCGCCCTCCTGTGACCACTCGGCGTCAAAGACGGTCCGGTTGAAATAGACGTGGTCGGTCTGGGTCGGGGTGAAGGCGGTGAAGTCGTGCTTGCCGAGCAGGGCCGCTGCGCCGGCGTCGAGGGCGCCGCGGTCGAGCCGGTGGGGCCACCAGAGCGAGCGCTGCTCCTCAAACGGGCTCGATGCGAAGCGGGTCAGGATCCGGTAGCGGTAGGTTCGTGAGAGCGCGTCGCGCCTGGCGTCGAATCCATCCTCGGCGACGCCCGCCACGGTGATCGCGATGTCGCGAGGGCCGAGCCCGTTGACCCGCCTGGCCAGGTCCCTCGGCACCTCAGCGGCAGTCTCGAAGCTCGCCACCTGGCCTTTGGCGTGGACGCCCGAGTCGGTCCGCCCGGCGACGACGAGGCGGATTGGCTCGCGCAGGACCGTGGCCAGACCGGCCTCGATCTCGCTCTGCACCGTGCGCAGCCCCGCCTGGGCCGCCCAGCCGGAAAAGGCGCTGCCGTCGTATTCGATGTCGAGCCTGACCGTGGCCATCGCCGGGCAGTATGCCGGGACACCTAGAATCGAACCCGTGCGAGTCCTGCTCACCAACGACGACGGCATCACCGCCCCCGGCCTGCAGGCGGCGCGCCGCGCCCTGCGCGAGATCGAGGGCGTCGAGGTCGACGTGATCGCCCCCGACTCCAACCGCAGCGCCACCGCCCGCAGCATCACCACGCGCTCGCCGCTGAGCATCGAGGAGGTCGAGTTCGGCGATGGCCACAGCGGCTTCGCCACCGACGGCACCCCGGTCGATTGCGTCCGTTTCGCCGAGCTCGGCCTGCTCGGCGGCCGTCCGGACCTGATCGTCTCCGGCATCAACCACGGCGCCAACCTCGGCGACGACATCACCTACTCGGGCACGGTTGCCGCTGCCTTCGAGGGGATCGTGCTCGGGATCCCGGCGGTGGCGCTCTCCCAGCAGTCTTCCGGGGGAGGCATGGGCTACGTCAGCGGCCGCTTCGACTTCGCGGTCGCCGCCGCCTTCACCGCCCAGCTGGTCAGGCGGCTCGTCACCGAGCCGATGCCCGAGGCGACTTTGATCAACGTCAACTGCCCCGCCGGCGAGCCGCAGGGCATCGAGGTGACGAAGCTCGGCAAGCGGATCTACAACGACGAGCTGAAGTTGGTCGACGAGGAGTCTGGCAGCGGCCGCCGGCGCTACGAGATCTACGGCTGGCAGCCCGGCTACGAGGAGATCGAGGGAACCGACCTCTACGCGGTGGCCAACGGCCGGATCTCGGTCACCCCGATCCATTTCGACCTGACCGACCACGGCGGCCTCGAGCGGCTGCGTGGCTGGGGGTTCGAGGAGATGCTGGCGGCGAGCGCAGAGACGGTTTGAGCGGCCCCGCTCCCCAGGATCGGGCGGCTGAGCTGCGGCGGCAGCTCGACGAGCACAACCACCGCTACTACGTGCTCGACGATCCCACGGTGGGGGACGACGAGTACGACGCCCTGCTCAACGAGCTGCGCGAGATCGAGGCCGCGCATCCCGAGCTGCTGACGCCCGACTCGCCGACCCAGCGGGTCGGCGCCGCGCCGCTCGATCGCTTCGGCCAGATCGAGCATGCCGAGGCGATGCTCTCGCTCGCCAACGCCCGCAACGAGGAGGAGCTGCGCGCCTGGGAGGTGAGGATCCGCAACCACCTCAAACGCCTCGACATCGCCGCCTCGGAGTTCAGCTACACGACCGAGCCGAAGATCGACGGCCTCGCGATCTCGCTCACCTACGAGGATGGCGTGCTGGCCCGGGCCGCGACCCGCGGCAACGGCCGCATCGGCGAGGACGTGACCCAGAACCTGCGCACGGTCGGCTCGATCCCGCTGAAGATCGAGAGGGCGCCGGAGTTTGTCGAAGTGCGCGGCGAGGTCTACTTGCCGATCGCCGATTTCAAGGCGCTGAACGAACGCCGGGCCGAGGCGGGCGAGGCGACCTTCGCCAACCCGCGCAACTCGGCCGCCGGCTCGATTCGCCAGCTCGATCCGCAGATAACCGCCGAACGGCCACTCTCGGTCTGGTGCTACGGCATCGGCGCGACCCGCGGCCTCGACCTCGCCACCCACTCGGACGAGGTCGAGTGGCTGCGCGCGCGCCGCTTCAAGGTCAACCCCGATACCGCCCATCACGCCGATATCGAGTCCGTGGTCAAGCGCTGCCTTTGGTGGCAGGAGCGGCGCGAGCAGCTCGACTACGAGATCGACGGCGTCGTGATCAAGGTCGACGAGCGGGAGCTGTGGCGCGAGCTTGGCGTCGTCGGCCGCGAGCCGCGCTGGGCGATCGCCTGGAAGTTCCCGCCGACGACGGCGACGACAAAGCTGCTCGATGTCGTCTGGAACGTCGGCCGCACCGGCCACCTGGTCCCGTTCGCGATGCTGGGGCCGGTCCACGTCGGCGGCGTCACTGTCTCCACCGCGACCCTCCACAACGAGGAGGACCTGGCCCGCAAGGACGTCCGGGTCGGCGACGAGGTCGTGATCATGCGGGCCGGCGACGTCATCCCCCAGGTCGTCTCGCCCCTGATCCAGCGCCGCAAAGGCCGGCCGCGGAAACCGAAGCCGCCGAAGAAATGCCCGGCCTGCGACACCCTCATCGTCAAGCCCGAGGGTGCCGTCTTCAGCATCTGTCCCAACAAAGCCGGCTGCCCGGGACAGTCGTTCCAGCACGTCAAGCACTTCGTCAGCAAGGGGGCGATGGACATCGACGGGCTGGGGGAGAAGCAGGGGCAGCGCTTCCTCGAAGAGGGCCTGATCGCCGATGTCGGCGACATCTACGAGTTGAGCGAGGAGAGGCTGACCGAGCTCGACCGCTTCGGCGAGACCTCGACCCGCAACCTGCTTGCGGCTATTGCCGACTCGCGCTCGCGCCCCTTCAAGCGCGTCCTCTACGCGCTTGGCTTGCCCGGCGTCGGCTACGTGACGGCGGAGGCGCTGGCCGACCACTTCGGCTCGATCGACGCCCTGCATGAGGCCGACCCCGAGCGGATCGAGGAGGTCGAGGGGGTGGGGCCGATCATGGCCGTGCAGATCGCCGAGTCGCTGGCCGACGAGCGCACCTGGGAGCTGATCGAGAAACTGCGCGCCAAGGGCCTGCGACTGGAGCAGGACGAGTCAGAACGCCGCGCCGCCGGTGGGCCGCTGGAGGGCAAGACCTTCGTCCTCACCGGCACCCTGCCCAGCCTCACCCGCGAGGAGGCCGGCGCCGCGATCAAGGCGGCCGGGGGCAAGGTGGTCAACTCCGTCTCGAAAAAGACCGACTACGTAGTCGCCGGCGAGAGCCCCGGCTCGAAGCGGGCCAAGGCCGAGGAGCTGGGGACCGAGATCCTCGACGAAGCGCGCCTGCTGGCGCTGTTTCAGTAGCCGGCGATCGAGCCGGCGATCAGATCCTGCTCGGCGTGGGCGAGGCTGAGGTCGCTGACGCTGCCCATCAGGATCGAGAAGACCATCTGCTTGCCGTCGCTGTTGAAGCAGTAGCCGGAGAGGTTGCTGACGCCGGTCAGGGTGCCGGTCTTGGTCCGGCAGCGGCCGTCCGCCGCGGTGCCGTGCATGCGTTCGGCGACGGTGCCTTCGTGCCCGGCCAAGGCCAGGTCCTGGATGAAGTCTTCGCCGACGGGGGTGTTTCGCATCGACTGCAGCAGGCTGACCACCTGCAGCGGCGAGGCGCGGTTGGTGTGGGTCAGGCCCGAGCCGTCGACGGCGTGGACCCCGGAGGAGTGTTCGCGGGCGAACTTGGAGACCACCGCGGCCCCGGCGGCGGTGCTGCCGGCGCCGCCGAACTTGGCCCCGAGCAGCTTGATCAAGGTCTCGGCGAAGAAGTTGTCGGATTCGACATCGGTCTGGTTGACGATGCGGTCGAGGCTGGGCGAGCGCACGACGGCGATCGTCTTGCTGTCGGCCGGCGCCGCTTCCAGCGCCACCTTGGCGGGGACCCCGACCCCGGCTGCCCGCAGCGACCCGGCCAGCGTCGCCCCCGCGACCTTGGCCGGGTCGGCGGCGAAGCTGTTGGCGGCTGCGCTGCTGTAGCCGGAGTCGAAGGAGAGCCCGGAGAGCGGCCCGATGTAGGAGCTGGTCGCGAAGCCGGAGTCGGCGACCCCGCGCAGCCGGTCAAAGATCGTGTCGTCGGCATAGAGCCGGCCGGTCACCGAGCGGATCCCGGCAGCGCGGATCTGCGGGGTCAGGGCGAGCAGGTTGGCGCCGAGGCCAGCGAGGAAATGGTTATAAAAGGCGGGTGTTCCCAAGGTCGGGTCGCCGCCGCCCTGCAGGTAGAGGCTGCCGTGCAAAACGCCCTTCGAGTCAAGCGTCCCGGAGCTGAGCACCTTGGTCGGAATCCGGTATTCCGGCCCAAACTTGCTCAGCGCGGTCGAGGTCGTGAACAGCTTCATGTTCGAAGCAAGCGGCCGCTGAGTGCTGCCGGCGCGCTGGCAGACAACCTGCCCCGTAGTCGAATCAATAACCAACAACCCGCTCGAAGACCCGCCTCCACGCACCAACCGAGCCTTCAATCCCGCACAAAACCCCGCCGCATCCGCCGCAGCAGGCAAGAGCCCGGCCAGCACAGCCAAGGTCACGGCAATCGCAAGCGTTCGTCGCATCTGAGCTAGCAACACGAAGGCCGCCGAGAGTAGCGGCTGGAGGGTGCCCCCGGCCCACCCCAAAACATTCTTATCCCCCCGGCCTGAGATAATCCCGTTCTATGGGCAAGGTCGTGGATCTGGAGTCAACCTCTCGCCGTAAAAAAGCGAGGGGTCGAAAACGGCCATCGAAGACCGCTCTGGTCCTCGGCGGCGGCGGCTTCACTGGCGGGGTTTACGAGATCGGCGCCCTCCGCGCCCTCGACCTCCTCGCCGTCAACAGCACCGTCAACAACTTCGATATCTACGTTGGGACCAGCGCCGGATCGTTCGTCGCCGGGATGCTGGCCAACGGCTTCACCCCCGACGAGATGATGCAGGTCCTCAACGAGGAGGTCCCCTCGGAGTTGGAGGACCTCGATCTCAGCAAGGTCCTGCAGCCCAACTACCTCGGCTTCCTGCAGAAGGCGGCGGCGCTGCCGCTGCGCTCGCTGGAGTTGCTGCGCTCGCTGGCGCGGGTCGGCGAGCTCTCGGCGATCGACATCGGCGTCGGCCTCGCCGAGGCCCTGCCGACCGGCCTCTACTCGGGGGCCGGCATCAACGACTACGTGGCGGGCGTGCTCGCCGACGCCGGCCACGCCAACGACTTCCGCCTGCTCGATCGCGAGCTCTACCTGACCGCGACCGACCTCGACACCTGCGAGCGCATCGTCTTCGGCGAGGAGAAGTGGTCAGACGTGCCGATCTCGAAAGCGATCGAGTGCTCGACGGCGCTGCCGATCGTCTACAAGCCGGTCGAGCTGAAGGGCCGTCAACTGGTCGACGGCGGCATCCGCTCCACCACCAACGTCGACATCGCGGTCGAGCGGGGGGCGAAATTCATCGTCGTCGTCAACCCCCTCGTCCCCTTCGTCAACGACTTCACGCAGAAAATCCAGACGGTCTTCGGCACCCGCGTGCGCCGTGTCTCCGACATGGGGATGCCGGCGATCGCCAACCAGGTCTTCAGGCTGATCGCCCACGGCCGCCTGCACCAGTCGGTCCAGATGTGGCAGGAGAAATATCCCGGCGTCGACATCATCCTGATCGAGCCCGAGCCCAACGACGAGCTGATGTTCGGCACGCCGATCATGGACTACTCGCGACGGCTGAAAATCGCCCGCCACGGCTTCGAATCGGTCACCGCGACCCTGGCCCAGGACTACGACCGCTACAAAGAGACCGCCGAACGCCACGGCCTAGAGATCTCCGAGCGCCGAGTCCGCCGCGTGGTCGAGCGCGCCGCGGAGGAGGAGCCAGGGCAGACATCAGCCTGGCGGCGCGTGCTTGAGCAGACGACCTCGGTTTTGCTGCGGCAGAGCGGCGAAGCGTCTTAGTTCGAATCGCGGTGAGAGGGGACCACCACCCTCTCATGAACGCCTCTCCAGTCAGCGAGAAAACCCTTAGATCCCATCCGCCAGCTTCTTTCTCTTGAAGCCGCTGGACGTGTTGATGGGGAGCCGGTTGCTCCTCTGGGCGAATGTCGCCGAAGGCCGCGAAATGCAATCTGTCTAATGCGCGGCAAAGCCGCGCTCAAACATCGGAGCTAAGCGCGAAGCGCGTGCGACTCAATTCGCCCAGAGGAGCAACCGGCTCCCCACCCACCACCTCAGCCGGCGTAAAGCTTCTCGATCTCCGGCTCGTGCTTGCTGGCGACGACCGCCCGCTTGACCTTCAGCGTCGGCGTCAGCTCGCCTGTTTCCTGCGAGAGGTCGCGGGGCAGGATCGCGATCTTCTTGACCTGCTCGACCCGGGCGAATTTCTCGTTGATCTTGGCGACGTGGGCTTCGATCGATTTGCGGATGCCCTCGTCGGCGGCGAGCTGTGCCGGATCGTCGGACAGGCCGTGCTCCTGGGCGTAGGCGGCCGCGTCTTCGGGGTCGAGGGTGACCAGCGCCACCAGGTAGGGGCGGCGGTCGCCGACCACCACGCACTGGGAGACGAGCGGGTGCTGCTTGATCTCGGCCTCGAGGTTGGCCGGGGTGATGTTCTTGCCCCCGGCGGTGATGATGATGTCCTTTTTGCGGCCGGTGATCTTGATGAAGCCCTCGGAGTCGATCTCGCCGATGTCGCCGGTGTGGAGCCAGCCGTCGACGATCGTCTCCCGGGTCGCCTCCTCGTTCTTGTAGTAGCCCTGGAAGACGTTGGGCCCCTTGACCAGGATCTCGCCGTCGTCGGCGATTTTCACCTCGCAGCCGGGGAACGGTTTGCCGATCGTGCCGACCTTGAAGTCGTCGGGCGAGGAGATCGTCGCCGCGGTCGAGGTCTCGGTCATCCCCCAGCCCTCGAGCACGAGCACGCCGGCGGCGTCGAAGAAGCGCAGGATCTCGGGGTTGATCGGCGCCGCGCCGGAGACGGCGAGGCGGATCTTGCCGCCGAACAGGCCACGGATTATCGAGAGCACTTTCTTGTCGGCGAAGGCGTATTTACGGCTCAGCAGGAAGCCCGGCTCGCGGCCGGCGCGTTCGGTCTCGCGCATCTTTTCGCCGACCCCGATCGCCCAGTTGAAGACCGCCTTTTTGAGGCCGCCCTCTTTCTCCATGCCGCTGTTGGCGGAGGTGTAGATCTTCTCGAAGATGCGCGGCACCGAGGGGAAGTAGGTGGGTTTCAGTTCCGCCAGGTTGGGCATGATCTTCAGCGGGTCGCGCTCCCAGTAGGCGATCGTGGTGCCGAGGTCGAAGCTGCCGAGCTGGACCAGCAGGGCGAAGGAGTGGGCGAGGGGGAGGTAGAGGTAGGTCAGGTCCCCGTCCTCGATCACGCTGGTCTCGTTGACCATGTCGAGCATCGAGCGGTAGTTGCCGTGGCTGATCACGCAGCCCTTGGGCGGGCCGGTCGTGCCCGAGGTGTAGATGAAGGTGCAGATGTCGCTCGGCTCGACTGAGCTCCAGCGCTGCTCCCACTCCGCCTCCGGGCGGGCCATGCCGCGGGCGATCAGGTCGTCGAAGGAGATCGCGTCGTCGCTGGACCCGGTCATCCGCACCACCTGCTCGAGCTTCGGCAGCTTGGCGCGGACCTCGCGGATCTTCTCCATCTGCTCCTCGTCCTCGACGATGACGACCTTGGCGTCGGAGTTCTCGAGCACGTACTGGCACTCCTCCGGCGAGTTGGTCTGGTAGATCGGGACGACGACCGCTCCCGCCGAGAGCGCGGCGAAATCGGCGTAGGTCCACTCGGGGCGGGTGTTGCCGAGGATCGAGACCTTGTCGCCTTTGGCGACGCCGAGGTCGATCAGGCCGAGCGAGAGCGAGCGGACGGTCTCCAGCGCCTGGTCGAAGCTGACGTCGGCCCAGCCGTCGCCATCCTTGTAACGAATCGCCGGCGCGCCGCCATAGAGCTGAGCCGCGCGCGGCAGCAGATCCGCGAGAGTGGTGGATTTGGTTCCCCGCCCCATCGCGGGGGAGTCTAATTCAGTAGCTACGCGGCTGAGGCCTGCTGCTCCTGGGGGGCGGCAAGATTGCGCAGCGAAGTCTCAAAGAGCCCGCGGTCGATGCGGCCGTGGAGGATCGGGATGCCCATCTGCACGCATTTGCCGATCACCTCCTGCTGCTCCATCTGCAGCTCGTCGGCAAGCTCGTTTGGCGTCAGGTGATTGGCCACGGACGACCTCCTGGTAGTTGAAATTGCGTAGGGAGATATTTATCCCCGCGGGCGGACGTGTCAAACCGATGGCTGCACGTTGCGACGATTCCCGGGCGGCGAGACCTGGATAATGCAGCGATGTCCGAGCTAGCGATCACGCCGATGCCCCGCCGCGGGCGGATCTGGGTGATCCTCGTGCTCGGGATCGGGCTCTTCGCCCTCGGCTACGCGATCGTCAACATCGCGACCCAGAAGGCGACAAAGGACGTGGTCCAGCTCTCCGGGATCTCCGAAACGCAGGAGACCTTTGGCGGCATTCCCCAGGAAGGCGACCGGCTCGGCTCCAACGACGCGCCGGTCACGATCCAGGTCTTCAGCGACCTGCAGTGCTCGAGCTGCCGCGCCGACTTCCTGGCAACGATCCCGGCGCTGGCTGAAAAATACGCCCGCCCCGGCGACGCCAAGCTGCTGATGCGCCACTACTCGGTGGCCGAAAATCCGCTCGAGTACGGCTTCTTCGGCGCCGAGGCCGCCGCCCAGCAGGGCTATGGCTGGCAGTACACCTACCTCTTCTTCCGCAACCAGGCCGAGGCCGAAAAGTTCGGGATCGACAACGACTACATGTCCTCCCTGGCCGGGTCGATCGGCGAGCTCGACGTGCCGGAATGGCAGGAATACCTCGACGACAACGGCGGCGCCGACGGGGCGATCGCCAAACAGCTCGAAAGCTACAACGCGCTCGGCACCGGCCTCGGCATCCGCACCGGCGTCGCCGACATCGTCACCGGCCCCGGCGGCACCCGCACGCTGCAGGACGGCCCCTCGCTGGCCGCGATCGAAGCCGCGATCGCGGACGTGCAGTAGCCGGGTCTAGCCGTGGATCTTGAAGCGGGTTGAGACCCGCTTCGACCTGAGGCCGCCGGAGTCGATCGCCTGCGCCGTCAGTTTGTACTTCCCGGCCGGCAACGCCCCGCCGTGCTTGAAGCGGCCGCTGAAGCGGAGCTTCTTGTTGCCGCCGCTCTTGAAGCTGCGGCTGAGCTTCTTCAGCTTCAGCTTGGGGCGCTTGGGGGCGACGCGCTTGATCGTGAACTGCACCTTTGCCGCCTCCGAGAGGCTGAACTTAATCGTCGCCCCGCCGCGCTTGTGCTTGGCCTTGCCGGCTGCGGCGCGCTTCAGCTTGGTGTTGCCGTGGCCGACTGTGAAGCTTTTCGGCCTGACGCGAAGGTGTTTGACAACCGGGCTCGTGTTCGTGACCGGCGCCCCGTTCATCTTCAGGTAGAACGGGATCTGGCCCTTGAGGCCGTGCGAGTCGGTTCCGGTGACGTAGACGATCTGGGTGGCGGTCGAGCTCGTCGTCGGCAAGGACCAGGTGTATTTGCCACCGCCGTTATCGACGACGCTGCCGACCGATGAGGTCAGTTTCACCGGGTTGCCGTCGGGATCCTTGTAGGTGCCGGTCACCGTGGCCGTGGCGCCCTGGGTCGCCGTCAACTCGGAGTTGTCGACGTTGACGTCGGGGCGCTCGTTGCCGTCGGGCGCGGTCACGACCAGTTCCGAGAGCATCCCATCGGTGGCGTGGAAGAAGATGTGACAGTGGAAGAGCCAGCGGCCCAGCGCGCCGCCGGGGGTGACGCCGTCGGGCAGCGGCCGGGGGTCGATGCGAATGCGGAATTTCAGCGTGAACCCGCCGGGAACGTCGATGTTGTCCCTGAACTCTTTGTAGGGCCAGCTGAAGGTTTCGGCCCCGTTAGTCAGTGAGATCGGCTGCATCGAGAAGCCGTGCAGGTGGAAGGGGTGGTTGGCGCCGGTCGTGTTTTTCACTTCCAGCTGCAGGACGTCTCCCTGTTTGGCGTAGCGGGCGGAGCCGAGGTGGGGGGCGTCCTCGTAGTTGCCCGGCACGTCATGGGTGCCAAAGACTTTGTCGACGCCCAGTTCTTTCTGGTTTACCTGGGTCAGTTCGATCACCTGGAGGGGCGGGATGAAGCCCGTCTTCGGCGGAGTGAAGGTGGCCGGGTTGAGCAGTTCTTCTCCGGGTTTGGGCGCCGGCAGCGTTTCAACCGGGTGCCCAGTTGCTTCTCGCAGCGGCGTGCCGGCGGCGATCGTGTACGCAGGCGAGACCGTTGGGCCCGACAGGTTCAGGTGCATCACCGGGACGCTCGGGGTGTTTGAGTAGCCGGGCCCGGTGCGCTGGTAGTCCTCGGTCCAGAGGGTCAGCACCCCGCTCGTCGGCGCGTTGGGGATCGCGGCGACGACATCCGCTCGTGACCCAGGCGGCAGAAGGATCTCGCCGGCTGTGTATTTCGTCACCCAGGTCCCCTCGGTCCCTCCCTCGACCACGGCTTTGTCGAGCAGCCCACCTTCGCCGCCGATCCGGACCAGCGGCACCAGCGTCCCGGTCGGAGTCGTCAGCCTCAGCCGCATGTAGCGGATCGTGGAGGCGTTGAGCAGCTCCAGGTGCAGGCCCTGGCCGGGCTGCACGTTCAGCGTCGAGGCGCCGGGCGAGAGGGCGCCGGGCGCTTCCGGCGTGCCGGCGCGGGCGCCGACGTTCTTGCCGTTGGTGAGCACGGTCTGGCCCTCGTTGGTGGCGCCGGCGTGGTTGGCGGTCTGGATGTTGGGGATGTCGCCGGCTTCGAACGGGCCGCGCAGAACCCCGTCTTCATCGATCGGGTAGGGGTTGCCGCCAGCGGGCGGCGGCGGCGTGCCGGGGCCTTCGCAGAGGTTTTTCGGCGTCGGCGGCTGCTGCGCCGGGAGGGCGCCGCCCCCGGCCCACGGACTGCCGGGGACGTAGGTCGCCGCGTCGTTGGTCCCTGGTTTTTTGCAGACCGTCGTGTCGCTGAGCACGATCGGCCGCGTCTGGGCGGCCGACGGCAGGGTCCCCGATGCCTGCAGGGCGGCTTCGTTCGGGTCGCGGACGACGATCATCCCGTAGAGGCCCTTGAAGACCTGGTCGGTCGAGGCATGGTGGTGGGGGTGGTACCAGTAGATCCCCGGCCTGGTGACGGTGAATTTGTAGAGGAAGTTGCCGCCTGGGGGGACCTGGTTCTGGGTGAAGGGCGTCCCGTCCATCCCGCTCGCCAGCTCGATCCCGTGCCAGTGGATGCCGCTCTGGCGTTTGAGGTGGTTCTGGTAGTGGACGATCACCGTGTCGCCGACGTTGAGCAGCAGCGTCGGGCCGGGAATATGTCCATTGAAGGTCTGCGCGTGGGCGGTCACGCCGTTGCCGATGTCGACCGTCGCTTCTTCGGAGACGATCGTCGTTTCAAAGACGTTTGCCGTCGGGTTGGTGTCGACGGCGACGGGGACGCTGTAGGGGTCGCCACCGGAGGTCGCCGAGACCAGCGGATGGATCGCGATCAGGTAGCAGGCGACAGCGATGGCGAAGCCGGCGCCGAGCATCAGGAAACGGCGCGAAACGATGGAACGAGGCTCCGAGACTGCGCTGCGTGGCTTCATCCGCTCTCCCCAATCAAGTTCAGCAACGACCCGGATCGTCTGGCGACGATACGAATCCGTTCGCACACACTACGCGCAGGATTTGCTCACCGCAACCTTTGCCGGTCGCATAGCTGGCTCGCCAAGCTGAATTGTTCAGCTAGAAGGGATGTTGAGCTTGAAGGCGCCGCGCAGGCGAGTGCCATCGTCCGTCTGGGCGGTCACCGTGATCGCAGCCAGCCCCGGCGCAAAGCGGACGGGAGCGACGAAGCGGCCGGGGCCGATCCGCTTCAGCGGCAGCTGCCGGGGCGATTCGCCTTCGCCCGCCTCGGTGACGACCATCTGGTCGACCAGCGAGACCGAGCCAAACGGCGTATAGCAGACGACATGGAGCTGACTCGGCCCAGGGCGCTGGGGGTCGGGTTCGATCCGGATAAGCCCGACTGAGCCGATCTGCATCGTGAACTTGGCCAGCGTTCCCGGAATCCGCTGGACCGAGACGAACCGGTGGGGGTCGGGGACGTCGAGCTCAAGCGGCACTTCAGTCGCTCCTCGTTTGCCTTCGAGCAGGACATCCACGCCCCAGCGGCCTTCGAAGCTGAGGTTCGGTCCCGAGCCGGCAAAGGAGCCGTCGGGCCGGGGCGCGAGCTTCAGCGATGACGACGCCACGTCGGGATCGTCGAGTGGGGTGAAGCGGAGGCTCGCGGCTGTCAGGGGCGACGGGCTGCCCGAGTCGTAGTCGCTGGCCCGCACCGTGAAGAGGTTGGGCCCGGGCTGATTGGAGGCAGCGCTGAGCTCGACCTTCGTCGTCGTGGCGAAGTCGGCCCCGGAGGCGGTCAAGCCCGGGGTCGCGCCCGCGCCTTCTGAGACCGGTGGCGCCAGGGTGCCCAGCAGCGCCGCCACTCCCAGAGCCACGACAGCGAGCGCCAGCTCCCACTTCGCCGTCTTGCGCAGCGGTCCCAGATCCTCCTCCGCTGCCGGCAGGCCACGGTTCCGGCTCCGCGCAGCCAGCCCAAGTATTAACCCGATCAGCGCGAACTTGGCCAGCACCGCCCGGCCATATCCGGTGTTGACCAGCTCGCTCCATGAGGCGAGCTCGTCGATAGCCCGCAGCGTGCCGGACAGAAACACCACGACCAGGGCGGCGAGCGCCACCGTCGCGAAGCGGCGGGCCGCGGCGGCCTTGGCCGGGCCGGGCGCCCCGCGAATGCCGAGCAGCAGCGCGGCAAGGCCGCCGAACCAGACCCCAGCCGCGGCGAAATGAGCAGCCTGGGCGGCGATCGTGACCGTCGCAGGCCAACTGCCGGCCGCCGCATGTCCTGCGGCGGCGTGGACGACGATGCCGGCGACAGTCGCCAAGGCTGCCGTGGCCATCGCGAAGCGGCGGGCCGCCGGCTTGCGCCAGGCGACGACGAGGGCGAGGCCCGCCGCCACGAGCCAGGCGCCGCGCCAGAGCAGGGCGCTGCCCACCGAGGTGTCGAGCAGCTCTCCGAGCGAGGCCCCGGCGGTCCGCCGCTGGGCGGCAGCAAGGAGCAAGAGCCCGGCCAGGGCGACGATCCAGCCTCCGGCTGCCAGGGCCAGGTCGCTGCCGGAGTCGCCGCCGAAGCGCGCCGCGGCGGCGACGGCGGCGCCGAGCAGGGCGGCGATGCCGAGCAGGAAAAGCCAGCGGGCGGCCAGTTCAAGTCCTGAAACCGATGAGGCGGTGCTGCTGGTCGTTTCGGCCACCCCATGCGGCGAGGCGCGCACGCCGAAGGCGTAGCTGCCATCGGTCCCGTGGCCGTCAATTGCTGAGACGACCTTCCAGCTGACCGTGTAGACGCCGCGCGGCAGCGGCTTGACTGGCACCAGGAGGGTGAGGGGGTCGTCGGGGGCGGAGGCAGCGTCGCCCTTCTGCTCGGACTCTCCGCCAGGACCAAGGACGCGGATCTGGGAGAGGGCTGCTTCTGGCTGCTCGGAGAATGAGATCCGCACCGCCTCCGGGGTCGCGCCGAGGATTGCGCCAGGGCTGGGATCGGCGCCGACGAGGCCCGCGTGAGCCGAGGCGCTTGCCGGCGCAAATGTGGTGGCAAGCGCTACGAGAGCGACGCTTGCGAAGAGGCGGCGCCTCAGGGCTGGCCGCTCTTCCGGCGCCGGCGGACGGCGGCAAGGGCGCCGGCCAGCGCCGCTGCGGCGAACGCCAGCGCGACCAGCGCGAAGGTCTTGGCGCTGTCGGCGTCATCGCTGGCCTGCTGCGCCCGGTCCGCTTCGCGGGCGATGCGTTCGGCGAGTTCGCCGCTCGTCGGATCCTTGGCCGGGAACTCGACGCTGGAGCTGTCGGTGACGCATTCGAAGGTCGCTTCCGAGCAGGTTGCGCTGACGTCGAGCGTCCTGCCCTTGATCACGCCGCTGACGTGGAAGGCGTAGACGCCGGGCCGAGTTGGGATCAACGGAGCGCGAAGGTTGCCGGGCGCCTCGTCGGGGGTCAGCGGAATCGTCTTCGCCGTGCCGCCGTAGCTGACTGCCACCGAAAGCGCCCCGGCGGGCACGGCCACCGGCGCGTCGGTGGCCGCATCGGACACCGTCACTTCGACGAAGTTGTCGAGGCCGGTCAGAGGAGGCTCGTTGCCCCAGCCGATCTCGACCTGCATCGGCCCCGAGACCTTGGTCACATGGGCCGATGCTGCGGGCGCGGCTGCCAGCATCGCGGCGATCAGAGCGAGCATCGGGACCAACCCAGCCCTACGACCCAATTGACGCATGCATCTCCTCACTCGTCTAGACAGACACGACCGGCTGGCGGTCAGGGTAAACCTAACCCGGCGCCCAATCTGAGCCAGCGCGGGTGGCCGGACGGGCTGCCGAGGCCAAGTCTGGGATAATCGCCCGCTCTCGGGGCGTGGCGCAGCCTGGTAGCGCGCACCGTTCGGGTCGGTGAGGTCCCCGGTTCAAATCCGGGCGCCCCGATTAGCAGTCTCCCGTCCCCGGCTAGAGGCAGTTATGAGAAGCAACATGAAGGCAAGCGGGGACAGTTTGTTGGCCCTAAAAGCCTCTATTGCTCTCATCCTGAACATGTAGACGATTCCACGGGTCATCCCGCAGCCAGGACAGCGATGCCCAGTCATCCTCTTGATTGGGCAGAGTGGCGGAAGCTCCCACCCGGCTAGGCGCAAGGGGGCTTGTGGGCCTTGGGGTCGCAGAAGCAAAGAAGCCATCAGGCCCACCAGGACACCACCACGCGCAATTTGGTGGCTGGCCTCAGGCCTTGCCGAGGCTCGTGTGCTGGACGTTGCCGAATTCATCGACGACGATCATCTCCCTCTTCTCGCCACCGGTTCCCGCGATGATCGCCCAGACGATTCCCCAGAGCAGGCAGGTAAAGATCGTCAGGATTGCGTGAAGGGTGTGGTTGACGGGCTGCCCCGAGACCAGAACCGCCTGGTAGTCGGACTGCGACTCGATACGCCTGTTGCGTCCGGCGGCGAACTGAATCTGCTGAGCGAGGATTGCTTTTCTTTCATCCGGGCTCCTGCGCTCTGTGCTCACGGCCGGTGCCGGTGCGCCAGCGGGCACCTTTCCTGCGGCAGAGATCTTCTCCGTCCAGGCTCCTCCGTCCCAGTAGCGTTGCTGGCCGTCATCGGGCCGCTGTGGGTCTGGATACCAGCCCGCGGGGACCGGCTGATCGACTGCGGTCTCTTTGTCCGCCTCCTCTGCTGGGCCTGTCTCGGCGGGTGTCTCGCCTACAGCCTCAACGCCTTCTGGCGCACCCGTCTGCTCAATTGGGTCGTTGTCCGGCGTCGCATCTGACAGCTCTTCGTTTTCCTGGGGCGCATCCTCCCCGGGCTGCTTCGGCTCCTCGTTCACCCTGCCTCCTCTGTTGATTCGTGACGGAGCAATCTAGGGGCGACAAGACCGAACTGTCAACTTGAAAACGTTCTCGTTCGCATGATCGGCACGCTGCTGCTATCTTGCAAAAAAAGATTTATCGAGCAATCAAATAGCTTCAGGGCAGGCAAAGCACTGAGGGCACCAGTGCCTTAATCGGTTAAAGGGGCGGCCGCAAGGCCGACGATCCGGGTTCGAGCCCCGGCTGGTGCGTAAGGCTATGAGCACTAATCTTTTCGACCATTTCGATGGGGTGTCGGTCCGAGGCGAGGGGCGGGCTGACTGGACCCTGCGGGCGCCGTACCGGCCCGACGACCGCTTCGACCTGATGCTGATCCCGCGGGTCCCGGACTGGCAAAGCAATGCTGATGCATTGGGCTCGCTCGAGCAGATCGAAGCCGAGCCGATGGTGGATTCGGTCCTCCGCTCGGGGGACGAAGTCGGGATCCGCCTCGACAGCAAGTGGGTGCAGGAACTCGGGGCCGAGCTGGAGGCGGGCGACGGGATCGAAGCCGGCAACGCTGACATCGCCGCCGGCGAGCGCTTCGCGATCTACTTCTGGAGCGCCAACTCGACCGAGGCCCTGCACATCGGCCACCTTCGAAACCTTGCGCTCGGCAACGCGCTCGGCGCCGCCCTGACCCAGGCCGGCGCCCAGGTCGAGCGGCGAAGCCTGATCTGCGATGTCGGCCGCGGCATGGGGGAGGCGATGGCGGGGGTCGTCAAAAGCGGCCGGCATCAGCAGGTCTGGCCCGATGGCGGCGAGAAGAGCGACCACTTCGTCGGCGATTGCTACGCCGATTACGTCGAGGCCGAGGGGTCCGGCGATGGGCGGCCGGCCAACGACCCCGAGAACTCGCTGGCGCGCGAGAGCGGCATGCACAACGACAGCGCCGACGAACTGCTCGAGCGGGTCCTCGAGGGCGACCGCTCGGCACTCGAACTCTGGTCCAACACCCGGGCCTGGGTGATCTCCGGCCAGCGCAAAACGCTGGCCCGGCTCGGCATCTCCTTCGACCGCGTCTTCTTCGAGTCCGACTTCCTGCCAGAGGTGGTCGAGCTCGCCGACCTCGGCCTGCGCGAGGGCACCCTGGAGCGCCGCGGCGACGGCATGGTCACCTACGTCACCGGCCGCCAGGAGCTGGCCGAGATGCCGCTGGTGCGCGGCGACGGCCTGCCGACCCAGCACATGCGCGCGCTCGCCTACTGGATGACCGCGCCCGAGCTCGACGACGTCACCTCGGTCCAGGTCTGCGGATCGGAGTGGGTCTCGCACGTGACCTGCCGCCGCAAGCTGATGGACGAGCTGGTCCATCCCGGCGGCGAGGGCAACGGCAACGGTGGCAGCGACTTCCACCCGACCCACGACATCTTCCACGGCAGGGTGGCGAGGCAGGCGCCGGCGACGGCGTCGATCGGCAACGGCGTTGCGGCAGGCGATGACGGGGCGATGCTGATCGACGACCTCGCCGAATGGATTGACGCCCAGATCGACATCGATCCCGAGTGGGCCGAGATGCGCCGCCTCCACCCCTACTCCGACCGCCTCGCCTCGCAGGTGGCGCTCGGCTACTTCCTCCTGCACCCGACCGGCAAGAGCATCGACCTCGAGCCGATGAAGCTGCTCGGCGAGCGCCAGAGCCTCGGCTGGGACCTGGTCCGCGCCCGGACCCGCCACGGCGCTGCCGACGCCGGCGCCGACCCCGCGCACGACCCCGACTACCGCTTCGCCGTGATCCAGGCGGAGATGTACCGGCGCCACCTGCGGCTCGCGGTCGAGCGGCTCGACGTCCGCCCGCTGGCGCGCTACGTCTCCCACCTCGCCCGCTGGTACCTGGAGCGCGATCGTGGCCCGCACGTCGAACGGGTCGTGCAGACGGTTCTCGACGAGGGCGCGCGCGGCCTCGGGCTGGAAGCGGTCCGATGAGGACCCTGCTCGTCGACAACCACGACTCCTACACGTACAACGTCTTCCACCTGCTCGCCGCCGCCTCCGGCGAGGAGCCGACGGTGATCAACAACGACGTCGTCTCCTGGAAGGTGCTCTCGCGCTGGGACTTCGACGCGATCGTGCTCTCGCCCGGGCCGGGCCGCCCGGAACGCTGGCACGACTTCGGCGTCTGCGCCGACATCCTCCGCTACAGCGAGATCCCGGTGCTCGGCATCTGCCTCGGCCACCAGGGGCTCGGCCATGTGCTGGAGGGGACTGTGGTCACCGCGCCGGAGGCGATGCACGGCCGCCTCAGCCGGGTCCGCCACTCCGACCGCGGCCTCTTCGAGGGAATCCCGCAGAACTTCTCCGTCGTCCGCTACCACTCGCTGGCGATCACCGAGCTCGGCTTCGACGGCCATGTGATCGCCCGCTCCGACGACGGCGTCGTGATGGGGATCGAACACTTGCAGCGGCCGATGTGGGGCGTCCAGTTCCACCCCGAGTCGGTTGCGACCGAACACGGCCGGGCGATCGTCGAGAACTTCTACGACCTCGCCCACAAGCACCGCCCCCCGCGCTCGCGTGGGGTCCGCAAGCAGGCGAAGAAGCCGCGGCCCCTGCCTGCGCGCAGCAATGGCGAGGAGGGGCTGAAGCTGGCGCTGCGCTCGATCGAGGGCGAGCCATCGACGGAGCTGCTCTTCGAACGGCTCTTCGGCGATGCCGAACACGCCTTCTGGCTCGACAGCGCCGACGCCCCGACCCGGCTCGCCCAGTGCTCCTACCTCGGCACCAGCGCCGGCCCCGATCACTGCGTGCTCGAGCACACGGTTGGCGAGGGCGTGACCGTCGACCGCTCCGGCACGCGCACGATCAGGCGCGCCTCGATCTTCGACGTGCTCGACCGCGAATGCGCCAAGCACGCGATCGAGCCCCCCGCGGCGCTGGCGCGCGGCCTGGTCGGCGGCTTCGTCGGCTACCTCGGCTATGAGTGCAAGGCCGACTGCGGCTCGCCCAACGTGCACCGCTCCGACCTTCCCGACGCGGTGATGATGCTGGCCAACCGGGTCGTCGCGGTCGACCACGCGACGAAGCAGACCTACCTGTTGGCGCTGCACCGCGATGACGACGCGGCTGAAGCCGAGCAGTGGCTGGACGAGGCCGAGGCCGCGGTGCACGAGGCGCTCGCCACGCCGGTCACCGAGCTGGCCTTCCGCCGGGCGGAGCAGCCCGACGCCTCTGCTGACGAGCCGGTGGTCTTCAACTGCGGCCGCGGCCGCCAGCGCTACCTCGCCGACATCGCCCGCTGCCAGGCTGAGATGGCCGCTGGAGAGTCCTACGAGGTCTGCCTCACCGATCAGATCTCGACCGACGCCAGCCCCGACCCGTTCGAGCTCTACCGCGGGCTGCGGCGCAGCAACCCCTCTCCCTTCGCCGCCTACCTGAAGCTCGGCGAGGTGGCGATCGTCAGCTCCTCGCCGGAGCGCTTCCTCTCGGTCGACCGCGATCGCCGGGTCGAGGCCCGCCCGATCAAGGGCACGACCTCGCGCTCCGACGACCCGGCAGTCGACGCCGCCAACCGGGCCGAGCTGACCAACGACGAAAAGACCTACGCCGAGCATCTGATGATCGTCGACCTCCTGCGCAACGATCTCGGCCGCGTCTGCGAGGTCAGCAGCGTCAGCGTCCCGGAGCTGATGATCGTCGAGGACTACGCGACGGTGCACCAGCTGATCTCGACCGTCAGCGGCGTGCTCGACGAGGAGCGCAACGCGGTCGAGTGCGTGCGTGCCTGCTTCCCCGGCGGCTCGATGACCGGCGCGCCCAAGCAGCGGACGATGGAGATCATCGACGACATCGAGCGCGAGGCGCGCGGCGTCTACTCCGGCGCGATCGGCTACTTCGGCTTCGACGGCAGCATGGACCTCAGCATCGTCATCCGCACGATCGTGATGCGGCCGGGCCGGACCACGATCGGCGCTGGCGGGGCGATCGTGATGCAGTCCGACCCCAAGGACGAGTTCGACGAGATCCTGCTCAAGGCGCGGGCGCCGATGGCGGCGATCGCCAAGGCCGTCACCGGCAGCGACTCCGAAGATGCCTGGACGGTCGAGCTGGAGCCGTCGCTGGGAAGAGCCGGGGCGGCGTGAGCGACTCGACCTCGATCGAGCCCGGGACAGCAGCCGGGGCGCCCGCGACTTGGCTGGTGCGGGAGGCGAGCGGCGATGACGCCGCCGCTGTCGCCGCGGCGGTCGAGCAGCTGCTGGTCGAGCTGGGCGGCAAATGCCCGCCCTCAGCCGCTCTGGAGGCCGAGGCGCGGGTCCTGCTCGGCGACCCCCAGGTCGGCTCGGTGCTCCTCGCCGAGGCCGGCAGCGACGTCGTCGGCGTTCTGGTCACGAGCTGGCAGCGGGCGATGCACGTGCCCGGCCCCTACGCGCTGATCCAGGACCTCTGGGTGCGCCCGGATTGGCGCAGCCGCGCGATTGGCGCCGATCTGGTCGACGCGATGGCCGACCTGGCGCGCCGCCGTGAGGTCTTCCGGATCGAGGTCGGGCTGCCGCGCGAGAACTTCGCCGGCCTGGCGGCGACCGAAGCCTTTTACGGCAACAACGGTTTCGAGCAGCTCGGCATCCGGATGAGGCGGCTGCTGCCGTGAGCGAGCTGCTGATGATCGAGCAGCGCCAGGGCAGCGACGATGCCGCTCCCTGGGTGCTGGAAGGCGGCCGCAGGATCCAGGGCCAGGACAGCAATCTGCGCCTGGCCGAGCTGCAGAGCGGCCTGCTCCGCCATGGCGGCGTGCGCGCGCAGGCCGCCGATGCTCCGCAGGAGGATGTCGAGCGGACCCTGAGCACGCTGCACGAGCAGAGCTACCTCGACGCGCTGCGGGGGGTCGGCTCGCGGGAGCACGTCGTGCTCTCCGGCTTTTCGCCGCCGGGCCTCGAGCCCGACATCCCCGTCTGCGCCGAGCTGGTTGCCGCCGCCTTCGAGGGTGTGCGCACGGCGATCACCGCGGCCGAGCGGCTCGCCCGTGGCGCCCGCTTCACCTATGCGGTCTGTCGCCCCCCAGGGCATCACGCCGGGCCCGCCTGGTTTGCCGGCTACTGCTATCTCAACAACGCCGCCGCCGCCGTGCAGACCCTGTCCGAGGCGGGGATGAAGCCGGTCGGGATCCTCGACCTCGACCTGCACTATCCGAACGGCACCTCGGCTGTGGTCGAGCGCATCGCCGACGCCAGCCTGCACTCCCTGCACGCTTCTCCCGTCACCAACGTCCCGGCCGGCACCGTCCTGCCGCAGATGGAGAGGGAGCGGGTCTTCGAGTTCACCGGCGCGCCCGACCCGGCGGCCTACCTCGAAGCGGTCGCAGCGTCGGTTGAGGAGCTGACCGAATCCGCTGCCGCCCTCGTCGTCTCGCTCGGCTACGACACAGTCGCTGGCGATCCGCACGGGACCTGGTCCTTCTCACCGCCGATCTTCACCGCGATCGGCGGCCTGCTGGCGGCCTCGGGCCTGCCGATCTGTGTGATTCAGGAGGGCGGCTACTCGCTGTCCGCCCTGGCCGACTGCAGCCATGCCTTCGCGATCGGGCTGCTCGACGGGGCGCCGGTATGAGCGGCCTCGAGCCATACCGCCGCCGCCTCGACCAGCTCGACGACGAGATCGCCCGCCTGCTCGGCGAGCGCTTCGACATCTGCCGCGAGATCGCTCTCCATAAGAGCGCCGAGGGGATCCCGATGATGCAGCCCGACCGTGTTGCCGAGGTGCGGGCGCGCTACCTCGCCCGCGGGGCTGAGGTCGACCTCCCTGCTGAGTTCAGCGCCGACCTCTTCGATCTCCTGATCGCTGCCACCTGCAAGGCCGAGGACGAGCTGATGGATGCGCTGGCGGCCGGCACGGACGGGGGCAAAGGATGAGCCCGGTGGCTGGGCGAAAGGGCCTGCCGCCCGGCCCGCGGATGCCGCGCGCCCTGCAGGCGATCGGCTGGTCGCGGCGGCCGCTGCCCTTTATGGAGCGCTGCCAGAAACGCTACGGCGACAGCTTCACCCTGCGCATCCTGCACTGGGGCGACTGGGTCTTCCTCTGTGACCCCGCCGACGTCAAAAAGGTCTTCACCGCCAACGCCGCCTCGCTCGGCGTCGACCTCGCCAATCCGCTGCTGGGGCCGGTCCTCGGCTCGCGCTCGGTGATGCTGCTGGAGGAGCCCGACCACATGACCCGGCGCAAGCTGATGCTGCCCTCCTTCCATGGCAAGAGCATCGACCGCGACGGCGAGATGATGGCCGAGATCGCCCGCCGTGAAATCGGCCGCTGGCCGGTCGGCGAGCCGTTCGAGATGTGGCCGCGGATGCAGCGGATCACGCAGGAAGTGGTGATGCGAGCCGTCTTCGGCCCCGACGAGGACGGTCGCCTCGATCCCCTGCGGGAGCGGCTGCACAGGTTGACCGAGGCGATGAACAGCCCGCGGCGGCTGACCCAGCTCTCGATCTTCGGCCCGCGCTGGATCGTCCGCAGCCGCGGCTACCGCGAGGCGATGGCGCCGGTCGAGCAGGCGGTGCTGGACGAGGTCCGCCGCCGCCGCGACGAAGGCGAGCAGGGCCGCCAGGACATCGTCTCGATGCTGGTCCAGGCCCGCTACGAGGACGGCTCGCTGATGAGCGAGCAGGACCTGCGCGACGAACTGCTGACCCTGCTCACCGACGGCCCGACCTCGACCTCGCTGGCCTGGGTCTTCGAGCGGCTGCTGCGCCACCCGGAGAAGCTGGAGCGCCTGCGCGAGGAGGTGCTCGGCGGTGGCGATGGCGCCTATATGGACGCGGTGGTGAAGGAGACGCTGCGGGTGGTGCCCCCGGTGCCGGTGGTCGTGCGCCGCCTGCGCCAGCCGATGAGCCTCGGCGGCTACGACCTGCCCGCGGGGACGACGGTCGCGCCCTGCATCCACCTGATCCACCGCAGCGAGGAGATCTACCCCGACGCCCGCAGCTTCGTCCCCGAGCGCTTCCTCGAGCAGGCGCCGGGCACCTACACCTGGATCCCTTTCGGCGGCGGCGTCCGCCGCTGCCTGGCGGCGAGCTACGCCGAACTGGAGATGAAGCGCGTGCTGCGCACGGTCCTGACCGAGGTCGAGCTGCAGGCCGTCGACTCGCGCTCGGAGGGGATGCGCAAAAGCGCGATCTCCTTCAGCCCCGACCGCAGCGGCCTCGTCATCGCCGAGCCGCGCCAGCCCGAGGCTGCGAAGACGGCGGTCTTGGCGTGATCGAGGAGACCGATCTGCTCGTCGTCGGCGGCGGCGCCAAGGCCGCGGCTCTGGCAGCCAAGATCCACGTGATCAACAGCCTCGGCCTCGGCCCGATCGCGCTGACGATCGTCGAGAAGACCGAATGGGCCGCCTCCTGGTCGGGCCGCAACGGGATGACCTCGGGCGAGGAGCCGCTGGCGATCCCGCCGATCAAGGACGTCGGCTTCCCCTACGAAAGCGCCAAGCTCTTCGGCGAGGCGGGGGAGGCGATCGACGCCGGGATGCTGCCCTTCACCTGGCAGCGCTACATGATGGGCAGGGGCGAGTACGCGCGCTGGGTCAACGCCGACTCGCCCGCGGTCCAGCACCGCGACTACGGCCGCTACCTCGCCTGGGTGCTGTCGCACGCGACCGAGGGGGTGAGGCTGATCCGCGGCCGGGTCACCGAGGTCTCGCTGCCGACACCTGATCGCTGGCAGGTCGAGGTCACCGAGACCGAGGCGGCGAGCCGGCACAGCGCCGGCGCACTCGTCCTCACCGGCCCGGGGATCCACCGCGACTTCTCCCACGACCCCGAGGTCGCCGAACGGCTCTTCCACTGCGACAGCAAGCGCGGCGAGTTCGCCCATATCCCGTCCGCGCACGAGAGCGAGGTCGCGATCGTTGGCGGCGGCGAGAGCGCGCTCAGCTGCCTTGTCTTCCTGCGCGACTTCCGGCCCGAGGCGCGGATCACCGTCTTCACCCCGACCCTGCCGTTGAGCCGGGGCGAGAGCTTCTTGGAGAACCGGATCTTCTCCAATCCCGACGGCGTCGCCTGGAGCGCGCTCGACCTGCAGACGCGGCGCGACTTCGTCAAGCACTGCGACCGCGGCGTTTTCGACCCGCAGACGCTGGGCACGATCGCCGGCGACCGCGGCTGCGAGTGGGTCACCGGCCGCGTCATCCACGTCGGCGCTCCCGCTGACGTGGATGGCGTCAGCGTCGAATATGACTCCCCTGCCGAGGGTGTGATCCGCAGCCGCTTCGACTACTGCGTCAACTGCACCGGCTTCGATCTCCTTGCCCAGTTGCGGGGCCTATTCCCGCCCGAGGCGAGGGCGGAGGTGGAACGGCAGGCGGGCCCGCTATGGGAGGGGCCGCCGCCGGTCGAAATCCCGATCGGCCGCACGCTTGAGCTGGAAGGGATGGATCCGCGGCTCTACATCCCGGGCTTGGCGGGCCTGCGGCAGGGCCCTGGCTTCGCCAACCTCGGCAGCCTCGGCTTGCTTTCAAACCGTGTGCTGATGCCATTTCTGCTCGATGACGAGCAGCTTTCGGAGCAGTCTCAGGTGGCGTCGGCGACGGTTGCAATCAACGATTGATAAACGGGGGATGTTTAGTTGACTTTTCTATATTGCTCACTTAGGGTCGCGGCTGATGGATAGCTTGAAGAAGGTGCCGAAGGCTGCCTGGGCGGGGGCGGGGGTCCTAGTCCTATTGATCGTCGTCGGCGTCGTGGTCTTGGCCGGCGGGTCCTCATCCTCCGAAGACCTGACCTTGAACGGCTCGGCCTACCCGGGCGTCGACACCTCCAACACTCGCCACGCCAAGAGCGCGATCGACACCAGCTCGGTCTCAAACCTTGAAGTTGCCTGGTCGATGCCGCTGACCGCGAAAAGCTCGTTCGGGGCCTACGCCGCCTCGCCGGTGATCGTCAACGGGGTCATCTACTCGCAGGACCTGGAGTCCAACGTGCAGGCGATCAGCCTCGAAAGCGGCGAAGTCCTCTGGACCAAAAAATATGAAGCGCCGGACGAGGGTCCTAACGGCGTCACCGTGGCCGAAGGCAAAGTCTTTGGCGCGACCTCCTCTCAGGCTTTCGCGCTTGACCAGAAGACGGGCAAGGAGCTCTGGTCGGTCGAACTGACCAAAAACGAACACGAGGGAATCGACATGGCGCCCGGGTCCCACGACGGCCTGGTCTATGTCTCGACCGTGCCGCTCAACACAAGTGAGACCTACGAAGGCGGCGGCGTCGGCATCCTCTACGCGCTGGACGCCAAGACCGGCAAGGAAAAGTGGCACTTCAACACCGTGCCGAACAACCTCTGGGGCAAGCCCAAGGTCAACTCCGGGGGCGGCCTCTGGTACGCGCCCTCCTTCGACAACAAGGGATTCATGTACTTCGGCGTCGGCAACCCCGCGCCCTTCCCTGGCACCGAAAAGGAACCGTGGGGCTCAAGCCGCCCCGGCCCAAACCTCTACACCGATTCGATGGTCAAACTCGACGCCAAGACCGGCAAGCTGCAGTGGTACTACCAGCTGACCCCCCACGACATCCACGACTGGGATCTTCAGAATCCGCCGATCCTGGTCAGCTCCGGCGGCAAGCAGCTGGCGATCACCGCGGGCAAGTCGGGCATCGTCCTCGCCCTCGACGCCAAGACCGGCAAGCCGGTCTGGAAGCGGCCGGTCGGCACTCACAACGGCCACGACAAAGACAACATCTACGCGATGAACGGCGAATACTCGAAGCTGAAGACGCCGATGACCGTCTTCCCCGGCCACCTCGGCGGGGTGATCTCGCCGATGGCGACGAACGGCTCGATGCTGTTCGTGCCGGTCGTCAACCACTCGGTGACGATTTCCTCCCAGGAAGAAATCCAGGAAGCGGGGGCGCTGACCGGCGAACTGGTCGCTCTCGACCTCAAGACCGGCGCGATCAAATGGCACCACAAATTCAGCTCCGCGGCCTTCGGCGCCCCGACCGCGACCAACGACCTCGTCTTCGCGACCAGCTTCGACGGCACCCTGCACGGGTTTGACACCTCGTCCGGGATCGAAGTCTGGGAAGCCTCGCTCCCCGCCGGCTCGAACACGGGCGTCGCGATCAGCGGCAAAACCCTGGTCGCCCCCGCTGGCATCGCCACGGCGGAAGGGCAGGCCCCCGAAATCGTGGCTTACAGCCTTCCCGAATAGGGCCGCCGGGCATTTCGTCGCAGGGGCGCGACTTTCGCGCCGCAACGGGGTCAAAGTAAGGGCTGCATGAGGAGACTCCTGCCATTTCTCGCCGCCCTGGCGCTCTTTGCGCTGTCGCCTGCCACGGCGGCGGCGTACGTGCCGCCGGGCTTCATCGGGATCTCACCCCAGAACACGCTGAACGACGAAGACTTCGCGCTGATGGAGCGCGCCGACATCGAGAGCGTCCGCCTGCCGATGTCCTGGACCGGGATCCAGCCCGAGAACCCGTCGGTGCAGGCGCCGGACTGGTCTGAGTTCGACCGCCTGGTCGGGCTCGCGGCTGAACACCACATACGGGCCTTCCCCTTCATCTGGGGCACTCCCGAATGGGCCTCCTCGGACATCAGCGCCGAGCCGGTCGAAACCGCCTGGCAGCGCTGGGGCTGGTCGACCTTCCTGCGCGATGTGGTCAAGCGCTACGGGCCACAGGGATCGTTCTGGGACGAAAACGAGGAACTCCCGTACCTGCCGATCCGCAAGTGGGAGATCTGGAACGAGGAGAACATCATCACCTTCGCCCATCACCCCGATCCTGCCCGCTTCGCGAAGCTGATCCGGCTCTCCGGCCAGGTGCTCCATCAGGCCGACCCCGGTTCCAAGGTGATCATCGGCGGCCTCTTCGGCCGGCCCTTGCAGACGCCGCCCAACATTCAATCGGGCGACTTCCTCTCGCGCCTGTACCGGTCGCGGCGGGTCAAGCCCTTCTTCGATGGGGTGGCCCTGCACCCCTATGTCGCCGACGCCGGGGCGATGACGGCCGAGATCGAAAACCTGCGGCGGGTGATGCGCGTTCACCACGATTCAAGCACCCCGATCTACATCACCGAGCTGGGCTGGGGCTCCGCCAGCAACGAGTCGCGCTGGGAGAAGGGCCCCTACGGCCAGGCCGAGGAACTCGACCGCGCCTTCTCTCTGCTCACCGCCAACCGCCTGCGCTGGCGGATCGGCGGCGTCTGGTGGTTCTCCTGGCTCGACCAGAGCGGCGCCTGCCAGTTCTGCGACTCGGCCGGCCTGCTGACCGAATCGCGCGAAGCAAAGCCCTCCTGGTACAGCTTCAACGCCTGGACCGGCGGCGACCCTGACACGGTTCCGCGTGCTCTGTTCCCATTCGGGTAGTTAGGCTGGGGACAACCACTTCCGACCAACAGGAGACTCCAGATGGCTTTCTCTGTACCCGATCTTCCCTACGCCTACGACGCGCTCGAGCCGCACATCGACGAGGCGACGATGCGCGTCCATCACGACAAGCATCACCAGGCCTACGTCGACAAAGCCAACGCTGCCCTGGAGGGGACCGAGTGGGCTGCCCGCGAGATCGAGGACGTGCTCCGCAACCTCTCCGACCTGCCTGGCGACAAGCAGGGCCCGGTCCGCAACAACGGCGGCGGCCACTACAACCACTCGCTCTTCTGGCAGATGATGAGCCCCGACGGCGGCGGTGAGCCGAGCGGTGACCTGGCGGCCGGTATCAGCGAGAAGTTCGGCTCCTTCGACGCCTTCAAGGGCGAGTTCAAAGAAGCAGGCATCACCCAGTTCGGCTCCGGCTGGGCGTGGCTGGTTCACGACGGCTCGGGCCTCGCGATCGCAAAAACACCGAACCAGGACTCGCCGATCTCCAGCGGCCAGACGCCGCTGCTCGGCTGCGACGTCTGGGAGCACGCTTACTACCTCAAGTACCAGAACAAACGCCCCGAATACCTCGACGCCTTCTGGAACGTCGTCAACTGGGATTACGTGGCGCAGCGCCTGGCCGACGCCGGCTGAGCAGCGCTAGAGGGCGACGGGAGTCGCCGGCCGCGCCGCCTCGGGCAGGTGGCGCGGCTCGGCCCCGTCTTTGGGCGGGATCAGGCTCATCGCGTGCTCGGCCTTGGCGGTGATCGTCAGGCTCGGGTTGACGCCGGGGTTGGCGGGGATCGCCGCTCCGTCGGTGATCAGCAGGTTCTCGTAGCCGAAGACGCGGTTGCCGCCGTCGACCACGCCGCTCTCAGGATCGGCGCCGACGACGGCGCCGCCGAGGATGTGGGCGGTGGTCGGGATGTTCTGGATCGACTCGGTCAGGGCGCTCTGGGCGATGCCCCCGGTGCGTTTCGCGAACCAGCGAGCGGCCTGCGCCGCGGCCGGCAGGTAGATCGGGTTGGGCCGGTCCGGGTCCTGTTCGGTCTGCAGCCGCACCCCCTTGCCCAGCAGCTTGCGCTTCGGACGTAGGTGCATTGCCGCGTCGACGGTCTGCATCACCAGGAGGATCACCGTCCGGCGCGACCAGCGGTAGGGGATCCGCATCCGCGCCGTCTGCAACGGGTGGCGCAGCATCGTCGCGATCCACTTCAGCGGCCTCGTCACCTTGGTGCCGGGGCCTGCCATTGCCGTGAAGGTCCCGCTCACCGCGTCCCCGGCCTCGCCGTAGGTGACGACCTCGATGTGGGTGTCGGGATCGGGGTAGATGCTGGAGGTGATCGCCACCGAGCGGCTGTAGTCGCGCTCATCGTTGGTCGAGGTGACCGACTGGATCGACTCCGAGTTGGTCCGCACCACATCGCCGATCCGGTTGGAGAGCCGGGGGAGGGCGCCGCTGTGCTTGCAGTTGGCGAGCAGATTGTTGGTGCCGAGGGCGCCGGCGGCGATGATCACGCCCTTCGCCGTCGCCGTGCGCCGCCGCTTCCGCAGCCAAGAGCCGGAGCGCTCGCTCGTCACCGCGTAGCCGCCCGACCCGTCCGCTGGCCCCAGCGGCCGGATCTCGGTCACCTGGCGTTCGGCCTCGATCTTGACCCCGAGCTTCTCGGCGAACCAGAGGTAGTTCTTGACCAGCGTGTTCTTCGCCCCGTGCCGGCAGCCGACCATGCAGCTGCCGCAGCGCATGCAGCCGGTCCGAGCCGGCCCCTCGCCGTCGAAGTAGGGATCGGGGACCTCCTTGCCGGGCTGGTCGAAGAAGACCCCGACGCGGGTGTTGGTGAAGGTGTCGCCGACGCCGATCTCTTCGCCGTATTCCTTCAGCAGCTTGTCGGCAGGGCCCATCCCTTCGTACTCGGTGACCCCGAGCATCCGCTCGGCGGTGTCGTAGTGCGGGGATAGCGCCAGCTCCCAGTTGCCGAGCTCGGACCACTGCGAATCCTGGAAAAAGGCGGGCCTGGCGCGGTAGAGGGTGTTGGCGTAGCCAAGGCTGCCGCCGCCGACGCCGCTGCCGGAGACAACCAGGACGTCCTTGAAGAAGCTCATCCGCAGCACCCCGCGCATGCCCAGTTTCGGCGCCCAGAAATAGCGCCTGGGCTGGCGCAGCGTCGACTCGGCGAAGTCCTCGTCGCGGAAGCGGCTGCCGCACTCCAAGACCGCGACCTTGTAGCCCTTCTCGGCCAGCCGCAGAGCCGAGACCGAGCCGCCGAACCCGGACCCGACCACTATCCAGTCGTAGTCGTGGCTCACGGGCTTGGCTTGGTGGAGCTCGGCCTAGGCCTCGCCCGGCTCGAGCGGGCGAAAGTCAGAGGTGCGGGCGCCGCAGACGGGGCAGAACCAGTCTTTGGGGATGTCCTCGAAGGAGGTTCCTGGAGGGATGCCACCGTCTGGATCCCCGATCGCGGGGTCGTAGATGAACCCGCAGCTGTCGCAGATCCAGAGGGTGACTTCCTGAGTCGCAGTCATTGTTTTGAGCTTAGACGAACCTATTTATCGCCGAAGCTGACCGAGACCGGTTCGCGGTCGGCAGCGTTCTCGATCTCGAAGTACTCGCGCGGGGTGAAGCCGCCCTGGTTGGCGATGATCGAGCCCGGAAACTGCTGGATCGTCGTGTTGTAGGACTGGACGTTGGAGTTGTAGATCCGCCGCGATGCCTGGATCTCGTCCTCGAGCTCGGCCAGGTTGCGCGTCAGCTGCTGGAAGTTCTCGGTCGCCCGCAGCGTCGGGTAGTTCTCGGCGACGGCGCGCAGGTCGGTCAGCGCCCCGCTCAGTTTCTCCTCGGCTTTGGCGGTGTCGCCGACGCCCTGGGCCGACATCGCCTCAGCCCGTGCTTTCGAGGTTTTCTCGAAGACCTGGCTCTCGTGCTCGGCGTAGCCCTTGACCGTTTCGACCAGGTTGGGGACGAGGTCGTGGCGGCGTTTGAGCTGGACGTCGATCCCGCTCCATGACTCATCGACGCGGTTGCGCGAGCCGATGATCGAGTTGCGCTTGCCGATGTAATAAAGAACTGTGATGACGATGATCGCGACAACGACGATGATGGCGATGGTCATAGGGGCTCCTGTGGTTGGACCGGACTCCTGGGCATCCTAGACCCATAGGATCGGAGTGTGGGAGCCAAGCAGGAAGCCGAAGCCTGGGCCGAGACCGTTCGCAAGCACGGCGAGCGCAACGGCCTCACCTACGAGCCGGTCGGCGGGATCAATCCCAAAGACGCGCCGGTGGCACTCTGCGTCGGCGGGGCCAACCGCCTCACCGGGCAGCTAGCCGGTGAATTCTGGGGCGCCAGCTGCGATGCCGACGAAAAGGAGATCGGCAGCCTCTTCAACAAGGCGGTGCTGCCGACGGCCTTGCTGGCCAAGGCCCACATGCCCGACCTGGCCAAAGTCGTGCCCGCCTTCAACGTCGAGTCGATCGAGGGCCATGAGGTGGTCACCCAGCGCTTTCAGCGCAAGGTCGAGTTCGAGTCGATCGACTTCAACAAGCGCTTCCTCGCCACGGTGCCGAGCGAGTACGACCCGGTTGCCCTGCGCGAGCTGTTCAGCCCTGGCTTCCTCGGCTGGGTGACGACGATCACGGGCGAAGTCGAGTTCGGGATCAACGACCGCCAGCTCTGGTTCCTCTGGCATCTGGGCGAGCGCAGCGACGTCGAACTGAAAGCGGCGCTGAAAAACGCCGGCGAGCTGTTCAAACGGTTGCGCAACGAGATGGAGGAGAGCGGCCTCCACACCTACCCGCCCGGCCCCTGGCACGCGGGGCTGGCGCCGTTCCCGGCCGACGGGCCTTAAACGGGAGATATAGGCGCGTTTTAGGCCCGTCGGCGGGAGTTACGCCGGGTAGTCGGGGTCGCCGGGGAGCACGACCCGGTGGTCCTCTTTGGTCCCGATCACCTTCGGCAGGATCGGCTCGACCTGCCGGCCGCGGTGGGCGTCGAGGGCGTCGTCGGCGTTGGCGTAGGGGAGCAGCGCCTGCAGCTGGCTGATCGTCGGGAAGGCCAGGACCAGCTCGCCGGCCGCCTGCGCCGCCAGCGCCGCCTGCGGCTCGAACCAGCCGGCGTCGGTGGTCTCGACCCCGTCTGGCTTCGGCGGCGAGTGGGCGGGGGCGAGGGCGAGGAAGAACCAGGCGTCGAAGCGGCGCGAGATCACCTCCGGCGTGATCCAGCGCGAGAACAGGACCAGCTCCTCCTCGGCGGCCAGCTCGATCGCCGCCTCCTCCATCAGCTCGCGCGCCGCGCAGGTGCGGTAGCCGGCCTCGCCCTCACCGTCCTCGGCGTCGACGCCGCCGCCCGGGAAGACCCAGACGCCGGGCATGAAGTTGGCCTCGGCGCTGCGCTTCAGCAGCAGCACCTCAAGCGCCCGGTCCTTGTGCTTGCCACCCCGGCGCAGCAGCACAACAGAGGCCGCCGGCCGCGGCTCAGATGGCTCCCCCAGGTTCGGGGCCTCGGCAGGCCCGCGCTCACGCTCATCCATTCGATGACCATATAGGGACGTTCCTGAGTTTTTGGGTCGTATAGCGACCATAAACTCAGGAACGTCTTAGGTCAGGGCGCGTTCGCGGCTTCGTTTGACCCAGATGCGGCCGATCGCCCAGATCAACAGGGCGAGCAGGGCGAGGGGGCCGAGGATCGCGAGGCCGATCACGGTCACCCCGGCGGCAACGGCGAGGATGTGGCCGGCGTCGCCGAGCGCGTCGTCGATTCCCCAGCCGCCGCTGTCGCTGCCAGACGAGGTCGAGCCGGTCGCGATCCGCAGCGAGACCCGTGAGAGGTTGGCGCGGCGGCTTAGCGCCGAGAGCCGTGAGCGCAGGGCTGCGGCGCGGTTGCGCTCTGAGCGCAGCTCCGCTTCGACCGCGGCGCGCTCGCTGTCGCTGGAGGCGTTGGCGAGCTGGCCGAGCAGCCCTTCGATCTTGGCGTTGGAGTCCTGCAGGTGTTCGCTGAGGCTGACCGTGGGGGCGGTGATGTCCTGGCTCGACTCGTGGCGGGAGCGGACCTCGGCCAGCCCGGAGAGGCTCGCCATCGCGTCGTTGAGCTTGGCGCTGGGGATGAGCAGCTCGAAGTGGGCGCCGGCGTCGCTGCCGGCGCCGTCGTCGATCGAGGAGCTGAGCACGATCCCGTCGTAGCTGTGGACGGCCTCGAAGACCTTGGCGCTGACGTCGCGGACCTCGGCCGCGTCGGTCCCGAGCGTGATCTGGGCGTCGCGGGCGATGTCGCGGTGGCTGGCGCCTGAGGCGTAGGGGCCGGTTGCGCTTGAGCTGGACTCACCGCTAAGGAGGTGGGATGACACGATTGGGGGTGCCGAGGAATATTCAATCCCGGAGGATTCTGAGCTGGCCCCGGCGGCGGATGGCTTGGCCTCTGGTCCCGAGCCCGGGGTATAGCTGCCGTTCAGAGAGTCCAGCTCGGGGAGTCGCTTGGCATTGGAATGGGCGCTGGAGGAATCGACCGTGGCAAGCTGGCGGCGCGAGTTGTCGCCGACGCCCGCGGAGATCGCGACCACAGCAGTGGCGACGACGATCATCGCGACAGCGAACCCCCCGATCGGCACGAGAACCCGGCGTGCGGGCATTTCCCGCAGGCGATCTATGAAGCGAGCCAGCGGAGCGCGCCCGTCTTGGCGCTGCGGCGGAAAGCCCGCCGCCGCCCGTGCATCCAGCTCCGCCGCGAACTCCTGCCGCGGGGTCGGCCGCAGCATCCGCAGCTCGGCCGCCAGATCGATCTCGTCCCTACGCGGCTCCATGGCAGGCCTCCCTCAATTTGGCGACGGTTCGGTGCAGCTTGGTGCCGGCGTTCGACTCGCTGAGGCCGAGCACGCGGGCGATCTCGGCGTTGGAGAGGCCGGCGAAGAACTTGAGCGCGATCAGCTCCCGCTCACGCGGGTCGAGCGCCTCCAAGGCGGCGCCGACCGCGAGCCGGCGCTCGCTCTCCTCGGCCACGCTTGCGGCGGTTGCGCCGGAGAGGTCGATCGGGTCGACCGCCAGCTCGGCCTGCCGCCCCCGCCGCCGCAGCTCGTCGAGGGCGGCGTTGCGGGCGATCCCGAAGAGCCAGGCGCGCGGGTTGCCGCGGCGCGGGTCGAAGCGCGAGCGCTTGCGGTAGGCGCGCTCGAAGGCGGCGGCGGTGACGTCCTCGGCGGCGGCGCGGTCGCGCAGCAGGCCGGCAGCGTACGCGTAGACGTCGTCGCGGCTGGAGCGGTAGAGCTCGTCGAAGACGATGTCGGCCTCTCGCGGGGCTTCGTTTGCGGGCGCCAGAAGAGTTTCGCTCACGCCCCTACTACGAGCGCAGCCCTGATCCGTCACAAAATCTGTCAGGCGGCTCGGGACAGCTGGTCCAAGCCGCCGGGCTCGGCCGCGCCGGCCAGCGAGGCGCAGGCGGCGGCGATCGACTCCGCCGTGATCTCGACCAGGCTGCGCAGGTCGGCTTCTGAGATCGAGAGCGGCGGGACGAGGACGATCGTGTTGCCGAGCGGGCGCACGATCGCGCCGCGCTCGCGCGCCTGCTGGGTCACCCGGTGGCCGAGCCGCAGTTCGGCGTCGTGCTCGCCAAGGTCGATGCCGATCATGAAGCCGCGGCTGCGGACCTCGGCCACCTCCGGCATCGCCTCGACCGTGGCCAGCAGCTCGTCGAGCAGGGCGATCTTCGGCTGCATGCGCCCGATCGTGTCCTCGCTCTCGAAGGCGTCGAGGCTGGCCAGCGCCGCCGCGCAGGCGAGCGGGTTGCCGGTGTAGGTGTGGCCATGGAAGAAGGTGCGCTGCTCGGCCGGGGCGCCGAGGAAGCCCTCGTAGACGCGCTCGGTCGCCAGCGTCGCCGCCAGCGGCAGGTAGCCGCCGGTCAGGCCCTTGGCGAGGCAGAGCAGGTCTGGCGCCACGCCCTCGGATTCGCAGGCGAACATGGTGCCGGTGCGGCCGAACCCGGTCGCCACCTCGTCGCAGATCAACAGCACGCCGAAGCGGTCGCAGAGCTCGCGCACCGCGCTCAGGTAGCCGGGCGGGTGGACCAGCATCGCCGCCGCCCCCTGGACCAGGGGCTCGACGATCACCGCCGCGATCTCTTCCTCGTGTGCGCTCAACACCCGCTCCATGTCGCCGGCGTCGCCGGGCTCGGCTGCGTGCGTCTTGAACAGCAGCGGCCGATAGGTCGAGTGGAAGAGGTCGATGCCACCGACCGAGACCGAGCCGATCGTGTCGCCGTGGTAGGCCTCGCGCAGGTGGACGAAGGAGGTGCGGCGGCGGTGCTGGCCGCCGCGCTGCTGCTGGAACTGGAAGGCCATCTTCAGCGCGATCTCGGTCGCGGTCGAGCCCGACTCCGAGTAGAAGACGCGGTTGAGTCCCTCGGGGGTGATCTCGACCAGGCGCTCGGCCAGCTCGGCGGCGCCGGGATGGGCGAGGCCGAGCATGGTTGAGTGGGCGACCTTCTCCAGCTGCTCCTTCACCGCCTTGTCGATGCCGGGGTGGCAGTGGCCGTGGACGTTGCACCAGAGCGAGGCGTTGCCGTCGATGTAGCGACGGCCATCGCTGGCGACGAGGTGCGAGCCTTCGGCGGACTCGATCACCAGCGGCGCCTCCTCACACCAGTCGCGCTGCTGCGTGAACGGGTGCCAGAGGTGGTCGTGATCGAGCTGCGCGGGGTCCGTCGGCATCTCCACAACGACCTTAAACCCGTCTCCGGTCGCCAAGTTGCCAAGCCAAGTGTGCGCCTTGGCACAGTAAATGGGACATCGATCGATGTAATCTTTTCGTATTGCCGAGCGAGGAGCAACCCCGAAGGTTCCAGCGGGTCGCCGTCGCGCCCTGCGCGCAGTGCGGTCTTTTTTCAGCCCGCTGCTGCCCGACGATTACCTGGAGCTGATCAACCCCCTCTGGTCGACCCGCGAGCTGCGCGGCCGGATCGAGCGGATCGACGCCGAGACCGACGAGGCGGCGACGGTCCTGATCCGCCCCGGCTACGAATGGCCCGGCCACGCCCCCGGCCAGTACCTGCGGATCGGGGTCGTCGTCGACGGGATCCACCACTGGCGCGCCTACTCGCTGACCTCTGACCCCGGGCGCGAGGACGGCTGCATCTCGATCACGCCGAAACTGGTCGAGGCCGGCAAGGTCTCCCCTTATCTGGTGCGCGACGCCAAGCCCGGCGAAATCGTCCGCCTCGGCGGCGTCGAAGGGACCTTCGTGCTGCCCAGCCCCGCGCCGCCGAAGCTGCTCTTCGTCAGCGCCGGCAGCGGCATCACCCCGATCATGAGCATGCTGCGCAGCCTTGCCGGCAGCGGCCCGGTCGGCGACGCGGTCCACATCCACTCGGCACGGACCGAGCGGGGCGTGATCTTCGCCGACCGCCTGCGCGAGATCGACAGCGCCCACGAGGGATTCGCGCTGCATCTGCGCCTGACCGGCGAGCAGGGCCGGATCGTTCCCGCCGACCTCGACGCGCTCTGCCCAGACTGGCGCGAGCGCCATGCCTTCCTCTCGGGGCCGACCGCGATGCTCGACGCGATGGCCGAGCGCTGGCAGCGCGACGGCGACCCGCAGCTGCTCCACATAGAGCGCTTCCAGCCCGTGATCGGCGGCAATCCGGGCGATGGCGAGGGTGGCACGGTGAGTTTTGCCAAAAGCCGGGTAGAGGCCGTCTGTGACGGCGGCACCCCGATCTTGGCCGGCGGCGAGGAAGCCGGCGCCACCCTGCCCTTCGGCTGCCGGATGGGGATCTGCCACACCTGCGTCGGAAAACTTTGCTCCGGGAAGGTGCGCGACCTGCGCACCGGAGAGATCCACGGCAGCGAGGGGGAGATGGTCCGCACCTGCGTGAACGCCCCCGAGGGCCCGATCGAGATCGCCCTTTGAACCTACGGAAAGGCTTTAGATGACAACCGCCACCGCCACCACCGAGATCGAGAGCCCGCTGAGCCGGCTCTCGGCCGAGCAGATCGACAGGCTCGCCGACGAGTTCGACGCGATCCGCGACCGCGTCAGCGCCGAGCTCGGCGAACGCGACCGCCGCTACATCGAAAGCATGATCGAGATGCAGCGGCGGCTGGCCGTGATCAGCCGCGTCCTGCTGCTCGCCTCGCGCTACCGCCCGGCCTGGATCGCCGGCACGGCGACGCTCTCGATGGCCAAGATCCTCGAGAACATGGAGATTGGCCACAACGTCCTGCACGGCCAGTGGGACTGGATGAACGACCCCGAGATCAACTCCTCGACCTGGGACTGGGACACCGCCTCGACCGCCGAGGCCTGGAAGCACTCCCACAACTACGTCCACCACACCTTCACCAACATCCGCGGCAAAGACAAGGACCTCGGCTACGAGATCATGCGGATCGACCCGAGGCAGAAGTGGCATCCGGTCTACCTCTTCCAGCCCATCTACAACCTTCTGCTGATGGCCTTCTTCGAGTGGGGGGTGGCCACTCACGATCTCGACTTCGAGGCGATCCGCACGGGGAAGAAGTCCAAGGCTCAGGTCAAGCGCGAGTTGCGCGGCATTCGCGAAAAGGCGAAAAGCCAGATCGTCAAGGACTACATCGCCTGGCCGGCGCTGAGTGGGCTGGCGATGGCGGCGCTGGACGCGGTCCTCGACTCTCGTGGCGAGGCGAAAGGCAGGCGCAGGCGCAGCGGTGGCCTGGCGGGCAAGCTGCAAAGCGCCCTGCGCAGCGGCGGCGGCACTGCCCGCTCGACGGCATCGGCCGATGCCACAGCCAATGTGATCCGCAACGTCTGGTCCTACGCGATCATCTTCTGTGGGCACTTTCCCGACCAGACATACACCTTCAGCCAGGCCGAGGTCGAGAACGAGAGCCGTGGAGGCTGGTACGTGCGCCAGCTCTCAGGCTCGGCCAACATCGAGGGCAGCCCGCTCTTCCACGTCGCCAGCGGCAACCTCGGCTACCAGGTCGAGCACCACCTCTTCCCCGACCTGCCCAGCACTCGCTACGCCGAGATCGCCCCCCAGGTGAAAGACATCTGCGAGCGCTACGGCCTCCCCTACAACTCCGGTCCCTTCGCCCAGCAGCTGGGAATGGTGCAGCGGACGATCCTGCGGCTCGCCTTCCCCGGTGGCGAGGAGCGCCCCAAGCCCGGTCCATATCGAGGCGAGGCCGCTTCTACAGAGATGGGATAAGTGTGAGGTAGATCACTCAGACAACTATTGCGGTAGAGAAATAGTTGTGATTGTGCAACTATTGTCGGCATGCAAGCGAGTCAGATTGCCGCGATCGTCGAGCAGGCTGTTGCCCCCGGTGTAGGGGCCGAGGAGCAGCAGACCGCTGCCCGGCTGATGGCGCTGCTCGGCCATCTCTTCCGCTACGACCGGGGCAACATGCTGCGGGTGATGGAGGAGAGCGGGCTCTCGATGACCCAGTGCAAGGCGTTGCTGGAGCTCGGTGGGCTCGGTCGTGAGACCGAGCCGCGCCAGGTCAGCGACCTGGCGGAGACGTTCGGCGTCTCCGTTCCCTCGATGAGCCGGGCGGTTGACGCGCTCGTCAAGGCCAAGCTCGCCACCCGGGTCGAGGATCCCGACGACCGCCGCGCCCGGCGGGTCGAGATCACGGCCAAGGGCAAGCAGCTGGTGGAGACGATGGTCGTCGTCCGCCAGGCCGGGATGGAGGCTTTTGCCGCCTCCCTGACCACCGCCCAGCGCCGCAAGCTCGACGCCGCGGTCGACTCGCTGATGGAGCGCCCCGACATCGCCGAGGCCTACGGACACTTGAAAGATGGAGGACCGTCTTGACCCGTTACAACCACCTGATCACCGACGAAAACCGCAAGTGGTGGACGCTCGGAGCGATGTGCTTCGCGCTGTTCATGATCATGCTGGACAACACCGTCGTCAACGTCGCCCTGCCGTCGATCCAGAAAGACCTCGGCGCCTCGATCTCCGGCCTCGAGTGGACGATCAACGGCTACACGCTCTCCTTCGCGGTGCTGCTGGCGACCGGCGGCCGGCTCGGCGACATCTTCGGCCGCCGCCGCATGTTCCTCTTCGGCGTCGTCATCTTTACCCTCTCCTCAGCGACCGCCGGCTTCGCCCAGAGCTCGACCGACCTGGTCGCCAGCCGCGTCGTCCAGGGCGTCGGCGCGGCACTGATGATGCCGGCGACGCTCTCGATCATCACCGACGCCTTCCCCGCCAAAGAGCGCGGCAAAGCGATGGGGATGTGGGCCGGCGTCTCGGCCCTGGCCCTGGCCGTCGGCCCGGTGCTGGGCGGCTTCCTCACCGAGCACGTCAGCTGGCGGGCGATCTTCTACCTCAACATCCCGGTCGCGATCGGCGCCGTCACCGCCGCCCTCTTCGCCGTCCGCGAGTCGCGCGACAACACGGTCGGCCGCGAGGTCGACTACGCCGGGGTCGGGATGCTGACCGTCGGCCTCACCGCCCTGATCCTCGCCCTCGTCGAGGGCAACAGCTGGGGCTGGGGATCGGCCGAAATCGTCGGCCTCCTGGTTGGCTCCGCCGCCGCGCTCGCCGCCTTCGTCGCGATCGAGCTGCGGGTCAAGGTGCCGATGGTCGAATTCCGCTTCTTCAGAGATCGCAACTTCCTCGGCGCGATCGTCGTCGCCCTGATCGTCTCCTTCTCGATGCTGGGCGTCTTCTTCTTCCTCGCCCTCTACATGCAGGACATCCTCCGCTACTCGCCGCTGCAGGCGGGGATCAGGTTCCTGCCCTCGACCCTGATGATCGTCACCGTCGCCCCTGTCGCCGGCCGGCTCGCCGACCGCTACGGGCCGCGCTGGCTGATCGCCGGCGGGCTGGCGATCGTCGCCGCCTCGCTCTACAGCTTCAGCGGCCTCGCCGTCGACTCCAGCTACCTCGACCTGCTGCCCGGCTTCATGCTGCTCGGCATCGGCGTCGCGATGACGATGTCGCCGATGACCAGCGCCGCGATGAACGCGGTCCCGGTCGAGAAGGCGGGGATCGCCTCCGGCGTGCTCTCGATGTTCCGCATGGTCGGCGGCAGCCTCGGCGTCGCCGTCACCGGCGCGATCTTCCAGGGCTCGGTCGGCGGCAACTTCGAGACCGCCGGCCCCGAGGAATTCGTCAACGCGCTCGGCCACGCGATGAGCATTTGTGCCGCCGTCGCGGTGGTCGGGGCGATCATCGGCGCGACCGCGATTCGGGCCAAGCGCGACGAGCTCAGCGTCGAGGCGGTCGAGGCCGCGGTCAGCCCGGGCGGCGAGGAGCTGGCGGCCAAGGAGGCAGTCCTCGCTGCCGAGTTGGCCGCGCACTAAGCTCGCGCGCCAATGCTGATCCTGTTGCCGCCCTCCGAGGGCAAGTCAGCCCCGGAGAGCGGCGACCCGCTCGACCTCGACTCGCTGGCCTTTGCCGAGGCGCTTGGCGAGCGCAGGGCGCGCCTGCTGGATGCGCTCGAGCGGCTGCCGAAGGCCTCGACCAGGAAAGCGCTGGAGATGCTGGCGATCTCGCCGGGGCAGGCGGGGGAGATCGCGGTCGACGCTGCCCTGCGGGGAGCGCCCGCGGCGCCGGCATCGGAGGTCTACTCCGGCGTCCTCTATGACCACCTTGGCCTGCCGGAGCTGCCGCCAGCGGCGCGGCGTCGGGCTGCCGCGCAGGTGCTGATTGCCAGTGCCCTCTGGGGCTTCGTCCGCCCTGGGGACCGGATTCCCTATTACCGCCTCTCGGCCAAAGCGCGGCTGAAAAGGATCGGACCGCTCTCGGCCTTCTGGCGCAAATCTCTGTCCCAGGCCCTGCCGGACAATCCCGGCGACCTCGTGATCGACATGCGCTCGGGCGCCTACGCCGCGGCCTGGAAGCCGAAGCAGGCGACCCTGCTGTCCGTGCGCGCCTTCACCGAGGTCGAGGGCGAGCGCAAGGCCGTCTCCCACATGGCGAAGGCGGTGCGGGGCGAAGTCGCCCGGGCGCTGCTGCTGGCCAAGAAGGCCCCTGCCGACCCGGAGGCGGCTGCCGCGGTCGCGCGCGCAGCGGGCTTCAAGGTCGAGCTAGGCGAGAGCGTCCTCGACGTGATCGTCTAACTGCCGTCGACGGGCCGAAAACCCACCTATATCGTGGGAAATAGGCCCATCGGCGGCCAGGTTGCCGGGCGGCTCAGGTTCAGGGGCGGCAGGGTTTGCACCTCGACCTCACCCAGCGCCGCGATCGTCTCGCGGTTGGATTCTTCGACCTGGCTCGGCTGCGTTGGCCAGGGGGTGAGGATCACCGACGCGACATCAAGCTTGGCGGCGCGGGCGGCCTCGATCGTCAGCAGGGTGTGGTTGATCGTGCCAAGGCTCGGAGAGGCGGCGATCACCAGCGGCAGCGCCAGCTCGACCGCGAGGTCGCGCACCAGGCAACCCGGCGCAAGCGGCACCAGCAGGCCGCCAACGCCCTCGCAGACCAGGACATCGGCGGAAGCCGCCGCGGCCTCGGCCGCGGCGAGCAGGCGAGCAGGCTCGATCTCCTCCCCAGCCAGCTCCGCGGCGAGGTGCGGGGAAGCAGGCGGCCCGTAGCGGTAAGGCGCAATCTCCTCGTCGCTCTGTGCCGACCCCGCCGCAAGTCGCAGCAACTCGTGATCCGCCAGCCGATGGGCCTCAAACGGGTCTATATCTCCCGTTTTAGGCCCGTCGGCGGCGGTTTCGTCGAGGCCCGTGACCGCTGGCTTGAAAACTGCGACCTTCTTGCCCGACGCCGCCAGGGTGTGGGCGATGGCCGCCGCCACGACGGTCTTGCCGACCTCGGTGCCGGTGCCGGTTACGAAGATGCCGCGCACGGCGCCTACGCTGCTGTGGCGATTGGCGCGGCCGGCCGCGAGACGATGCCCATCTCGCGCGCCGCCGCCCCGACCAGCTTCGCGGCCCGGCGCAGCTCGCCCTCGCGGTGGCTCGCCATCACCGTGAAGCGCAGCCGGGAGGCGCCCTCGGGCACCGTCGGCGGCCGGATCCCCTGGGCGAAGACGCCCCGCGCCAGCGCCCGCTCGCAGAGCTCCATCGTGCGTTCGGCATCGCCAACCTCGATCGGGACGATCTGGGTCTGCGAGCGCCCGACCTCGAGCCCCTCGGCGGCGAGCGCCTCGCGCAGGGCGGCGGCGTTGCTCTGCAGGCGCTCGACCCGCTGCGGCTGGGCTTCGATCAGCTCCAGCGCTGCCAGCGCCGCGGCGATCGTCGGCGGCGGCGGCGCGGTCGAGAAGATGAAGGAGCGGGCGCTGTTGACCAGGTAGTCGACGGTCTCGCGGTTGGCGCAGACGTAAGCGCCGTAAGAGCCGAGCGCCTTGCCCAGAGTCCCCATCACCACGTCGACCTCGCCGCTGAGCCCGGCGGCGGCGACCGAGCCGCGGCCGCCGGGGCCGAGCGCCCCGGTCGCGTGGGCCTCGTCGACCATCAGCCGGCAGCCATGCTCGCGGGCCAGCGCCAGCAGCTCCGGCAGCGGCGCGACATCGCCGTCCATCGAGAAGACGCCGTCAGTGACGATCAGCGAGCCGCGGCCGCCGGCCTCGCGCAAGCCCCAGGCCAGGTGCTCGGTGTCGCCGTGGCGGTAGACGAAGGTCTCGGCTGCCGCGAGCCGGCAGCCGTCGATGATGCTGGCGTGGTTGAGCTCGTCGGAGAAGACCACCTCGCCCTTGCCGGCGAGGGCGGCGATCGTGCCGGTGTTGGCGAGGTAGCCAGCGCCGAAGAGCAGCGCCGACTCGCAGCCCTTGAACTCCGCCAGCCGCGCCTCCAGCCGCCGGTGCAGATCCATGTTGCCCGAGATCAGCCGGGAGGCGCCTGCGCCGGCACCCCACTGCATCGCCGCCTCTGCAGCCGCCCGCCGCACCCGCGGGTGCTCGGCCAGCCCCAGGTAGTTGTTGGAGCAGAGCAGCAGGACCGGGCGGCCGTCAAGCAGGACCCGTGGGCCCTGCGGGCCGCCGATCAGCCGCAGCCGGCGGTGGAGCCCGCTTTCGCGGAGCTCCTCCAGCCGCTCGGCGACATCGGTCATGCCGCCTGCGGGTAGGGGGGAGGCTTCTTCGTCTTCTTTATGACGCGTAGCTGGGTCGACGGGTCCCAGAAGTTGGCCTCGTCCTGGTGGTCGATCAGCTCATCGATCGGGGTCGAAGGCGTCTCGCCGTCGAGCCAGCCGGAGCGGTTGTCCGGACGCGGGTTGGCGCCGTTGTCCGCCTGGCGGGCGACGTTCAATCCCAGCTCCTCGAACATTGCCCGGTCGTCCTCGGGCTCGGCCCCGAGCGTGGTCAGGAAGTTGCCCATCATCACTCCGTTCAGCCCCGCCTTGACCGCCAGCGGCTGCAGGTCGCCGAGGTTCTCTACCCGGCCGCCGCAGAGCCGGAACAGCGCCCCGGGGATGATCAGGCGGAAGATCGCCACCCACTTGACGACCTCCCAGGCGTCCATCAGCGGGCGCTCGCCGAACTTGGTCCCCTCGCGCGGGTTGAGCAGGTTGATCGGGACCGAGGTCGGGTTCAGGTCGGAGAGCTCGAATGCCATCTCGACCCGCTGCCGTCGGCTCTCACCGAGGTTGAGGATGCCGCCGACGCAGGTCTCAAGCCCAGCCTCCTTGACCGCGCGGATCGTCCGCAGCCGGCCCTCGTAGCGGACTGTGCTTGAGACTTCCGGGTAGTGGGAGCGGGCCGACTCGACGTTGTGGTGGACCCGCTGCACCCCGGCCTCGCGCAGCGCTTTGGCGCGGTCGGCCGACATGTGGCCGATCGAGGCGCAGCGCTTGAGGTTGGTCTTCTCGGCGACCAGCCGCGTCCCCTCGAGGATCTTCTGGAAGTCGCGTTTGGAGAGGCCCTGCCCCTGGGTCACCATGCAGAAGCGGTGGGCGCCGGCGGCCTCGGCGGCGCGCGCGTGCTCGAGGATCTGCTCCGGCTCCATCATCGCGTGCATCGGCGTATCGGACTCGGCGTAGCGCGACTGGGCGCAGAAGCCGCAGTCCTCGGCGCAGCCGCCCGACTTGGCGTTGACTAGCGAGCACATGTCGGTCGAGTCGCCGAAGTTCTCGCGGCGAACCTTCCAGGCCCGCTCGATCAGATCGCCGATCTCCTGGTGGTCGGTCAGCTCGCCGAGGGCGAGGGCTTCGTCGAAGGTAATGAGCGGTGGCATGCGAGTCCCTTCCGGGGGAGTGAATTGGCCGCAAGGCTAGGAGCCAGGCCGGACGGCTGGCCAGGCGTCGCCTGCGCCCCGGCAGTGCTCGTCGTAGCATCAGCGCATGGTCCGATCGACCCTCTGGCGAAGGCGGCTGGCGCTCGTGGCCCTCGGCGGCATGGCGATCGCCGCCTTCGCTTTCGGCGCGGCGCTCGGCGATGGCCCCACGCCGCGGGTCGAAGTCGCCAGCACGCTGCCGTTGCCCCAGCTCGCCGGCGAGCGGATCGTCGCCGGCTTCTCCGGCACGACGGCGCCGGCGCCGGTCAAGCAGGCGATCCGGGAAGGGCAGCTGGCGGGCGTCATCCTCTTCGCCGGCAACCTGCCGAGCCGCGCCGCCGATCGCCGCCTGATCGCCAGCCTGCAGGCGATCCACCGCCCACCCTCGTTGCGCGACCCGCTGCTGATCATGGTCGACCAGGAGGGAGGGCTGGTCAAGCGGATCGACGGCGCGCCGACCGTGTCGGCGCAGCAGATGGGCGCCCGCGGCGCCGCCTTCAGCCGCGAACAGGGCGCCCGCACCGCCGCCAACCTGCGCAACATCGGGGTCAACGTCAACCTCGCCCCGGTGCTCGACGTGCCGCGCCCGGGCGGGACGATCGCCGAAACTGAACGCGGCTTCGGCAGCAGCGCCCAGCAGGTCGCCGACACCGCGATCCCCTTCGCCGAAGCCCTGCAGCAGGGAGCCGTGGCTGCCACCGCCAAGCACTTCCCCGGGCTTGGGGCGGCAAAGGTCAACACCGACTTCGCCGTGCAGCGGATCGGCCTGCCGGCGCAGACCCTGCGCGAAGTCGACGAGGCGCCCTACCGGCCCTTCGCCGAATTCGGCGGCGAGATCGTGATGCTGAGCACCGCGATCTACCCGGCCTTCTCCGATCAGCCCGCGGCCTTGTCACGCCCGATCGCCACCGGCGAGCTGCGCAACCGGATCGGCTTCCAGGGCGTCTCGATCACCGATGCCCTGGAAGCAGCCTCGGTCAAGGCCTTCGGCGGCCCGGCCAAGGCCGGCGTGGCGGCGGCGCGGGCGGGCACCGACCTGCTCCTGTTCACAGATTTCGACGCGGCGGCGAAGGCGCGGCGAGCGCTGCTGGCGCAGCTACGCAGTGGCGCCCTCAGTCGGGAGGATTTCCAGCATTCGGCCCAGCGGGTGCTGGACCTACGTCGGCGATTGGGTTGAAGACCCTGACCGCGTCACGCCCCGCGTCCTTGGCCGCATAGAGCGCCGAGTCCGCCTCGGTCCGCACCGCGTCGAGGCTGGTCCCGGTTTCGCCGAAGATCGCGATCCCGACGCTGCCCGTGATCGGCGGCAGCCCTTCCTGGGGAACGTGGTTGCGGATCGCGGCGCAGATCGTCTCGGCCACGACCGATGCTTCGGAGACGCTGCAGCGAGGGAGGATGATCGCGAACTCGTCACCGCCGAGGCGGGCCAGCACGTCGGTCTCGCGCATCCGCGAACGCAGCACGCCGGCGACTTCTTCGATCGTGCGGTCGCCGCCGGCGTGGCCGAGCGAGTCGTTGACGTCCTTGAAGTTGTCGAGGTCGAGCAGGAGCAGGGCGCTGCTGTGTTTTTCGCGCCGGCAGCGCGCCATCTCGGTGGCGAAGTCTTCATCGAAGCGGCGGCGGTTCTTCAGCCCGGTCAGCGAATCCTGGTGGGCCAGCCGCTGCAGCTCCTGCATCCGCTCTTTGCGGCTCCAGATAATGATCAGCGCCCCCAGCAGGGCGGCCAGCATGACGCCGAAGACGGCGATTAGCAGTGGCAGGCTGACGTCGGGGCGGTTGGGGTCGCGGATCACCAGCAGCCAGGTGCGGTCAGCGACCCTGACCGCCGAGGAGGCCGGATCTTCGAGGTCCCCGGCGGGCCCAGAGATCGTCGTGCCCTGTTCCTGAAACTGCACCTCGACCGCAGGCGCCACCGCAGAAGACGCGGCCGCCGCCAGGTCGCGGACTCGGAAGGCGCCGGCCGCGTACCCGACCAGGGCCGCCCGCCGCTCCGCCACAGTCGCCGTCGGCGCCCGGTCGCGGTAGACGGGGCGGTAGACGTTGATGCCGAGGGGCCCGATCAGCAACGGGTGGACTGGCGTCGCCGTCGGCTTGCCGGTGCGGCCGGCGCGGTTCATGTAGAGCGAGCGCAGTGGGTCCGAGCCGATGTCGTAGCCAAGAGGAGGAGAGGCGCCGGCTTCGTTTTCGGCGGCGGCGGCGTCGACCACCGGGAAGTAAGCGGGCCGCTGGCCCGCCCGCTGCGGCTTCCCGCCCGGCCCCAGTTCGATGATCGGGAAGCCCTGCTCGCGTTCGAAGCTGCGGCGTTCGGAGGCCGGGACTTTCTGCACGAAGGCGGTGCCGATCAATGCCCCCCGGCCGAGCAGGGGCCTGGCGATCAGGTCGAACTTATGCGCGCTGACCTGGCCCGTCGAGCGGTAGAAGGCGACCGCGCTGGCCAGCTGCCCGACCGAGAGCCCGGTGACGGCGTCGGTCTGGTGCGCCGCTCGGATCGCCTCTTCGCTCTGTACCCGATGAAAGTTGTCGACATCGTTGCCGCGGACTGCCAGGGCCGCGGCGATCGAGCCGACAGCGATCAGGGAGACAGCGGCGAGTCCTAGCCAGAAACGAAGTCTCATGCGCCTATTGTCGGTCAAAGGAACGTCAGTGTTGAGCGGCGGGCGTCGCTATCCGCCCGGCACGGCGGCCAGCGACTCCCATAGATAGAGGGAAGCAAGGCTGCGGTAGGGGCTCCAGCGCTCGCCTATCTCGACCACCCGCTGCGGGGTCGGCATTTCCTCAAGGCCGTACTCGACCTGGATCGCTTTGCGGATGCCGAGGTCGCCGCCGGAGAGGACATCCGGGCGCTCGAGGTGGAAGATCAGGAACATCTCCGCCGTCCACTGGCCGAGGCCGCGGACGGCGACGAGCTCGGCGATCGCCTCCTCGTCGGAGAGGTCGTCGAGCCGCTCCAGCTCCAGCTCGCCGCTGATCACATGGGCGGCTAGATCGCGGATGTACTCGACCTTGCGGCCGGAGAGCCCAGCCCCGCGCAGATCCTCGACCGAAGCTTCCAGCAGCTGCTCGGGCGCCGGCGTCTGGCCGCCGAAGAGGCCGGTCACCCGCAGGTAGATCGTGCGCGCCGCTTTGGTCGAGAGCTGCTGGCCGACGATCGCCCGCAGCAGTGCTCCGTAGGCATCGGCCGGGCGCTCCTCGCTGCGTCGGCGCAGGCGCTCGGAGAGGTCGATCCTGCCGATCCGCTCGACCAGCGCCGCCATCGTCGGGTCGGTCGCCGCCAGCTTCTTGGCGGTTGCGCCTACCGCCCGCGCCACTGCGGCTTGCGTTTCTCGGCGAAGGCGGTGATGCCCTCGCGGAAGTCCTCGGAGGCGAAACAGGATTCGCGCAGGGCGATCAGGCCCGCCTCCTGTTGGTCGGTCAGGGTCGGACAGTGGCTGAGCAGGTCGATCGCGTGTTTGTTGCCGCGCATCGAGATCGGCGCGTTGCCGGCCACCTCGGCGGCCAGCGCGACCGCGGTCTCCTCCAGCCGCTGCTGCGGCACGACCTCGTGGACGAGGCCGATCTCCTCGGCCCGCCCGGCCTCGAAGTTGCGCCCGGTCAGGAACAGCTCCTTGGTCCGGGCCAGGCCGACGGTGTCGAGGAACTTGCGCAGGCCGGTGTGGCCGTAGACGAGGCCGAGCTTGGCCGGCGGCATCCCCAGCTTGGCCCCGCTCGCGCAGAGCCGCAGGTCGCAGGTGATCGCCAGCTCCAGGCCGCCGCCGAGGCAGTGGCCATTGATCGCCGCGATAACCGGCCAGGGGTGGTTCGCGATCGCCTCCAGAGCGGCGGGGAAGGGGTGGGCGATCAGCGCCTCGGCGTCGCGCTCGAAGGTCTCGGCCGGGATCGAGGCGATGTCGTAGCCGGCGGAGAAGACCGGTGGCGCGCCGGTGATCAGCACGCAGCGGGTCTCGATGTTGTGGTCGAGCCGGGGCAGCGCCTCGGCGATCGCGCCAAGGATCTCGTGGTCGAGCGCGTTGCGCCGCTCCGGGTTGGAGATCGTCAGGCGGGCGACCGCCTCGGCGGGGCGGTCGAGCAGCAGCTTGCCGGAGGCGAGCGGCTCGACCGTCACTCGAGCACTACGAGGACGTCGCCTTCGCTGACCGACTGGCCCTCCTCGCAGCGGATCTCCTTCACGGTCCCGTCATCCTCGGCCTCGACCGGAATCTCCATCTTCATCGACTCGAGGATGACGACGGTGTCGCCGTCGGACACGGAGTCTCCGACCGCCACCTCGATTTTCCACACGTTCCCAGTGATGTGAGCCTCGATGTCTGCCATGGCGCGCACAATAATCATTCTCGTGGGACCTCAACCAGAGACGGGCGCCGCGCTCGCCGTGATCGTCGCCGCTCGCAACGAGGCGGATCGGATCGGATCGACCGTCGCGGCGCTGCGCTCGACCTTCCCGGGAGCGGCGATCTGGGTCGCCGACGATGCCTCTGAGGACGGCACCGCCGAGCTGGCGATGCAGGCAGGGGCGCAGGTCGTCAGCCGCGCCCGCCCCCACGGCAAGGGCGCCAACATGACCGCCGCCGCCGAGGCCGCTCTCAGCTCCGAGCCGGCGCCCTCGCTGGTCCTGCTCTGCGACGGCGACCTCGGCGCCTCCGCGGCGAAGCTGGCCCCGCTGGTCGCCGCGGTCGAGGCGGGGGAGTGCGACCTGGCCGTCGCTTGCTTCTCGCGCCGGGTGGGCGGCGGCTTCGGCGTCGCCGTCGGCTTCGCCGGCTGGGCGATCAAGCGCCTCTGCGGGGCCGAGCCGGCGGCCCCGATCTCGGGCCAGCGGGCGCTGCGGGTCGAGGTGCTGCGCGAGGCCCTGCCCTTCGCCGGCGGCTACGGGATGGAGATCGGGATCACGGTCGACGTGGTGCGCGGCGGATTCCGCCTCGGCGAGCGCGAGCTGGATCTCGAGCACCGGTCGACCGGCCGCAGCTTCGCGGGCTTCCGCCATCGTGGCGCCCAGCTGCTTGATTTCGCCCGTGTTTACAAAGACCGACGTCGCAGGCAGACGGGAAAACGCGATCGTTCTTAAAAAGAGAATGCTAGTGTTCGTGTACCTCTATTGACATAAAATCCCCGGTCTGCGTAAGCTGCGGCCCGATGGCAGCAGGGGATCGCGACCAGACCGGTGCGCCTGACTACTCGCCCGACTCCAGTCCGGATGAGCAGCGCACAAGGCTGATCAACGCCATGACCAGGGCCGCTGCCGAGCGCGGCTATGCAAACACGTCGGTGGATCAGGTCGCCGCCTATGCCGGTGTCTCGCGCGAGACCTTCTTCCGCCATTTCTCCGGCGCCGACCAGTGCCTCGTCGCCGCCTATGACAGTTTCTTCGAGCGCCTGGTCGGCCACATCGAAGGCGCCTGCGACAGCCGCGACCCCTGGCCGGTCCAGGTCAAGGCCGGCCTCGCCGCCACCCTCAACTTCTTTGCCGAAGTCCCCAGCACCGGCAGGGTCTTCCTGGTCGAAGCGATGAGCGCCGGGCCGGCGGCGATGGAGCGGCGCTTCGCCTCGATCGACCGCTTGGCGAGGCAGCTGCGCTACGGGCGCGAGTTCAACCCTGCGGCGAAGAGCCTTCCCGCCGCGACCGAACGGACGCTGGTGGCCGGGATCGGCCTCGTCATCTCGGTCCACCTGCTCGCCGAGGAGGGCCCGCTGCTGCCGACCAAGGAGCCCGAACTGACCGAGCTGGTGCTGACGCCCTACCTCGGCGGCCGCGAGGCGAAGCGGATCGCCGCGTCCTGAGCCCGCCCGGAGCGGTTCAGAGCGAGTCGAAGGGGGCCAGCGCCACCCGGGTCAGGTCCGGGGCCAGCTCCGGCAGCGAGTCGGCGCGGTCGTGGGCGATCTCGTACTGGATCAGGGTCCAGATCCCGGAGCCGATCGCCTCCAGGATCACCGGCGGCAGCGGCCCGCCCAGCTCTTTCGGAACCACCCCCGGGGCGAGGAACGCCGTGTAGTTGCGCATCATCGTGTCGGCCCGGTCGAGCGCCACCGGGCCCGCGGTCGGCAGCTCGAAGAAGGCGAGCCGGCTGAAGAGGCCGCTGCCGGAGACGTGCTCGAGCATCGCCCGCAGGCCGACGCCGATCGCCTCGGCCCTGTCGCCGGTGGTGGCAAAAGCGTCGCCTGTGGTCGCCAGCGCCTCCTGGGCGATGATCTCGAAGGAGGCGAGGAAGGCATCGCGCTTGCTGGCAAAGTTCTCGTAGAAGGTCTGATTGGAGACGCCGGCGGCGCCTGAGATCGCGGGGATGCTCAGTCCCTCGTAGCCCTTTTCGACGACGACCCGGGCGGCGGCCCGGAGGATGCGCTCGCGCTGGGTCAGGGTGGCGCGGCTGATCGGGCTGTCCGGCGGCTCGGCCCAGCTGGTCGCCACCTTCGTGCCGGGGTCGGCGGCCGGTTTGCCCGCCGCCCTGATCGCGCGATGGACGGCCGCGCTTTCGGGCGCCTGGTAGCCGATCGCCCAGTCGATCAACTCGTCGACGTGTTCTGGCAGGCGCTCGCGTTCACCGTCGCGCAGGCGGCGGTAGATGACGCCGCGGATGCCGGCGACGATCGCCCTGATCGTGATCTCGGAGACCTGATTGGGCGAGTCCGAGTGGTCGAAGCTCTGGCGGATCAGCAGCTCAAATGCCTGTGAGCCGCGCTCGCGGTGCTCCACCCCTGCCGCCCCGAGGGTCAGCGACTCGACCGCGACCAGGGTCGCCGCGTCGGGCTCCTGCACGACCAGGTCCATGAAGGTCCGCAGGCCGGCCTCGAGCTGCTCGCGGAAGCCGCTGGCGCCGCGGTAAGCGCGGCCGACCCGCTCGCCGGTCTGCTCGATGATCTCGTCGAAGGTGGCGAGGAAGCATTCGCGCTTGCTCTCGAAGTGGGCGTAGAAGGTGCTGCGCGAGACCCCGGCCAGCGCGACCAGCTCGCGCAGGGTGGTCCCGGCGTAGCCGTGGCGGGCGACTGCCTCGACCATCGCCCCCTCCAGGCGGGCGCGCTGGTGGCGGGCCACCGCGGCCGGCGGCATCCTCCCAGGGCCACCCGACAGCCTCGGAAAGAGGGGCTCGGTCGGCTGTGGAGCAGGGTCCAGTGGCACCATCCCAGCTTCCACGATAGCCCGACCTACGTGGTCATACATGTACCAGCGTTGACAAAATTACGTACTAAGCGTGACAGATCGAATACCCATTTTTACAGTTTGTTGGGGATTCGTTGAGGACGGCGGCCCCCGGCCCCTCTCTTTCGGGACTCTTCAAAGGCTGACCGGCCAAAATCGCTGCTCTTAAGGGGACTTTTCAAAAGCACTGTCTCGTACCTTGGCTTGTACGCTGCTTGGGATGGTTTGGAACAGGGGGCTTTGAGCATTCGTGGACTCTCCACGCAAAGCGGGGCTTCCGCTTGCTCTGCGCAGGCCGGGCTGGACGCTGGCCATCGCCGCTGTCCTCATCGTTGCTCTCGGCGTTCTCGGCCTCAACGTCGAGTCGCGGCTTAAGCCGACCACGCTCTCGGTCGCCGGCACGCCGTCGGCCAAGGCGGCCGCCTTGCTCAGGTCTCATTTCGGCGACTCGGCGCCGTTCGCAATCCTCCTCCGCGGCCCTGCCGCCTCCTTGGATCGCCAGGGCCCGGACCTGATCAAGGCCCTGCGCCGCGACCCCCAGGTCACCACGCTCTCGCCCTGGGATGGCGCCTCGCTCAACCGCCTGCGGCCGACTCCGCGCAAGGCGCTGATCCTCGCCGACTTCCACGTCCCCGCCGCCGAGGCGGTCAGCGATGTCGTCCCGAGGCTGAACCGGATGCTCGAGCGCAGGATCCATGCTCCTGTCGACGCGACCCAGGCCGGCTATGCCTCGCTCTCGCGGGCGATCCAGTCGGAATCGATCTCATCGACCGAGCGGGCTGAGCTGCTTGCCCTGCCCTTCCTCCTGCTCGTCCTGCTCCTGGTCTTCCGCTCGCCGGTCGCGGCGCTGATCCCGCTCGCCTTTGGCGCGATCACCGTCCTCGTCTCCCGTGGCGTCCTCTACCTCGCCGCGGGCTCGGTCGACATCGACGCTTTCTCTCTCACCGTCGCCTCGATGATGGGCCTGGCGCTGGGCGTCGATTACGCCCTGCTGATGGTCTCCCGTTTCCGCGAGGAGCTGAGCGCAGGCGCTGTCTCCAAGCAGGCGGCTTGGTCGACCCGGAGAACGGCGGGGCGCACCACCCTCTTCGCCGGCACCACCCTCTTTGTCTCGATGCTGGTCTCGATCTTCGTCCTGCCCGGCTCGCTGTTGCTCTCATTGGCGGGCACCGCGATCCTGGTCACCGCGATCAGCGTCGCCGTCTCCAATCTCCTTGCCCCCGCCCTGCTCTGCCTGCTTGGCGCCAACGTCAACCGCTGGCATATCGGCCCGCCGGCAGACGCGGAGGGCGCCCACACCCTCCTCAACCGCTGGCTGCGGACCGCCCTGAGCCGGCCCAAAACCGTCGCTCTGCTGATCGGCGCCGTCCTGCTGTTGCTGGCCCTGCCGGCGCTGGCGATCAAGACCGGGCCGCCCAGCGTCGAACAGCTGCCGACTTCTTCCAGCGCCCGCCAGGACGCCGAGCTGGTTTCGCGCGAAATGGGCCCAGGCTGGGATTCCCCCTTCATCATCGTCGCCGCCAGCGAAGAAGGAGCGATCACCTCGGCCGCCGACCTGCGCCACCTCTCCCGCTTCCAGGATCTGCTCGCCATCCAGCCCGGGGTGCAGGCGGTGATCGGGCCCAGCCAGATCGCCAGGCGAACCACTCCGCTGCAGCAGCAGGGCCAGGGCTTGCTCGGACCCCCGGGCAAGAGGCGGCTCGGCCGGCTCGATCAGCTCGGCTCGAAGCTGGGTCGGGCGGGCAGGGGGGTGGGGCAGTTGCGCGCCGGCCTTGACAACGCGGCCGCCGGCGCCAGCCTGCTCGGCGAGGGCTCCGAAAAAGCCCAGCAGGGCGCCTCCCAGATTGCCGCCGGCCTCGAAAAGGCCGCCGCCGGAGGCACCCGAGCCACCGGCGCTATCGAACAGCTGGCCGCAGGCAACGCCAAGCTCGCCGATGGCCAGCACACCGCCCAGGCGGGCTCTCTCTCACTGGCGCTGGGGCTGCACGATCTGCTGCCACAGCTGCGCAAAGGCTCGCTGGCGCGGGCGCGGCAGCTCCGCGCCGAACTCAGCCGCCGCGCCGCCGCGGATCCCTCGCTGAACAAGGCCGCCAGCAAAGCCTCGACGCTGGTCCTGGCCCTCGCCGCCGCCCGCAACGAAGTGCGATCGCTGCGCAACCGGGCCGCTGATCTCAACTCCGGCATGAAGGAACTCTCCAAAGGCGGCTCCGAACTCGCCAGCGGGTCCGAACGCCTGGCCGCTGGCGCCGGTTCGCTCGAAGGCGGCCTCAACCGCCTGGCCGGTGGGGCTGGAGCGCTTGCCGGTGGGATCGGCCGCCTGACCGGAGGCAGCGAAGCGCTCGCTTCCGGCCTGCAGGAAGGCTACGCGCGCTCGGCGCCGCTGCAGAGTGGCCTGCGTCGCGCCGGGGTCAAGGTCACCGCCGCCGCCGACCACCTCGGCGATCAGCGCGCCGCCTTGCGGACGGCGTCACCCCACCTATTCGACTCCGGCTACTTCGTCCTCTCTGCCCTCGACGGCGCCCCGCCGCGCAGCCGCGACCGCGCCGCCCAGGCGATCGATCTCAACCGTGGTGGCCAGGCGGCGGTGATCCTCGCCATCCCCCGCTACCGCTTCAACAGCCCCGGCTCGGAAGCGATCGATCGCCGCCTCAACCACCTTGCCTCCCGCTTCGGCCAGAAGGCCGGCCTCAAGACCGGCGTTGCTGGCGGGGCGGCCCAGCTCACCGACTACAACCAGATCACCCGCTCCCACGTGCCGCTGGTGATCCTGGCGATGACCTTGGTCACCTTCCTGGCCTTGGTCGCGATTCTGCGTGCCTTGATCCTCGCCCTGGTCGCGGTGGTCCTGAACTTGATGACGGTCGCTGTCGCCTTCGGCGTCCTCGTCCTGCTCTTCCACGTCCCGGCGGGCTGGCCACTCGGCGGCCACAGCTACGTCGACGCGATCGGCGCCGCGGCGATCTTCGGCATCGTCTTCGGCCTCTCGGTCGACTACGCGGTCTTCCTGCTGGCACGGATGCGCGAGTCATACGAGGCGACCGGCGACCACCGGCGGGCGATCACCTTCGGCCTTGAGAAGACCGCGCGCGTGATCACGGGCGCGGCTGCGATCATGATGGCGGTCTTCATCTGCTTCGCGGCAGCCAAGATCTCCACCGTCAGCCAGCTCGGTGTCGGCCTCGCAGTGGCGGTCTTGCTCGACGCCACCGTGGTCCGGATCGTCCTGCTGCCGGCGCTGATGATCTTGATCGGCGAGCGGGTCTGGTGGCTGCCGAAGCCGCTGGAGAGAGTCTTGCCGAAGATCGAGCTTCACCCAGCTTGAGCGTGTTCAAACGATTGACGGGAAACACAGGGAGGCTTTGAGAGATGAAGAGGACGAGCAAAAACAGGTTGGCGATCGCAGGCGCGCTGGTCGCCGCCCTGGTTGTCGCGGTGCCGCTGGCGAGCGCTACCGAACTGACCCGCGACGAATACGTCGCCAAGGTAGAGCCGATCTGCAAGGCCAACACCACCGCCAACGCCCGCATCTTCAATGGCGCCAAAAACGAGGTCAAGAACGGCGAACTCACCCAGGCCGCGACCCGCTTCAAGCGTGCTGTGACCGCCTTCGAAAAGACGATCAAGCAGATCAAAGCCGTTCCCCAGCCGGCCGCGGATGCAGCCAAGCTGACCAAGTGGATCGGCTACCTGGAAACGGAGAAGTCCTATCTGGCGAAAATCGGGGCGGCGCTTGAAGGTGGCGACAAGTACAAAGCCCAGACGCTCTCGGTGCGGCTCAACCGCAACTCCAACCTCGCCAACAACACCGTCCTCAGCTTCGGCTTCAACTACTGCCGCATCGATCCCTCCAGGTTCAGCTGAGCGTGAAGCCGGTTGCCCTCCTGATCGTCGCGAGCGCCCTGGCCCTTGGCGGCGGGGCGCTCGCCCAGGCTGAGATCCACCAGGAGGGCAACCTGCTGGTGACCTTCAACGGCGCCCTCTCTCCCAAGAAGCTGCCGCGGACCACGCTCGCCCCGGTCGCAGTGCGGGTCGCCGGCGATGTCAAAACAGTCAAGGGGGCGCCGCTGCCGCAGCTGCGCACGATCACGGTCGCGATCAACAGCGCCGGCCGCCTCTATGACAAGGGCCTGCCGACCTGCCGGGTCGCGGCGATCCAGCCCGCCACCGAAGCCGAGGCCCAGGCCGTCTGCTCGCGCTCGATCGTTGGCGCCGGCCACGTCACCCTGCAGGTCCATATCTCCGGCCAGGCGCCCTTCCCGGTCAAAGCGAAGCTGCTCGCTTTCAACGGCCCCAGGGAGAATGGCCACAAGCTGATCTTGGCCCAGGTCTACGCCGAAGACCCCCCCGGGGCCTTCGTCCTCACTTTCACCGTCAAACACACCGACGGGCTCTTCGGCACCGTGCTCTCGACGACGCTGCCGAAGTCAGCTCAGGAGTGGGCCTACCTGACTCATTTCGACATGACCCTCGACCGCCAGTACCGCTATCGCGGCAAGGGCCGCTCCTACGTCTCGGCGGCCTGCGCGGCGCCGGCCGGGTTCCCGGGAGCGGTGTTCCCGCTGGCCAGGGCGAGCTACGGCTTCAACACCGGCCAGAAGGCGAAGATCTCCCTGATTAGGAGCTGCAAGGTCTCCAACTAGTCAAGAGAAGCCGATGCGTGCTTGACAAGCCGTGTACGAGTGCTTACATTGTGTACCGTCCTTGACAAAGACGGAGCAAAGGGCCTCGTAAGCATGGGAGACAGAACAGGGCTGGGACTGTTCCAGCCAGATGGTATGCGGGATGAGCGCTGACGCGCCTGCCGGAGAGGCGCCGGAGAGCCTCAAAGGGACCTGGCGGCTGCCTCGCGGCGCCCACAAAATGCCGCGCGACGTCGTCTCCTACAACCAGCGCCTGCGGCTGGTCGCCGGTGTCGCCAGGGCGCTCACCGAGCATGGCTATGCCTCGCTCTCGGTCGAGCAAATCGTCGAACAGGCGGGCGTCTCGCGCTCGACCTTCTACGAGAACTTCGAAAACAAGCACGACTGCGTGCTCGCCGCCCACGAGGTCGTCTTCGATTGCCTCGCGGGCGAAATCTCCAAAGCCTGCGCGGCCGAGTCGGACTGGCCGGCCAAGGTCTCGGCTGCGGTCTCGGCTGCGCTTGCCCTTGTCTCCGAAGCGCCTGACGAGGCGCGGCTGTTGAGCCTCGACGTGGTCGGCGCCGATCCGGGCGTGGCGCGGCGGGTGCTGGCCTCGAATGAGCACCTCGCCAAGATGCTCCGCGCCGGTCGCCAGCACTATCCGGAGGCAAAGGAGCTGCCCGAGCTGACTGAGATCGCCCTGGTCAGCGCTGTCTCCTCCCTCCTCAACGGCCTCTTCATCGATGACCGGGCCGATCGGATCGAGACCTTGAGGCCGCAGATCGTCCAGCTCCTGCTGATGCCGTACGTGGGCGCCGAAGAGGCGCAGCGCGTCGCCCTGGCCGCCTGACCCTGCCTTCACCTCGCCGCCGCGGCGAATAGCCTTCGCTCGCCGTGATTTTGGCGATCGATCAGGGGACCACTGGGACGACCTGCCTCCTCTTCGATGGAGAGGGTCGCGTCGCCGGGCGCGCCTACTCTGAGTTCGAGCAGCACTTCCCGCGGCCCGGATGGGTCGAGCATGATGCGAGCGAAGTTTGGGAGGTGACGCGGCGGGTCGCGGCCGAGGCGATCGCCTCGGCCGGGGTCGAGGGCGCGGCGCTGAAGGGGATCGGGATCGCCAACCAGCGTGAGACGGTGGTCGCCTGGGATCCGGCCAGCGGCGAGCCGCTGCACCGGGCGATCGTCTGGCAGGACCGTCGCACCGCCGAGCGCTGCGACGAGCTGCGGGCGGCGGGCCACGAAAAGCTGGTCCGTGAGCGGACCGGCCTCGTCATCGATCCTTACTTCTCCGGGACTAAGATCGAGTGGCTGTTGGGCAACGTCGAGGGAGCGGAGCAGGCGGTCTTCGGGACGATCGATTCCTGGCTCCTGTTCAAGCTCACCGGCCGCCACGTCACCGACTACACGAACGCTTCGCGGACGATGCTGTTCGACATCCGCAAGCTGGCCTGGGACGGGGAGCTCTGCGCGCTGCTTGGCGTCGACCCGGCCCGGCTGCCCGAGCCGCTGCCCTCCTCCCACGTCTATGGCACCACCGCCGAGTTCGGCGGCGAGGTCCCGGTGGCCGGGATCGCCGGCGACCAGCAGGCTGCCCTCTTCGGCCAGGCTTGCCACCGCCCTGGGACCGCGAAGAACACCTACGGCACTGGCAGCTTCGTCCTCCTCAACGCCGGCGCAAGCCCCCCGGCCCCAGCCGAGGGCCTCCTAACCACAGTCGCCTGCGCCACCCCGCCCGGCCGACGGGCCGAAAACCCACCTATATCGAGGGAAATAGGCCCGTCGGCGGCGGTTTATGCGCTGGAGGCGGCGATCTTCGTCACCGGGGCCGCGGTGCAGTGGCTGCGCGACGGGCTGGGGATCATTGGCGAGGCGGGGGAGAGCGAGGCGCTGGCCGGCTCGCTCGAGGGCAACGACGGCGTCTACTTCGTGCCGGCGCTGACCGGGCTCGGCTCGCCGCAGTGGGATCCCTACGCCCGCGGCACGATCGTCGGCCTGACCCGCGGCAGCGGCCGCGCCCACCTGGCGCGGGCGGCGCTGGAGGCGATCGCCTACGAGACCGTCGACGCGGTCCGCGCCCAGGAGGCCGCCGCCGGGCAGCGGCTGGAGGTGCTCAAAGCCGATGGCGGGGCGGTCGTCAACCGCTGGCTGATGCAGTTCCAGGCTGACGTCCTCGGGGCGCCGGTCGTCGTCCCGGAGGTGGCCGAGACGACGGCGCTCGGGGCCGCCTACCTGGCCGGAATCGCGGTCGGGCTCTGGAGCCCCGAGCAGGTGGGGGAGATGTGGCGGGAGGCGGCTCGCTACGACCCGCAGATGGGCGCGGACGAGCGGGCTGGGCTGCTGGCGCAGTGGCATCGCGCCGTCGAGCGCTCGCGCGGGTGGGCCGCCCCGGAAGAGGATGGCGGCGATGCGTAACTGGGCGGGGAGACGGGGTTAGGCATTTACGGCGGCCCGGAGGCCGCCAAACCACGTTATGGCCGAGATCAAGCCACAGGTCTACAAGGATTCGCGCCCGGCGGATTACTTCACGCAGTTCCATGCCGCCGCCCGCAAGGGCGTCGGCTGGACCTACCCGCTGGCCCGCGCCGTCCTTACCCTGCCGACGATCCTGATCTACCGCCTGCGGGCGATCGGGTTGGAGAACGTGCCCCGCGACGGGCCGCTCGTCCTCGCCCCCAACCACTTCAGCCAGATGGATCACTTCTTCGCCGGCGCCTACCTGCGCCGCCAGGTTCGCTTCATGGCCAAATCGCAGATGTTCGGCCCGCCGGTCCTCACCTACATCTACAAGCACGGGGGCGTCTTCCCGATCCGCCGCGGCCATCGCGACGAGGAGGCCTTCAAGACCGCCTACGCGATCCTCGACCAGGAAGAGATGCTGTTGATCTACGCCGAGGGCGGGCGCTCGCGCTCGCGCAACCTGGGCGAGCCGAAACCGGGGATCGGCCGTATCGCCCTGGAGTCCGGGGCGCCGATCGTCCCGGTCGCGATCCACGGCTCCGCCGCCGTGCGGGGCTGGAAGCGTCTGCGCTTCCCCAAGGTCACGGTCCAGTTCGGCGAGCCGATCAGCTTCCCGGTCGAGTCGGCGCCGGGCCGCGAGCGCCAGATGGAGGTTGCGGGCGAAGTCTTCGACCGGGTGCGGACGATGTACACGGCGCTGGAGGAGCAGGGGCGCCGCGGCGTCATCCGCGCCCTTCGCGACGGGTTGCCGTCGCCCGATCCGGGCGAGGCCTCGCCCGAGCGCTGAGCCTTACTCGTAGCGGGCGTCGAGCTGGTCGTAGAAGGACTGGTCGTGGCCCGGGGTGATGATCGCGTGCGGGTACTGCTTGCGGAAGAGGCGCAGCTCCTGCAGCGAGCGGCGGAAGTTGTGTGAGTCGAAGGGGCGCGGCGGCAGCGGCGCGTCGCCCTCAAGCTGGCGGTAGGTGTACATCGCGTCGCCGCCGATCACGAAGTCGCGCTCCTTAAGGTGGGCGATCACACACATGTGGCCGGCGCTGTGGCCAGGGGTGAAGGCGAGCCTGACAGAGCCGTCGCCGAAGAGGTCGAAGCTGCGGCCGAAGCTGGCGTAGGAGTCGATCCCGGCGCGGTTGAAGTCGACGGTGCGGTAATCGAAGGCGTAGTCGAAGTGGGGCCGGCGGTAGCCGTTGGCGAGCGGTTTCGGGCCCTTGGTGGCGGCCTCCCACTCGGGCTCGGAGACGACAAAGGTCGACTGCGGGAACTCCGAGATCGCCGAGGTGTGGTCGAGGTGCATGTGTGTCATCACCACGATCGGGATCTCGCCGGGGTTGAGTCCGCGTTTGCGCAGCTGCGCGGGGACGTCTTCGCCCGGGTTGAGGGAGGGCTTGCCGAAGCGGTTGGCGAGTTTGCCGAAGTTCTCGCGCCCGTCGCTGGCCACTGAGGGGTGCATGCCGGTGTCGACGAGGATCGCGCCCGCGCTCGGGTGGCGGATCAGGAAGGCGGGAGTCGGCACCTTCGTCGGCGGCTGGCCGGTGAGCAGGGCGCGCAGCAGCTTCAGGCTCTCGAAGCGGCCGCCCGGGCGCTCCATCATTGGTAGCGGCCACTCAACATGGCCGGCGACGATCGGCTCGACCGTGACGGTTGCGCCCGGCGTCCCTCCGGCCAGCGGCTCGTGCAGTGGTTTGGCCTCGATGTGAACCTTCATCGCCGGTCACATTACGTAGATCGGCGCCTCTATAGGCTGCCCATCGATGTCTGACAGTTCTCATTCGCGGGTGTTCGCGCCGGGTTTGCTGGAGGGACAGGTGTGTGTGGTCTCCGGCGCCGGCAGCGGCCTTGGCCGCGAGACGGCCCTGGAGCTGGCCCGGCTCGGCGCCGTCGTCATCGGTTGCGGGCGGCGGGAAGAGCCGCTGGCCGAGACCGCCGAGCTGGCCTCGGAGCTGGCCGGATCCTTCGAGCACGAGACCCTGGACATCCGCGAGGAGGCGCCGGTCGGCCGCTTCTTCGACGGCGTGCTGGAGCGTCACCAGCGCATCGACGTCCTCGTCAACAACGCCGGCGGCCAGTTCCTCAGCCCGGCTGAGGCGATCACACCGAAAGGCTTCCGCACGGTGATGGATCTCAATGTGCAGGGGACCTGGCTGATGACCCACGCGGCGGCGACCAAGGCCTTCATCCCGCAGGGCGGCGGCAAGGTGCTCAGCGTCACCCTCTCCCCCCACAACGGGATGCCGGGGATGGTCCACTCCGGCGCCGCCCGTGCCGCGGTCGAGAACATGATGCGGACGCTGGCGATCGAGTGGGCTCGGTTCGGGATCAAGACCTGCGCCCTCGCCGCCGGCCAGTTCGCGACCGAGACCCTGCTGACCAAGTACCCGCAGGTGGTCGTCGACAACCTCGAGCGCTCGATCCCCGCCGGTCGCGCCGGCAAGCCGGAGGAGTTCGCCTGGCTGGTCGCCTATCTCGCCTCGCCTGCCGGCGACTTCTTCTCCGGGACGACGATCACGATCGACGGCGCCCGCGACAACTGGGCAGGCCCCTGGCCGCCGCAGGCGATCGCCGACGAGAGCGGCACGCCGGTGGCCGAGGAGCGCGCGCCTAAGAGCTGAGCTGCGGCGCTACTTGCGCGGCTCGAGCACGACCAACGGGATCTCGCGGCCTTTGCTGCGAGCCTGGTAGCCCTCGTAGCCGTGGTAGGCCTTGACCGCCATCGCCCAGAGGCGGTCGCGCTCCTCCGGTTTCGCAACCCGGGCGTGGACCTTGCGGGTCTCGCTGCCGATCTGGACCGTGGTGTCGGGATTGGCGACGAGGTTGTGGTACCAGGCCGGGTGCTTGGGGAAGCCGCCTTTGGAGGCGACGATGATCACGTCGTCGCCGTCCCTGACGTAGAGCAGCGGCGAGGTGCGCCTGGTGCCGCTCTTGGCGCCGACGTGGTCGAGCAGAAGCATCCTGCCGGGGACGCCGGGGATCGTGTGGCCGAGGCGTCCACCCGTCCTCTGGTAGAGGAACGTGTGGACGCCCATGAAGCGCCGCGTCGCCGGCCAGACCTTGTCGGCCAGGTCGAGGTAACGCGGCGCTCCGCTTGTCTCCTTGTCGCTCAGGTGTACATCCCGCCGAACATGCCGCCGGTGACGTTGAGCACCTGGCCGTGCACGTAGTTGGCCAGCGGCGAGGCAAGGAAGAGGACCGGGCCGGAGGCCTCCTCCGGCGAGGCCGGACGGCCGACCGGGATGATCGCCGAGGCCATCGCCCGCATCTGCTCGGGGATGCCAAGCTCGATCTTCTCGCCACCGGGAGCGGTCATCTCGCCGCCCTCCTCTTTGGCGGCGGTGAGGCGGGTGTCGACGAAGCCGAAGGCGACCGCGTTGACGTTGATCTTGAACTGGCCCCACTCCTTGGCGAGGGTTTTGGTGAGGCCCACGACGCCGGCCTTGGCGGCCGAGTAGTTGACCTGGCCGGCGTTGCCCATCGTCCCCGAGGTCGAGGAGATGTTGATCAGCTTGCGGAAGACCTCGGTGCCCTCGGCGCGCTCTGCCTTGGCGGCCTCGCGCCAGTGCGGGGCCATCGCCCGGGCGACGCGGAAGGGGACGACGGTGTGGATGTCGAGCATCGCCTGGAACTGCTCGTCGGTCATCTTGTGGGCGACGCCATCCCAGGTGTAGCCGGCGTTGTTGACGACGATGTCGATCGCGCCGAAGGCGTCGACGCCGGCGGCGACGAGCTTGTCGGCGGCGCCGGTCTCGGTCAGGTCGCCGCTGAAGACAGCGGTTTCGCCGTTGATTTCGCCGGCTGTCTGCTCGGCGACGTCGGCGTCGAGGTCGTTGATCAAGACCTTTGCGCCCTCGCTGGCAAACAGCTCCGCCGTGGCCCGGCCGATCCCGCGCGCCGAACCGGTGACGATCGCCGCTTTCCCGTCAAGAAGTCCCATCAGATTCCCGCTCCTTATAGGTAGTGAAGTCGGCCCGTGAGGCTACAGGGAACGGCGTAATCCTGGTTGACTGGCCAGTCGAGAGGGGGGAGAGAATTGCCCGCCAAGGACTTAGAGGGGAAACCTCCGCTCACGTATATGGCATTATGTATGGCGTGAAGCGGACCACCATCTATCTCAGCGAGGAGCAGAAGCGGGCATTGGAGGCGATCGCATTGCAAACGCACCGCACCGAGGCCGACCTGATCCGCCAGGGCGTCGACCACGTCGTCGAGCTTCATCGACTGCGGCGCCGCAAGCCCCAGGCGTTGTTCGCGCTCAGCGATCCTCTGCTCGACGATCCAAATCGGGTCGAGGAGGCGCTGGAAGGGTTCGGCGAGGATTGATCCTGGTAGACACAAGCGCGGTGTTGCAGCTGATCAGCTCCACGGCCCAGCGGCATGACGATGTGCTGCGCGTGGTGGGCGAGGTCGACGGGCCCTTCTTGCTTTCACCCTTCGTCCTCGCCGAGCTCGACTACATGCTGATCGAACGCCATGGCCAGAAGCACCAGCTGGCATTGCTGGCGGAGGTGATTGACGGCGCCTATGAGTTGGCCGAGTTCGGGCGGGCCGACGTCGAGCGGGCCTCTGCGGTGATGCGGCAGTACGGGGATCTGCGGGTGGGCTTGGCCGATGCCTCGATCGTGGTCCTGGCAGAACGGCACGACACTCCCGACATCCTCACCTTCGACCACCGTCATTTCCGCGCGATGCGCGGTCCCGGCGGCCGTCCCTTCCGTATCCTCCCCGACGATTTCCCGGCCTAGGCGGGCCGCTTTTCCTCGAAGTTGCATTTAGGCTCACATAGCGAGGTCAAATGCAGCTTCACGAATTCGACATCACGTATATAGGGGGGCCGACGGCGCTGATCGAGATCGGCGGCCTGCGCCTGCTGACCGATCCGACCTTCGACGCGCCCGGCAAGCGCTACCACTTTGGCTGGGGGACGATGTCGCGCAAGCTGCAGGCGCCGGCGATCGCCGGCGACGCGCTGGGACGGATCGACGCGGTGCTGCTCAGCCACGATCAGCACGACGACAACCTTGATCCGGCGGGACGGGCGCTGCTGCCCTCGCTGGGCCGGGTGATCACCACGCCTTCCGGGGCCGGCCGCCTTGGTGGCAGCTCGACCGGCCTCGCGCCCTGGGCCTCGACCACGCTGACGGCGCCCGATGGGACCGAGGTCCGGATCACGGCGACGCCCTGCCGCCACGGCCCGCCGCTGAGCCGGCCGCTGGTCGGCGAGGTGATCGGCTTCATCCTCGAGTGGGAGGGGCAGGACAACGGCGCCCTCTGGATCTCCGGCGACACCGTCTACTTCAAGGGCGTGGCCGAGGTCGGCCGCCGCTTCGACATCGGCACCGCCCTGATCCACCTCGGCGGCGTCCGCTTCCCCGTGACCGGCCCCGCCAGGTACACGATGAACGCGGCCGAGGCTGCCCGTGTCGCCCGCGAGTTCGAGCTGAAGACGCTGCTGCCGATTCACTACGAGGGCTGGAAGCACTTCCGCCAGGGTCGCGGCCCGGTCGAGGCCGAGTTCGCCGATTCTGGAATCGCCGACCGGGTCCGCTGGCTCGACGCAGGGAAGCCGCAGACGATCGAGGTTTAGCTGAGCTGGACCCCGCCGTCGGGCGTCAGCGTCCAGTGCGGATTGTGGGCGATCTCCCAGGGGTGGCCGTCGGGGTCGATGAAGACGGCGCTGTAGCCGCCCCAGAAGGTCTCGGCCGGCTCGCGGCCGATCGTCGCGCCGGCGGCGCGGGCCTGCTCTGTGGCGGCATCGACCTCCGCCGGCGAGCCGAGGTTGAGCGCCAGGGTGACGCCGCCCCAGCCGCCCACGTCCGTGACGCAGCTGTCCTTGGCGAGCCTGGCGCGGTCCCATAGAGCCAGCACCATCTCGCCTGCCTGGAAGAAGACGACGTCATCGGCCGGCTTGGCGCCAGTGGTCCAGCCCAGCGCCTCGTAGAAGGCGCGGGCGCGGCCGAGGTTGGCGACCCCGAGGGTGATCACGTTGACCCGCTGCTTCATCGGCCCATTGTTCCAGTCACAATCGATGGCGATGACCGTCGATGCCTGGATGCAGCACCCGACCCCGCGCTTCCTCGGCCACGAGATGTTCGAGCCGCTGATGCGCTGGACCGGCCAGGAGCTGCCGACGGAGGAGCTGCCGATCGAGCTGACCGTCGCCGCGATGGAGGCGGCGGGGGTCGACTTCGGCCTGCTCAGCGCCTGGCACGCGCCACGCGAGGGGGAGCTGATCTCCAACCAGGAGGTGGCAGCTTGGGTCGAGGCTCATCCGGACCGCTTCGCCGGGCTCGCCGCCGTCGACCTCGCCCGGCCGATGGAGGCCGTGCGCGAGCTGCGCCGCTGCGTCGGCGAGCTCGGCTTCAAGGGCCTGCGCGTGATCCCCTGGCTCTGGGAGGCGGCGCCGACCGACCGCCGCTACTACCCGCTCTACGCCGCCTGCGTCGACCTCGGCGTCCCCTTTTGCACCCAGGTCGGCCACACCGGGCCGCTGCGCCCGTCGGAGACCGGGCGGCCGATCCCCTACATCGACCAGGTCGCGATCGACTTTCCCGAGCTGACGATCGTCTGCGGCCACGTCGGCTACCCCTGGACCGAGGAGATGGTCGCCGTCTGCCGCAAGCACGAGAACGTCTACATCGACACCTCCGCCTACACCAGCAAGCGCCTGCCGCCGGAGCTTGTCGCTTACATGAAGAGCGGCAGCGGCCGCCGCAAGGTGCTCTTCGGCAGCAACTACCCGATGATCCCGCCGGCGAAGGCGCTTGGGGGCCTCGGCGGGCTCGGGCTCGATGAGGAGGCCAGGCAGCTATATCTGGATGCCAACGCCCGCCGTGTCTTCGACCTGGAGCGGCCGGGATGAGCGCCCGCTCGACGATCGTGCACTGGGGCTCGACCGCCGCCGAGCGGGCCGAGCCATTCCCCTGCGATCACCTGCTTGCGGCGCCCAACGACACCTTGTTCCGGGCGGTCGATGTGGACGCGCCAGCGGAGACGACCTTCCGCTGGCTCTGCCAGCTGCGCGCCGCCCCCTACAGCTACGACAAGCTCGACAACTTCGGCCGCCGCAGCCCCCAGACCCTGACCCCGGGCCTGGAGCAGCTGGCCGTCGGCCAGCGCGTGCAGACGATCTTCAAGCTGGTCGATTTCGAGCCGGGGCGCTCGCTGACGATCTGGTCGAGCGGGCGGATCTTCGGCCGCGTGGCCTGCACCTACCGCGCCGACCCGGTCGATGCCGGGCGCTCGCGCATCGTCGTCAAGCTGCTCACCTCCTACCCGCCCGGGGCGCTGCACCTGCGGCTGCTGCGCAAGCTGCTGCCGCTGGGCGACCTGGTGATGATGCGCCGCCAGCTGCTCAACCTGAAGGGGCTGGCGGAGCAAGCAGATCAGTAGATCTTCGCCGGGAGATGCGGAAGAACCCCGATGCTGGCGGGTCCTCCTGGTGGGAAGGTGTTCTTGTCAGGATCTTCTCCCGCAAGTTGAGTAACAGTCAGAGTCGCATCAGCTCCTTCCCTTCCTGTAGCCATCCCTCCGGCACTCCCCTGTGCGCCGGAGGGATGGGTGCATGGCGTTCTCAGTTGCGCTGATCGAGCGGCTAGACGGGCGCGGTGGCGACCATGAACCCGTCGGGCTCGGGGACCACCTTGTTGCGCAGCTCGCCGATGCCGTCGATCTGGATCCGCACCTCGTCGCCGACTTTGAGCAGGCCCTCGGGGAAGGGCTGCACGGCGGCGCCGACGCCGGCGGGGGTGCCGGTGGCGATCACGTCGCCGGGCTCGAGCGTGAAGGCTTCGGAGAGGTGGGCGACCTGCTGGAAGCAGTTGAAGATCATGTCGCGGGTGTTGCCGTCCTGGCGCTGCTCGCCGTTGACGAAGGTGCGGACGCCGAGCTCGTGGGGGTCGCCCAGCTCGTCGGCGGTGACCAGCCAGGGGCCGAGCGGGCCGTGGGTGTCGAAGGACTTGCCGATCATCATCGTCTGTGCCCGCATCTGCCAGTCGCGGACGGTGACGTCGTTGGCGATCGTGTAGCCGGCGATCACCTCGTGCGCGCGCTCGACCGGGACGTGACGGCAGCGCCGCCCGATCACCAGCGCCAGCTCCCCCTCGTAGTCGAGGCGGTCGGAGACCTTCGGTTTGTGGACATCGGCGCCGGGCCCGACCACGCAGGTCGCGTGCTTGCTGAAGAAAGTCGGCACCTTTGGCGCCTCCATCCCCGTCTCGGCGATGTGGTCGGAGTAGTTGAGGGCGATGCCGAGGTACTTGCGGGGGCAGGCCGGGGCCAGCAGCTGGATCTCCTCCAGCGGCTGGGCGCCGCCTACCCCCGCGCCGATGCTGCCCAGGCCGTCAACGCCTCCGGCGGCCTCAAGCGCAGCCGCCGGTTCGGCCGGCAGGCCCGGCGAGGCGGCGGTCAGGTCGACCACGCTCTCCCCCTCGACCAGGCCGAGCTTGGCCTCCCCGTCCTCCAAGAATCGGCAGAGCTTCACGGTCGCTGATCGTAGCGGCGGGACCTCATGCCTATCCTCGAAGGCATGGGACAACGCTGGATCTGCCTGGCCGCCTGCCTGTTCGCCTGCTTCGCGTTCCCGTCGATGGCGAACGCCGCCCGCTGGCAGCCCGCGCCGACGACGGCGCCGTGGCAGTGGCAGCTGCAGGGCAAGATCGACACCAGCGTGCCCGCGACCGTCTTCGACGTCGATGGCTTCGAAACTCCGGCCGGCGTCGTCAGCCGGTTGCACGGGATGGGGCGCAAGGTCATCTGCTACCTCGACGTCGGCAGCTGGGAGAGCTATCGACCCGACGCCGGGCAGTTCCCCCGCTCGGTGCGGGGCAAGCGCTACGAAGGCTTCCCCGACGAGCGCTGGCTCGACATCCGCCGCTTCCACTCCTTTGCCGCGCCGCTGAAGCGCCGCTTCGACTTCTGCGCCCGCAAGGGGTTCGACGCGGTCGAGCCCGACAACCTGGCCGGCTGGGAAAACAACACCGGGTTCGCGATCACGCCAGCCGATCAGCTGCGCTTCAACCGCTGGGTCGCCCGCCAGGTCCACGCCCGCGGGATGGCGGTTGCCCTCAAGAACGACGGCCCCCAGGTGGGGGCGCTGGCCCCGCAGTTCGACTTCGCGATCGTCGAGCAGTGCTTCCAGTACGAAGAGTGCGATCCCTACCGCGCCTTCGTCCGCGAAGGCAAGGCGGTCTTCGAGGCCGAGTACGAACTCGACCCCGGCGCCTACTGCTCCGAAGCGCAGGCGATCGACTTCAGCGCGATCCGCAAGTCCTACGACCTCTTCGCCCAGCCCTGGCTTCCCTGCCCGGGTTGAGCCGGGAGGCGCTCAGCAGGGGCCGAGCAGCCAGAGCTTGTGGCGGTACTTCCGCATCGAGCTGTGCATCCAGTCGCTGTGGGTCTGGTTGCGCAGGCTGGGGACCAGCTCGCGGTGGTAGGGGGAGCTGAGGCTCTCGTTGTGGCCGATCACGTTGAGCAGCTTGATGTGGAAGCGGCAGCGCAGGTACTGGGTCAGGCGCAGCGAGGCGTGTAGCTGGCGGCTGTTGTCGAGCACGTCGGAGTCGGCGTAGCCGGTGTGCTCGATCCCGATCGCGGTCCAGTTGAGCCCGACCGTGTGCCGGCAGCGCGTGGTCAGGTGGACGAGCTGGTGGATGCGCCCGGCGGAGGAGACGACGAAGTGCGAGCAGACGTTGGGCAGCTCGTGCAGCTCGACATCGGGCACGTCGGGGGCAAACGTGTTGAAGACGCCGCTGACGGTCCCGATCTCGGCCATGTGCTCGACGATCACCTTCGGGTGCTTCAGGCGCCAGGTGTCTTCCCCGTAATGGCGCTCCGAGTAGGCGGCCATCTCCCGCTTGCGTTTCGGCCCGAAGGGGATCAGCGAGGGCGTCATGTGGGGACGCATCGCCGAAACCGACCGGGTCGCGCTGGCGGCGCCGGAGGAGGAGACCGCGCCGATTGCGCATGCGCAGGCGAGGCTGGCAACGATCAAGGTCTTCTTCATGTGCAGCGGGCCAACTCCATCGGGCCAAAGCTACCGTTGCGGCCCACCGGCCGGGTTACAGGGAGGGGCTGGTCGGCCCGGGCGATGCTTCGATGCCGATTGCCGTTCCCGGAGTAGCGCGCCTGTCGGCGGGCGAGGACTTCGAGGTTCCCCAGTTCTTAGGTCGCCCGGTCTTTCTCTGCGATTCGTGATCGTCGAGGCAGCCCGGCCCGAGCGGGCCGGTTCTGTCCTCGGCCCAGAGCGCGCGACTTCCCGGGATCGAGGCGCCCACGCGCCCCCAGGCGCCGCAGAAGCCCGCCCAGCCCTGGGATTCCAGCGGCAGCAGGTTCTTCCAGGTCGGCCAGGAGAAGCCCGTGCCGGGCGGGGAGGTGGCGTCGTTGATGCCGTGCAGGGGATGGCTGCCCGCCGAGCTATAGGTCGCGTGATCCCCATTGGCCACGAAGCCAACTATGCGCTGCGTGCCATGTGAAAGTGCGCGCGGGACGGGGCACTGGAGGGGGTTGGTGGCAAGGATGACGCTGGCACACGATGCGGTCTGAGCCTTCGGCACTCCGTGGGCCGCATATGCAACCTGTTTCAGGACCCAGTGGGTGGGGTCTGGCGACTGTTCGAAAAGCAGTGACATGTTCTCCCAGTCTCCCTCGTGATTCCAGAGGAAGGGGACTGGCGGGGCATCGTTGTAGGCGTAGAAGAACCAGTACGTGATGTAGGCAAGCCTTGGGCTCTGGGGACCGCTGCCGGGGCGAAGCAGCTGGCCGTCGTCGTAGTAGATCGGTGCCGCCGTGACGAATTCATGGCTCGCTCTGTCCCTGGTGAAATCCATGCCCTGATAGGGGCCGCGAAATTCAAGGAAGAAGCCCTCTTCGGACCCAAGGCCCGGTTTGCGGTTTGTGTCCTCGGGCCGCGTGTAGTCGGTGGCGATGAAGTTCGCACCGTCATGGTGGCAGCCGAGAGGTTCCTTGTTGCGGTACGCCCAGCGGTCTGCTGCAGGTGACAGGAGTCCCAGTTTTGCGGTCGCTTCGCGGGACCAAGGACCCTTGTAGATGGTTTCGTTGGAGCAGGGCGTCTGCTCCGAGAAGTCGAGTTCGCTTCTTTCCAGGAACCACTGTGCGCTCGCCGGTCCGTTGTCCTCGTCCTTCTGGATGATCAGCAGCGGCGCGAAGTGTTCAATCGTTTCGGGTGTGAAGAAGTCGGCCTCTGCGGTGAACGGGAACAGGAGGAAGAGGCTGACAACAATGCCCGGGATGAGATGTCGTGCTCGCCGTCGAATTGCAGAAACCTATGGGTTGATATGGAAGATTTCAATACTTAATCTTCTTCGATCAAAAGTACGCGTCCGAGGAGCGTGAAGGTTCACGATCCCAGCGCCGGGCGGGATTCCAGGGCCTACAGGTTGCGGACTCGCCGGCCGATCTCCTGATCAAGCGGATAGCCGGCGGACTCCCAGAACCCTCCCGCGACCTCATCCTCGAAGGCGACAAGCGCGGTCACGCGCTGGGCGCCGCGCTGGCGCAGGTAGTCCTCGCCCGCACGGGTCAGCGCCAGCCCGATGCCCTCTCGCCGATGGTCGTCGCGAACGGCAAGCCGGTACATGTTCCCCCGCCAGCCGTCCCAGGCGGCGATCAGGGCGCCGACTATCTCCCCGTCCCGCTCGGCCACCAGGAGGGCGGCGGGGGAATCGGCGACCAGGCGCTCGACCTCATCGACGCGGTCAGGCGTGCTCGCGTGCCCGCTTCGAGCCCGCGCCCAAAGCTCCAGCACCGCAGGCACGTCGGCCTGTCGGCATCGACGCACGGTGATTCCCTCGATGGTCAAGCATCCCCCTCAAGTGCCTGGGCAACACGAGCTTGCAGCTCCCGGCTGGCGCGATAACTGGTGTTTTTGCCGCGGCCGCGCTGGTCGACCAGACCGGCGTCGAGCAGGCGGCGGAAGTCGGCGCTGGCCGTCGCCCGTGAGATGTCCGCCTCCTTGCCGTAGCTGCCGCGCTCGGCGCCGCCGATCAGGCTTTGCTCGAGGGCGATCATCAGCCGCTCGGGCCAGCCGCGCTCGATGACCAGTGACTCCAGATGGTCCCAGCGCATCGCGGCCGCTTTGATCTGCGCCAGGCGCTGGCGGGCCTGGGCGAGGTGGGCTTCGACGCAGAAGGTGACCCAGCCCGACGCGTCGCGGTCCGGCTGGTAACTGCCCCCCTGGGCCTGTTTGAGAGCGGCGTAGTAGGCAGAAGTGTTCTGGCCAAGGTGCTCCTCTATCGAGGAGAACTCGGAGGAGATCAACCCCTCGCGGGCGAGCACGAGCGACTGCACAATCCGCGCGACGCGCCCGTTACCGTCACGGAACGGATGCGCGGAAACCACGTGCAGGTGGGCCATCGCCGCCCGCACCACCACGTTCTGATCGGCGTCGTCTTCGCGAAGCCAGCGGACGACCTCGGCCATCAGCGCGGGAACCTGCTCGGCGTCGGGGGCGCGGTAGGCGAGCGTCCCGTCGCCCGCGGTGACGGCGATCGGCTCGTCGCGCCACCGGCCCGGGCGCTTGTCGCGCTGGAAGTGGCAGGCATCGAAGTGAAGGTCGAGGATGACCCGCTCCTCCCAGGAGAAGCCGGGATCCTGGGCCATGACGCCGACGTGGTCCATCGCCCGGGCATAGGAGGACACCGCCATCCGGTTCTCGTCGGCCCGCCCGGCAGGTTCCTCACCGTTGACCAGGGCGATCGCGTCCTTGGCGCTGACGCTGAAGCCCTCGATCGAGGTCGAGCCCTCGATCGAGCTGGCTCGCACGGTGCGCCGCAGCGCCCCCATCCAAGGCGACGGGCGGCTGACCTCCTGGCCCAGCGAGCGGCGCAACTCATCGAGCTCGTCAAGGCGCTTGGCCAGCGACGCGGCTGTCGGTGGCGTGGCGAAAAGCATGGGAAGAGCGTAACAGGTTTTAGACGTATATACGTATAGTCGTATGCTCTCTTACGAGAGCTCGGCGAGGCCCTGCGCGACCCACGCCTTGAGCTCGTCGGAGCCGACGAAGGGCACCTCGTCCTCCTCCGCGCGAGCCAGCACCTCACCAGCGGTAGCGCCCGCCCTGAGGCCGGCGTAGAGGTAGACCAGGGCGGCCGAGCGTGGGCCGGTCCTGCAGGTGACGAGAGTGGGCCGCGGCAGCTCGTCGAGCGCGGCCACATGCCGCCGGGCCAGATCCATGTCGAGCACCTGGGGCGGATCGGAGACGATGTTGGCCGACTCAGCCACCGCCGCCTGGACGCTGGCATAGGACATCCCACCCTCCATCGCGGCGAACTCCTCGCCGCAGAGATACAGCCAGGACGCAGCATTCGCATCGCGGGCAAACGCCTCGGGGTCGGCGATCAGCCCCCGGTTGAACTTCAGATCCGTGGGACTCTCGAAATTCATCCCCCCAAAAGATATCGAGCCGCCTGGCTGGCGACGGCGATTAGATCGGAGGGAGATGCCGCGATTTGGTCGGGCGACGGCGGAAGTGCTCTGCCCGAATGCGAGGGATGAGCCGGAGCCCTGGGAGGGCGTTGCGTAGCGCGTGAGTTGCCGCTTCGCCTGCCCGAAGCTGACATGTCCATCGGAGGCGGCGGCGGAGAGCGCCGGCCAGACCAACGCTGCCGCTGCGATCAGCTCGGTTGCTCCGCGACTCCGGGCAGATCAAGCCTGAAGGCTCAGGAGCCAGCGCGCGCTGGAATTGGATCTAAGCAATCTTTGGGCATTGTCAGGATCTTCGGCAGCTTGGGCGCCAGGGCCAGGGAGCTCGACGAGGGCGTGGACACGGTGTTCGGCAACCTGCCCTCCGCCTGACCCTGAAGACCGCGTTAGGGTCATAGGTTATCTCTAACGTTTAGGACATAAGACGTTAGAGTCAAGTATGATGAGCCCGTGGAGCTCGAGGCGCACGCACAGACCCCCTTCGGCGAGGCGCGTCGCACCCCGGGTCGCCACGGCTACGTGGCCTACTTCGCGGCGACGATACCGCGGGCCCTGGACCTGCCCGCTTCGACCGTGCGCCTGCTCGGCGAGGCCGAGGGGGCGCTGGGCCGGCTCGCCGGCATCGGTCGCCTCCTCCCGAACCCCGACCTCCTCATCCGGCCCTACCTGCTGCGCGAGGCGCTCTCCTCGACGCGAATCGAGGGGACGCAGGCGAGCATGGCCGAGGTCTTCGAGGCCGACGCCGCCGGCGAGGCCCCGAACGCCGACGTCGAGGAGGTCGTCAACTACGTCGCCGCGATGCGGTGGGGGCTCGAGCGCCTCGATGAGCTGCCGCTCAGCACGCGCCTGTTCTGCGAGATGCACCGCCGCCTGATGGACGGCGTCCGCGGCCGTGAGCTCGCCCCCGGCGAGCTGCGCACGAGCCAGAACTGGATCGGGGCACCGGGCTCGACGATCGAGACCGCCCAGTTCGTGCCCCCGCCGCCCGATGAGCTGCCGGCCCTCCTCGCCGATTGGGAGCGGTTCGCGCACGAGCAGGCCGAGTTGCCGCTACTGGTGCAGAACGCGCTCCTCCACTCCCAGTTCGAGACGATCCACCCCTTCCTCGACGGCAATGGGCGCCTCGGACGGCTGCTGCTCGTCTTCTTTCTCATCGCCCGCGGCAGGCTCACTGTGCCGCTGCTCTACCTGAGCGCTTACCTCGAGCGCCAGCGCCAGGACTACTACGGCGCCCTCCAGGCGATCCGCGAAACGGGCGACCCGATCCCCTGGGTCGACCTCTTCCTGACCGCCGTCGAGACCCAGGCCGATGACGCGGTCCAGCGAGCCCAGCAAATCATCGCCCTCCGCGAGAGCTACCTCCAGACGGCGGCGACGATGGGAACCCCGAATGCCCTTGCCCTCGTCGACCTGATCTGCGAGAACCCGGTGGTCACGACCAGGTCGATCGAGGACCGCCTGGACGTGAGCCGCCCCACCGCGCTGCGTCTGCTGAGGCGGATGGAGGGGCGGGGGGTGTTGACCGAGACCGACTCAGGCGCACGAGGTCAGAGGCGGTACGTTGCGCGGGCGATGATGGAGGCTGTGGTTGGAGGCGAATGACTGGACAGACTGCGCGAAAAGTCAGCACCCGCAGCCTCCCTGAGATCCAGATCGCCCAGTACGTCCGCGACCACTGGGGCTGACGGCTCAAGTCGGCATTGCCGCTGACCCCTACAGCCCCATCTGCTTCCCCAAGATCTCCTTCATCACCTCGTCGGTGCCGCCGCCGATCGGGCCTAGGCGGGCGTCGCGGACTGCTCGCTCGATGCCGTACTCGCGCATGTAGCCGTAGCCGCCGTGGATCTGCAGGGACTGGTCGGCGATCTCTAGTACCGCTCGCTGGGTCACCAGCTTCGCCATCGACACGTCGCGGATGCACTCCTGGCCGGAGTGGAAGAGGCGCAGGGCGTTGTAGGTGAGGGCGCGGGCGGCTTCGGCCTTGGTCGCCATCTCCGCCACGTGGTGGCGGATCGCCTGGAACTTGCCGATCGGGCGGCCGAAGGCTTCGCGCTCGTTGGCGTAGGTGACGGTGACGTCGATCAGGCGCCGCATCGCGCCGACGGCGCCGATCGCCATCAGCAGCCGCTCCCAGGCGAAGTTGGCCATGATCAGGTGGAAGCCTTTGTTCTCCTCGCCGAGCAGGTTCTCCGCCGGCACCTCGACTTCGGTGAAGGCCAGCTCGCCCGTGTCGGAGGAGTGCCAGCCCATCTTCTCCAGCTTCTGCGCCACCTCGTAGCCGGGCATCTCGCGCTCGAGCACGAGGAAGGAGATGCCGTGGTGGCCGCCCTCCTGGGTGGTCTTGACGGCGCAGACGAGGAAGTCGGCGCGGACGCCGTTGGTGATGAAGGTCTTCGAGCCGTTGACGACGTAGCCGCCGTCGACCCGCCGGGCGGTGGTGGAGATGCCGGCGACGTCGGAGCCGGCCCCGGGCTCGGTTATCCCCAGCGCGCCGATCTTCTCGCCAGCGATCCCGGGCACCAGCCAGCGCTGCTTCTGCTCCTCGGTGCCGAAGTTGAAGATCGGCG
>CAYOAP010000013.1:0-104007 GCA_964401995.1 uncultured Conexibacteraceae bacterium | reverse complement strand
CTGCTCGGACCGGTCGTCCAGAGCCTGACCACGAGGTTGTTCTGATGAAGAAGGATCTGCGCACCGGGCTGATCGCGATCGTCGTGATGACGATCTTCCTCGGCCTCCTCTACCCGCTGGCGATCACCGGCATCTCCCAGGTCGTCTTCCCCGGCAAGGCCAACGGCTCCAAGCTCACCGTCGACGGCAAGGTCGTCGGCTCAAGCCTGATCGGCCAGTCGTTCTCCAAGCCGGTGATCGGCAAGAACGGCAAGCCCGTGCTCGACGAAGAAGGCGAAGAAGTGCTGGCCCCCGACCCCGCCTACTTCCAGCCGCGTCCGTCCGCCACCGGCTACTCGGGCAACGTCACCTACTTCGGCAACGCCGCTCCCAACAGCGTCGAAGCGCGCGAAGAAGTCCGCGAATACATGAAGTCCTACCTCCGGCTCGAGAAGCCCTTCGACAAGTCGCTGACCAGTGAAGAGATACCGGTCGACGCGGTCACCCAGTCGGCGTCGGGGGTCGACCCGCACATCTCCGAGGCCAACGCCCGGATCCAGGCGCACCGCATCGCCGCGGTTCGCAAACTGCCGCTGAGCCAGGTCGAAGACCTGATCTCGGCCAACACCGACGGACGCTTCCTCGGCCTGCTCGGCGAGCCCGGCGTCAACGTCCTCGAGCTCAACATCGCCCTCGACAAGGAAGCGCCCGTTAGATGACCACCGAGACACAGGCCCGCTCACTGTTCGACCCCGAGATTGTGCGCCCAGCGATTCTTGAGTCGCTGCGCAAGCTCGACCCCCGGATCCAGGTCCGCAACCCGGTCATGTTCGTGGTCGAGATTGGCGCGGTGATCACCACCGTCGCCTGGCTGATCCAGGTCTTCGGCGGCAGCCCGCTGGGCGGCGGCCATGAGCCGGCCTGGTTCACGGTCAGCGTCACCGTCTGGCTCTGGCTGACGATCGTCTTCGCCAACTTGGCCGAGGCTCTGGCCGAGGGCCGCGGCCGCGCCCAGGCGGCGAGCCTGCGGGCGATGAAGACCGAGACCATGGCCACGCTCCGCGATGGCGGCGAGAAATCGGCGGCCGAGCTGACCCGCGGCGACATCGTCGTGGTCGAGGCGGGGGCGCCGATCCCCGGCGACGGCACCGTGATCGAGGGCATCGCCTCGGTCGACGAGTCGGCGATCACCGGCGAGTCGGCGCCGGTCATCCGCGAGGCCGGCGGCGACCGCAGCGCCGTCACCGGCGGCACCAGGGTCCTCTCCGACCGGATCGTGGTCGAGATCACGCAGGAGCCGGGCGGCTCCTTCCTCGACCGCATGATCGCTCTGGTCGAGGGGGCCGAACGGCGCAAGACGCCGAACGAGATCGCGCTCGGGATCCTGCTCTCGGCGCTGACCCTGATCTTCGTCATCGTTGTCGTCTCGCTGCGCCCCTTCGCCCTCTTCGCCGGCACCGAACTCTCGGAGACGACGCTGATCGCGCTGCTCGTCGCCCTGATCCCGACCACGATCGGAGCGCTGCTCTCGGCGATCGGGATCGCTGGCATGGACCGCCTCGTCCGCCGCAACGTGCTCGCCCTCTCCGGCCGCGCGGTCGAGGCCTCCGGCGACTGCGACGTGCTGCTGCTCGACAAGACCGGGACGATCACACTCGGCAACCGCGAGGCGACCGAGTTCATCCCGATGCCGGGGGTGACCGACGCCGAGCTGGCCGAGGCGGCGCAGATGTCCTCGCTCGCCGACGAGACCCCCGAGGGCCGCTCGATCGTCGTCCTCGCCAAGGGCTTTGGCATCCGCGAGCACGACTTCGCCGGCCACGAGCCGACCTTCGTCCCCTTCACCGCGCAGACGCGGATGAGTGGCGTCGACTTCAACGGCACCCGCCTGCGCAAGGGCGCCGGCGACGCGATCGAATCCTGGGTCGCCGAGGAGGGTGGCCGCGCCCCGGCCGAGCTGCAGGCGCAGCTGGACCGGATCGGCCGCGAGGGCGGGACGCCGCTGGCGGTTGCCCGCAACGAGCGCGTGCTCGGCGTGATCTACCTCAAGGACGTGGTCAAGGAGGGGATGAAAGCCCGCTTCGACCAGCTGCGGGCGATGGGCATCCGCACGATCATGGTCACCGGCGACAACAAACTGACCGCGGCGAAGATCGCCGAGGAGGCGGGCGTCGACGACTTCCTCGCCGAAGCGACGCCGGAGCGCAAGCTGGAGCTGATCAAGGAGCAGCAGTCCGACGGGCGCCTGATCGCGATGACCGGCGACGGCACCAACGACGCCCCCGCCCTGGCTCAGGCCGATGTTGGCGTCGCGATGAACACCGGCACCCAGGCGGCGCGCGAGGCGGGCAACATGGTCGACCTCGACTCCAATCCAACCAAGCTGATCGAGATCGTCGAGGTCGGCAAGCAGCTGCTGATCACCCGCGGCGCCCTCACCACCTTCTCGATCGCCAACGACGTCGCCAAGTACTTCGCGATCCTGCCGGCGATGTTCGCCGCCACCTACGCCACGGCCGGCCACGGCGGCCCGCTCGGCGCCCTCAACCTGATGTCGCTGGGGACGCCGCAGTCGGCGATCCTCTCAGCGGTGATCTTCAACGCCCTGATCATCCCGCTGCTGATCCCGCTCTCGCTGCGCGGCGTCCGCTACCGGCCGATCGGCGCCACCGGGCTGCTGCGCCGCAACATGCTGATCTACGGGCTCGGTGGCCTGCTCGTGCCCTTCGTCGGGATCAAGCTGATCGACCTCGTCGTCCACAACCTGCTCGGGGCCTGAGGGGCGGGGCCGGGTGCAGCGCGGCCACTACAAGATCTTCCTCGGCATGGCCGCCGGGGTCGGCAAGACCTACCGGATGCTGCAGGAGGGCAACGCCGAGGCCGACGCCGGCCGCGATGTCGTGCTCGGCTACCTCGAGCCGCACGAACGCCAGGAGACGACCGACCAGGCCCGCGGGCTGGAGACGATGCCGCGCTGCCAGGTCTCGATCCGCGAGGTCGCGGTCGAGGAGATGGACCTGCCGGCGCTGTTGTCCCGCGCCCCCGAGCTGGCGCTGATCGATGAGCTCGCCCACACCAACGCGCCGGGCCTGCTCCACGAGAAGCGCTACGAAGACATCGCCGATGTGCTCGGGGCCGGGATCGACGTCTTCTCCACCGTCAACGTCCAGCACCTGGAGTCGCTCAACGACCAGGTCGCCGAGCTGACCGGCGTCCGCGTCCGCGAGACGGTGCCGGACTCGGTGCTGGGCTCGGCCGACGAGGTCGTCCTCATCGACCTCACCCCGGAGGCGCTGATCGCCCGCCTGCGGGCGGGCAAGATCTACCCGGGCGAGAACATCGACGCCGCCCTCAACAACTTCTTCCGGATCGAGAACCTGGCGGCGCTGCGCGAGACCAGCCTGCGCCAGGTCGCCGAGGACGTCGAGTCGAAGCGGCTCATCTTCAGCCAGGGCGAGGCGCTTGGCACGCGCGAGGACGAGCGGGTCTCCGCCGACGCGCCGAAGGCCGTCGGCGAGCGCCTGCTGGCGCTGGTCCGCCCCCAGGCCAGCTCCCAGCGCCTCGTCCGCCGCGCCTGGCGTTCGGCCCAGCGGCTCGGCACCGACCTCGACCTGCTCTGGGTGAAGCCACCGGGCAAGCCGATCGAGGGCGAGGAGGAGCGCCAGGTCACGGCCCTGCGCCAGCTCGCCTCGGTGCTCGGCGCGAGGCTCCTGATCGAGGAGCACGATGACCTCGTGGCGGCGGTCGCCCGCGTCGTCCGCGAGCGCGGCAGCACCTACATCATGGTCGGCGAGGCGCTGCCGAAGCGGGGTCTGGGGAGGCTGCGCGAGCCGCTGCCACAGCGGCTGATGCGGGCGACGCCGCCCGGGGTCGACGTGCGGATCGTCGCCCACCGCGGGTTCAAGGAGGGCGAGGGATGATCGAGCACGTGCTGGTCGGCGTGGCGCTGTTCGGCGGGCTCGCCGGCGGCTACCTGATCTCGCGCTCGCGCCTGCGTGGCAAGCGCTCGCAGCGGCCCGATGCCGTCCACCAGATCCTGCTCCCCTTCACCGGGACCGAGGTTTCGCGTCGGGCGCTTGACGCCGCCCTGCGCCTGGCCCGGGCCGAGAGCGCGACCCTGATGCCCGCCTATCTGGCCCAGGTTCCGAAGAGCCTGCCGCTCGAATGCGCGATCCCCAACGAGGCGAAGAGGGCGATGCCGATGCTGGAGGCGATCGAACAGCGGGCGACCGCCCAGGGGGTGCCGGTCGACGCCAGGATCGAGCGCGGCCGCTCCTACCGCCACGCTCTGGAGCGCCTGCTGAAGCGTGAGGATTTCGACCGCGTGGTTGTCCCCGCCAGCGCATCGGGCGCGACCGGCATCTCCGGCGACGACCTGGTCTGGCTGCTGCGCAAGGCCCCGGCCGAGGTCCTGATCCTGCGCCCCGGCCCCGAGGACCACCGGGTCGTAACAGCTCTGCCGATGGGCCGAAAAGTAGGCCTATAGGGTCACTTTTAGGCCCATCGGCTGGCTTTTAGTATTTCTCGGCGGCTTGTTCCAGGACTGGGCGCAGGTTGTCGCCGCGCAGCGGGAGGGCGTGGCCGGCGCAGACGACCTTCGGCTCCAGCGCCGCCAGCTTGCGGACCGACTCCTTCGCCTTGGCGTGGTCCCAGGCCCAGGCGGGGTGGGGGACGCTGGCCTCGCCCTCGGGCAGCGCTTTCAGCCGCGCCGAGTCGACGAAGTAGACGACGTCGCTGACGATCGCGACCCGGTCGCTCTCGCGCCAGAGCCCGATCAGACCCGGGGAGTGGCCGGGGAAGTGGATGACCTTGAAGCCGGCGATCTCGTCGCCTTCGATCACGGTGTCGGCGATCCGCACGGCGCCGCCGTCCCAGCGCTTGAGCAGGAACGGGTAGATCCAGCGCACCGGCGCCACCGGCAGCTGCGAGAGGTCCATGTAGGGAGCGATCGCGGCGTCGCTTTCGGCGTCGGCCTTTTCATCGGGATGGCAGAGGATCGGCACGCCCATCGAGGGGGCGGTGCCGCGATGGTCGGCGTGCGCGTGCCCGAGCACGATCCGCTTCAGCCCGCCGAGCTGCTCGGCCGCCGCCCGGTTCGCCTTGACCATCGACTTGGTCCCGGCGTCGAACTGGATCACCCCTCCCTCGTCCTCGAGGAAGTAGACGTTCATCGACTTGCGCAGGTCTCCCCGCAGCAGCCAAACCCCGTCTGCGACCTTCTCCAGAGCCATCCCACCCGAGTCTACCCCGACTCTGGGCCTGCCCATCTAGGCTTCCGCTCATGCCGATGCTGTGGAAAGTTGGGATGGCGGTGCTTGTCATCTGCCTGGTCGCCTCGATGGCGATCGCGATCGTCCGCCTGACGACGACGCCGACCGAAATCATCGGCGCCGGCTTCCACGGCTGGCACGGGCACAACTTGCAGCGTTAGTATCAGCGCCCCGAGCGACCGAGGAATGGAGGGGGAGCGTGTTCACCCGCATCGTGGTTGGAACAGATGGCTCAGAGACCGCCGCCGAGGCCGTGCGCCAGGCCGTCGACCTCGCCAAGCTTGCCGGCGCGACACTCAGCATTGTCAGCGCCTACGCCCCCGTCCCAAATAAGCGCGTCGCCGGCGAGCAGGCCAGCGCCCCGCCGGACGTCCAGTACGAGATCGGCCCGCGCGAGGACGTCAACCTGGTCCTCGACGCCGCCGCAGCCGCGGCCAAGAAAGAGGGGATCGAGGTTCAGACCCACCCGGTAGAGGCCGACCCCGCTGAGGCGATCCTCAACGTCGCCGAGGAGACCAAGGCCGACCTGATCGTGGTCGGCAACAAGGGCATGACCGGCGCCCGCCGCTTCCTGCTCGGCAGCGTCCCCAACAACGTCTCCCACCACGCTCCCTGCAGCGTGATCATCGTCCGCACTACTTAGACGGCGATTTCGCCGAGGCCGCCGGCCCCGCCGGGACGAAGGCGGGGTTGGTCGCTTCGGCGGCATCGATCAAGCCGGCGCCCTGCGAGGTCGGCGGCAGCCCGAGGCTGCGGGCGGTCATCTCGATCCGCCGCGTCACTTCGCGCACCGCGCCCTTGGGCGAGATCTTGGGGGCGATCAGGCCGCTGGCGAGGACCATCGCCGCCTCGGCGGAGACGTGCGCCGCCGCCATCGAGGTCCCCACGTAATCGCTGGGGATGCCGAATTCTTTGGTGCTGCCGGCTTTCAGCGTCACCTGGTAGATCGAGCTGGCGGCAACCGAGGGGCAGCCGGCGATCGGGGTGCCGCCGCCGGGGGCGACGACATCGATGCCTTCGCCGCTGAGCGAGTAGTTGCCGAGGCAGGCACCCTCGGTGGTGCCGCCGACGCCGACCACGTGTGGGATCGTGGCCGGCGGCGAGACGCAGGTCTCGGAGCCGAGGTTGCCCGCCGAGGCCACCGCCACCACCCCTTTCGCGAAGGCCTGTGAGAGGGCCGCTTCGACGTCGGGGACTTCCTTGCCGCAGCCGAAGTTGAAGCTCATGTTGATCACCTGGGCGCCGTGGTTGGCGGCGAAGCGGATGCCCTTGGCGATGTCGCTGGCACGGCCCCGGCCGTGCTGGTCGAGCACCCGCACCGGCATCAGCTTGGCCCGGTAGGCGAGCCCGGCCAGCCCGATGCCGTTGTTCGTCTTCTCCGCGATCGTGCCGGCGACGTGGGTGCCGTGGCCGTTCTCGTCGAGCGGCACCGCGTTGTCGGCGACGAAGTCATAGCCCTTGACGAACTGGCCGGAGCTGAAGTCGGGGCTGCGGCGGAAGCGGCTGCCCTTGGCCCGGTAGGCGATCCCGGTGTCGAGGACGGCGACGGTCACCCCCTTGGCCCCGGGCCGGCCGGCGGCGATCAGGTTGCGCCAGGCACCGGTGGCGTCGATCCCCCCCGGCGAGGTCAGCACCCCCGGCGTTTCTTCCCAGGGCAGGAAGTTCCACTGTTTGGTCGTCCAGGCGCCGGGCACGCTGGGGGCGGGGGCGAGCGTGCCGGGGTCGTTCGGCAGGCTTGCGGCCAGTTCGATCGCGGGAGTCGCCGAAGCGGTGGCGATGTAATTGGGAACCGCGTAGGCGACCCCTGGGCTGCCGTCCAGCACGGTCGCTGCCTGGCGCACGCCGATCCGCGGCGGCAGCTTCAACGGCCGGCCGAAGCGCTGCCCATCGAACCGGACCACCACCTGGCCGGGGACGAAGCCCCGGCCGTGGGCGTCGGCAGCAGCGGGCGCGACGCTCGCGAGGAGCGCCGTCAGCAGCAGGGCTGCAGCGGGTATGGCAAGGCGTCGGTTCATCGTCAGCTCGTCGTGTCCCCTGGCACCGGACGAGCCTCTACTTAACACCGCATCGCCGATGAAGTTGTCTGCGCACATATTCTCGGATCAATGTCATCGAGTGTTTTTACATCTGAGCAGGAGAAATGGATGGCCCACGCGCTTGAGCAGGCGCACTTGGCCGAGGCCCACGGCGACGTGCCGATCGGGGCCGTGATCGTCCGCGACGGCGCGCCGATCGCGGCGGCCGGCAACGAGCGCGAGCTGCGCCGCGACCCCACCGCCCACGCCGAGATCCTGGCGATCCGCGCCGCCGCCGAGGCGCTCGGCGGTTGGCGCCTGCCGGCGACGACGCTCTACGTCACCCTCGAGCCCTGCGCGATGTGCGCGGGAGCGATCGTCCTCGCCCGCATCCCCGAGGTCGTCTTCGGCGCCCCCGACCCGAAGGCCGGCGCCGTCGGCAGCGTCCTCGACATCCTCGCCGAGCCGGCCCTCAACCACCGCCCGGCGGTCAGCGGTGGGTTGCTGGAGGAGGAGTCGGCCACGTTGCTTCGAGCGTTCTTCGCCGGTCGCCGCCAAGAGGGGAGACCGTAAACCTCACAGTAATTTTTGATTAATACTGCAAGACACTCTAGGCTGCCGCGGATCGACCTGTCCCAGTAACCGACGCGGAAGCGATGAGTGTGATGACCGAGATGACCGATGAAGAGCGCAAGGCCCTCGACAAGAAGCGCAAGTCCCTTCTCGAGCGCATCGATGCCGATGCGGCGCTATGGCGGACGGAAGCACTCTCCTCCTACGCCCAGGTCAGGGACGAACTGAGGTGCGTTGAGGGCGGTCCCAATGCGGATAAGAAGCAATTCGCTGTCGCCCAAGCCGACCTCGACAGCGCGCTCGTTTCGATGGCCCCGCCGGAGAAATGCGCCGGTGCCAGGACTGGGCTTAAGCAGTACTACTCGGGCGCCAGTATCGAGCGGACGTGGGCGGCGATTCACCGGGCAGGAGCCGCGCTCTACGGCCTCTATGAGATCAACGATCTCACCGCTCAGGGCACGCGCCTCTGCGCGCTGCTGGCGGCGCTCCCGGGCCAGAACTCCCAGTCGATTCTGCTCAACGAGGCTCTGACGAACCTGAAGTCGGGTAACGCCGCCGACAAGCGCCAGGCACGCTCGACGCTGCGGGAGATCTACCAGGGCGCGATGGGTGCCTCGGACACCCTCCAGATGGAAGCGCGCGGGCTGCGCAACACCCTTCTGGTGACAAGCGGCGCACTCTCGCTAATCATTTTCATCCTCGGGTTCGTGCACCTGTTCGACAGCAGCATGTTTTCTCTCTGCACCACTGTGGAAGGAGCTGGGAAACCAATTTGTCCGGCCGGGGGATCGTCAGCGCACGGGTTTGACGTCTTCGCGATCGAGCTGGCGGGCATGCTCGGCGGGGCGCTGTCGGTTGTGATCCCTCTCGCAACCGGGGGAAAGATCAAGACGCCCTATCGAGTCTTCAACCACCAGTTGTTGTTGAAGATCCTCGCCGGCGGCGCCGCTGGACTTGCTGGGGTGATCTTGGTGGAGAGCGGTTTCATCTCGGTCTTCTCGATCAACAGCGCAGTCGCGATCTTTGGCTATGCGGTTTTCTTCGGCATCGCCCAGCAGGCGGTCACGGGCCTCGTCGACAAACGCGCGAGCTCGCTCGCGAAAGAAACCCCAGCGGCCAAAAATATTTGAGACGCGCGGGCTCGGAGACGGAGAGGGTGGGATTCGAACCCACGAGACGGGTTAACCCCGCCCACGCGATTTCCAGTCGCGCTCCTTAAGCCACTCGGACACCTCTCCGGGGTGCCCCGAAAGCCTAGCTTGGGCGCTCGGTCAGGCGACCAGCGCCGTCTCGCGGTAATCATCGAGCGAGACGACGATCGCCTCGGACTCGGGCAGCGGCGCCAGCGGCCGGTGGCCGCGCAGGCGCTCGTGGTTGCAGACCACGTAGCACCACTCCATCAGGCGCAGACGGGAGTCGGGGTCGATTTCGACGATCGTCGCGCCGACCAGAAAGCGGCCGTCCTGCTCGCGGCAGGTCCGGACCTCGACCTGGGCCGCGACTTCGTGCGTTGCCCCGCTGGCGTCGGCGAGGGTGAGCAGGACCGCCGGCCGGGCGCCGATCGGCAGCGGCGCATCGGCGACCAGGCCGACCCCGGCGGCGCTGGCGTCGACGAGGCGGGCGGCGACGTGGCCCTCGGGCGAGAAGCAGTGGGCGGGGGCGTCGCCCTCGAAGCGGTAGACGAGCCGGCGCTGGCTGCGACGGCCGACTGCGAACAGGGTGCGCAGCAGCCGCCGCAGCTCGACCAGCCCCAGCAGCGGCACGATCACGGCGGCGATCCCGGGCAGGTCCGGCAGCGGGCCGGCGCCGGCCAGATCGAGCAGGCGCAGGATCGTGCCTCCGGCGAGCAGAACGGCGCAGGCGACGACCAGGCGCAGCTTGCGCACCGCGTTGAGGCCGCCGCCGTCGCAGCCCTGCTTCGGCGTCACCTTGAACGCGGTTTTCCCTGGGCGCACCGCGCAGCGCAGGGCGCGGATGTAGATTTCCATCGTCAGCAGCTCGTAGTGCGCGGTCTCGGGGATCCGCATGTAGCCGCGGGCCAGCGCCGCGCCGGCGCTGAGGTTGAGCATCACCGCCGGCAGCCAGAGCGCCGCCAGGGCGGCGACGCTGATCTTCATCGGCAGCTCCCCGGTCCAGAGCACCAGCCCCAGCGTCAGCAGCAGCAAGAGCCGCATCGGCGGCGCCAGGTAGGCGAGCAGGCTGGCCAGGTAGGAGAGCCGCTGCAGCGGGCGTAGCTGACGCGCCCGCAGGGGCGACTCCGGCAGGGTGAAGACGGCGAGGTTGCCGCGCGCCCAGCGGTCGCGCTGCAGCAGGTAGCCGTCGAGGTCGTGCGGGGCCAGGCCCTGGACCAGCACCTCGTCGTGGTAGCGGCTGCTCCAGCCATAGCGCTGGAGGCGGATCGTGGTGTGGAAGTCCTCGGCGATCGTCTCGGTCGCGACGCCGCCGATCCCGAGCAGCGCCTGGCGTCGGATCAGCGCCGCCGAGCCGCACCAGAAGGCGGCGCCATGGCGGTCTTTGCCGGGGCAGACCACGCGGTAGAAGAGCGACTGCTCGTGGCGGCCGACGACGTAGTGCTGGACCGAGTCGTGGTTGAAGAAGTCGTGCGGGCTCTGGACCAGCGCCATCCGCTCGTCGTCGAAATAGCCGACGAGGGCGTCGAGCGCGTCGGGCATCGGCACGTGGTCGGCGTCGAGGACGAAGACCAGCTCGCCGCCGGTGCGCGGCAGCGCCGCGTTGATGTTGCCCGCCTTGGCGTGGGAGTTGTCGGGCCTGGTCAGGTAGCGGGCGCCTGCCAGCTCGGCCAGAGCAGCCATCTCCGGCCGCCGCCCGTCGTCGAGCAGCCAGGTCGTGTGCGGGTAGCGCAGGGCGCGGCACCCGGCCAGGGTCGCCATCACGACCTCGGCCGGCTCGTCGTAGGTGCAGACGTAGACGTCGACCGCCCGTCCCGGCGTCGCCGGGGGCCGCACCGCTGCAGGGCGCGACCACGAGAACCAGGTCAGCGTCGCCAACGCCCACAGCCCATAGATCTCGGTCACCAGCAGCATCGCAAAGGCCAGCGGGCTCGCCCCCTGCCCGCTCCACCCGATCCGCCAGATCAGCCAGCCGACTCCCCAGGCAAGGGCGACCAACGCCAGTCCGCGCAGCAGCCGAGGATGCCCCTCGAAGAACCGTCCCGCCCGTGTCTGCTCGCTGCCTTGCACGGGGCTTGATCGACGCCCCGGCCCCACCCTTGAGAGATGAATCCCCGCCATCCCTAGAATCAGGCTCCCGTTGGAGTCCCTGGAGGGGTGCCGGAGCGGTTGAACGGGGCAGTCTCGAAAACTGTTGGCGTCGCAAGGCGCTCGTGGGTTCGAATCCCACCCCCTCCGCTTTCAGTAGCGCATTCAACTGCCCTGAGGACCACAAGAGGAGATTGCCGATGACCGGGAAGGCCGATTTCAGCGAGGACGAGTGGAAGGTTGTCGGCGAGGGGCCGACCAGCGCCGGGATGATCGTCTCCAGCGCCGAGCGCGGCGGCAGCTTTCGCGAGGCGTTCGCGATGGCCAAGGCTTTCGCCGAGGCTCGGCAGGAGCACGGCGACTCGCAGCTGCTGGACGAGGTCGTCTCCCACAAGCCGGTGATGGACCGCACCCGCTCGCACTCGGTCGAGGAGTTGAAGCAGCATGGCCTGCAGAACATCCGCGATGCGATCGTCCTGCTTGAGCAGAAGGCGACGACGGAGGAGATCGCCGACTACCGGCGCTTCGTGATCTCGCTGGCGAATCGTGTGGCCGGGGCCAAGACCGAGGGCGGCGAGCCCGAGAGCGAGGCGGAGAAAGCCGCAATCTCCGAGATCACAGTGGCCCTGGGGAGCTAGCTCAGCCCCCTGCGCCGCTGCCTCTCGACATAGTCTCCACTCGATGACGGAGACCGCCACAGCGGACAGTGGCGTGGCCGGCCGGGGGCCGCCCGCGAGCCCGGCCGGGGTGCTGCCCTCGCAGGAGTTGAGCCGGGCGATCGAAGCCGAGTGGGTGAGCTCGGGCGAGTACCGGATCCGGCCCGAGGCGATCCAGCCCGCCAGCATCGACCTGCGCCTCGGCGACTTCGCCTGGGCGCTGCGCTGCAGCTTCCTGCCCGACGTCAACTCGACCGTCGAGGAGAAGATCGAGGGCCTTGCCTTCCAGAAAATCGACCTCCGCGATGGCGCGGTGCTGGAGCGCGACCGGCCCTATCTAGTGCCGCTGATCGAGGAGCTGGCGCTGCCCGACGACGTGCGGGCGAAGGCCAACCCGAAGAGCTCGACCGGCCGCCTCGACGTCTTCACCAGGGTGATCACCGACCGCCACCACCGCTTCGACGACATCCGGCCCGGCTACCGCGGCAAGCTCTACCTCGAGGTCGTGCCCCGCTCCTTCGCGATCCAGGTCAAGACCGGCCTCTCGCTCAACCAGTTGCGCCTCGCCCGCGGCGACGTCCGCCTCGGAGACGACGACATCCGCCGCCTCCAGGCCGAGTTCCCGCTCGCCTACCTCGACTCCCACGCCCTGCGTGAGTCCGAGCTGGCCGTCGCCGACGGGCTCTTCCTCAGCCTCGACCTCTCCGGCCCGGCAGACCGCACGGTCGGTTACCGGGCGAAGAAGAACAGCCTCCCGGTCGACCTCTCGAAGATCCGCGCCTACCGCTGGACCGACTACTGGGACCCGGTCTTCCCCGAGACCGGCGGCCGGGTCGTGCTCGAGCCGGAGATCTTCTACCTGCTGCTCTCCGCCGAGGGCGTCTGCATCCCGCCCCAGATCGCGGCCGAGATGATGGCCTACGACCCGACTGCGGGCGAGTTGCGCACCCACTACGCCGGCTTCTTCGACCCCGGCTTCGGCTATGACCCGAGCGGCGGCCACCACGGCAGCCGCGCCGCGCTCGAGGTGCGGGCGCGCGACGTCTCCTTCATGGTCGAGCACCGCCAGCCGGTCTGCAAGCTGGGGCTGGAGTGGATGGCGGCGCCCTCAGAGCGCCTCTACGGCGCGGGCCTGGGCTCCAACTACCAGGGCCAGGTGACGATGCTGAGCAAGCATTTCGAGGAGCAGACCGCCGGCGCGCCGCAGCCGGCCGCAGACGCCTAGCGGACGGGGTCCGGCGCCCGGTCCAGCTCGCGCATCCGGCTCTTCACCCGCTTGCGCTTCTCGTTCAGCTCCGCTTCCAGTGAGGCGATCTCGTCGCGCCGCCGCCGCACGAGGCTGAGCTGGCGGTCGATGTAGCCGAGCGCCTCGTCAAGGATCTGGCTTCGCCGCGCCGGGTCCTCGACGCCGCTGTCCCACTCGCGGCGCAGGGCGGCGCGGGCGTCCTCGGCCTCGACCAGCGCTTTCAGCTCCTCCAGTGAGACCCCGAGCAGGTCCTTCAGCCGCAGCAGCTCGGTCAGCCGCTCGACGTCGGCCTCGGCGTAGGTGCGGTGGGCGCCGGGCTCGCGCCCGCTCGCCGCCGGCAGCAGCCCGATCTCCTCGTAGTAGCGGATCGTGCGCGGCGTCGTCCCGGCCAGCTTGGCGACGTCGCCGATCCGCAGCTCGGACCTGGCCGGCGCGGCGCTCACGGCATCGCCTCGATCTCCTCGGCGATCGCCTCCTCGACAGCGCGGGCGGGGCCGGGGGAGGTGGCGCGATCCCTGGTCCCGACCTCCTTCGGTCGCAGCCAGGAGACGCCGGCGCCAATCACCGAGGTCGCCGCCAGCACCCACAGCGCCGTGTGCATGTTGTGGATGAAGGGGGCGAGCTGGGCTTCGGAGAGGCCGGAGGCGAGCCCGGAGAAGATCGCGAAGAGGATCGGTTTCGGCACCGCCGCGGTGATGATCGCGAGCACGAAGGCGATCGAGATCACGGCGCCGGTGTTCTGCAGCATCATCCGTGCCCCGGCGGCGATCCCACGCCGGTCGGTCGGCACTGTGCCCATCATCGCCGCCGTGTTCGGCGAGTTGAACATCCCCGACCCGACCCCGACCGCGAAGAGCCAGAGCATCCCCTGCCAGTAGGGGCTGTGGGCCTGCAGCGTCGTCATCGCCGCCAGCGCCGCGGCGCTGACCAGCATCCCCCAGGCAGCGAGCGCCCGGGAGCCGTGGCGGTCGGCCCAGATTCCGGCCAGGGGCGAGGCGATCAGCATCCCGATCGCCATCGGCGCGAGCTTGATCCCGGCCGTGATCGGGTCGTCGCCCTGGGCGCCCTGGTAGTAGAAGACGAAGACGAAGAGCAGGGCGAAGCGCGAGAGCCCGTTGATGAAAGCGGCGCCGGAGGCGGCGGCGAAGAGGCGGTTGCGGAAGATCGTCAGGTCCAGCATCGGCGTCTTCACCCGGCCCTCGATGAAGACGAAGAGCGGCAGCAGGACGGCGGCGACGATCAGGCTGCCGATCACCAGCGAGTCTTCCCAGCCGGAGATGCCGCCGCGTGAGAGCCCGTAGACGAGCCCGGTCAGGCCGATCACGAAGGTGACGGTGCCGAGCACATCGAAGCCAAGCCCGGCGCTGTCTTTGCGCGAGAGCTCGCGCAGGATCAGGCCGCCCCAGGTCGCGCCCGCCAGCCCCAGCGGCACGTTGAACCAGAAGACCCAGTGCCAGGAGATCGCGACCAGGGCGCCGCCCAGGACGGGGCCCAGCACCAGCCCGATCGCCGCGACCATCGTGTTGGTGCCCATCGCCAGCCCTAGCTGCTCTTTGGGGAAGGCGTCGGTGACGAGGGCGGCGGCATTGGCGAAGAGGAAAGCGCCGCCGACCCCCTGCAGCACTCGCCAGACGATCAGCTCGGTTCCGTCAGCCGAGAAGCCGGCGCCGAGCGAGGCCGCGGCGAAGACGAGGAAGCCGGCGACGTAGGCCTGCTTGCGGCCGAACATGTCGGAGAGCCGGCCCGCGGTTAGGACCAGGACGGTCGAGGCGATCATGTAGGCGAGGATTACCCAGACCAGCTGCAGCAGAGTGGTGCCGAGTGAGCGCTCGAGGTCGGGCAGGGCGATGATCAACGTGCCCGAGTTGGTCGCGACCAGCAGCATCCCGAGGCTGGTGCAGGAGAGGGCCCACCACTTGTAGTTCTCGTGGTCGGCGTCAACGCCGGCAGTCGCGGAAAATCTCTTTCTTACGTTCACGTCAATTAACTATAGCGAGCCGCGGGCCCCCTTGCGAGGCCGCGCCTGGACGTTTGTTCGCCGGGCTAAGGGATTTCGCGTCGCTGCCGACAAGACATGTGGATGACTGCACCTTTTGGCAACCGAGTCCGCTGCACGCTCTTCGGCCACGACTGGCGCCGGGCGATCGGACCGCGCCAGGGCTACTACCTGCGCTGCCGTCGCTGCTGGATCTCGGAGGAGCCGGATGTCGAGGCTCACGCGCACGTTCAGCACGTTCACGTCGAAGAGGCGGCCGTGCCCCAGGCGTGGCGCCCCGGCGAGCTCCAGCGCCAGGCCTAGAGCCCTCTTAGCCGCCGGATAGCATCTCCGCATGGCTGAGCGGACCTGGAACGTCTACCTCTCCGGCGAGATCCATTCCGACTGGCGCGAGCGGATCGAGGCCGGCGTGGGCGAGGCCGGGCTGCCGGTCTCCTTCTCGGCCCCGGTAACCGACCACGCGGCCTCCGACGACGCCGGCGTCGGCACGCTGGGCGAGGAGGCAGAGGCCTTCTGGCGCGACCACAAGGGCGCCGGCGTCAACACGATCCGCACCCAGACGCTGATCCGCGAGGCCGACATCGTCGTCGTCCGCTTCGGCGACAAATACCGCCAGTGGAACGCCGCCTTTGACGCTGGCTACGCGGCCGCCTTAGGCAAGCCGATCGTCACCCTCCACGACGCCGAGATCGACCACGCCCTGAAGGAGGTCGACCGCGCCGCCCAGGCCACGGCCCGCACCGCCGAGCAGGTGGTCGACGTCCTCCGCTACGTGGTCGCCGGCAAGCTTCCGTAGCCGTAGGGGGGAGAGTTTTCTGCCCCAGGCCCTTTAATGGGTCATGGAGGCTGTCGTCGAATTGCTACGCTGTAGCCCTATGGCTACGGATATACCTCAGCGCGAATTGCGCAACCGCACCGCGGATCTGCTGCGTCGGGTCGAGGCCGGTGAGCGCCTGCGGATAACCGTCCACGGCCACCCGGTCGCTGAACTCGTCCCGATCGAAGAGCAACTGCCGCCGCGCACCTTCGTGCCGCTGAAGGAGATCATGGATGGGCTGGCGGGCTCACTTCATCCCGACGACCGCTGGGCTGAGGAAAACAGGGAATGGAGAGACCAGGGCGGTCTAGCTCTTGACCCTTTCGAGGAGTACGAAAAAAAGAGGGCCGAAGAACGCGGCCCATCCAGCTCGGACCCCGAATCATGAGGGTGCTGCTCGATACCTCGGTGGTCATCGCCCTGGCGCAGGAACGCGTAGAGATACCCGATCCGTCGACCGAGGCCGCGATTTCCGTGATGACTCTTTGTGAGCTCCACCACGGGGTGTTGATCGCGAGCGATGAGATCCGGCCTGGCCGCCTGAGGGGCCTTGATTGGGCTCGCCACTACCTGGAGGCGCTGCCTGCAGATGACAGAGTCGCTCCAGCTTTTGGACAGCTGATGGCGGAGGCCCGTCGTCTGACGGGCTCCAGGCCGAGGGTGGGGGACGCATTGATCGCCGCGACCGCGATGGCCCACCGACTTCCAATCCTGGCTCGCGATCGCGACTTCGAGGCCTTCCAGGGCGTAGAGGTCGTTTTCGTCTGAACGGATAGGGTGTGCCGGTGCCGGGAGACGCCAACAACGAGCTGATCGAGCGCTTCTACGCCGAGTTCGGCAAATGCAACGGGGCCGCGATGACCGCCTGTTACGCGCCCGACGCCCATTTTTGCGACCCGGCCTTTGGCGACCTCAACGGCGCCGACATCGGCTCGATGTGGCGGATGCTGACCGGCCGCGCCACCGACCTGAAGATCGAGCTGCACGAGCACGAGGCCGACGAGACGAGCGGCTCGGCCCACTGGATCGCCCGCTACACCTTCTCCACCGGCCGCCCGGTCGTCAACGACATCCAGGCCAAGTTCCGCTTCGCCGACGGCCTCATCATCGACCACGTCGACGACTTCGACTTCCGCAAATGGGCCAAGCAGGCCCTGGGCCCGAGCGGCAACCTGGTTGCCGTGCTGCCGCCCCTGCGCTCCAAAGCCCGCGCCAAAGCTCTCGATCAGCTCAAGGCTTTCAAGCGCGACGAGACCGGCTCCAGCCTCTAGGCAAGCCGCGCCACTACGTCAAGTTGGCAAGTATCAATTCAGGGCCAGCAGCGGAATAGCGGCTGCTCCAAAACGTATGACAAAGTTTGTAGCAGAACGCTACAAACTCTTGATTTGTAGCTACAAAAGTCTTATCGTGGAGAAGCGGATTACCCCGAACGGGTACCGCAATTAGGCTCAACGACGCAGCAGAACTCTGAATGTTTAGGCGACTCCTCGACTCCATGCGGAAAGCGGCCGGTTTCGGCACGCACGTTGCCCCTACGCATTGGGACGAGAAGAACAATGCCCTCCATGCCGAGATCGAGTTCAAGGTCTCCGTCATCGAGGACGAGCTGGACGGGGGCTACATCGTCGAGTGCTTGAACCTCCCCGGTTGCATGAGCCAGGGAGACACCGTCGAGGAGGCCGTAGAGAACATCGGAGAGGCGATTGCCGGGGTGTTAGCCGCTCGCTTTGAGCGCAACCTGCGAGCGCAGGAGGCTGCGATCGAGGCTGGTGCTGACCGACCTCGTGAGCTAACGGTCCCGCTGCAGCTCGGTAGTTTCGACCGCGACCGGGTCCCCGCCTAGACGGTCCCGGCGAGCTCGGCGGGCCAAGTTGCATCTTGCACTTGCCGCTCTAGAGCCAAAAAAGCGTATCGCCAGCACGGTTTTCCCGCCCTTAGAGTTCGTATAGTCCTTCGTGTTCACGCTGCCTTCAGCCTTGATGGGGAAGGACTTTGACGGAGGGTCGCCACGGGTTCCGGCGACCCTTTCGTCGTTGGCGTCCGCTGGCGTCAATATCGTAGTCAGAGTGACTCCTGATTAGGAACAGAGTTATATGGACCTCTGCCGGTCGCGACAGGCGTGAACACCCGAGTCACGATCGCAGAGCACGCTGAGCAGTGGAACCCGACCCTCAACCCATTTTCGAATGACACCCGTTCTTCGGGAGCTGTTTTTCTGCCCGTTGGCGAAGGCGTGTGCTCATTCACCCGCCCTGCGGTAGGCAATGCCTGGCTTGCGCGATCTCCCGGAGGCCAAAGGCGAGCGCCACGTCAAGGCGCTTTGCCGCTGTGGTTGGAAGGAAACCCGTAGCAGCGGCAGCCACAGAATTCTTGAGAAGGATGGCGTGGAGGCGATCCTTTCGATCCCCTGCGGAGGCAAGAACGTAAAGCGCACGCTGCTCAAGGGGCAGTTAAAACTCGCCGGCTTGTCGATCGAGGAGTACCTCAAGGTCTTCAAGTAGGCGCGCTTTGGCATTTGTGCGCGACAAAAGCTGCTCCCAAACAAATTCCGACCTGCCGGCATTGACAACCACCCTCGCTATTGCGAACGTATGTTCGTATGCGCTGGGATCAGCAGAGGGTCGAGAACGATCAGCGGTTGCCGGGGATCGGCGACGGCACCGTCGTCCGCACCTTCGACGCGCCGGAGGCGATGGGGATCAACTTCCATGAGGTGCGGGCGCGATCGGCGCTCAACCATGTGCCGGGCGGGAGCTTTGGGTTCGGTTGGACGATCAATCCGTACCGAGGCTGCACCCATGCCTGTGTTTTTTGTTTCGCCCGCAAGACCCACACCTATCTCGACCTCAACGCCGGCAGGGACTTCGAGCGCGAGATCGTGGTCAAGGTCAACGTGCCGGAGGTGCTGCGGGCGGAGCTGGCCCGGCCGAGCTGGAAGCGCGATCTGGTCGCGCTGGGGACCAACACCGACCCCTACCAGTGGGTCGAGAGCCGCTACCGGATGATGCCGGAGATCTTGGACGCGCTGGAGCAGGCGGAGACGCCGGTCTCGGTCCTGACCAAGTCGCCGCTGGCGATGCGCGACGTCGAGATCTACGAGCGGATGTCAAGGCACCTGCCGGTTTCGGTCAGCCTCTCCGTCCCGACCCTCGACGAGAAGGCCTGGCGCGCAACCGAGCCGCACACCCCGAGCCCCTCGGCCCGCCTCGACGCTGTAGCCGAGCTGCGCAGCCGCGGCATCGACTCAGGAGTCCTGATCGCCCCGCTAATGCCGGGCATCAACGACACCCCAGAGCAGGTCCAGCCAATAGTCGACCGAGCCCGCGAGGCCGGCGCGACTTTTCTGGGAGGCGTATCCCTCCACCTACGCGGCGAGGTAAAGGACGTCTTCTTCGCCTGGCTCAAAGCCAAACGCCCGGACCTGATCCCTCGCTACGAGCGGCTCTACCCCGAAGACCGCGCCTACATGGACCGTTCCGAACGAGCCCGAGTCAGCTCAGTAGTAAAAGGCTGGGGTCGAGCTGGAGCAAGGCGGTCGGAGCGTTCGGAGCCGGGGGGTGGCGCGGATTTGGGGGACCGTCCCGAGGAGCTACTGCACCGCAGGGATGGTGGGTCCAAATCCGCGACAGGACCCGCCGGCCCTGGCGCTCAGTCGCGCCTCTTCTAGATCACCCTTCATCCAAGTCACTGAACAGGCACTCCCGCGGCTCTTTATCCGTGCGGAACCGATGGAACCTCGCCCCGTGCCGGATCCGCCCGGTAGCCGCGTGGTCATAGCCAACCTCGATCACCAGCTCCGGCCGCAACGCCACCCACTCCAGATCTCGCCCGCCGGTCCAACGGCTCGGCTCGGCGGTGCCGCTGTCTCCCGTCTCCAGCGGGGCCAGCATCGCCCGCATGCTGCGTTTGGCGGCTGCGCTGAAGCCGGAGATGTGGCCGACAGACCGCAGCTCGTCGCCGTCGTAGAGGCCGAGGATCAGCGAGCCGACCGTGCCCTCCTCTTTGCCCGGCCGCCAGCCCATCACCACGCACTCGATCGTGCGCTCGCGCTTGACCTTGGCCATCCCTTTGCGTTTGCCCGGCAGGTAAGGAGCGTCGAGGCGTTTCGCCATCACTCCCTCGGTCGTCCGCAGCCACTCTTCCGCCGGCCCGGTCTCGCGGGTCAGCGGCGTCAGTTCCGCCCCGGTCGCTTCAGCCAGCGCTTCGAGCCGCTGCCTGCGCTCGCCGAAGGGCGTCTCCAAGAGCGCCTCGTCGCCCTCGGCGAGCAGATCGAAGGCGACAAAGTCGGCCGGCAGCTCCTTCGAAAGCAGGGTGATCCGCGACTCGGCCGGGTGGATGCGGCTCTGCAAGGAGTCGAATTCGAGCTGGCCCTCCGGGTCGCGGATCACCAGCTCGCCGTCGAGTACGTAGCGGCCAGGGGCGAAGCTCAGCTCAGGGAAGTAGCGGGCCAGCGGTTTGGCCCCGCGCGACTGGATGTAGGCGTCGTCGCCGTCGACGAAGACGATCGCGCGGAAGCCGTCGAGCTTTGGGTCGTAGGCCCACTCGTCCCCCTCCGGCAGCTCTTTGCGCGTCAGCGCCAGCTGCGGCTTCAGCGGCGGCGAGAGCGGGAGGGTCACCCTGCTGCGGTGCGCTGCCGCCGGGCGCGGCTCTCGCGCGGGTCGGGAATCGGGACCGACGCCAGCAGCTGCTTCGTGTAGGCGTCGGCGGGCTGCTCGCAGACCTGGTCTGCGCTGCCGGTCTCGACGATCTTGCCGTTGTGCATGACCGCGATCCGGTCGGAGATGTGGCGGACGACGCCGATGTCGTGGGCGACGAAGAGGTAGGTGAGGCCGAGCTCGTCCTGGAGGTCGTCGAGCAGGTTGATGATCTGGGCCTGGATCGAGACGTCGAGGGCGGAGACGGGCTCGTCGGCGACGATCAGCTTCGGCTTCAGGGCAATTGCGCGGGCGATCCCGATCCGCTGCCGCTGGCCGCCGGAGAACTCGTGCGGGAAGCGGTTGTAGTGCTCGGCGGAGAGGCCGACCCGCTCCAGCAGCTCCTGGACCTGGGTGCGAAGCTCGCCGCCGGAGGCGACTCCCTGCAGCTTCAGCGGGTCGCCGACGATCTGGCCGACCCGCTTGCGCGGGTTGAGCGAGGCGTAGGGGTCCTGGAAGATCATCTGCATCTGGCGGCGGAAGGGCCGCATCTGGCGCCGCGAGAGCCCGGCGATCTCCTCTCCCTCGAAGCGGACCGAGCCGGAGGTTGGGGCCAGCAGCTGCAGCACGGTCCGGCAGAGGGTCGACTTGCCGCTGCCGGACTCGCCGACCAGGCCCAGGGTTTCGCCCCTGCCGATGGTGAGGCTGACGTCGTCGACCGCCCGCACCTGATCGACCTCGCGGTCAATCAGCAAGCCCTTCTTGATCGGGAAGTGCTTGACCAGGTTCGTGGCTTCAATCAGGAGCTCGGCGCTCATGGCGTCGGCGCCTCCAAGCCGATCCGGCCTTCGACCTCGCGCAGCTCGCGCTTCTGCGCTGGCGTCAGCCAGCAGCGATCGGCGTGGGCGGGGGCATCCTCAAGCCTGGCCTCGAGGCCGGGCAGCGACGAGCACTTGCTGAACTCGTGCGGGCAGCGGGGATGGAAGGCGCAGCCGCTCGGCGGCGCCAGCAGCGAGGGCGGGGCGCCGCTGATCTGCGGCAGCCGGCGCGGCCGTGGGCGATCGAGGCGTGAAAGGGAGCCGAGCAGGCCCCAGGTGTAGGGGTGCTGAGGGTCGTAGAAGATCTCGTCGAGCGTCCCCGCCTCGACCACCCGCCCGGCGTACATCACCAGCACCCGGTCGGCCATCTCGGCGACGACGCCGAGGTCGTGGGTGATCAGGATCGTCGCCAGGTTGCGCTCGCGGTTGAGGTCTTCCAGCAGGCGCAGGATCTGGGCCTGGATCGTGACGTCGAGCGCCGTCGTCGGCTCGTCGGCGATCAGCACCTCGGGCTCGAGCGTCAGCCCCATCGCGATCATCGCCCGCTGCCGCATCCCGCCGGAGAATTCATGGGGGTAGTCGTCGACCCTGCGCTCGGCGTCGGCGATGCCGACCGCGTCGAGCAGCTCGATCGCCTGCTGGCGGGCGGCGTCCTTGCTGGCGCCCGAGTTGTGGGCGCGGATCGCCTCGACCAGCTGCGCGCCGACCCGCTGGACCGGGTTGAGCGAGGTCATCGGGTCCTGGAAGATCATCGCGATCTCGGCCCCGCGCACCTTGCGCAGCTCGGCTTCATCGGCGTCGAGCAGCTCGGCCCCGCGCAGGGCGACCGAGCCCTCGATCGTCGCGTTGGGAGAGCGGGTCAATCCGAGGATCGTCTGCGCGGTGACGCTCTTGCCCGAGCCGGACTCGCCGACGATCGCCAGCACTTCGCCGGCGGCGAGCTCGAAGCTGACGCCGTCGACCGCCTGCAGCCGCCCGGCTTCGGTCGTGAAGCCGACCCGCAGGTCGCGCACGGAGAGCAGCGGCTGGGCGTTCACTGCGCCGACGTCCCCAGCCGTACCCGCGGGTCGAGATAGGCGTAGGCGATATCGACCAGGGCGTTGAAGAAGACGATGAAGAAGGCGCCGAACAGGGTGATCGCCATCACCGGCGGCAGGTCGAGGTTGGTCGTCGCTTCGAAGGCGTACTGGCCGATCCCTTCTAGGCCGAAGACGGCTTCGGTCAGGATCGCGCCGCCGCCGAGGGTGGCGCCGAAGTCAAGTCCGAAGAGGGTGACGATCGGGATCAGCGAGTTGCGCAGGACGTGGCGGGTCATCACCCGGCGCTCGCTCAGGCCCTTGGCCCGCGCCGTCCGCACGTAGTCCTCGCTCATCGCGTCGAGCATGTTGGAGCGCAATACGCGGCTGTAGAAGCCGACGCTGATGAAGGCCAGGGTCAACCAGGGCAGGATCAGGTGGTAGGCCCACTGAACCGGATCTTCGGTGAAGCCGACATAGCCGCCGGTGGGGAAGAGTTCGAGCTTGTAACAGAAGAAATTGAGCAGGATCACGCCGAGCCAGACGACCGGGATCGAGATCCCGGCCACCGAGACCACGGTCAGCACCCGGTCGAGCCAGCCGCCGGCCCGAACCGCCGAGAGGTAGCCGAAGAGGATCCCGAAGAACATCCAGATCACGGCGGCGCCGATGCAGAGCGAGAAGGTCTGGGGGACGCCTTCGACGATCTTCTCGTCGACGTTGGCCCGTTCCGTGTAGGAGATCAGGTCGCCGGTGAAGATCTTCTTCATCGTCGTCATGTACTGCTGTGGCAGTGAATCGTCGAAGCCCCATTCCTTCCTCACGTTTTCGATCAGCTGCGCATCGGCTGTTTTGCCGGCCATCCGCACCGCCGGGTCGGAGTTCGGGATCACGTTGAAGATCGCGAAGACGATCACCGAGATCGCGAACAGGACCAGGATCATCCCGACCAGGCGCCTGGCGGCGAAGCGGGCCATCAGACCGCCGTCCCCTCCGGCTCGACCTTGCCGGCGCGGGCCTCGAGCCGCACCTTCGATTTCGGGTCGAGCGCGTCGCGCACGCCGTCGCCGAAGACGTTGGCGGCAAGCACGGTGAGCAGGATCATCGTGCCGGGGATGATCGCCAGCTGCGGGGCGCTGGTGATCTGTTCGAAGCCTTCGGCGAGCATCGTGCCCCAGGAGGAGTTGGGCGGCTGGACCCCGGCGCCGAGGAAGGAGAGGCCCGCCTCGAGCAACATGCTGTTGGCGATGTTGAGGGTGAAGAAGACGATGATCGTGGTCGAGAGATTCGGCAGCAGCTCGCCGAACATCACCCGCAGCGGCCCGGCGCCCTGGGCGACTGCGGCCTCGACGAACTCTTTTTCGCGCAGGGCCAGGACCTCGCCGCGCACCGCCCGGCCCATGTAGGGGACGTAGACGAAGCCGATGATCAGGATCGGGATCCAGATCGAGCCGCTGGAGAGGGAGAGCGGCCCGATCTTCAGGCCGCCGACGGCAAGCGCGGTGCCGAGGGCGATGCCGAGCAGCAGGACCGGGAAGGCCCAGATCACGTCCATCGAGCGCGAGATCACCGCGTCGGCCCAACCCCGGTAGTAGCCGGCGATCAGGCCGAGCAGGGTGGCCAGGACGGTCGTGATCAGGGCGGCGACGATGCCGACGAAGAGCGAGGTGCGGCCGCCGTACATCAGCCTCACCATCTCGTCACGGCCAAGGCCGCCGTCGGCGCCGAGGAAGAACTTGCCGTCGGCGCCGAGGTAGACCGGCCCGATCGGCACCCCTTCAAGGTTGACGACTTCGCGCCGTTCGCCGTCGACCGAGATTTTCTCGGTCGTGTGGGTGGCGTTCGGTCCGGTGTGGGCGACGTCGTTCGCCCAGAGGGGGGCGGCAAGGACGAAGGCGACGATCAGGACGAACAGCGCGCCGAAGGCAAGCGCCACGCGGTTGCGCAGCAGCCGCCTGAAGGCAAGCGACCAGGGCCCCCGGCCCTCGGCCGAGACCCCAGCCGGGGCGGGCGGAAAGCCCGCCTCCCCGGCGCCGGGGAGGGACGGCTCGAGGCTGGGTTCGAGGGCCACCGGCCTATTGTGAAGGCGCGGTCGGTCCCCCTACTTGAACTGGAAGCTCGTCAGATCCTGACCAAAGGTCGGGTTGAAGATCACCTTGTCGAGGTCGATCGCGCTGGAGACGAAGGTCGGAACCGTCCGGTTCCCGTAGGGCGCCCAGACCGCCTTTTCCATGTAGCTCTTGTCGAGCTCCGCGTATCCGGCTTCCTGCTTCGGCCCGAGCTGCTGTTCGCCGAGTTCGGAGATCTTCTTGTCCAGGTCCGGGTAGGCCGTCTGGGTGAAGTTGGCGTTGTTGGTGGGGAGGATGCTTTCGCCCGCCAGCAATGGCTGGAAGTAGTCGTTCGGGTGCGGGTAATCCTCGAACCAGTCGAACCAGCCGGTGTCGAGGTCCGGCGTGTTCTGGTTGCCGATCACGGTGAAGTAGTTGTCGGCGTTGATGATTTTCAGCTTCGCGTTGAAGCCGAGTTCCTCCAAGACGCTCTGGTAGTAGGTGACGGCCTTGCTGTTTTCGGCTTCGTTGTCACCCCAGACCGTGATGTTGCGATCGGAGGGGTTGGCTTCTTTGATCAAGGCCTTCGCTTTGGCCAGGTCGTGCGGGTAAAGCTCGTATTTCTTGTAGCCGGGCATGCCCGGGGGGAGGATCTGCTGGGTCGGGGCGATCTGGCCAGCGTAGATCCTGATCATCGCTTCCGGGTCGACCGCATAGTTGACCGCCTCGCGCACCTTGGGGTCGTTGAAGGGCGGCACTTTCGTGTTCATCCAGAAGTAGTAGACGCTGATCGTGTTCTCGACCCGGAACTGGTTTTTGGCTTCGTACTTGCTTTTGACGCCTGAGTAGAGGTCCGGTGGGGGCGGCGTCTGCATCCAGTCGAACTTGCCCTGTTCGGTGTCGTGGACCTGGGTCGCTTTGTTGCGGACGACGCTGATGTCGATCTTGTCGACGTGGCCGCTGGGGATTTCGGGCATCAGCTTGCCGTTGTTCTTGGCCCACTGCGGATTGCGTTCATACGACCAGCCACGGCCGGGATCGGACTTGGTGATCACGTACGGGCCGGTGGCCGGGGGCGGGTTCGATGACTGGTTCGTGTCCGGCGTGTCCGGCGGCACCGGGGCGACGAACATCAGGCCGAGCTCGTTGGTGAAGGTGCCTCGTGGCTTGACCAGGTTGATCACGATTTCGCCGGTCTTGTCGTTGGTCTTGATCCCGGGGATGCCGCCGGTCTTGGTTTCGGCGAACTTTTCGGCGCCGACGATGTCGGTGTAGAAGGGAGAGCCGCCAGAGTTGATCTTGAAGACGCGTTCGACCGCGTTGGTGAAGTCAGAGGCCTTGACCGGGGTGCCGTCGGAGTATTTGAGGCCGGGGCGGAGGAAGAGGGTGTAGGTCTTTTCGCCGTTGCTGATTTTCGGCATCGCTTTCGCCAGGCCCGGGATCACCTTGCTGCCATCGGCGCCGGATGCGTGGGCATAGGTCAAGAGCGGGATGTAGGTGTCGTACATCGCCGTCCATCCTTCGGCGGTGTAAGAGAGGGCGGGATCCAGGTAGTCGGGGAAGGAGGCGTAGGTCCCGGTCAGCGTGCCTCCCTCTTTGCCCCCGGAGCTACCGCTCCCGCAGGCGCTCAAGCCCAGCGTCGTCATCGCAGCCACACACAGAACAACGCCAAGCTTCTTCAATTCAAGACCCTCCAGTCAGACTGGTTGCACCGGCAAACGGAATCAACTCCACCACAACCTCATCACGCGCGTCAAGGCCCTTTGACTTGATCTTTGCCCCGCGTTCAGGCCATTTTGTGCCAAGGATCGGCGCTGCGACGAGCGCGATCACGAAGACGCCGATCCCGGCGACGAGGAATGTCGCACGCGGATCGTGGCCGGTCGCGATCAGGCCGCCGACGATGTAGCCGACCCCTGGCATCGCCGCCCCGATCGACTCCAGCACGCTCATCACCCGCGCCTGCATGCCCTGGCGGGTGAGCTCCTGGACGGCGCTGATCGCCGCCACCCACTGGACGCCGTTGCCGGCGCCGCCGACGATCGAGGCGGCGCAGGCGAAGGCCAGGGTCGGCGCGCCGGCCAGCCCCAGGTAGCCGGCGCCGACGGCGAGGGTGCTGAAGAAGAGCAGGTAGGGGAGCGGCGCCTTGCGGATCGCAGCAAAGACGAAGCTGCCCAGCACCATCCCCACGCCCCAGCTCGCGAGCAGGATGCCGTAGCCGGAGTCGCCGGCGTCGAGCGTCTGCTTGGCGTAGATCACCTCGATCGGGATCACCGCGGCGAAGAAGATGAAGGCGCCGCCCTGGGCGACCAGGAGGCGGCGCAGGGTCGCGGTCTCGCGCACGTATTTGATCCCCGCCTTGACTCGCTCGCGCAGTTCGCCCGGGTCGGGCTCGGCCTGGGGCAGCGGCCCCGCCGTGAGCAGGATCCAACCGACCAGGTAGAAGGAGGCCGCGTCGAGCAGCAGGGCCGATTGGACGCCGAAGCCGGCGACGACGAGCCCGGCGATGCCGGGCCCGAGGGCGGCGCCGCCGGTGAAGGCCACGTTCAGGACCGCGTTGCCGGCTCGCAGCTCACCGGTCGGCTCAAGCAGGGTCGCGACCACCGCCCGGGTCAGCGAGCGGCCGGTCAGGGCGAGCGCGCCGTCGACCGTCGCCAGGGCGATCACCCCAGCCAGCGAGAAGTGGTTGGCGAGCAGGGCGAGGGCGCCGAAGGCAGCGGCCTCGCCGCAGTAGATGACCGGCAGCACGAACCGCGGCGGCGGCTGCTCGGCCTTGGCGACCATCACCGGGGCCAGCAGCGCCGGCAGGAAGCGGGTCCCGAGGAACAGTCCCGCCGTCGCCAGGGCGCTGTCGGTGCGGTCAAAAACGAGGACGGAGAGGGCGACGATTCCCATCCAGTCGCCCAGCTCGTTGATCGCGTAGGTCGCCGCCAGCCGCCGGAAGAGGGGCCGGCGCAAAGGCGCGGTCAGGCGTTGATTACGCATAGGTAAACGGTCGTACTACTGCATTTATGCACAAGATTTCCTGCAGATGCACAAGTTTTGGACAAGCTGTGGTACAAACTTCCGCAAGCAGTTGAAAGGCAGTGCACGAGTTTCAAGAGCAGTTAGGCAATTGAGGGCTTCAACCCCCAAAGGAAGGAAAAAGGCAATGGGCTTCCGTCACGGCTAGATCTTAAAAACGAGCGTTCTCTACAACGCTCGATTCAAATTTTCGGAGGGCGTCCCGCGCGGGGCGCCCTTCGTGCTTTTCGGGACGCAGGGCTTCATGCCTGCACAGGGTCGAGATTCCAATGCCCTGCAATCGCACCGGTTATACGGCCAATACCGGTTGTAAGAGGTTTGAGGGGCGGGTAGCTTCAAATAGAAGAAGTGCATCGATGCAAGGCGCATTGCCGATTGGCGCAGGGAATGGGCGCCCGCCCATGAATCTGTAATCCACGGCAGGGCGCCTGTGTCTTGGTGCCTGCTCGAAAACCCAGCCCATGGCTGCCAAGCGCCCAACCCGCATCGCGATTGCCGGCATGTTCGCCGCGCTGGTCGCGGCTGCCGCAATCGGCGTCTGGCAGGCCCCCGAGTGCAACTGGAACACGGGCCTGCTGGCCGTCCTCCTCGTCTTCTCGATCTTCAGCGACCTGACCGCGGTCCGCGCCGAGTCGAAACTGCTGATCTCCGGCAGCTTCCTCGCCCTGGTTGTGGCGATGGTCTTCCTCGGCGGCACCCCGGCGGCGCTGATTGGGGTGGCGACGATTTTCGCCGGCTGGCTGCGCTGGCAGGACGAATGGCACTACCTGCTCAACAACGTGGTCACCTACGCGGTCTTCCCCCTGATCGGGGGCATCGTCTTCCACCAGGTCGTGAAGCTGACCGGCCTGACCGCCGACGACCCGACCTTCTATCTCTGGGTCTTCGCCCTCTTCCAGTTCGTGCTGGCAATCAACTTCGCGATGATCGCCAGCTACGGCTGTTACGTCGAACGGGTCTCCTTTGCCGAGAAGCTGAAGGTCCTGCCCCCGGTGCTGCCCTCGGAGTTCGCGAGCGCGATGCTCGCTGTCGCCGTCGCCTTCATCTACCACGTGATCGGGATCTCGGCGATCGCCCTCTTCGGCGTCGTCTTGGTCACCTTCCAGTACCTGCTCGGCCAGCTGCTGCTCTCCCAGCAGCGCGCCCGCGAACTCGAGCTGCGCAGCAAGCAGCTGGCCAGCTTCCAGGTCGGGATGTTGAGCGCGATGCTGCGCACGCTCGACCTGCGCGACCAGATGACCGCCCGCCACAGCGCCGCCGTCGCCCGTTACTCGCGGGCGATCGCCCAGCGCGCCGGCTACTCGCGCCAGGAGGAGGAGCTGGTCCACATCGCCGCCCTCCTCCACGACATCGGCAAGTTCATCCTTCCCGACCGCATCCTCAAGGCCAACGTGCCGCTGACGGACGAGGACTGGATGTTGATCCGCCGTCACCCGCAGCAGGGCGCGCGGGTCGTCTCTTCGCTGGACGGCTATGGGCCGGTGGCGGAGATCATCCTCGCCCACCACGAGCGGATCGACGGCAAAGGCTATCCGCGCGGCCTCGCCGGCGATGAGATTCCTGAGCTGGCCCGGATCATCTCCGTCTCCGATACCTACGACGTGATGACGGCGCGCGACTCCTACCGGACGCCGATGTCGAGCCACGAAGCGATCCAGGAGCTGCGCCGGGTCGCCGGCAAACAGCTCGACGCCCGCTTCGTCGAGGTCTTCATCGAGCTGCTCGACGGCAAAGACGTCTCCTTCCAGCACGGCGAGGCGGCCGATTTCGAGAAGGAGCTGGCGCTGGAGGCGAGGATCGCCGAGACCGCCAGCCCCGACAACGGCAACGGCCGCTTCCAGGTCCCGGGCGTCCCCGTCGGTTAAGGCTCAAAAGCCCTGCAAGTAACATAAGTAACAATGAGTAGGCGATCCCGTACGCGTGTCGTGGCAATCGTCTCCATTGTTCTGATCGGCGCCGCGGTCTGGATCGGCGGCCAGACCCAGCGCACTGCGAGCGATCGCGGCGCCGAAGCCAACCAGACCGTCCAGAGCATGCTCGTCGCCCGGCTCGACCTCGAGACCGGGCTGCGCGGCTTCCTTCTCTCTGGCCGCAAAGAGTTCCTCAGGCCCTACTTCCGCGGCCTTGCCAACTATCTCGCCGACGAAGGCAAGATTGGCTCGATCATCGATTGGGGACCAGAGGGCAGGCGGCTCTTGTCCGACCAGCGCCAGCTCACCCGCCGGTGGCTTGTCAGCTCCAAGCTGGCAATTGCGATGCGCCACGACGGCCAGCAGATCTCGATCGCCGAACTCGACAAGCGCAAACACCAGATGGATCGCTTCCGGGTTGTCAACGCGAGCCTGCTGGCACTCGGGGAGCGGAAGAAGTCAGATGCCGAGAACACCGCGATCACGATCGTCTTCGCGATCATCGCCGGGCTCGGCATCCTCGGCCTGCTCGCCTCCTACTTCCTGGCCGAGCGCCCAGGGCGGGAAGCGGCGCGGCGGGCGCGGCAGAAATCCGAGTTCGCCGAAGCGCTCCAGTTTGGCTCCGATGAGCGTGAGACTCAGGGCCTCTTGAGCCGCCAGCTGATGCGGGCGATCCCCGACTCCAAGGCGATTGTCTTCAGCAGCAACAACAGCGAAAACCGGCTTGTCACCGCCGCCGACCTGCCCCAGGGCTCGGCCCTGGCTCAGCGCCTGCCGACGGCCTTGCCCACCACCTGTCTGGCAATTCGCCAGGGCGGGTCCTACGAGCGTCGGGAAGACAAGGATCAGCTGATCGAGTGTGAGCTTTGTGGAGCGGTGGCCGCCAATTCGCTCTGCCTGCCATCTCTTGTCGGCGGTGAGGTGATCGGCTCGGTCCTGGTCTCCCGTGACTCCAAGCCGCTGAGTCAAGCGGAGGGCATCCGGGCCAAAACCACCCTTTCCCTTGCTGCGCCGGTGCTTGCCAACCTGCGCAACCTGGCGATCGCCGAGACCCGAGCCGTCACCGACTCGCTGACCGGCCTCTCCAATGTGCGCGCCGCCGCCCAGGACCTCGCCCGGATGGCCGCCTTCTCCGGCCGCACCAGCACCCCGATGGCGGCGATCCTGCTCGACATCGATCACTTCAAGCGGGTCAACGACACCTTTGGCCACCAGATCGGCGATGAGGTGCTTGCCGCCTTCGGCGACGTGCTGCGTGCCGGCACCCGGACAAGCGACTTCGTCGCCCGCTACGGCGGCGAGGAGTTTCTGATCCTGCTTCAGGACACCGACGTCGAGGGCGGGGGGGAAGTGGCTGAGAAGCTGCGCGAGTCGTTGCGGCAGATGCACGTCCCGGGGCTCACCGGGCGCGTCACCGCCAGCTTCGGAGTCGCCTCGATACCAGCGCATGCCGGCGATGCTGATTCGCTGCTGCGCGTCGCTGACCGGGCGCTGTACGCGGCGAAGAACAGCGGCCGCGACAAGGTCTGCAAGGCAGCCGAAGCCGACCCCGCGGCGGGCGTGGGACCAGATACGGTTGACGTCAATGCGCGCGGTCACATTTCAGGCACCGAATGAGGTCCGGATCGAGCAGAAGCCCGACCCTGAGTTGACCGCGTCCGACGAGGCGCTGGTCCGAGTCGAGGCGAGCGGCATTTGTGGCTCCGACCTCCACATCTTTCACGGCCGGGTCCCGGTCGAGCCCGGTTTCACGATCGGCCATGAGTTCGTCGGCACGGTGCTGGCGGCCGGTTCCGACGTCGAGCGCGTCGCCGTCGGCGACCGCGTCCTTGGCTGCTTCCACACCGCCTGCGCCACCTGCGCCGCTTGCCTGCGCAGCGATTACCACCGCTGTGAGAACGGCCGCACCTTCGGCCACGGGGCCAACCTTGGCGACCTCCAGGGCGCCCAGGCAGAGCAGCTGCTGGTCCCGCGGGCGAACCTGACCCTGCGGCGGGTGCCGGAGGGGATGTCGGCTGAGGTCGCCCTTTTCGCCGGCGATGTGATGGGGACCGGCTTCCACGCCGTCGCCCACGCCGGGATGCGGCCCGGCGACTCGGTTGCCGTGCTCGGCCTCGGCCCGGTCGGCCTCTGCGCCGTGCAGGCGGCGAAGGCGGGCGGCGCCTCCCAGGTCTTCGCGGTCGACAGCGTCGAGCAGCGGCTACAGATGGCGAAGTCCTTCGGCGCGACGCCGCTGCATCTGAGCGAGGACGAGCCCAAGCGGGCGGTGCGGGCGGCGACCGAGGGTCGCGGCGTCGATGTCGTCGTCGACGCGGTCGGCGACCCCGGCCCGCTGGCGATGGCGGTCAGCCTTGCCCGCGATGCCGGCACCGTCTCCGGCATCGGCGCCTACGCGGGGAAGGGCGAGGTTCCGCTCGGCCTTGCCTGGCTCAAGGGGCTGACCTTGCGACTCGGCCTCGCCAACGTGATCGCCCACGTCGACCGGGTGCTGGCGATGATGGAGGCGGGGATCCTCGACCCGGCGCCGCTTGTCACCCATCACATGAAGCTCGATGACGCGGCTGCCGCCTATGAGCTCTACGACCAACGCGAAGCGCTGAAGATCGTTCTCACACCTTAGATGTGAGCGGCTCAACTGTGCTGCTTGACTAGAACAGTTAAGCGGGCTACTGTGTAAAACAGTGGTACAGCAGAAGACTGCCGCTGGGCGTCCACGGACGCCCTTCTCGATCGATCCCGGCGATGAGCTGCCGGTCAGCGTGCAGCTGTCCTGGCGCCTGCGGGCGCTGATCGCGACCGGCCAGCTCGCCGCCGGCGAGCGGCTGCCGAGCTTCCGCCGCCTCGCCGAGTGGGCTGGGGTCAACGTCAACACCGTGCGGGCGGTCTACGCCAACCTTGAGGATGAGGGCCTGGTCTCTTCACGCCAGGGGCAGGGCACCTTTGTCGCCGCTGATGTCGAGGCTTCGCCGCGGCTGGAGGAGATCGCGACCGAGGCGATGCAACGCGCCCGCGACGCCGGGCTCAGCCCGCGCGACTTGGCGATAGTGGCGATGGCTGTCGCCAGCATGCCGGGCGCCCTCGGGGAGGGGGCGGCCGCAGAGCTTCCGGCCGAGATGCCGAATTTCGCCGAGGCGAGCGAGGTGATCGAGGTCCGCCACGAGCTGCGACGCCAGATCGGAAGGCTCGAGGCCGAGCTTGCCTCCTACGCCCGCGACCTGCCGCGCGAGCTGCCGACCGCGCGGCTGCGGGCTGAGGCCCATGTGGCCGGGGTCGAAGAGCTGGAGCAGACCCGAGACACGCTGATCGCCCAGCTCTCCGCCGCCCAGCGGGCGGCGGAGGAGCGGGTGCGGCGCGAAGGCAAGGCCCGCGATCGGCTCAAGGGCAAGAGCGGGAGCGCGGAGTCGCCCGCTCCCGAAAACGCGGGCGGGGGCTCGCTGCTCAGGGCGATGAGCTGGTGGCGAGCAGAGTCCTAGAGCGCGGGTTCGCCCCCGCCAAATCGATGTTCGTCGAGACCGGGGAAATGGTGATCCTCACCGCGAAGACGATCGTCTCCGCGATTCGGGGCCCCTATCCCTACGGCGAGGAGCTGGTCTGGCAGTTCCTCTTCGTGCTCAAACTCTCCTGGTTCCCGCTGACGATCTCCACCTTCGCCCTCAACCTGGGCGCTCCCGGCCTGCAGGCGGCGGGAGTGCTCTCGCTTTTCGGCGCGCTCGACCGGCTCGGCGGGTTCTTCATCGTCACCGCGGTGCGCTGGATCGGGCCGCTGGTCACCGCCGTGGTGGTGGCCGGCGTCGCCGGCACCGCGATCACCGCCGACCTCGGCGCCCGCAAGATCCGCGAGGAGCTCGACGCCCTGCAGGTGCTCGGCGTCGACCCGATCAAGAACCTGGTCGTGCCGCGCTTCCTGGCGCTGATGATCGTCACCAGCCTGCTCGACATCTTCGCGATCGTCTTCGGCCTCACCGCCGGCATCGCCGCCGAGCTCCTCTACCACCAGTCGCTCGGCGGCTTCTTCGCGACGCTCTTCTCCAACGCCACCGTCACCGATATCTGGGCCTCGGTCCTGATGTGCACGATGTTCGGCGCGATCATCGCCATCGTCTGCTCCTACAAGGGGATGTCGGCGTCGGGCGGCGCCGCCGGGGTCGGCCGCGCCGTCAACCAGGCGGTGGTGATCGCCCTCGTCGCCGTCTTCTTCTTCCAGTTCGTCGTCACCTCGATCCTGCTCGCGACCAACCCCGACCTGCAGGCGATCCGATGATCGGCTGGCTCGACGTCCCCCGCAACTGGCTCGACTCCTTCGGCGAGATCGTCCGCTTCGGCGCCCAGGTCGCGGGCCAGGTCTACTCGGGCCGGGTCTTCAAATTCTTCGGCGAGAGCCTGCGCCAGGCCGGGATCCTGATCTTCGGCTCGGCCCTGATCATCTGGGCCTTCGTCTTCATCATCGGCCTCCAGTGCGGGCTGCAGGGCGCCTACTTCAACCGCTCCGTCGGCGCCCCCTCCCTGGCCGGCCTCTTCTCGGCCTACTGCGGGTTGCGCGAGGCGCTGCCCTATGCCTTCGGCTACATCCTCTCTGCCAAGGTCGGGACCGGGATCGTCGCCGAGATCGGGGCGATGCGGATCTCCGACGAGATCGACGCGCTCGAGGTGATGGGGATCCAGCCGGTCACGTTCCTGGCCGCGACCCGCCTCTTGGGCGCTTGGATCGCGATCCCGTTCCTCTATCTGGTGGGAATCGGAATCGTCTACCTCGCGGCCTACCTGGCGGTGGTCAAACAGGTCGGCGACGTCTCTTCCGGCGGCTACTTATTGATCTTCTGGATGTACCAGAGCCCGCCCGACGTGGTCTTCAGCCTGATCAAGGGGATGGTGATGGCGACAGCGATCGTGTTGGTCGGTTGCTACTACGGCTACACAGCGTCGGGGGGACCGGTGGGCGTCGGCACGGCCACGGCTCAGTCGATGGTGGTCAACATCATCCTCGTCCACATCATCGGCATGCTCGGCACGATCGTCTTCTGGGGCTCGAACCCCCGAGCGCCGATCGGCGGCTGACCCGGTCAGGCGGGCTGGGCGACTGCCGCGGCCCCGTCGGGGACCCGGTGGCGGCGGAACATCTCTTCGACCCACTGGTATCCGGGCCGCTGTTTGAGCGGCTCGCGGAATTCTTCAAATGGCTGTGGCATCGTGCTGCCTGGGTTCGGCCCCTGGTCGGGCCCGACCAGGGGGTAGAAGAGGGCGGCGGCGGTGAGGTCGGCGACGCTGAACGAGTCGCCGACGAGGTAGTCGCCGTCGGCGGCGGCGAGTTCGGCATCGAGGCGGTCGAGCCCGGCCAGGACCTTGGCTCGCGACTGCGCGGCGGCGGCCTCGCCGTCAGCGCCGAAGCGGGTCGAGGTGTAGAAGCGGGCGTAGGCGCCGGCCAGCCCTTTTGCACGCCGCATCGGCTCGGGCAGGGTGGCGACGGCGATCTCGCCGAAGCGCTCGGGATCGCCGATCAGGGCGTTGAAGGCGAGCAGGCGCGTGTGCGGGCCAAGCTCCTCGTCGTAGAAGTCCTCCAGCGCCAGGGCGCGGCTGCGCTGCTCGGGGTCGGCGGGGTAGAGGGGAGGGTCGGGATAGCGCTCCTCGAGGGCGGCGATGACCGCGGTCGAGTCGCCGACGTTGCGGCCCTCCAGCACCAGCACCGGGAAGGTCTGCTGCTCGCCGCGGGTCAGCCACATCGCCACCGGTATGTGCGCTCCCGGCGGCGCTCCGCGGCGCTTGTGGCTGACGCCCTTGTAGGCGAGCGCCCAGCGCGCCTTCTCGCTGTAGTGCGAGATATCGATCTGCCAGAGGGTGGGAATGGAGTCGTTCATTGTGCTCAGGGCCCAGGGCCAGCATAATCGGGCTGGTGGCACTGTTGGCTGAGTCCGAGATCGATGCGCGTCTGGCCGAGACATCGGGCTGGCAGCGCTCCGGCGAGGCGATCGCCAAGACCTTTGAGCGCGGCGACTTTGTCGGCTCGGTCAAGTTCGTCGAGAGCCTGGTCGAGCCGGCTGAGGCGATGAACCACCACCCAGACCTGGAGATCTCCTGGGACAAGGTCACGGTCACCCTGTCGTCCCATTCCGAGGGCGGGCTGACCGTGGCCGACTTCGAACTTGCGGCCAAGATCGACGCTCTCGCCTGAGCCTCGCGGCGGCGGCTGGCAGACTTGCGGCCGATGGCAAAGCGCAAGAAGAAGCGGCTCAAGCAGCAGAAGTCCCCGGCTGTCGACTACACCGACGCCGAGGGCAACGTCCTCAGCCTGCGCCAATCGCTAAGCAGCGGCACGATCGCCAAGATCGGCGAGCCGCCGGCCAGCCACGCGGCCTCGCTCGAGGACGCCTGGCGCCGCCGCACCGAGCTGCTCTTCGAGCGCCTCGCGGTTCGCTGGGAGATAGCCGGCCTGCCGCTCGACGACCAGGCGATGCTGCTCGGCCGCTACCGGATGGCCGATTCACAGACCCAGAAGTGGGTGCGAGAAACGATCGCGACCCACGTCGAGCGCCACATCCCAGAGCTGGCGAGCTGAGCCGTCGAGCCGTTTGCTTGGCGGTTTGACAGCCATCGACAGCTCCAATAGCGTGCATTCCTGCACAAACTTGTACCGGCAAGACTTATCGAAAGGGAGATTACGATCGTGCGCAAACTTCGGGCCCTGGGGGCGACAGCGGTTGCCGTCGTCCTTTCATCGCTTCTGCTCTCGTCAGTGGCGCAGGCTGCCGACAGCGTCTACTGGACCAACCACGGAACCCCTGACGCGATCTCCTTCGCAGGGCTTGCCGGGGGCGGGGGTGGCGATCTTCCGATTACCGCCTCGACCCTCAGCAACCCGCGTGGAGTCGCGATCAACCCCGCCACGAACAAGATCTACTGGGCCAACGAGACCAACAACACGATCGCCGTCGCCAACCTCGATGGTTCGGGCGCCGCAGTCCTTCCGACCACCGGTGCGACCCTCAGCGGGCCGCGTGGAGTCGCGATCAACCCCGCCACGAACAAGATCTACTGGGCCAACAACACCAACAACACGATCGGCTTCGCCAACCTCGACGGCAGTGGCGCAGGCGGACAGCTGTCGACCACCGGCGCTACGTTGAGCGGTCCTTGGGGAGTGGCCATCGACCCCGCCGCGAACAAGATCTACTGGGCCAACGAGACCAACAACACGATCGGCTTCGCCAACCTCGACGGCAGTGGCGCAGGCGGACAGCTGCCGATTGGCGCTGGATTCTTGGCTGCTCCTGCTGGCCTCGCGATCGACAAGGCGACTGGGCAGATCTTCTGGGCAAATGGCAACAGCATCGGCTTCGCCAACCTCAGTGGCAGCAATGGCGGCCTGCTCGTCACCACAGGAGCGACGCTCGGCACGCCAGAGGGGGTTGCAGTCGACCCTGTCGCAGGGAAGGTCTACTGGGGCAAGGAAAGCGGGACCTCGATCTCCTTCGCCAACGTCAACAACACCGGGGGCGGTGGCGACGTGGTCAGCACAGGGGCTACAACCAGTAGCCCCTCCTTTCCGGCCTTGCTGAAAGCTCCGGTCGGCACCGGCGCGCCAGCGATCACGGCCACCGGCTCCGCCCCGGGCGCCACCCTCAGCTGTACGCAGGGAACCTGGGAAGCGGACCTGCTCGGCTCCTTCCTCTTCCACGCCCCCCAGGCCTTCGCCACCCAGTGGCTCAGCAATGGCCAGCCGGTCCTGGGCGCAAGCACCAGCTCGGTGGTCCCCACCGGAGTGGGCAACTACAGCTGTCAGGTGAGCGCCAAAAACGCCGCCGGATCGACGGCGCAGACGAGCACCACCGTGGCGCTCTTCAAGCTCGGCAAGGCGAGCCTGAAGAAGAAGAAGGGCACGGCGCTGCTGACTGTGACCGTGCCGGGCGCCGGCTCGCTCAAGCTCACCGGCAAGAGCCTCGTCAAGCGCACGGCGAAACGGACCGCGACGACCAAGGGCAATGTGAAGTTGACGGTCAAGGCCAAGGGCAAGAAGCTGAAGAAGCTGAAGGCCAACGGCAAGGTGAAGGTGAAGGCGAAGATCACCTTCACTCCGGCCAGCGGCACGGGCGGCACCCAGACCAAGTCGCTGACGCTGAGGAAGAAGCTGCGCTAGCAGAGGCCGAACTCGGCGGCGAGCAGCTCGTATGAGCGCCGCCGAGCCAGGTGGTCGTGGGTGATCGTCACCACGATCACCTCCTCGGCGCCGTAGGCGGCGGCGGTCTCCTCGATGTCGGCGCGGACCTGCGCCGGCGTTCCGGTCAGGCGCCGCCGCCCGCCGCCGCCTTCGCGTTCCTCCGGGTGCAGCTCAAAGTAGCGCTGCGCTTTCTCCGGCGGCGGGACCGCGATCAGGCGTCCGCGCCGCAAGAGGTCGAAAGCCATGCGCCAGCTGGTCGAGAGCAGCTCGGCCTCCTCCTCGCCGGCGGCGACGATTGCCCGGACGGCGACGGCGATGCGCGGCTCGGCGATGCGCTTGTCGGCGTCGAAGTTGCTGCGGTAGACCTCGGCGTTGGCCGCGCCGCGCGGGTTGATGAAGTCGGCGAAGGCGTAGGGCAGGCCGAGCTCGCCGGCCCAGATCGCGCTCTGTTCGGAGGAGCCGAGCAGCCACGTCTCCGGGGCCTCGGGGTTGCCGGGGAGGGAGTCGGCGAGGCGGGCGAGCGGGTGGTCGGCGGGGAAGCTGCGCTCGAAGTAGCCGAGCAGCTCGTCGAGCTGCTGAGGGAAGTCGTCCAGCGGCGGCTGCGAGCGGTCGCGCTGCAGCGCGTGCGTCGTCATCGGGTCGGTGCCGGCGGCGCGGCCGATCCCGAGGTCGATCCGCCCCGGGTAGAGGCCGGAGAGGACGCCGAAGCTCTCCGCCACCTTGAGCGGGCTGTAGTGGGGCAGCATGACGCCGCCGCTGCCCACTCGCAGGCGGCTGGTCGCCGCGGCGATCGGGCCGATCAGCACCTCTGGCGAGGGGCCGGCGACGAGCCCGCCACCGTGGTGCTCGGCGACCCAGTAGCGGTGGTATCCAAGCTGGTCCGCCAGTTCAGCCAGATCGATCGAGTTGCGCAGCGCTTCGGCCGAGGTCGACCCCTCCGAGACCGGGGTCTGGTCGAGGACGCTGAGGCGCAGGCGGGAGCTCATCTCTGGGACGGTAGCCGCTCAGCTTGCCGGGCTTTGCGAGGCGCCTAGCGGCGGCGGATGACCTGGAAGTGAAACAGCGCCGGGGTCGGGTCGACGTTGCCGGTCGGGTCGATCGCGACGATCCGGACCGTGTGCTTGCCGAGGCCAACTACGTAGGCCCGCGGCGAGGTGCAGGCGCGGAGGGGCTTGCGGTCGAGTTTGCAGCGGAAGCGCGAGCCGCGCTCGTTCGAGGTGAAGCGGAAGACGACCCGCTGCCTCGCTTTGCGGGTGTGGACGAGCTTTGCCGGATGGGCGGTGATCCTCGTTCGCGGCGGCTTCGTGTCGACTGGCGCCGGCTTTGGCGCGATCGCCGGCCGCAGCCTGGTGCTGGTGCGGAAGTTGTTGGGATCGGCTTCGAACACGTTCTCGCAGTCGGCGGCGGCGACATCGCCGTACTGGGGGTGGTCGATGAACGCGGTGTCGATGTCGTCGCCGCAGTCGATGACGGGGTCGAAGTCGCCGGCGTTGGCGAGGATCGAGTCTTCGCCGGCGCCGCTGAAGTAGGTGTCGGGGCCGAGGTGGCCGAGCAGCTGGTTGGGCCCGGCGTCGCCGTAGAGGGTGTCGGCGGAGCTGCTGCCCTCGAGATCCTCGACGGTGTCGATCGCGTCGAGCGAGCCGCCGCTGCACTGGGGCGCGCCGCCAGGGCTCGGGCGCCCGGCCTGGCCCAGGTCGAGGCGGGCGTCGACCCCTTCGCCGAACTTGGCCCAAGAGGCGTTGTCGCGGCCTTCGCCGCCAGAGAGCAGGTCCCCGTTGCAGATCGAGTTGGAAAGGAAGAGGTCGTTGCCGCCTTCGCCGAAGACCTGGTCCGCGCCTTCGTTGTTGAGCAGGGCGTCGTCGCCACCGAGGCCGTGGAGCGAGTCGGCGCCTGGCCCGTCGACCAGGGTGTCGTCGCTTTCTTCACCGCCCACCTCGGTGTCGTCGCCGGCGCCGCCGAGCAGCATCAGCGAGGTGGTCGCCGGCAGCCCGTTCGCCGCCAGCGTGTCGTTGCCTTCGAGCCCGGCGATCAGGACCGAGTCGAGTGGGCCGGCCAGGGGGCAGACAGCTTTCGTCGGGCTTTCTACGTTGCAGCCGGCGGCGGCCGACGGGCTCGGGTCGAAGGCGCCTTCGCTGAGCGTGAAGGTCAGCGACGAGGGCAAGTAGGCGAGGCTGACGGCGTCGTTGCCGCTGCCGCCGAGCAGGTAGGCCTGGGCTTCGCCTGGTTCTCCCGAGGTCATCAGGCCGACGCTGGCTTTAGTTGTGTCGCGTGGGGTCACTGCGCCGCCGGCCGTCGTCGTCGCACAGCTCACGGCTGTCGTGCCGCCGACGCAGTTGTCGCCATCGGCCCCTCCGTTGAGGGTGGTCCCTGCGCCGCCCGCGACCAGCACGTCGCCACCGCCACCGCCGTAGATCTGCTGGCCCGGCTTGTCGCCGACGATGTAGTCGGAGAAGGGCGAGCCGATGATGCGCTCGAAATCGGCGCCTTCGATCTGGTCGACGCCGCCGCCGTTGGGAGCGACGCCGTTATCGGCGATGTTCGCGCCGAGGTCGAGGTAGACGCCACGCTCGCCGCCTTTGGCCGGGAAGTTGGGGTTCGCGTCGGGCAGGTTCCTGGTGAAGCCGGGTGCGATGCCGGTCGAGTAGCTCAGCGTGTCGACGTCCGAGGCCGGCCCGGTGTCGACGATTTCGTCCTGGGTCCCGTCGCCGCGCACGTAATCGTTGCCGGGCCCGCCGTCGATGCCGTCGGCGCCGAAGCCGCCGGAGAGGACATCGTTGCCGGGGCCGCCTTCGAGCAGATCGTCGCCGATCCCGCCGTAGAGGCGGTCGTTCCCTTCGCCGCCGCGGAGGATGTCGTCGCCGCGTTCGCCGAAGACGATGTCGTTGCCGGGGCCGCCTTCGTAGGTCTGGCTGCCGACCCCGAGCCGGCAGCCTTCGGGACAGGGAGCGCTGGCCGAGGTCGCCGCGGGCACGATCAGGTCGTTGCCACCGCCACCCTTGACCGTCTCCACTCCGGGCGGGACGACGATCACGTCGGCGCAGGGCGTGCCGAAGGTCGTCTCACCGATCGTGGCCGGCCCTTCGGCGCAGCTCGGCGGCGATGGCGGGTTCTCGGCGGCAGCGCTCCCCTCGGCCGGAGCCCAGGCAAGGAGGAGCAGCATGGCGAGCAGCAGCCCTGGCGCGCGTCTCATCTCTCCTCTAGTACCCGGCGCAAAGCATTCGATGCGGCGCCGGGTGAATCCGGGCGCTTCTCAGCCGCCGAGCCCGCCGAAGATCGAGAAAGGGTTGGCGGGCCGCTCGCCATATGCGACCTGCCAGGTTCCCTCGGCCTTGACCTCGCTGCCGGGAGGCGCCTCCGCCTGCAGCCGCTCGGCAAGAGCCTTGGCTGCGTCCTCGTCCGTGACGCCTACCAGCAGGTACTTGCCGCGATGCACGGCTGGGAGGCCCTCGGCTCGCAGCTGCTGCTGGAACCGCTCGGCGTCATGGCGCGACGCGAGGTCAACCCGGACGTCGAATTCGGGACGACCCCGCGCCTCGGTTTCCTCGCGCTCGTCTGCTATCAGCTCTTCGTGCTCGGCTTTGCGCGAGGCCTCGTCATCGGCGAGGGGGATGTCGGGGTCCTGCCACTCCTCAGCCGTCGGGTGCCAGCGCTTCAGCTCCGCCGCCAGCTTCCACTGATGTTTCTGCGCCAGCGAGACGACGACGCCGCGGGCGCTTTCTGCCTGCTCGCGCGTCCCCGTATAGAGGAAGACCTGAGCACCTTCGCGGCTGACGATGACCCGATCGTGGAAAGCGTCGCTGAGGTCGTGCTCGAGCTCACGGGCATCGAGATGCTCGATCAGCGAGTCAGCGAGCCCCTCCTTCTCAAAGCCGACCTGCAGGCGCCAGTCGTCGTTCATCGCCTAGGCCCCGAGCAGCTTGGCCTTCTGGGCCGCGAACTCCTCCTCGGTGAGGATCCCCTGGCTTTTGAGTTCGCCCAGCTCCTTGAGCTGGTCGATCATCGACTCGCCAGCAGCGGCGGGCGCCGCTGGGGCGGGCGCGGCTTCCGGGGCCTGCTGCGCGTACTGCTGTTCTTCCTGCTGGGCCCAGCGCTGGCCCTGGCGGCGGGAAACGCGGTTGCTGACGGCTGTCGCGGTGCCGGCGATGGCTGCCGTCCGCGCAACTCCTCGAAGTAGTCCTGGCATGGTGGTCTCCTTTTCTCAGGACGCCGCGTCGGCCGCGTCGAGCGCGGCGATCACGGCCTGGATGGGGATGCGTCCGCTGGCGACCAGCTGGCCGCCCGACTTTCGCACGGCGGTGGCAAAGGGCGCTGCCCAGCGATTCTCGAAGACGAGCAGGCCGGCTGAGGTGCCGGGGGCGAGCGCCTCGGCCGCCTCGCCGAGGTCCTCCTCGGAGAGCAGCCCGGAAGAGGCTCCCTCGAAGATCGCGAAGGCCTCGATCTCGCCCCCGAGGTCGGATATCTCCAGGGCGGCGACCGAGCCGTCCTCGGCCTTGGCCATGAAGGCGATGTCGAGGATCCGGATCAGGCCGCGGTCGACGAGGTCGACGATGTGCGGCGCAGCCTCCCCGGTCGGCTGTCGCCCTGGCCATTCGATCAGCAGGTAATCGATCGGGCCCATCTCACTCAGCTCTGCGTCGTTCAACCTGATCCTTTCGCTAGTTGCGCCCTGGACGATCCACGATAGCGTGGACCAATGACCAAACCAGACAACGGCGGCGACGCCGCATCCAAGCTTTTCGGCAATCGCTTCCTGACCGAAGCCGCCCCCGACAAGGAGTTCCCCGCGGCCGGGATGGAGTCCAAGGACGCGATGCGGCTGCTCGGCGAGGATCTGGCGCTGGAGGGCGACCCGCAGCGCAACCTGGCGACCTTCGTCACGACCTGGATGGAGCCCGAGGCCGACCGGATCATCGCCGAGAACCTCTACCGCAACTTCATCGACCACGCCGAGTATCCGATCTCGGCCGAGATCGAGCAGCGCTGCGTGCGGATGCTGGCCGACCTCTTCCACGCTCCGGGCGAGACGACTGGCACCCGCACCCAGGGATCCTCGGAGGCGATCATGCTCGGCGCCCTCTCGCTGAAGTGGAAATGGCGCAAGCGCCGCGAGGCCGATGGCAAGCCGACCGACAAGCCGAACCTGATCTTCGGCGGCGACGTCCACGTGGTCTGGGAAAAGTTCTGCCGCTACTTCGATGTCGAACCGCGGATCGTGCCGCTGCAGGAGAACAAGTACGTGATCGGCCCCGACGACGTCGAGCCCCATATCGACGAGAACACGATCGGCGTCGCCGCCGTGCTCGGCACCACCTTCACCGGCCACGCCGATGACATCGTCGGCATCAACAAGCTGCTGGTCGAGATCAAGGGCGAGAAGGGCCTCGACGTCCCGCTCCACATCGACGCCGCCAGCGGCGGCTTCGTCTGGCCCTTCCTCTACCCCGACTCGGAGTGGGACTTCCGGCTCGAGCAGGTGCGCTCGATCAACGTCTCCGGCCACAAGTTCGGGCTCGTCTACCCGGGGATCGGCTGGCTCGTCTTCCGCGAGTCCTCCGACCTCGCCGAGGACCTTGTCTTCTACGAGAACTACCTCGGCAAGACCGACGCCACCTTCACCCTCAACTTCTCCACCGGCGCCTCGATGGTCCTCGCCCAGTACTACAACTTCGTCCGCTTCGGGCGCGAGGGCTACACCTACATCATGAAAGCGATGGAGGAGAACGCCCGCGCCCTGGCCGGCTACCTGGAGGCGAGCGGCGACTTCGAAGTGATCGGCGCCGAGCACGAGCAGCTGCCGCTGGTCGCCTTCAAGTTGCTCCCCGGCAAGAACTACGACGAGTTCGACGTCGCCTGGCAGCTCTCGGCCGAGCGCGGCTGGATGGTCCCCGCCTACACCATGCCTCCCAACGCCCAGGAGGTCAAAATCATGCGCGCCCTGGCCAAGGAGACGCTCAGCCGCCAGCAGGTGGACCGCCTCTCCGAAGACATCGCCACGGCCTGCGCGACGCTGGAGAAAAAGGGTGGCGCCCATCCTGCCGAGCGCAAACAGATGAAGATGGGCCCGGGGTACTGACCAGGCTGCCGCAGACGCCGCCAGCCTCCAGCCCTGCGACCCGTCGCTCGATGCAGGGCAACCGGAGGGTCGATACCGTGCCCGAGCTGAAGCTGCGGCGCGCGCTGCACGCTTCCGGGCTGCGCTATCGCAAAGACTTCGTCGTCCGTGCCGGAAAGGTTCGGACCAAGGCGGACATCGTCTTCACCCGGCGGCGGGTCGCCGTCTTCGTCGACGGCTGCTTCTGGCATGGGTGTCCCGAGCACGGCCGGATGCCGGCGCGCAACCGTCCCTACTGGGAGGCCAAGCTCGGTCGCAACCGCGAGCGCGACGAGCGGATTACCGCCGCGCTGACGGCCGCGGGATGGCAGGTGGTGCGGATTTGGGAGCACGAGCCGGTCGAGCAGGCGGTCGATCTGGTGCGCGCTGCCCTGTCCGCTTCCACGACTACCGTTTGACCCTCATGAGCCCCCTGCGCGCTGCCGAGTTCTTCGCGGGCATTGGCCTCATGCGGCTTGGCCTGGAGTCAGGAGATGTCAAGACCGTGTGGGCCAACGATATTGAGCCCGACAAGCGAGATATGTACGTCGCCAACTTCGGCGGCGACGAGTTCGTGCTCGACGACGTTCGCGACATCGAGGGGGACTCGCTGCCGGAGATCGACATTGCCACCGCCTCCTTTCCTTGCACCGATCTCTCCCTCGCCGGGAATCGCCGTGGCCTCGGCGAGGCGGGCGCGCCGCGCGACGAGGAGGGCGGGTCGAGCATGTTCTGGGAGTTCGCCCGTGTCTTGGAGGACATGGGGGACCGCCGCCCTTCGGTCGTGCTCCTCGAGAACGTGCTCGGCTTTGCCTCCAGCCACGGCGGGCGCGATCTGCGCTGTGCCGTGACCGAGCTCAACCGGCTTGGCTACTCCTGCGACCTGATGGCGATCGACGCCCGCCACTTCGTCGCCCAGAGCCGGCCCCGCATGTTCATCGTCGGGCTTGCCGATCTGGGACCCGAGGATCGGGTTGGGGATTTCTCCCAGCGGCCGCAGTGGGTGCGCCGCTTTGCCGAAGAGCTGCCTGAGGCAAGGCTGCACGCGCGCATGCTGCCGCCGCTGCCGGCCGGCCCGCTCGACCTCAGCAAGGTGGTCGAGCGCCTGACCGCTGGTGACGGCAAGTGGTGGGACGCCGCCCGCCTCGAGCGCTTCGTCGCCTCGCTCTCGCCGATCCAGTCCGCCCGCCTGGAGGCGCTGAAGCAGGGCAAGCGCATGGCCTGGCGGACCGCCTACCGGCGCACCCGCAATAACGTCGCGGTCTGGGAGATCAGGGCCGACGGGATCGCCGGCTGCCTGCGGACGGCGCGGGGCGGGTCGAGCAAGCAGGCCCTGGTCGAGGCCGGGGGCGGAGAGGTGCGGGTGCGGTGGATGACCCCCCGTGAATACGCGCGGCTGATGGGGGCCCCGTCCTTCAGCCTCGATGGCAGGCGCGGCAACCAGGCGCTCTTCGGGTTCGGCGACGCCGTCTGCGTGCCGGTGATCGGCTGGCTCTGCCAGCACTACGTGGCGCCCGCGGCTGCCGCCTCGCCTGCGCCCCTCGCCCTGGCGGGTTGATGGCACGGCCGCGCCGCAGCGACCTGCCCTCGCCCCAGGTCCGCGAGTTCCGCACCTTGCTCGAGGTCGCGCTCAACCAGGCCGACGACGACGGCCTGGTTGCCGGTAATGCCAGGTTTGGCGTCTACGCCTTCTACGACTACGACGGCGAGCCGATCTACGTCGGCCAGACCAACGAGCGCCTGCGCACCCGCATCCGCCGCCACTTGACCAACCAGCGCACCGATGCGGTGGCGATGCGAGTGCTCGACATCTTCGAGGTGGCCGAGCTGGAGATGTGGCCGCTCTGGGAGTTGGAGAACCAGCCCAAAGACATCACCCAGCCCAGGCTCGACCAGGTCGAGTATTCCGCCTACGTGAAGGCGATCAAAGAGTCCCGCTTCCGCGCGATCCTGAACGAGAAGATCCCGCCCGTCTCGCCAATCGTCGAGCTGCCCCAGTCCTTCCGCTTCCCCCTCGTCGCCAACGAGCCCAACGACGAGCGCCGCCACCCCGACGTCCGCATAGCCCGCCGCGCCGAGACCATCTCCCGCCTGGCCGCAGTGGCCCGCGAGCGCGGCGAGGTCTCCGACGGCCTCCGCCGCGTCCTAGTAATCCAGGCCGTCCGCCTCACCTACCTATCGGCAGCCCGCCTGGCAGAAGCCACTGGCGATCCGACCCCAGACCCATCCGCGATCGACGTCCTGGCGCTAGTGGGGGAGCTGCTGTCCGAGGATTCAGATGCCCTGACCGAGGACGAGGTTGAACATCTGGAGCTCGACATGGGCCCGGAAAGCTGACGCACCGACGCCTCAAAGTTTTTACATTCTGCGCGCCACTTTTGAACTGAAGGTTCCTAGGGTCGTGGGGAGATGATTTATCGCGTCGACCTAATCGATCACTTCCAGTGGCTCGCTGGCTCCAAGTACTACGACGAGGCGCTCGACGAGGCGCTTGTGGCCATAGCGCTTGCTGCCCATGGGTATGAAGGAGAGCTAATTGAGTACGGGGCCGCGTGGATGACGGCGGGTGGCGTTGTCGAAGTGTTCGGTCTAGAGCAGTTCGTTGAGAAAGCGCGCGCCAACCTCATCCTCCCTCCGTGCTACGGTGTCGCACATGGAGATAGGGGTCCGCGACCTGCGCAACCGGACAGCTCACGTGATTGATGCCGTGAAGTCGGGAGAGCGGGTTGTGCTCACCGTGAACGGAGAGCCGACTGCCGACATCGTGCCCCACGGTCAGCGCACCCGCTGGCTCAGCGGTGCCCATCTGCGCGAGCAGCTCGCCGATCGCGCTGCCGATCCAGCGCTGGGGGCTGAGCTCGATTCTCTCGCCGGCGAAACACTGGACGAGCTGTGAGCTCCCCGGGCGCTGGTCTACTCGATACCTCGGTTTTTATCGCGCGAGAGGACGAGCGGCCGCTGGGTGAACTCCCCGGCCGGGTCGCGGTCTCAGTGGTGACGATCGGAGAGCTCCAGCTCGGGGTGCTGAACGCTGTCGATGACGACATTCGTGCCCGCCGCGCAGACACGCTGTCTCTGGCTCGCGCAGCCGACCCCATTCCGATTAGCGAGGCGATCATGGTCACTTGGGCTCGCCTGGTCGCCGACTGCCGTGCGGCTGGTGCCCAGCGCACGGTCAAGCTCACCGACGCTTTAATCGCCGCAACCGCGGTCGAGCATGGCCTGCCCGTCGTCACTCAGGATGGCGACTACGAGAAGATCGCCGGCGCGCACTCGCCGTTGCGGGTTGTGAGGGTTTAGGGCCTGGCCCCTTTAGTCACGCCTACCCCATTGTTTGAAAGGCTTGTAGCGGGCTAGAAACTCGAAAGGGGTAAACGGTGGGCCTGGTGGACTTGACTTCTCGGGATGCTGTTGAGGCGGCGATGGATGAATTCGATCGTCTCGGAGAAGCGGTATTTCTCGAAAAACATGGCTTTGGCCCGTCGACCACGTTCGTGGTCGTGCGCGACGACGAACGGTATCCATCGAAGGCGATCGCAGGCGTGGCGCACGGTTTCGAGCACCCCGATGAGGAGCCGTTGACCAGCACTGACATCCGCGGGGGAACACGAGTCACCTCAAAGCTGGAGGAGCTGGGCTTTCGAGTGGAGCCGATAGAAAGACCGGCCAGCGTCTGGCTAATTCGGGCGGGCCAGCTGGGCGAAGCCGAGCAGCAGTGCTTGGACGAAGATTTCTGTGGGATCGGATGGTCGGATCTTCCAGATCTTTCAGGGCTTACCTCGGATCAGATAGATGTGCGCATTGAAACTGTTTACAGAGGCGATTCCCCCGGCCGTGTTGCGAATAGCAAGGGGCAGATTCGAGATTTTATGTCAATGCAGGTTGGCGACATCGTGCTGATGCCACTGAAGTCCCATAAGGGTCTTGTCGCAGTAGGCGAGGTCGCTGGTCCTTATCAGCATCGTCCGGACTTGCCAAAGGTCCTGAACCACATCCGGCCCACGGAGTGGATTTCGGATGGGCATCCGCGGGAGCTTTTCGAGCGCATCGCCAAGTGGCTGAACCGCCCCCCGACTGTTGCAAGGATCCCAGTTGAGTCAAAAGAGATTCTGCGCTCGCTTGCCTCAAACCTTCCGATTGAAGTGTCCGCTGACAACATCGGCGCCGGGTCACAGATCAGCCTGCAGGAAATCCTTGAACAGGTACTTGGCTGTGTCGCAAGCGGTGAAGATCGGCCAGAGGTGTCGAAACTTCTTTCGAATGATGCGCCCGCTGCGATCGAGCGGCTCATTGCTTCTGGGCGGCCGATCACCTTTGGGGTCGGTGTTGGAACTCCTGCCGACGTCCCGTGGGTGGCCATACACCCGCCTGGTTCAACTGGCACCGCTCAGGCTGGTGTCTACGCCGTTTACCTATTCGCAGCAGACGGTTCCGCTGTCTTCCTTTCCCTCAATCAGGGCACCGAAAAGGTTCGTGGTGGGCTTGGACCGCTGCGCAAGCGCGCAGGGGACCTGATGTCTGCGGCAGGCCTAGGCTCGCCACGAGATCAGGTTAGCCTCGGCAAGGCCGGCGGGCGTCCGGCGAAGTACGAGGCAGCGAGCGCATATGCCGTTCGCTATGACGCTGGAGGCGTTCCCGCCGATAATACGCTCCAGGCAGATTTGGTCGAAATGCTTTCCGCGCTGGACCGCGCCAGCGCCGCAGGGTTGAATTTCGATCCCGAGCTGGAGCCACTTCACCTTCTATTCAAGTGGTCCCCCGAATATGAGTCCGACACTGTGTCGCTGCATCGCACCGTTGCCGACCAGCATGGCTCAGTGTGGTGGGGGAAGTTCGGCACCAATCCCCATCCAATCGGCGCAAGGAAGCTCGAACAGGTCGAGCAGCAGCTCGACGCAGGTATTCCGACTCAGGTTTTCCTTTACGGCGACGGCACTGCCACGCGGGCTCAGCTCGAGGAGATCTCGGTCAATCCAGATGTCGTTGATGAGGAGCGGATGGCCGGGTACTACGAGAAGGCGGCCTGCAATCTTTTTGTCCGTCTCTCGCGCTTCGAGGAACTTCCCGCGGACTGGCCTGTTGGTCGCCTCGCGCTAGCTAGCGATCCCGATCCGGAGAAGATGCAGGGGGCGTTGTCAAACCAGACCACTCCTCTATTCGTATATGAGCGGTTTCTGCCCGGCGGGCACGAGCCTCTTAGCGTACCGACGCTTGATAAGAAGTGGCTGTCCGATCAGACCCTGTGGTTTGAGGATGACCTTGACGAGCTGCTGGCGTCCCTAGACGCTAAAGGGCAGCTCATTCTTGCCGGACCGCCAGGGACGGGCAAGACCTGGATCGCCGAGCGAATTGCGAGGTACGTAACACAGGACCAGGCGATGCGGGTAAGGATCGTGCAGCTTCATCCGAGCTATGGGTATGAGGAGTTCGTTGAGGGCCTTCGGCCGGTGGTCTCGGACGGCGGCGCGATCTCATTCGAGAAGACGGCGGGGATTATCCGCCGAATCGCGAAGGCGGCCGAAAAGACTGACGACGTTCATGTCTTGATCGTCGATGAGATGAACCGAGCGAACATCCCTCGGGTCTTCGGCGAGCTGCTCTATCTCCTTGAGTATCGAAACAAGGAGATCGACCTGCAGCTAACGCCAGCGTTCTCACTGCCGAAGAACCTCAAGATCATCGCAACGATGAACACTGCCGATCGGAGCATCCGTAGCATTGACATTGCTCTTAGGCGTCGTTTCGACATCTTTGAGTGCACCGCGAGCGCTAACGCTCTCGAGCGGTTCTATATGGCGGCGGGCCGGGACAATGCAGTCGACGGACTAGTTGACGGCTTTGCCAGACTCAATGCGGACCTTACCAGCAAGCTTGATCGTCACCACACCATCGGACAGTCCTACTTCATGCGAGATAGTTTCACTGCGGAGGACTTGCGACGAGTTTGGGTTCGTCAGATCCTGCCCCTGTTGGATGACTACTTCTTCGACCAGGAGGACATAGTCGAGGAGTTCAAGCGAGAGAGGTACTGGCCTGACACCTGAGGCGCGGATCGAGGTTGTCCGTGAGTCCGAGGAGGCCGAGATTGCTCTCGACCTTGAGCAGCAGAGGGCACTCTTGTCCCTGGGTGAAAGTCTCGCCCGGGGTGTCGACCGCTTCGGGCATCCGATCTCGGGCTCAAGAGCCACCCTGATCAGGGTCAACCGCATTGATGACCACCACGCTCGGGTGACGGTCGTTGATTCAGTCGGAATGGTTGCTGTTCCACGTATGCAGCTGGTAGTCAAGCCTAAGATCCCCCAGGGGCACCTTCTTCATCTCGTCGAAATAGCTGGCGTCCTACCGCGACTGGCACCGCGCCCAACCTCTATCCGCGAGGACGAGAATCTTGCACAGCTCATCGCACGCTGGTTTGTCACTGCGCTTGAGCGCGTTCTGGAGGAGGGTCTTTCACGTGGATATCGCGAGCGTACGGGCGAACTCAAGTCCGTCCGGGGCCGTGTGTCACCTCTGCACTCGGCTCGCCTGTTCTATCGTGGCCGCCTCGCCGTCTTTAGCGAGTATGAGGCCTTCGATTTTGATACCCCCCTTAACCGCTTGCTTCTGGGAGCGGCGAAGGTGGTCGCTGCGGGCGTGCCGTTTCCAGAGAAGACTCGTCGCAGGGCGATTCGGGCGATCAAGCGCATGGACGAAGTGGGGGAATTCTGCCCCGGCGACTTATCGGCGCGGGCGGAGCGAACGACCGCTCACTATGCAGATGCCGCGACCCTAGCTCGCGAGGTGATTGAGTCATCCGGGCGCAGTCTCAGTGCGGGGTTGGGGCGGGGCTGGGGATTCTTGTTTCGAACAGCGAAGCCAGTGGAGATTGGGATTCGGAACATCCTGAGGGAGAGCTTCGCGGACGAGCTGGCCGTGACGAAGAAGCAGTTTCGATTCGGCGGTTCCAAAATGAATGCCAGTCCAGACCTTGTCTTCGGTGATGTTCTTGCCGTGGGCGATGTCAAGTACAAGCTCGGTGGTGATTCCTGGAGCAGGCCGGATCTATATGAGGTGGTGGCTTTTGCGGCCGCCGCGGAAAGGGAGCACGCCGTCCTCGCAAACTTTCGCCCCCTGGGCTCTCCTGCCCTGTTGCCAGTCCAGGTCGGGCGCATTGAAATAACCGAGGTCAGTTGGCCGGCCGATGTCGAGCTAGATCCTCACGAGGCCGCTGGCATTTTCGCCGAGCGCGTCGGATCCTGGGTTGGCCGCTTGCGGCCAACCTCACTTACCCCTGGGTAGCGACCTCTTTACCTCTGGAGCTATGGGCACGGCTGGTTTCGAACCAGCGACCTCTCGCGTGTGAAGCGAGCGCTCTCCCACTGAGCTACGCGCCCTGGGCGTCGGATCATACGAGGAGCGCTGGGCCTGCGTGGTGCCTGCGCCCGGGCCTTGCCGTCGTGCATCCGTCCAGGCTGGGGATGAGCCGGGGGCATAGGGGTAGCTCCGGTGCGATGCCGCACTTTGCGCGGTGTCGCAATCGAAAGGAGTCATCTGATGAGATCCCCAATCCTGCGTTGTGTTTTTGCGGTGGTTGCCTGCTGCGGCGCCGTCTTGGCGCCCGCCTCTGTGGCGGCTGCCGCGAACACGGCCAGCGAATACGCCCCCAGTGCCGCGGCTCGTGATTTTGAGAGCGGTGATGGTGGCTGGACCAACTCGTCGAGCTTTGACGGCTCCTGCATCCCGCCGCTGCTCTGCCCGACGATCACGAACTCGCGCGAAACGACCGGGGGAGGCTCCGGCGCCGGTTTCATCCGCACCGGGTTCACCGGCGTGGTCGGCGTGCTCGGTGTTGCCGGCACCGCGACCGGCACCTGGGAAAGCCCGCAGTTCAGCTACTCGGGCGCCGGCGGAGACGCGCCGACCTCGGTCAGGTTCACGATGGATCGCCGCGCCGATGTCGAACAGCTTCTCGCCGTGGCGGGCAGCTCGGCCACCTACTCGGTCCAGCTCGTCGATGTCAGCGCCCCCAGCGGCTCGTTGACGCTGATCGACAAAGGGACCCTTGCCGGGTCTGGCAACTGGGGACCGGTCGCTGGAGTGGCGGTGAATCCCGCCCGCCTGACGATGGGCGATCGCTACAAGTTCAAGATCGACTCCGGCTACACGACCGGCACCAGCGTGCTGGTCTCCGGTAGCGCCGACTACGACAACGTCGTCCTGCGGGCGAGCACCGGAGGCAGCGGTGGCGCTGGGAGCAACGGCGCCGGCAGCCTCACCGACAGCAAGCTGTTCAGCCTGATCCAGGGCAGCAGCCTGATCGGGCCGGCGATCCTGAAGGGCACCCGCATCACGGTCAAGGTGCGCTGCCCGGCCAAGGTCGGGACCGCCTGCCGCACCACGCTGCAGGGCCTGTTGAAGAAGCACAAGCCGGCGACCTCGACCCGCAAGGCGAAGATCGCCAAGGGCAAGACGAAGCGGTTCGTGCTCAAGGTGAAGCCGAAGGCGCTGCAGAAAGTCGCCAAGCGCAAGCGGCTGCTGTTCAAAGAGACGGTCAAGGCCGGCAAGGCCAAGGCGACCGTCTACAAGAGCCTGAAGCTGGTCCGCCGCTAACTCGTCGCGGGCGCGACGGCGCCTTCCCCGGCAGCCGGGGAGGGGCCGTCGCCGCTCGTGGCTTCGGCCTCGGTCTTCTTGCGCAGGGCGAGGCCGACGAAGGGGAAGACGAGGGTCGAGAGCATCGCCGCCCCGACCAGCCCCGCCGCGGTCGAGGTCCGCATGTGGCCGGTCTCGGTCGCGATCGTCGTGATCGCGACGACGAGGGGAAGCTCGGTCGCCGAGTAAAAGGCGAGCGCGGCGCGGTCGCGGGTGCTGAGCACGTCGCGGTAGAGCAGCAGCGCCGGCGTCCCGCGGACGATTAGGAAGAGGGCGAAGAACATGACGAGCTTGAGCATCGCGCCAAGCGAGCCGAGCGCATCGAGGTTGAAGCCGATGCCGCTGGTGACGAAGAAGAAGGGCACGAAGAAGCCGAAGCCAACGGCGGTCAGCTTCGACTCGAAGACCTGCAGCTCGTGCCCCTTCAGGGCGAGGCGGGTGATCATCCCGGCGACGAAGCCGCCGAGCAGGATGTCGAGGCCGAGCTTGCCGGCCAAGAGGACCAGGCCGAAGACGAGGACGACGGTGATCCTCACCGCCAGCTGGCTGCTCGACTCAAAGGTCCGCTCCAGCGCCGGCCAGCCGCGCCAGGCCAGCCGCACCGAGACCATCGCGAGGGCGAGGGCGAGGGCGACGAAGGCGAGCAGGATCGCCGACTCGTGCAGGGGGTTGGCGGTCGAGAGGACCAGGGTGACGAGCAGGATCGGGCCGAACTCGCCCATGCCGCCGGCCGCCAGCAGGTAGGTGCCGAACTTGGTCTTCAGCTCGCCGTTGTCGCGCAGGATCGGGATCAGCGTCCCGATCGCCGTCGTTGCCATCGCTGAGCCGGTGTAGAGGAAGGAGACGACGATCCCGGCCGCCGCCAGGGCGCCGCCGATCCCGTAGGCGAGGGCGACGGAGAGCAGCCAGCCCCAGGCGCCGAGCTTCATCGGCCTGCCCTTGATCCGTTCGAAGTCGATCTCGTAGCCGGCGAAGAAGAAGAGCATGCCGAGGCCGAGGTTGGAGAAGAAGTCGATGAATTCGTCGGTGTGGGCAAGGCCGAGCACCTGCGGCCCGACGACGATGCCCAGCATCAGCTCCAGCACCACCACCGGCGGCGCGAACCGTTTCGGCACGATCGCCACCGTGACTGCCGCGAGGGCGGCGATGACGACGATGACGAAGAAGGAATCTGTGTCGACCTGGATCCCGATGGCGCGATCCTATGCCCGGCAGGGTAGGATCGCGGACGGACCGTGCTAGGCGGGGAGTCAGCGGTGCCTTGTAACCCGCAATCCGCTTTAGCGGGGCCGAATACCGTTCTGAGGGGCTGGCCGTCGGGGTCAGTACGCCAGGGGCGGCGTTGACGGCCGGGTCCTGCGCGACGTGGGCACGCGAATCAGGTCAGGTCCGGAAGGAAGCAGCCTTAAGCGGATGCCGCGGGTGCCGCAGGTGAGCCCGGCTCGAGCCAAACATGGCGGGCACGCCCGGTGACCTCGTTTCGAAGGCGGCCGCACGGTCCATTTTTCGCCGCATCCGACTTTGACCACACTCCAGTGGGGTAAATGTCGGATGCGAGGTTCAGTCGATCAGCCGCTTGGACATGCGGCTGACGGCGATGCGCCAGAGAATCAGGGCGAAGGCGACAAGGAAGGCGAAGCGGGCGATGTCGGCTGCTTCGAAGCCGAAGGCGCCGCCGCGGACCAGTTCGACCAGCTGGTGCAGCGGGTTGACCTGGGCGACGAGCTGCACGCCCTCGGGCAGGCCGGAGATCGGGAAGAAGGTGCCGGCGATCAGGAACAGCGGCGTGATGCAGAGCGCGGTGACGTAGTTGAACTGGTCGATCTTGGCGACGGTCGCCGCCATCGCGACGCCGAAGCCGGCGAAGCCGAGCGCGGTGACGAAGGCGAAGAGCGGCACCAGCAGCATCCCCAGCGCCGGTTCCAGGCCCCAGAAGAAGGTGACGATCAGCGGCACGCAGCCGTAGACGGCGGAGCGGCCGGCGATCCAGAGCATCTCGGCGCTGACCAGCTCTTCGACGTCGACCGGCGCCGCCAGGATCGCTTCGTAGGTGTTCTGGAAGCGGTGCTTGACGAAGGTGCCGAACATCGCCGGCAGGGCGCTGGAGAAGATCACGGCGGTGGCGACCATGCCGGTTCCGACGAACTGGATATAGGGGACGCCGTCGACTTCGTTGACCAGCGTCGCCCCCAGCCCGAGCCCGAAGGCGAGCAGGTAGACGATCGGTTCTAGCAGGCTGGAGAAGGTCGTCCCCTTCCAGTAGGTGCCGAAGTTGGCGACCTCGCGGCTCATCACCCCGGCGATCGCCGCCGGTTCCAGCCGCCGCATCGGCTTTGCCTCGGCGCTCATTCGGCCTCCTCGCCGGTCAACAGGACGAAGACGTCCTCGAGCGTGGCGGCGCGGACGACGGCGTCGTCGGGCACGGCCCCGTCCTCGGCGTTCTCGGAGCCGACGATCGCGATCGCCGGGCCGGCCGGCCGCACTCGCAGCCCCTTCTTCTCGGCGGCGACGCGCAGCTCGGCCAGCCGCTGCGGCGGCGCGTAGACCTCCGCGGTCTCGCGGCCGGCGTGCTCGACGATCAGGTCCGAGGGCTTGCCGCGGGCGATCACCCTGCCCTTGGTCATCACCGCCACCTCGTCGGAGAGGCGCTCGGCCTCCTCGATGTAGTGGGTCGACATCAGGATCGTCGTCCCGCGCGATTTCAACTCGCCGATCAGGGTCCAGAGCTCGGTCCGGATCTGCGGGTCGAGGCCGACGGTCGGCTCGTCGAGCAGGACCAGCTTCGGCTCATGGACGAGGCCGCGGGCGAGCAGCAGCCGCCGCCGCATCCCGCCGGAGAGCTCGTCGACGGCGTCGCGGCGGCGGTCGCGCAGGCGGGCCAGGTCGAGGCAGCGGTCGACCGCGGCGGCCACATCCTTGACCCGGTACAGCCGGGCGTAGACCGCGAGGTTGTCCTCGACCGTGACATCGACGTCGAGGTTGTCGAGCTGGGGGACGACGCCCATCTTCGCCCGCGCCGCCTTCGAGTCGCCGGGCAGCTCGTGGCCCAGCACCCGGAGCTCGCCGGCATCGGGGATCGCCTGTCCGGTCAGCAGCCGCATCGTCGTCGACTTGCCGGCGCCGTTGGGGCCGAGCAGGCCAAGGCAGATGCCCTCGGGCACGTCGAGGTCGAGCCCGTCGACCGCCGTGATCGGGCCAAACCGCTTGACCACCCCGCTGAGTTCTATCGCCGCCATCGCGCCCGATGCTTTCATGGACGGCCCGTTGGCCGCGACGCGTGCCATCCAGCGAGCGTGCCGTGAACTCCGGCCGGCCAGGCTATATCTACGCCTCAAGCCAGGAGCGGATGTTGCCGATTAGGCCGGCATGCTCAAACGACCGCTGCTCACTTACCTAGTCCCGCTTTCGATCATCGCTGTCGTCCTCGCCGGCGCCGCCATCTCTGCGGCCCGCTATGTGCGGCCGGCGCCCGCGCCCAACGGCCGGTACGGAGCGGTCGAAGGCAACCAGGTGATCCTCTTCAAGGTCCGCAATCGGGTCGTCAGCGACTTCACCTTCAACATCGACATGGATTGCCATAACTCCGAAACCGGCGAAGACTACGTCCGCGATTTCGACGCCCATGAAATCGAAGGTGGCAGGGTCGGCTTCGATGGGCGCTGGGGACGGCATTACTCGGGCGAAAGCAATCTGCGCCAGGGCAACGGCCGAGTCGAGGTCCACTTCACTCGTAACCGCGGAGTCTTTGCCTCGGTCTCTACCGTTGTCCCTGGAGATGCCGACAGCTTCGAGACTTGTTACGGCTTCACCGACCTCAAAGTCGAACACGGCCCGCTCGGCTGAGCGGCGCTGACAGTGTTCGATGAGCGCTGGATCCGAGCGCTGCACGTGGAGTCCCTGCGGCGCTCGGACCTCCACGCCGAGCGTGAGCCGCACGTCCTCTTCCAGGCTTCGACGATCGGCGCCCTGCTCGACGGCGCCTACGAGGGCGACCTCACCTTCGCCGAGCTGGCCGAGCACGGCGATCTCGGCCTCGGCACTCTGAACGGGCTCGACGGCGAGATGATCGCCCTCGGCGGCGCCTTCTTCCGCGTCGACGTCGACGGCAACGTCAACGTGGTGGGGGCGGCGGAGAAAACCCCGTTCGCGGTTGTCACCCGCTTCGAGCCCTCGATCGAGGCGACGATCGAGGAGCCATGCTCACACGAGCAGCTGTTGGCCCGGATCGATGAGCTGATTCCAGCCGACGCCTCCTCCTGCGCGATCCGCATCGACGGCCGCTTCGAGTGCGTCCACGCTCGCTCGGTGCCGCGCCAGAGCCCGCCCTACCGGCCGCTGACCGAGGTCGTCGCCGAGCAGCACGTCTTCGATTTCATCGATGTCGCCGGGACGATGATGGGGTTCCGCTTCCCCGGCTACGTCGAGGGCATCGAGGTCGCCGGCTACCACCTGCACTTCATTAGCGAGGACCGCTCCCGCGGCGGCCACGTCCTCGATTCCCGCGGCTCTGGCCTGCGGGTCCAGCTCGACCCCTCCAACGACCTCCACGTCGAGCTGCCGCCGGCGATCGACCTCGCCGACCCCGACCTCGCCGCCGCTACCCACGAGGCGATCCGGCAGGCCGAGGGCGGTTAGGAGTTGGCTAACAGCGGCGGTAGAGCTTCCAGGACTCGTTGTGGGCGACGAGCCGGAAGCCAGGGGGGACGACGGCGCTTTCGAAGCGGCTCGGGTCGTTGGGGTCGAGGATGAAGTTGTGGATGACGAAGGGGCTGGCGGGGGCGAGGAAGTAGCCGCGGTGGGGCTGGCGCTGCTCGGTTGAGCTGACGATCGCGGTCGGCTTGACGTCGAGGTTGAAGGCGAGGCGCGGCACGGCGCGGTGGTTGGGGACCGAGATCGGCCCGCAGATCGGCTCGAAGGCGCCTGATTCGGCGAGGTCGGTGAGATCACCCTCGATTTTGGCCTGGTTGCTGAGGTCGGTGTTGACCTTGGAGTCGAGGTCCCACTGGTTTGGCAGCCAGATCAGGAACATCAGGGCGACGACCCCGGCGAACAGCTGCCAGCGCCGTCGCCATGGGTTCCCAGCCTCCAGCAGGCGCCAGCCGAGCAGGGCGACGGCGACGAAGATCGCCAGGATCGCGGCGGCCAGCATCGTGTAGCGGGGGAGGATCGCCAGCCCGGCGCAGGCGAGCAGGGCGAAGGCGCCGAGCGCGAGCGCCGCGGCGACAACGCCGCTCGCCGCTCGCCGCCACATCAGACCCAAGGAGAGGGCAACGCCACCCGCCGCGCCGATCATCCCCGGCCACTGCAGGACCTCGCCGAGCCGGCGTGGGCCGTAGAGGAGGAGGTCGACCGGCCCGGTCTGGCGCTTCAGGGTTTCCACCGTCTCCTGGGTGCCGGTCAGCGAGTAGAGGAAGTTGCCGGTGGTGATCCCGTCGAACAGGATCCAGAGGAATGGGGCCCCAAGGGCGAGCAGGGCGAGTCCGGCAAGCTCCCTCCCCGAGCGCTCTCCCTCCCAAGCCAGGTGCCAGCCAAACCCGCCGATGGGCCGATTTCCCACGATATGGGTGGGTTTTAGGCCCGTCGGCTCTGCTGTTGGCGCACGCTCCAAGGTAAAGGTGAGGTAGAGCCAGTAGGCGCCGGCGAAGAGCCAGGCCTCGGGTCGCAGCAGGCCCGCCGGGACCAGCAGCGCCAGGACCGGCCAGCCCGCCCGCGGCCGCTTGGTCTCTATAACCAGAGCGCCGAGGCAGAGGGCGATGTAGGGGAGGTCGACGTAGGCGCGCAGGCCGTTGGAGAGATAGGGCGCGCGGGTGAGGATGATCAGCGCCGCGACCGCCCCGATCGGCCGGTCGAACCAGAGCGAGCCGAGCCGGTAGACGAGGTAGCCGACCAGGCCGAGCGAGGCGTAGGCGACAACCATCGTCACGTCGATCGCGCCGTTGCCGAGCGGCGTCGTCACCAGGCCGAGCAGATCAGCCAGCGGGTGGGGGGTGGGCGGCAGCGCCGCGCCGTAGTCAGGGCTGGCCCCGTGCGCCAGTTCCCGCCCCCAGACGAGGGCGTAGATCGTGTCGTAGTTGGGGAAGCCGACCGGGAAGACGAGCAGCAGCACCGCCGTCACCGCGGCGACCCAGGCGGCCGGCGTCAACCATTTGCGAGCCCCGGATGGCACTGGCGCAACCTACAGATGAGCTCCCCGGCTGAGCCGGCGGGGCGCGCTTGGCGCGCAGATACACTGGCCCCAGTCCCGATGAACGAGTCGACTTCCCTCTACCGCCGCCACCGCCCGGGCTCCTTCGACGAGGTGGTCGGCCAGCAGCACGTGGTCCGCACCCTGCGCAACGCGGTCGAGCAGGAGAAGGTCCACCACGCCTACCTGTTCGTCGGCTCGCGCGGGACCGGCAAGACCTCGATGGCGAAGATCCTCGCCCGCTCGCTCAACTGCGAGCGCGGCGGGCCGACCGTCACGCCGTGCGGTGAGTGCGAATCCTGTGTGACGATCGCCTCCGGCACCTCGATCGACGTGATCGAGATGGACGCCGCCTCGAACCGCTCGGTCGACGACGTCCGCGACCTGCGCGAGCGCGTCGCCTACGCCCCGGCCGGTGGCCGCTGGAAGGTCTACATCCTCGACGAGGCGCACATGCTGACCAAAGAGGCCTGGAACGCCTTCCTCAAGACCCTGGAGGAGCCGCCGCCGAACACCGTCTTCGTGCTCGCCACGACCGAGTCGCACAAGGTGATGGCGACGATCGCCGACCGCTGCCAGCGCTTCGACTTCCAGCGCCCCTCGCTGGAGCAGATCTCCGAGGTCCTGCGCCGGGTCGCCGCCGCCGAGGGGATCGAGATCGAGGACGGGGCGGTGGCGATGGTCGCCCGCTCGGCCTCGGGCAGCTTCCGCGACGCGCTCGGCACCCTTGACCAGCTGGTCTCCTTCGGCGGCAGCCAGGTCAAGCTCGACGCGGTGCTGGAACTGCTCGGCGCCGTCGATGCCGAGCTGCTCTTCGGCGCCGTCGACGCGATCGTCGCCGAAGATCCCAAGGCGGTGCTGCTCGAGGTCGAGAAGATGGCCCAGTCCGGCCGCGACCCGGCCCAGTTCGCCCGCGACCTGCTCGCCCACCTGCGCCACCTGTTGGTAGCCCAGACGATCGGCGACGTGCCCGAGTCCTTTGTGGTGACCGCCACCGACAGCGGTCGCCTCACCGCTCAGGCAGCAGTGGTCTCGGCGGCAAGCCTGGTTCGCACGATCGATGAGCTTTCGGCAGCGCTGACTTCTGTGCGCGAGGGCGACGACGCCCGCATGGCAGTGGAGATCGCCCTGCTCAAAGCAGCACGCCCAGACCTCGATCCCTCGACTGAGGGATTGCTCAGGCGCATCGAGCGGCTTGAGCAGCGCCTCGAAGGGAGCACTCCACCACCCGTCGTCCCTCCGCCGCCCGCGGACCCAGAGTCGTCAGCCGAGGACGACGTGGCCGGGGGTGGCGCGGATTTGGGGGACCCGTCCGAGGAGGCGGCGGAGCCGCCCCCGCAGGATGTGGGGATCCAAATCGGTGACAGGACCAGCGGCCCCGATACCCCGGTGGACCTCGATCAGGTCGTCCGCATCTGGCCTGCGATGCTCGATCAGCTGGGGAAGACAGCGCCTGCATTGGTCGCTGTGTTCGAGGGGGCGCGACCCGTTGGATTGGATGGCGATGCGTTGCAGATTGGGTTCCCGACCGAGTCGCGGTTCAACAAACGCAAGGCGGAGGCGCCCGATAAGCGAGAGGTTGTCGCCGGGGCGCTTGAGACGGTGCTTGGCCAGCGTCTGAGCCCCGTCTATGTCCTGCTTGAGGGCGGGGAGGAGCCGATGCCCGCCGCTCCAGAGGAGAAACTTGATGAGCAAGAGCTGCTGGCGCGGCTGAAGAGCGAGTTCGACGCGGAGGAGGTCAGTTAGGTGGCAAGAGGCGGAGGACCCGGGGGCTTTGACATGAACGCCCTGATGAAGCAGGCCCAGCAGATGCAGAACGACATGATGCAGGCCCAGGAGCAGCTCAAAGACGAGGTCGTCGAGGCCAGCGCCGGCGGTGGCATGGTCAAGGTGAAGATGGGCGGCGACCTGACTCTGCGCGAGATCAAGATCGACCCCGAGGCGATCGACCCCGAGGAGTCCGAGATCCTCGCCGACATGGTCCAGGCCGCGGTCAACGAGGGCCTGCGCGCGGCGCAGGAGCTGGCCGCCTCGAAAATGGGCGGGATCACCGGCGGCATGGGCGGGGGCGGCATGGGCGGCCTCGGCCTGCCCGGCGCTTGAGCACGGAGGGCCCCGCCCCGCTGGCTCGCCTCGTCGCCGAGCTTTCGCGGCTGCCGGGGATCGGCCAGCGCACGGCGCAGCGGCTCGCCTTCCACCTGCTCCGCAACGAAGACGGCGAGGCCGAGGCGCTTGCTGCCGCGATCCGCGAGGTCAAGGAAAAGGTCGGCCTCTGCGAGATCTGCTTCAACCTCTCCGAGGGCCCGGTCTGCCGGATCTGCGCCGACACTTCGCGCGACCAGGCGATGATCTGCGTCGTCGAGGAACCCGCCGACGTGATCCCGATCGAGCGCACCCACGAGTACCGCGGCCTCTACCACGTGCTCGGCGGCGCGCTCTCGCCGATCGACGGCGTCGATCCCGACGACCTCAAGATCGCCGAGCTGCTGCGCCGCGTTGCCGAGGGCGAGATCCGCGAGGTGGTCCTCGCCACCAACCCGACCACGACCGGCGAGGCGACCGCGCTGCACATCGCCGAACGGCTGCGCGGGCAGGTCTCCGTCACCCGGCTCGCCAGCGGCCTGCCGGTTGGGGCCGATCTCGAGCACGCCGACGAGGTGACCCTGGGCAAGGCGCTCTCCGGGCGCCGCAGCCTCGACTGACCCCTGTTTTCAGGTTGTTTTTTAGACGAAATATTTAGACGGATGTCAGCCCGCAAATAGCGGCTTTCGACAGGGCCGTCGTCCGGTCGTTTCGACAAGGTCTTGGAGTGCCGCAACGCGCCCGCATCAACGCTGAGGAGCCGGCCGCCTCATCACCTGCCCTGATCGCCAACGAGGTGGCTTCGATGCAGGCCTCGCTGCTGGCGCGGCTGCGTGACGAGATTGCCGATCCAGACCGCTTTGCCGCTGCCGCCCAGCGCTTGGCCGGGGCCTTCGGCGTCGTCACCGCGACCGCGGTCGAGGCGCTCGCCACCGAGGGCGCGCCCGAACGCGATCCGCTCACCAGCCTCTCTGGCTCGGAGCAGATGACCAAACGGGTCGAGCAGCTGATCGAGACCCACAAGCGCTACGGGCACCCCTTCGCCCTTGCGCTCTTCGACTTCGAGGGTCCGGGCGCCCGGTCTGGATCCAACGGCAACGGCGACGGCGCCGAGGCGGTGATGGCCTCGGTCGGCGTGGCCCTGCGCGAGAGCATTCGCCTCGCCGACGAGGCCTTCTACCTTGGCCCGCACTCACTCTGCGTGCTCGCCCCGAACCAGACCACGGTCGACGGGGTGCAGATGGCCCAGCGCCTGGCCCGGATCCTCAACAACCTGGAGGCCAAGGGCGGGCTGCGAATCACGATCTCGGCCGGGGTCGCCTCCTGCCCCGAGCACGGCACAGCCTCCGAGCGGCTGTTGCGCGAGGGGGAAACGGCGATGTGGCGGGCGCGCTCGGTTGGGCAGCCGGTAGGCGTCGGCGATCTGCAAGATCGCTGACAGATCGCTGAAATTCGTCCATAACTGATGTAAACCCGAATTTCCGGTGGGAGAATGCCGATCAAGCGGCGAATAGCTCTCCGCAACCACAAGTACCGATCTCACCGAGAAATGCCAGGAATCCGAACAAACGCAGCTGCCGAAGTGCTCGGCGTCAGCCCCAACACGCTCCGCAGTTGGGAGCGTCGCTATGGCTACCCGGTGCCGAAGCGCACGCCTGGCAACCACCGCAATTACGAGCTGGTCGAGCTGCAGACGCTACGCGACGCGCTCGCCCAGACCGGCAATATCTCTTCGGCGATCGACCTCGCTCAGCAGCGCCAGTCGGCGCCGGCGACCAGCGGCAACCTGCACGCCGCCCTCGCCGGCTTTGACGAGGAAGGCGCCGACCGGGCGATGGAGGAGAGCATGGCGATGCGGCCGCTGGAGCGGACCGTCGAGGAGCTGCTGCTGCCGACCCTTGATGAGCTTGCCGCCGACAGCGCCGCCGAACCGGAGCTTGAGTTCGCCTCACGCTGGGCGATGGGCTGGCTGCACGGCGCCCGCAAGTTCGCCCCGACCGCTTCCCGCCCCGCCGGGATCCTGCTGCTCGATTCCAGCCACGGCACCGATGCCGAGGCGGTTCACGCCCAGGCGCTCGACCTCGCCCTGCGCCGTGCCGGCTTCCGCGTCCTGATGCTTTCGACCGGGCTCGGCGACGAGCGCCTCGAGCGGGCGCTGCGCGCCCTCGACCCGACCGCGATCGTGCTCTGCGGCCCCGGCGCCAGCACCCCCGGCGCGATGCACCTGATCCGCAAGATTCGCGGCGTCGGCTTCGACGCTCCCCTGTTTGGCTTCCGCGCCACCGGCCTGGTCGGCGACGCGGTCCCCTCGGCGGGCGCCAGCCCGAGCCAGGTGACCGGGATGCTGAACGCCGATCTGCGTCGCCGCGCTGTTCAGGCCTTCGCCTAAAGCCACAAAAAAAACCGGCACAAGGCCCTGGGGCCCTGTGCCGGTCTGAAGCCGCGGCGCCTCCCGCCGCTGGCAGTTCCTGACTATCTTCCTACAGGGCGGCCGCCGAAGCCTGTGCGGCTTTGAGGACGACCTTGGGCAGCGGCGCGAAGTCAAGCGCTGCTCCGTATACCTGCCCTTTGGTGATCGCGTAGTTGATGAACTGCTGGAGGAACCCCTTCTGCGGCGCAGTGTGGGGGACGATCGCGTAGGTGAAGGTCGAGATCGGGTAGGCCAGCTTCGCCTTCGACGGAGTGTTCGTGATGTTGAGTTCGTTGCTCGGCGGAACACTCTTGACCTGCGACGCGGCTTCTTCGATGTTTTTCAGGTTCGGGTACTCGAAGTTCCCGGCCTTGTTTTCAATCGCGGCGGCGCCGAGGCCGGCAGCGATCAGGTAGGAGGCCGAGATGTAGCCGATCGCCCCGTTGGTCGAGGTGACCGTCGAGGTGATGCCCGAGTTGCCTTTGGCGCCGACGCCGGCCCGGAAGCCGACCGAGGTCGCGTAGCCAACTTCGTTTTTCCACGCCGGGCTGACCTTAGAGAGGTAGTTGGTGAAGGCGTAGGTGTCACCGGAGCCGTCGCTGCGGAAGACCGGCGTGATCGCCAGGTTCGGCAGCTTCGCCTTCGGGTTGATCTTCTTGATCTTGGGGTCGTTCCAGTTGGTGATCTTGCCGAAGTAGATGCCAGCGAGGATCTTGCCACTGAGGTTCAGTTTCTTGACTCCCTGGATGTGGAAGCCGATACCGGTTGCCGTCAATGCCCACGGGATCTGCACGCAGCCGTTGCATTTGGCGGCCTGTTCGGGGGTCATCGGAGCGTCGGAGGCGCCGAAGTCGACGGTCCGCGCGGTGATCTGGGCGATCCCGGCCCCGGAGCCGACGGCGCCGTAGGTGACCTTGATGCCTTCTTTGATTTCGAAGCCGTTGATCCAGTTGGCCATCAGCGGCGCCACCAGAGTCGATCCTGCGCCGGTGAGACCGATAGCAGAAGCGCTTGCGGTGGCAACGGTTGCCATACCTCCAACCGTCCCAGCTATCGCGATGAAGAGACCTAGCAACCTGTTGCGAATCAAGGTGATCCTTTCAGCTCGTTGTCGTTACTTCGTTCGTTGGCCTTGGGATCGCAAACATGGACCCAGGCGGGAGTAAGAATCGCGGCGCCACATAGCGCTTTTGTTTCAATCTCGTGAACGAGCTGGTGTGAAAAAGATGTAACAAAGTCGTTACGCAGCACAGCCCGAAACCACACTTGTTTCGATCCTGTGAACGCTGACTTGTGTCGATTTTGTGAAATCTTTTGATTCGGCTGGAGACAGCAGAAATCTCCTTTACGCTGCGCGCCATGAGCGCCCGTCGTAAGCAGTTCGACCGTCTTGGCGACGGCCTCCTCTATGGCATCTGCCTGGTCGCGTCCTTGCTCAGCGTCGCGATAATCGTCTGGATCGCCTACCAGGTGACGAAGGAAGCCATGCCGTCGATATCCAAGTTCGGGCTCGGCTTCCTGACTAGCCAGGAATGGCAGCCAAACTTCAACGTCTTCGGCGCCGGCTCGTTGATCTACGGCACCGCGGTCAGCTCGGCTATGGCCTTGGTCCTGGGCGCTCCGATCGCGATCTCGATCGGCCTCTACCTCAGCCTCCTGGCGCCGGCGGGAGTGCGCGGGATCGTGGCCCCGCTGGTCGAGCTGCTGGCGGCGATCCCCAGCGTCATCCTCGGCTTCTGGGGCATCCTGATCCTGGCTCCGTTCGTGCACGAACACATCGAGCCCTGGCTGCACGACACGCTCGGCTTCATCCCCCTCTTCGGCCCGCCGCAGACGACCGGCGCCAGCGTCTTCACGGCCGGCCTGATCCTGACGATCATGGTGATCCCGATCATCGCCTCGATCTCCCGCGATCTCTTCCTCGCGGTCCCGCGTGATGTTCAGGATGGCGCCAGCGCGCTCGGCGCCACCCGCTGGGAGGTCGTGCGCGGCGTCGTCCTGCCCTCGACCACCTCCGGCGTCGTTGCCGCCTCGCTGCTCGGCCTTGGCCGAGCGCTGGGAGAGGCGATCGCCGTGACCCAGGTGATCGGCGCCGGCTCTGAAATCCACACTTCGCTGTTTGAAACCGGCGACACGCTGGCCTCGCGCATCGCCAACCAGTTCAACGGGGCGGTGACCGAACTGCACCAGCCCTCGCTTTACTACCTGGGGGTGATCCTGCTCGTGATCGGGCTGGTCTCGAACCTGCTTGCGCAGTGGATCGGGCGGCGCTTTGACTACCGGAGGTTCTCGAAGTGAGCGGCCCCGTGCCCGATCCAGCCGCGCCGTTGACGCCGTCGGGCAACCTGCGCCGGCGGCAGATCTTCAGCCGGGTCGCCGAGTCCGGCGCCACGGTCGCCGCGATCATCGCCGTCGCCGTGCTGGGGATCGTGATCTACACGGTCGTCTCGCGCGGGGCCGCCGCGATCAGTTTTGACTTTCTCTTCACAGGGACGCCGACCGGGATTGGCCCGGCGATCGTCGGCACCGGCCTGATCGTCGCGGTCGCGACCGCGATCGCGATGCCGCTGGGCATCCTCGTGGCGATCTACCTGACCGAGTTCGCCGGCAGCCGCATGGCTGGCCCGATCCGGCTGGCGCTGGACCTGATGAACGGCTTGCCCTCGATCATCATCGGGCTCTTCGTCTTCGGCATCCTTGTCAATCACCGCCATCAGTCCGGTTTCGCCGGCTCGGTCGCGCTGGCGATCATCGAGCTGCCGCTGATCGCCCGCGGCACCCAGGAGGTCCTCCTGCTCGTCCCCGGCAGCATGCGGGAAGCGGCTGACGCGCTCGGGGTCAGCCGCTGGCGCTCGGTGCTGGGGGTGATCCTGCCCAGCGCGCTGGGGGGGATCGTCACCGCAACTGTCCTGGCGGTGGCCCGGGCGGCGGGGGAGACGGCGCCGCTGATCATCGTCGACTCGATCTTCGATGGCAAATCGGTCTCCCTCAACCCGTTTGAAGTGGTGCCGAACATCCCGGTCACGATCTTCACCCTTTCCGAGGAAGCAAACCCGGAAGGCTTCACCCGAGCCTGGGGCTCGGGGCTGGTGCTGGTCTCGTTCATTCTCTTCGCGAGCCTCGGGGCCAGAGCCCTGCTCGCCCGAAGCAAAAGGAAGATGCCCACATGACGTATCCCGATTCGAGCCAAGGGCCGGTTGAAGGCTCGGCCGCCGTCCCGCCGCGTTTCCGGATCCAGGCCCCTGGGGTCGAGAGCACGGGCGTTGGCGCCCGCCGCGAGCTCGGCCTGGAAGCGGTCTTCGAAGCTCGCGACGTCTCGGTCTCCTACGGGGCCAAAAAAGCGCTGGGCGGCGTCTCGCTGCGCATACCCCGCAGCCGCATCACCGCTCTGATCGGGCCTTCGGGCTGTGGCAAGACGACTTTCCTGCGCAGCCTCAACCGGATGAACGACTCGGTTCCCAGCTTCCGCATCGATGGGCAGATCCTCTACCACGGCCACGACATGTACGCCGGCAACGTCGACCAGGTTGAGGTCCGGCGCCGGATCGGGATGGTCTTTCAGAAACCGAACCCGTTCCCGAAGTCGATCTACGACAACATCGCCTGGGCGCCGCGCAACCTGGGTATGAAGGCTGGGCTCGACGAGCGGGTCGAGAAAGCGCTGCGCGGCGCCGCCCTCTGGGACGAGGTCAAAGACCGGCTCAAGGACAGCGCCCTCGGCCTCTCCGGCGGCCAGCAGCAGCGGCTCTGCATCGCCCGGGCGATCGCGATCGAGCCCGATGTCCTCCTGCTCGACGAGCCGGCTTCGGCGCTCGACCCGATCGCGACGAAATCGATCGAGGAGCTGATGCACAGCCTCAAAGGCCGCTTCACGATCGTGATCGTCACCCACAACATGCAGCAGGCGGCGCGGGTCGCCGACCAGACCGCCTTCTTCAGCCTCGACTCCAGCGCAGGCGACCCTTGCGGGACGCTGATCGAGTTCGACGACACCGAGACGATCTTCACCCGCCCCGCCGACCCGCGGACGCGGGACTACGTCACCGGCCGCTTCGGCTGAGGCCGCTCAGCCGCGCAGGATCGCGTCGCTCGAAACCTGAGCGAGCAGCGGCTGGCCGCACTGCCAGCAGAAGGTTGCGCCGTTGCTGTGGGGCGCTCCACATGAGCCGCAGGCGCCGGCGGTGCCGGTCTGCTCCATGCGCACGATCCGCTCGACCTCGCTGAGCTCGGCGTCGGCATCCTGGAGGGCGACGGCGCGCTTGACCAGGACCTCGACGTTGATCTGGTTGCGGATCGCCATCTCATAGACGAGACCGCCAAGATCCCACTGCAGCTCGGCGACCCGTCCGGTCAGCTGGTCGCGGCGCCGTTCGAGGTCGACGACGAGATTGGTGCGGTCCGTCGCCGGCGCGGGAGTGGCGACGGGGGCAGCCGGGGGCTTTTTTTTCGAGAGCGGCCGCACCGGTTATTCGCCGAAGAAGTTGCCGGTGAATTCGTGCTTTTTGTTGAAGCCGGGGCCGCTGCCCTTGTCGCCGACTTTAACTTCGGGCGGGGGCAGTTTCTTGGTCGGGTTAAGGATGTCGGCCGCGGCCGCGGTCTGGCCGCTCGAGCTGGCCTTGGCGCCGGCGCTCTTGCCTTTGCCACCGTCAGATTTTTTCTTCGCCGAGCTGGTGGTCGCGCCAGCCGTGGAGGCTGTCGCGCCCGCTGTTTCACCACCGCCGACCTTGATGATCTGGGGGGCGGCAGCGGTTGTCGCGGCTGAGTGGTTGCCGGTCTTGCCGATCAGCACGCCGATGCCGAGGGCCAGCAGGAGAGTGCCGACGCCGGCGATCAAGGCTGTGTTGGCCGATACCCGCTGCTTGTTGCCGCGCCGCGGCGGGGTGGGTGCCGCGGCGGGCGGCTGCCGCCGCTGAACAGCGACGTCCATCATCGAGGTGGCGTCCATGAAGGGAAGGCGGGGCTCTCCCTGGCGCTGACCGCACTGGAGGCAGTAGCGCTGGTCGGCGGCCAGCTGCGAGCCGCAGGTCATGCAGCGCTCTCCGCCAGCGGCTGGGGCGGCATGCGCGGGAGCGGGAGCGGCGACCGGCGGCTGCGGTGTGGCCACTGCGGCGGCGGCAGGGGGCACCGGTGCGAGCGAGGTGGTCGGGGCCTCGTATGAGGCCCGTCCGTTGCCGGGCTCCAAGTGCGGTGTTGGGGCGTTGGTCGGCTCCATGGTGGATCGGCGCTGAAGGGCGACCGAACAAGTCAATTGTCAGTCCGGCATCGGTCCCAGGTGTTGTCGAGTTGTGAACATTTCTGGGCCTTCGTGCCTGGGGTGGACTCAAAATCTTCACATTTGGAGAGTTGAGCCCCGCGAGACTGGCCACCTACGGTGACCAACTCGATTGACGACGGGGGCCTTGACGCACTCCACGCGGCAGCGTGCGGGGAGTGTGGCGCCGCCTGCGCCGATGGACAGCGCTACTGCATGGGGTGTGGGTCGCGGCGCGGGCAGCTGCCCGCCGACGTGTCGCGGCGGATCGACGCGATGCAGGAGGCCAAGAGCCACGAGCTGGCAGCGGCCACCGGGCTGACCGCGGGCGATCTGGTCGACGCCGAGGCCGAGGATCCGGAGGGCGACGTTGCCCCCCTCAACCGCTACATGCCGACCCCGCGCGCGGCGGCAGTGGCAATCCTCGGCCTGCTTGCCTTTGGCGTTGTCATCGGCGCCGCGACCAGCCCGCCGGCGCAGAGCGCCGGCGTCACCTCGGTGCTGCTGGAATCTTCTCCCGCGGCGCCAGAAGCGAGCGCGCCCGAAGAAGAAGAAACCTCCACCCCCGAAGCCGCCACGCCCGAAGTGCCAGCCGCTGCGCCGGCTGTCCCGTCGCCGATTGAAACATTTGAAGAACCAGAAGCCGAAGAACCGACTCCCGCGCCGACCGGGCCGCCGCCGCTGCCGCCCGAATGGGAACCGCCGCCGGTCAAGCACGTCTTCGTCATCGTGCTCGGCGACCACGGCTACGAAGAATCCTTCGGCCCTGCCTCAACCGCCCCATACCTGGCAAAGAGCCTGCCCGCCCAGGGCGAGCTTCTGCGCAACTACTACGCGGTGACCCAGGGCGACCTCGCCAACGAGATCGCTCTCATCAGCGGCCAGGGCCCGACCGTCGAAACCACGCTGAACTGCCCCAACTACAGCGACATCACGCCCGGCGCGGTCAGCCTCGAAGAAGAACAGGTGGAAGGCAACGGCTGCGTCTATCCGGCCGAAACCCAGACTCTGCCCGGCCAGCTCGCAGCCCAGGCTCTCTCCTGGAAAGCCTACGTCGAGGGGATCGGCACCGGCCCCGAACACGCGACCAGCTGCCGCCACCCGGTGCTTGGCGGTCCCGACGCCAGCCAGGCGCCGCTGCCGGGCGATGCCTATGAGACCTGGCGCAACCCATTCGTCTATTTCCACTCACTGCTCGACGGCGTTGAATGCTCCGAAGGGGATGTCGACTTCAGCCAGCTCACACCCGACCTGAAGAAAGCGGAAGCGACCCCGGCCGTCTCTTACATCGTGCCCAACGCCTGCCACGACGGCAGCGAACTTCCCTGCGAACCGGGCCAGCCCGCGGGCCTGGCCGCCGTCGAACCGTTCCTGAAGACGGTCGTGCCGGAGATCAAGGCATCGCCCGCCTATAAGGAAGGCGGCCTGATCGCGATCACCTCCGCCCAGGCGCCGCAGGTCGGGCCGACCGCCGACCCCAGCTCCTGCTGCGCCACGCCCGAATACCCGAACCTGCCGGTCGTGCCGGCGCCGGCAACGACGACAACCGAAACGACCACCGCTATCGGTGGGGTCAAGCCGACTGGCGGCGGCGGAAAAGTCGGCCTCCTGCTGATCTCTCCCTTCGTCAAGAAAGGGAGCGTCAACAAGGCGGGCTACTACAACCACTTCTCCCTGTTGGCCAGCATCGAGGCGCTCTTCGACCTGCAGCCGATCGGGTATGCGGCGAATCCGGCGATGACCGTGTTCGACGAAACGATCTACAACGCGCCTTCGGAAACGTCGGGGAGTGCGACTGCAAAACGCGCGCTCTTGGGGTTGATGCACTCGGTGGGGTAGCTCGGGGCCGCCTGGCTGCGGGTCCTGTCGTGGGGGTCGGGTGGCCTCGCTTGCGCTGCGATCTGCTCCGGGCGGCAGGATGTCTTCGCTCGCAGGAACGAAATCTTGCCCTCCGCAGACTCCGCGACTGCGCGACACCACCCAACCCCCACGCCACCCGCAGTCGAGGCGTTTGGACTACCCCACCGGGCGCATCAACCCGCCGCGGAAAGCTTTCAAGCCTCTCGGAGCCATCGAGCAGCGATGTCTCTCCGCAGGTTTGGAGCTTCCGCGCGGCTTCGAAGCTCTAGCTGCTCAGCCGGGTTCGCTCGTCGCGTGGGTGGCGTCGGGGTGGGGCGGACTCGCCGGCCCGAAGGCTGCGGAGGGCAAGATCGCAACCCTGCAGGGCGCGGTGTCCCTCCGCCCGGAGCAGCGCGAAAGGGCCGCCGAGGGTGCCCCACCCCGACGACAGGCCCCGCGCGCCCAGCGCCTCAGGCCTGCTCCGGCTCGGGCACGCTCGCCTCACTGATCCCAAACCGCTCATGCAGCCGCTTGAGCGGCGCCGGCGCCCACCAGTTCCACTTGCCCAGCAGCTCCATCAGCGACGGGACGAGCAGGGCGCGGATGATGCTGGCGTCGATCAACACCGCCAGCGCGGTGCCGACGCCGTTCTCCTTGATGAAGATGATTTTGGAGGTGGCGAAGGCGCCCATCGCGACCGCGAAGAGCAGGGCGGCGGCGGTGACGATGCGGCCGGTCCGCTCGAGGCCGATCGCCACGCACTCGGAGTCGGAGGCGCCGTTGTCGCGCGCCTCCTTGATCCGCGAGAGCAGGAAGACCGCGTAGTCGGTGGAGAGGCCGAAGGCGACGGCGAAGAGCAGGATCGGCATCGTCTGCTCGATCGCGCCGGGGCTGGTGTAGTCGAGGAAGCCCTGCAGGCGGCCGTCCTGGAAGATCAGCACCAGCAGCCCGAAGACGGCGCTGAGGTTGAGGAAGTTCATGATCAGCGACTTGATCGGCAGGATCACCGAGCCGGTCATCAGGAAGAGGATCGTCAGCGTCGCGATGATCACGATCGCCAGCGCGATCGGCATGTGGCGGGCGAGGCTGCCCTGGAAGTCGATGAAGTCAGCGGTCGCGCCGCCGACCTTGGCGGTCGTTCCGGGTGGGGTCGGCAGATTGCGGATTGCCTTCACGGTTTCCTGACTGGCGTCGGAGACAAACGGGTTGGCGGAGATCACCTGCAGCGCCGTGACGCCGCCCTTCAGCGGCTCCGGCGGAGCGACTTCGGCGACTCCCTCGACACCGCGCACCCGCGCCGCCATCAGCTTTGCCGCTTTCGGCCCGCCGCCTTCGAGGTCGACCCAGATCGGGCTCTCGTGGTAAGGCGGGAATTCGGAGCTGACCGTGTCGTAGGCCTGGCGGGCGCTCGCTTCCTTCGGCAGCACGGTCGGGTCGACGGTGTTGAACTTGATCCCGAGGAAGGGCAGGCCCATCACGATCAGCAGCAGGGCGCTGAACGTCGCCACTGGGATCGGCCGCCGCATCACGAAGCGCGAGAGCCGGTACCAGAAGCCCTGCTCGTCGGGCCGCGTTTCGGCCTCGGCCCGCCGCTTCAGGAAGCTGGGGGAGAGCGAGTTGACCCGGGTCCCGAGCAGGGTTAGCACCGCCGGCAGCACCGTCAGCGAGATCAGCGCCGCGAACAGGGCCACCAGCGAACCGCCGAGGCCCATCGAGTAGAGGAAGCGCTGCGGGAAGACCAGCAGCGAGGCTAGCGCGGCCGCCACCGTCAGCGAGGAGAAGAAGACGGTGCGCCCCGACGTCGCCAGCACCCGCCGCATCGCCGCCAGGCCCGGCCCGTCTTTGGCGATCTCCTCGCGGTAGCGGGAGACGATGAAGAGGCTGTAGTCGATCGCCAGCCCGAGGCCGAGCGCCGTGGTCAGGTTGAGGGCGAAGATCGAGACCGAGGCGAATTCGCTGGCGATGCGCAGGATCAGGAAGGTGCCGACGATCGCCAGGCCGCCGATCATCAGCGGCAGGGCCGCCGCGACGAGGCTGCGGAAGAAGAGCAGCGAGAGCAGGAAGAGCAGTGGGAAGGCCAGCAGCTCGGCCATCCGCAGGTCTTTCTCGACCTGCTTGTTGACCTGCTCCTGGGCCACCGCGGCGCCGCCGACGACGACCCCGGGATGGGCCGAGAGCGAGTCGGCGATGTCGGCCCCGGCTTCCTGCCACTGCTTGTCCTCGGTCGGCTTCAGGGTGATCGCGAAGTAGGTCGATTTGCGGTCTTTGGCGACGAAGACAGGGGAGTTGGTGTCGTAGTAGCCGGTGACGGACTTGACATCCCCGCGACGGCGCACCTCGCTCTCCAGCGCTTCGACCCGGGTCCGCGAGGCGGCTTCGTAGACCGGCGCGTGCTCGACCACGGCGAGCACAGCCGGGATCCGCAGCCCGGCATCCTGCAGCTGTTCCCTCGCCTGCACGGTCTCGGTCGAGGGGTCGTCGGCCCCGTAGGGGTCGAGACGGCTGGCGACGGAGCCGCCGAGAGCCCCGGCGACGATGAAAAGGACGATCGCTAAGAGGCCGACGCGGCGGGCGTGACCGTCGGCGAGGCGTGCCAGTGAGTCGAACATCAGCTGCTCCTTTTCTCGGCGGCGGAATCGAGCAGCTGCTGCTCCATCCGCTCGCACCAGTCGGCGAACCACTCGTTGAACTCGATCCCCCCGCGCAGGACCATCAGCGGAAAGGGGTCGTCCTTCTCAAGCGCATCGGGTTCCAGGCGGCGTAGCTGAGTGACCAAGCCGACCCGCATCGCCCGCATCGCCCGCAGGGTCTCGACCGCCTGCTCAGGCGGGAGCACTCCGGCGAAGAAGAGTTTGAGCAGCCCTTCTTCGCGCATCTCGGTCGTCTCGGGCGGGCGGCGCAGCCATGCCTTCAGCTCCTCTTCGCCGTCGGCGGTGATCTCGTAGACCGACCGTTTGCGCCCGCCGGTCGGGGCGTTGGCGCCCACGACCAGCCCCGCCTCGGAGAGCCGTTTCAGCTCCGGATAGATCTGCCCGTAGCTGGCCGCCCAGAAGAACCGGGTCGAGTTGTCGACCAGCGACTTGATCTCATAGCCGGAGCGCGGCTCACCGCTGACCATCCCCAGGATCACGTAGGCAGTTGGGCTCAGCTCCATCTCACAAGGGTATATATCGCACAGATATATCTCTAAGTGTGATCTGCGCACACATATCTGTGCCCGCTGCGGTGCGCTTACTCGGACCCGCCCTGGATGTTGCTCAGCATCGCCCGTTCCGCCATCCGCAGCAGGCCGAGGGCGACGTGTGGGCGCATGTCGCTGCTCCGCACCCTGACGTGGGAGCCGTGCGGCCCGACCACCTCGACGATCGTGCAGACGTCGCCGATCTGAGACTCCTCGCCGTAGTCGGCTTCCAGTGCCTCCATCTGCGCCGCGACCACCTGCCCGACTTTGCTCTGATCCATAGCCATCTTCAACCCTTCCCCTAGAAGTATTCGACCGCTCCCGGCCCTGAATCGACCCTAGCGGAGGGCGAAAGGGCCTACACAAAGACACAGGGAAGCCGTGGCGAAGATTTGACATTCAGCGCGCCACGCGCGCGTCGGGGTTTTTCACGATCGGCGAGTGGGTGCCCGGTATACGAAAGTGCTTGACCGCGACTCTCAAATTCTCTTGTGGGTCGACTTCACGACCAAGAGGGGAAAGGTCGTCGACTATGTCCTCGTCCTAATGGTCGTTTCCCTGAGTGGGGTGAAGACCGTTCGGATCTATGACTCCGCACACGGGTATAACGAGATGCATCGATACACGACCGATGGAGAAAAGCAGCCCGGAGAGCGATTTCACAGCGGTACCCTTGGCGAAGGAATGCGCGTTGCGATCAAGGATGTCGAAGACGGTCATCTCAACATGATCGAAGGTTGGAGTGGGAGAACAAATGACTTCTAAGCCCCTGGATTCACCAGCGTCGAAGGCGATGGATGAAGCGATTGACCTTGCGATTGCCGAAGAATCCCCCTATCCCGAAAAGGCGATGTTTATCGACGTTGACATGCCGTACACCGATCGCGAGCTCAAGCTTGCCGCCAGATTCGGGCTTACTGCGGTCTTGGTGTCGGCTGATGGAGCCTTTCGGACAGTGCCGCCAAAATCCGCGGTTGCTTAGAGGCTTCAGCCGAGCTCGGCGATCAGCGCCTCGACCACGGCATGGTCGAACTGGGCGCCGGCGCTGGCGCGTAGCTCGACGATCGCGTCCTTCTGGTCCATCGCCTTGCGATAGGTGCGGTCCGAGGTCATCGCGTGGAAGGCGTCGCAGGTGCAGATGATCATCGCCGCGCGGGGGATTTGATCGCCCTTGAGGCCGTCGGGGTAGCCACCGCCGTCGACGCGCTCGTGGGCGGAGCGGACCAGGGGCGCTACCGGGGCGAGGAAGGGGATCCGCTCCAGCATGCGGGCGCCGATCGCGGTGTGGGCGTCCATCGTCTTGCGCTCGTCAGGAGTGAGGGGGCCGGGCTTGCGCAGCACCTCGCCGGGGACGCCGATCTTGCCGACGTCGTGGAGCAGGGCGCCGTAGCGGAGGCGGTCGAGCTCCGGGCCGGAGACTCCCATCCGGATGCCGACCCGCACCGCCAGGGCCGCGACCTCGTTGGCATGGTCGGCGGTGTAGGCGTCCTGCAGCTCGACCGCATCGGCGAGGACGCCAAGGGTGGAGAGGAAGGCGCCCTCGAGTTCGTCGACCAGCTGGCAGCGGTAGATCGCCGAGCCGAGCTGGCCGGCGACGATATGGGCCAACAGCATGTCCTCGTCGGCAAAAGCGTGGGTCTCCTCCTGCTCGACGTTCATCACTCCCCAGACGCTGCCGGCGACCCAGATCGGCAGCGATAGCTCGGAGCCGGGGTCGGTGCGGGGATTGCGGTGCAGGTAGTCGGAGTCGAGCTGGGTGTCGTTGACCATCGCCGGCTCGCCAGTGCGGGCGACGCGGCCGTTGACCCCGTGCTCGACCGGCTGCACCAGGGCGAGGAAGTCGCCGACCTCCTCGGCCAGCGGCCCGGCGCCGGCGACGACCCGCAGCGAGCCGTCGGGGTCGAGCCGCTGGATCACAGCCAGGTAATAGTCGAAGGATTCGTGCAGCTTGTCGACCGCGACCGAGGCGACATCGGCGACGCTGTGGGCCTGGGCGAGGGTGGTCGCGAGGTGGCTTGCGACCAGCAGGCGTTCGTCCCCGGCGGGGGTGCCTACTTGCGGTTCAGCGCTAGGGATTTCGGTCCTGCTCGGCTCCACTACCCGGCTTGCATCGGCACGCCTGTTGCCGCTCTTTAGAGACGACTATCCTCAATCGCTCATGAGCGAAAGCGGATCAGACATCGTCGTCATGAAGTTCGGCGGGACCTCGGTCGCCGGGGCGGAGGAGATCAAGCGTGCCGCGGCGCGGATCGTCGCCGCCCGCAAAGCCGGAAACCGGGTTGTCGCCGTGCTCTCGGCGCGGGGCAAGACCACCGATGAGCTGGTCGCCCAGGCGATGGAGATCTCCGAGCGCCCGGTCGCCCGCGAGATGGACATGCTGCTCTCGACCGGGGAGCGGATCTCCTGCGCCCTGGCGGCGATGGCGATCCATGACATGGGCCACGAGGCGATCTCGCTGACCGGCTCCCAGGCCGGGATCGTCACCGACTCCTCCCACACCAAGGCGCGGATCATCGACGTCCGCGCCGACCGCATCGAGGAAACGCTTGAACAGGACCGGATCGTGCTCGTCGCCGGCTTCCAGGGTGTCTCGACCGACAGCCGCGACGTGACCACGCTGGGACGTGGCGGCTCCGACACCACCGCCGTCGCCCTGGCCGCGGCGCTGGGCGCCAGCGTCTGCGAGATCTACACCGATGTCGCCGGCGTCTTCAGCTCCGACCCACGGATCGTCGCCGACGCCCGCAAGCTCTCGAAGGTCTCCTACGAGGAGATGCTGGAGATGTCGGCTTCGGGGGCGAAGGTGCTGCAGCTACGCTCGGTCGAGTACGCGCGCAACCACGGCGTCCGCATCCACTGCCGCAGCTCTTTCGCGGACGGCCCCGGTACCCTCGTGGTTGCAGAGGAAGAGATCGTGGAGCAGCCATTCGTAACAGCCGTGACCCACTCCGACGGCGAGGCCCGTGTGACGCTGACCGGCGTCCGCGACGAGCCCGGGATGGCGGGCCGGATCTTCACCGCCCTGGCCGAGGCCAACGTCAACGTCGACGTGATCATCCAGAACGAGCCGGTCGGCGGCGACGCCCTGGCCGACCTCTCCTTTACCGTCGACCGCTCCGATCTCGCGATAGCGACCGAGACGATCGCCGCCCTCGGCGAGGTCAGCAGCGGCATCCGCACCGACGAGCAGATCGGCAAGGTCTCGATCATCGGCGCCGGCATGCGCAGCCACCCTGGCGTCGCCGCCAAAGTCTTCGAGGTCCTCGGCGCCGAGCGGATCAACATCGAGATGATCTCCACCTCGCCGATCAAGATCTCATGCGTGATCACCGCCGATCGCGTCTCCGATGCGGTCAATGCCCTGCACAAGGCGTTCGACCTCGGCGCCGACGCGGTCCGTCCCGAGGATCCGACTGGCAGCGAGCACCGTCCCACGGTCGCCGGCTGAGCCGGCCGGGCTGACGCGATGGCAGACGGCGGATACAGAGTCGGAGTTCTGGGCGCGACCGGGCTGGTTGGGACGACGATCCTCAGCCTGCTCGCCGAGCGCGAGTTCCCCGTTGCCGAGGTCGTTCCCTTTGCCTCCGAGCGCTCGGCCGGCAAGCAGCTGGAGTGGAACGGCTCGGTGCTGGAGTGCCGCGAGCTCAATGCGGAGACGATCCAGGGCCTCGACGTGGTCCTCTCCTCGGCCGGCGGCTCGGTCAGCGCCGAGTGGACGCCGCGCCTGGTTGAGGCAGGCGCGATCGTCGTTGACAACACCAGCTACTGGCGCATGCATGACGATGTGCCGCTGGTCGTCGCTGAGGTCAACCCCGAGGCAATCGACGGCCACAGCGGCATCATCGCCAACCCCAACTGCTCGACCATGCAGTTGATGGTGGCGCTGAAGCCGCTCTTTGATGAGGCCGGGATCGAGCGCCTGGTGATCTCCACCTACCAGGCGGTTTCGGGCACCGGCAAGGCGGCGATCGACGAGCTGCGCTCGCAGTCCAAAGCGGTGCTCGCCGGCGAAGACCCGGCGGCCGGCGTCTATCCGCACCCGATCGCCTTCAACGCCCTGCCCCAGGCCGGCAGCTTCCCCGAGGGCGACGACCACACCGACGAGGAGCGCAAGCTGATCAACGAGACCCGCAAGATCCTCGGCGACGACTCGATCCGGATCAGCGCCACCTGCGTGCGGGTGCCGGTCGTCACCGGCCACTCTGAGGCGGTCAATGTTGAGACCCGCGAGCCACTCTCGCCGGAGCGGGCGCGCGAGCTGCTTACTGCTGCGCCGGGGGTGACCGTGGTCGACGAGCCAGCCGCGGCGCGCTACCCGTTGGCGACCGAGGCCGCCGGAAAAGACGATGTTTTCGTCGGCCGCATCCGCCGCGATCCCGGCAACGAGCGGGCGCTGGATATGTGGGTCGTCGCCGACAACCTGCGCAAGGGCGCGGCGACCAACGCCGTCCAGGTCGCCGAGCTGCTGGTCGAGCGCGGCCTGCTCAGCTCCCGGGACTAGCCGGTGGACATCGGCTTCGGCGAAGCCGTCCTCCTCTTTGGCGGCCTGCTGGCCGTGGTCGCCGCGCTCTCGGGGCTGATGCGGGGCACGGTGCTCTCGGCTTCGGTGCTCTCGGTCGCGCTGGGGATCGTCCTTGCCGCCTTCGGGGTCGTCCACGTCGACGCCACCGACCAGTCGATCGTCGAGCTGATCGAGCTGGCGCTGATCCTCACCCTCTTCTCCGACGGGATGTTCGTCGAGCGCGAGCTGCTGCTGCGCCACTGGAGCCCGGTCGCGCGAGCGCTGGTGATCGCGATGCCGATCACGATGGCGCTGCTGGCGCTGGCGGCGAAGGCGCTCTTCCCGCAGCTCTCCTGGGCCGAGGCCTTCCTGCTGGGCGCGGTGCTCTCGCCGACCGATCCCGTCGTCACCTCAGCCGTCGTCACCTCGCGCCTGGTCCCGAGCGCGGTCCGCCACACGCTCAACCTCGAGTCCGGGCTCAACGACGGCCTGGCGCTGCCCTTCGTCCTCTTCTTCCTCGTCCTTGCCGGGCCTGGGGGGGACCCTGGCGGCGAAGCCCTGAAGCTGGCCGGCGAGGCGCTGGTCGGGGCGGGGATCGGGATCGCCCTGGGGGTGCTTGGCGGCCGCTTCCACCATCGCCTGCCCGGCGGCGGCATCACCGCCCGATACGAGGGCATCTACGCGATCGGCTTCGCGTTGTTCGCCTTCGGGCTAGCCGACGTCACCTTCGGCAACGGGCTGATCGCCGCCTTCGTCTGCGGGATCGCGATGGGCGCTACCGAGCGCCAGGTGCCCGACGGCTTCGTCGAGTTCGCCGAGAACACCAGCGCGATCCTGCAGGTCATCACCTTCTTCGTCTTCGGCGCCCTGATCGTCGCCACCGGCTTCCACCACAGCATCCCGCCGCTGATCCTCTTCGTCGCCTTCGCCCTGCTAATCGCCCGCCCGGTCGCGGTGCTGTTGTCTTTTATGCGAACCGGGATCGAGCGGCCCCAGAAGCTGTTCATGGCCTGGTTCGGCCCCAAGGGAGTCGCCTCGATGCTCTTCGCCCTCTTCGTCGCCAAGTCCCAGGTCCCCCACGGGGAGCTGATCTTCGACGTAGCCGCGATCGCGATCATCACCTCGATAGCCGCCCACGGCCTAACAGACACGGTAGGCGCCCGCTGGATGGCCCGACGGACTGGACTCTCACCAAGCTCTGAGTCAAGGGGTTCTGTCTGATCGGTCCTCGTCCTGGAGTTGGCGGGCGGCGCTGGGTCGCCGGACACTCAGCGCAAAGCGCGTCCGCCGACCCAGCGCCGCCCGCCCCACCCCTGCGGGCTAAAACCGATCAGGCGGGAACTGAAGCGAGCCGCTGCTCGACCCAGCCGGTCGAGGCGATGTGCTTGCTCATGCCGAGCTGCTTGGGCTCGGCGCCGAGCGCCAGGCCGACCAGCTGGGGAAGGTGCAGGACGGCGAGGCCGAGGTCGCGGTTGACGACCTTGGCTGCCTCCGGCTGCTGCATGTCGAGGTTGAGGTGGCAGAGCGGGCAGGGCGTGACCAGGCAGTCGGCGCCGGCGTCGAGCGCGTCGCCGACGTGGGTGCCGGCCTGTTTGAGCGAGGTCTCGCGGTTCATCGCGATCACCGGGAAGCCACAGCACTTGCGGGCGCCGTCGTACTCGACGACCTCGCCCCCCAGCGCCGTGATCACCTTCTCCAGGTAGATGTCGCGGTCGGGGAACTCGTCGTAGCCGAGGCGCTCCTTGGGGCGGACCACGTAGCAGCCGTAGAAGGGGCCGACACGGAGGCCGGAGAGCGGCCTCTTTACCTGCTCGGCGAGACGGTCGAGGCCGTAGTCCTCGACCAGCAGCCAGAGGAAGTTCTTGTTGGTGAAGCCGTCTTTGCCCTTCTCATAAGAGAGGCCCTGGCCACTCAGCACCTCGTTGATGTGGGCGCGGTAGGAGGAGTCGGCGTCAAGGCGCTGCTGGCACTCCGACTGCGCGCCCTGGCAGGTCGAGCAGATGTTCATCATCGAGAGCCCGGTCTCCTGGGCGAGGGCGAAGGTGCGGGCGTTGAGCGTGTCGGCCAGCTCCTGGTTGTGCTCGGCGATGACGCCGGCGCCGCAGCAGTTGGCGCGGTCGAGGGTGACCAGCTCGATCCCGAGGCGCTCGGCGACCAGCGCCATCGAGCCGTGCAGCTCCGGCGTGAAGCCGCGCGAGACGCAGCCCGGCCAGTAGGCGACTTTGATCTGCTCGCTCACTGTGAAGCCTCCTCGTTGGCAGGGGCGGCGGCAGCAGCCTCGGGGGCCTCCTCGGCCTCGATTTCGGCCAGCTCGCCCTCGTCGCCCTTGATGTACAGGTTGAATTCCTCGTGGTGCTCCTCGGCGTGCTTGTAGATCGCCTTGACCTCGTCCTGAGCGTTGCCGGGCAGCTTGTGGTGGACGCCGGGGATCAGCTTCGGCAGCGAGCGCATCTTGCCGGTCTTGATGCCGCGGATCGCGGTCGGAATCGAGCCCAGCATTTCCTTGATCGCCCGTTTGCTCGGTTTCAGCTTGCCCTTGATGCCGGGAGCGAAAGACTCCTGCAGCAGCAGCGACTCGTCGAGCGTCCCCTTCTTCTCGATGATCTTGACGAAGGCGATCTCGTGGTCATGGCCGCTGTTGGGGTCTTCGATCCCCTCTTCGCCGGCTTTGCGGCGCAGGCGCATGATCTGGTCCATCGGCGCCACGCCCTTGGGGCAGGCGTCGATGCAGCTGAAGCAGTGGGTGCAGTCGTAGATCCCATGCGGATCCTCGGCCAGGTCGTGCAGGCGCTCCTTGGTCTCGGCGTCGCGCGGGTCGCCGACGAAGCGGTAGGCCTTGGCAAGCGCGGCGGGGCCGATGAAGTCGGGGTCGGCTTCCATCGAGAGGCAGGAGGAGACGCAGGCGCCGCACTGGATGCAGGCCATCGACTGGGTGATGTCGATCATCGATTCCGGCTCGACGATGTACTCGCGCTCAGGCGCCTCGCCGTGCGGGAGGAGCCAGGGGGTGACGCGGCGGATCTTCGCCCAGTGGGTCGACTCCATGTCGGTGATCAGGTCCTTGATCACGGGCATGTTGCCCATCGGCTCGACCACGATCGTGCCGTCGCCGCTGCCGATGCTGGCTTTCTTGTCGGCCAGCTCCTGGGCCTCGCCGATCTGGGTCTTGCAGCCGAGCCCGGACTGGCCGTTGATCTTCATCCCGCAGGAGCCACAGATCGCCGCCCGGCAGGAGCAGCGGACCGAGAGTGAGCCGTCGTCACGGTCTTTGACCTGGAGGATGCCGTCGAGGACCGAGAGCGAGGGATCGAGGTCGACCTTGAACTCCTCCCAGTACGGCCCTTTGCCGCTCTCTGGCTGGTAACGGCGGACTTTGAGGTTGTACTCAGCCATCTAGTAAGTCCTCTCCTGGGGCTCCCACTGGGTGATGGTCACCTCTGAGTATGAGATCTCCGGCCCGTCGTCGCCGAGCTGCAGATCGATGTGCTTCAGCCACTCCTCGTCGTTTCTCTCCGGGAAGTCGGTGCGGTACTGGGCGCCGCGGCTCTCCTTGCGCTCGAGCGCGGCGAGGCAGGTGCACTCGGCGTTGTCGAGCATGTAGCCGAGCTCGATAGCGCCGAGGATGTCCTGGTTGAAGATGCTGCCGCGATCGTCGATGTAGGCGGTCTTGGCCTCCTCCTTGAGGTCGCGGACCTTTTCCAGCGCCTGCTGGATGCCGGCCTCGTCGCGGAAGACCGAGACGTCTTTGTCCATCGCCGTGCCGAGGTCGAACTTGATCTCGGAGACGCGGCGGCCAGAGCCCTTCTCGCGGGCCGAGATCGCGTCGATCGACGCCTGCTCGGCCTCAAGCACCGCCGGCGAGGGACGCGAGCCCTCGATCCGCTTGGCGCGGGCGGCGGCGTCGGCGCCGGAGCGGCGGCCGAAGATCAGCGTGTCGAGCAGCGAGTTGGCGCCGAGCCGGTTGCCGCCGTGGACGGAGACGCAGGCGGTCTCGCCGGCCGAGTAGAGGCCCGGGATGTCGGTGCGGCCGTCGACGTCGGTCTTGACGCCGCCCATCGTGTAGTGGTTGCCGGGCTTGATGTGGATCGGTTCGCGGGTGATGTCGACGCCGGCGAAGTCACGGCCGACGAGGACGATCTCGCGCAGCGCCTCGTGCACGCGCTTTTTCGGCACCACGGTGATGTCGAGGGCGACGGTGCCGTCGGGGAAGCCGCGCCCCTCGTCGATCTCGGTCTGCTCGGCGCGGGAGACGACGTCGCGCGAGGCCAGCTCCATCTTGTTCGGCGCGTAGCGCTCCATGAACCTTTCGCCCTTGGCATTGAGCAGGTGCGCGCCCTCGCCGCGGGCGCCCTCGGTGATCAGGAAGCCCTTGCCCGCCAGCGTCGTCGGGTGGTACTGGATCATCTCCATGTCCATCAGCTTCGCCCCGACCCGGTAGGCCATCGCGATCCCGTCGCCGGTGCAGATCAAGGCGTTGGTGGTCGGCTTCCAGACCTGGCCGTTGCCGCCGCAGGCGAGGATCACCGACTTCGCCTGGAACAGCTCCATCGAGCCGTCGGCGACGTTGCGGGTGACGACGCCGCAGCACTCGCCGTCCTCGTCGATCGCCAGCGCCGTCGAGAACCACTCCTCGTAGCGGGCGACCTGCTCGGAATATTTCATCAGCTGCTCGTAGAGCACGTGCATGATCGCCTGGCCGGTGATGTCGGCGACGTAGTAGGTGCGGGCGGCGGAGGCGCCGCCGAAGGCGCGGGTGCCGAGCTTGCCCTCCTCGTTGCGGTGGAAGGTGACGCCGAGGTGCTCGAGGTGAAGGATCTCCTCCGGCGCCTCGCGGGTCATGATTTCGATCGCGTCCTGGTCGCCGAGGTAGTCGGAGCCCTTGATCGTGTCGAAGGCGTGCGACTCCCAGGAGTCGCCGGGGTTGAGGGCGGCGTTGATTCCGCCCTGGGCTGCGTTGGAGTGGGAGCGAACGGGGTGGACCTTGCTGATGATCCCGACCGAGACACCTTGCTCGGCGGCCGCAAGGGCTGCCCTCTGTCCGGCCAGGCCAGCGCCGATTACGAGAACGTCATGAGTAGGCACGAGCGCGGATGCTATAGACCGGAAATCCGACGGCGCAGTCGGATTTAGCCGGCCGCTTACCATTGGGGAATGTTTGGCGGCGGCTCGATCACCCTTTTCCACTTCCGCGGGATTCGCGTTGCCGTCGACTGGTCGTGGTTTCTGATCCTCTTCCTGCTGATCCTCTGGAACACGCAGTTCTTCGGCAACGTGCTGGGGGAGTCGAGCACGGCCACGGAACCGTTCGTGCTCGCCCTGATCGCCACCTTCGGTTTCTTCGCCTCGATCGTGCTCCACGAGTTCGGCCACGCGATCGTCGCCCAGCGCAACGGGATCGGCATCTCCAGCATCCAGCTCTGGATCTTCGGCGGCATGGCGAGGATGGACCGTGAAGCCGACGGCCCGGGCACCGAGTTCAAGGTGGCGGTCGCGGGCCCGCTGGTGACCTTGGCGATCGTCGTCGCTCTGTCGGTGGCGAGTCTCGCGGCGGGCGGCGCCAACGAGCTCAAGGACGCGATGCTGCTGCAGACGCACTCGGGCATCTCCGGGCCGCTGGCCCTGATCGGCTGGCTGGCCTCGATCAACCTGCTGGTCCTCGTCTTCAACCTGCTGCCGGCCTTTCCGATGGACGGCGGCCGGATCGCACGGGCGATCGCCTGGAAGCGCAGCGGCGACCGCACCTCGGCAACCCGTTTCGCCGCCGGCCTGGGCCGCATCTTCGGCTACATCTTCATCGGCCTGGGGCTGCTCCTGGTTGTCTCCGGTGAACTCTTCGGCGGCATCTGGCTCGGCTTCATCGGGATGATCATCAACGGCTCGGCGAAAGCGGCCTCGGCGCAGACAGCGATCTCGACCCGGATCGGCGACGTCACCGTGGCCGACGTGATGGACCGTGAACCGGTCGCGATCCCCGGCGAGCTCAGCGTCGAGCAGGCGCTGGACGAGTATTTCCTGCGCTACCGCTGGCCCTGGTTCCCGGTCGTCGATGCCGCCCACCACTTTCTCGGCCTGCTCGAAAGGGACAGAGCCGATGAGGTGCCCGAGGTCTCACGCGCCACCTCGCTTGTCTCCGAACTGCTCGGCAAGGACGAGGGCGCCCTCTACATCGACGAGGACACGCCGCTCGACTCGCTGCTCAGCAACCAGAACCTGCGCCGCTTCGGGGCGCTGATGGCCGTCGATGCGGAGGGCAAGCTTTCGGGTGTGATCACGGTCGAGCAGGTTGGCCGGGCGTTGCGCGACGCGACCGCAGGCACTCGCGGCTAGGAAGCTACGAAGCGCGGTGGCGCTCGATGATGCGGGTGAAGTCGGCGCCGACCGGGAGCGTGCCGAAGGCCTGGCCCCAGTCGCCTGAGAGGCGGGAGGCGCAGTAGGCGTCGGCGACGGCCTCGTCGCCGTAGCGGACCAGCAGCGAGGCCTGCAGGGCGACGGCCATGCGCTCGACGATGCGGCGGGCGCGGGACTGGACGGTGTCGATGTCGCCGGGGATCTCCTCGCGCAGCGAGGCGACGTAGGAATCGAGCCGGGGCTCGGCGCCGGCGCCCTCCAAGACCTCGGCGAAGAAGGCGTCGACCGAGGCCGGGCTCTTGACCATCGCCCGCAGCACGTCGAGGCACTGGACGTTGCCCGAGCCCTCCCAGATCGAGGCCAGCGGGCTCTCGCGGAAGAGGCGGGGCATCCCCGACTCCTCGACGTAGCCGTTGCCTCCCAGGCACTCCAGGCACTCGACCGCGTGCGACGGCGCCCGCTTGCAGAGCCAGTACTTGAGGACGGGATTGGCGAGGCGGCGGAACTCGATCGCCTCGGAGTCGCCGGCAGCCGCCTCGTCGTAGCTGCGGGCCAGCCGCATCGCCGCCACGGTGGCGGCCTCGGACTCGACGCAGAGGTCGGCGAGCACGTTCTGCATCAAAGGCTGGTCGATCAGGTCGGCGCCGAAGGCGGAGCGGTGGGCGGTGTGGTGGAGGGCCTGGACGGCGCCGGCTCGGTAGCCGGTGGCGGCGCCGATCACGCAGTCGAGCCGGGTGTGGTTGACCATCTCGATGATCGTCGGCACGCCGCGCCCCTCCTCGCCGACCATCCGCGCCCAGGCGCCGCGGAACTCGATCTCGCTGGAGGCGTTGGAGCGGTTGCCAAGCTTGTCCTTGAGCCGCTGGATCTGGAAGCTGTTGCGCTCGCCGTCGGGCGTCCAGCGCGGCACCAGGAAGCAGGAGATGCCGGCGTCGGTCTGGGCGAGGACGAGGAAGGCGTCGCACATTGGCGCCGAGCAGAACCACTTGTGGCCGAGCAGCTCGTACTCAGCCCCGGGGCCGCCGCCGTTCAGCGGCGTCGCGGTCGTGGTGTTGGCGCGGACGTCGGAGCCGCCCTGCTTCTCGGTCATCGCCATCCCGCAGAGCGCGCCGCGCTTGTTCGCGGCTGGGGCGGAGGCCTCGTCGTAGTCGAGCGAGAGGAAGCGCGACTCCCACTCGGCGGCCAGCTCCGGCTGTTTGCGCAGGGCGGGGATCGCCGAGTAGGTCATCGAGATCGGGCAGCCGACCCCGCTCTCGGCCTGCATCAGGAGCATGAACATCGCCGCGCGGGCGACGTGGGCGCCGGGCCCGGGCTCGCGCCAGGGCATCGCGTGCAGGCCGTGGCCGACCCCGATCGACATCAGCTCGTGCCAGGAGGAGTCGAACTCGACCTCGTCGATCCGGTTGCCGTAGCGGTCGTGGGTGCGGAGCTGTGGCTTTTTCTCGTTCGCCTCGAAGCCCCAGCGGATCGTCTGGTGGGAGCCGCAGATCGCTCCCAGCTCGCGGGCGCGGTCCTCAGCCCAGTCAGCGCCCTCGCGATGCAGCGCCTCGACCAGCGGCCGGTCGGCGTCGAAGGGGTTGTAGTCCTCCAGCGGCGAGGGCTGGTTGGTCACCTCGTGGGTGGCGGCGGTGCGACGCTCGACGGTTGCCATCTCCTCGATTGTGCCACCTGGGGCGCATTCCGGGCGGCTCCGCGACCGACATGCCCGGGCCGGTAGCATCGCCGCGCCGTGCCGAAGATCCCAGTCAAGAACCCAGTGGTCGAGCTCGACGGCGACGAGATGACCCGGATCATCTGGTCCTTCATCAAAGAGCAGCTGATCCTGCCCTACCTCGATCTTGAGCTGAACTACTTCGATCTTGGGATCGAGTCGCGCGACGCGACCCGGGACCAGATCACGGTCGATGCGGCCAACGCGATCAAGCAGTTCGGGGTCGGGGTCAAGTGCGCGACCATCACCCCCGACGAGGCCCGGGTCGAGGAGTTCGGCCTGCACGACATGTACCGCTCTCCGAACGGGACGATCCGCAACATTCTCGGCGGCGTCATCTTCCGCGAGCCGATCGTGATCTCCAACGTGCCGCGGCTGGTGCCGGGCTGGACGCAGCCGATCGTGATCGGCCGCCACGCTTTCGGCGATCAGTACCGGGCAACGGACATGGTTGTTCCCGGCGAGGGCACGCTGACCCTCACCTACACGCCCAAAGACGGCGCCGAGCCGGTCGAGCTCGATGTCTACGACTTCCCCGGCGGTGGCATCGCAATGGCGATGTACAACCTCGACGACTCGATCCGCGACTTCGCCCGGGCCTCGATGCGTTACGGGCTGAACCGTGGCTTCCCGGTCTACCTCTCGACCAAGAACACCATCCTCAAGCGCTATGACGGGCGTTTCAAGGACCTCTTCGCCGAGGTGTACGAAACTGAGTTCAAAGCCGAGTTCGAGGTCGCCGGCCTCACCTACGAACACCGCCTGATCGATGACATGGTGGCGGCGGCGATGAAGTGGGAGGGGGGCTATGTCTGGGCCTGTAAAAACTACGACGGCGACGTTCAGTCCGACACCGTCGCCCAGGGCTTTGGCTCACTCGGCCTGATGACCAGCGTCCTGATGACACCCGACGGCAAGACCGTCGAGGCCGAGGCGGCGCACGGCACCGTTACTCGCCATTACCGCCAGCACCAGCAGGGCAAACCGACTTCAACCAATCCGATCGCCTCGATCTTTGCCTGGACCCGGGGGCTTGCAGCCCGCGGCAGGCTCGATGACACGCCCGAGGTCTCCCGCTTCGCGGAGACCCTCGAGCGCGTCTGTATAGAGACGGTCGAGAGCGGCAAGATGACCAAGGACCTCGCGCTGCTCGTCGGCGAGGGCCAGGAGTTCCAGACCACACAGGAGTTCCTGGCTTCGATCGACGAGAACCTCCAGCAGGCGATGGCGTAGGTCCCAAAACCCCACGATTCATAGGAGAGACGATTCCGTGAGCACTCCCGTCAAGGTCACCGTCACAGGCGCCGCCGGGCAGATCGGCTACGCCCTGCTGTTCCGGATTGCCAGCGGCCAGATGCTCGGCCCCGACACACCAGTCGAGCTGAGCCTGCTGGAGATTCCCGATGCGGTCAAGGCGGCTGAGGGAACCGCGATGGAGTTGGACGACTGCGCCTTCCCGCTGCTGCGCAAGATCGATATCCACGACGATCCCAAGCAGGCTTTCGATGGCTGCAACGTCGGCCTCCTGGTCGGCGCCCGCCCCCGCGGCCCCGGCATGGAGCGCTCTGATCTGCTCGCCGCCAACGGCGGCATCTTCAAGCCCCAGGGCGAAGCGATCGCCGCCGGCGCCGCCGACGACATCAGGGTCCTGGTGGTCGGCAACCCGGCCAACACCAACTGCTTGATCGCGATGTCGAACGCGGGCGACGTGCCCCGTGAGCGTTTCACCGCGATGATGCGCCTCGACCACAACCGTGCCGTCGCCCAGCTCGCCAACAAGCTCGGCAAGCAGGTCTCCGACGTCACCAACATGACCGTCTGGGGAAACCACTCGACCACCCAGTACCCCGACGTCGTCAACGCCAAGGTCGGCGGCCAGAGTGGCTGGGACGCGGTCGACGACGAAGCCTGGATCGCCGATGAGTTCATCCCGCGGGTGGCCAAACGCGGCGCCGCGATCATCGAGGCGCGTGGGGCTTCCAGCGCTGCGTCGGCCGCAAACGCAGCGATCGATCATGTCCACGACTGGGTGCTGGGCACAGCCCCCGGGGACTGGGTCTCGATGGGTGTGCCAGCCGATGGCTCTTACGGTGTCGAGGAGGGGATCGTCGCCGGTTTCCCCTGCGCCTGTTCGGGTGGGGAGTGGTCGATTGTCGAGGGGCTAGAGGTGTCGGAGTTCTCACGCGCCCGGATCGACGCCAGCGCTGCCGAGCTTCGCGAGGAGCGCGACGCTGTCAGTCAGCTCGGCTTGCTCTAAGCCCCGAATTGAGATTAAAAAAGGCCGGCCCAATTGGGCCGGCCTTTTTTTAACCCTGAGGCTTTAACTCAGCTGCCGGCGTGGTACTGCCGGCCCTGCTTCTTGACCCGTCCCTCTTTCTCGAGGTCGCCGAGAACGCGGTAGAGGTAGTTGGGCTTGATCTTCAACTGCTTGGCGATGTCCGAGGCGTTGATGCCCGGGTTTGCCTCGACCAGAGCGACTGCCTGGTCGGCACGGGTGCCGCCACGGCGTTTGCGGCGCCGTTTCGGGGTGCCCGAGGGGGCAGCGGCTGCGGTTGAAGTGGCGCCACGCGGGCGGCCGGGGCGACGGGCGGGGGCGTCGCCGCCGCCGAGGTCGGCGAGGGCACGCTCAAGGCGCTTGCGCTCGTCATCAAGCTCGGCGAGGCGCTTCTTCACCAGCGAGCGAGCCTCATCAAGAACGTTGGAATTGCTGGGCATGTGTTTCCTTTCCATCAATAAGACTAAGAGTGACTAGTGGCGGCAGTGTCGCAGAGTCACAGTGACAGTGACAGTTAAATTTAGTCAAAATTGACGGCGCAAAAACCCCACTTGGACAATAATTGTAAGAACTGTTTCGTTCTTATACAAATGGGTACACGAGGTGAGGCCGTTGCCCCAGAGTCAGTTGGAGCGCTTGCGCGGCAGGGTCCTGAAGACGACGTCCCAGATCGGTGAGGAGACGCCGTATCCGTAGCGGTGATCCTGAAAGTGGTGGCGCATGTGCTGCTCGCGCAGTCGTTTGCCGAAGTCGGACTTCGGCACAAAATGGTGCACGTAGTAATGCGTGTAGTCGTAGAAGAGGTAGCCGGCAATGAAGCCGCCGAAGAGGGGGAACGCGGCCGGGGTTCCGAACAGCAGGGTGAATCCGAAGAGGAAGAGTGCGGACAGCGGGATCGAGACGGCCGGTGGCATCACCAGGCGCATCTTGTCGTTGGGGTGGTCGTGGTGGATGCCGTGGATGATGAAATGCATACGCCGCCCGAAGGCGTTGTCGGGCTCCCAGTGGAAGAAGAGCCGGTGCAGCCAGTACTCGGTCAGGGTCCAGATGCCGATCCCGCCCAGGCTCAGCAGCGCTGCCTGCCAGGCCGCGTAGCCGCGGTCGATTCCCAGCCACTCCATCGCCACGATCACCGGCACGAAAATGACGGCGGGAACGGCGGGATGGACCCGCGAGAAGAAGTTGAGGAATTCGCTCTCGAACAGCTGCGGGGAGGCCGCGAGCTTGCTTGTGCGGTCGGGGGCTTCCATGCGCTGGGCGAATGGTAGCGACGGTGGGGCCCGGCTCTCCGCAAGACGCAGGGAAAGTTGTGACAGGACTGTGTCAAAGAGGTTGCGATTTGCGGAAATGCACGCACGAAACCCTCGTCGCGCTGCCACTATGCCCCCGCATGCCGCGCAAGCCAAAACCGCCGACCTGCGACGACTGTTACTTCCGCAAGAACCTCCTCTGCGCCCTCGATCTCGACGAGCCCTGCGCGACCTTCAGGCCCAACCGGCCCGAGGGTCTGGTGCCCCCGCGGCAGCCGGTGCTTCTAATGCGGTCGCCTCGTTGGGCCGCTGCCCAGTCCAGCGCTGCATAGCCAGGCGCTCGGGCGCGGGGCCTGACGCCGCCGCGGGGATACCCTCCTTGCGCTGCGATCTGCTTCGGGCGAAGGGCCGGAAGCGCCCATAGGGCAGGGACCTCGCCCTCAGCAGACTCCGCGCGGCGGAGTCCACCCCCGCACCGACGCCACCCGCGCGTGCCACGTACCCGAGCTAAACGGCTGGAGCTTCGAAGCCGCCTGAAGCTCCCGGCCAGCTTGAAGCTCGAAGCGGCTTGAAAGCTTTCGCGTGGCTTCGGGGGCCACTTGCTATCCAGGCGTGACCGCTCGCGGGTGGCGTGGGGGTTGGGTGGTGTCGCGCAGGGCGGAGTCTGCGAAGGGCAAGGCTTATCCCTGCAGGCGAAGACATCCTGTCGCCCGGAGCAGATCGCAGCCCAAGCGAGGCCACCCAACCCCCACGACAGGACCCGCGACCGAGCCCCCCTGGCTATCTTTGACCCCCATGAGCGACCGCGACGTCTTCGCCAACTTTGCCCGCATGCGGCGGGAGATGGACCAGATGCTTGGCGGCAGCTGGGGCCGCGCCACTTATGTGAGCCGGCGCACCAGTGGGTTCTCCCCGAATGTGGACGTCTATTACTGCGGCGATCCGCAGCGGGCTGTTGTCAAGGTTGACCTTGCCGGGGTAGAGCTTTCGCAGGTTGGGATCGAGGTCAGTGGCAGACAGCTGGCGATTGTTGGGGAACGGCCTGTGCAGGAGACCGAGGGGCGGGTTTACCAGCAGGTTGAGATTCCCTCGGGGCCGTTTCGGCGCATCGTCGAACTGCAGGTCGACATCGACGCCGAGCAGGCGAGCGCCACCTATGAGGATGGGATCCTGCGGATCGACCTGCCGTTGCGCGATCCGGCCGAGACCACGAGGCGCGTTCCGATCGGGCGGGACTGATGGAGGGCACTCCGGTCCTTGAGGTCGTCGAGTCGCCGCTTGATCCGGAGGAGGCGATCCGGGCTGACGAGCCGCTGCCCGAGGCGCTGCCGATCTTGCCGCTGCGCGAGATGGTCCCTTTCCCGGAGACGCTGACCCCGCTTGCCGTCGGCCAGGAGCGCTCGATCAAGCTTGTCGACGACGTGCTCGGCGCCAACCGGATGCTGGCGATGGTCGCCGCCCACGACCCCGAGGACGAGACTCCCGGCCCCGACGGCCTCTTCAAAGTCGGCGTCGTCGGCGTCGTCGCCCGCATGCTCAAAGTCCCCGACGGGACGATCCGTATCCTGGTCCAGGGGATGCAGCGGGTCCGGCTCGGCCCCTACGTGGCCGAGGAGCCCTATCTGGTCGCCCAGATCGAGGAGATGCCCGATGTCTTCGAGCCGACCCCTGAGCTGGAGGCGCTGACCCGCAACGTGCAGCGCACCTTCTCGGAGATCATCGAGCAGATCCCCTATCTGCCCGAGGAGCTGCAGATGGCGGTCGCCAACCTCGATGACCCGGCCGCGCTCGGGCACCTGATCGCCGGCGCGCTGCGGATCGGCACCGAGGAGAAGCAGAAGCTGCTGGAGGAGGTCGACGTCGCCAAGCGCCTGCGCCACCTCTCCCAGATCCTTGCCCGCGAGCTCGAGGTGGTCCAGCTCGGGACCCAGATCCAGTCTCAGGTCGAGTCGGAGATCGACAAAGGCCAGCGCGAGTTCTTCCTGCGCCAGCAGATGAAAGCGATCCAGGACGAGCTTGGCGAGGGAGATGAGCAGCAGGCCGAGGTCAACGAGCTGCGCGAGCGGGTCGAGGCCGCGGGCCTGCCCGAGCACGCTCGCAAAGCAGCCGACCGCGAGCTTTCCCGGCTGGCGAAGCTGCCGCCGGCGGCAGCCGAGCACGGCGTCATCCGCACCTATCTGGAGTGGCTGGTCGAGCTGCCCTGGGCGCAGGAGACCGAGGACAACCTCGACATCGCCCACGCCCGCAAGGTTCTCGACGCCGACCACTACGACCTCGAGAAGGTCAAGGACCGGATCCTCGAGTACCTGGCCGTGCGCAAACTGAAGCCCGACTCGCCCGGCCCGATCCTCTGCTTCGTCGGCCCTCCCGGGGTCGGCAAGACCAGCCTTGGCCGCTCGGTGGCGAAGGCGCTGGGCCGTGAATTCGAGCGCATCTCGGTCGGCGGCGTCCGCGACGAGGCCGAGATCCGCGGCCACCGCCGCACCTACATAGGCGCCCTGCCCGGCACGATCATCCGCGCCCTGCGCGACGCCGGCTCGCGCAACCCCGTCTTCATGATCGATGAGATCGACAAGATGGGCGCCGACTTCCGTGGCGACCCCTCCTCGGCGATGCTCGAGGTGCTCGATCCGGCCCAGAACGACTCCTTCCGCGACCACTACCTCGACCTTGAGTTCGACCTCTCCGAAGTGATGTTCATCGCCACCGCGAACCAGCTCGAAACGGTTCCCGGGCCGTTGCAGGACCGGATGGAAACGATCGAGCTGGCCGGCTACACGCTCGACGACAAGCGCCATATCGCCCGTCGCTACCTCGTCCCCCGCCAGATCGACGCCAACGGGCTGAAGCCTTCCCAGATCGAGTTCACCGACTCTGCCCTGACCGCGATCATCGAGGAGTACACCCGCGAGGCCGGGGTCCGCAACCTCGAGCGCCAGATCGGGACCGTCTGCCGCAAAGTCGCCCGCGACGTCGCCGAGGGCAAAGCCAAAGGCAAGGTCAAGATCTCCGGCAAGAAAGCGCGCGAGATGCTGGGCCGCCGCCGCGTCTTCGCCGAGCAGCGCCGCCGCACCAAGGTCGCCGGGGTCGCCACCGGCCTGGCCTGGACGCCGGCCGGCGGCGACGTCCTCTTCATCGAGGCGACGGCGATGCCGGGGGCGGGCAAGCTGACGATCACCGGCCAGCTTGGCGACGTGATGAAGGAGTCGGCCCAGGCCGCGCTCTCCTACGTGCGCGGCCACTTGGGTGAGGTCGCGCCCAAGGTCGAGGAGGACTGGTTCGCGAAACACGACATCCACATCCACGTCCCGGCGGGGGCAGTGCCCAAGGACGGCCCTTCGGCCGGCGTCGCGATGACGGTGGCGCTTTCTTCGCTGATCAGCGGCCGACCGGTTCGCAACGATGTTGCGATGACTGGAGAGGTGACGCTGACCGGCCAGGTGCTGCCAATCGGTGGCCTCAAGGAGAAGTCGCTGGCGGCGCAGCGGGCCGGGATCAAGCGCGTGATCGTGCCGCAGCGCAACGAGGGCGATGTCGCCGAGATCCCCGAGCGCGAGCGTAGCGAGCTGGAGTTCGTCTTCGTTGACGAGGTCTCCAAGGCGATCGAGGCGGCGCTCGCTTAACCGTATGGAGGCTGCGGGAGCGCTTGGCAGGGGCAGCCTGTCGACATGGGCCGAAGGCCTGCGCGAGGGCGTGCGCTCGCGCTCGCGGACCTTCTGGATCGTCGCCGGGCTGACCGTCGTCGCCGCGGCGCTGCGCTTCGTCACCCTCGGCGTCCAGTCCTACCACCACGACGAGATCGTCACCGCCAGCCGGATTCTGCGCGATGGCTTCTGGCACGCGATGTCGGCGGTCGGCTTCAGCGAGTCGGCGCCGCCGCTCTACTACGCGCTCGCCTGGGTCTGGACCCAGCTGACCGGGACCGGCGAGTTCGGCCTGCGCTCGATCTCGGCCGCGGCCGGGGTGGCGACGGTGCCGGTCGCCTTCCTGCTCGGGGCCGAGCTGCGCGACCGCCGCGCCGGCATCGCCGCCGCGGCGCTTGTCGCCGTTAACCCGATGCTGCTCTGGTACTCGCAGGAGGCCCGCGCCTACTCGTTGTTCGCGTTGCTCACCGCGCTCTCGGCCCTCTACTTCGTGCGCGCGCTCGACCGCGGCCGCCGCCGCGACTTCATCGGCTGGGGGGTCGTCTCGGCCCTCGCCCTCGCGACCCATTACTTCGCGGTCTTCCCGATCGCCGCCGAGGCGCTCTGGCTGCTGCGCCGTCGCGGCAAGGCCACGGTGCCCGGGCTCTGGATCGTCGGGCTCTCCGGCTTGGCGCTGGCGCCGCTTGCGGTCCACCAGATGTCTATCGGCCATGCCGAGTGGATCGGCAACTTCCCGCTCGTGCACCGGCTCTGGGCGGCGGCCGTCACTTTCACGATCGGCGAGACCGGCGACATCATCGCCCGCCCCGAGCGGCCGCTGCTCGGCGTCTTTCCGCTGGCGCTGATCGCGCTGGCGTTGGCGCTGCTGCTCGCCCGTGGTGACAAGCGCGATCGCCGCGGCGCCGGCATCGTCCTCGCCCTCGGCGCGGTCACGGTCGCGGTCCCGCTCGCCCTCGCCCTGGTCTCTCCCAGCAAGGACTTCGTCCTCGCCCGCAACCTGCTGCCGGCCTTGGTCCCGCTGCTGGTCGCGGTCGCGATCGGGGTCAGCCTGCGCGGGGCGCGCCGCTCCGGCGCCGTGCTCGGCGCCTTGCTGGTCGCCTACTCACTGGGATTCTGCATCTGGGCGAGCGTCTCCCCGGCCCTGCAGCGGCCCGACTGGAGTGGGGTGGCAGCGAAGCTGGGCGAGCCCGCGACGCCGCGGGCGATGGTGACCTGGACCCTGGGCGAGGCCTCGCTGCGCTACTACCTCTCGACTGGCTCCTTTCAGGTCTCACCCTCCGACGGGCTCGACTGGCTGGTTGGCGAAGTCGACTTCATCTCCGACGGCAAGGCGCCGCCAGTTCCCGCCAAGGTCCTCGGCCCCGGCTTCCGCCAAGCTTCCTATGAACAGGTCGGCCGTCTCTACATCAGGCGCTACAAAGTCACCGGCCCCGGGCTCAGGCCGCTGCCTCTGAGCGCGATCCGCGGGGCCGACCTCGGCTTCCGCACCAACGGGGTATTGCTGGACGGCATCGGCCCTCAGTAATCCATCCACTCCAGGCCCTCTGGCTTAGTCGCAGCGGTTTTGGGTATATCTTGAGTCGATACCGCCGAACTGCGAGGGAATTGAGAGGGCATGAGCAAAACACGGGGAACTCAGACCGCTGACCGCGCCGCCGACCTTTACTCGAGCGCGCGTGAGAATCCTTATGTGCAGCGCCTGATCGAGGACGACGATCTGCGCGACAGCCTGCGCAATGCCTTTGACGCGGCGCGTGGCGCCTACGAGCGGGCGGCCGGCAGCAGCAAGGGTCCGGTCAAGGCCGTGACCGGCGACAAGAAGGTCCAGAAGGACCTGCGCGAGGCGGCCGAGTCGCTGCGCGAGGCCTCCGAGCAGCTGAAGGCCCCCCGCAAGCGCAAGGGCAAGCTCGGCCGGGTCATCCTCTTCGCCCTGATTGGCGCCGCGATCGCACTGGTCCTCAGCGAGGATGCCCGCAAGACGGTGCTCGACACCCTCTTCGGCGCCGAGGAGGAGTTCGAGTACACAAGCTCCACCAGCATCAACGGCTCTTAGTGCCACACCCCGTCGGGCAACCCGCCCGCCGGGCGTCCTAGACTGGGGAAACGATGGAGGCAGCCACAAAAGAGCGCGAGCTGAACGGCGAGAAGGCCCAGCGCATCGTCAACGCGATGCGCGAGAGCGTCGCCAAGCGCGGGGCGGCGGGCTCGACCTTCGAGCAGGTCGCCGCCGAGGCCGGGGTCAGCCGCGGCCTCCTGCACTACTACTTCGGGACCAAGGAGCGGCTGCTGATCGAGGTCGTGCGCCGCGACACCGAGATCAGGGTGGCGAGGCTCGATGCCCGCCTCGACAAAGCCCAGTCGGTCGATGACGTGCTCAACGTTCTCCTCGCCAGCCTCACCGACATGATCGAGAACGAGCCGGCCTTCTTCTTCCTGCTCTACGAGCTGTTCAGCGCCGGCCGCCGCAACGCCGACATCCGCCGTGAGGTCGGCCAGCTCTTCGCCCGCACCCGCTCCCACGTCGCCGAGGTGCTGGAGGCAAAGGAGCGCGAGGGAGTGCTCAACCTGCGCTACGACGCCGAGGCGATCGTCTCCTACCTGTTCGCGGTCGGCGACGGCTTCGCCCTGCAGGCGCTCTCCGACACCGAGCGCGACAACAGCGCCGCCCTCGCGGCCGGCGCCGCCTCGGCCCGCTTTTTGCTCGTCGCTGAGTAGTCCGGCTGCCTTGGAGTGATGCTCCTCACAGACGAAGTGCGTCGCAGAGTTAAAGCTGGCTAACCAGCCAATGCGCGACGCAATGACACACCTCGCCGGTTTCTTGGGCCGCCGCCGGCGTTGGGTGGTGGCGGCTTGGGTGGCGATAGTCGTTTGCGCCCTTCCCTTCGCCTCGCGGCAGACCGAACATCTCACCGGCGGCGGCTTCGATGTGCCCGGCAGCCAGTCGAAGGCGGTCAGCGACTCGCTGCAGCGAGACTTCGGGTCAAAGTCGAACGGGATCTCGGTCGCGCTCAAGGCTGCGCCCGACGCCGGTCCGGCCGCGATCTCGGCCGCCGTCGACAGGGTCCGCCGCGAGGTCGCGACCCTCGACGGAGTGACCTTGGCGCCGTCGGCCGCCCGCCAGGCGGAGCGCCGGCTGCGGGCCACGGGCTTCGCGCTGCTGCCGCTGCGCAGCGAACGCTCCCCCGACGAGCTGATCGATTCGGCGTCGACTTTGCGCTCGGACCTCGAACCCGGAACCGCCCGCGCCGGCGTCACGCCGTACCTCGTCGGCCAGCCGACGATCTGGGCGGGGATGCAGGAGATCTCGAAGAAGGATCTCTCGGAGGCCGAGGCGAGCGGCTTCCCGATCGTCGCCTTGATCCTGTTGATCGTCTTCGGCTCGCTGGCGGCGGCCGTCCTGCCGTTGACGCTTGGCTTCGTCAGCGTGCTTGTCACCGGCGCCCTGATCTATTTCATCTCGCTGCAGATGACGACCTCGGTCTTCGTCACCAACATGGCCTCGATGATCGGGATCGGCGTCGCGATCGACTACTCGCTCTTCATCCTCGCCCGCTACCGGGAGGAGCGCGAAGCGGGCCGCGACAAGGACCAGGCCCGGGCCGAAGCGCTCGCCACCTCCGGCCTCGCCGTCAGCTTCTCCGGCTTGGCGGTGATCATCTCCCTTGCTGGGCTCTGGATGGTCGACAACCAGGCGCTGCGCTCGATGGCGCTGGGGGCGATGACCGTGGTCGCGATCTCGATTCTGACCGCGACCACGCTGCTGCCGGCCCTGATCGCGATGCTCGGCGACCGCGTCCTGCCCGGCGGCATCGTCGGCCGGGTCGAGCGCTTCTTCAAGCACACCGTCCTGCGCCGCCCGGCCACCGCGAAGGCGCCGGGCCAGGCTGGCGCCAGCCGCTTCTGGGAAGGGTGGACGACGAGGGTGATGGCGCACCCCTGGACGGCGATCACCGCGGTCTCGGCGGTGCTGCTGATTCTCGCCATCCCGGTCCTCTCGCTTGAAACCGGCACCCAGGCGCTGACCCAGTTTCCGCAGGGAAGCGACGTGCGGGTCGGCAACGAACTGGCCGCGAAGCAGCTCGGCGGCGGCACCGACCCGGTCCTGATCGTCGCCGCCTTTGAAGGCAGCGACGAGGCCTCGGCCGCGAATCGCGCGGCTGTCGGCAGCTTCGTCAAGAGCTTGCAGGAGACGCCGGGGATCGCCTCCGTCGCCCCACCGGCTTTTGTCAACGGCAGCGCCCTGATCCAGGCAACCCCGAGCGCGCCCAGCGAGTCCGATGCTGCCGCCTCGCTGATCGACCGGCTCCGCGACACGGTGATCCCGGCAGCGTCGCTGAGCCACGTCGCCAGCGTCGACGTCGGCGGCGAAACGGCCCGCAGCCATGACGTCCGCGAGCAGATCAGCGGCTCGATGTGGAAGATCATCCTCTTCGTCCTGGCGCTCAGCTTCCTTGTCCTGATGGTGATGCTGCGCTCGCTGTTGATCCCGCTCAAGGCGGTGTTGATGAACCTGCTCTCGATCGGCGCCGCCTTCGGCGTCCTCGTCGCGATCTTCCAGTGGGGATGGCTCGACGGCGTGCTTGGCTTCGAAAGCCAGGGTGCCCTGGACACGATCAACGTGCCGCTGATCTTCGCCGTCGTCTTCGGACTCTCGATGGACTACGAGGTCTTCCTGATGTCGCGGATCCGCGAGCGCTATCTGCGCCATGGCGACAACGAGCGGGCGGTCGCCGAGGGCCTCTCCTCCAGCGCCCGCACGATCTCCTCGGCGGCGCTGATCATGACCGCCGTCTTCGCCGTCTTCGTGCTCACCGGAGTGCCCTCGATCAAGGAGCTGGGCCTGGGCTGCGCGGTGGCGATCGCGCTTGACGCGACCCTGGTGCGGCTGATCCTGGTGCCGGCGGCGATGAAGCTGCTGGGGTCCTGGAACTGGTGGATGCCGTCCTGGCTTGACCGGGCCCTGCCCGACCTCAGCTTCGAGGGCTCGGTTGCCGAGCCCGAGCCGGTCGAGGCCTAGCCTTCACCGTCCCCATATCCTCCCGCCGATGAGCAGGCGGGTTGGACGCCGGGTTGTGCCAGAGATGCGCAGCGCGCAGGGCTCTCGCGCGGGGAAATCGACTGCGCCGCTGGTGGTCGACTCGCGGCCAACGATCGGCCAGCGCCTGCGTTACGCCTTCGACAACACGATGGCGCGGGGGACGCCGGCCCTGGTCGGCTGGCTCGCTGCGGTGACCGGGATCCTGATCGCGGTCTTCACCGCGATCGTGCTGCTCGGCAACCTCGCCCCCGGCAACGAAAAGTCCGGCGTCGTCGGCCAGTCGTTCAAGAGCCTTCTGCATGCGCTCGACCCGGGCACGATCGCCGGCGACAACGGGCACTGGCCCTTCCTTGTGGTGATGTTGTTCGTCACCCTCGGCGGGCTGTTCGTGGTCAGCGCCCTGATCGGCGTGATCGCGACCGGCCTCGACTCGCGGATCGAAGAGCTGCGCAAGGGCCGCTCGGTGGTGCTGGAGGAGAACCACACCCTGATCCTCGGCTGGTCGGACACGATCTTCACCGTCCTCTCCGAGCTGGAGATTGCCAACGAGAGCGAGAAGAAGCCCTCGGCCGTCGTCCTCGCCGATCGCGACAAGGTCGAAATGGACGATCTGATCCGCGAGAAAGTGGGGCCGAAGCGGACCCGGGTCGTGACCCGCAGCGGCTCGCCGATCGATCTCGACCACCTCGGGTTGGTGCGGCCGGAGCGGGCGCGCTCGATCATCGTGCTGGCGCCGGAGGGCGACGAGGAGCCCGATTCCCAGGTGATCAAGGTCGTCCTCGCCCTGACCAAGGGCACTGGCCACCGCGAGCTGAATTACCACATCGTCGCCGAGATCCACAACCCCGAGAACATGCAGGCGGCGGGCCTGGTCGGCGGCGGCGAGGCGATCCTGATCGACAAACGCGAGACGATCGCCAAGCTGGTCGTCCACGCGGCGCGCCAGTCCGGCGCCTCGGCGGCGTTCATCGAGCTGCTCGATTTCGACGGCGACGAGATCTACTTCCGCGAGGACGAGAGCCTGGTCGGGCGGCCCTTCGCCGAGGCGATGCTTGCCTACGAGGACTGCTCGCCGATCGGGGTTATCGACAGCGCCGGCAAGGTCACGCTCAATCCGAGCCCGGAGCATCTGGTCGCTGACGACGAGCGGCTGATCGCGATCGCCGAAGACAACCAGCAGCTTGCCGCGGCGGCCCCGCGCACGGCGGAGATCGACACCGCGGCGATCGCCACCTCGCCGCCGACGCCTCGCAAGCCCGAGCGGATTCTGATCCTCGGCTGGAACCACGGCGCCCCGGCGGTGATCAATGAGTTCGACAAGTTCCTGCTCGCCGGCTCAGAGCTGGTCCTGGTCAGCGACGACCTGGATGCCGAGGCATGCATCGCGCGCGAGTGCGCCGGCGCATCCAACGCCAAGGTGGTCTACCAGCCGGGAAGCACCACCGATCGCGAGCGGCTGGAGGCGATTGACGTGGCGAGTTTCGACCACGTGATCGCGCTCTGCGATTCCGACCGCCTCGATGCCCAGCGGGCCGACGCGAGGACGCTGGTCACCCTGCTCCACCTGCGCGACATCGCCGAGCAGCGCCAAGCTCACTTCACCATCGTCAGCGAGATGATCGACGACCGCAACCGTCAGCTGGCCGAGGTGACCCGGGTCGATGACGTCATCGTCAGCGACAAGATCATCAGCCTGATGCTGACCCAGATCGCCGAGAACCGCGAGCTGGCCAATGTCTTCGCCGAGCTGTTCTCGGCCGAGGGCAGCGAGATCTACCTGCGGCCGGCGAGCGACTACCTGGCGCCTGGGGCGGAGACCAATTACGCGACCGTGATCGAGGCCGCCAGGCGCCGCGGCGAGTGCGCAATCGGCTACCGCCGGGCTGTCGAGGCGGGCGATCCAGCTGCCGGCTTCGGCGTCCACATCAATCTCGCCAAGTCGGCGCCGATCGCGATCGAGCCAGGCGACCGGGTCGTGGTGCTGGCTGAGGAATAGGATCGTCCCTATGGCCGATCAGGAGATCGCATTCGCGGGGGCCGCCAAGCAGGCTGAGATGGTGCGGGCGGGGGAGGTCTCCCCGACCGAGCTGGTGCAGCTCTGCCTCGACCGGATCGAGAAGCTCGACCCGGAGCTGAACTCGTTCCGCAAGGTCTTCGCCGAGCGGGCGCTGCTCGAGGCAGAGCAGGCCGAGGCGCGGCTCAAGGGCGGCGACGAACGGCCGCTGCTCGGGGTGCCGATCGCGATCAAGGACGAAGTCGACGTCGCCGGCGAGATCAACACCCACGGCACCGACGCATACACCGAGCCGGCCCGTGCCGACTGCGAGATGGTGCGGCGGCTGCGCGAGGCGGGCGCGATCATCGTCGGCCTGACCCTGCTGCCGGAGATGGCGATCTGCGGCTTCACCGAGTCGGCCACCTACGGCGTCACCCGCAACCCCTGGAACCCGCAGCGCTCTCCCGCTGGGTCGAGCGGCGGCAGCGGCGCGGCGGTCGCGGCGGGCCTGGTCCCGATCGCCTCAGCCGGCGATGGCGGCGGCTCGATCCGTCTGCCCGCCGCCTCCTGCGGCCTCTTTGGCCTGAAGCCGCAGCGCGGCCGGATCTCCTTCGCCCCCCAGCTCGAATATTGGAACGGGCTTGCCGTCAACGGCTGCCTCAGCCGCACCGTGCTCGACACGGCGCTCTGGCTCGACATCACAGCCGGCGGCTCGCCGGAGCCGGGGGCGCCGCCGCCCCCCGAGCGGCCCTTCGTCGAGTCGGCGAAGACGGCGCCGGGCAAGCTGCGCGTCGCCTGGTCGACCGTCCCTCCGCGCGCCGCCGCTCCGGCAAAGGTCTCCGACGAGGTCAAGGCCGCGGTCGCCGACACCGCCGCCCTGCTGGGCACGCTCGGCCACGAGGTCGCCCAGCGCGATCCCGAGTGGGGCGGGGTCGGCAACAACATCACCCCGCGCTTCCTCCGTGGCGTCGCCGACACCGTCGCCGAAGTCCCGCACCCGGAGCGGCTCGAACGCCGCACCCGCGGCTTTGGCAGACTCGGCCATTACCTCCCCGACAGCGTCTTCGAGAAAGCCCTGCGAGGCCGCGAGGCAGATGCCCGCCGGATCAACGCGATCTTCGATTCCTGCGATGTGCTGATGACGCCGGTGATGGGCAGCACCGCGATCCCGATCCGCAGCTGGGAGGGTCGCAGCGCACTGCGCACGGTGCTGGGGATGAGCCGGGTCTACCCCTACTGCATCCCCTGGAACCACCTTGGCAACCCGGCGATGTCAGTCCCGGCCGGCTTCGCCGCCGACGGGATGCCGCTCGCGGTCCAGATCATCGGCCGCCCCGGCGACGAGGCGACCCTGCTCTCGCTCGCAGCTCAGCTCGAGGCCGAGCGTCCTTGGGCGGACAAGCGTCCGCCTGTCTCTTAGCGGCCTTCGGCAGCTACCTGCTCGAGGAACGCTTTCAACCTGCGGTCGTAAAGCTGGGGGTCTACGTTCCACGCCTCGGTATGGCCTGCCCTGGGGACGCGGAAGAGTTTGACCCAGCGCGGCAGCTCGGCGGCGAATTCGTCACTGGTCGAGATCGGCACCAGTTCATCGTCAGTCCCGTGGAAGAGCAGGATCGGCAGCTGGAAGTCGTCGGGGTGCTGGATCGCGTCGAGGCTGTCTCAATCGGCGTTGATGCGGGCATCGATCGCCCACTCGACCGGCAGCGCCGCAAAGGATGGGAACCCCATCTCGGTCGCGTTGAATTCGAGGATCGCCTTCCAGTTGAGCGCCGGCGCGTCGAGCACGAGCCCGGCGACGCGGTTGACCAGTGGCGAGCGCTCCATGAACTGGGTCACGATCGCGCCGCCCATCGAGTAGCCGACCAGGACCAGATGCTGGGCGCCGTGGGCGAACGCATAGCGCGCCGCCGCGCCACTCGGTCAGGCCCTGGTGGTGGAAGCCGTCGGGGCTGGGCGGTGCGCCGGGGTCCTCGCGGTAGGTGGTCAGCAGCGTCGGCAGGCCGGCGCGGTGCAGGGTCGGCGCGATCCGCAGGCCCTCCAGCGGGCTGCCGTTGATGCCGTGGACGACGATCGCCCAAGTGTGACTCCGCCCCGGGATCTCCCAGGCCGGCATCGGGCCAAGTTCGCCGGGGATTGAGACGGTCGTGAACGGCAGCCCCAGCGCCTGCTTTGGGTTGGTGGCATAGACGTCGGGCTCGATCGCGACCTTTGTTTCCGCCGGCAGGTAGCCGTCGACGCTGCGCAGCCGGCGGGTCACCGAGTCGTCATCGCTGGCGAGGACTTCGCCGACGATCGCGTGCCCGGCGCGCCAGCCGATGCCGTAGACGCCGGGGCGGAGGGTGTCGTCGGAACGCGAGAGCACGATCCTGCCTGTCCCGAGCGACTCGACGGTGACGTTCTCGGGCCAGTCCGAGTGGTCGGGGACGAGGACGGCCGAGGAGAAATGCCAGGCTGCGGCCGCGCCCGCCACGAGGGCGACGACCACGATGGCGACGCCGGCAAGGACCCAGCGCAGGTGTGCCCGTAGCCAGGTCAGCTCAGCCGAAGACCTTGCGCATCCGTGCGATCTCACGGATCGACCCGCGTGGGCGCAGGCGACGCTGGAGGATCATCTTCAGCGGGTTGGCGTCCGGTTTGCCAGTGGCGACGAAGTCCGCCCAGCTGGCTTCGAGCACGAGGTCCGGGTCAGGGGCTTCGCCTGGCTCGACCCGGGTGGAGCCGTTGTCCAAGACCAGATGCCAGGGGTCGGCGTCGGTGAAGCGGTACTGGTAGACGAGGCGGGAGCCGTTGGCGGCCTTTGGATTGGCGACGCGCTGGATCACGTCGAAGTAGAGGCGCTGCAGCTCCGGCGTCGATTCCGGCTTCGGCCCGTCCGGGGGGCCGAGGATCCCGGCCATCATCAACTTCACCTGGCGCTCGGCGATTTCCTCCTCCGATTTCTCGGGGTCGAAGGGGAAGACGCCGGGAGGCATCTCCTCGGTCGGGTAGCCGATCGTGCGCCAGCGCTGGCGGATCAGCTTCAGGCCGAAGGCGAAGATGTCCTCCAGGGTGAAGCCGTAGCACTCGGTGTATTCGCGGTCGAGGTTCGGCGGCGAGAAGACGGCGGGGCCGTAGGGCAGCGTTTCGCGCAGCAGCTCGATCACCGCGGCCCGATTCTCCTCTGACCCTGGCGCCCCCTCGGCCAGCAGTTCGGAGAGCACCTTGACCCCGAAGCCGATGTGGCGCTGCTCGTCCTTGGAGACGTTTGCCATCCCGGCGCTGAAGCCGGGCATCGTGTCTTCGGTGGCGAAGAAGTCCTCGATGAAGTGCTGGCCGGGCTGGGCCAGGGAGCCCTCGACGATCAGGTGGTAGAGAGTGATCGCCTGCGCGTACTTGGGCAGCGAGCGGTCCTTGCGCAGTTCCTCGGCCATCACGTCGAGGCGGTCGAAGATCCCGCGATAGCCCCAGTTGAGCTGGGGCAGGGTGGAGGCGAGGGTGGCCTGCAGCGAGTCGCCGCCGACGCCGATCACCTCTTTGAAGAAGCGGTGGAAGAAGACCGAGTGACGGACCTCGTCGACCTGCTGGGTGGCGAGGAAGTAGGACTGCTCCTCGGTCGGGGCGGCGGTGATGTAGGGGGCCAGGGTGTCGGCGACCCGATCCTCGCCGTAGAAGAACATCGAGTAGATCCACATTGCCGAGCGGCGCTGGATGTCGCTCAGCGCTTTCCACCCCTCCTTGTCTTTGGAGAAGTCGATGTCGTAGGCGCTCCAGTTGCCTCCCTCCCAGCGGCGGTAGAGATCCTCGTAGGTGATGTTCTCCATCAGCTTCTGGGCTGCGACGCTCATCCGACTCTCCTTTGGTGGTGCCTCCGGCTGCCTGGAAGCAGACTACAGATTCCTGGCTGCCCAGCCAGGAATGCACTATGTGGTGTCGGTTAAGCCGCGTCGGGGAGGTCGATCTCGCGCTTGAGGATCTTGCCCGTCGGCCCCTTCGGCAGGTCATCGATGAACCAGACCAGGCGCGGGTACTTGTAGGCGGCGATCCGCTCCTTGACGTAGGCGCTGACCTCCTCGGGCGCCAGCTCCTCGCCCTCGTGGAGGACGATCGCGGCGCCGATCTCCTCGCCCCACTGGTCATGGGGTACGCCGACGACGGCGGCTTCGCGGATCTTCGGATGCTCGTAGAGCACCTCCTCGACCTCGCGCGGGTAGACGTTGTAGCCGCCGCGGA
>CAYOAP010000012.1:0-111742 GCA_964401995.1 uncultured Conexibacteraceae bacterium | reverse complement strand
ATGAGAACTATTAAGATCCTCGCGGTGTCGTTCTGTTGGGATAACTAGGAATTATCGCGTGCGGTAATGAAATTCGACACCGCTGACCCCGCTTACCAAGATCTCCTTTCTCTGGTCCTGAGGTCCGGCGTGGCCGTGGTGCCGTTTGTGGGCGCGGGACTCAGCGCTTACGGGGAGCCGGAGGAGCGCCTCCCTCTCTGGGAGCAGCTGCTTGAGCGGCTAGTCGCTGAAGGCCGGCATCTTGATCTGATCCCGAAATCGGGGGATTCGAAGATTGACTATGCACTGCGCCGCGGCAACTACATCGAGGCCACGGACAGGTTGCTCACCGTGCTGGGCGAGCCGACCTTCCGCCGTGTCATCGAGCATGAGCTCGATGACACAGGCAAGCCCGTGCCCCCGGCGATCTCTGCGCTGGTGACGATCGATTGGTCACTGATCATCACGACCAACCTCGACCGGCTTATCGCGCGGGCGTACCTTGACAAGCGTAAACGTCCTCTCACTGCCATCACCGGTGCCGAAACTCGTCGTCTGGCCGAGGCGATAGCCGAAACACTCACTTCGTCGGAGACTACGCTTGCTCAGATACATGGCTCGATCGATGCCTATGAGTCATGGCGGCTGACCCGAACCCACTATACGCAGCTCCTTCAGGATCCGGCCTATCTGACGGCGCTTAATAGCCTGTTTATGAGAAGGGTATTTTTCGTCGGCTTTGGCCTGCAGGACGAGGACTTCGACTTCGTCTTTAAGACGATCACTAGCATTTATCCTCCTGGCGTGGGGGAATTCTATGCCTTGATCCCCCGGTCCCGTCAGGGCGACGCCGGGATTCTCAGCCTGACTAGAAGAGGCGGGTTGCGTCCAATTTTTTATGACGTCGAGGAGGAGACGGATGCGATTGATCCCTTCGGGGGCCATCGCGCCGTCTACGAGTGTCTGGGGCATCTGGCGTCGAAGTGGGCGGCCGCCACGGTCGATCTTGAAGTCACCCTCAAGTACTTCCCAGAGCCAGACTCCAACATGGTTGATCGCGAGGAGGTTGACCTGCTCGCCAAGCTTGTCGCCCCGGGTGGAAGCGTTGCTCAGGTCGTCGGCCTTGGAGGGCTTGGGAAGACATCGCTGATTCAGCAGTTCCTGCATGAAAGGCGCCCTGAGATCGCCGCCGCCGGCTACGAGAGCGTTTTCGGCTGTTCGTTCTACCGCGCCGACATTGGCCAGTTCACATATGACATGGCGCTCGCGATGGTGGGGCCTGAATCCCGGCCATTGCCCCAGCAAGTGGATCGGATTTGCGCCCACGTCCGCGGGAAGCGCACCCTCCTGGTCCTCGACGGATTGGAGGCAATCCTCGACTCGAAGGCTGAATTGCGCAGCCCCTATGTCTTGCAGATAGTAGAAAGCGTAGTTGCCGGAGAAGGGGCCGTCGTGGTCACCTCCCGAGTCCAGGCGAGCGGTGGGCCCCTAAGCCGGGCCCATCTGATCGAGGTCCAGCCCTTCTCACCCGAGCAGATTCTCGACTTCATGGGCCGCTGGGGCCTCGACCGTCTGGGCGAGGCCGCCAACAGGCGCTTGGTCGAGATAACCGCAGGCCATCCGCTTGCCTTGCGCATCCTCGCCGGAGTCCTTCAGGACGCCCCCGCCAACGAGGCGATAGCCACGATCGAGCGCTCTGCGATCATCGACCTCGCCGACGAGGTGGACCCGCTGCGAGAGAACCGGCTGGCGCGGGTCTTCGGCTCTTACTTTCATCACTTGAACGAGGCGGAGATAGCCTTTCTCGACTGCTTGACGGTCTTCGAGAGGCCAGCCGCGTTCACACTGATTGCTTCCGCGTTCACGCCCGCTTATCCCGACACGGCGATAAACGGCCCATTAGTCGAGCGTGATCTAAGGCCGCTTATAACGCGCCTGCTGGAGCGCCGGCTGCTGACCGCGAGCCCGGTGGGAGAAATCTCCTGCCATCCGACTGTGCGCGAGTACTTCGCAAAGCACGCAGGCCAGGAGGGGCGCTCGCTGTCGCCGATTCACCGATATCTCGCCGCCGAGGCGTTGCGAAAGGCACCCTGGCAGCCAGATGCCTTTGAGGAAGCGACGCCATTGATAAGCGCCGGGCGGCACGCAGCCAAGTGCCAGGACTGGACTCTCTTCGACGACCTCTTCCGCAACCGTCTCATGCGTGGCTTTCGCGACTACCTTTGCGACACGCTTGGCGCCTGGGACGAGACCCTGGGACTTGCCATGTTCGGTGATGATCCGGAGTTTCCGGCGCGGCTGACCGGCCAGCCCGGCTACTACCCGATCACCGTCGCACGTTGCCTCAAGCACCTCGGGCGAACCTCGGAGAGCCGAACGAAGTACGTCCGTACTCTCAAGCAGGTTGCCTCATCGAAGGATCCCGATACGGCGATGTACGTGAACAACCTCATGACCCTTCTGGCCTGGCGTGGCGAACTAACCAGCGCAGATTGGCTGGTCGAGTTGAACGTTCGTGCGCTTTCCTGGATCGACGAGCCATGGAAACATCGCTGGCAGGTTGAGCACGGCTTCTCGTCGATCGCGTACCTGAAGATGCTGCAGGGCGATCTGGCTGCCGCCGAGACCCTCTTCGATCACTCCGAACAGGCATGGGGCGACTTCCTTGACGAACGGCCCTGGCCTCAGATCAACGATTACTACTCGCTCCATCGCAGCGAGCTGACGCTCCTCATCGATCCCGAGGCGCACGATCAGGCGCTGGCGGAAATCACTTCGCTTCTTGAGGTACCCGATGTCCACGAATGGCCCGAGTCTCTATGCCGTGGACATATTCAGGCCGCCGGCATTCACATCGACCGCAGCACGCGGGAAGCCGACCCGAGCGAGATCACCAGAGCTGAGGAGCGCCTCGAGCAGGCTCGCTTGACAACTGCAGGGATGAACGTCGCAGATGTCGCGATCGCGCATCACCTGACTCGTTTGAAGGTCGAGTTGGCGAAGCTCGAGGTAGGTGCCGATGCGGATCTCGGCACGGTTGAGCTGAAAGATCTCGTTGATCGCATCACCGTTCTCGTCTCGACATCAGGGCTATACCTAGCGACACCAGATGTTACGGCTGCCCGAGGCGTGCTCGCCTATCTCGACGGTTCGCTTGACCAGGCTGAGGAGTTGCACGAGCGGGCAATGCAGCAGTGTGGGCGGCAGGGCAACGCGCTGGCGCAGCGCAGCCCCCGCTCGCTGGTCGGATGGCTCGGCCGACAATTGGGGCGCCGCGCTATGCCGGAGGCGGTTGGCTCGACGACAGAACTCGTCGGCCTAGTCGGGGCTCAGCTAAGCCCGAAATGGATGGTCGAGCGGCTCGACGCGTTGCCTGGGTCCAGCTAGGCCGAAGCCTCCTCGGCGAGGTAGTCGGGCTGCACCACGCGGCCGTCTCCCGGGCGGACGCCCTCACTCCGACCAAGGTCGCGGGTGACAAAGGCCCTGAGCAGCCAGCGATCTTGACCGTCGTATCGGGGCACGAACGGAGTTCGACCGTGCACGGCGCGATTGTTGTCCAGGATCAGTATCTCGCCCGCCTCCAAACGCACGACGATCTGAGCCCTGATGGCGGCATCGCGCAGCGCCTCCACCGCCCGCTGGGCGACTGGGTCATTGCCAATCGTGCCATTTGCCCCGTCGAAGTCGACCCGAAGCCGCGGTCGCCGCTCGGCACCTTCAAAGACGCAGATCGGGTCGATGCAGACATCGTCACTCAAATTGTCGCCGATCAAGAAGGAGGAATCGATCTTCGTCCTGAACCTGGGCTTACGCAGCACTTCGATGATTGGCTCGTCGAGCAATGGCAGCATCGCGTCGATCGAGCTGAGCGTCGTCCCGGCGCGGTGCTCGTGGTCAGGCCGCAAACAGAGCAGTGCCACGTAATCGGGGCGATATGGCGAGAATGCGGTCTCGGTGTGCGCGTGGAGGTCGACAGTGGAGCCGACGGATATCTGCTGGCGCTCAAAGCCCTGGACCGGGAGTATGTCCTGGACGATGTTGCCTCCCAGCTCCGGGCGAAAACCGTACTGATCGCCCAGGCAAGCGATCAACACACTCAGCGCCGCAGCGCCGGCGCCACGCGGATCGTCAGCTCGGCCGGGGGCAGGTGACAGACGGTCGGTCGGCACTCCTTTAATTAACAGCCCTCCACTCGGATGGCCGAAACGCCTGAACTCAAGTAGTGCCCGACGTAATTCGGAAGAGAGCCGCGCTGCCTGCAGCTGCGCCTCGATCACAAAGTCGTCGGCCTTCGAAACGATGTCGTGGCGATCCAGCCGCTCGCATGCTTCAGCCAGGGTCCGGCGGTCACCCGCCGCGAGAGCCAGCCTCCGGACGTCGCTCACCAAGGCGCCTCGGCTGGCTGATGCGCTCCGTTGGAGATGAACGAGGGTGCCGACCAAGGCGAGTACTTGCGCGCAACCCGGTCCCCGATCACCAGCAAATCGATCGGGGACCGCACGAACACGTCCATTGCGTCCGCGGGGGTCTCGACGATTGGCTCGCCGCGCAAATTCAGCGAGGTGTTCAGCAACACGGGGATTCCGGTCAAATCGCCCACAAGGCCAAGCAGGCGATGCAGGAACGGGTTGTCCTCGCGGCGCACAGTCTGCACCCGGGCGGTCCCGTCGACATGGGTGACCGCGGGGAGGTGCTCTTGCGCATCGGGGCGAACGGTCGCGACGAGCAGCATGTACGGAGACTCTGCAACGCCCTCAAAGTAGGTGGAGAGATGCTCGATCGGCACAACGGGAGCGAGGGGCCGGAAGGACTCGCGGTGCTTGATGTTGAGGTTGACGTGTTCGCGCATCCCCACTGGACGAGGCAGGGCCAGCAGACTCCGATTGCCTAGCGCCCGCGGTCCAATCTCGGATCGATCCCGGAACACCGCGACGGTTTCGCCTCGAGCCAACGCTCGGGCCGCCTCCTCGCCTACGTCGCGTGGATGGAGCGCAGCGACGGACGCTCCGGCCAGCGCCTCATCGATCTCCTCGACAGAATGCTTCCGGCCTGTGTAGACGGCCCGCCCGCGCCACCCACTGGACTTGGCCGCCCGGGACTGGCCGAGCAGAACGTGGGCGCCGTAGAAAGCTGCCCCGACCGCCAGGCCGTTATCGCCCGCCGCGGGGAAGACAAAGATCTGCTCAAAAGGCGTCTCCTCGAGTATCCGGCTGTTTACCAGCGTGTTGAGCGCACAGCCGCCCCCGAAGCAGAGCATTGGCAACGGCACCCGCCGGTGGGCCTCTCGCGCTGAGGCGACGATTGCCTCCGTGAAGATCTCCTGCGCCGCATAGGCAATGTCAGCGCGGACCTGCGTGGCATTCGCGGAATTCGCGAGGGTTGCCGTTAGCCAGTCCCAGATTCCCGCGTAGGGGTCGAACCGGAACCGTCCACCCGGTCCGATTGCGACGTGCTCGCGCAGCGAATTGAGCAGCGTTGGAGCTCCGTAGGCGGCAAGCCCCATTGTCTTGCCGGCTCCGGTGTCTCCGAACCCCAGCGCCATGGTGACAATCTCGTAGAACCACCCGATCGAGTTTTGAGCGATGTAGCGCCACGAGCTCGAGGTCTTTGTCTGAACGCCTGTCTCGACTGGCTCCAGAGCAAGAGAGGCCCCTTCAGCCCGGCCCATCGAGATTGTCTCGACTTCATAGCTATCCCCGGTCTCCCGAATCGGGCTCCCGTGTCCGTCGATCACCAGCAGAGCGGCCTGCTCGTAGGGAGAAGTGAAAAAAGACGCGGCAGCGTGCGCCGTATGGTGGTTCACAAAGGTGACTTTCTCCCAGTCCAGCCACCTTGAGGGCCGCTCCAGGTCATCACAGCAGAAGATGCCCGCGAGCTCACCCAACTCAAGTTCCGCCGCGTCGAGGCAGTAGCTGGCTGCATCGCGCGCAGGGTGCGCATGCCACTCGGTTTGGGCCTGCTTCACACGCTGCAGTCGCTCGTCCTCGATCGCCACCCTGATGGTGCCGCTGTCCACGATTGCTGCGCTGAAGTCATGGTTCGACCCGCCCAGGCCGAGCACGGGATCGCGCATAATTCCTAGTTATCCCAACAGAACGACACCGCGAGGATCTTAATAGTTCTCATCTCGCTACGTCAGAGCCGTAATCAATCATCAGCCGCTCCACCTATTACACATTGGAACGATCAAGAAAGAATCGCGCAGAGGTCGACCTCGGCAAAGTAGGTGGGCAATGTGGGGTCTAGCTGCCGATCTTCCCACCACGACCGAAGAAGCCTGCCAGCCGAGTCCGACAGGTAATTCAGTGTCCACCACATCGTCCCCGATAGGTAATCGGCAAACTCCCGGGGGAACGGACTGCTCCGCGAGAACAGCTCGAACGAAATGTCTCGACACGTGAACGGCGCTCGCTCAATCGTTGCGTAAAGCCTGTCGAGGTCGTAGTGCCTGAGATCACAGTGCTTGCGCACCTCAATCCGATGCGAAGCCTCGATGATCGCTCGATCCTCGGGCACCATCGGGCCAAAGCGCAGCGTCGCGCCGTCGTACTGCCTTACCGCAACATGCCCTGGTCGACTTGCGAGAAGGTCAAGCAGAGGATCGAGGGACGCAATGTAAGACGACACGTTAAAGAGCAGAGTCAAGTCTGCCTCTGGAAGGGCGAGCGACGGGGCGTTGAGGTCAACCTGTCGAAAGCTGGATCGGCGAGACCAACCTTTGGCGCGATGCGCTGCCTCGGCAAGAGCCGACTCATCGCAGTCCATCCCGATGAACTCGCAATCCTCCGGCAGAAGCGCGTCCAGCTCATCGAGCCATAGGCCAGTGGCACAGCCTACGTCGAGAATACGGGAGGGATGCAGTGCGGCCAGTCGTCGACAATACGCACGACGCTCTGGCAACTTCGCACGATGGTGAGCGTCGAGCCACCCACTTCCAGCAGGGGGCAGGATATTCGCGTCCAGCGCGTCAAGCACAGGTGCTCCTCAGTTATCGCGATATGACGGTAGGAGATTGACAATCCTACGAAATTCCACTTGGGTAGCCAGCGTGCGCGCTGCGCCTCTACCCGCGTATGATCGCGATCGTGCGGGAGATTTTGCCATTAAGGGTCCCTCTATGAGTAATCGCCTTGGCAGGCTTACCTGTCTCGCGGTCGTTGCCGCCGTGGCGATCTGCGTATTCACCCCGAGCGAGGCCGGAGCCGACCACGCCCTGCCCCTCTATATCGCCAAGATCAGAGCCGGAATGAACCGCCACCAGGTTCGCCACACGCTCGGTCGGCCGCGCCAGATAGCCACTCATAGATTCCAGGGGATCGCATACGAGCGGCAGTGGCGCTACCGCGACCACCTCGCGGTTGGCTTCACCGTGGTCAATGGGCGCACCCGGTTGGTCGATTGGGTCCGAACCCGGAGCCCCAAGGACCGTTTCGCATTTGGAATCCACGTCGGGACAAATGAGCACCGCCTACGCCGCCTCGGCAATGTCGAATGCTGGCATCTCACCTACGGCGTCGGCTCGTTCCCGCCCGGCTACACCTGCGCCTGGCGTCCTCCCTGGAACGCTGACGCGTGCGGCCCACACCTGACCTTCTCCATGAGTCACCACCACGGCCGGATCAGGATGATCCAGCTGTCGGGAGTCCCGGCGGGCCGCCAGCGGATGGCGTCACGCGCCATACCCCTAGACGGCTGCATCTAGTTACTTGCCGAAGGTGATGCCGTAGGGACGGCTGCCTTCTTCGCCTTCGGACCCAGAAGTGACGGTTTCGGAGGAAACGTAGCTTCCTGCTTCTTCGGTTCCGCTACCTTCGGGTTCGGTGACTACCGGCGGCGGTTCGGTGGGCAGCTTCGGCCAGCCCGAGCCCGGTTCGTACGTTGGCAGCTTCGGCGAGACGGTGGCTCTCGCCAGCAGCCGCTCGACGGCGAGCCGCTGATCATGTCCGGAGCTTGGCCTGACCTCTGCTCCGACGAGGAAGGCCGCCAACCCCGCCGCGAGGACGATGGCGAGGGCAAGGGTCACGGAGACGCGTTTTCCCATGATCACGTTTTACCAGTGAGCCTTTCTCACCCTCGAAAGCCGAGGCTCAAGAGCCGACGCCGTGCTTTTTCGATCTGCTTCTCTGCTCTCTCGACTTCCCTGCCGGCGTGGTGGAAGCCACTTCCCCTCCGCGCCGCCTTGGCCGCGCTTTCCCACGCTTCAGATGCGCCTTCGAGGGCGCGGCGAATCGAGGCAAGCTCTGCCGCTGGGACTTCGCCGGCGGCTTTCGCGGCGGCCTTGGCGGCACCTTCGGCAGCGGCGGCCGCCGCTGCGTGGGTTTCCGCGGCTTCAATCGCGTGCGTAGCTTCACGGCGGGCGGCGGCATAGGCATGGAGGCCATCGGCGGCCTGTCGGCGCAAGCGTGGATCCGGAGCTGGGATCGAGACTGACCGCTGGGGCAGCTCGACAGTCGCCGCAAGCCGTGCGCAAGTCCTGTCCACCTGCTTGATTGCAGCCGCGCTGCCACGGCAAACGAGTGCCGGATAGGTTCCTCCGGCGTGGAAGAGGTAAGTGCGCCGGGCGCGAAGTGACTTGACTTCTTCCATCCTCAACGCCTTCCCAGCAGGCAATGCGACCTCGTAGGGATGGTTCTGGGGATTCCGGGCAGGCAAGCCGTCCGGGGGCACGAAGCCGATCAGGGCAGCGGTGCTGGACCCAGTGGCAAGCACCCGCATCCCGAGCTTGCGGTCCGCCGCAACCGGCGTAGAGGTCGACCAAGGTGCCGGGACCTCGAGGCTGATGCCTCCCGCACCCACCCGAACTTCGTCGCTGCCCTCTCCGCTTCCCTGGACGATGACCAGCAAGAAGACTGCAGCCGCAACTGCGATGGCTGCAAGGGCGACGGGGCCGAGCGCGAGGCGGCGGTGCACGGACTGCCCCACAGAATCAGTGGGAGGCTCCTGAGGCGGCTGGGACACCCGGCGGAGCGCCTCGGCCATCTTCTGGGCACTCTGGAAACGCTTGCCTGGCTTCCTCTGGGTTGCCCGCTCGATCACGGACCGCAGTTCGGGAGGGACCTCGACGCCAGGAGGAAACACTGGCGCGTTGCCCAGCGGCTGCATTCCAGTCACCAAATAAGCGAGCACCAACCCAAGTGAATAGATATCCGCCGCCGGGGTCAGCTTCTTGCCCTCCAGAACCTCGGGTGAGTTCCACTTGCCGCGCTCCGGCAAGAGTGGGCTGCCGCTTGCGTGATCGAATGGCTTCGCCAATCCGAAGTCGATCACCAGCAAGTGATCGTCCCCTTTGACCATCATGTTCCCGGGGTGCAGGTCGCGGTGGACGTATCCGAATTTCGCATGCACTGCCTCCAGTCCCTCCGCGGCCTGTGCGATCAGATTGGCAGCGCGCTCCGCGGCGAGCGGCCCGTCTTTGAGCAAGCCGTGCAGGGTCGGACCATCAATCCAGGGAACGGCCAGCCACAGCAACTCCTCGCGCGGTCCGCCCCAGTCCGATGCCGGCAGGAGATTGGGGTGGCCCCGGAGCTTCCGCAGAGCGCTCTGCTCCCGCTGGAACCGCCTGCGGAAGGTGGGATCATCGGCAAGATCTGGACGAATCGTCTTAAAAGCGAACTGGTCTCCGTTTTTGCGTTCCGCCTTGTACACACGTCCCCAGCCGCCCCCGGTGACGACCGAGATGATCTTGTAGCCAGCGATCTCAACTCCTGGGACGAGCTCCGATGCCGGCCACTCTGGAGTGGATGACTCCTCTGCCATGCGTTCTATATATCTGCCTCAGGGGCAGGATGAAGTGTGCTTCGGGTCTCCACACATAGAGTTTGTCCTCGATGGCAACCTCACTAGAGCTGAGAGAGGCCGCCAAGGACGAGCGGGATGCATTGAAGATTGTCCAGGCGAGCGCCGACCTGACGCTCGCGGGGGTGGCGGCTGCGGCGATCACTGTGGCCCCACCAGTTGGGCTGATCGGCCTGATCCCGGCGGTGATCCGGTGGCGGACGATGAAGGAGCTAACGACCCAGGAACGATTGATCGAGGACCCACCCCGACCAGATTTCGAGGACCCAGCCGAGCCTTCTTTCGAGCCTGTCTTCTTCGACTCTCACGACTGGGCTGGCCCCCTCACCGACTACGTCAGGAACTCTGTCAACCTCTGCGCCTACCAGGGGGCGATGATCGCCTCTATCGAGAAATCCCTGGGGGCGCAGGAGCGCGGGGAGTCGGGCCACTCCCGGGAGCGCGCCAAGGAGGCCGGCGCCTTCGCCGAGGAAGCAAGGGCAGCGCTGTTACAGACGGCCGACAGCCAGTCGGGCCTGCGGAACCTCGTCAACTCGGGCGAGCTATTCGAAGCCGAAGAGAAATTGCGCACCACCCGGGAGCTGCCCGAGCGGCCTTCCACCCCTCTCGAAGCGCTACCGGACGCGACAGCGCTCTGGCTCTTTCACGCCGGAGCGTCGCCCGAGATGTTCAGGACATGGTCGTCCGAAGAGCGCCTGGGCCGCCACCCGTTCATGGAGCTTTGGCGCCCTCTCTACGCGAACACAGTCAGCAAGCGTCGGTTGGCTGTGGAGCTAGTGCTCTGAGGCTTCACTGCTCGTAGCCCGGAGGCCAGCAGCTTGAGGGGTGAGCGACGGGATTCGAACCCGCGACCGCCTGGACCACAACCAGGAGCTCTACCAGCTGAGCTACGCCCACCGAGCAGGCTCCAATCTAGCGAAAGCTTGGAAGCCTGCGGTCGACCGGCGGATCAGGTCGGGCTCCGCCTCTCGCGCCCTGCCCGGCAGGGCTTCCATGCCGCTGCGGCCCAGCGCCTGCTCGGCTTCTCCAGCCATCTCCGGAACAGCCAGCCAGGCATCTACCAACGCCGCGTCCGCCTCCGGGTGAAAGAGCAGGCCCCAGGCATTGCAAATGCGAAAGGCCTGGTTTTCGGTCTGAGCTGAAGAGGCAAGCCTCTGGGCGCGATCAGGGAGATCAAGGATGTCTCCGTGCCAGTGGAGGACGTTCGTGCTGGGTGCAAGCGGACCGACGATCGGGTCGGTTGGATCGAGGATCTCGATTGGCGCGAAGCCAATCTCCGGCCTCTCCCCTGGCCTCACCTCTGCGCCCAGCGCCCGCCCCAAGAGCTGCGCCCCGAGGCAGATGCCGAGCACCGGCATCTCACGATCGACCGCCTCTGCCAGCCACTCCCGCTCCGCCCCCAACTCCGGATACCGATCGGTCTCGTCGACGTTCATCGGGCCGCCCATCGCGACGACACCTGCGATCTCGTCGTGAGCCGGCAGCGGCTCGCCCCGCAATGGCTCGACGGTCCGGACCTCCACCCCCTCGAACGCGTCGAGGATCCGGTGCGGGCCCTCCCAGGACACATGTTTGAGGACAAGCAGGCTTCCGGGTTTCGATCTCACCGCGCTGAGGGTAGCCGCGCTACGGTTGGCCAGATGGCGAGATTCCCTCAGATCGCGATCTTCAAGCCCGAGCTGCGGCCGGCGACGATGACCGGCGCGCAGGCGCGGGGCGCGGCAGCGATCGGCGCGCTTGCCGTCGGCGCCGCGGCTGTCGGCGGCTTCGCTATCGGCAGGCTCTCGGTCGGCCGCCTGGCGATCCGCAGCGCCGCGATCGGCAAGTTGAAGGTCGGCGAGCTCGACGTCGAGGAGCTGAGAGTCGGCAGGGTCGCCGTACGCGAAGGCCCACTATCGGCGGAGACAACCGATGCGAACACCTGAGCCGCATCCGATATTGACCACACCAGGGTGGGGTCAAAGTCGGTTGCGCTGGACCGTCGCCTCCATATTCGCCGTCGCGGTCGCCCTTGCCCTCGCGACGGGGGCCCAAGCAGTCGGCCCCTACCCCGCCCTCGGCGCCTGCACCGTCTTCCCCGCCCCGCCCGCCTCGCTGCCGCCCACCGCCCCCTCGGCCGCCGACGAGTCGGCCTGGAACCAGGACATCTCGAAGGCGCCGGTCGACCCCCACTCCGCCGCCTACATCGCCTACATCGACGCCCACGGCGGCGACCACCTCCATCCCGACTTCGGCTCGCCGCGCGCCTACGGCTTCCCCTACGCCGTCGTCGGCGCGGGCCAGCCAAAGCTGCGGATCAACTACACCGCCTACGGCAGCGAAAGCGACAAGGGGCCCTTCCCGATCCCCAAGGGCGCGCCGGTAGAGGGCGGGCAGGGCAGCGACGGCGACCGCCATGTGCTCGTCGTCGACCGCTCCAGCTGCACCCTCTACGAGCTCTACCGCGCCTTCTTCTCGAGCAAGGGCGGCGCCCACTGGAACGCCGACGCCGGGGTCAAATGGGACCTTGCCTCGACCGCCCTGCGCCCCGACTCCTGGACCTCGGCCGACGCCGCCGGGCTGCCGATCTTCCCTGGCCTGGTCCGCTACGACGAAGCCGCGGCGGGGACGATCAACCACGCGATCCGCGTCACCTTCGACAGCACTCGCAATGCCTGGGTCCACCCCGCCTCCCACTGCGCCGGCGACACTTCCAGCCCCAATGCCCCGCCGATGGGCCTGCGCCTGCGGCTCAAGGCGGGCTACGGCCTCGGCGGCTTCAGCGGCCAGGCCAAAGCGGTCGCGACCGCGCTCAAGACCTACGGGATGATCGTCGCCGACAACGGCTCCAACTGGTACTTCAGCGGCAGCAGCGACCGCCGCTGGGACGACGAAAACCTGAACCAGCTGAAGAGCATCCCCGGCAGCGCCTTCCAGGTCGTGAAGAGCGCGGCCCGCATCCACGCCTGCTGACGTCGCTCAGCCGCGGGTCCCACCCTCGCCGCCGTCGGGCGACCAGCCCGGGCCGCGAAACATGTAGCCGAGGCGCTCGCGCCAGCTGCTTGCCCCGCGCACGTCATGGGCGATCTCGGCGAACTCGTGGAAGGCGACGCGGGTCGGCTTGAAGCTGCGGATGTTCTTGGTCAAGCCGTAGCGGACCCGCTCGGTCTCGCCCTGGAAGGTGCCGAAGAGGCGGTCCCAGATGATCAGGATGCCGCCGTAGTTGCGGTCGAGGTAGATCTCGTTGGCGCCGTGGTGGACGCGGTGGTGCGAGGGGGTGTTGAAGACGAACTCGATCGGCGCCGGCAGCCGCTTGATCCGCTCGGTGTGGATCCAGAACTGGTAGATCAGGCTGACCGCCTGCTGGGTGAGGATCATCCAGGGAGCGAAGCCGACCAGCGCCATCCCGGCCCAGAACGGCAGCGCCGTCATCGGCGTCCAGGTCTGGCGCAGCGCGGTCGAGAGGTTGTAGTGCTCAGAGGAGTGGTGGACGACGTGGCTGGCCCAGAAGACGCGGACCTCGTGGTGGATGCGGTGGAACCAGTAGTAGGAGAAGTCGTCGGCGAAGAAGAGCAGCACGTAGGTCCACCACTCATCGGCCGGCATCCGCAGCGGGGTCAGCTCGTAGAGCCCGGCGTAGACCACGACGACGACCAGCTTCCAGATCGCGTTGATGGCGACGTTGCCGCCGCCCATGGTCAGGCTGGTGCGGGTGTCGCGCGCCTCGTAGCCGACCAGCTCCTCGTCGGCGGCGAGCCGGAACGACCAGAGCTCGACCGCCAGCAGCAGGACGAAGGCCGGGATCGCGTAGAGGATCAGTTCCGCCATTGCCAGAGACTCTAAAGAGGGCTGCATCAAACGCCGTTGATAAAGTTGATTGACTAGTCAGTCAACGGCGAAAGGCGGCTGTCAGATGGCTTCTTCGAACGGCAACGGCAAGGTCATTCCGGCGGACTTCCCCCCTCCCGTCGACTCCCAGGCGGAGTTCGTCAAGCGCGGCCTCGACGGCGAGGACGAGCGGATCGAGATCGGCGTCGCGATCGTCGGTGGCGGCACCGCCGGGCTCGCCTGCGCCAACCGCCTGCTGCAGCTGCTGGCTGAGGACCCGGAGACGATGGAGCGGCTCGGCGAGGTCCCGGTCGCGGTGATCGAGAAGGCGAAGACCTGTGGCGGCCACAACCTCTCCGGCGCGGTGATGCGGCCCGGCCCACTGCAGGAGCTCTTCCCCGAGCTCAGCCGCGAGCAGTGGCGCAAAGAGGGCTTTGGCTTCGGCGAGGTCGAGAAGGAGGCGATCTACGTCCTCCCCAACGGCAAGCGCAAGCTCCGGATCCCGCCTCCCCCGCCCCAGCGCAACCACGGCAACGAGGTGATCTCGGTCTCCGCCCTCTGCCGCTACATGCAGCAGCAGGCCGAGGACGCCGGCGCCTACCTGCTGACCGAGACCGCCGCTGCCCAGGTGATCGTCGAGGACGGCGCCGTGGTCGGCGTCCGCTCCGGCGACAAGGGCCGCGGCAAAGAGGGCGAGGAGCTCGGCAACTTCGAGCCCGGCACCGACATCGCCGCCAAGGCGACGGTGCTGGCCGAGGGCTGTTGGGGCCACCTGACCGACGCCGCCGTGCGCGAGTTCGATCTCGACGAGGGGCGCGAGCCGCAGGTCTGGGAGCTGGGAGTCAAAGAGGTCTGGAAAGTGCCGAAGCCGCTCGACCGCGTGATCCACACCCTGGCCGGCTGGCCGCTGAAGATCTCCGCCAAGTACCACCAGATCGGCGGCTCCTGGGTCTACCCGATGAAAGACGAGAAGACGGGAGACGACCTGGTCTCGATCGGCTTCGTCCTCGACCTCGACTACGCCGACGCCACCACCTCCGCCCACGACCTGCTGCAGAAGTTCAAGACCCACCCGCTGGCGCGCGACATCCTCGAGGGCGGCGAACGGGTCAGCTGGGGGGCGAAGGCGATCCCGGCCGGCGGCTACTGGGCGATGCCGAAACTGACCGCCCCGGGCGTCGCCCTGGTCGGCGACGGGGCCGGGATGTTGAACCTGGCGGCGCTGAAGGGCGTCCACTACGCGATCAAGGCCGGGATGCTCGCGGCCGAGCAGATCTACGCCGCCCTCAAGGCCGGGAGCAACGACTTCTCCGCCTACGAGCAGGCGATCGAGGACTCGATCGTCGGCAAGGACCTCTACGAACAGCGCAACACGCGCCAGCCCTTCCAGAAGGGGCTGCTCAAAGGCGGGCCGCTGGTCAACCTGATGATCGCGACCAAGGGCCGCTTCCCCGGCGGCCGCTGGAAGCTGCACCGCAACGACGCCCAGCCGATGTTCATCGGCAACAGCAAGGACAGCTATCCAAAGCCGGACGGCAAGTACACCTTCGACAAGCTCTCCAGCGTCTTCGTCACCGGCAACGCGACCCGCGACGACGCCCCCAACCACATCCGCGTGCAGAAGAAGGTCCCGCGCGAGATCGCCGAGACCTGGGCCTGGATGTGCCCAGCCGGCGTCTACGAGATCTCCGAGGACGCGCCCGAGAGCGGCGACGTCGACGTGATCGTCAACTACACAAACTGCGTCCAGTGCGGGGCGATCACGGCCAAGGGCGGCCGCCTGACCGTGCCCGAGGGCGGCGACGGCCCGCTCTACCAGAACACCTGAGAGCGACGAGCGAGAGGGGATCGAGATGAGCGCCAACGAGTCCAGCGGCAGCGGCGGCCGAGTCGCCTTCATCCAGTCGAGCTGGCACAAGGAGATCGTCGACCAGTGCCGGGCCACCTTCGTCGAGGAGATTGGGCAGCTGGGCATCGACGAGTCCCAGATCGACATCTACGAGGTGACCGGCGCCTTCGAGATCCCACTCCACGCCAAGAAGCTCGCGGCCAGCGGCCGCTACAGCGCGATCGTCGCCGCCGGCCTGGTCGTCGACGGCGGCATCTACCGCCATGAGTTCGTCGCCGAAGCGGTGATCAGCGGCCTGATGCGGGTCCAGCTCGACAGCGGCGTGCCGGTCATCTCCGCCGTCCTCACCCCCCACCACTTCCACGAGCACGAGGACCATCGGTCCTTCTTCTCCAGCCACTTCCAGGTCAAGGGCCGCGAGGCGGCGCGGGCCTGCGCCCAGACCATCGAAGCGCTGGAGCGGCTTCCCGCAGCCACGGCGTAAAGCGGCGCGCTGGTCACGCCTATTAATCTATTGATTTCTTACTAAATATCAGGTAGGTTCATTGCCAATGCAGGCCTACCTCCACATGCCGTTCGCCCGCAACAGCCGCTAGCAGCCGGAGCCACGGAGTAATCTCGCGGACTCCGGCCCCGGTAGCTCAGCTGGATAGAGCGCTGGCCTTCTAAGCCAGATGTCGCAGGTTCGAATCCTGCCCGGGGCGTCCCACCCGGCCCCGGCATCGATCACTCGGGAACAGGAGCTACACGCCGCCCTGCACGGTGAAGGTGACCACCCTCTCGCCCGCCTTGGCGCTGACGCTGGTGTCGGGGGCGCAACCTCCGCATGGTTCCTGCACAGTCACCTTGAGGCCGTCGATGTGCTTTGGCACTTTGCTTTCGCTGAGCAGGTCCTGGGCCACCTCCGCGGCGATCGAGCGGGCCTTGGCACAGCTCACCGCCTTCGCCTGGAGGTCGGCCACGGCATCGCTGTACTTCACGCCGTCACGTTTTTCGGAGTAGCGCAGGCCGGCGGTCGAACAGGTGTTTTTCCCAGGATGGGCAGCCGCCGCGCCGGGGCTGGCGACACTGGCTGCCAGGCAGAGGACAAGCGAGAGCATCAAAGCTGCTGGAACCCTGAGGGCAAAGGCGTCTGCGCGTAGCTGGGTCAACATTTCGATCGTCCTCCCGCTCGATTAGAAAATGAGATTCGATTAGACACAATCTTATTCATCCGCGCGGGCGACGAGAGGCCCAGGATTGGCATGGGCCCGGCGAACCGCGTAGCATCGGCTGAGGATGACAAGCATCGATGTAGCCGATAGGGAGTTCAACTATGTGCGGGCGGGGGCTGGGGAGCCGCTGCTGCTGATCCAGGGGATGAGCGCCACTCACCTTGCCTGGGGGCGGCCCTTCGCCTCGCAGCTGGAGGCCAGCTTCGACTGCATCTCCTTCGACAACCGCGGCATGGGGCTCTCGGCGCCGGCCACCGAGCCCTTCTCGACCGCCGAGATGGCGGCCGACGCGCTCGGCCTGCTCGACGCGCTCGGGGTCGAGCGCGCCCACGTCCTCGGCATCTCGATGGGCGGAATGATCGCCCAGGAGCTGGCGCTCGGCCACCCCGAGCGCATTCGCTCCTTGACCCTCGGCGCCACCTACTGCGGCGGCCCCCAGTCAGAGCTGATGGATCCGGCCGAGTTCCAGCCGGTGGTCGAAGCGATGGCCTCCGGCGACCGCGCCCGGGTGCAGCGGGCGATGTGGGAGCTCAACCTCTCCCCCGGCTTCCGCGCCGACGAGAGCCGCTACGCCGAGTTCACCGAGATGGCCGAAGCGCTGCCGGCGCCGCGCGAGACGATCGGGCTGCAGGTGCAGGCGATCATGGCCCACGACACCAGCTTCCGCCTGCCCGGCCTGGAGCTGCCGACGCTGGTCATCCACGGCACCGACGACCGCCTGCTCGGCGTCGCCAACGGCAGCCTGATCGCCTCCCTGATCCCCGGCGCCCGGCTGCGGATCCTCGACGACGTCGGCCACATGTTCTGGTGGGAGCAGCCGCAGCGCTGCGCCGAGTTGATCCGCGAGCACGCGCTCGCGCCCGCCTGAGCCCGCCGCTCAGCTCTTTTCCGGTTTGCAGCCGTCCGGGTTGAGCTTGCCTTTGACCTTGAAAACGTAGTCCGGCTCGGGCGTGACCTCGGGCTCGGCGATGATCTGTTCCAGCGCCGGGTCTTTTTTGATCCAGGCGTAGACGGGGAACTGGTACGGCCCTTCCACGTCCATCGTGAACTGGCTGACGACGACGAAATCGTAGTTGCCGGCGTTGACCTGGCGGCGGAATTCATGGCAGCTTTCGGCGAGGCGGTAGGTCCCGTCGGGGCCGGGGACGCCGATGTACTGGACGTGGTTGGTCAGGTCGTTGCCGTAGAACCCGTACTGGCCGAAGAAGATCTCACCCGAGCCGGCGATGCCGATCCGCTTGTCGTGCTGCTTCTGGGCGAACGTGTAGGCCTGGCGCGGGCCGCCGTCCTGGAGGAAGAGCAGGTTGTTCGTGTAGTGGTGGTCGGCGTACTGGACCTGCTGCGCCCGGCCGAGCACGACCGCCAGCAGGACCACGATCGCGACGCCTGCGCTGACGATGGCGCGGCTCGTCTGCGCCCGCCCACGCAGGATCGCCAGCCCAGCCGGCGCCCAGACCAGGGCCAGGGTGAGGAAGATCGTGCCGACGATGAAGCCCGGGTACCAACGCGGCGTCGCCAGCACCGTGATCGCATAGATCCCGGTTAAGACAAGCAGCGTTTGCCAGGCCCGCTTGTCGGGCGCCCGCAGCGGCCGGGCGATCGGCAACAGCCCCAAGGCCAGGACCAGGCCTGGGATCAGGTAGCGGGTGTTGGTGAAGAACCCGGTCGGCGCCCCCTCCTGCCCAGCGGCCGTCAGCGGCGTGAAGATGTAGACCAGCGCCGTCAGCAGCGCCGCGACCGAGAGCACCCGCAGGATCACGTTGCGCGAGCGGACGGCGAGGTAGACGGCGGCGGCGACGGCCATGATCAGGATCAGCGGCCAGAGCGGCCCGAGCGCGTTATCGAGCTGGGGGAAGAACCAGCTGCGGTAGATCGTCGGCTCGGTCAGGTAGTGGGCGACGGCGAAGCGCGGCCGCGGGTCGAGCGGCATCTGGTCGGGCCGGGGCAGGTGCAACGGTCCGAAGCCGATCTGCGGGATCGGGTTGCCGCCGGTCTTGATCGCCGCCCGCAAGTACCAGTAGCCGCCGACCACCAGCATCGGCGCCGCCATCACCCAGGCCGTGGTCAGGCGCCGGCCGCGGCCGCTGAAGATGACGACGCCGACGAAGATCGCGGCGACCGGGATCAGGAAGGTGAGCTTGACCGAGGCGGCGAGCCCAGCGGCGATGCCGGCGACTATCAGCGGCCCCTTGTCGAGCAGCGGCGCGTCGGTCTCGGGTTCGTCCTGGACCGCCCCCGCCGACGGCGCCCGGCGCTGGTGGCCGTTGATCAGGAAGGCGGCGAAGGCGATCAGGAAGGCAAGCCCCATGATGTCGTTGCGCCCCTCCCCCGGCTGGGTTTCGATCATCACCCCGGAGTCGAGCACGATCGCGGCGGCGACCAGCGTCGCCGGGCCGACCTTGTAGGGGCGGCCGACGCACCAGGCGCCGAGCAGGGCGATCGCCAGCCAGCAGAGGTTGATCAGCGGTGAGAGCCAGTCGCTCTTGAAGAGGACGATCGCGGCGGCATGGACCAGCTCGGAGCTCTGCGGGTAGAACCAGGCGGCAAGCCGCAGCGGGTCGGTGTAGAGCAGGTGGACGGTCGAGTGTTCCTGCGCCATCCGCGCCGCGAAGGGCATGTGGTACCAGGTGGTGTCACCGCCGAACATCCCCTGGTCGAGGCTGAGCTGAGCCGGGAAGGTCCACTCGGCGACGGTGAAGGAGGCGACGCCGAGGGCGATCCAGAGCGCGATTTTCTGCACCTGGGGAGCGGCGATCGGGTTGGCGCCGCGGGGCGCGTAGCGCCAGCCAAGGCCCGCCGCCCCGAGGCCGACCCCGATGCAGACGACGATGATCCAGCCCAGGGTGAGGATGCTGAGCGTGCCCAGCAGCTCGAGCGAGACGACCAGCAGGGCGACGGCGATCGTCGCGTCGGCGAGCCGCGCCAGCGAGCCCGAGAACTCGGGGACGATCCAGCGCCGCAGCCAGTAGCCGCCGAGGCCGATCGCGCAGACGATGCCGATGACAGCGAAGCTGCCGAGGAGGTAGGAGCCGAAGGAGGGGGTCACGCAGCGCGGGATGCTAGCCGCGCGGGCCGTCGGGGGCTAGGCAGCTGCGCTGGGAATGCTGCAGGAGATGCCTGTTCCGGCCAGCCCGCAGTAGCCGTTCGGCACCTTGTGCAGGTACTGCTGGTGGTAGTCCTCGGCGTAATAGAAGGGGCCAGCGGGCTCGACCTCGGTCGTGATCGGCTCGTGCCCGGCACTGCGCAGCGACTGGTCGTAGGCCTCTTTTGCCATCTCCGCTGTCGCCTTCTGGGCGTCGTTGGTGAAGTAGATCCCCGAGCGGTACTGGGTGCCGACGTCGTTGCCCTGGCGCATGCCCTGGGTCGGGTCGTGCTCCTCGAAGAAGATCTTCAGCAGGTCGGCATAGCTGACCTTGCTCGGGTCGAAGGCGACGAGCACCGCCTCGGCGTGCCCGGTCCGCGCGGTGCAGACCTCCTCGTAGGTCGGATTGGGCGAGATCCCGTTCATGTAGCCGACCGCCGTCGTGTAAACGCCGTCGAGCCCCCAGTAGAGCCGCTCGGCGCCCCAGAAGCAGCCAAGCGCGAAGTAGGCGGTCTCGATTCCCTCCGGGAAGGGGGGCTTCAGCGGTGTGCCCAGCACCGCGTGTCGATTCTCGACCTCGTAGCTGGGCTCGCTGCGGCCGGGCAGCGCATCCTCAGCCGAGGGCATCTGCGTCTTCTCCGGGCTCAACATTGTCATCAGCTTGCCGATCCGATTCATCGCCTAATTAAGGTAGCTGACCCCGGTCAGCTGCTCCGAGACCGACCAGAGCCGCTTCGCCACCTCCTCGTCGCGGCCGGCCTTGACCGGCCGCACCACCGTCGGGTAGCCGCGCTGCTCCTCGAAGCCATCGGGGCCGATGAAGAGGCCACCGTCGAGGTTGGCGCGAGTCGCCGCATAGAGGACCGGCAGCGCTCCCATCTCGGCGCTCTGCGCCAGCAGCCGGTTGGTCACGACCATGATCGCCCGGTCGAAGGCGGGCGCGGCGGCCGACTGCAGGTTGGTGGCGGCATAGCCAGGGTGGGCGGCAAGGCTGCTCACGGTCGAGCCGGACTCGCGCAGGCGGCGGTCGAGCTCGCGGGCAAAGAGGACGTTGGCGAGCTTCGACTGGCCGTAGGCGCGCCAGCGGCGGTAGCGCCCCTCGCTCTGCAAATCGTCGAAGTTGATCCGGCCGAATTTATGGGCGCCGCTGCTGAGGGTCACGACCCGGGCGTCTTCACGGCCCTCGAGTTCGCCGAGCAGGAGGCCGGTGAGGGCAAAGTGGCCGAGGTGGTTGGTGCCGAACTGGAGCTCGAAGCCGTCGGCCGTCTCGCTGCGCGGCGGCGCCATCACGCCGGCGTTGTTGATCAGCAGGTCGAGTCCAGCGTGGCGGGCGGCGGCGAAGCGCTCAGCAAAGGCGCGGATCGAGTCGAGGCTGGAGAGGTCGAGCTGCTCGACCATGACCGCGGCGCCGGGGATCTCAACCCGGATCGACCGCGCCGCCTGCTCCCCCTTATCGGTGTTGCGGCAGGCGAGCACGACCTTGGCCCGCGCCCGCGCCAGCTCGGTCGCCGCGACCAGGCCCAGGCCGCTGTTGGCGCCGGTCACCACCGCGGTGCGACCCGCCTGCTGGGACATGTCCCGCGCCGTCCACTTCTCTCCCATTGATCTCTCCCTTTCGCCGCCCGGTATTTGTCGCCCGCCAATATATGTGAATCTCTCTTACTTCGTGATCGGGCTAGAGTCGGGAGCGTGGAGAAAGTCCGCAGCAGAACCTCCTATCACCATGGCGACCTGCCGGCGGCGCTGATCGACGCCACTTTTGCCCTGATCGAAGAGAACGGCGTCCACGGCTTCTCGGTCGCCGAAGCGGCGCGGCGGACCGGGGTCAGCATCTCCGCCCCCTACCGCCACTTCGCCGATCGCGAAGAGCTGCTGGCCGCCTGTGCGATCGCCGCCTGCGAGGAGCTGCAACGCCGCTTTGGCGAGGCGCTGGCGCAACGACAATCCCCGGCCGATCAGCTCTCCGCAGTCGCCGCCGCCTACGTGCGCTTCGCCGCCGAGCGGCGGCCGATGTTCGAGTCGCTCTACGGCGCCGGCCTCGACAAGTCCCGCCACCCGCAGCTCGCCGATGCCGGCGCGGCGGTACTGATGCCCGTCGCCGAGGTCGCCCGCAAGCTGGCCCCCGGCGGCGGCGGCGAGGCCGCCGGGATCCTGGTCGTAGCCCTGACCAGCCTCGCCCAGGGCTACGCGACGATGCTGCTTGAGGGCAGCTTCGGCGAGCCGCCCGCCGCGGTCGACCTCGCGTGCGAGCGGGTCGCAGCCGCGACCGCCGCCCTCCTGCGCGGCCGCAGCCTCCTCTTCTGAGCAGGCCGGGGATTGGCGCCCGCTCCACGGGGTAACGTGAGCGCATGGGTTGCCTGGTCGTCCTCTTCGCCTTCCTCTCGCCGCGCCTGGCGCTGTTCGCCCTGTTCCTCTTCAGCGACCTGCTGAGCCGCGCCTTCGAGAGTTGGTTCGTCCCCTTCATCGGCTTCTTCCTGCTGCCGTGGACGACGCTGGCCTACGCGGTGATGTGGAGTTCCTCCAACCGCGTCGCCGGCTTCGAGTGGTTCATCGTCATCCTCGCCTTCGTCATCGACCTCGGCGCCTACGCCAAAGAGAGCCGGCGGCGGGCAACGGCCTAGAGAGCGCTTTCGTCCAAGGGAAAGGCGACGCGAACGTGGGCCTTGGCGAGGACGACAAAGGCCTTGTGCTGGGGCGGGCCGCCGCCGAGCGGGGTGATTTCAACGTTGACAAGCGGGATGAAGTTGAGGTCGCCGCGATTGAGTGAGTCCGAGAAGCGGCTCTGGTACCCCTCCGGCGGCAGGGTCACATCGCCGACAACCACATAGCGGTCAGTCTCAAAGACGGCACGCTCGACGCGCCGCTCGATGCCTTGCCCTGGGCCCCCCTCCATCATGGAGTGAGTATCCATCCTTCATTGGACATTAAGAAACCGAACAAATGTCTAGAAGGGACATAACTCTCCTGGCTGCCCAGTTTGGGACTTCATATACGGCCGGCGTCGAGCAGGCGGCTGAGAAAACGCTGGGTCTCGGGGCTCTGGGGGGAGTTGAGGACCCGCTCGGGCGGGCCCTGCTCGACGATGCGGCCGCCGTGGAGGAAGGCGACCTCGTCGGCGACCTCGCGGGCGAAGCTCATCTCGTGGGTCGCGATCACCATCGTCATCCCCTCCGCCTTCAAGTCCCGCACCGCCGCCAGCACCTCGCCGACCAGCTCCGGGTCGAGGGCGCTGGTCACCTCGTCGAGCAGCAGCGCCCGCGGCCGGCCAGAGAAGGCGCGGGCGATCGCGACCCGCTGCTGCTGGCCGCCGGAGAGCTCGTCGGGCCGGTCGTGCTCGCGGCCCGCGAGCCCGAAGCGGGCCAACAGCATCCGCCCCCGCTCCTCCGCCTCGGAGCGGGAGACGCCGTGGACCCGCCTTTCCCCCAGGACCACGTTCTGCAGCGCCGTCAGGTGCGGGAAGAGGTTGTAAGCCTGGAAGACAAGGCCGAGGCGGCGGCGGACCTCGACCGTCTGGACCGTGGGGTCGGTGATCACCTCGCCGTCGAGATAGATGTCGCCGTCGTCGATCTCCTCGAGCAGGTCGATGCAGCGCAGCAGAGTCGACTTGCCCGAGCCGGAGGCGCCGATCAGGGCAACCGCTTTGTGCTCGCTGACGGTGAGGTCGACCCCGCGCAGAACCTGGCGCGAGCCGAACGCCTTGGTCACGCCGCGAATCTCGAGCACCGGCGCGCTCACCTCAGCGCACCTCTCCCCCGCCGCCGCCCATGCGGTCGACGACCCGGGCCAGCGGCACGGTGACCGCCAGGTAGAGCAGCGCCGCCGCGATCAGCGGCGTGTAGTTGAAGTTCTCGCCCTGGATGATCTGGGCGATGCGGAAGGCCTCCTGCGGACCGAGGATCGAGATCAGGGCGACGTCCTTCTGCAGGGCGACGAAGTCGTTGAGCAGCGGGGGCGCCACCCGCCGCACCGCCTGCGGCAGGATCACGTGCCGCATCGCCTGGCCCTCGGTCAGCCCGACCGCCAGCGCCGCGTCGCGCTGGCCGCGGTGGACCGAGCGGATGCCGGCCTTGTAGACCTCGGCGACGTAGGCGCTGTAGGAGAGGGACAGCGCGATCCCGCCCAGCACCACCGGGTCGGTGGGCAGGCCGGTCAGCTGCAGCGCCGGCACCCCGAAGCCGACGAGGTAGACGAGCAGGATCGTCGGCACTCCGCGGAAGAGGTCGACATAGACGGTGCCGAGCATCCGCAACGGGAACAGCGCCGGGCCCCGGCTCGTCCTGACCAACGCGATCACGAGGGCGACGACCAGGACCACGACCTCGACGATCATGAAGATCCTGACGTCGAGCCAGAAGCCGCGCAGGACATCGGGGAACGATTCCTTGAAGACGGCCCAGGAGAAGAAGGTTTCCTGAACCGTCGGCCAGCCGGGGCTGGTCAGGACCCAGGCGGCGAGGCCGCCGAGGACGACGATCGTGGAGGCCGCCGCGACCGCCTGCCCGCGCCTCGCCTGACGACGTTTCGCCGCCTCTCTTGCCAAGCGGCGATCGCTGATGACGGCGGTTTCGTTCAACCCGCCGCGGATTGTGAACTCGGCCGGGGACGACCCGGGAAACGCGCGGGCGCCGGCGAGCGGCGCCGCGAGCTAGTGCAGTTCGGGCGCGCCGGCCGCCTGGCTCATCCAGCGCTTGTTGAGCTGAGCCAGTTCGCCGGAGCTGCGCATCGCATCGACCGCCTTGGAGACGCAGGCCGTCAGCGCCGAGCCTTTGGCCAGCAGCGCGCCCCACTGGTCGCCACCGGGAGCGCTGAACTGGCCGACGACCGCTGCGGTCGGGACCTGGGCGGCGGTCAGGTAGAGCGCGGTCGGCAGATCGACCACAACCGCATCGACCTGTTCGTTCTTCAGCGCGGTGACGACGTCGCTGGAGCTGTTGAAGACTTCGGGCTGGCTGCTGGGGTCGATCTCTTCTTCGACCGCGGCGAGGCTGGTGGTGCCGATCTGGACGCCGATCTTGGCGTCCTTGAGGTCAGCCAGCGACTTGGCGTTGGCGGCGTCGGAGTCCTTCAGCGCCACAACCGCCTGGTTGGCGGTGTAGTAAGGCGAGGAGAAGTCGACCTCCTTGGCCCGCGGCGGCGTGATCGAGATCTCGTTGACGTCGAAGTCGAAGTCCTTCGGGCCGGGCGCGTAAGAGGAGTTGAACGGCTCGGTCACCCACTTGACCTTGGCCGGCGAGTAGCCGAGCTGCTTGCCGATCGCGTAGGCGACCGCGCTCTCGAAGCCCTTGCCGTTGGTCGGGTCGTCGCCGATGAAGTAGGGCGGGTAAGCGGGCTTGTCGGTGGCGACCGTCAGCGTGCCCTTGGTATGGGTCGGCAGCTTGCTCGGCGTGCAGACCGTCGCGGTCGTGCTCGAGTCGGTCGAGCTGCTGCCGCAGCCCGAGATCAGGACGAGCGCTGGGACGAGCAGAATCGTGGAGAAGAGCTTCTTCATCTAGGTCCGCCGCAGCGGAGCGAAGATCCTACGCCACCAGCCAAAAGTCGGGGCGCCCGGATTCGAACCGAGGACCTCCGCCACCCAAAGGCGGCGCGCTACCAGGCTGCGCCACGCCCCGACGGGGCTCAGTCTAGAGCGAGGGCTAGGGGCGGGGGGAGACCAGGCGCACGTGGCGCTTGATGGTGGGGTTGTCGTCGGTCTTGACGATCAGCCTCGCCGTGATGTCGCTGCCGCTCTTGAGGATCTCGCGGGTTTTGTGGCTGAGGTGGATCGGGACCCGCTTTTCCTGGCCGGGGTCGATCGCGAACTTTGCCTCGCCGATGAAGAAGCGGCGCTTGCCCATCTTCGTGTCGACGACTCCCTGCAGCCGGCAGCTGCCCTTGAGGACGATGTCGCCGACGCACTCGATCCCGACCGCGAAGCGGCCGCGCCTGCTGACCCGGACCCGGGCGGGCAGGTGGATCCGCGCCCGCGCGGTGCCGGGGGGCGGTTCAATGGAGTTGGCATGGCCGGTGGGACCGGTTGGCCCGGTGGGGCCTGTCGGGCCGGCGCCCATCGCATCTTCGACCGGGAGAAGCTGGCCGATCGCCGCTTCGGCGAAGGGAAAGGGCGAGGTCCAGACAACCGCTGCTCCGAGGGCGACACCGCCCGCGACCAGGGTGCGGCGGGTCAGGGTCTTGTCGGAACTCCCCTGCTCGCCTGAAGCGCGATCTTTGGGAGTTGAATCGTCGGCTGAAGTCATCGGCGCTTGCTGCACCCTTTCAAACCGAGGAGAGCAAGGCAAGAGCCTCGCTGACGGGGAGGACGGCAAGGCCGGCAGCGGCATCGCTGACTCCGAAGCTGAGGACCAACTCCTCGCCCCGCCGGGCCATCCCGGCGCAGAACTCGACCCGATCCGAGGTGAAGGTGAACGGCTCCGAGACGGCGGTCAGCTCGAAGGCGGCGTCGAGCATCACGAAGCGGTGCAGGTAGCGCAGCGCCCGCTCGCCCCGGTCGACCTCGTGGATCGCGAACAGCCAGCCGCCCTCAAGCGGGACGCCCTGCGAGCCGCCGCGGAACTCGCGGGCGATCTCCGGCCCGTCGCTTTCGGCCACGGTCTCGATCTCGCCGCTGCCGAGGTCGCAGCGCAGCAGCCGGGTCGGCGCGCAGCTATATAGGAGGTGCGGCGAACCGTCGACCAGCAGCGGCATCCAGTTCTTCTCGTGCCTCCCCCGCTTTGGGCCGCGAAGCCGCGTCACCGCGGTGATCTCGGCGCCATCGAAGGACAGCAGGGCGATCTCGCGGCGCTCGACCGCGTTCAGCTCGCAGGCGGTCGCCGTCGCGTGCCAGCGCCCGTCGACGGCGAAGAGGCGGCAGTCCTCGTAGCCCTGGATGCGGGAGCGGTAGCGGCGCAGCCCGGCTGAGCGGTCGACGATCGGCTCGATCTCCTCGACGCCCAGATCGCCGTCGAGCCGCAGCATGTAGTTGATGTTCTGTAGGACCCCCTCTTCGTGCAGGACGCCGCGCTCGATCGCGTAGTTCGCCGTGCGCACGATCATGCGGAAGCCGTCGCCGTCGTTGGCGATGCTGGGGTTGAAGCTCGGCCAGGCCGGCTTGACGTCGATCTTGATCTCGCCGATGCGGGTGCCGGGCGCGATCGAGGCCAGGCGCGCCGCCTCCGAGCCGCGTCGGACCCGGCCCCCTCCCCCATCGCCGAGCCGCCGCAAGCCCTTGCGGGCGTGCTCGGCGACGTGCGGAGGCAGGTCTGGCGTGCGCAGCAGCTCGCGTAGATCCTCACTCGCCTCATCGCGGCGGCCGAGCGCGGCGGCGGCGACCGCGCGCTCCAGGCGCAGGCCCCACTCGTAGACCCAGCGATGGATGAAGAGGACGTCGGAGGGATAGGGAATCTCCAGGCCGCGGCTGGCGAACATGTGGGCGACGGCGAAGTCGCCGTCGCGGGCGTGCGCCTGGGCGAGAGCGTGCAGCGGCTCGGCGCGGCTCGGCCGCCGCTCCCAGGCTTCGAGCAGCACCGGCCCCGCCGTTTCGAGGTCGTCCGCGGCGCGCAGGATCCCCTCCTGCAGGTTGGCGTAGAAGACCTCCTCCTCCCAGCCGCCGAGCTCGACCCGGCGGCGGTAGTGCTCGATCGCCAGCTCCGCCTTGCCGAGCTCGCGGTAGGTCTGGGCCAGGTAGAAGACGGCGCGGGCGTTGGCGGGGTCGCGCGCCAGGTCGCGCTTGAGCAGGCCGGCGTCGCGGATCAACTTCTCGTCGCGCGAGAAGCCGTCGGCGTGGTGCTCGACCAGCAGCCCGTCGAGCTGCTCCTGGCCGAAGCGGCCGTCGGTGGCGATGTGCTCGTGGGTGGAACCCTCGAACCACCAGCGCCGATCGCCGCGGACCAGGCGCAGGACGCCGAAGTCGAGGCTGCCGGTCTCGCGCAGGAGGTAGGCGTCCTCGCTCAGCGGCGGCAGCCCGGCGCGGGAGCGGATCGTCATGTCCGCGTCGAGCAGCAGCAGGTATTCGGCCGACCCGCGGGCGAGCTCCATCAGCTCGCTGCGGTTGTGGCCGAAGTCGACCCACTCGGTCTGGTGCAGCTGGCCCGGCACCCCCTCCAGGGTGGAGGAGACGAGGTCCTGGGTGCCGTCGGTCGAGCCGGTGTCGCAGATCACCCAGGAATCGATCAGGGGGGCGACGGATTCAAGACAGCGCCCGAGCACCTCCTCCTCGTTGCGGACGATCATGCAGAGGCCGATCGTCTGCTTATCCATGGCGCTCCTGAGCGGCGAAAACCGCGTCGCAGTTGCCGCAGGCGACGGCCCGGCCCTCCCCCAAGGCGAGGGCACGATCGGCCCGGGCGAGCAGCTCCCCCGGCTCGCCGACCACCTGGATCACCGCTGCGCCACTGGAGCACAGCTCGCCGATACGAGCTGCGACCCAGCCGCGGAAGCCCGCGTCGGCCACTGCCGGCAGACGGTCGAGCAGCAGCAGCTTCGGCTCGGCGCACTCGAGCGCCACGGTCAGCGCGATCCGCGTCGGGGCCTCCTCGCTCGCCTCCCAGAGGGGCTTGCCAAGATCGCCGCTGACTCCGGCCCGGGCGGCTATATCCGCCACCCGCCCGCTCACGTCGGGGACATGGCAGCCGAGAAACGCGGCGAAGACGGCGACGTTCTCGGCGACCGAGAGGCCCGCCTCGAAGCCGGCCTCAGCATCGGGGATGAAGGTGGCGCGCGCGCCGAGCTCAAGCCCTCCGGCGACGGGCGCCTCGAAACCGGCGACAGCCCGCAGCAGAGCCGTGCTCGCGCCCGGGTCATCCGCGACCACGGCAAGCAGCTGGCCGGCGCGGAGATGGAAGGAGAGATCGCTCAGCGCCAGCTCCTCGGGACGCGGGCCGCCAGGTCGCTCGGGTTCGGCTGTGCGCGCCCGCAGCGAGAGGCCGGTCGCGAGGACGGCGATGTCATCGGGCCTGCCGGCCGCGATCGGCGCCGGCGCCTCGACATGCTCAGCGATGTCGGCCGGCGCATCGCCCGAGGCCAGGGCGCTGCGCACCGAGGGGCTGGGATCGAGCTCAAGCGCTCCTCGCGCGGCCGAGACGAGCGGGTCGCCCCGCAGCCACTGCGGCCCGCCTGAGAGCAACGCGGCGGCGTAGCGCCGATATCCCTCGCCTTCGCTGGAAGCGCTGTCGAGGACGCGGGTGACGGTCTGCTCAAGGGTCAGCGCCGGCTCGACCGACCAGCCTTCGGCCAGCCGATCCGAGCGCTCGGTCAGCGCCAGGTAGTCGCAGACCGCCTCGGGCTGGATCGCGAGCGCGGAATCGATCTCGAGCAGGACCCCGGGACGAAGGTGGTCGATCATCAGCAGCTCGTAGCCGAGCGCGGCGATCGTCTCCCGCAGGCGGCAGATCGACTCGCCGAAGCGGGACAGGTTGGGCGCGTTGCACTCGAAGACCATCGCCGGGCGGCCGCCGGCGGCGTGCAGCTTCGCCATGCTGCGCAGCGCCCCCGGCTCGGCCCCCTCGATGTCCATCTTGATCAGGTCGAGCGAGGCCCAGCCCCGCTGCGCCAGCAGCTCGTCGACCGTGATCGAAGCAACGGTGACGGTCGCCGCATCGTCGTCGCCGAAGGTGTGGATGTGGCCGTGGATGCTGCGCTCGACGAACTCGACCGGCTCGGCTGCGTCGGTGACCGCGGCCTGGACCACCTGCAGCTGGTCGAACCCGTTGCGCTCGGCCGCCAGGCGCAGCAGCCGCACGTGCTCGGAGTTGGCGTCGACCGCTGTCACTTCGGCGCCAGCAGCCGCGGCGGGGAGCGAGAAGAGCCCGAGGTGGGAGCCGAGGTCGAGCACCCTCGCTCCCGGCCGCAACAGGGACTGGAAAGCGCGCATCACCGGCTCGTCGATCCAACCGTGCTCAAGCAGCCAGGGGACGACCGGGTCCTCCGCCCCGGGATCGACGCAGAACTCGACCGGCCGGCCACCCGCCACCGCGACGCGGGCGAACTCGACTTGCTGCTCCATCGACCGCATGCTAAAGCTGGCCGCCGCGTGAGCAGCGGGGAGATCACCATCGTCTATGTCACGCACCGCCCGCGGCCGCGTTTCGAGTGGTTCGCCGACGGGCTCGCCGCCCAGCTTGGCGAAGAGGCGCCGGAGCTGATCGTGGTCGATGGCCTGCCCTCGCCCGAGCGGGCCGAGGAGATGGCCGCGATCGTGGCCGGGCGCTTCCCCTTCCGCCACGTCGCGGCCAAGCCGAACCCAGTCAACGGCCCAGCGCGGCTGACCAGCTCGGAGTACACGGCGGTGTCGAGCGCCCGCAACACCGGGGTCGTCCACGCGACCGGCGCCTACGTCGTCTTCGCCGACGATCTCGCGGTGCCGATGCCGGGCTGGTGGGATCAGGTCCGCCAGGCGGCAGAGGACGAATACGTCGTCGCCGGCGCCTACCAGAAGCACCGCGGGATGGAGGTCAGCGACGGCGTGCTTGCCGGCAGCTGTTCGGACCCCTCCGGGATCGACACGCGCTGGCCTCAGGGCAGCGATTCGCGCCCGGTGCCGATCGGAGGCGGCCAGCTCTACGGCTGCAGCTTCGGCGTGCCCCACGACCTGCTGCTCGAGGTCAACGGCCAGGATGAGATCTGCAACACGATCGGGGGCGAGGATTACCAGCTCGGGCTGCGACTCGAGTGGGCCGGCGCCCCGATCCTCTACAGCCGGCGGATGCTGACCGTCGAGAGCGAGGAGGGCCACGACCAGGCGCCGGTCATGCTGCGGATCGGCCAGACCCTCGACGAGGCCGCCTACATGGCGAAACTGGCCGAGTTCGGAGTCGAGCGGCGCAGCACCGACGGCGCCTTCGACAACTCGCACATGGTCCTCGACATCCTCTACGGTGCCCGCGCGACGGCCAGCGTCGGCAACTACTACGACCTGGCGCAGCTGACGGAGGCCGACCTGCCCGCGACCACCGAGCGCTTTCCCGTCTGCCACTGGTTCGACGGCAAGCCCCTCGCGGAGATGTAGAGGACGGCGCCGGGGGCGGCGCTCAGCTCAGCTGTTCGATGATCAGCGAGGCGGCGGAGGGATGTGTTCCGCCCGCCAGCGGGGTGATCGTCAGCGCCGGGGAGTTTCCGGCCGGGTTCACCACCGAGAGGAGTGAAGCGGCGGGCGCGGTCACCAGCGCTTCGCCTGAGATCTCGCTGGTGCCGGTCGCCCTGCCGTAGACGGTGTAGGCGAGAGGGGCGCCGTTGAGGGTTAGCTCGAGCTGCCCTGCCTCGGTGACCGAGACCGAGAACGCCACCCGGTAGGTGCCCGCGTTGGCCAATGTGAAGGTGCTGGCGCCAGCGCGGACGATGGTGCCGCTCTGTGGACCGTCCTGGGGAAACTGGACCGCGCTGCCGGCTGCCACGGTTGCGGCGTTGTCAGGCGGCATCAGGGCAAAGAACTCGGCGTAGCTCGACGGCCCCAGCGGGCCGGTCGTTCCCGTCGACCCGGCAGCGCCCGTGGCGCCCGCAACGCCGGTCGCGCCGTGGACGCCCTGCGGCCCGGTGGCACCCACCGCACCGGTCTGACCGGTCGCCCCCGCGGCGCCTGTCGCGCCCTCGCAGATCGCCCGCGTCGCCGCGGCGCGCTGGGCCGAACTGCCGCTTGATTTGAAGCGGAAGGCGGCGTGGACGTTGGCGCGACATTCGGCGAGCGGCGAGCCAGACGTGCCGGAGATCAGCCCCGATGACGCAGCGTAGGCCGTGCCGCCCAAGGCGAGGGAGAGGGCGATAAGCGCAACTGCCATCGATGGCGGCGGGCGGCGGAGGCGTGTGGGGCGGAGGCGCATTCAGCCGAGGCTATCTCAGGGTCAGGCGCGACATCGAGCGTGATTCGTCTTACAACCGTTAGCGTTCGGGGCGATGGCTGACGTTCGCCCGCTCAACGCTCTCCACTACGACCTCGATGTGGTCGGCTCGCTGGACGCTGTCGCCGCTCCTCCCTACGACGTGATCGATGCCGCGCAGCGGGCGGAGCTGCTGGCGCGCTCGCCGTACAACGCGGTCGCGATCGACCTGCCCAAACCGTATGGCCAGACCGGCCCGGAAGAGACCGAAGGCGACCCCTACGCGCACGCGGCCGAGCTGATCGAGAGCTGGCGCAAAGACGGGGCGCTGGTCGATGACCGCGAGGCAGCAATCTGGGCCCTGGAGCAGGACTACACGGCGCCCGACGGCTCGACCCACAGCCGCCACGGGATTCTGGTCCGGGTCAAGGTCGAGGACTACGGCGAGGGCAAGGTCCGCCCCCACGAGCGGACGCTGCCGGGGCCGAAGCTGGACCGGCTCGAACTGACCCGGGCGACGCTCCACAACCTTTCGCCGATCTTCTCGCTGACGACGAAGGATGCCTGGCCGCTGGTCGCACCCGGGATCGAGGGTGAGCCCTGGGGCGAAGTTACCGACGAGAATGGGACCGTGAACCGGGTCTGGCGGGTCGGCGACCCAGAGATCCACGCCGCCGTCCACGAGCGCCTGGCCAACGCCGAGATCTTGATCGCCGACGGCCACCACCGCTACGAGACCGCCCGCACCTACCGCGACGAGGTCGGCGGCGAGGGCCCGCACAACTACACGCTGATGGCGCTGACCGGGCTCGACGATCCCGGCCTCACCGTCTTCCCCACCCACCGCCTGCTCTCCGGCTTCGCCGGCGACCCCGAGCGCCAGGCCGCCCTCGGCAAGGGATTGCGTGAGCTGTTCGAGATCACCGCGGTCGAGACCGCGGAGATCGACCCCGGCGGCGAGAAGGGAGTTGGCGTCTTCGGCCTCTACGACAGCTTCCACAAGCAGGCCTTCCGCCTGCGGCTGAAAGACACGGCCGAGCTCGACCGCATCCTCGACGGCAAACCGGAGGCCTTCCGCCGCCTCGACACCGCGATCCTCGAGACCCTGGTCCTGAAGGGCATCGCCGGCATGAGCGAGGACGACATCGCTGCCAAGCGCGGCATCGGCTACGCCAAGAACGTGCCCGACTCGCTGGCCCTGATCGAGGACGGCACCTACGACGTCGCCTTCATCTGCCGCGCGATCCCGGTCGACCAGGTCCGCGCCGTCGCCGAGAGCAGCGAGAACATGCCGCCGAAGTCGACCTACTTCTTCCCCAAGGTGATGACCGGCTTTGTCTTCAACCCGGTTGCCTGACCAGGCCCGGGCGTAGGATCACGCCGTGGTCAAGATCTACACCAAGAAGGGCGACGACGGCACCACTTCGCTCTGGTACGGCGGCCGCGTCGCCAAGCACCACGGCCGGACCGAGGCCTACGGCACCCTCGACGAGGCCTGCTCGGCGCTTGGCGTGGCCCGTGCCCTCTGCGGTCCCGATCAGGCCGAACTCGCCGCCGACATCCTCCGCCTCCAGGACGACATCTTCGTCGCCGGCGCCGAACTGGCGACCGCGCCGGAGGCCGCCGAGCGGCTCGAAGACGGGATCAGCCGCGTCACCGCCGAGATGGTCGAGGAGCTTGAGGGGCGGATCGACCACTACATGGGCCAGGTCGAGCTGCCGCCGCAGTTCGTGATCCCCGGCGGCAACCATCTCTCCGCCCAGCTCGACGTCGCCCGCACCATCATCCGCCGCGGCGAGCGCCACATCACCGCCCTCAACGAAGCCGGTGAGCTGGCCGGCGAGATGGTGATCCACTTCGTCAACCGCGCCTCCGACCTCGCCTACGCGATGGCCCGCTTCGCCGACGTCGACGACCCGGCCCTGTTCGAGGGCCGCCGCAAGGGCTAGGGCGCGTGAAGGTCGTCGCCCGCCGCCAGTCCGGCTTCGCCCACGAGGTCGAAATCGAGGGCGGCCACAGCGTCATCGTCGACGAGCCGACCGCGGCCGGCGGCAGCGACCGCGGCCCTTCGCCAACCCGCCTGCTGGCCGCCGCCCTCGCCTCCTGCACGGCGGTGACCATGGAGATGTACGCGGCGCGCAAAGGCTGGGATATCGGCGCGGTCGAGGTTGATGTCGAGGTCGAATACGACGGCTACACCCCGTCCTCGTTCGCGGTGGCGCTGCGCCTCTCGCCGGACCTGACCGACGAACAGCGCGACCGCCTGGTCGTAATCGCCGCCAAGTGCCCGGTCCACCAGGTGCTGGCGCGCGCGACCCCGGTGATCGTTTCCGACAAGGTCGAGGCGATCTAGGTGGACATGGGCCTAACGGGACGCGCCTGCGCCGTCACCGGCGCCGGGCGCGGGATCGGCCGCGAGACGGCGCGGATGCTCTGCGCCGAGGGCGCCGACGTGCTGCTGGTCGCCCGCAGCGAGGACCAGCTTGAGGCGGCCGTCGAGGAGATCACAGCCGAAGGCGGCGGACAGGCCGCGCACCTCGTCCTCGACGTCACCGCCGAGGACGCCGGCGAGCGCATCCTCGGCGCCGCGACCGAGCGCTTCGGCGCCCTCGACGTCCTCGTCAACAACGCCGGCGCCGCCAAGTGGCGCGAGATCGACGAGGTCCCCGACGAGGACTGGCGCGCCCAGTACGAGCTCAACGTGATGGCGCCGATGCGAGCGATGCGAGCCGCCGCCCCGGCGATGGCCGCCCGCGGCTGGGGCCGGATCGTCAACGTCTGCTCAACCGCCGGCAAGCGGCCCTCCGCCTTGATGCCGGACTACTCGGTGGCGAAGGCGGCCGAGCTCTCGCTCTCGCGCCTCTTCGCCGACCGCCATGCCAAAGACGGCGTCCTCGTCAACGCGATCTGCCCCGGGCCGGTCGCCTCGGAGATGTGGATGGAACCCGGCGGCCTGCTTGACCAGTCCCAGCAGCTGACCGGCGCCGCCAGCCGCGAGCAGGCGCTGGCCGAGGCTGGCGCCAAGCGCCCGATCGGCCGGCTCGCCGAGGTTCACGAGATCGCCGCCGCGATCGTCTTCCTCTGCTCCGAGCGAGCCTCCTACACAGCGGGTGCCGCCTGGTCGGTGGACGGCGGCACCGTCCAGGTCATCATCTAGTGGGCCGACGGGCCGAAAACCCACATATATCGTGGGAAATCGGCCCATCGGCACTGTCTTCGCTGCTGCTCGACCCCGCCGAGGCCTTTGAGATGGAGGCCCACGGGGACACCGACGCCGCGGTGCTGCTGGCTCTCTACGGCTGGCCCGACGAACCCGGGCTGATCTTCACCGAGCGGCGGGCCGACATGCGACGGCACGCGGGAGAGATCTCATTCCCCGGCGGACGGGCGGACGAGGGTGACGCCGACCTGGCGGCGACGGCGCTGCGCGAGGCACAGGAGGAGATTGCGCTCGACCCGGCGGCAGTGCAGCTGCGCGGCGCCCTGCCCCCGACCTCGACCTTCGTCACCGGTTACCGCATCCACCCCTTCGTCGGCGAGGTCGCCCACCCCGCCGAGCTGGGCCTTGAGCCCAACCCGGCAGAGGTCGAGACAGTGCTGACCTTCTCACTCGAAGCGCTGCGGGAGAACTACGAGATGCGCCGCTTGATCCGCCGCGGCATCCCCTTCCACACCCCCACCTACACGGTGGGAGAGCAGATGATCTGGGGCGCGACGGCGAGGATCCTCGGCGACCTGCTCGACCGCCTGAACCAGATGTTCGACTAGACCTTCTCTGGCTGGGGAACGATGCGGATGTAGGGGCGCGGCTCCTCCCAGCCACCCGGGTAGATCTCTTTCGCCTGGTCATTGGAGACCGAGCCGGCGATGATCACGTCGTCGCCCTGCTGCCACTGGGCCGGAGTCGCGACTTTGTGTTGGGCGGTGAGCTGGAGAGAGTCGACCACGCGCAGAACCTCGTCGAAGTTGCGCCCAGTTGTCATCGGATAGATGAGGATGAGTTTGATTTTCTTGTCGGGGCCGATGACGAAGACGTTGCGCACCGTCTGGTTGTCTGCGGGCGTGCGATCGGCGGCGTCGCCGGAGACGTCGGCCGGGAGCATTCCGTAGAGCTTGGAGACATGGAAGTCGGCGTCGCTGATGATCGGATAGTTCGGCGCCGTGCCCTGAGTCGCCTCGATGTCGCTCGCCCACTGCTCGTGCTTGTCGAGCGGATCGACCGAGAGACCGATGATTTTCACGCCGCGCTTCGCGAACTCGGGCTCGATCCTCGCCATGTAGCCGAGCTCCGTCGTGCAGACCGGGGTGAAGTCCTTCGGGTGCGAGAACAGCACCGCCCAGGAGTCGCCAAGCCAATCGTGGAACTTGATCTGGCCCTCGGTTGTGCCAGCCTCAAAATCTGGTGCTACGTCACCTAGCTGCAACGTCATCGGAGCGCTCCTCTCGGCTTGCTTCAGGCATTTACCTGAATTCCTATCGGAGTTTAGCTGTATCGATTTGCCGGCCCGGCGCAGTCAGGTCCAGAGTGGCCGCAAGCGCAGTCTCGACCCAAGCTGCGGGTTGCTCGGGGTCGGCCTCGAGCAGCGCGAAGGGGATCCGCCAGCGCTCGCCCGCGGCGCGGACCGTGCCGGCGCCGAGCTCCAGCAGAGCCGCATCGACGCTGCCGGCGCGCTCATAGACGAAGCCGCGCACCGGAGTGTCGACCAGCTTTTCCATCAGGCGCTCCAGCCGTGGCCCGAAGACCGCCGCCAGCGCCTCGGGCTCTCCCTCTGCGGAGCCGAGCAGCCAGCAGACGACGGTGACGTCGCCGAGCAGGTCAAGCAGCGTCGCCGGCCGGTCGGGATCGGCGATCGCAGCCTCGAACCCGGCCGCCTCGATCTCGGCCAGCCCCGCCTCGCGCCGGCTCGTCCCCCGCACCGCCCAGCCGTCATCTAGCAGGCGCCCGCCGAGCAGCCGCCCACGGCAGCCACAGCCGACGATCAGCGCCCGGGCCACGCGCTCAAGGTCAGGCGACGCGCCGGGCAGCGGCAAAGCGCCGCTGCTCGTCGGTCGCGCCGGGTCCGGGGCGGCTGTGGATGTGGCTCGGGCCCACCTTGCCGCCGCACTCGGAGCAGGTAGGGACCATGTGGAAGACGTGGCCGCAGTCGTCGTGGACGGTCTCCAGCGGCGGACCCTCGGAGCTCGCCGTGTAGCGGTCCCCCCAGGCCAGCAGCGCCAGCAGCACCGGCTGCAGGTCGCGCCCCTTCTGGGTCAGGCGGTACTCGAAGCGCTCGGGGTGCTCGCTGTAGCGGCTGCGCTCGACGATCCCTTCCTCAACCAGCGTCGCCAGCCGCTGGCTGAGCACGTTGCTCGCCACCCCCAGCGACTCCTGGATCTCGTCGAAACGGCGGCGGCCGAGGAAGAGGTCGCGCAGGACCAGCAGCGCCCAGCGCTCGCCGAGGAAGGAGAGCGGCCGCGCCACCGAGCAGTTGAGATCGGCAAAGGCCTTGATCGCCATAACAACAGTCTAGTCAGTGACTTTCCTTTTGCAAGTCGGACCTGTTACCGTGCCTTGCAAATTGCAAGCCACTGGATTGGAGCAGCGATGGAGCAGCGTTGGAAGGTCCTCCTGATCACCTCAGTCGGCCTCTTCATGGCCAGCCTCGATCTCTTCATCGTCAACATCGCCTTCCCGGATCTGGCCAAGGACTTCCACGAGGCCTCCCTCTCCAACCTCTCCTGGGTCCTGAACGCCTACGCGATCGTCTTCGCGGCGCTGCTCGTCCCCGCCGGCCGGATCGCCGACCGGGTCGGGCGCAAGCGGGTCTTCATCCTCGGCCTGCTGCTCTTCTCCGCTGCCTCCGGGCTCTGCGCCGTGGCCCCGTCGATCCCCTTCTTGGTCGGCGCCCGGGTGCTGCAGGCCGCCGGCGGGGCGATGATGCTGCCGACCACCCTGGGCCTGATCCTGCCGGCGTTCCCGGTCGAGCAGCGCGCCGTCGCGATCGGCATCTGGTCGGCGGTCGGCGGCGTCGCCGCCGCGCTCGGCCCGCCGATCGGCGGCCTCCTGGTGCAGCTGAGCTGGCGCTGGATCTTCGTCGTCAACGTGCCGATCGGGATCGTCACCGCGCTGGTCGCGCTGCGCGCCCTCGACGAGGTCCGCGAACCGGAGGACGGCCGCCCCGACCTGCTCGGCGCGGCCGAGCTGGCACTCGGCATCGGCCTGCTCACGCTCGGCATCGTCAAGGGCCCTGATTGGGGCTGGGCGGACCCGCGCGCACTCGGTTCCTTCGCCGCCTCGCTGGCGCTGATCGTCGCCTTCGTCTTCCGCTCGGCCCGCCACCCCGCGCCGGTGATCGAGCTGCCGCTGCTGCGGGTCCGCTCCTTCGCCCTCGCCAACCTGGCGGCGATGGTCTTCTTCGCCGGCTTCGGGGCGATGCTGCTCTCCGGGGTCCTGCTGCTGACCGAAGTCTGGGGCTACTCGGCGCTCAAAGCCGGCCTCGCCCTGGCCCCGGGGCCGCTGATGGCGGCGATCTTCGCCGCCCCCGCCGGACGCCTCGGCGGCCGCATCGGCCAGCGCCCGGTCGCCGTCGCCGGCGGCCTCACCTTCGCCGCCGGCTTCGCCGTGATCCTCGCCTCGGTCGGCGCCGAGCCCGAATACGCCGCTGCCTTCCTGCCCGGCTTCATGCTCGGCGGCGCCGGGGTCGGGATGGTGCTGGGGACCCTGCCCGCGGCCGTCACCGCCGCCCTGCCGCCGGAGCGGTTCGCGACCGGCACCGCCGTCTTCGGGATGGCGCGACAGCTCGGCGCCGCGATCGGGGTCGCGGTCCTGGTCGCGCTGCTAAACGGCACCACGGAGGGCGACCTGCTGGCCGGGCTGCAGCGGGGCTGGGCCTTCTCACTCGGCGCCGGGCTCGGCGTCGCGGCGCTGGCCCTGGCCTTCGGCCCGGTCGGCGTGCCGGCCCGCAAGGCGCCGGAGCCGGAGCTGGTCGCCCAGCACGGCTCCGCCTAGCGGCTATGCCGCTTCGAACGGACCGCCACGTTCGCGTTCGCGCAGGGTGCGGCGCTCGTCGGCGGCGACCTGGTCGCGCAGCTCCTGCTCGCTTATCTCAGGTGCGCCCCGGCGGCGGCGCATCTCGTTCTGCGCCTCCATCATCTGGCGGATGTCGTCGATCTCGTTCTGGACCTCGACTTCGGGCGAGCGGGTCGGGGTCCAGTCGACCAGGTCGGCGCCGGTCCCCGGATAGAAGTGGCCGACCACGAGCAGGACGCCGATCATGAACGCCACGATGCCAATCGTCCCCAAGAGAAAGGCCACGCCAGAAGGATACGCGGGGCAGGGCAAGCCGGGGACGGCCAATCCAGGGCGACGGCAGAGACCAATTCACGGTTACGTGTTTAATCCAGGCCGATGAGCGAGGCCTACATAGTCGAGGCGATCCGGACCCCGATGGGCGCCTACCGCGGCGCCCTCTCCGGCGTGCGGCCCGACGATCTTGCCGCCCACACGATCCGCGCCGCGGTCGATCGCTCCGGCGTCGACCCGGAGCGGATCACCGACGTCTACTTCGGCGCCGCCAACCAGTCGGGCGAGGACAACCGCGACGTGGCGCGGATGGCGGCGCTGCTCGCGGGGCTGCCCGTCAGCGTCCCGGGGGCGACCGTCAACCGGCTCTGCGCCTCGGGGCTGGAGGCGATCAACGCCGCCTCGCGCGCGGCCAAGCTCGGCGAGGGCGACTTCTACCTGGCCGGCGGGGTCGAGTCGATGAGCCGGGCGCCGTGGGTGGTCGCCAAGCCCGAGCGCGGGCTGCCGCGCGGCGAGCAGACGATGCACGACACGACCTTGGGCTGGCGCCTGATCAACCCGCGGATGGCCGAGCTCGGCGTCTCGACCGAGTCGATGGGCGAGACGGCGGAGAACGTCGCCGAGCGCTACGACATCAGCCGCGAGGACCAGGACGCCTTCGCCCTGCGCAGCCACCAGCGCGCCGTGGCCGCCGCCGAAGCGGGATACCTGGCCGAGGAGATCGTCCCGATCGAGGCCCGCCGCGGCCGCGAGACCGTCACCGTCGAGGCCGATGAGGGTCCCCGTCCCGATGCCTCCCTGGAGAAGCTGGCTGGGCTGCGGGCGGTCTTCCGCGAGGGCGGCACGGTCACCGCCGGCAATGCCTCGACCCTCAACGACGGCGCTGCCTGCCTCGTCATCGCCTCGAAGAAAGGCGCCGAAGAGCTGGGCGCCGAGCCGCTGGCTCGGGTCGTCGCCACCGGCGTCGCCGGAGTCGACCCCGCTTATATGGGGATAGGCCCGGTCGAGGCGATCCCCCGCGCCCTCGCCGCCGCCAACCTCAAGCTCGACCAGATCGACCTGATCGAGCTCAACGAGGCCTTCGCCTCCCAGGTCCTCGCCTGCTCCCGCGAGCTCGGCATCGAGCAGGAGCGCCTCAACGTCAACGGCGGCGCGATCGCCCTCGGCCACCCGCTCGGCTGCTCCGGGGCCCGACTCGCCATCACCCTTGTCCGCGAGCTGCGACGTCGCGGCGGGCGCTACGGCATCGCGACGATGTGCGTCGGCGTCGGCCAGGGGCTGGCGACGGTGTTCGAAGCCGTCTGAGATACCCTCGCGCACAGATGCCCTCCACCTTCAAAGAACTCTCGAGTGTTGACGGAAAAATTTGCCTGACTAGCGAGGCGATGGTGCCGTTGAAGGACGACGGCCTCTACCGCGGCGACGGCGCCTTCGAGGTGATCCGGATCTACGGCGGGCGGCTGTTCGCGCTGGGCGACCACCTCGACCGGTTGCAGCGCTCGGCGGCAGCGATCCAGCTTGAGTTAGATCGCGCCGCCTTGGAAGGTGAGATCGGGATGCTGCTCGGCGAGTTCGGCGACGCCGACGGCCAGCTGCGCCTGATCGTCACCCGCGGCGGGCGGCGGATCGCCGCGACCGAGCCGCTTCCCCCCCACGCCGAAACCCTGCGGCTCGCCACCGTCACCTACTCGCCGTCGGTGATCCTGACCGGCGTCAAGTCGCTCTCCTACGCCGCCAACATGCAGGCGACCCGGCTGGCCAAAGCCCAGGGCGCCGACGAGGCGGTCCTGGTCCAGCCCGACGGCACCGTGCTGGAGCCGCCGACCTCGACGATCTTCTGGGTCTCGCCGCAGGGCTCGCTACGCACCCCCTCGCTCGACGCCGGCGTGCTTGAGTCGATCACCCGCGACCGTCTGATCAAGGCGCTCGAGGTTGAGGAGGGCATCTGGCCGGTCGCCGACCTGCGGGCCGCCAGCGAGGCCTTCCTCGCCTCGACCACGCGCGAGATCCAGGCCGTCGCGGCGATCGACGGCGCCGACCTTGCCGCCGCCCCCGGCCCCCGCACCCGCGAGGCGCAGGAGTCGTTTGCGGCGACTCTGGGTAAAGAGCTTTGAACCTTTGACGGCAAAAGAGAGAAAGCAGAGGTAGATGGACTTCCAGCTGAACGACGAGCAGCGTCTGATCTCCGAAACGGCGCGTGATTTTGCCGACCGCGAGATCATCCCCCGGGTCAAAGAGAACGACCGCGCCGGGCGCTTCGATCGCGAGCTGGCGAGCAAGCTCGGCGAGGTCGGCTACCTCGGGGCGCCGGTCGCCGAAGAGTACGGCGGCCGCGGCCTCGACTACATCGGCTACGGGCTGATCGTCGAGCAGGTCGGCCGCGGCGACTCCTCCGCCCGCACCGTCGTCTCCGTTCAGACCTCGCTGGTCGCCGGCTCAATCGAGCGCTGGGGGACCGAGGAGCAGAAGCAGCAGTGGCTGCCGCGGCTCTGCTCGGGCGAGGCGCTGGGCTGCTTCGGCCTGACCGAGCCCGACACCGGCACCGATGCCGCCAACCTCCGCACCCGCGCGACCAAGACCGACTCGGGCTGGTCGATCAGCGGCCAGAAGATGTGGATCTCGCTCGGCAACTTCTCCGAGGTGGCGCTGATCTTCGCCCAGACCGACCCGGCGAAGAAACACAAGGGCCTCGCCTGCTTCCTGGTCCCAACCGCGAGCGCGGGCTTCTCCAGCCAGGAGATCCACGGCAAGCTCGGGCTGCGCTCCTCCGACACCGCCTCGCTGGCTCTCGACGAGGTCGAGGTCGGCGAGGACGCGATGTTGGGGGCGGTGGGCGACGGCTTCAAGGTCGCGATGAGCGCCCTCGACAACGGCCGCTACAGCGTCGCCGCCGGCTGTGTCGGCATCTGCGACGGCTGCGTCGACGCCTCGGTCGCCTACTCGAAAGAGCGCAAGCAGTTCGGCGTCCCCCTCGCCCGCTTCCAGCTAGTGCAGGAGATGATCGCCGACATGATCCTCAAGCGCGACGCCTCGCGGATGCTGGTCTACCGCGCTGGCGCGCTCAAGGACGAAGGCAAGCCGAACACGACCGAGACCTCGGTCGCCAAGCTCTACGCGACCGAGTCGGCGGTCGAATGCGCGAACCTGGCGATCCAGGTCCACGGCGGCGCCGGCTACGTCGACGACTACCCGGTCGAGCGCTACCTGCGCGACGCCCGGGTGACGACCCTCTACGAGGGGACCTCGCAGATCCAGAAGCTGATCATCGGCCGCGCTGCGACCGGGATCAACGCGATGCTCCCCTTCGAGGAAAGCTGAACATGGGCGACATGGTCGAGAGCTCGCTCGAAGGCCACGTCGCCCTGCTCCGCCTCAACCGGCCCGAGGCGCGCAACGCCCTCTCGCCGGAGCTGATGGAGGAGCTCGCCGCCGAGCTGGAGCGGCTCGACCCCGACCCCGCCATCCGCTGCGTCGTGATCGCCGGCTCCGACAAGGTCTTCGCCGCCGGGGCTGACATCAAGGCGATGCGCGAGCGCAGCTTTGCCGAGGCGCTCTACCACCCGGCCGCCGACTTCTGGAAGCGGCTGGCGAAGCTGAAAACGCCGCTGGTCGCCGCTGTCTCCGGCTTCGCCCTGGGCGGCGGCTGTGAGCTGGCCCTGGCCTGCGACATGATCGTCGCCTCCGAGACGGCGCAGTTCGGCCAGCCCGAGATAACCCTGGGAATCATCCCCGGCGGCGGTGGCAGCCAGCGCCTGGCGCGGGTGCTGGGCAAGCAGCGGGCGATGGAGTATGTGCTGACCGGCAGCCGCTTCGATGCCGCCAAGGCGCTGGAGCTGGGCCTCGTCAACCGGGTCGCGCCGGAGAGCGAGTGGCTGCAGGAGGCGATGGCGCTCGCCGGGGAAGTGGCCGCGCGCCCGCCGATCGCCGCCCGCCTCGCCAAGCAGGCGGTGCTGGTCGCCGAGGAGACAGCGCTGAGCGCCGGGCTGGAGAACGAGCGCCGGCTCTACGAGTTGGCGATGGCGACCGAGGACCGGGTCGAGGGCATGAGCGCCTTTCTTGAGAAGCGCGAGCCGAGGTTCGAGGGCAAGTGACGATCGCCCACATCGGCATCATCGGGGCCGGCACGATGGGCTCGGGCATCGCCCAGCTCACCACCCTGGGCGGATTTGTGACCACGATCCACGATCCCGACCCGGTGGCGCGCGAGGGTGGCGAAATGCGCTTCGGCGAGGACCTCTCACGCGGGGTCGAGCGCGGGCTCTGGAACGAGGAGGAAGCGGAAGCGGCGATCGACCGGCTGGAGAGCGCCCACAGCATCGACGATCTCGCCACCTGCGACCTAATCATCGAGGCCGCGCCCGAGGACCTTGACCTCAAGCGCAAGCTCTTCCGCTCCCTGGCCGAGGTCTGCGGGCCGGAAGCGATCCTGGCCAGCAACACCTCCTCGCTCTCGATCAGCGCGATCGCCGCCGACGTCCCCCACCCCGAGCGCGTCGTCGGCATGCACTTCTTCAACCCGCCGCCGCTGATGAAGCTAGTCGAGATCGTCGCCGGCTCAGAGTCCAGCCAGGCGGTGCTGGAGACGATCGCCGAGGTCGGCATCAGCATGGGCCGCACGCCGATCCAGGCCAAAGACAGCATCGGCTTCGTCGCCAACCGCCTCGCCCGCCCCTATGGGCTGGAGGCACTGCGGATGCTCGAGCAGGGACTCGCCGAGCCGCAGACGATCGACCGCGTCTGCCGCCTCGGCGGCGGCTTCCGGATGGGCCCGTTCGAGCTGATCGACCTAATCGGCCTCGACGTCAACCTCAGTGTCGCCCGCTCCTTCTACTCGCAGGGAGGGAAGCCAGAGCGCTGGCGGCCGAGCGCGATCCAGGAAGAGCTGGTCGCCGCCGACCGGCTCGGCCGCAAGATCGGCCATGGCTTCTACGAGTACGGCGGCCACGTCGTCGACGATCCGGATCCGGATCTCGGGATCGCGGCGCCCACCCTCGACCCGGGCGAGCTGGCGAGGATCGCGCCAAACGGCGAGCTGATCCTGCCGCGGACGATCGCCCAGATCACCAACGAGGCGGCCTTCGCCCTGGAAGAGCGGATCTGCTCTCCCGTCGACATGAACACGGCGATGCGGCTTGGCTTCAACTGGCCGCTCGGCCCGCTCGAGTTCGCCGAGCTGATCGGCGTCGGCCGGGCACTGGCTTTGCTCGAAGACCTGCGCCAGAAGCACGGCGAGGCCTATGCGCCGGCGCCGCTCCTGCGCGACGCGGCCGAGCGTGGCGTCTCGCTTCCCGAGGCGCTCGGCTGAGGCGCCCTCGGGCGCCTCAGTGCTCGAGCCGGAACATCACCTCGTCGACGTAGCACCAGCTCCAGTCTTCGCCGGGCTCGGCCGAGCGGATGATCGGATGGCCGGTCTCGCGATTGTGCGCAGTCGCATGTTTGCCGACCGAGTTGTCGCAGCAGCCGATGTGCCCGCAGCTCTGGCACATGCGCAGGTGGACCCACTGCATCCCCTGCGCCAGGCACTCCTCGCAGCCAGCAACCTCAGCCGGAAGGTCGAAGTGCTCGACCGCATCGAGGTGAGTGCAGGAAGCCACCGTCCTTCGACCATACTGAACCCATGCCCTCTCCATTGATCGAGTTTCCGGCCGACGACGCAGAACGCGCCCTCGCCTTCTGGCGCGGCGTGCTCGACGTCGAGCTGGCGCCTCGGCCGGCCGAGATGGGCTCAGGCTGGGAAGCGGAGTCGGGCGATCTGCGGCTCGGAGTCCACGAGCGCGGCCGTGGTCCGGGCGACACCGCCTCCCTCCCTTACTTCACCGTCGCCGACATCGAGGCCGCGATGGAGCGGGTCAAGGAGCACGGCGGTTCAATCGTCCACCCAGGAGAGCGCTGGGCAATCTGCCGCGACTCCGAGGGCAGCCCCTTCGCCCTCGCGGCCAAACCAAGCGCGAGCTAAGAACCAGGCGTCGGGGCGATCTCTGCCGGCTCGCCACCGGGCATCCAGTGCGCCTCGGGCGAGGGCGGCGTGTCGCGCAGGTACCACTCGGCGTCGAGCGCGCCCATGCAGCCGGTGCCAGCCGCGGTGACGGCCTGGCGGTAGGTGTGGTCGACGACGTCGCCGACGGCGAAGACGCCACCGAGGTTGGTCCGGGTCGAGCCGGGCTGGGTGACGATGTAGCCGTCCTCGTCGGTGTCGACCTGGCCAGTGACGATCTCTGATTTGGGGATGTGGCCGATCGCGACGAAGGCGCCGTTGGTCTCGATCTCCTCCTGCTCGCCGGTCTCGGCGTTGCGCACCCGGATGCGATCGAGTTTGCCGCTCTCGCCGGCGACGAACTCCTCCGGCACGTAGGGCGTCTTGAGGCTGATGTTGCCCTGCTCGCGCGCCCGGTCGAACATGATCTTGGAGGCGCGGAAGTCATCGCGGCGGTTGACGATCGTCAGGTCGCTGGCGAATTTGGAGATGAAGATCGAGTCCTCCATCGCCGAGTCGCCGCCGCCGATCACGACCACTTTCTGATCCTTGAAGAAAGCCCCGTCGCAGACGCCGCAAGTGGAGACGCCGCGGCCGCCGAGCTCCATCTCGCCGGGCACCCCGAGCCGCCGTGGCTCGGCCCCCATCGCGAGAATGATCGTTTTGGCGAGGTGCTCCTCGTCGCCGAGGAAGACCTTCTGGATGCCGCCGTCGGAAAGCTCGACCCGGTCGACATCGTCAGTCACGAAGCGGGTGCCGAAACGCTCGGCCTGGGCGCGGAACTGGGTCATCATCTCCGGCCCCATGATCCCCTCGGGGTAGCCCGGGTAGTTCTCGACATCGGTCGTGTTCTGCAGCTGGCCGCCCCACTGGAAGCCCTCGAAGACGAGGGGCTCAAGGTTGGCCCGCGCCGTGTAGAGCGCAGCCGTGTAGCCGGAGGGCCCGCCCCCGACGATGATCACATTCTCAATCTTCTGCTCAGCCATATTTCGCCGCCTGAAAGTCTAATACTTTACTTTTTATAGTAGCGCTCTTCGACTCCGAAATGAAGCGGCCGATCAGCGTCCAGCCTAGCCAGTCGCGGTAGATGCTTCTTGTAGTAGCAGGGGCACCGATTGTCCTCGCAGGCAACCCCGTCATCGTCACCGTCGAGACGATCGGGGTCGTAGCGCGGCCCACCGTGCTTGAGGAAAAAGACCTGCGCCGCGCGCTGCGTCGAAAAGTCCGCACAGTCCTTGTCACTTGCCGCGGCAAGTGAGGGCAGGGCCGAGATGAACAGGGCACCAAGCGCGGCGACGACCGCCGTGACGAGAGCTTTCCTCATTGCGCTTCCTCCAAATACGAAAGTGTTTTCAGGGATTGCGCATCTTATGCCGGGTTCCCACCGGCTCCCATCAGGAGGGTCGAGCTAGTCCGCCGAGTCACCCACCGGGACTGCCTCGAAGGGAGCCGGAGCAGTCCCACCGCGTTCGATCGGCAGTTCCGTGTCCTCCCAGACCTGGACCGTCTTGCGCAGCTGGAAGAAGGCGACGACGCCGAAGGGGATCGGCATCCAGAAGGCGACCAGGCGGTAGATCAGGACCGCCGGGAAGATCGTGTCCTCGGGCAGGCCGAAGAGGACGAAGGCGCCGATCATCCCGGCGTCGACCGCGCCGACTCCGGCCGGGGCCAGCGGGAAGAGGTTGGCGACCATGCCGAGGAAGAAGCCCTGGACGACGACCGCAAGCGGGACGTGGACGCCGAAAGCGTGGAAGGCGGCCCAGAGGATGCCGATGTTGGCGGCCCAGAAGCCGGCGGCGCCAAGCACCGCCAGGCCGCCGCGCGAGGGATGGGCGAAGAGCCCGAGGGCGAAGCGGAACCCTTCCCCCACCGTGGCCGGCAGTTTGGCGAGTTTTTGCGCCATCGCGGTGCCACGCTCGCCGCGGGCAAAGGGAGCGATGCGCAATCCCAGGTCTTTGGGAATCAGAGCGATCAGGACCCCAAACGCCAGCAGCAGCCCCGCCACCCCGGCCGGGACGATCGTCAGCTCGACCGAGCGGTTGCCATGGAGGACGCCGGTGCGCAGGAGGATGCCGAAGACGATCAGGGCAATTGGGTAAAAGGCGTAATGGAGGGTGATGAAGGCGACCATCCGCCGGGCGACGTCACGGGTCCGCATGCCCGCCTTGCGCAGCGCCCAGTAGGTGAGGGCAATGCCGCCGGCGCCGCCGGCCGAGAAGAGCAGCGTCGCCGCCAGCCCGGCCATGTTGATCTCGTAGGTCTCCCTCCAGCTCAGCCGCAGCGCGTTGCCGCCGACGACCGCCTTGAAGAGCGCGGTGTAGGTGGCGAAGGCGACGACGTTGAAGCCGATCGCGACCACGATCCAGATCGGCTGGGCATCGCCCAGCTTGCTGACCGCGTCGCCGAGCCCGACCAGCTTCGGGAAGAGGAAGTAGATCCCGACCAGCAGCGCCAGGATGAGGATCAGCGTCTGAACCAGCCGCCGCGTCGTGAGCAGCGGCAGCTCGACGACGCCGTTTTCGTTCGCCGAATCCTCCGGAGACACACTCGGGAAGCTACCCGTTGGCGATCCTCTCCAAGCGCTGCAGGCGTCGGCTGACGCTGGCGACCAGCGGCTCGGCCAGCGGCTCGCCGCGCCTGACGACCGCGACCAGAGCCGCGCCGGCGAGCAGGTCGGTGACGTAATGCTCGCCCAGGTAGACAAGGCCGAAGCCAAGGGTGAGGGCGTAGCCCCAGCCGACGGCGCCCTCGACCGGGCCCGCCTCGGAGAGCAGCAGCGCCGCCATCAGGGCGGTGGCGAAGTGCAGCGACGGCATCGCCGCCCAGGGGTTGCCGCCCAGCGCCTCGTACATCGAGGGCCAGGCCGAGCCCCAGGTCTCTTCGCCGACCTCGACCATGATCCGGCGCACCTCTTCCCCGGTCAGCTCTTGCTCCGCGGACCACCACGGCGGCGCCGTCGGCGCGGCGAAGTAGACGGCGCAGCCGATGTCGAAGACGGCGGCGAGTTGGCGGGCCGAGCGCGGGAAGCGGTCGTTGTGGCGGGCCAGGATCAGGGCCAGCGCCAGGTAGGGCTCGAAGAACCAGAGCCAGTGGGTCCAGGTCAGGAAGCGGTCCAGCACCTTGACGTGGCGGGCGCCGGAGAGCGCCTGCTGCAGGCGGGCGTTGGGAAGCCGGCCGCCGCCCAGCGCCCGGTCGAGGACGATCGGATACTGGGTTCGGAGGCGGGCGCGCAGGCGCTCGGGATTGTCGAAGGGAATCTCGTGGACCATCGTGAAGGCCCACATCTGCATCGAGAAGAGGGCGACGTCGCGCTTCTTGGTGCGGGGGCTGAGAACGGCGAGCGCCAGCGGCCCCCCAGCGCAGGCGGCGACCGTGACCGGGACGGGGATGCGGCCCTTCTTCCGCAGCAGCGGCACGGCAACCGCTGCCGCGACGGCGCCGGCTGCTCCGGCGCGCAGCGCGGCCCGTAGCGCCGGAGATGGCCGGGATGGGCTCCGCATAAGGGCGGCGAGTATAGGTTGGCCCAAGTGGCTGGACGCCGCAGGGCGCCGCCCCGCGTGATTAGAATGGCCGCGCTTTGGCGCCGCACTCTCCTGGCACTGACCAGATCGACACTTTGCTTTGGATCGGCTTCGTTGCCGCGGCTATCGTCGTGGTCGCGGTCAACGCCGCTCTGATCTATGCCGTGCGCCGTTACCGCAGCGAGCGCGGGGCCGAGCCACGCCAGATCCGCAGCGGCCGCCGCATCCAGTTCCGGGTCGGAGCGCTGCTCACCGTCTTCGCCGCGGCGATCCTCGTCGTCAGCATCATCTTCACCGAGAAGGCCCGCGAAACCCCGGCCACCGGCCCAGCCGGCCTCAAGCTCGCCAAATCCGAGCCGCTGACGATCAAGACGACCGGCCAGCAGTGGCTGTGGCGCTACGAATACCCCAACGGCGCCTTCTCCTATTACAAACTGGTCGTCCCGGTCGACACCGCCGTCGACCTCGACCTCGTCTCGACCGATGTGATCCACACCTGGGACGTGCCCGACCTCGCCGGCAAGCGCGACGCCGTGCCCGGCAAGAACAACTCGGTCGTCTTCCGCGCCGACGAAGAAGGCACCTACACGGGGCAGTCGGCGACCCTCTCGGGCCAGGCCTATGGGGCGATGCGGACCGAGGTCGAAGTCGTCTCGCCGCAGGCCTACGAAGAATTCATCAAGAGCCAGAAGACCGAAATCCAGGCAGCGCAGGACCGGGTCGTCAGCTTGATCCAGAACGGAGAAGTGCCATGAGCGCCCGGCCCGAGCTCGTCGTCGACGGATTCCCCAAGCGCAGGCCGCGCTGGATCGAGATCGCGACCAGCGCCGACCACAAGGACGTCGGCCTGATGCTGATCGTCGGCGCCCTCGGATTCCTCTTCATCGCCCTGATCGAGCTGTTGCTGATGCGGCTGCAGCTGGCAATCCCGGAGAACACCTTCCTCGCTCCCCAGACCTTCAACCGGATGCTCTCTCTATATGGGGCGACTTCGATCTTCCTCTTCGCCCTGCCGCTGGCGCTGGGGCTGATCTACTACGTCGTGCCGCTGCAGATCGGCGCCCGCGGGACCGCCCTGCCGCGCCTCGGCCAGCTCGGCGTCTGGCTCTACATAGCGGGCGCGACGGTCCTCTACGCCGGCTTCCTCTTCACGCCATCAGAGGCAGGGGTCAACCCGCTGGCGCCGCTCTCCGAGCTCGCCTTCCTCCCTAACAACGGCGTCGACGCTTGGGCGACGGCAACCGGGATGATCGTCCTCGGCTTCGTCCTGATCGCGATCAACATGGTGGCCACAACCCGCAACATGCGCGCCCCCGGCATGGCCTGGCGGCGAGCGCCGGTCTTCGCCTGGGCCGGGGCGATCTGCTCCTGGCTGCTGCTGGTGATCGGGCCGGTGATGCTGGGCGCGGTGACGATGCTGCTGATCGACCGCAACTTCGACGGGATCTTCTTCGCCGACGGCTCGGGCGGGGCGCCGCTGCTCTGGGAGCACCTGAGCTGGATCTTCTACACCGGTGCCTACATGCTGATCCTGATCACCGCCCTGGGCGCGATCGCCGAGATCGTCCCCGCCTTCGCCCGCAAGCCGCTCTTCAACCGCGGCGCCGTGATCGGCTCGCTGGTCGCGATCGCCGTGATCGGCACCCTGGCCTGGATGCAGAACATGCTGACCGCGCCGATCGGGATCGGCTGGATGTACTTCGCGATGATCATGTCGCTGGCGCTGATCGTCCCCTTCGGCCTGATCGTCTTCAACCTGATCGCGACGATGGTCGGCGGCGCGCTGCGGATGCGGGCGCCGCTGCTGTTCGCGATCGGCGCCGTCTCGATGATCTCGATCGGCCTCGGGGCCGAGATCAGCCACTCGATGGTCGCCGCCGCCTGGCAGCTGAAGAACACGACCGACGCCACCGCGGCGACCCATTTCGCCCTGATCGGCGGCAGCGTCTTCGGCGGTTTCGCCGCGCTTCACTTCTGGTTCCCGAAGATGACCGGCCGGACGATGGGCGAGAGCCTGGCGCGGATCTCCTTTTGGACGATGGTGGTCGGCATCCTGCTCGCCTTCGTGCCGCTCTTCCTCGCCGGCGGCGAGCAGGGCGAGGTGATCGACGCCTACAAGTTCTTCGACGGCACCGGCGTCAACGCCTACAACCTGATCGCCTCGATCGGGACCTTCGTGCTGGCGATCGGGATCATCCTCACCCTCGTCAACGCGATTTCCAGCCGCGAGAACGGCGCCGAGGCCGGGCATGACCAGTGGGGCGCCGACTCGCTCGAGTGGTTCGCCCTCTCCCCGCCCGAGCCGCATAACTTCGACGTCGTCCCCGATGTGCGCAGCTCACAGCCGATGCGCGACATCCGCGACGCGATCGCCCACCGCACCAGCAGCCCGTCGCGGCCGGCTCGCGAGTCCCAGCCAGTAGCCTGAGCCCGATGAGTGGCGCCGAGACTGCGGCGATCTCACGGCGCCCGGTGGTGCCGGGGGTCCTGCGCGACTACATAACGCTGACCAAGCCGAAGGTGCAGTCGCTGCTGCTGCTGACCACGATCACGACGATGTACGTGGCCGGCGACCCATCGCTCGGCCTCGTCTTCCTCACCTGCCTCGGCGGCTCGCTATCGGCCGGCGGCGCGGGCGCGATCAACCACGCGATCGACCGCGACATCGACCGGATCATGGATCGCACCGCCGACCGCCCGGTCGCCAGCGGCCGGGTCTCCCCCGCCGCCGCGATCGCCTTCGGCTCGTTCTTGGGGCTGGCCTCGTTCATGCTGCTCTCGCTGACCGTCAACCCACTGGCGGCTGCCCTCTCGCTCTCCGGCCTGCTCGGCTACGTCTTCGTCTACACGCTGTGGCTGAAGCGGACGACGCCGCAGAACATCGTCATCGGCGGCGCCGCCGGCGCGGTGCCGCCACTGGTCGCCTGGGCCGCCGTCACCGGCGGCCTCGACGGCACCGCCCTCTACCTCTTCGCGATCGTCTTCTTCTGGACCCCGCCCCACTTCTGGGCGCTATCGCTGCTGATGAAGGACGAGTACGCGAAGGTGGGCATCCCGATGCTGCCCGTCGTCCGCGGCGAGGACGAGACCCGCCGCCAGATCCTGCTCTACACGGTCCTGCTCTATGCGGTCACCCAGCTGCCCTTCTGCGCCGGCGGCTTCGGCGTCACCTACCTGGTCACCTCGATGACGCTGGGGGCCGGATTCATCTACTGCTCGGTGAAGCTGCTGCGCAACGCCGACCGCCGCTGGGCGCTGCGGACCTACCTCTTCTCGCTCGCCTACCTGGCGCTGCTCTTCATCTCAATGCCGCTCGACCGGTTGATCTAGTAGAAATTCGACCGTGGATCGCGAGACCGCAAGGCGCAACATGACGGCAGGGCTGGTCGCAGGCGGCTTCGCCGCGGGGATGTTCGCCCTCTCCTTCATCGTCGCCCTGCTCTACATCGCCCAGTAGGCAGACGAATGAGCGAGCACCAAGACATACCAGAGCCTGGCGAGATGATTTACACGCCGCGACCCTCCTGGGCGCCGCTCTTCTTCGGCTTCGCCGTCGCGGCCATGATCGTCGGGATCTACGGCGAGGGGTTCATGGTTCGCGGCTGGATCTACTCGATCATCGGCATCGTCGTCTTCCTCTTCGCCTTCCGCGCCCTGATCCGCGGCAGCATCCGCGACTACTTCCGCCTGCCGCGCAAGCAGCGGGCCCGTGGCGCCGTCTTGCCGGTCGAGACGATCTCTCCGCCCCAGCCCTAGGCCCGGCGAACCCTCAGCCTGGCGTCATTCCAGACGTCGCGCCATCCGAAGTCCATACCCTGACGATGTCGCGCATCGAGAGCACGCCGACCAGCTCTGGGCCCTCGTAGACGACCAGATGGCGGATGCCGCGCCGCGACATCTCCGAAGCGGCGCGCTCCAGGCTCCAGTCCGGCGAGGCGGCGATGATGCTGTCGCTCATATGGGCGGCAACCTGCTCGGAATCGGGATCCTGGCCGTTGCCGATCGAGATCAGGATGTCGCGCTCGGTGACAATCCGGGCCACCGGCGAGTCGGTGTCGGTGACCAGCGCCGCGCCGGTCCCCTTCTCCACCATCATCGTCGCCGCCTCGCGCAGGCTGTGCGACGGGCCAACCGCGAGGACAACCTCCGACATCCCTTCCCGTACCTGCATGACCTGACCTCCTCCAAGGGGAATTTGATGTTCGTGCGAATCGCCTCAAGCCTACCCCACGCCAGGCAGTGGGGGCCGGCTTCTACCGGGGCCGGGACATATAGAATCCGCCGCGCTCGACGCCTCCGATGCCGAACCTGCCGAACCCCACTCGCCCCCTGCTTGTCCTGGCCGCTTTGGCGGCTCTGGCGCTGCCCGCAGCGGGCTGCGGAACCAGCACCGCAAACGTCGAACGGGGCCGCGTCCTCTTCGTCCAGAAGTGCGGTGTCTGCCACGAAATGGCGCAGGCCGGCACCACCGCGCAGATCGGCCCGAACCTCGATGACGCCTTCGCCGCCGCCCGCGAAGTGGGCGAGACGGGCGACACCGTCGCCGGCGTCGTCAAGGCCCAGGTCGAGAACCCGCGGCCGAGCAACGCCGACCCGGCGGTCTCGATGCCGGCCGGCGTGGTCGAGGGCCAGGATCTTGAGGACGTCGCCGCCTACATTGGGGAATACGCGGGCGTGCCCGGGGCCGCCCCGCCCAAGGTGCCGGGCGGCCCCGGCGCCCAGGTCTTCGCCAACAACGGCTGCGGCGGCTGCCATACGCTCGCCGCCGCGAACTCTGGGGGTGTGACCGGGCCGAACCTCGATGAATCGCTCGCCCCCGACGACAGCGCCGCCGCAATCGAAGAAATGATCGTCGATCCCAATGCCGAGATCCCCAAGGGCTACCCGGCCAACGTGATGCCGCAGAACTTCGGCCAGACCCTGAGCCCGAAAGAACTCGAACAGCTGGTCCAGTTCCTGATCGAATCGACACCCGCCGGCGGCGGCAAGTCGGGCGGCTCAAAGTCCAAAGGCGGCTGAGACCGCTCGCCAACGGCGGCTGGCCGTTGGCATCATCCCCTGGCGATGCGTGAGCGCCTGAATATCTCCCCGGAGCGCTACGCGCAGGTGACCCTGGTCGCGCTCGGGGCGCTGGCGCTGATCGTCCTCACCGGCGCCGGGGTGCGCCTGACCGGCTCCGGGCTCGGCTGCCCGGACTGGCCCAAGTGCTACGGCCAGACGGTGCCCCCACTCAACACCCACGCGGTGATCGAGTACGGCAACCGGGTCCTGACCGGGTTCGTCGGGCTGGCGGTGATCGCCGCCAGCGTCCTCGCCTGGTTCCGCAAGCCCTTCCGCTGGCACCTCGCCTTCTTCGGAGCGCTGCTGCCGCTGGGGGTGATCGGCCAGGCGATCCTCGGCGCCCTCGTCGTCAAGTACCACCTCGCCCCCGGCCTGGTGATGAGCCACTTCATCCTCTCGATGATGCTGCTCGACGCCTCCTTCGCGCTGGCCTGGTGCTCGCGCTACGAGCCCGGCGAGCGGCGCTTCTCCAGCGACCGCCTTGGCGTCTGGGCGGTACGCTGCCTGATCCCGGTCGGGCAGCTGACGATCGCCGCCGGCACCGTCGCCACGGCGGCAGGCCCCCATGCCGGCGCTCATGCCGGCCAGCTGGTGCGCCGCTTCACCTTCGAGGGATCGAAGACCCTCGAATGGGTGGTTCAGCGCCACGCCGTGATCGCGGCGGTCTTTGGCTTCGCCGCAATCGGCGTCTGGCTCCTGCTGCGACGCGAGGGAGGCGACGACCGTGCAGTTCGGCCCCTCACCCTAGTGATCGGCCTCCTGGGCTTACAGGGCCTCGTAGGCGGCCTGCAGTGGTACCTGAAGCTGCCGACGGAGATCGTCTGGGTCCACGTCGCCCTGGCGACCCTGAGCTGGCTGGCGATGCTGTGGACGGTCGCCGCCGCCGGACAACTGGAACCGCGTGACGCAAACACCGAAGCGGCAGGCCAACCGGCGGCGCCGAGCGAGCAGGCCCCCTCCCTGGCTCAGAGCTGAGTCGCGATCAGGCCGGCGATAGAGGCCAACAGGGTGGCGATGATGCCGCCGCCGACCTGGATCATCAGCCGCTGCATCGCATCGAACTTCGCGTCCATCCTGTCGAAGCGAGCGCCAAACTTCGCGTCCATCCTGTCGAATCTGGCATCCAAGCGGGCGTCAACACGCTCAAAGCGAGCGTCAACTTGATCAAAGCGGGCATCCATGCGGCGTCCCAGCTCGCCGACCCGGTGATTGAGGTCGTCGAGGCGATCGTCTGTCCAGCTCTCTTTCACTGCTTCCATGATGACAGCCTCGCAGACAGAACGTTGCGTGTGAGTGAACTTTGTGCCGGTTCTGGAAATTAAGTCCTGCGTTTTATCCACAGGCACCCATGCACGCCTGCGGCGACGACCAGCACCAAGCCCCAGAGCGCCCCGAACAGCGGCTGCGTGAGCAAAGTCAGGGCGATGACCGACCCGGCCGCGATCCCGACGATCACGACCCAGCGAAAGACGGCCTGCTCGGAGATCTTCAGAGGATGTAAACCGCGGTGTAGACGACGATCCACATCACGTCTACGAAGTGCCAGTAGATGCCCGGGACCTCGACCCCGAGGTGATCCTCCGCCTTGGGGCCGAAGTGGCCCCGCATCGCCCGGATCGTGGCGAAGCTGAGCAGGACCAGGCCGACGAAGACGTGGGCGCCGTGGAGGCCGGTGAGGCCGTAGAAGATCGAGCCGAAGGCGAGGTCACGGGCGCTGAAGCCGATGTGGGCGTACTCGTTGAGCTGGATGAAGAGGAAGGTCAAGCCCAGCATCCAGGTCAGGATCAGGCCCAGCTTGAGGCCGTTGCGATTTCCACGCCGGATCGACTCCAGCGCGTAATGGATCGTGAAGCTGGAGGAGACCAGGATCGCGGTGTTGATCCCGGCGACGGCAACTGGGAGTTCGTACGGCGCCGGCGGCCAGGAGGGCGGATGGACGACCACGCGGAGGAAGAAGTAGGAGGCGAAGAAGGCCCCGAACAGCATCACCTCGGAGACGATGAAGAGGAAGATCCCCAGCGTCTGTTTGTCCATGCGCGAGCTCTGGTTCGCCTCGGGCGGGCCGTGGTGCTCCTCGGCGTGTCCGTGACCCATCGCGACGGTTGCGCTCTCCATCAGGCCTCTCCTCCCTCGGCGACCGCGGCCGCGACTGCGGCGGCCGGACGGCCGACCTCGACATGCTCAACCGGCTTCTCGGTCAGCTCGCGCACGCGGCCGATCAGGTCGTCCTCGAGCCAGCGCGACTCCTCGCCGGCAAAGGTGGAGATCAGCACCTCGTCGATCCGGTAGTGCTCAACCGCGTTTTTGACGGCATGAAAGGGATCGGGGCTCATCGGCTGGCCGGTGGCGTCGATTTCAGCCCGGTAGAGCTCGGCCATGGTCGAGGCGAGGCCGCGGACGATCTCGGCCTCCGACACGTCCTCAGAGCGCGGGCAGATCAAGGTGTAGCGATGGGGACGGTCGCCCGACCCCTCTTTGAGCCTGTCGACCAGATCCGGCGTGGCGACGGTCTGGGTGGCGACGACGAGAGTGTGGATCACGTCCCAGGCGATCGAGTCCTCGCCGATCCGGACCGGGATGTGGGTCAGCTTGACCGCGGGCTCGCAGAGCTCCCGTGCCCACTCGACCAGGTCCTTGCGGCGGATGCCGAAACGCGTCCCCGCGAGGCAGGAGAGCAGCACCTCACCGGGCTCATGGGCACGGACGACGTCATCGAGAGCCAGCGCCGAGTCGGGGTCCATGACCTCGCCGACCGACTCGATCCCGAACTCCAAAAGGACCGCCATCGTCACCTCGACCCGCGCCCGGGCCGCGTCGCGCAGCTCGCCGGAGTCGATTAGCTGGCCAGCAGATGGCTGGTTCTGGGGCGCGGCAACAACCACGTAGGGCACCTTGTCGGCGCGCTCGCGCACGGCCTGCAGAAGCTTGCGCCCTCCGGCGACCTCGTTGAGGAAGACCAGCAGTGGCCGACCGGCGACAGCGTCGCTCATGTCGAGCCCACCGTTGCCGGCGCTGGCGCCGGGACATCGGCTTCGCCGGCCATGATCGCGTGGCGAGCGCCGGGCACCCCGTACTCATAAGGACCGCCGACGACCCGGGGGATCTCGTCGAAGTTGTAGATCGGCGGCGGCGAGGAGACCTGCCACTCGATCGAGTTCGCCCGCCAGGGATTGGCCGGCGCGCGCGGGCCGAAGCGCCAGCTGACGATCATGTTGTAGAGGAAGACGAGCTGGACGGCGCCGAGCATGAAGGCGAAGCAGCTGATCAGCAGGTTCCAGTTGCCGAACTGGCTGGCGTAGTCGGCGACCCGCCGCGGCATCCCGTCCATCCCGATCCAGTGCATCGGGATGAAGGTCCCCCAGGTGCAGACCAGGGTGCCCCAGAAGTGAACCCGGCCAAGTTTCTCGTCGTACATGCGCCCGGTGATCTTCGGAAACCAGTGGTAGATGCCGGCGAAGATCGTGAAGACCGAGCCGCCGAAGAGCACGAAGTGGATGTGGGCGACGATGAAGTAGGTGTCGGAGACGTGGATGTCGATCGGCACCATGCCCAGCATGACCCCACTGATCCCGCCGATCGTGAAGGTGACGATGAACGCCAGCGCGAACAGCATCGCGGTCGAATAGGTGTGGATTTTGCCGAAATAGAGCGTGCCTAACCAGGAGAAGATCTTGATCCCGGTCGGCACCGCGATCAGCAGCGTGGTCAGCATCATCGGCACCCGCAGCCAGCTGAACATGCCGGCGACGAACATGTGGTGAGCCCAGACCGAGTAGCTGAGGACGACGATCCCGAGCAGGGCCAGGGCCATCAACCGGTACCCGAAGATCGGTTTTCGGGCATGGGTCGAGATGACCTCGCTGATGATCCCGAAACCGGGCAGCATCATGATGTAGACGGCTGGGTGCGAATAGAACCAGAAGATGTGCTGGTAGCTGATTACGTCGCCGCCACCGGTGAACTGGAAGAAGTTGGTGTGCAGGATGCGGTCGAAGAGGACCATGAACTGGGCGCCGGCGATGAAGGGCGTCGCGGCGACGACCAGCAACGAGGTCGAGAGGTTGGCCCAGACCAGCAGCGGCATCCGCCAGAAATTCATCCCCGGCGCGCGCATGGTGATGATCGTGACCAGGAAGTTGAGCGCGGTGGCGATCGAGGAGGCGCCCGCAAACTGGACGCCGAGGTTGAAGAACGACTGCCCGAGCGGCGCCCCGGTCGAGAGCGGCGCGTATCCCGTCCAGCCGGCGTCGAAGGCGCCGCCCGGGGCGAGGAAGCTGCTGACGAAGAGGATCCCGGCGATCGGCAGCATCCAGAAGCTGAGCGCGTTGAGCCGCGGGAAGGCCATGTCCGGGGCACCGATCATCAGCGGCAGGACGTAGTTGGCGATCCCGGCGAAGACCGGGATCACGAAGAGGAAGATCATCAGCGCCGCGTGGGTGGAGAAGAGGCTGTTGAAGGTGCCGGCGTTGACGATCTGGGTGCCAGGCTGGGCGAGCTCGGCGCGGATCAGCATCGCCATCAGGCCGCCGAGGAAGAAGAAGAAGAAGGTGGTGCAGATGTACTGGATGCCGATCACCTTGTGATCGGTGTTGAAGTGGAAGTAGTCCTTCCAGCTTTTGGCCCCGTGCTGGGAATGGTCCTCGGGGATCGTCGGCATCCCGGCGGCCCAGCGGAACCAGTAATCGAAGCAACCAAAGCCGATCAGGAAACCGAAGGGCGCAACGATCAGCGGCACGATCAGCTGCGGATAGCCGGTCTCTTCGGTCTGGTAGGCGGGCAGGCCAGAGGCCTTGCGCAGGGCGACGACAAGGGCGAAGCCGAAAGCCGCGGCCAGGACCGTCCCCAGCGCGCCTCGTATCCAGCCCGGTCGCTTTATCGCCGCCACCATCAGATCGCCTCCATTATGCCCCGCCCGCGGTCAGCGGCACCGGGTTGGTCTCTGTGTCCTGGGTGATCGAATCGGCCAGCGGCTGCGGCACTTTCTCCGTCAGCGAGGCAACCCATTCGCGGAACTTGGCCGGTGGTTCGACCACGACTTTGGCCCGCATCGAGGCGTGCCCGAAGCCGCAAAGCTCGGTGCAGATCAGCTGGTAAGTGCCGACCTTGTCCGGAGTGACCACAGCCGTCGTCGTGATCCCGGGGACGTTGTCTTTCTTGATCCGCCACTCCGGCACCCAGAAGGAGTGGATCACGTCCTGGGCGTGCATCTTGAAGCTGATCTGGCGGTTGACGGGCACATGCAGCTCGCCCTGCGACCAGACATCGCCCTTGCCCGGGTAGCCGAAGCTCCAGGCGTACTGCTGGGAGAAGACGTCGACGGTCATCGGGTTCTTGGCCGGTTCTTCGATGTTGTTCAGCACCGACCAGCTGTAGCCGCCGCCGAAGAGGACGATGATCGTCGGGATCAGGGTCCAGGCGATCTCCAGGCGCGTGTTGCCGTGAATCGGCTCGCCATCGGATTCATCGCCCGGCTTAGCGCGGAATTTGTAGAGCGCGTAGAACAGCGCCACCATCACCAGCGAGAAGACGAACGACGAGATGACGATCATCACGTTGAGCAGGTTGTCGATTTCGGGAGCGGCGGTCGAGGCCTCCTGGCCATCCCAGTTGATCGAGACCATCACCGCTGAAATCGCGACCGTCGCCGCGACCGTGGCGGCGAGCATCTTCACTATGGGCAGGCGGCCGTACATGAGCGCGGCGGCATTCTATTGAAGCGACGGCCGGAAGCTTTGAGGCCCCAGGTGACGCTTGGCACTAGCCGGCCGGCGCGGGCAGGTCGTCGAGCTCGCCCATAGCCGCGGTGAGCACCCCGCGAGCCACGCCCTCCCAACTCCAGAGGCGGCCGACGGTCTCGACCAGGGCGTCCCGTGCCGCCTGCCGCTGCTCCTCAGGAAGCGCCAGCCAGGCGTTGAGCCGCTCGGCGATCGCCTCGACTGCCGCCGCCTCAACCGGGAACGAGGTCAGCCTCCCAACCTCCTCCGGCAGCGCTGCCGCCAGCTGCCGCGAGACCTCCCGCATCCCGGAGTGGCCGGCCGAGACCGGCAGCACGCCGCAGGCGGCGGCCTCGGCGGCGACCATCCCGAACGCCTCCGGGAAGGTGCTCGGCATCACCAATGCCTCGGCCCCCGGCAGCAGCTCGGCGACCTCGTCGTGCTCCAAGCGCCCGATGAACTCGACCGACCCGGCCGCGTTCTGGGCCGCCTCCATATATCCAGCTGGTGGATCGGCGAGGAAGGCCGAGAGGATCGGCAGCGGCGCCGCCTCTCCCCCCTCCAGCCCACGGCCGAGGCGCGCAACCTCGCGAGCGTCGTCGAGGTCGCCACGGTCCAGCGCCGCCAGCAGCCGCCGCAGGCCATCCTCGAACTCGCCGAACCCTGCAACCCGAAGACGCGCCTCGGGATTGGCCGCATGCACCAGGGGCCAGGAAGCAAGGAGGAGATCGACTCCCTTGGAGACGATCAGCTTGCCGACGAAGACAACCAAGGCCTCCCGCGACAGGTCCCGCGGCCGGAACTCCTCGGTGTCGACCCCTGGAGGCCCCAGCCTTGTCTTCTCCTCCAGCCTCTCGACATTGGGCAGCGCCTCCCAGAGCGACTCGGCCGTGTGATGGGAGCCGACGAGGACGCCCGAGGCCGCTTCCATGCCCTCCTCGGCGTAGGGCAAGAACCGCGGGTTGGGTTTGACCGTGTATTCGAGGGCGGAACCGTGGACCTTGGCCGCAAAAGGGGCGATGTCAGCGCGGGCGAGGATCGCCGGGCCCATGACGAGATGGTTGGCCAGGGCCGCATCGATGCCACCAGCGTCGGCGGCAACCTGGCGGACCGCTTCAACGTTGGCCTCGATGTAGCGGTCCAGCTCCTCCTCGGTCAGCTCCGGGAAAGCCTTGACCTCAAACCCCTCATACGGGTCTTTCACATAGACCGGGAGCAGGCCGCCGATGTCGGGAACGTGGATCTGGACCCCCTCCAACTTGGCCTCGCGATCCTGGCAGAGCAGGTGGACCTCATGGCCGAGCCGGGCCAGGGCCGGGGCCAGGTTGACGTTGTAGATATTGCTGCCGGTTCCCCGCAGCATGTAGCCGTGAAAGATGAGGACGCGCATCGCTGCCGCCCAAGCTATTAGTCTTCGCGGCGATGAACGACCGTCAGCTCTACCGAATGCGCGCCCCGGCCTCTGGCCGCGAGGCCCTGACCCACGCCGAGCCGGGCTCTATATATGTCGATCGCGAGACCGGCGAGGAGATGTCGCCGGTGGCGATGGTGCTGCCGCTGGCCCCCTCCCCCTCATCGCTGCCGCGCACGCCGGAGAACCTCCGCGCCTGCCGCCGCTGTGACCAGCTGATCGGGCTCGACGTCAGCGACTGCCCGTATTGCGGCCTGCGCCAGCAGGCCCTCGGCGCCAGTTCCTAAGCCCTCATCGCTAGACAAAGGGGGGAGAAAATCCCCGGGCTGAGGCTTATGGGGAGGTGGCCTTTCAAACCACCGCCCCGGATGGACGAACCGTTGTTCTCGACGCTCGCACCTGCGCCCACCTTTCACGAAGGCGGCCGCAGATGCTTCGCCACGTTGAGGCGATTTTGAGCGCCGTGCATCGTCCGGACTTTGAAGAAGATGATCCGGTGGCTAGCCGTATTCGATTCTTTCGCCGGGATCTCAACCGTCACCGATGGCTGCGGGTCGTCGTAGACTTCAACGAGTCTCCTGCCTTCGTTGTCACGGCATTCACCCAGGATCACGAACCGGAGAATTGGAACCGATGAGAATCACCATCGCCGGCACCGCATTCAACGAATCCGAGTACGACGCTCGGGGAGATGTTCTCTATTTGAGCGCCGGGCAACCACGAGAGGCATCGCGAACAGTGGCCACGTCAGAGGGACACGCGATCGACTACGACGAGACAGGCGCTGTGATTGGCTTGGTGCTCGTCAATGTGCGCCAGATCCTGGAGCGTGAGGGCGCTGTCACACTGACCCGGCCTGCCGAGCGACTTGAGGCAGACCAGCTTCAGGCCGCACTTTCGTCGGCAGCTTGAGCTAAGGCTGCTTTACGAGAGTCGCCGTGTAGAGCAGGCGGGCGTTGGAGTAGTAGCAACCGTAGGTCTTGGTCTTGCCGACTCCCTGCTGCGGGTGGCCGTTCTGGATATCGGCCTTGGAGGCGCAGTGGGCTGGGAGGCGGCTGCCGCGCCAGGTGTCGTTGGCGGCGACGTTGAAGGCGAACATCGGCGCCCAGGTGGGCACGGTGAGGGCGACGATCTGGCCCTGGAGCACCGTCAGCGGGTGGTCAAGGGCGAAGATCACGGTGCTGCCGAAGTAGGGGTTGAGCACCTCGATCGGGCTCTGGCGCACAAGCGTGTACTGGGGCGGCTTCGAGCCTTCGACCGGGCGCAGGATGCCGATCCTGGCCTCCGCCGGCTGGCCGAGGAAGTCGTTGAAGAAGCTGACCTCGTCGGTGGTCGTCGCCGTCACCTTGGTCGAGGGCTTGGAGAGGGTGATCGACCAGGAGACGACCTTGCCTTCGAAAGGAGCTTCGTAGGGCCTCGCCACCCCGCCGGCCAGCACCTGGAAGCCGGTCATGTGGCCCTCGACCCGGCAGGGGACGATCTCGATTTCGTTGACGACTTCGCCGGGACAGGCGGGCGGTGGGGTCGTCGCGGTCTGGCCCAGCACCAGCACCCGCAGCGGCGCCGAGTCGGCGGCGCCGGGAGCGAGGGTCGCGACCAGGCCCGCAAAGAGGCAGGCGGCGGCCGCGATCGCGAGGACGCGGGTCATTCCAACTCGGCTTTTCAGTCCTTCAAAGTGCATGGGCATTTAGGCAACACGTGGCGTAGAACCTGGTTGCGGCGGGGATTCTGCCTTTCTGGGCGGGGGAATGCGGCGCAGTGTGGATTTCTGCACGGACCCGGCCACCCCTCCTCTATAGGGTTGCGACGATCGGATGGAAGAGTCAAACCGCGCAGATGATTTCGTCCCAGCTGGGCTTGCCTCGCTCGGAATAGAAGCCGACGAGGTCGACTTGGCGGTGATGGGCGCAACCCATCAGCTCTTCTGGCCCGCGATCCGCGACCTGCTTGCGCTCGACCTCGGCGAGGTCGCGCCGGAGCGCTGCCCCGACCTCTCGCGGGCCCCGGAGCGGGCATGAGCGCGCTGGACCTGACGCTGCGCGGCCAGGCGGCCGCGATAGCCGCCGGCGACGCTGACCCGGGCGAGCTGCTGGAGGCGGCGCTGGCTCGGATCGAGCAGCGGAACCCCGCCGTCAACGCCATCGTCGAGACCTTCCCCGAGCACTCGCGCGCGATGCTCGCCGCAGCGCCCGCCGGGCCCCTGCACGGCGTCCCGGTCGTGATCAAGGACGAGTGGCCCCTGCCCTGGCGCGCCCAGCGCTTCGGCGCCGCCGAAATGTTCAAGCCGACCGCGCCTGGAGAGTCCGGCCCGTTTCGCGCCCTGCGCGATGCCGGCGCCGTGATCGTCGGCGTCGCCAACATGCACGAGCTCGGCTCCAGCAGCACCGGCAACGTCTCCGTCTACGGCCCCGCCCGCAACCCTTGGAACACCGAGCGCTGCCCCGGGGGGTCCTCCAGCGGGCCGGCAGCCGCGGTCGCCGCCCGCCTCGTCGCCGGCGCGGTCGGCGCCGATGGGATCGGCTCGATCCGCTTCCCCGCCGCCTACTGCGGCCTGACCGGCCTGAAGCCGACCTTCAGCCGCTCGGCGATGGCCGGCCACCACATGGCCGCGATCTCGACCACGATCGTCTCCGGCCCGCTCTGCGCCGACGCCGCCGACTGCAGGCTGCTGGCCTCGGCCCTCTTCGCGGAGGCGCTGGCGCCCGGCGACGCGGCTGGCCTGCGGATCGGGGTCGTGCGCGACACCGTCTCCGAGGATGTCGCTCCCGAGGTTCGCGAGGCCTGTGAGGCTGCGATCGAGGCGCTGCGGGCCGAGACCGGCGGCGAAGTGCGCGAGATCGAGCTGGCCGACATCGAGCCCGCCGCATTGGCGACGGTCCTGATCGCCAACACCGAGGGGCTCGGCGGGGTCAGCCCCGAGCGCCTCAACCAGCTCAGCCCTGATCTCGGCCCGATCAACCGTGGCTTCCTCAAGTACCGGATGCTGCTGCCGGCGGCGGCAAGCGTCCAGGCCTACCGGATCCGCACCCTGATGCGCCACCGCCTCGCCGCCGCCTTCGACGAGGTCGACGTGATCGCCTGGCCCACGGTCCCGGCCGTGGCGCCACCGCTGGAGGCGCCGGTGGTCGAGATCCCCTCGGGGATGCTGACCGCCGACCAGGCCAATGTCCGCGGCGCCGGCCTCGCCAACCTGACCGGGATCCCCTCGGCCAGCGTCCCGGTCGGCCTCAGCTCCGACCAGATGCCGATCGCCCTGCAGCTGCAGGCGGCCTGGGGCCGCGACGAGCTGCTGCTCGACGCGGCCGAGGCGCTGGAGCGGGCCAACGGCCGCCGCTGGGTTGACGCGCTCGCGCCGCTGGCGCAGGCAGAGGCGACGGAGGCCTGACGGTGCCGGCGATCGTGGTCAAGGGGCTGGAGCGGGCGTTCAACGACGTGCTGGCGGTGCAGGGCATCGACCTCTCGGTCGAGGAGGGCGAAATCTACGGCTTCCTCGGTCCCAACGGGGCGGGCAAGACGACCACCGTGCGGATGCTGACGACGCTGCTGCTGCCGACCGGCGGCAGCGCCACCGTGGCCGGCCACGACGTGGTCAAGGAGGCCCGCGCCGTGCGCGGCACGATCGGCGTCGCCCTGCAGGAGGCTGCGCTCGACCCGCTGATGACCGGCCGCGAGCTGATCCGCCTGCAGGCGACGCTGCAGGGCATCCCCACTGATGAAGGCAAGCGTCGCGCCGACGACCTGCTGGAGCGGGTCGACCTGGCGGGCGCGGCCGACCGCCGCGTCGGCGGCTACTCGGGCGGGATGAAGCGCCGCCTCGACCTCGCCGCCGCCCTGGTCCACGAGCCCCGTGTCCTCTTCCTCGACGAGCCGACCACCGGCCTCGACCCGGTCAGCCGCAAAACGATCTGGGAGGAGGTCCGCACGCTCAACGAGGAGGGCACGACCGTCTTCCTCACCACCCAGTACCTGGAGGAGGCCGACCAGCTCGCCGACAACGTCGGCATCATCGACAGCGGCAAGATCGTCGCCGAGGGCACACCGGAGTCGCTCAAGGCCGAAATCGGCAACCCCCACGTGCAGCTGCAGCTGGCCCAGGGCTCGGTCGCCGAGGCCGAGGCAATTCTCGCGCCACTGGGCAAGCTGCTGCCGCCTAAGGACGGCAAGAAGGTCCTGGTCGAGGTCGAGAACGGGGCGGCCGACATCCCCCGCATCGTGCGGGCGCTGGACGAGGCCGGGATCGCGGTCGAGTCGCTGGAGCTGGTCCACCCGACCTTGGATGACGTCTTCGTCGAGAAAACCGGCTACCACCTCGAGGAGGAGAGCGAGGAAAACGCCGAGAAGGCGCCGGTGGAGGCGTGAGCGCGCTGGCGACCAACGTGCGGGTGGTGCGGGCGCTGGGGATGCGCTCGATCCGCCAGACCTTCCGCCGCCCGCAGCTGATCGCGCCAATCATCGTTTTCCCGACGATCCTGCTGGCGATCCAGACCGGCGGCGCGGGAGCGGCGATCAACCTCCCCGGCTTCCCCGAAGTGCAGAGCTTCCTCCAGTTCATGCTGGCCGGGGCGATGATGCAGTCGCTGATGCTGGCCGGCAACAGCGGCGGCATCGCCCTCGCCGTCGACATCGAGATGGGCTTCACCGACCGCCTCTTCTCGGCCCCGATCCCGCGCTTCGCGATCGTCCTCGGCCGCCTCGCCGGGACCGCGGCGCTGGGCCTCTTCGCCTCGCTCTGGTTCCTGGCGATCGGGCTGATCTTCGGCGCCGAAATCGTCAGCGGCGTGCCCGGGGCCCTGATCGCGATCGCCCTGGTCACGACCTCGGCGATGGCGGTCGGAGGGATCGGCGCCGCGATCGCGCTGCGGACCGGCAGCGCCAGCGTCGTCCAGGGCCTCTTCCCGCTGGTCCTCGTCGTCCTCTTCATCTCAACCGCCTTCTTCCCCCAGGAACTGATGATCGAGCCGGCCAAGACGATCGCCAAGTACAACCCGCTCAGCTTCATCGTCAACGGCATCCGCGACCCGATGATCTCGGGGATCACCGCCTCCGACATGATCGACGCGGTGCTGGCGATTCTCGGCATCGTCGTCCTCGGGCTATTCCTCAGCGCCCGGGCGCTGCGCCACCGGCTGAGGGTCGGCTGATGGAGGCGGCAGTGGAGATCCCGGCCTGGCGAGCGAACCTGGCGACGATCGCGGCGCTGATGGCCCGGGCCAAGAACGAGCTGCTGCGGGTGCCGGGAGCGGCGATCCCAGGGGTCCTGGCGCCGACGATCTTCTTCCTCGGCCTCAACGGCGTCTTCGGCGCCCTGACCCAGCTCAAAGGCTTCACCACCGGCAGCTACGAGAGCTACATCGTCCCGGTCAGCATGCTGCAGGGGGCCGGCTTCACCGGCGCCGCGGCGGGGGTCAACCTCGCCCGCGACATCGAGCAGGGCTGGCTCGACCGGCTGCTCGTCTCCCCCGCTCCGCGCTGGGTCCTGCTCTCGGGCACGGTGCTGGCGGCCAGCGCCCGCTCGCTGATCCCGGCGACCTTCGTGATGTGCGTGGCGCTGCTGCTCGGGGCCGGCTTTCCCGGCATCGACGGCCTCTTCGTCACCTACTTCATGGTCGCGGCGATGGCGGCGATCGCCGCCTGCTGGGCCTCGATGCTGGCGCTGCGCTTCAAGAGCCAGTCGGCGGCCCCGCTGATGCAGGCGGGGATGATGGCGCTGATCCTCACCACCACCGCCTACGCGCCGCTGGCACTGCTGCAGGGCTGGCTCTACAACATCGCCAGCGTCAACCCCGTCACCGACGTCCTCGAAGCCGCCCGCCAGGGCTTCGTCGGCTCCGTCACCTGGGCGGAAACCTGGCCCGGAGTCCTGGCCGTGACCGGAATGTTTGTGGTCCTGGGGACGCTGGCGCTGCGCGAAATGCGGCGCACCGCGGTTTGAGCGCCAAAGCCATAGCGATCGTCGAGCGCGTCCTGCGCCAGAACTGGATCGAGGGCGCCCGCGACGACGGCAAAGCCTTCGCCTACACCCAGCCCAGCCCCAGCCGCTACCCCTGGCAGTGGTATTGGGACTCCTGCTTCGCGGCGATCGTCTGGCGCCGCTTCGACGCCGCCCGCTCGCGGACCGAGCTGGAAAGCCTGCTCAGGGCCCAGCGCCCCAACGGCTTCGTCGGCCACACGATCTTCTGGGACCGGCCGGTCTCGCTGACCCGGCTGCCCTTCTACAACGTCTACTCGCGGACCTCGTTCCAGACCGAGACGATCCAGCCGCCGCTGCTCGCCTGGGCCTGGCAGATCGCCGTCGGCGACCCAGCCGAGGAGCCCCGCATCGGTGCCCAGATGGACTGGCTGGCGGCCAACCGCGACCTCGAGGGCGACGGCTTGCTCTGGATGATCCAGCCCGACGAGTCCGGCCTCGACGCCTCGCCCAAGTTCGATCCCGTCTGGGGCCGGCGCAGCTGCGCCCAGATTGGCTTCCCCTTGCTCGTCCACCACAACCGCCGCCTCGACTTCGACGCGCGTCGGATCCGTGAAGGCGGCGGCCCGGTGCTCTGTGAACCGCTGGTCAACACGATGTGGTCGCTCTCGCTGCAGGCGCTCGGCCGCCCCTCGGCGACCCCGGCCCTGGTCGACCGGCTCTGGGACGAGCGCCGCGGCCTCTTCCTCGACGAGGTCCAGCCCGGCGGCGCCAGGCCCGATGTCGTCACCTGGTCGGCGCTCGCCCCCCTCGCCCTGCCCGACTTGCCGGAAGAGATCGGGCGCCGCCTGGTCGAGGAGCACCTGCTCAACCGGGCCGAGTTCCTGACCCCGGTCGCGCCGCCCTCGGTTGCCGCCTCGGAGCCGAGCTACGCGCCCGGCGGCAGCGACCGCGGCCCTGTCCGCCGCTACTGGCGCGGCCCGACCTGGATCAACTCGGCCTGGATGGTCTGGCTCGGCCTACGGCGGCTCGGCTACGAGCCGGAGGCGGAGCAGATGGCGAAAGGCCTGATCGGAGCGGTCGAGCGCGAAGGGCTGCGCGAGTACTACGACCCGCGCGACGGCACCGGCATGGGCGCGGTCGACTTCGCCTGGTCAGCGTTGATCGCCGAGCTGGCCGACCCGCGCTAGAAGGCTGCTCCTCAATGGCTCCGTGGGGGCACGGGCCTGGCCGCCCTCTGGCCGAATTGACTCGTCCGCCAGTCGCGGACTCGGATGTTGCAGCGCGGCTCCGCCGCGCGATCATCAGATTGCATATCGCTGCTTCGCCACATTCGCCCAGAGGGCGGCCAGGCCCGTCCCTCGCAGCGCCCCGGTGCGACGCAAGCTTCGAAGCCTGAAGGCGGGCCTCGGAAGCTTCTTGGATATCAAGGCACTTGATGCTCGGGCCGCTTCGAGAGGGGATGGCGGGCGGGCCTTTGGGGGAATGTCGCGGAGCGGCGGAAATGCAATCCGGTGATTGCGCGGCGTAAGCCGCGCACTTGGTTCCACCAGGCGCGGAGCGCATGGTGGTCAATTCCCCCAAAGGCCCGCCCGGCGTCCCCACCCGGGACCCGCCGTGGTTCAGTCGTCCAGCGGCCTATTTGTAGCGGTAGGTGATACGACCTCGATCGAGGTCGTAGGGCGAAAGCTCGATCTTGACGCGGTCGCCGGGAAGGATGCGGATGTAGTGGCGCCGCATCTTGCCGGAGATGTGGCCCAGCACGTCGTGGCCGTTGTCGAGTTTGACTCGGAACATCGTGTTGGGGAGGGCCTCGGTGATCTCGCCCTCCATCTCGATCTTTTCCTCTTTCCCCATCGCGGCGTGGAGCGTACCTGTTTGACGCCTAGCGACCCTCGAAGGTCGCCTTGCCCGGGCCGTCGCGGAGGAAGGATTTGACCGCATTCTGAAGATCCTCGCTGTCGAAGAGGCCGCCCGAGACCGCGGGCGTTTCGGCGTCGGCCTTGTCGACGCCGCCTTCGAGGTAGGCGCGGACGAGGCGCTTCGTCGCCCCGTGGGCGACGGTCGGGCCGGCGGCGAGGCGATGGGCGAACTTCATCCCCTTCTCGAGCAGCTCGTCGTCGCCGACGACGCGGTTGAGCACTCCCCAGCGCTCCAGGGTGGGCGCGTCGTAGAGGCCGCCGGTCATCACGAACTCGCGGGCGCGGCCAGGCCCGGCGCGCTCCGCCATCCGCTGGGTGCCGCCGGCGCCGGGGGTGAGGCCGACGACCGCCTCGACCAGGCCGAACTTGGCCGACTCGGTCGCCCAGATCAGGTCGCAGCCAAGCGAGACCTCAAGCCCAGCAGTCAGGCAGAGGCCGTGGACGAGGGCCAGGGTCGGGATCGGCAGCGCCTCCAGCCGCCGCACGCCGCTGACCAATGCCTTGAACATTTCGCCACCCTCGGCGCTGCTGGTCCCGTCGAAGACGTTGACGTCGGCGCCACCGCTGAAGAGGTCGCCCTCGGCCCGCCAGACAAGCGCCCGCGCATCGGAGCCCTCAACCTCGGCGACCAGATCGGTGAGCGCTTCGAAAGCCTCGCGGCCAAAGAGGTTGACGGGTGGGTTATCAAGCACCAGCACCGCGACCGCCCCGTCGCGCTCGAGTCGAACCGGGTCAGCCATCTTCTCTCCTCGCCTTGGTCATCGTCATCGGTCGGGCTGAGACTACCCACGCAGGCTGCGAGCGAGCCGCAGGGCCTCTTCGCCCGTGGTCACCTCGCCCGCGTACTGGGCCGCCTCCAGCTCCGCCAGCAGCTCCCCCACCTCCGGCCCCTCGGCGATCCCGAGCTGCGCCGCCATCTCGTCGCCGCGCAGCAGCGGGACGGGTGGGCCGTCGCGGCGCCAGTCGAGCGCGGCGGCGAGCATTTCGCGGGCGAGCGTGAGGTGGGCCTCGATCATCTCCTCGGTCGCGAAGGGGCCGCTGCCGCGGGCCGAGAGGCGGTCGGCGACGGTCAGCAGGGTGACATCGGCGGCAACCGGCTCGGTCGCCCGCAGGTACTCGTGGACCTTGCGCGGCGGCAGCGGGGCGGCGTGGACGAGGAAGCCGAGGCGCAGGTGCTGGAGCGTCAGCGCCTGCAGGTGCCGGGTCAGGCGGCGGCTGGCCCGCAGCCTGGCAAAGAGCGCGCCGACGATCTCAGCGCCATCGCGATCGTGGCCGACGAAGGTGACGTAGCCGTCGCGTTCGCCGCGGGTCGCCGGCTTGCCGATGTCGTGGACCAGGGCGCCGAAGCGCAGCGCCGTGCCACGGCTCATCTCGTCGCCGAGCGGCTCGTCCAGCAGCGCCTGGACCTCCACCGCCCGCTCGCCGGCGAAGCGGTCGAGGTCGGCCTCGACCTCAAGCGTCCGCTCCAACACCGCCAGGGTGTGGCCGTGGACGTCGAGATGGTGGTTGGGGCCCTGTTCGACCCCGCGCAGCGCCTCCAGCTCCGGCAGGACGACCGCGGTCAGACCCAGTTCGTCGAGCAGGGCGAGGCCGCGCAGCGGGTCGCGGCTGCCGATCAGCCGGCGCAGCTCGGCCAGCTGGCGCTCACCGGCCGGCTCTGCCGCCCGCCCAGCTTCGCGACGGGCCAACTCTGTCGTGGCGGGATCGACCTCCAGCTCCAACTCCGTCGCCAGCCGCGCCGCGCGCAGCAGCCGCAGCGGGTCGGCCGAGAAGCTGTGCTCGCCGACCGCGCGCAGCAGGCGGCGGTCGAGGTCGGCGAGCCCGTCGTGGGGGTCGAGCAGGTCGCCCCCGGCCAGTGGCACGGCGACGGCGCCGATCGTGAAGTCGCGCTCGGCCAGGTCGGCCTCGATCCCGACGCCGCGCAGGGCGGCAATATCGACCTGCCAGGAATGGTCGGCAGCCACGGCCCGCCAGGTCTCGAACTCAGCCGAGAGCTCGAAGGCATTGCCGCCGCCCTGACGGGCAATCGCCTTGGCGGCGGCCCCGGGGTCGGCGCCGACGGCGAGGTCGAGGTCGGTTACCGCCCTGTCCAGCGCCGCGTCGCGCACGGCGCCGCCGACGATCCAGGCGTCATCTCGATCAGCCAGGGCCTCGCGGGCGGACGCGACAATTGGCGCGGCCGAAAGGCGATCAGCCAGGGTCACGTCGCTTCCCGCGGGACTCTCGGCGAGATCCCGCAGGTGACCTCGTAGTTGATCGTCTTCAGCCGCGCAGCCATCTCCTCGGCGAGGATCGTCTCACCCTCCTGGGCGCCGATCAAAACCGCCTCGTCGCCCGGCTTGACCGCGGTCTCGGGGCCGAGGTCGACGGTGATGTTGTCCATCGAGACGGTTCCGACCAGAGGGTGGCGGCGGCCGCCGATCAGCACCTCGGCATTGTTGGAGAGGCCGCGCCTGACCCCGTCGCCGTAACCGACCGGCAGCACCCCGACGAAGGTCTCGACCGGAGCGCGCCAGGTCTGCCCGTAACCGGCGCTGGCGCCTGCCGCAAAGCGCTTGACGTCGGCGACGTAGGAGCGCAGCGACATCGCCGGGGCCAGCCCCCGCGTGAGCGGATCGCCCTGAAAGGGGTCGAGGCCATAGATCGCGACCCCGCAGCGGGCCATGTCGAAATGGGCGCGCTCGTCGCGGAAGACGGCAGCGCTGTTTGCAGCGTGGGCGATCACCGCCGGGAACTCCGCCTTGACCGCGGCGGCGACCTCGGCGAAGCGCTGCAGCTGCTCGTCGAAGAAGCCCGAGTCGGGTTCGTCGGCGGTGGCGAAATGGGTCCAGACACCGACCAGCGTCAGGCTGGGATCCTCGGCGCAGGCTCGCGCCAGCGCCAGCACCTGGGCAGGATCGGGGTTGCCGAGCCGGCCCATGCCGCTGTCGTACTTGACGTGGACCCGGGCCGGGCGGCCCTGGGCGGTTGCGCGTTCGGCCAGCAGGCGGCGGAAGTCCTCATGCCAGACGGCCAGCTCCGAGCCCGCCGCCAACGCGGTGTCGAGGTCGTCGAGGGTGAGCGCCCCCATCGTCAGCAGCGGCACATGCTGGAAGCGGCGGCCAATCTGCTCGGCCTCGGCCGCCGTCGCCACCGCCAGCCTGGTCGCGCCGCCGGCCAGGGCCGCCGAGGCGCAGCTGTCGGCGCCGTGGCCGTAGCCGTCGGCCTTGACCACCGCGCACAGCTCCGCCCCGTCGCCCAGGGTCCCCTTCAGCAGCGCGCAGTTGCGCTCGACGGCGCCGAGGTCGATCCGGGCGATTGCCCGCTGGGCCATCGCTACTGGTCGGCGACCAGCGCGGCGAGCGCGTCGGCTCGGGTCACCAGTCCGACGAGGCAGCCGTCGCCGTCGACCACCGGAAGATGGTTGTGGTGCTTGTCGGCAATCGTCTTCGCGACCGCGTCGGCGCCGTCATCGGAGCGGACGACGATCGGGCTGGCGGTCATCAGCTCGGAGACTTTGGTCGCGAAGGCTTTGTTGAGGCGCTTCTCGAAGCCCTTCATCGAGCCGATGAAGACGACCCCGCCCATGATGTTGAGGTAGTGCGGCAGGTGCAGATCGGACTCCTCGTCGCTGAGGATCAGGTCTGACTCGCTGACGATTCCGATTACCCGGCGCTCCTCGTCGATCACGGGGATCGCCCCCATGTCGGTCTTGGCCAGCAGCTCGATCGCGGCTCGGGCATCGGCGTCTGGGGAGACGCCGGGAACGTCGGCATCCATGATCTCGGCGGCGGTCTTCATCGCGCTGCGAGGTTATTCGACCCGCTGCTAGGGGCGCATGCCCGCCGCGATAGAGGCGATCACGTCGGTCGCGATCACCGACTCGGCAGCGCCGATCCGCTCGGCGGCATCGCGGCCGGCGCGAGCGTGGGCGACAACGGCGGCACAGGCGGCGGCAAAGGGATCGAGGCCGCGGGCGAGCAGGGCCGCTGTCATCCCCGAGAGCACGTCACCTGTGCCGGCGGTGGCTAGGGCTGGCGCGGAGATCTCGTTGACCGCGACCCGCTCGCCGTCGGTGACGATCGTGTCGTCGCCCTTGAGAACGACGACCGCGCCTGCCCTGCGAGCCGCCTCGCGGGCGGCGGCAAGCCGGCAGGCGGAGATCTCAGCCGAGTCGCGGCCGAGCAGCCGCCCCAGCTCGCCCGCATGAGGGGTGAGGATCGTCTGCGCCTCACGGGCGGCGATCCGCTCGATCTGGCCGGCGAAGGCGTTGAGCCCGTCGGCGTCGATCACCAGCGGCGCCTCGATCGCGCCCGCCGCCTCGCGCGCCAGCTCAACCGCGCCGGGGTCGCGGCCGAGGCCGGGTCCAAGCACGCCCGCCGCCGCCGGCTCGAAGGCGCGCAGCACCGCCTTCAGCGAGGCCGGCGCCAGGCAGCCGTCTCCACCGGGGCAGGCGACCGACATCACCTCCGGCTGGCTCAGCTCGAAAATCGCCTCGAGGTCGGCGGGCACGGCGACGGTGGCGTAGCCGGCGCCAGCCCTGATCACCGCCAGCGAGGACATCCTCACCGCGCCGGTCAGCCCCCGCGAGCCGCCGGCTATCGCCACCTGCCCGGAGCTGAACTTGGTCGAGCGCGAGCCGCGGCGCGGGGCCAGGCCGAGGACCGATGGGTCGATCGTGCCGGCGGTGGCCACGATCGGCGCTCCGGGTGGGATCCCAATCGGGACGACGCGCAGCTCGCCGCTGTGCCACTTGCCGGGCGCGATCCGGTGGCCGAGCTTGGCGGCGTGAAAGCTGACCGTGAGATCGGCTTCGACCGCCTGGCCCTCGACCTCGCCATTGGAAGCGTCGACCCCGGAGGCGATGTCGCAGGCGACGACGGGCGCGCCGCAGCGGTTGATCGCCTCGATCGCGGCGGCCGCCGGCTCGCGCGCCGCCCCCGTGAAGCCGGTGCCGAAGATCGCGTCGATCACCGCGCCCGAGTCCGCCAGGCGCGAATCCAAGCCGCCGTCGAGATGCTCGGCCTCGCAGCGGGCGAGGTTCGCCGCAGCGTCGCCGCTGAGATCGACGCCGGGCCAGAGCAGCAGCGCCTCAACCTCATAGCCGGCCGCGGCCAGATAGCGGGCGGCGACCAGCCCGTCGCCGCCGTTGTTGCCCTTGCCGCAGACGACCCGGATCGGCCCCTGCGGTGCCAGCTCGTCGACGGCGTCGGCCAGCGCCCGGCCCGCCGCCTCCATCAGCTCCAGCGAGGGCGCGCCCATCTCCTCGATCGCCCAGCGATCGATGGCCCGCATCTGCTCAGCCTCGTAGAGGGGGTGAAGCCAGGGCTCCATTCAGGCAGTTTCGGCTATCGCGACCGCCGCCGCAAAGTCGCGGGAGTGGGTCAGCGAGATCTCGACCCGACGCCCTGCCGCGGCTGTGGCTGCATCACCCTCGAGCCGCACCGTAGGCGGCTCTCCCGCCACGACCTCTACCTCACCCAGGCCAAACCCGCCGCTCAGGCCCAGGGCCTTGACCACCGCCTCCTTGGCGGCGAAACGGGCGGCGAGGTGCCGGGCCGGGCGCGCCCTGGCGCCGGCGTATTCGCGCTCGGCCTTGGTAAAGACGCGCTCGGCCAGGCGCGGATGGCGCTCCAGCGCTCGCTCCAGGCGGTCGATCTCCAGCAGGTCGATGCCGACGCCGGAGCTCACAGCCGCCGGCTACTTTTCGAAGCCGACGATCAGCTTCGCGGTCGAGAGGCCGTCTTCGACGCCGCCACCGGCGGCGATGTAGGAGACCTTTTCCAGGTACGGCTTTGCCGTCAGGAACTTCGGTTCCTTGGCAGCAGGGCCCGCTTCGACCAGGCCAAGCACGCCTGGTCCATCGACGAAGGCGGTGATCGGCGTCCCGCCGAGGGCGGAGACGGCTTCCTTGTAGACGCTCTCTCCGGAAAGCTTCTTGCCTTCTTCGGAGAGGCCAAGCAGGGCAGCCGGCAAGCCGTAGCCGATTGAGATCCGCTCGCCTTCGGCGGCAACGACGATCGGCTTGTGGCCGAGGCTGGAGCTGCGGATCGAAAAGCCGGTGGCCTTGCCGCCGATCGCGGTGATGCCCGGTGTGTGGGAGAGGCGCAGCAGCAGCCCGATGTTGGCGACCGTGTTGGAGGCTTCGCTGGCGTTGTCGGTGGTGAGCACGACAGCGCCGTCGAGGTTGCTCGAAGTGGTGCCCTCGACAAATCCCCCGAGGTCGCCGAGCGAGCCGACGATCTTTTCGAGGTCGATGCCTGCGCTTTTCAGGCCTTCCTTGAATTTGTGCGGGGGGATCGAGCCGGGGATGCCGTTGGCGTCGATGCTGTCGATCAGGTTGCCCAGAGCCTTGCCGAATTCGGGCGAGGCGAAGGCCGCGACCGATTCAGCCGGCATCGAGCCAACCAGCTTGGAGGCATCGCCGGCGGGCGGGTCGTTGCCGGTGATGTCGCTGCGCAGGTCGATCTCGACCTGGTCGGCGCCGGGGACGACGCTCGCCGTGGCGGTTGCTTCTTCAGGAGCGATGCCGGCCGACTGCAGGAAGACGGCGGCCTGCGGATCGATCGGGCCGGCCTGCTTGATCAGGGAGCCGATGTCGACGTAGACGCTGGCGAGGCCATCGCTGGGCGCCCCTTCGGTCGCATCGACGTACTTGGTGACGTCGGCCAGCGCTTCCCCGCCATTCGACGCATCGACGACGGCTTTGAAGATCTGCTGGTTTTTGGCGTAGACGATGAAATCGCCGACGATGCCAATCGAGGAATCGTCACCCGAGGTGACTTTGTAGTCGACGCCTTCGTAGCTCGCGTCTTCATACTTTTCGCCTTCATCGGGCTTGACGTGCGCATCGATGAATTCCTGCGCCGCGGCGGTGTCGGTCACCTGAATCACGCCCCCGGCGTCGGAGAAGTTCTGGCCGTCATAGTCGGAGAGGAAGATCCCCGCCTTTTCGCCAAGCCAGGGCTTGACGTCCTTTTCATAGGAGAAGGGCTCATCCGCTTCTTTGGCCGCTTCTTCGACTTTGGCGAGGACCGTTGTGCCGAGGTCGTCGATGCCGGCGACGTTGGCGGCAAGCGCTTCGACGTTGGACTTCAGCGTTCCCGTGGGAAGCACCGTCGCTTCGACGAAGATCGACGAGTCGGCCGGCGCGACCGTGGCCGGCGCCGGGGCTGAGCTATCGCTGCTGCCACCGCAACCGGCGAGCGCGTAGACGAGCGCCAGGACGGCGATCAGAAGGACGGGACGGGACTTCATAGTCGCGGCATCCTAGCGCCGTTACTCGACGGTGACGGTCTTGGCCAGGTTTCGCGGCTGGTCGACGTTGAGGCCGCGGGCACGGGCGATGTCGTAGGCGAGCAGCTGCAGCGGCAGGATCGCCAGGATCGGCTGCAGGATCCAGTCGGTGCGGGCGACCTCGATGACCTCGTCGGCGACCTCTCCCGCCCGGACCGAGCCCTCGGTCGCGATCGCGATCGTCTGCGCGCCGCGGGCCCGCACCTCGGCGACGTTGGAGAGGACCTTCTCCAGCACCGGGCTGTCGTTGGCGACGCAGACGACCGGCGTCGACTCGTCGAGCAGCGCGATCGGCCCGTGCTTCATCTCGCCGGCCGCATAGGCGTCGGTCGGGATGTAGGAGATCTCCTTCAGCTTCAAAGCGCCCTCAAGGCAGACCGGCAGCCCGATGTTGCGGCCCATGTAGAGGAAGAAGTTCTGCTCGAAGTGGATCGCGGCGGTCTCCCGCACAGGGCCTTCGACGGCGGCGATCGTCTCCTCGATCTTGGAGGGCAGGCCCTTCATCTCGAGCACCAGCTCCGAGAGCCGCTGCGGCGAGAGCGTGCCGCGCAGCTCGGCCAGGCGCAGGCCGATCAGATACATCGCCGCCACCTGGGCGACGAAGGTCTTGGTCGCGGCGACGGAGATCTCCAGCCCGGCCCGGGTGTAGATCACGGCGTCGGCGTCTCGGGTCGCCTGGCTGCCCATGATGTTGGTCACTGCCAGCACCTTGGCCCCGCCCTCGCGGGCAAGCCGCATCGCCGCCAGCGTGTCGGCCGTCTCGCCCGACTGGGTCATCCCGATCACGAGATCGCCCGGCCCGATCACCGGGTTGCGGTAGCGGTACTCGGAGGCGATGTCCATCTCGACCGGCACCCGCGCCCACTCCTCGATCGCGTAGCGGCCGATCAAACCCGCGTGGTAGGAGGTGCCGCAGGCGACGATCACGATCCGCTTCAGGTCGCGCAGGAAGGAATCGTCGAGCTCGACCTCGGAGAGGTCCACGCCATCGTCGGTCGGCAGGCGGTCGGCGATCGTCTCGGCGACGGCGTCGGCCTGCTCGTGGATCTCCTTCAGCATGTAGGTCTCATAGCCGCCCTTCTCGGCGGTTTCCTCATCCCAGGCGACCTCTTCAGACGGGCGCTCGACCGGGGCGCCGCCGGCGTCGGTGATCGTGATCCCGTTGGCGTCGATCGTGACGATCTCGCCGTTCTCGATCAGCAGCGCCTGGCGGGTCTCGGCGAGGAAGGCCGGGATCGCCGAGGCGAGAAAGGTCTCGCCGTCGCCGATCCCGGCGACCAGCGGGCACTCCTTGCGGGCGCCCGCAAGCAGGCCCGGCTCATCGGCGTGCATGGCGACGAAGGCGTAATGGCCGCGCAGCTCGGCGAAGGTCGCCCGCACCGCCGCGGTCAGGTCGCCGTCGTAGTTGCGCTCGATCAGATGGGAGACGATCTCGGCGTCGGTCTCGGATGTGAAGACGTGCCCCTCGGCGGCGAGCTCGCGGCGCAGGGTGGCGTGGTTCTCGACGATCCCGTTGAGGACGATGTGGATGCGGTCGCTGCAGTCGCCGTGGGGGTGGGCGTTCTCCTCGGTGACGCGGCCATGGGTGGCCCAGCGGGTGTGGGCGACGCCGGTGGTCGCGGTCGGGGCCGAGCCGTCGCCGTTGCGCTGCTGCTCAAAGGCGGCGCGCAGGTTGGCGAGGTTGCCGACGGCGCGAACGCTGTCGACCTTGCCGTCTTCGATCACCGAGACGCCGGCCGAGTCATAGCCCCGGTACTCGAGTTTTTCGAGTCCGGCGACCAGCAGGTCGCTGCAGGGGCGCCCGCCCACGTATCCGACAATTCCGCACATAAGGACGGTTAAGAGTAGAGACCGGGCTCTACGTGAGCTCGTTCTTGACGATCTCGACCAGGCGCTGGCAGACCGCGTCGGCCTCCTCGGCGGTCGGCGCCTCGGCCATCACCCGGACCAGCGGCTCGGTGCCCGAGGGACGCAGGAGGACGCGGCCCCGGCCGGCCAGCGCCTCGCCCTCGCGCTCGACCGCGGCCCAGACGGCGTCAGCGCCGGCGATCGCCTCACGATCGGCGACCTCGACGTTGACCAGGGTCTGCGGCAGCTTCTGCATCGGCTTCGCCTCGGCGAGCGCGCTCCCCCCCAGCTCGCGCATCGTCGTCAGCGCAGCGGCAATCCCATCGCCGGTGGCGACGAAATCGGTGGCGATGATGTGGCCCGATTGCTCGCCGCCGAGCAGCCAGTCGCGGCGTCGCATCTCGTCGAGCACGTAGCGGTCGCCGACGCTGGTGACGGCAACGTCGATTCCCGCCGCCTCCATCGCCTGGTGGAAGCCGTAGTTGCTCATCACGGTGACGACGACACCACCGTTCAACTCGCCGCGCCCCGACAGGCCGAGCGCGGCAAGCGCGATCAGCTCGTCGCCGTCGTGCGCGCGGCCGTCGCCATCGACCGCCAGCACCCGGTCGCCGTCGCCGTCGAAGGCGAAGCCGATCGTCGCCTCGGAAGCGGCGACGCGAGCGGCCAGGCCCTCGATGTGGGTCGAGCCACAGTTGTCGTTGATGTTGCGGCCGTCGGGCTCGGCGGCGATCACCTCGACCTCGGCGCCGAGCCGCTCGAAGATCGCCGGCGCGGCGCGGAAGGTGGCGCCGTTGGCACAGTCGAGCACCACCTTGGCCCCGGAGAGGTCGAGCGGGAAGGCTGCCTCCAGGGCTCGCAGATAATCCTCAAGCCCGCCGTTCAGCTCGCGCACGCTGCCGACCTCGGCGGCGGGGGCATCGCCCTCAAGCAGCGACTCCATCTTCGCCTCGGTCTCGTCGCTGAGCTTGGTCCCCTCGCCGGAGAAGAACTTGATGCCGTTGTCGCGGTAAGGGTTGTGGGAGGCGGAGACGACCGCCGCCAGGTCGAGGCCGAGCCGCCTGACCAGGATCGCCGCGGCCGGCGTCGGCAGCACCCCGCCCAGCAGGGCATCGCCGCCGGCAGCCGCCACCCCGGCGGCCAGCGCCGCCTCCAGCATCGGGCCGGACTCGCGCGTGTCGCGCACGATCAGAACCTGCGGCCGCTGCGCCGGCAGCGAGGCGGTCGCCGCCCTTCCCAGGGAAGTGGCCAGCTCGGCGGTAAGGAACGTTCCAGCCTCTCCCCGGACCCCATCGGTTCCGAAGAGCTTGCGCTCCGACGTCACCCAGACCCCGTCAGCGCTTGCTGAACTGCGGCTTCTTACGGGCCTTCTTGAGCCCCGCCTTGCGGCGCTCCTTGACTCGCGCGTCGCGGGTCAGGAAGCCACGGCGCTTGAGATCGCCGCGCAGCTCGGCGTCGATCTCGGTCAGCGCCCGGGCGATCCCGTGGCGGACCGCGCCGGCCTGGCCGCTGATGCCGCCGCCGTGGACCAGGACGCGGATGTCGACGTTGCCCTCGTAGCCGGCGGCGACCAGAGGCTGGCGAGCCATCGTCTGGTGCAGCGGGCGGGGGAAGAACTCGGCCAGGTCACGCTTGTTGATGACGAACTTGCCGTCGCCGGGGGTGACGGTGACGCGGGCGATCGCGCTCTTGCGCTTGCCGGTCGCCAGGAAGCGGGCGTCGCTGGCCATCTTGGCCGGGGCGCGGTCGGCGGTGCTCGGCTCGTCATCGCCGGCGCCGGCCAGTTCGGCCTCACGTTTGGCCCGCTCTTCTTCCTCGGCCTCGAGGCGAGCGCGCTCCTCCGTGCTCAGCTTAGCCTCGGGCTCAACGGCGATCGGCTCCAAGTCGGCGCCGGGAATCACGTCGGCCTTCTTCTCTGGCGCCTTCAGCTCCTCAACGGGCGCCTCGGGCTCAGCTTCAGCCGGGGCCTCCTCTGCCTCTACAGCCTCAGGGGCCTCCTCGGCGGCCTCGGCCTCAGGAGCAGCCGGCTCCTCAGCGGCAGGCTCCTCAGCCGTCTCGGCCTCGGGGGCGGTTGGCTCCTCGGCTACGGGCGCCTCGGCCGGAGTCTCCTCGACGGCGTCGGGCTCGGCGGGCTGCTCAGAAGTCTCGTTGTTCTGCTCGTCTGTCATTTCTCGATTTCCATCGGTTTCGGCATCTGCGCCGCGTGTGGGTGGTCGGGGCCGGCGTATACCTTCAGCTTGGTCAGCTGCTGGCGGGCAAGGCGGTTGCGCGGCAGCATCCCCTTGACGGCCTTGCGGATGACTTCCTCGGGGCGGCGGTCGAGCATCTCGGCCAGCGAGCGCGACTTGATCCCGCCCGGGTAGCCGCTGTGGCGCCAGTAGGTCTTCTGTTTCAGCTTGTCGCCGGTGACGTGGATTTTCTCGGCGTTGATGACGACGATGAAGTCGCCGGTGTCGATGTGCGGCGTGTACTCGGGCTTGCGCTTGCCACGCAGGGCATCGGCGATGCGGGTCGCCATCCGGCCCAGGGTCTGCCCCTCGGCGTCGACGATGTACCAGTCGCGCTGGCGGTCGGAAGGCTTGGCTACGTAGGTCTTCATCAGAGAAAAGCCGCGGGGAACCCCCAGCGGCTCCGGGATGATAGCCGCCACGCCGCATAAGTGTCAGCGGCCGTCGCCGTGTCTATACTGCCGCGCCAATAGTGCCGAATCCCAGCCGGGCCCATCCGGCCGGGAACGGAGGAACCGCAGAGGCCTTTGCAGGTCTCAGGGGCGAATCGGACGAAGACGATCCGTAGCGCATCTCTTTCAGCGCGAGCCCGACAGCTAACTCCGTAGGCCATAGAAAGAGAGGGCACGTGGCAGTTGGCATCAGCGCCCGGCCGGGATTGGCCGGAAAGCTAGTCGTAACAGTCGTCGCGATTCTCCTGGCGAGCTTCGCCGGAGTCGCCTCCGCGACGACGATGGGCGGCGCTCCGACTCCGGCCGGCGGCCCACCGCCCGCAGGCAGCCCGACCGGAACCCCGTCCCCCGCCCCCAGCGCCGGCGCGATCAGCATCGTCTCGGCCCAGACCTCGCCGCGCAAATCCTTCTACTTCGGCTTCCGCTACCCGAAGCTGACCTACACGATCGCCAGCACCCAGCCGCAGAACGACCTCGTGATCAACGTCGTCGACGCGACCGGCGCCGTCATCCGCAGCTTCTACCGCAACGACGTCGAGCCGAATATCGCCAGCACGATCCGCTGGGACGGGACGACGTCGGAAGGGCGTCCGGCCCGCAACGGCGACTACAGCTTCCGGATCGAAGCCCAGACCGGCGCCGTCGCCGCCCGCGCCGTCGCCTCGACCGAAAGCCTCGGCCTCGAATTCAGCTTCTACGGCTACGCCTTCCCCGAGCTCGGGCCGCACGACTACGGCACCGCGGCCGATCGCTTCGGCGCCCCCCGCGACGGGCACACGCACCAGGGCCAGGATGTGATGGCCGCCTGCGGCACCCCGCTCGTCGCCGCCCGTGGCGGCCAGGTCCAGTACGCCGGCTACGAGGGCAGCGCCGGCAACTACATCGTGATCGACGGCAAGGGCACCGGCTACGACTTCATGTACGCGCACCTGGCCGAACCCTCGCCGCTCCACACCGGCGAATCGGTCCGCACCGGCCAGCCGATCGGCATCGTCGGCGAGACCGGCGACGCCACCGCCTGCCACCTTCACTTCGAGATCTGGACCGCTCCGGGCTGGTACCAGGGCGGCAGCCCGATCGACCCGCTTCCGTTCTTGAAGAAGTGGGACGTCTACAGCTGATCTCTCGCTTCAGTTCGGCTTAGGCCTTCTTGGCCGGCTCCGGCGAAGATTCAAAGGCCATCGTCCCGAAAGTCACGCCGATTCCTTGCTCTCCGGACTTGGCCATCCGTTCAGTCGCCTCAGCCTGAAGCTCCTGCGCCCTTGCCAAGGTTGAGGCCAGCAGGGCGATGAACTCCGTCCAGCCCTCCTCGTCGAGAAGCATCGCCAGCCAGCTGAGATGACGATCGTCGCGGGCATCGAAAGTGCCTGCCTCCATCGCCCGGGTGAGCCTTGAGATGAGCCCCTGCAGGACGGTTCCGGCGACGCTCTCGCGGATTGACTTCGGCAGCTTCGCCCAGTCGGCGTCACCAAAGAGGGCGCGGCGGGTGCCCTGGTAAATGTGCTCCATCGACCCGCGCCGCTTCACTTCTTCGATGCACTCGATGCAACCGTGCTTCTCGAGCACGCGGAAGTGGTAGGCAATCTGAGAGAGAGCTGGCCCGTCGAGCTCCCTGGTGAAGGCGACGGGGCTGATCGGCCGCTCGTTGATGACTTCGAGAATCCGCACGCGCAAGGGGTGCGCGAGCGCTTTCGCGAGGCGCTGATCGAGTGCTCCTGAGCCCTTCTCGGACTTTCTGGCTACCACGCGAGTTCCTCCAATAAGTCGGGGTTATTCAAGTCGCAGGAGCCTACGGCATGGTTGCCAGCAATTTGCGTGCGCATTTTTGATCGGTTGTAACTCATTGATCAATGGAGCCGCTCTACCGAGTGGGTGGCCCGCGCTGGCGCGGTTCTTCCCGTCGGCTTGATTCAAAGCAGGGGGCGAGTGCTGCCCTAGATCGCGGTCCACCTTGTCTGACAAAGCGATCCAAAGGGGGTGAGACAAGGTGAAGATGCACACGTGCGAGCCGGTATTCCCGGCCCCCGCAATCACAAAGGGGAACTAGTCATTGCGGGCTTAACAGAGTCGATCTGCCCCCGGCGCCTCGCCCGACGAGGGCTGGGGGCAGATCGGCAGCTAGCCGGCTTTGACGGCGCAGCGCTCACAGAGGCCGCGCAGGATCACGTCGTGCTCGGAGACCTCGAAGTCGACCTGCTCGGAGACCCGGGCGATCGCCTGCTCGAGCTTCGGGTCCTCGAAGGCCTCCATGCGGCCACAGCCGCGGCAGATCGCGTGGTGATGGTGATGTCCGCTGGGACTGATCAGCTCGTAGCTCGCCACCCCGCGGGAGACTTCAAGCCGCTGGACCAGGCCCAGCTCCTCGAGCTGGTCAAGCGTGCGGTAGACGCTGGCGCGGCCGACCGCGGCGCTGCGGCCGCGCAGCTCCTCGTCCAGCTCCAAGGCGGTGACGGCGCAGTCGTGGTGGGCCAGCGTCTCCACCACCGCCTTGCGGGCGCCCCCTTTGCGGTAGCCAGCATCCTGCAGCGCCGTCAGCGCGTGCTCTGCCCAGGCCGTGTTGGCGGCGTTTCCCATCTCCTCGATCGTAGCCACCGCGCTCAGGCCCTCCGCTGGCGCTGGATCGAGGCGAAGCGGCCGGCCAGCAGCGAGAGCAGGTAGATGGCGACGATCGCCAGCGCCACCGAGGCGCCGCCCGCCGTGCCGGCGTAATAGGAGAGGTAGAGGCCGGCGATGCCGGCGAGCGCCGCCAGCGCCGCAGCCAGCAGCATCATCGGCGCCATCCGCTCGGTCAGCCGGCTGGCGGCGGCGGCCGGGCCGACGAAGACGGCGACGACGAGCAGGTTGCCCAAGCCCTGGACGGCGACCACGATCCCGGCGGCGAGCAGGATCAACAGCGCCGCGTCGGCAAGCGCCGGGGAGACGCCCAGCGAGCGGGCGGCGGCGCGATCGAACCCCGCTGTCAACAGGCGGCCATGCAGGAGCCAGAGCGCGATGCCGACGGCGACGGCAAGGCCGGCGGCGGTCGCCAGGTCGACGTCGGTGGGGCCGAAGAGGTCGCCGAAGAGCAAAGTCTCGATCCCCGGCGGCGACTGCGGCGAGAGCGCCAGCAAGACCCCAAGGCCGAACATCGTGGTGACGACGACGGCGACGGCGACGTCGCGGGTCACCCCCGCGATCCGCGAGGCGGCGGCGATCGCCAGGGCCGCGATGACGATCGCCGGCACCGCGCCGAAGAGCAGCGGCACGCCGGCGATGGCGGCGATCACCAGGCCCGGGAAGAGCGCGTGGGCAAGCGACTCGGCCGCGTAGGAGAGGCCGTAGAAGACGACCCAGCAGCCGAGCGCGCCGCCGGCGAACCCGACCAGGATCACCTCGGCCAGCGCCCGCTGCATGAAGGCCTGTTCGAGCGGCTCGATCATCTTCAGTGGTGGTGGTGAGGGGGCAGGATGCACTTGCCGTCGCTGCCGGGGATCTCGACGATCGCGCCGCCGTAGGTCGCTTCCAGCACAGCGAGGTCCAGCACCTGGGCGGGATCGCCGAAGGTGACCTGGCGCTTGTTGAGGCAGAGCACCAGGTCCCAGTGACGCGCCTGCTCGAGGTCGTGGGTCGCGATCACAACCGCCCGCCCCTCCCCCGCCAACTCCGCGATCAGGTCCTCCAGGCCCTGGGCGCTGGGACGGTCGAGGCCGGTGAAGGGCTCGTCGAGGAGCAGGATGCGGGCTTCCTGAACCAGGCCACGGGCGATCAAGACCCGCTGGCGCTGGCCGCCGGAGAGCTTGCCGAAGGTCTCGCCGGCGAGCGCGCCGAGGCCGACCCGCTCCAGCGCCCGCGCCGCCGCCTCGCGGTCGCGGCGGCCGGGCCGGCGCCACCAGGGCAGCCGCGAGAGCGTCCCCATCGTCGCCACGTCGAGGGCGGAGACGGGATAGTCGAGGCGGGAGCGCTCGGTCTGGGGCACCGTCCCGCAGCGGGCGTTGACGCCCAGGGTTCCGGCGGCCGGCCGCAACTCGCCGATCAGCGCCCGCAGCAGGGTGGTCTTGCCGCCGCCGTTGGGCCCGAGCAGGGCCAAGCGCTGGCCCGGCAGCAGCGAGAAGGAGACGTCGGAGATGGCCAGCGTCCCGTCGTAGCCGGCGCCGAGGCCGGCGGCCTCGATCAGCGGCTCGGCGGGCACCCGTGCCTCCCGGCGGTGAAGCCGCGGACCATTTCGTCGGCGTTGGCGCGCTCCATCGCGATGTAGGTGGCGCCATCGGAGTCGCTGGGGCCGAGGGTGTCGCCGTAGAGCGTGTAGGCAGCCGAGGCGCCGGTCTGGCTGGCGATCGCTTCGGCGACCTTCGGGCTGAGCGAGCTCTCGGGGAAGATCGCCCGCACCCGCTCGCGCTCGATCAGCTTGACCAGCTCGCTCAGGTCCTTGGCCGAGGGCTGGGCCTGGGTCGTCTGCGAGGGGATGACGGCGCCGACGACTTCGATCCCGTAACGGTGGGCGAAATAGCCGAAGGCGTCGTGGTCGGTGACCAGCTTGCGCTGGGACGGAGGAACCGTGTCGATGCAGGCGGCGATCCCGGAGTCGAGCGCCCGCAGCTTGGCCAGATAGCGGGCCGCGTTGCGGGCGAAGAGGGCGCGCCGGCTCGGATCTGCCTTGGCCAGGCTCGCCTCGATCTCGCCCACCGCCGTCTCCGCGTTGCGGGGGTCATGCCACCAGTGCGGGTCGAACTGGGAAGCCTCGGCCCCACTCGTCTCACCGGGCAGCCGGTCGGGGACCGACGCGCCCAGATCGATGACTTCCGCTTCGCTGCCGCTGTCGGAGACGACCTGGTCAACCCACTTGTCCAGGTTGTCGCCGTTGGCGAAGACGAGCTTGGCGTCAGCGGCGCCCTCGATGTCGCTCGGGCGTGGCTCGTACTCATGCGGATCGGTATTGGGCTGCAGGATCTGGTCGACCGAGACCGCGCTGCCGCCGACCTCGCGGACGAAGTCGCCGAGCTGGGTGGTCGTCGCCACCACATCGAGCTGACCGTTGCTGCCGCCGCTGGCGCTGCCGCCGCAGCCTGCAGCCAGCAGCGAGAGCGCTGCCAGGGCAGTCGCCGCAACAGTGGCGCCCCGGGGCAATTTCGAGGCTTCCCGCGCAGCCACCGCGAGGACGAACACCGCCCCGGCGACGACGGCGATCGTCGCCCCCGGCGGGGCATCGGTCTTGACCGAGAGCCAGAGCCCGACCGTGCCCTCGACCGCGACGAGGGCGACGCTGGCCAGCTGCCAGGGGCGCATCCGCTCGAAGAAAAGCCGGGTCGTGATCGCCGGGACGACGAAAAGCGCGGTGACAAGCAGGGCGCCGACGACCGAGAGCGCCGCCGTGGTGGCAAGGGCGATCAGCCCCAAGAGGGCCAGATCGAGCACTCGCCCCCCGGCCCCGACCGAATCGGCCGTCTCGGGATCGAAGCCGCCGGCAAGCCAGCGCTCGCCGACGAGCAGCGTCGCCATAAGGGTCGCGACGGCGGCGAGGACGGCAAGGGCGATGTCGCCGCCGTCGACCAGCAACAAGCTGCCGAAGAGCAGGGTCTCGACGTTGGCGCCAGAGCCGAAGACGTCGCTGGCGAGGACCACCCCGGCGGCGAGGCAGCCGACGAGGACGATCGCGACGACGCTGTCTCGCCCCTCGTCTTTACCGCGAGAGAGCAGCACGGTGCCGATCGTGAAGACGATCGCGGCGCCGAAGGCGCCGAGCGCGGCGGCGAAGCCGAGCCCGTCGGCGAGGACCAAGCCTGGGAAGGCGGCGGTGCCGACCGAGTGGGAGAAGAAGGCGAGCCCACGGAGGACGATCCAGGTTCCGAGCAGGCCGGCCGGAATCGCCAGGATCAGGACCTCGATCAGGCCGCGCTGGACGAAGGGGAGCTGGAAGGGGTCGAGCACGGTCCCGGCATTAAATCAGAATGAGATCCATTTTCATTACTGACCAGCCGTCCGCCGGCCTCTCAGCTCCACCGCCGCAAGAGCGAGAGCAACCGGAACGGTCGCCGGTAACTCATCGACGGCTAGGAAGAGGAGGTCGAAGGCGAGCCCGAAAGCGACAGCCAGCGCTGCCGCCTGAAGCTGTCGCCGTCGGCTGGCGGCCAGCAGGCAGCCGACCGTGGCGGCGATGAAGAGGTCGCCGAAGCCCATCTGAGCCGAGCCGAAATGTGCCACGTGCAGGCGCGGCAGCGCCCCCGCCGAGGCCGCGGTCAGGGTCGCGTTAGGGCCCTGCAAGAGGTCGGAGGCGACGAGCCAGGTGTCGATCGCCGCCATCGCGTAGATCCCGAGCTTGAGCCAGTAGGCGGGAACGACAGAGACCAGCAGCCAGCCGAGACCGATGCAGCCGAGGCCCGAGAGGGCCAGCGCCGCGCTCTCTCCGGCCAGCGACCCGGTCGACGCCCAGGCCAGCGCGAACAGCGGCACGACCGCCAGCGCCCAGACGGGCCGCGACCCGCGGACCAGGACCGCGAGCGCCAGCGCCGCAAAGGGCGGCACCCCGACCAGCGCCAGCCAGGCAAGCGCCGTCGCCGACCCCGCGTAAAAGTTGACGACGACGATCACGACCACGATCGAACCTGCCGGAACCAGCGCCCACCAAGGGCCGTGCAGCCGAGCAGGAAGCGTCAGCTCCCGCGCTTTTGGCAAGGCCACAAGCGCGGCCTGGACCAGGCTGAGGACCGCGATCGAAACCCCAAACGACGGCATAGCTGCCAACTATCCGAACTGCATCAAATTCTCATCCTGCTGGATTGAGAATTTGATGCAGTTCGCTCACTCCCACTCGATGGTGGCCGGCGGCTTCGAGGAGATGTCCAAAGCCACCCGGTTCACATCGGGGATCTCGTTGATGATCCGGTTGGAGACCCGCTCCAGGAGGTCGTAGGGGAGCCGGGCCCAGTCGGCCGTCATCGCGTCGTCGGAGGTGACGGCGCGGATCACGATCGGGTAGGCATAGGTGCGGCCATCGCCCTGGACGCCGACCGAGCGGACGACCGGCAGGACGCAGAAGGACTGCCAGAGCTGGCGGTAGAGATCGGCGGCGCGAACCTCTTCCTGCAGGATCGCGTCGGCCGAGCGAAGGATGTCCAGCCGCTCTTTGTTGACCTCGCCACCGACGATGCGGATCGCCAGGCCTGGACCGGGGAAGGGCTGCCGCCAGACCATGCGGTCGGGCAAGCCGAGCTCGGCGCCGACCGCCCGCACCTCGTCCTTGAACAGCATCCGCAGCGGCTCGACCAGGTCGAATTCGAGGTCGTCGGGCAGGCCGCCGACGTTGTGGTGGGACTTGATCGTCGCCGCGTGGTCGCTGCCACCGGACTCGATCACGTCGGAGTAGAGCGTGCCCTGGACCAGGAAGCTGACGTCCTCGAGCTTCTCCGCCTCCTCCTCGAAGACGCGGATGAACTCGGCCCCGATGATCTTGCGCTTGGTCTCGGGGTCGTCGACCCCGGCCAGCTTGGCCAGGAAACGATCTTCGGCTTCGACGTGGATCAGCGGGATGTCGAACTGGCTGAATGCCTCGACCACCTGCTCGGCCTCGTTCAGCCGCATCAGGCCGTGGTCGACGAAGACGCAGGTCAGCTTCTCCCCCACCGCTTTGTGCACGAGCAGGGCGGCGACAGAGGAGTCGACGCCGCCGGAGAGGCCGCAGATGACCCGGCCCTCGCCAACCTGGGCCTGGACTTTGGCGACCTGGTCGGCGATCACCGACTGCGGCGACCACTGCTGCTCGCAGCGGACGATGTCGCGCAGGAAGCGGGTCAGGATCTCGGTCCCATAAGGGGTGTGGACGACCTCGGGATGGAACTGGATGCCGTAGAGGCCACGATCGGGGTGCTCGCAGGCGGCCACCGGCGAGCCGGGGCTGGAGGCCAGCGCCGTGAAGCCCTCGGGCGGCTCGAAGACCGCGTCGCGGTGGCTCATCCAGCAGTGCTGCTCCTCGGGCAGGCCGCCGAGCAGGCGGCCGCCGCCATCGCGGAGGACGAGGTCGGTGCGGCCGAACTCGCCCGCTTCGGCCCCCTCGACCCTGCCGCCAAGCGCCTGGACCATCGCCTGCATCCCGTAACAGATGCCCAGCATCGGAATCTCGAGATCAAGCAGCTGGGTCGGGAAGGCAGGCGCCCCCGGCTCGTAGACCGAGGCCGGCCCGCCGGAGAGGATCAGCGCCTTCGGCGCCCGCTCGCGGATCTTCTCCACCGAGGTGGTCGAAGGCAGCAGCTCGGCGAAGACGCCGCATTCGCGGATCCGCCGCGCGATCAGCTGCGAGTACTGGCCCCCGAAGTCGAGGACCAGCACCTCCTCCAGAGCCCGCACGTCGTCCCGAGGCAGCTCGGGGGCGGCGAGCGGCTCAGTCATCCGAGACGGCCACCCCCGCCGATACCGCGGCCCGGCCGTTCGAGCCCATCCCCACGGACTGCTCGTTCTGCAGCTTCTTGCCCTCGCTCATCAAGGCCGGGGCGACCATCACCTCGGCCCGCTGGAAGGAGCGGATGTCCTCGTAGCCGCAGGTGGCCATCGAGGTTTTCAGCGCCCCCATCAGGTTGAAGGTGCCGTCGTTCTCCTGGGCGGGGCCGAGCAGGATCTCCTCCAGCGTCCCGTCCTGCTTGGTCGTGACGCGGGTGCCGCGCGGCAGCGAGGGATGGAAGGTCGCCATGCCCCAGTGGAAGCCGCGCCCAGGCGCCTCCTTGGCCCGGGCCAGCGGCGAGCCGACCATGACCGAGTCGGCGCCGCAGGCGATCGCCTTGGAGACGTCGCCGCCGGTGCGCATGCCGCCATCGGCGATCACGTTGACGTACTCGCCGGTCTCCAGCATGTGCTGGGAGCGGGCGGCGGCGACATCGGCGATCGCGGTCGCCTGGGGGACGCCGATCCCGAGCACGCCGCGGGTGGTGCAGGCGGCGCCGGGGCCGACCCCGACGAGGACGCCGACAGCGCCGGTCCGCATCAGGTGCAGGCCGGTCGAGTAGGAGGCGCAGCCACCGACGACGGTCGGCACCGGAACCTCGGCGATGAACTCCTTCAGGTTGAGCGGCTCGACCGTGGTCGAGACATGTTCGGCGGAGATCACCGTGCCCTGGATGACGAGGATGTCGATCCCGGCCTCGACCGCGACCTCATAGCCCTCGCGCACTTTCTGCGGGGTCAGGGATCCGCAGGCGACGGCGCCGCGGGCCTTGATTTCGGCGATCCGCTGGCCGATCAGCTCTTGCTTGACCGGAGTCGCATAGACCTCCTGCATCAGCTTGGTCGCCACGTGCTTGGGGGCGGCGGCGATTTTCTCCAGCTGCTCCTCGGCATTCTCGAAGCGGGTCCAGATCCCCTCCAGGTTCAGCACTCCGAGGCCGCCCAGCTCGTTGACGAGCACAGCGGTGTCGGGGCTGACGACGCCGTCCATCGCCGAAGCGACCAGCGGCAGGTCAAAGCGGTACGGACCAAGGTTCCAGCTGATGTCTATGTCGTCGGGGTCGCGGGTGCGGCGCGATGGGACGATCGCGATGTCGTCGAATCCATATGCGCGGCGCCCCTTCTTGCCCCGACCGATTTCGATCTCCATGCAGTCCTCCGAAGGGGGTGGCTTGAAAAGCCAGACTACACCTCGACGGGGACCTCCAAATCACGCACCTCGACGTTGGGCAGGATGCGCTCGACCTGGCGCCGGTCGACGGTGCCGGCGCCGAAGTGCTGGGTCGACTCGGCGCCGCAGGCGACACCGTAGGAAAGGCAATCGGCGGGGCTGCGGCCGTCGTAGCGGGCGGCGGCGTAGCCAGCGAGGAAGGCATCGCCGGAGCCGACCGTGGAAACCGGCTCCAGCGGGGCGGTTTGAACCTCGAGGAAGCGGCGGCCGCCGTCCTCGTCGATCACCGCGACGCAGCCTTCGGGACGGGTGATGACTGCCTCGCCGGCGCCGAGGCGGACCAGCTCGGTCAGCCCTTGGACGAGATCGCCGCGATCGGCGAACTCCTGGCCGACCAGCTCCTCGGCCTCGGCCTCATTCGGCGTCACAACCGAGGCGCCGGCACGCAACCCGGCCAGCATCGCTTCGCCCTCGGCGTCGAGGACGACGAGGATCCCCCGCTCGATCAGGTCCTTGATCAGGCGGGCGTAGAGATCGGCGCCGGCGCCCGGCGGCAGCGATCCCGCCAACACGCAGAGCTTGACTCCCCCGGAGAGGTAGGAGATCCGGTCGAAGAGGCGCTTCACCTCCTCGGGGCTGACCGCCGGACCACGCTCGTTGATCTCGGTCTGCTCACCAGAGGTTGGGTCGATCACGGCCAGGTTGACCCGGGTCTCGGCGGCGATCCGGATGAAGTCGGTCAGCACCGACTCCTCGTGCAGCTGTTCGAGCACGCGGGTGCCGGTCGGCCCGCCGGCGAACCCGGAGGCGATCACCGGCCGGCCCAGGCGGCTGAGGGCGCGGGCGATGTTGATCCCCTTGCCGCCGGCCACGGTGCGGCTCTCGACAGCGCGGTGGCGGCGGCCGAGCTGGAAGTTGGGGACCGCCACGGTGCGGTCAAGGGCAGCGTTCAGGGTCACCGTCAGGATCAATTTCCTGGCTCCCCGTTGCGGCGCAGGCGGCGGCGCAGAAACACAGTGCCAATCAGTATCACGAACAGGATCGCTGCGAGCAAAATTATGTTGGCGGAGACGAAGCTGCGAATGCGGTCGAAGAGGCTCGCCTTGGGCAGGGCGCGGCTGGCGCGCAGCGGCGCAGCGGCGGCAGGCAGGCCGTCGACGAAGACCCGCGAGCGGCCGAGGACGGCGCCGCGGCGGATCGGGCCCTCGACCTCGGACGGGGCCCTGGTCACAACCGAGAGGCGCTGCCCCGGCCGCAGGCCGAGGGTGACGCTGCGGGCGGCCCGCAGCGGCAGCTCTCCGCCCGAGTAGCGGATCGAGGGATCGGCCAGGTCCTGGCCGGCATGGATCGGCGTCCGCGGCCGGTAGAGCGAGAAGCCGTAGTCGAGCAGCCGCAGGTTGTCGAGGAAGCGGTCATCGTCGGTCGGGGCGCCGATCACGGCGGATATCAGCTCCACGCCCTTGCGCCTACCCGAGCCGACGAGGACGTAACCGGCGTCGAAGGTGTGGCCGGTCTTGACCCCGTTGACCCAGGGGGCCATCCGCAGCAGCTCGTTGATCGTGGTGATCCGGCGCGCCGGGTGGACGCTGCGCAGCTCGGTTTCGCGCGAGGCGGCGATCTTGGCGAAGAGCGGGATCCGCAGCAGCCGCTGGGTCAGCGTCGTCAAGTCGCGGGCGCTGGAGTAATTGCCGCGCTGGTCGAGCCCGACCGGGTTGGCGTAATGGGTGTCGGAGAGCCCCAGCGCCGCCGCCCGCAAGTTCATCTGGCGGACGAAGGCGCGCTCGGAGCCGGCGGCGGCGAGCGAAAGGTCGTAAGCGGCGTCGTTGCCGCTGCGCAGGATCAAGCCGTAGAGGAGGTCGCGAACGCTGATCCGCTGGCCGGCGCGCAGCCCCAGCAACGACTCGCCGTAGATCGGCGAGTAGGGGGCCGCGGTGACGATCTTCGACGGTGAGAGCTCGTGGAGGACGACGTAGGCCGTCATCAACTTGGTCGTGCTGGCGATCGGCAGGTGGCGGGAGGCGGCGTGCGAGGCGAGGACGTCGCCGCTGCGGGCGTCGATCAGGGCCCAGGCGCGGGCCTCGATCTTGGGCTGCTTGACGGTCGCCGACGCCGGGGCGGCGAGCGCAAGCAGGGCGAGGAGCGCGGCGAGCGCGGCAACGCTGAAGCGGTGCCGGTTCAGCGGAGCTTCAGCCTCTGGCCTGAGATCAGGATCTGCGGATCGATTTCGGGGTTCAGGGTTTCGATCCGCACGACCGAGACGCCGACCTTGTGGGCGATCGCGGTCAAGGTGTCGCCGTTCTGGATCACATAGGTCGGCGGCGTGTGGATCTTCTTGTGCTGCCGCTGGGCCTGCCCGCTCGAGTGGTGCTTGCCGCTGGCGCCATTGTCCTTGAGCGAGTTCGAGACGACGACGACCACGACCAGGAACGCCGCCACCAGGGCGGTGAATGCGACGACCCTTGCCAGGGCTGTGGTCCGTTTCTTCATTAATCGCTTCGAGAAGTCCGATGGGCGCCGATGATCGTATAGCCGCTCAAGGCGTCTTCATGCGGTCGAAACGTCCCAAACCGCGGCGCGCAGGCGCTCGGCGGCGGCGGCGGGATCGGGATCGGCGGCGATCCCACGTGAAGCGGCGACCAGGCCAGAGGCCGGCCCGGGAGCGAAGGCGGCGCCGAGCAGCTCCGGCCGGCCACCCTGGGCGCCGACCCCGGGGATGAGGAAGATCGAGCGCGGCATCAGCGCCCGCATGCGGGCGAAGTGCTCGGGCTCGGTCGCGCCGACGACCGCTCCCATCCCGCTCAGCCCGCCCGCTCCCAACAGCCGATCGCCGAGCCCGTCGACCAGCGCCGCGAGCCGCTCGTGCAGCGGCTGCTGCGGAGCGGGCAGGTCCTGGATGTCGGCGGCGCCGGGGTTGCTGGTGCGGACGAGGGCGAAGACGCCGGCGCCGGCCGCCTCGGCGGCGGCGACCAGGGGCTCGAGCGCATCGAGGCCGAGCAGCGGGTTGGCGGTGAAAGCGTCGGCGCCGAGGCCGGCGACCGGGCCCCAGGGCGTCGGCGTCTCACCGACAAGCGCCTGCGCGTAGGCGCCGGCAGTGACAGGGACGTCGCCGCGCTTGCCGTCGGCGACGACCAGCAGGCCGGCCTCGCGGGCCGCGTCGCAAACGCTTTCCAGCGCCGCCCAGCCGGGGGCGCCGAGGCGCTCGAAGCAAGCGAGCTGTGGCTTGATCGCCACGCACGAAGGTCCTGCCTGCTCGATCAGCGAGCGGCAGTGGGCGGCAACCGCCGCCGAGGCCCGGTCGGCGGCCGGCGCACTTTCGCCGGCCGCATCGGGCAGCCCCTCCCCGACCAGCTTTTCCGGGTCGGGGTCGAGGCCAAGGCAGATCTGACTGCGGCGCTGCTCTACCAGCGCCGCCAGCCGATCAGCGAATGGGCTCAGGAAATCAGCCGCCCTTGACCTTGGTCTTCAACGCCGAGCCGGCGGAGAAGCGCGGGACCTTGCCGCCCGGAATCGTGATTCTCTCGCCGGTGCGGGGGTTGACACCCTGCCGGGGCCCGCGCTCGGCGACGTGGAATTTGCCGAAACCGGTGAAGCTGACCTCGCCGCCACTGCTCAGCGCGTCGGTGATCGCCTCAAGCACAGCGTCGACTGCATCGCCGGCCGCCTTTTTGCTGCCAACTCGGTCATCTCCTGCCAGTTGCTCCAGAAACTCAGCCTTTGTCACGTCGAAACTCCTCCTCGGGATTGAAGACGGCGCGCAATCTAACAGTGGCCACGGCGTAAAGGGCTACGCGTGTTCAAGAACCGCTGACTGTCATCTCGCCAACGAGCAGCTCCGGCGTCAGCACAGAGCCCCCAAAAGGGACCCAGCGTGCGCTTGCGCCAGCGGCGCGAACGGCGCGCAGCATCGAGACCAGATCGCTGGCGATCGTGAACTCACGCACGGGCTCGGCCAGCGCGCCACCGCTGATCGTCTGGCCGGAGGCGCCAACCGAGAAGACGCCGGTCACCGGGTTGACTCCGGAGTGAAGCCCGGCGACATCGGTGACGTAGATCCCGTCGCCCGCCTCGCCCAGCAGCTGCTCGAAGGAGTGACCGCCAGCTGCGACGGTCAAGTTCGACGTCGCCACCGAGGGCAGCGAGCGATAGCCGCCGCGCCCGGCGCTTCCGGTGGAGGCTGCATCGCCGCGGCGGGCGGTGTAGGTGTCGTAGAGAAATGCCTGCAAATTGCCGTCTTCTATGAGGGCGGTCCGACGCCGGGGAACACCCTCGCCGTCGAAGGGCGCCGACCCCAGGCCAGCGGGATCGAGGCCGTCGTCGTGGAGGACGAGGACGTCGCTGGCGACCTCGGCGCCGAGCCGCTCGGCGAAGGGCGAGCGGCCGCGCTGGACAGCGCTGGCGGCAAGCGCGCCGCCGATCAGGCCGATGAAGCTGGCGGCGACGGTGGGGTCGAGGACGACGGGGCAGGAGCGCGAGGCGGGCTTGCCGGCGCCGATCATCGCCACCGCGCGCTCGGCGCCCTCGCGGCCGATCGCCTCCGGGTCAAGGCCGGCCGGGCCCCGGGCGAGGCCGAAGCCGAGGCCGGTCTCGCGCCCCTCGCCGCTCTCGGCCAACGCCTGCAGGTAGGCGTAACAAGTCGAGGACTCATAACTGCCGGCGACTCCGGTCGAGGAGGCGATCGCGACGCGGTCGGCCGAATCGACATAGACCGCCTGCTCGACTCCGACGACGCGAGAATCGGTCGCCAGAGCAGCGCGCTCAACCGTCAGCGCCAGCTCTGCCGCGTCGCCCGCCGGCCACTGCGCCAGCGAGGGATCGCTGAGGCCGTCGAGCGCTGGCGCCGCGCCATCGGCCTGCGGCGCTGCCGCGAACTCATCCTCGTCGGCGACATTTGCCGCCTCGGCCGCCCGGGCGGCGAGCGCCGCGATACCCGGCTCGGAAGAGTCGGTGCCGTAGGCGTAGCCGACCCGGCCGCCGATCCAGGCTCGCACCCCGACCCCGCTCTGGGTGGCGGCGGTGAGGCTCTCGACCTTGCCACCGTGGACGCGGATCTCACGTCCCGCCTCCTCTGAGGCGTAAGCCTCGGCATCGCCGGCGCCAGCGGCAAGCGTCGCCTCGATCGCGCGGCCCGCGAGTGCGGCGAGGTCGCTCATACCGCCGTCCCCCCCACCGTCATCGCCGCGATCCTGACGTGGCCCTGGCCGGTGCCGACCGGGGCTTTCTGGCCGCCCTTGCCGCACATCCCCGTCTTCATCCAGAAGTCGTTGCCGACCGCGTCGATCGCGGCCAGGGCGTCGAGGCAGTTGCCGACCAGGGTGGCGCCCCGGCACGGGGAAGTCACCTTGCCGCCCTCGATCAGGTAGCCCTCGGAGACGCCGAAAACGAAGTCGCCGGTCGCCGGGTCGACCTGGCCGCCGGCGAAGGAGACCGCGTAGAAGCCCTGCTGGACCTCGGCGATCATCGCCTCGGGCTCGGCGTCGCCAGGCGCGATGTAGGTATTGGTCATGCGCGGGATCGGCAGATGGCGGAAGCTCTCACGGCGGCCGTTGCCGGTCGAGGCGACCCCGTCGCGCTCGGCGCAGAGACGGTCGTAGAGGAAGGCGGTCAGCTTGCCGTCCTCGATCAGGCGGGTCTTCTGCGTCGGCGTGCCCTCGTCGTCGATCGCGTCGGAGCCCCACTCGTTCGGCAGGCGGCCGTCGTCGTAGGCTGTCAGCAGCGGCTGGGCAACCTGCTCACCCAGCTTGCCGACGTAGACGCTGGCGCCCTTCTGGATGTGGTCGGCCTCGAGGCCGTGGCCGGTCATCTCGTGGAAGAGGACGCCGCCGAAGCCGCCGCCGACCACGACCGGCATCGAGCCGGCCGGCGTCGGATCGGCGTCGAGCAGGATCAGCGCCTTGCCCGCCGCCTGCTCGGCGATCAGCGCCGGGTCGTCTTCGAGCAGCTCGAAGCCGCGGTGGGCGCCGAGGGTCTCGAAGCCGGTCTCGACCACATCGCCGCGACGGGCCACGGCCTGGGTCCCGAGCCGGACCCGGGTGCGGTCGTCGCTGGTGAAGAGGCCGTCGGAGTTGGCGACGGTGATCTCGCGCCGAGCCTCGCCGTAGGAGGCCGAGAACTGGGAGATCTCACCGCCCTGCGAGCGGCCACGCTCGTCGAGCTCACGCAGCAGCTCGGCCTTGCGGCCGGCCGGCACCTGCTCGGGCCTGCGCTCGATCGGGACCGGCTCGGTCGCCACCGCCCGCAGCGGGCGTGGCTCAGCGCGGTCGCCACGCAGGGCCGAGGCAGCCTCGGCCGCGGCCCGCTCGATGTCGTCGGGGTCGAGGCCGTCAACGTGGGCGAAGTAGGTGGTGCCGCCGCTGACGACGCGGACCCCCGCGCCCTCCTCGGCGCCGGACTGGACCGACTCGATCCGCGACTCGTCGATCGACATCGTCAGGCCGCCACGGCGCTCGGCGAAGACCTCGGCGAACTCGCCGCCGGCCGCCAGCGCCCGCGCGAGCACGCGCTCAGCGACGGCGGCATCGATCAGCTGGGCCGGCTCGCTCACGGCTTCGGCCGCTTTCCGGCGACCTCGATCAACCGCCCGGCGGCGACGAAGAGCTCGGCGCCCGCGGCCGAGTCGGCGGCGTGATCGCTGCTGCGGCCGCCTCGGTAATAGAGGCGGGCGAAAGGAAGGCGGGAGACCCGGCGCCGGCGCATGAAGGCGGCGGCCTCGTCGGCGTAGCCGGAGACGCGGTCGAGCAGGACGCGGTGCGGCTTCGGGGGCATCAGCCCTCCCCGTCTGGCTGCGGCGGGGCGAGGAGCTCGCGCAGGACCGAGCGCATGTCGAAGAACATCAGCGACGAGAGCACGAAGCGCTCGGTCACGGCGACGGCGGTCAGCCCGGCCTGGCGGACGGCGAAGACCTCGCCCTGCTCGGCGCCGATGTGGAGCTGCTCGACCGGCTCGCCGCCGGCCTCGTCCGCCACCCGCAGGAGCGCGAGGCTGTCCTCGCCCCAGCGCTCGGCGTCGCCCGTCGCGGCCAACACCGACCCCTCGGGGTCGAGGATCGCGGCGCCGCGCAGCTCAGCCGACATCTCGGTCAGATACGCCAGCGCCGCGTCAGCGGCATCTGCGGAAACGACCCCTGTGGTGGCAGCGTCGGGCATCTACGTGAAAATAGCGGCCGTGACCCTCGCCCGCGCTTCCTGGATCATCGTCGTCGCGATCTGCGCGATCGCCGTGGTCCTGTTCGCGATCAGCGGCTACACCGGCTACTCGGTCACGGTCGGGGCCGTCGGCCTCGCCGCCGCGGTCAACCTGCTGCCCAGCCCGTAGGCAGGGATGGCGGGCGGGCCTCTGCGGGAATTGACCACCATGCGCTTCGCGCATGGTGGAATCACGTGCGCGGCTTACGCCGCGCATTAACCGGATTGCATTTCCGCCGCTTCGCGAAATTCCCGCAGAGGCCCGCCCGCCATCCGCCTCGAAGCGCCCTCGGCCCAAGCACTCAGTAACGAAGCGGCTGCAAACCTGGCCGCCCAGAGCCAAGAAGCTTGCGTTCACCCGGGGCGCTGCGAGGGACGGGCCTGGCCGCCCTCTGGGCGAATGTGGCCGAAGGCCGCGATATGCAATCTGATGTCGCGCGGCGAAGCCGCGCTCCATCATCGGGCAGGCCCGCCATAGGCGGGCGCCGAAATTCGGCCAGAGGGCGGCCAGGCCCGTTCTCCTTGGGCGTGGGATCAGCCCTCTACCCCGAGCGGTAAGGCCCCGAGGCGGAGGAGTCGGGCTCGCGCAGCGAGGTCTCCGGCTCGGCGTGGATCAGGACCTCAGCCCCGGGGATCTCAGCCTCGATCGCCTCGTGCATCTGGTGGGCCAGCTCGTGCGCCCGCTCGAGGCTGGTGCCAGTCCGGTACTGGACGTGGAGATCGATGTGGCGGCGGCTTCCGGCCCGCCGGGCGCGGAGCTTGTGGTAGCCGGCGACCTCGGGGGTGCGGGCGGCGGCGATCGCTTCCTCGATCTTGTCCATCTCGGCGGCGGGGAGCGCTTCGTCGATCAGCACGCCCGACGAGCGCCTGATGATTCTGATCCCAGCGGTGACGATCGCGCTGGCGACGACCAGCGCCGTGATCGAGTCGAAGGCGGCGTCGCCGGTGATCTGAACCAGGGCGAGGCCGACCAGCACCCCGGCCGAGGTCAGGGCATCGGTCCGCAGGTGAGCAGCGTCGCCTTCCAGCGCCGGCGATTCGTGCGCCTTGGCCTGGCGCGAGAGGACGGTCGAGACGCCGAGGTTGGCGATCACCGAGAAACCCATCACCGCCATGCCGACGCCAAGCGTTTCGACCTGGGCGCCGATCACGAGCCGGTGGGTCGCCTCGTAGACGATGATCCCGGCGCCGACCAGGATCAGCATCCCCTCGATCGTCGCCGCCAGGCTCTCGACCTTCTCGTGCCCGTAGGGGTGGTCGGCATCGGCCGGCTCGTCGGCCTTGCGAACTGAGATGAAGGCGATCACGGAGGCGACCAGATCGATCAGCGAGTGGACCGCCTCGGTGACGATCGCGATCGAGCCGGTGATCGCGCCGGCGGCGAGCTTGAGCGCGATCAGCAGCGCGTTGGAGGCGATCGAGAGGCCCGCGGCGCCGCTTTTGGTGCGGATCATCGGCTTGCCGGTTGCGATTTGGCCCCGGCCTCGAGGTGCCGGGCCAACATCCTCGCGGCGCGGCCGCGGTGGCTGATCTCGTTCTTCTCCGCCTGGGTCAGCTCCGACATCGTGCGCTCGTCCTGCGGGCCAGTGTCGACGGGGACGAAGGCCGGGTCGTAGCCAAAGCCCCCCTCCCCCCGTGGGCTCTCGATCAAATTACCCTCGCAGCGAGCTTCGAAAACTCGCTCGGCGCCGTCGGCTTCGACCAGGGCAAGCGCGCAGACATACGCCGCGCCGCGCTCCTCGCCGGCGGCCGCCACGTCGCGCAAGAGCTTTTCGAGGTTGACCTCATCTCCCGCCCCCTCGCCGGCGAAACGGGCGGAGTGGATGCCCGGGCGCCCGCCGAGGCCGACGGCCTCGATCCCAGAGTCGTCTGCGACAACCTCGCCACCGCAGGCCGCACGAGCTGCGCGGGCCTTGTCAAGCGCGATCTCGGCAAATGACTCGCCGTCCTCCGGCGGCAGCTCGACCCCATCCGGCAGAGCCTCCAGCTCCACTCCCGGCAGCAGCTCACGCAGCTCGCGCAGCTTGTGCTTGTTGCCGGTGGCGAAGATCAACTTCCCGTGACCCGGTCCTGCACCTCCCGCAGGCGGGCGATCCCGCCCTCGGCAAGGCTCAGCAGCTCGTCAAGCGAAGTGCGGGAAAGCGGGGTCCGCTCGGCGGTCGCCTGCACCTCGACCAGGCCGCCGTCGCCGGTCATGACCACGTTGGCGTCGACCTCGGCGGTCGAGTCCTCGGAGTAGTCAAGGTCGCAGAGGGCGCGGCCGTCGACCATGCCGACGCTGACCGCGGCAACCGATCCGGTCAGCGGCATCGCCTCGATCGAGCCGGCGTCGAGCAGGCCCTGGAGCGCCAGCCGCAGGGCAACGTAGCCGCCGGTGATCGCGGCGCAGCGGGTGCCGCCGTCGGCTTCGAGCACGTCGCAATCGACGTAGACACTGCGTTCGCCGAGCGCCTGGAAGTCGACGACGACTCGCAGCGAACGGCCGATCAACCGCTGGATCTCCACCCCGCGGCCATCCTGCTTGCCCTTCGAGATGTCGCGCTGCTTGCGGTCCCCGGTCGAGGCCGGCAACATCGCGTACTCGGCGGTGACCCAGCCTTTGCCGCGGCCTTTCATCCAGCGCGGCACCGTGTCGTTGACCGAGGCGGTACAGATCACCCGGGTTTTGCCGATCGAGATCAGGGCCGAGCCGTCGGCGCTGGCGACAAAGCCAGGGTCGATCGTCAGCGGACGGATATCGGCAGGGGCGCGGTCGTAGCTGCGGGAGTCGGGCATAGCGCGAGTTTGTCACGCAGACGCGCGGCGGCGATACCCGCCGCGCGGATCAGCCCTCGGGCAGAACCCGCAGGCCACGCTGGCTGAAGTGGACGTCGAAAGCGAAGGCCTCGCTGCCGCCATCGCGCTCGAGCAGGGCAAAAGATGTCGCGTCGACATAGCTCCAGCGCTTGTCGCGATGGCGCTCGAGAATCCCCCAGGCCTCCTCCTCCACATCGCGGTCGAGGCGAACCAGGTCGATCGCTTCGCTGGCGCGGAACCGGCGCCCCCACTCGATCGCCTCCGCCCTGCCCACCCGCACCATCAGGGCGGTGTAGGTCTCGGCGAAAACGTAGTTGGAGGTGAAGAGGGAAACCCCTTCCGCGACCAGCTTCGAGAGAGCCTGGCGGGCTCTCTCGTGCTCGGCCTCGGCTTCGTTGCGGAGGGCAACGAAGGCGCTGGTGTCGATGAAGACCGCGCGCATCAGCCGTAGAGGTCGCTGTCCAGCGTCGAGACGCTGGTGCCCTCCCGGCCCTTGCCGGGCGGCTCCTCGACCAGATAGCCGATCAGCGCGTCGCCGGCCGGATTGGCCCGGCGCGAGCGCTCGGCATCGATCAGCTCGCGGACGACCGCGGCGATGCTGCCGGACTTGCCGGCGCGCTGTTTGAGCCAGCGGTGCTGGCCCTCGTCGAGATATAGCTGAGTTCGATGCTTCATGCTGTCATACAGCATAAACCGCAGTGGGGACGGAATCGCGACAGCTGGAGCTTGCGTGGGATTTATGGCGTGCGTGGGATTCATCGTTTAGTCGGTGTCGGCCCAGGTGGGTGAGGCGGCTCGGATCGCCGGCCGCCCCGCCCTCCTATTTGAAGGTGACCTTGTCCACCGCCTCCTTGATCTTGTTGACGATCACGTCGGCCAGCTCGGTCCCCTGCTTGCCGTTGAACCCCTTCATCGCCGCCACCATCCCGACCATCAGCAGCGAGACGAGCAGGATCAAGCCGACGTACTCGACCGTTCCCTGCCCTCGCTCGCCGCCGGCCAAGCGGCGAATCGCCCTCATCCGCCGCTCGACCGCGGCGTGCGCATAACCCATCAGCATGTAGATCATCAGTGCCTCCTCGTCGAATTGAGCCGATCCTGGGGCACTCGGGCGCACTGATCTAGACGCAGATGTGCCAATTCGCAAACAGAAGCGTGAAATCTTCCTGGCGCGGATACCCTCACGCCGGTGCGTGTCCTCGTCGTCACCAACTTCGAGCCCGACCCTTCCGCTCCCCAGCGCGGGCGCTGGGTGCTCGACCAGATCGACGGGGTGCGGCAGCTCGGCATCGACGTCGACCTCTTCAGCTTCCCGCCCGGCAAGGGCGAGTACCTGCCGGCGACCCGGCGCCTGCGGGGGCTGCTGCGGCGCGAGCGCTTCGACCTCGTCCACGCCCACTACGGCCTGCCCGGCTGGTGCGCCCAGCTTGCCGGCGCCGATCCTCTGGTCGTCACGTTCCATGGCACCGACGTCCGCCACGGGATCGTCGGCCCGATGTCGCGCCGCCTGGCCTGGCGCGCGGACCTGGTCGCCGGCGTCTCACGCGCCCTGTTCGCGCCCGAGGACGGCAGGCCAGGCCTGCCCGCCGTCCCGGGCTCGGCGGTGCTCCCCTGCGGGCCGGACCTCGGACGCTTCCGGCCGCTGCCACGCGCCGAGGCGCGGCAGTCCCTGGGCCTCGACCCCGACGGGCGCTACCTCTTCTTCCCGGCCAATCCCAGCCGCCCCGAGAAGCGCCATGACCGAGCGGCCGAGCTGGCGGCGGCGTCCGGCGCCGAGCTGCTCACGGGGGGAGCGATCGACCCCGACCAGATGCCCCTCTGGCTCAACGCGGCCAATGCCGTCCTCGTCACCTCCGACTACGAGGGCTTCGGCCTCGCCTGCGTCGAGGCCCTGGCCTGCGAGACGCCGGTGCTCTCGACCCCGGTCGGGATCGCCCCCTTCGCCCTGCGTGGAATCGCCGGCTGCCTCTGCGCTCCATACGAGACGGCCGCCTGGAGCGCAGCCGCCCGACCCCATCTGGAAGCATCCGATCCGCGTGTGGATGGCGCCGCGCGAGCCGCCTCGCTGTCCGCCTCGCGCATGGCCGAAAGGGTGGTTGCCGCCTATCGCGGCGTCCTCGGTAATAGATTGGGCAACCAGTGAGTGAGGAACCAGGCAAGACGAGCGCTCAGGAGCTCGGCGCGCAGGTCGAGGCAGCGGAACGCAAGCTGGCCGCCGCCGCCGACGTCGCCGCCGCGGCCGAGCGCCGTGCGACGGCCGAGATCAAAGCCCTGGAGGCCAACCTCGAGGAAGAGCGCGCCCGCGGCGCCAAGGCCCTCGACGAGCTGCGCGCCCGCCATCAGGACGAGCTGCAGCGAGAGCGAGACGCCAAGGCCGAGGCGATCGCCGCCGCCGAGGAGCGGCTCGCCGAGATCGAGGCCCACGCCGAGGCGGCGGAGAAGCGGGTCTCCGAAGCCGAGCAGCGCGCCAAGGAATCTGCCGGAGGAATCGCCGCGACCAATGCCGAGGCGCGCGAAGCCGCTGCCGCCTGGCTGCGCAGTCAGGTCGAGGAGATCCGGCGAGAGGCCGGGACGCAATAGCGCCCGAGATTTCCGAGTTCGACCTCGCCGTCGTCGGAGGTGGCGCGGCCGGGCTCTGGACCGCCCTGCGCGCAGCCGAGGCCGGCGGCTCGATCTGCCTCGTCTCCCGCACCCCGCTCTCGCAGAGCGCCAGCTTCTGGGCCCAGGGCGGACTCGCCGCGGCGCTCGAACCGGGCGACTCGCCCCAGCAGCACGCCGCCGACACGATCGCCGCCGGCCGTGGCCTCTGCCGTCCCAGCGCGGTCCAGGTCCTGGTCGAAGAGTCGCCCGACGCCGTCCGCGAGCTGCGCTCACGCGGGGTCGTCTTCGATCTCGGTGACGATGGCGAGCTCGCGCTCGGCCTGGAGGGGGGACATGCCCACCGCCGCATCGTCCACTCCGGCGGCAGCCAGACCGGGCATGAGATCACCTCCAAGCTGGCAGCGATGGTCGCCGCCGAGCCACGGGTCGAGGTTCGCGAGAAGACATCCGCCCTGGCGCTCTGGTCAGACGGCGAGCGCTGCCACGGCGTCCTCACCGACAGCGGGCCGATCGCTGCCGGGGCCACCGTCCTGGCAACCGGCGGCGCCGCGGCGCTGTGGAAGCGGACCACCAACCCCTGGGGCGCGATCGGCGCCGGGCCGGTCCTGGCCGGGGCCGCCGGCGCCGACCTCGCCGACCTCGAGTTCTGCCAGTTCCACCCGACCGCTCTGCTGCTGCCGGGAACCCGCTTCGACGGCCTCCTGATCACCGAGGCGGTGCGCGGCGACGGCGCCAAGCTGCTCGACGCCTCGGGCCAGCGCTTCACCGACGAGCTGGCCCCGCGCGACGCGGTCGCGGCGGCGATGCTCGATCAGCTGCAGGGCGAGGGCGACGCTCACATCGAACTCGACCTGCGCGATGTCGACCCGGCTCATTTCCCCAGCGTCTTCAGCTCGCTCGCCGAGGCGGGATTCGACGCCGGCGCCGAACCGGTTCCGGTCTCCCCCGCTGCCCACTACGTGATGGGCGGGATCGCCGTCGACCTCGACGGGCGCTCCTCGCTGCCCGGCCTCTACGCCGTCGGCGAGTGCTCCTGCACGGGCCTGCACGGGGCAAATCGCCTCGCTTCGAACTCGCTCAGCGAGTGCTTCGTCTTCGGCGGCAGGGCCGCGGCCGCCGCTCTTGAGGAGACCGCATCGGCCCAGCCCCCGGCGCTGCCGGAGTGGCGCTTCGAGCCGCCGCACAGAGAGACCCGCGAGGCGGTCTGGCGGCTGGCCGGACCGCTGCGCCGCCCCGGGCAGCTGGCCGAGCTGACCACCGACCCGTATCCCCTCGCCCGCGTGATCGCTACCGCCGCCTTGGAGCGCGAGGAGACCCGTGGAGGCCACATGCGGACGGACTTCCCCGCGATCGACAGCGAACTCGACGGCACCCACTTCGTGCTCGGCCCCGGCGGCGAGATCCGCCGCGAGCAGTGGCGCTGAGCAATCTCGGTTAGCTTCACCCCGTGCTGCTCGGAGTTGACGTAGGCGGGACCTTCACCGACGCCGTCCTCTACGACGGCGAGGCGCTCCACACAGCAAAGACGGCGACCACGCCGGGAGACGAGTCGGCCGGCGTGATGGCAGCGATCGCGGCCGTGCTCGAGCGGGCCGGAGCGAGCCCGGCCGAGATCGAGTCCTTCGCCCACGGGATGACTGTCGGCACCAACGCGCTGCTGGAGGAACGGGGAGCGAAGACGGCGCTGATCGCGACCCGGGGCTTCGCCGACCTGCTTGAGATCGGCCGCCAGGACCGGCCCGACCTCTACCGCCTCTGCGCGCCGAAGCCGACGCCGCTGGTCGAGCGAGAGCTGCGCTTCGAGGCCGCCGAGCGGACCGGGCCCGAGGGCATCGTCGAGCCGCTGGGCAAGGACGAGCCGCAGCGGCTGGCCCAGCTGCTCGGCGAATCAGATGCCGAGTCCGTTGCGATCTGCCTGCTTTTCTCCTACTTCGACCCGACCCACGAGCGGCAGATCGCCGCCTATCTGCGGCGCGAGCTTCCCGGCCTCCACGTCTCGGCCTCGCACGAGGTGCTGCCCCGCTTTCGCGAGTTCGAGCGCTGCTCGACCACGGCGATCGACGCCTACCTCTCGCCGCTGCTCGGCCGCTATCTGGAGCGCCTCGGCGAGGCGGCAACCAACGCCGGGCTGCCGGCGCCCCTCGTCATGCAGTCCTCCGGCGGTGTCGCCACCGCCGGCGAGGCGGCGCGGACCGGGGCCTGGAGCGTCCTCTCCGGCCCCGCCGGCGGCGCGATCGGCGCCGGCCTGCTGGCCCGGCTCTCGGGCGACGGCAACGTGCTCGGCTTCGACATGGGCGGCACCTCCTGCGACGTCTGCGTGATCGAGGATGGCGAGGTGCGGCGGACCGACTCGCGCCAGATCGGCGGCCGCACGATCCAGCTGCCGATGGTCGACGTCCACACCGTCGGCGCCGGCGGCGGCTCGGTCGGCTGGCGCGATCCCGGCGGGGCGCTCCAGGTCGGACCGCGCTCTGCCGGCGCCGAGCCCGGGCCGGCTTGCTACGGCCGCGGTGGCGCCGAGCCCACCGTCACCGACGCCAACCTGCTGCTCGGCTACCTCGCCGCCGACTCGAAGCTCGCCGGTGGCGTCGCCCTCGACATCAACGCCGCCCGGGCCGCGGTCGGCGCGCTCGCCGGCGCGCTCGGCCTCGACGAGCTGGCGGCGGCCGAGGGGATCGTCCGCATCGCCAACCAGGAAATGGCGCGGGCCCTGCGGGTGGTGACGGTCGAGCGCGGCATCGACCCCCGCCGCTTCGCCCTGATGCCGTTCGGCGGCGCGGGGCCGATGCACGCGGCGGCGATTGCCGCCGAGCTCGGGGTCGAGACGATCCTCTGCCCGCGGGCCGGCGGCGTCCTCTCCGCCCTCGGCCTCTGCGCCTCCGAGCGTCGGCGCGACACCGCCCGCACCGTGCTGCTCAGCGGCGAGGATCTGAGCGCAGAGCGGATCGCGGGCGAGGTCGAAGCTCTGATCGCCCGCGCCGGACAGGGCCTGGGCGATGCCAAAGCGGAGGCCTCATATGAGATGCGCTACCGCGGCCAGGCCTTCGAGCTGACCGTTGCCGGGGCGCTCGATCCCGATCCAGCCGACCTGGCCGAGCGCTTCGCCGTCGCCCACGAGGAGCGCTACGGCTATCGCGACGACGAGGGAGAGGTCGAGCTGGTCGACATCCGGGTGGCGATGATCGTGCCGGGGCCGCGGCTCCAGCCCTCGGCCGCGACAAGCGCCGAACTGGAGGAGAGCAGCCGCCGCGCCCGCTTCGGCGGCAGCTGGCTCGACGCCCGCGTCCTCCGCGGCGAGCCCGGCGCCGGCGCCAAGGTCGAGGGCCCGGCGATCTTCGAGCTGCCCGAGGCGACCCTGGTGCTGCCACCGGGCTGGCGGGCCGAGGTCGACAGCGCAGGCACGATCAAAACCGAGGCGACAGATCCCCGGTTCCTTTCAACAGCACCACTGTCGAAAGGAACCCCACGATGAGCGGCCTCGACCCGATCACCCTGCAGGTGCTGACTGGGGCGCTGCGCGCGGCCTGCGAAGAGATGGGCGCGGTCCTGATCCGTGCCTCGCACTCGGCCAACATCAAGGAGCGCCGCGACTGCTCGACCGCCCTCTTCGACGCCCAGGGAGAGATGGCGATGCAGGCCGAGCACATCCCGGTCCATCTCGGCTCGATGCCGGAGGCGGTCGCCGCCGTGCTCGACCGCGAGCACCGGCCCGGCGACTCCTGGATCCTCAACGACCCCTACGAGGGCGGCACCCACCTGCCCGACATCACCCTGATCGAGCCGGTCTTCTCCGGCTCGAAGCTGCTCGGCTTCGCCGCCAGCCGCGCCCACCATGCCGATGTCGGCGGCCCCACCCCCGGCGGCATGCCAGCCCACTCGACCCGGCTTGAGGACGAGGGGATCGTGATCCCGCCGACCCGCGCCGATGAGCGGACCCTGCGCGAGCTGGCGGGACGAATGCGCTCCCCGGGCGAGCGGATCGCCGACCTCCGCGCCCAGGGCGCCGCCAACCGGGCCGGCGCTGCCCGTTTGGCCGAGCTGGCGGCCTCGCTCGGCGGAGCCGAACAGCTGCAGGCTGGGATCGGGGAGATCCTCGCCTACGCCGAGCGCCGCACCCGCGCTGCCCTCGCCGCCCTGCCCGACGGCGCCTACTCAGCGGTCGACGTCCTCGAAGACGACGGCGGCGGCGTCGCCCGCGACGTCACCCTGCGGGTCGAGGTGACGATCGACGGCGACTCCCTGAAGCTCGACTTCAGCGGCACCGACAAGCAGATCGAGGGCAACCTCAACTGCCCGCTCTCGGTCACCAAGTCAGCAGCCTTCTTCGCCGTGCGGGTGCTGACCGACCCCGAAGCGCCGCCCTCGGCCGGCGCCTACCGGCCGATCGAGGTCGTCGCCCCGCCTGGCTGCCTGCTCAACGCCCTGCCGCCGGCCGCGGTCGCCGCCGGCAACGTCGAGACCTCCAGCCGCGTCGCCGACCTGGTGATCTCGGCCTTCGGCGGCGCCCGCCCGGTCCCCGCCCAGGGCCAGGGGACGATGAACAACCTGACCCTGGCGGGTAAGGGCTTCACCTACTACGAGACGCTCGGCGGCGGCCAGGGCGCCTGCCCCGACGCCGACGGGCCCAGCGCGATCCACGTCGCGATGTCGAACACCTTCAACACCCCGGTCGAGGCCTTGGAGGCCGAATTCCCGCTGCGGATCCGCGAGCTGGCGATTCGCCACGGCAGCGGCGGCGACGGCGTCCACCATGGCGGCGACGGGATCGTGCGCGAGATCGAAGCGCTGGCGCCGATGCGGTTCACGCTGATCAGCGAGCGCCGGCGCCACGCCCCCCGGGGCCGCAACGGTGGCAGCGATGGAAAACCGGGCCTCAACCTGCTCAACGGAGTGCCTCTGCCGAGCAAGGCTGAAGGTGATCTACGTCACGGAGACGTGCTTAGAATCGAGTCTCCAGGCGGTGGAGGAAATTTTTAGGATGAATTATTTGGCGATTCGGCGCGCCTCGTCTAGAATGCCCGACTCGGACGGACAGGCTTGCCCAGGCAGGGCTCAGCGTCCACTCCCCAGTCACCCGGATTCACCAACCTTCCAAGGTCACAGCAAATGCCGATCGCTTTCAAGGAATGGGCCGTAACGGTCCGCGCACTCGCCGAGGGCGAGCAGCTTCTGACGCTCCGCAAGGGTGGAATCCGTGAGGAGAACAAGCACTTCGAGCTTGAGCACGAGCGCTTCTTCCTCTACCCGACCTTCGATCACCAGCAGAACAACCTCGTCCGCGAGTCCCACCACCCCGAGCTGCGCCGCGCGCTCGAGGAGGGTGTCTGGCCCGACGAGGAGCCGCCCCCCAGGGCACTGATTCAGGACGGCGGCATCTCGCAGCCCGACCGCGTCCGGCTGCGCGCCTGGGCCGAGGTCACCGACCACTTCACGATCAACGACCGCCGCTCGCTCGATGCCCTCTCCCCCTTCTACGTCTGGACCCCGGACTACGCGGAGAAGCGGCTCAACTGGAAGCGTCGCCACCCCCTTCACATCCTCCTGCTCAGGGTTCACCGCATTCCCCGCCCCGTCACCGTGCGGGTGCGCGAGGAGTACCACGGCTGCCACTCGTGGGTCGAGATCGACCGCGAACTGCCCTTCGAGGGCACCCCGGTGATGGCCGACGAGGAGTTCGACCGCGCCCGGTCTGAGATCTTGGGCGCATGCTCCACCGCCGAGCCCGTCCTCGCCTGATCCTGTCTCGTTCTAAGGTCGCCTGGCCAAGCAGGTCAAGGACGCAGGGAGCGTGGCGTGCTCTTCTGCACGCGAGCGACCGAGGACGCCGACATGCGCCGGCCAGGTGGCCTTAGATGCCCTGGGTCGAGACCAAATCGTTGAGCTTCACCGCGCGCCACGACAGCGGCGACGCCGCCTTTGCCGAGCGCACCCTGGACCGGATGGAGGTCCTGCGGCTGCGGCTCGAGGATCGGCTGGAGGTGGTGCCGGGGGACGTCACCGTCGTCATCCACACCAACCCGGTCTGGCTCGCGATGGCCCACCCCTTCCTGCCGGCGGCGCGCTGGTCGGCCGCCCCGGCCGGGCGCCGCTACATGGCCGGCTGGGCGATGTCGACCGAGCTGCACGTGCTCAACGACCCGCATATGGAGCGTCGCGCCGCCGGCGATGACTCGCGCGAAGCGCTGCGCGGCACCGCCGAGCGCCTCTACGCCCAGCTCGTCCTCGGCGCCAACAATCCCGACCTCCCCCCCTCCTGGACCCCGCGCCGCTTCGCCCGCTACCTGGGCTGGGCCTGGCTGGCCGAGGGCGGCGCCCAGTACTTCTCCCGCCAGGTCGGCCTCTACCGCGCCGCCGTGATCCGCCGCCTGCGCGAGAGCTCGCGGCCCTCGTTCCCACCGTCGCGGCGCGACGCGGTGATCCTCGGCGGCACGATCTTCGACCTGCTGGAGACCGAGCGCGGCCCCGAAGCCTGCGAGCAGATGGCGCTGCGCATCCTCCCCGGCGGCAGCACCCCGACCCTCGAAGCCGCCTTCGAAGCCCGGATCGGGGAAATCGAGTCGGCCTGGCGCGACTACCTGCGCGAGATGAACCGCCCCAGCCTCGGCTGAGCGGTCAGCTCAGCTGGTAGAGGGCCCAGACCAAGAGCACAGCCGCCAGCAGCGCCAGCAGCAGCCAGAAAGCAAGCCGGGCCGGCGATGTTTCGGTGCCGGCCTTCCTCAAGGAGGCGGCGCCTTCGAGCTCGGCCCGCTCTTCGTCCTCGGTCTCGATCATCGTGTCGGCGAGCAGGCCGCGGGCCTTCTTCGCGTGGTCGGCGTTGACAAAGACTTCGTGCGGGCCGGCAGCGAGAAACTCGGGCGCGTCGAAGCCGCGGCTGCGTTTGAGCACGCTGGGGATCCCCGCCTCGAGCAGCAGCCCCTGCATCATTTCCGCTTCGGCCTGGTTGCGGGCGAAGGCGACCTTGACCAGCTTGCCGCCGCCACCGCCTCCTCCACCGCCGCCCTCGTCGTCATGCGAGCCGCCACCGCCGCCGCCGTGGGCGCCGCGCTGGTGGGAAGTGCGGCTAGGAGACGACGATCTCGACATCGGCGATCTTCAGATCTTTGAGCAGGTAAGCCTTCACATCAGGCGCGTCCGGATCGGCGAGCGAGATGATCACGTAAATCTGTTCTGGCCAGGCAACCGCCTGGTTGACATCGGTCTGCGAGGGATAGGCGGCGCTCTTGGTGTGCGAGTGGTAGATCGCCAGCAGCTCGCCACCGTCGTCTTCGATCGACTTCAGCGCGTTGTACTGGCCCTGCGGGTCCATCTCGTAGCGCAGCGGGGTGGCAGCCGCATTGACGACCCGGTGGACGACGGTCGCCTCCCCATCCTTGCCGCCAACCATCCCGCAGCACTCGTTGGGCAGATCCTCGCGCGCGTGCGCGACCATCTCGTCGATCAGGCTCTGGGCGATTCGCATCGGTGCGAGGCTAGCGGACCCGCCGATGAGATTTGACCGGGGCGGGGTCCGCCTGCACCTGGTTTTTGCCGGCGCCACCGTAGAGCTTGTCGCGGCCTTTGCCGCCGCAGATCAGGTCGGGGCCGCCAAGGCCGCGGACGGTGTCGGCGCCGGAGAGGGCCGCGATCACGTCGCGATGCGGCGTCCCGGTCAGTTCGTCGCGCCCCTGCGTGCCGACGATAGTCGCCTTGTGCCCCAGGCAGCGAGTGTGGTCAGTGCCGGCCGTGAGGCGATAGAGGGTGAGTTCTTTGGCGCCACAGCACGGTTCGGCAAGCGCCACCAGCTTCGAGCCCTGGAGGGCGGCGAATGCCGGCCCGCTGCTCTTCAGCGGCAGGAACTGCCCTCCGGCGAAGGTCATATCGGGGTGGCCATCAGGACGCAGCCGGGCCACCGCTGCGCCGCCGCTCCAGCCGCCGGCGACGAGACGCCCCTGCGCGTCGACGCTCAGCGAGTTGACACCGCCGATCAAGAGCTTCGAACGTCCGTCACCACCGAACGCAGGGTCGAGGCTTCCGTCTGCGCGGAACTTGACCACGTTCCCGACCGTCGTCACGGCTTCCGTCTCTTCTGCGAAGGAGACGAAGGCCCCGCCGCCCGGCGCGGCAGCCAACGCCTCGACTCTGCCCCACACTCCCGGCGTGGGGAACAGCAGCGTGCCGTCGCCGGCCAGGCTGGGATCGGGCGCCCCACTGGGCAGCAGCCTGGCGAGGCTGAATCCTTCGCCGAAAAAGGCGCCGCTGCCACCACAGCAGGGCGGCGATGCGAACGAGAGGCTTCCGTCAGAGCCGTAGAGAATCCCGGAGGGACGGCTGCGGGTGCCGAGCCTCAGAACCGCTTCCCCCGCGTTTCCAAAGCCGGGGTCGCGCGGCCCGCTTGGCAGGTAGCGGACTACGCGCAGATCCGAACCGCCTTCGTCGAGCGGGCCTTCGGCGGCGACGACCACCTTGCCGTCGGCCTGCACGGCGACGACCGGAGGGCTGTAGGCGACGCTTTCGAGCGGGTGGGCGTCTTCGCTTCCGAATGTCGTTTCCAGCGCGCCCGTCTGGTCGAAGCGGGCCACCACCACCCGATTCGAGTCGACGGCGGCGATCACCGGCTTGCCGTCCGGGCCGACGGCGAGCGCGGCTTCGCTGTATTCGTTCCCCCGCACCGGAAAGGTCGGGTTGAACTGAGCGTCACGGACGCCATCGGGACTGAAGCGCGCGATCGACCAATCGATCGTGCAGCTCTGAAAGCCCCCCGAGCAGGAGGCGGCAGGCACGTAGAGGACGAGGATTTCGCCGTTTGGCCCGACCGCCATCTTCGCCGGGGCCTGGGTCGGCAGGCGCGCGCCGCTCGGCCCGTCCACGACCACCGAGCCCTGGTTGCCAAAGGTGCGATCCAGTTCCGCCGGCGCGGCGTTCGCGAACGCCGGCAAGGCCAGCGCCAGGCTCCCGGCCAGCGCCAGAGCCCGCCCGATCGCCCTGCCGGCTACCACCAGACGGTGGAGTCCAGGTTTTCGATCTCCTCTATCGGCTTCGTGTAGACCCCGGAGGAGAGGTACTTCCAGCCATCGTCGGGGATCAGGAAGACGACGTTGCCGCCATCGAGCTCGCCGGCGATGCGGACGGCGATCGCGGCGATCGCGCCGGAGGAGACGCCGGCGAAGATGCCCTCCTCGTCGAGCAGTTTCTTGGTCCAGACGATCGCGTCGCGGTTGGAGACCATGATCTTGCGGTCGAAGAGCGAGATATCGATGATCGGCGGGATGAAGCCGTCGTCGAGCGAGCGCAGGCCCTGGACCAGCTCGCCCTGCATCGGCTCGGCAGCGACGATCAGCGTCTCCGGGTTGACCTCCTTCAAACGGCGGCCGTTGCCCATCAGGGTGCCGCCGGTGCCGAGCCCGCCAACGAAGGCGGTCACCTCGTCGAGCTCGTCGAGGATCTCGACCGCGGTGCCGTTGTAGTGGGCGAGCGGGTTGGCCTCGTTGCCGTACTGGTAGGGC
>CAYOAP010000011.1:0-112852 GCA_964401995.1 uncultured Conexibacteraceae bacterium | reverse complement strand
ATCGCCGACATCGTCTCGATGTGGACCGGGATCCCGGTCTTCAAGCTGACCGAGGCCGAGACCAAAAAGCTGATCCGCATGGAGGAGGAGCTGCACAAGCGCGTGATCGGCCAGGAGGTCGCGATCACCGCTGTCTCGAAAGCGATCCGCCGCTCGCGCGCTGGGATCAAGGATCCCAAGCGCCCGGCCGGCTCCTTCATCTTCCTCGGCCCCTCCGGCGTCGGCAAGACCGAGCTCGCCCGCACCCTGGCCGAGTTCCTCTTCGGCGACGAGGAGGCGCTGATCCGGATCGACATGTCCGAGTACATGGAGAAGCACGCGGTCAGCCGCCTGGTCGGCTCGCCGCCGGGCTACATCGGCTACGACGAGGGCGGCCAGCTGACCGAGGCCGTGCGGCGCAAGCCCTACTCGGTGCTGCTGCTCGACGAGATCGAGAAGGCCCACCCCGACGTCTTCAACATCCTGCTCCAGATTCTGGAGGACGGGAGGCTGACCGACGCCCAGGGCCGCACCGTCGACTTCCGCAACGCGATCGTGATCATGACCTCGAACATCGGCGCCTCCGAGATCGCCAAGAACACCTCGATCGGCTTCACCGTCAACGACGAGACGGGGATGTCCTACGGCGACATGAAGAACCGGATCATGAGCGACCTGAAGAAAGTCTTCCGGCCCGAGTTCCTCAACCGGATCGACGAGGTGATCGTCTTCCACAAGCTGGCCAAGGAGGAGGTCCGCCACATCGTCGACCTGATGATCGCCCGCGTCGCGGTCCAGGTTGCCGAGCACGAGCTGCAGCTGGAGCTGAGCAACGAGGCCAAGGACCTGCTGGTCGAGAAAGGCTGGGATCCCTCGATGGGCGCCCGGCCGCTGCGCCGCGCGATCCAGCGCTACATCGAGGACCCGCTTGCCGACGAGGTGCTCAAACAGGGCGAGATGGTCCCTGGCTCGACCGTGATGGTCTCCCGCGACGCCGCCGGCGACGAGGCTGACCTGCCGCTGAAACTGACGATCGTGAAGCCGAAGAAAGCTGTCAAGAAGCCGGCCAAGCCCGAGCCCGAGAAGGTCGGGGTCGGCGCCAAGAAGAGCGAGGGCGACGAGCCCGAGCCGGACGAGGGCGACGAGCAGCCCTCCGCCGACGTCGACGCCTGAGCCTTTCGCCGTAGCGTGAGCGAGCCTGGCCGCAGCGCGATCGGCACCTGGAGCGGAGGCCGGTTCCTGCACTTCGGCGAAGCGATCGACGAGCCACGGCTGGAAGCGCTGCTGCGCCCCGGCGACGGCATCGAGACGATCCTCACTGCCGATGCCTATGGCCAGGGAGAGGCCGATCGGGTGCTGGGACGGTCGCTGGCCGGTGTGGCGCGCGACGAGTACTGCCTGGTCGGCGCCGTCGGCCACGACTTCTACGAGGGCGAGCGCGACGGCCCGCGTGGCTTCCCACGCTTCACCGACCCGCGGCTAAGGGCGGCGGGCGGCTACGCCGGCTACCTGCGGATGGCGGCCGAGCGCAGCCTGGAGCGGATCGGCGTCGACAGCTTCGACCTCCTGCTGCTCCACAACCCCGATCGCATCGGCTACTCCAGCGAGGCGGTCTGGGACGGGATGGCTGCTCTGCGCGAGGCGGGGCTGGCAGGGCGGATCGGCGTCGCCCCCGGGCCCGCCAACGGCTTCACCCTTGACCTGATCGACTGCCTCGAGCGCTTCGGCGATCGGATTGATTGGGCGATGATCATCCTCAACCCGTTCGAGCCCTGGCCCGGCGAGCTCTGCCTCGATGCCGCCGCCCGCCACGAGGTCAAGGTCCTGACCCGCGTCGTCGACTACGGCGGCCTCTTCTGGGGCGACCTCGAGCCCGGCATGGAGCTGGCCAAAGGCGACCATCGCGCCTTCCGCCCGGCCGGGTGGATCGAGGCCGGGCTCGAGAAGCTGGAGCAGGTGCTGCCTTTCGCCGAGCGCGCCGGGCTGACGCCGATCCAGCTCGCCTGCCAGTGGAACCTCGCCCACCCGGCGGTCGCGTGCGTGGCGCCGACCCTGATCCAGGAGACGGGGCCGGAGGCGCGCTCGATCGAGCAGAAGAAGGTCGAGCTGGGGGCGCTGCCCGCCGAGCAGCGGCTCAGCGTCGAGGACGTGGCGGCGATCCGGGCGATCGGCGACAACACCGGCTCGATGGCCCTGAAGGGGGCCAATCCCGGGCATGAGGGGGAGGAGAAGCCGGACCGCTGGGCGCTCAACGAGGAGCTGCTCGCGGTCGGCGGCCGCTGGGGCATCGACCCCGAAAAAGACCTCGCTGGCGCTCCAGCTTGAGCGAATACCAAGTTTTTTGACCAAAGGCCTTGACAAAGGCCAATCCGACCTGTCCACTAGGGATTGACCAGACCGCATTCCAGAGCCATTTCTGCCATCCTAGAGAGCGATGTCACCTATGCCTGGGGATGAGCTTCACGAGCTATCCGAACGACAGGATCCCCGGCTACTGAGAGCCCTGGATGTCGTTGCGCCCGGCAGCGCCCTGCGCGAGGGGATCGACAACATCGTCCACTCCCGCACCGGTGGGCTCATAGTGGTCGGCGACCTCGGAGATATCTCCCACCTGCTCTCGGGCGGGATCAATCTTGACGTCGATTACACGCCGGCGATGCTCTACCAGGTGGCAAAGATGGACGGCGCCATCGTCCTCAACGCCGAGGCGACCAACATCGCCTGGGCCAACGTCCAGCTGATGCCGGACCCGACGATCCTCTCCTCGGAGACCGGCACCCGCCACCGCACGGCCGAGCGCGTCTCCAAACAGACCGATGCGCTGGTGATCGCGATCTCCCAGCGCCGCGACGTCGTCTCCCTCTACATCGAGGGGACCAAGTACATCCTGCAGGACATCCCCGCCGTGCTCGCCAAGGCGAACCAGGGGCTGGCGACCCTGGACAAGTACCGCGACCGCCTCGATCAGGTCTCCTCGCGCCTGACCGTGCTCGAGTTCGAGGGCGGCGGCGTCCTCTACGACGTGCTCTCGGTCCTGCAGCGGGCCGAGCTGGTGACGCGGATGGCGGTCGAGGTCGAGCGCTACATCGTCGAGCTCGGCACCGAGGGCCGGCTGATCGAGATGCAGCTGGAGGAGACGATGGTCGGCGTCGCCGCCGACAAGACGGCCTTGATCCGCGACTACTCAGTCGAGGATTCCGAGCAGAGCCTGGCGACCGTGCTGCAGTCGATGAGCCGGATGCCGCACCAGGACGTGCTCGATTTCGGCCGCCTCGCCGAGATGCTCGGCTACGACCGCAAGATGAACACCCTCGACTTCCCGGTCGCGCCGCGCGGATACCGCGTCCTTGGCCGCGTCCCCCGCGTCCCCAAGCTTGTCGTCCAGAAGATCATCCACGAGCTCGGCGGTTTGGAGGAGGTCCTGGCGGCCTCCGATGCCGATCTCGAGGCCGTCGAAGGTGTCGGCCCGACCCGGGCCAAAGACATCCGCGAGGGCCTGCGGAGGCTTCAGGAGGTCGACCTGGTCGACCGGTACTTACAGAGTTGACGGCGATCGTCGTCGTCGCGAAACGAAAGGAGCAAGCGATTCCCGAGCTAGAGGATGTGATGGAGCCCGGCCTTGAGGAGGACATCATCTATGTCTGTGACTTCGAGGAGGGGGACAAGGTCGTCTACCCCCACCACGGAGCAGGCCTGGTGTTGAAAAAAGAGTCTCGGGAGCTGATGGGGGAGGAGCGTGAATACCTCACGATCAAGATCCTCCACAACGAACTCACCGTCATGGTCCCGTGTGAAAACGCCGGCGTCGCTGGCCTGCGCCGCGTCATCGACGAGGTCGAGATCAAAAAAGTCACCGACGTCCTCACCGACGACGTCTCCGAGATGCCGAAGAACTGGAACCGGCGTTTCAAGTACAACCGCGAGAAGATCAAGACCGGCGACGTGTTCGAGCTGGCCGAGGTCGTCCGCAACCTCGCGATCCGCGAGATGGAGAAGGGCCTCTCGACCGGGGAGAAGCAGATGTACACCCGGGCCAAGAAGATCCTCTCCTCCGAGTTCATGTACGCGCTCGACAAGGACGAGGACGGCGCCGAGGAATACCTCGACGGCCTGCTGGAGGAGCGCTTCGCCACCACAGCGACCGCTTAGCGCAGTCGCCGTCACAGCGGTCATCGCGGCCGCCGGCTCCGGGCAGAGGCTCGGAGCCGGCAGCCCGAAGGCTTTCGTGCCGGTCGCCGGAAGGCCGATGGTCGAGTGGTCGATCGCGGCCTTCCGGGCGGCCGAGCCCGTGCGCTCGATCGTCGTCGCCTGCCCGCCGGGGCACGCCCACAATCTCGATCAGAGCGATCTCGTTGTTGTCGACGGCGGCGAGACCCGGGCGCACTCGGTCTCCAACGCGCTGGCGGCGGTCGAGACCGAGTTGGTCGCGATCCACGACGCGGCCAGGCCACTCGTCACCCCGGAGCTGATCGAAGCCTTGGTCGCCCGGTTGACCGATGCTCCCGACGCCGCAGGCGTAATCGCCGCCACCCAGGTCACCGACACGATCAAGCAAGCCGGGGAGTTGACGGATGGCAGGTCGAAACCCACATTTCCATTCCATGAGATGGGAAATGTGGGTCTCATGATTGAAGAAACGCTGGATCGAGGGCGGTTGTGGGCGGCGCAGACGCCTCAGGTCTTCCGCACAGATGCGCTGCGGGCGGCGCTGGCGGGCGATCCGGAGCGGGTCGCTACGGCCACGGACGAGGCAATGCTGATCGAGGCCGCCGGGGGAACGGTGCTGATCCACCCGACCGAGGCCGCGAACTTCAAGGTGACGACGGCGCTCGACATCCGCGTCGCCGACCTCCTCCTCCGCGGCTAACGCCGAACTGCATCAACTTCTCTACCTGCCAGATCGAGAAGTTGATGCAGTTCGGATCAATCGCGCAGCAGGATCCAGACCAGGGTCGCCGCGAAGCAGAGCTGGCCGACCCCGAAGGCGACGCCGAGGTTGATCGCGCCGAGCAGGCCGGCGAGCGCCGTCCCGCCAGCGAAGGCGAGCAGCAGGAGGAGGAGCTGGCGCGGCATCGCGCGCAGTCTAGGCGTCGCTTGGCAGGCCGGCGGCGGCGCGTGCGCCGTCAGCCATGTGGCGCCGTCGGCGCCGCTTGTAGAGGCGTCGCTGCAGGGAGAGGGTGAAGACGCCGGCGAGGACGATCGCGGCCAGGTTGACGGCGAGCTGGGCCATCGCCCCGCGCCACTCCGACCAGTCGGCGCCCGCGGCGGCGACGCCGATGTTGGCGGCGGCGGGGATCGTCGTCACCGAGATCAGGACGCCGATCAAGGCGCCCGACTTGGCCGAGGTCAGCGACAGCATCCCGGCCGCGCCGGCGAGGGCGGCGACGATGAAGGAGAAGCCGTCGGGGTGGGAGATGAACTGGGTCAGCGGATGCTGGGCGCTGGTGAAGTCGGCATCGAGCAGGCCGGTCGCCTTCGAGGCCAGGGTGAACAGCCAGGCCGCGGTGATCCCGACCGGGAAGCCGATCGCGAGCGCCGTGAGGGAGCGCCGGGCGGCGTCGAGGCGGCGCTCGACGATCGCCACGCAGAGGCCGGCCAGGGGCCCGAACTCAGGCCCGACGACCATCGCGCCGACGATCAGGATCGGCGAGCCGAGGTAGATGCCAACCGAGGCGATCAGGCAGGCGAGGACCATGAAGATGAGGAAGTTGCCGCCGAGCTCGATGTTCTCTGAGGTGCGCGCCTCGACCTCCTCCCAGACGACGGCGTTGGAGGCGGTGCCGTGGGCGGCCTGCTCGGCCCGGTCGGCGGCGTCGGAGATCTGGGAGTCGATCTGCTCAAGCGAGATCGAACCGTCGCGGGCGACGCCCAGCTCCTTCAGGTCGCCGATCAGCACGCTGGCGTCCTCGCGGGCGATGTCGCAGAGGATCACGTCGCCCTCCGGCTGCCGGGCCGCGCCCTTGAGGAAGATCAGGTTGCAGGCCGAGGTAGAGGCCCCGAGCAGGTCAGCGACCTTCCCGGACCGATCCGACGGGACGACGATCCGCAGGTGGACCATGAGCGCCCAGGGTATCCTCACCGGCCCGTGCTGACCGACTACCACCTGCACCTGCGCCCCGACGAGGAGGGCACCATCGCCGCTCGCTATTTCACCGGCGAGAACGTCGATCGCTACCTGGCGGCAGCCGCGGAGGCCGGGATCGAGGAGCTGGGGGTCTCCGAGCACGTCTACCGCTTCACCCAGGCGCTCGAGCTCTGGCGCCACCCGCTCTGGGAGGAAAACGCCCACGACGACCTCGACGCCTACTGCGAGTTCGTCCGCAGCACGCCATTGCGGCTCGGGATCGAGTGCGACTTCGTGCCCGGGGCCGAGGACCGCACCGCGACGCTGCTGGAGGCCCGCGACTTCGACTACGTGGTCGGCTCGGTCCACTTCATCGGCGACGAGGCGGTCGACCACGAGGGCTGGGACGTCTGGGACCGCAACGGTAGCCCCGACGAGGTCTGGCGGCGCTACTTCGAGTCGCTCGCCGAGTGCGCCCGCTCCGGGCTCTTCGACATTCTCGCCCACCCCGACCTGGTCAAGGTCTGGGGCGGCAGCCGTCCCCTGCCCGAGCGCGATCCCCGCTTCTACTACGAGCCGGCGATCGAGGCGATCGCCGAGTCCGGGATCGCGGTCGAGGTCTCGACCGCCGGCTTGCGCAAGCCGGTCGGCGAGCTCTATCCGTCGCAGGCTTTCGCCGAGATGTGCGTCGAGGCCGGCGCCCCCTTCGCCCTCTCCTCCGACGCCCACCTGCCCGAGCAGGTCGGTTTTGGCTACCCACAGGCGGCGGAGTTCCTCGACGGCCTCGGCGTCACCGAGATCAGCGTCTTCGAGCGCCGCGCCCGCAGGCTCGAGCCGCTCGGCGCCCCGGTCGGCAAGGATTAGCCGATGAGCGTCGGCATCGGCTACGACAGCCACCGCTTCGCCGAGGGCCGCCGCCTCGTCCTCGGCGGGGTCGAGATCGAGCACGAGCGCGGGCTCGCCGGCCACTCCGACGCCGATGTCCTCACCCACGCGGTGATCGACGCCATCCTCGGCGCCGCCGGCGCCGGCGACATCGGCGCCCTCTTCCCCGACGACGACGAGCGCTGGCGCGACGCCGACTCGATCGACATGCTCCACACCGCGATCGGCACGATCGGCGGCCGCATCGTCAACATCGACGCCACCCTCGTCTGCGAGCAGCCGAAGCTGGCGCCGTACCGCAGCGAGATGGAGCGGACGATCGCCGACGCCACCTCGGCCCGGGTCAGCGTCAAGGCGACGACCAACGAGGGCATGGGCTGGGTCGGCCGCGGCGAGGGGATCGCCTGCATCGCCGTTGCATCGATTGCCGACGAGTAAGCCGCACTCGAATAGGATTCGCCGATGGAGACGGGAGGTTCTTCAACCCCGCTCGCGAGCTTGCGCTCGTCGCTCGCCGACGCCGCCTTCGAGATGAAGGTCTTGCACGAAGCCGGGATCGTCGGCCTGATCCGCCCCGACAAGGCGATGAAGATCGGCTCCGCGTTTGTCCGCTGGGGGGCCTCTCCGGCACTCGGGGCAACCACCGCTGCCATTCACCATCCCCACGAGATCGCCCTGGTCGACGAGCGCGGCCCGCTCACCTTCGGGCGCATGCACCGCCGCTCCAACGCCCTCGCCCGTGCCTTCGCCGAGATGGGGATCGAGCACGGCGACGGCATCGGGGTCATGTGCCGCAACCACCGCGGCTTCGTCGAGACGACGCTGGCCGCCGCCAAGCTCGGCGCCAGCACGCTCTACCTGAACACGATGTTCGCCGGCCCGCAGCTGGTCGAGGTCACCCGCCGCGAGGGTCCCAAGGTCCTTGTCTACGACGAAGAGTTCGCCGATCTGCTTGAGGGGGTCGACGACAGCGTCACCCGTGTCGTCGGCTGGAGCGACGGCGACAGCGACGAGCTGACGCTGGAGCAGCTGATCGCCGGTGGCGAGGAGTCCGACCTGAAGCCGCCCCCCGACAAGCCGCGCTTCATCGTCCTCACCTCGGGCACGACCGGGACGCCGAAGGGCGCCCAGCGCTCGAGCCCCGACGGCCTCTTGGCGATCGCCGCCCTGCTCGACAAGATCCCCTTCCGCTCGCGCGAGACGATGATGATCGCGGCGCCGCTCTTTCACTCCTGGGGCTTCTTCCACTTCATCATGAGCCTGCCGACCTCCTCGACCATGATCCTGCGCCGCCGCTTCGACCCCGAGGACACGCTGCGGGCGGTGCAGAAGAGCCGCGCCCAGGTGCTGGCGGCGGTGCCGGTGATGATCCAGCGGATCCTGCGCCTGCCGCCGGAGACGCTCGACAAGTACGACCTCTCCTCGCTGCGAATCACCTCGCTCTCCGGCTCGGCCTTGCCCGGCGAGCTGGCGATCGAGTGGATGGACCGCTTCGGCGACACGATCTACAACCTCTACGGCTCGACCGAGGTCGCCTACGCGACGGTCGCCACTCCCAAGGATCTGCGGGCCGCGCCCGGCACCGCCGGCAGCCCGCCACGGGGCACCGTCGTCCGGATCTGCGACGAGCACGGGCACGAGCTGCCGCAAGGCGAGGTCGGCCGGATCTTCGTCGGCAACGAAATGTCCTTCGAGGGCTACACCGGCGGCGGCGGCAAAGAGATCGTCGACGGCCTGCTCTCCAGCGGCGACGTCGGCCACTTCGACTCGGCCGGCCGGCTCTTCGTCGACGGCCGCGACGACGAGATGATCGTCTCCGGTGGCGAGAACGTCTTCCCCCGCGAGGTCGAGGATCTGCTCTCCGACCACAAGGCAGTGGTCGAGGTGGCGGTGATCGGCGTCCCCGACGACGAGTTCGGGCAGCGGCTGAAGGCCTTCGTCGTCGCGACCGGGGACGGGGAGGTCCACGAAGACGAGCTGAAGGCGCACGTGAAGGCGAACCTTGCCTCCTACAAGGCGCCGCGCGAGATCGAGTTCCTGGCCGAGCTGCCGCGCAATGCCAGCGGCAAGATCCTCAAGCGCGAGCTGAGCGAGCGCGAGCCGCAGAAATCGGCCTGATCGCTACTTGCGGGTTTTTCGGAAGCGACGGGGGTGGCGTCGCCTCCGCCGCCCGTAGTAAGTTCCTGCGTCAATGAGCGAACCTGCTGTGCACCTGCGAGCGGTCGGCGAGGCCACCGAGACGATGCACGGCGTCGCCAAGCAGGCGCTGCGCCTGGCCAAGGCCGGCGAGGAACGCGCAAATGCGGGTGAGGCACGGCTGGCCGAGGTCCAGGCCCAGTCCGAGGCAGTCCGGGCTGAGCTCAAAGAGAAGGCGATGGCGACGGTGCGCACGATCGCCGCCGAGGGCCGCGAGCGGGTCGCCAAAGAGCGCCAGGCCCGGCACGAGGCCGAGGCCCACGCCACTCGCGCCGAGGAGGCCCGTGACCGGGCCGAGAAAGCTTTCGAGCAGCTGCAGGTGAGCGCCCAGGCCGAACGTGAGGCACTTGCGGCCGAGCTTGCCAGCGCTCGCGCCGAGGCCGAGCGGACCCTCGCTCAGACGGTTTCCCAGCTTGAGTCGAAGATCGATCTGCAGGTGCGGGAGGGTCGCGAGGAGGTCCGCCTCGACGCCGACCGCCGTGTCGCCGCCGCCGAGCAGCGCGCCGCCGATGCCGAGGCCGCCGCGGCCGAGGCCCATGAGCTTGCGGTCAAGATCGAGACCGAGATCGACCAGCGGGTGATGGAGGGGACCGAAGAGGTGCGCCGCGAGGCGGCCGAACGGGTCCAGAAGCTGGTCGAGAAAGTCGAGCGCGAGGCCGAGGAGCTGGCCCGGGCGCGGGCCGAGCATCAGCTGCGCGACGAATCGGACCGGATCCGCACCCAGGCCGACCGCCGCGAGGAGCGCGCCCGCCGCTCGGCCGAGGAGGAGGTCAAGGCGACGGCCAACCGCGCCCGCCGCGAGGCGCTCGCCGCCGCCGACGAGACCGCTCCGGCCTGGGCTCGCGCCGAGCAGGCGGCCGCGCCCACCGGCTCGGGCTACCGCACCTTCTAGGCGCGGGTAGTCTCAGCCTCGCTATGCGCGAGGTTCGAATCAAGGACACACTGAGTGGGGAGCCTGTTGCTCTCGATCGCGATCGAGAGGTCGGGATCTACGCCTGCGGGCCCACCGTCTACAGCCGCATCCACATCGGCAACGCGCGGCCATTCGTCGTCTTCTCGCTGCTGGCGCGCTTCCTCCGCTCCGAGGGCTACGCGACCAAGCTCGTGATCAACGTCACCGACATCAACGACAAGATCTACGCCGCCGCGGGCGAGGCGGGCGAGCCCTCCCAGGTTCTCGCCGAGCGGATGCGGGACGCCTACTTCGAGGACACCTCGCGGTTGGGCCTTGGCCGTCCCGATGCCGAGCCGCTGGCGACCGAGACCGTCGACGGGATCGTCGCCTTGATCGCCGAGCTGGTCGAGTCCGGGCACGCTTACGAGTCCGGTGGCGACGTCTACTTCCGGGTCCGCAGCTTCGAGCCCTACGGCAAGCTCTCCAACCGCCGTCCCGAGGACATGGACCAGGGCGAGGAGGCGGGCTCGGCCTCGCTGAAGGAGAGCCAGCTCGACTTCGCGCTCTGGAAGGCGCACAAGGAGGGGGAGGACACCTCCTGGGACTCGCCCTGGGGCGCCGGCCGGCCGGCCTGGCACATCGAGTGCTCGGTGATGGCGGAGCAGGAGCTGGGCGGCTCCTTCGCGATCCACGGCGGCGGCGCCGACCTCGTCTTCCCCCATCACGAGAACGAGATCGCCCAGTCCGAGGCCGCCGGCCGCGGCTTCGCCAGGGTCTGGATGCACAACGGGATGATCGAGACCGGGGCCGAGAAGATGTCGAAATCGGAGGGCAACATCTTCCAGCTTTCGCAGGCGCTCGATCGCTATGGGCGGGAGGCGGTGGTCGCCTATCTGGTCTCCGGCCACTACCGGCAGCCGTTGGCTTTTGGGTCTGAGCAGATGGAGGAGGCCGCAAGAAGAGTTGAGCGGCTGCGGAACTTCTTCCGGGAGCACCCGGTGGGGAACTCCCCCCCAGCGGGGCGGTTGGAGGCGTTTCGCGAGGCGTTGGCTGATGACTTCAATACGCCACGGGCCATGGCCGAGGCCTTTGAGCTCGTCGCTGAAGCTAACCGCGATGACGTGCCCGGGGCTTCGGAGGCGTTGCGCGAGATGCTTGGGCTCGTTGGGCTTGGGTCTCTCGCTGAGGTTGAGGTGGGGGCTGATGATGAGGCCGAGGGGTTGCTCGCTGAGCGGGAGGAGGCTCGGGGGGCCAAGGACTTTGGGCGGGCTGATCAGATTCGGGATCAGCTTGCGGCGCTGGGCTGGGAAGTGCGGGATTCGGCTGGGGGCGCGCGGCTGGTGCGCAAGTCATGAGCAACACGATCTATGGGCGCAGGCCGGTTGCCGAGGCCGAACGGGGCAAGCGGGGCGTAAATCGCGTCTGGCGCGCGCCGGAGACCTCAGCTGAGGAGCTGGAGCACATCTGCGGCTCGCCCGACCACCAGGGGGTCGTGGCCGAGGTCGATTCCTACCCCTACGGCGACGCCGGCCAGATGCTGCGCCAGGAGGATGGCCTGATCATCGTCCTCGACCAGGTCCAGGACCCCCACAACCTCGGCGCGGTCTGCCGCTCGGCTGAGTTTGCGGGGGCGGCCGGGGTCGTGATCCCCGAGCGTCGGGCGGCGATGGTCACCGCCGTTGTCTGCAAGGCCTCGGCGGGAGCGGTCGAGCACCTCGAAATAGCCCACGTCCGCAACATCGCCGACTGGCTGGCCGAGGCAAAGGAGGCAGGCTTCTGGATCTGGGGCGCCGACGCCGAAGCGAAGCAGGCGCCTTGGGACACCGACCTGAAAGGCCCAACCGTCCTGGTCCTCGGCGGCGAGGGCAAAGGAATCCGCCCTCGAGTAGCCGCGGCCTGCGATGGCCTGGTCGCCTTCCCCCAGCACGGCCGCACCGACTCGCTGAACGTCTCCGCCGCAGCAGCAGCGCTCCTCTTCGAGGCAGTTCGCCAGCGAACTTAGGCAGGGTGCATATGCAGCGGCGGTTGCAATTCGTTTTGCACGAATGTCCGCCAGGGGTTGACAGAACTCCGCGCGGACGTAGACTTATGCCCACATAAGGTTGAACCTCAGCTTGAGTCTGAGGTCATCCAGTTCATAGGGCGCCTCAGGGGAGGTAAACGGCGCCACGACCCTTCATAAGGAGAAGGATCTGTGGCTCTATCTACGCCTACGCAGGAAATGCGACTCCCATCGGGGCGTCGTCCCGGTGCCGCTCGCGCCCATCAGACTAACGCTCAGCCTGAGCTTGATGATCATTATCTGGTCGCGCTTGCCAAGGAAGGCAAAACCGACGCCTACGACGCGATCGTCCGCCGTTATCGCGGCTTCGTCCGCCTCAAGGCCTCGTCCTACTTCCTGCTTGGGGGAGAGGCCGACGACCTGATCCAGGAGGGCCTGCTCGGCCTCTACAAGGCGATTCGCGATTACCGCACCGACCGTGAGTCGAGCTTTCGCAATTTCGCCGAGCTCTGCATCACCCGCCAGATCATCACCGCCGTGAAGACGGCGACCCGCAACAAGCACACTCCCCTCAACCAGTACGTCTCCTTCAGCCAGACGCCGGCCGCGGCGGGCGATTCCGACACGACGCTGGACGAGATCCTGCCCGGGCCGACGGTTTTCGATCCGGTCAACCAGGTGATCGCAGCCGAGGAGCTGGCCAGCCTCGTCGCCTGCCTCTCCGGTGTCTCGGGCGTCCTCTCCGATCTCGAGAGCCGCGTCCTCTCGCTCTACCTCGACGGCCACTCATACGAGGCCGTGGCCGAGCGCCTGGAGTGCGACACCAAGACCGTCGACAACGCCCTGCAGCGCGTCAAGCGCAAGGTCGGTGCCCACTTAGACTCCCGTGAGGTTCCGCTTTAGGGCAGATCCGCCAGCACGTACTCGAGCAGTTCGCGGCCGTGATCTGAGGCGACGACGACGTCCTCCTCGCTGACGCGGACCCGGTGCAGCGACTGCATCCGCAGGACGTCCCCGTCCGTGCGCGTGTTGGGGAAGACGCCGGAATAGGAGACCCCGAGCCGCTCCAGGTGGTCGGCGACCAGGGCTGTCGACGGCGTCTCCAGGGGCAGGTCGACGTAGACGGCGTCGAGCTTGGCGCGGTGGAAGAGATGGTGGCGCTCGGCGGCGATCGCCTCCTCCAGATCGGCGCCCGGGACGGTGACCGTGATCAGGGCCAGATTGTGATCGGCGTCGACCTCGACGTGCAGGACGCTGCGCGCGGGCAGCTCGGCATTGGTCGGCGGGTCGGCAAGCGTGCCCCGCAGCTCGCACAGCTCCAGGGTCTTGGCGACGATCCCGCGATGGCGCTCGGGCGCGTAGACCTGGCGCTCATGGCCATCGTTCAGCTTCGTGTAGAAGAGCGCCGCCGACTGCCGCCGGCGCGGCGCATCGGCGACGGCGTCGTTGGCGACCGTCGCCGGGATCCAGCCCAACAGGAACCCGGTCTCGTGCCCGCCCAGCTCGCAGATCGCGCGCTGGCTGTAGGGATGGGCAGCGGTCGCCTCGCTGAACATTCCCGCCATTCCCTCTGCCTGGGCCCAGTCCATCAGGCGCTGTTTGGTCTGGGTGAAGAGGTGCTGCCCCCGTGCCGCCGGCATCGTCACCGCCTGCCCGGAGTGGCCGACGGCGTCGCCGGGGTCGGTCCGGCTCAAGCCGGTGTGGCAGAGCAGATCGCCGCCCGCGCTCTCGGCGACCCAGGAGACGTAGGTCCCATCGGCGAGCCGCGACGACACCTCGCCGGCGTCATAGACCCAGCGCACGTCATATGTGTCGCCGTAGGCAGCGACGATCGCCGCGCTCAACACTCCGCCCTCGTCGGGCGCCAGCAGTCGGAAATTCACGTCCATTCGCTCTATATTCGTCAAGCTGCCCGCCTAGCTCAATTGGTAGAGCACCTGATTTGTAATCAGGAGGTTTCCGGTTCGATTCCGGAGGCGGGCTTCGAGGGTCAGGAGGCCGAGGTGTCGCTGCCCAGCACCCGCGACTTCTCTGCCGCGAACTCGTCGTCAGTCAGCACGCCTTTTTTGTGCAGATCGCCGATTCGCTCCAGCCGGGCGAGGCGGGCGTCTTCGTCGTTGCCGGGCGTCGTCGCCGTCGGCGCCTCCGACGCCGCGCCCTCGCCACCATCGGACTTCCGCATCTCCGGCAGGCGCAGTTTCGAGGCGTGCTCGCCGATGTTGGCGCCTTTGACGGCATCGACGACGCGGTCTTTGGTGCGTCCGAAGGCCTCGTGGAAATGGGCGTCCGGGTACTCACCGGCGGTCTGTTTACGCAGCTCGTGGATGCCGAAGGCGGCCATGCCGGCGACGATCAGGGTGGTGACGAAGGAGCGCAGCCCCTGGGTCGGGGCGGAGAGGAAGTAGAAGCAGACGATCAGGGCGAGGCCGGTGTAGACGAAGGGGGCGTAGTCGCTGAGGATCGGGGCCATCGCTTTGCGGCTTGCTTTGGCCGAGCCGGTCGGCGAACCGAGCCAGCCGGCGACCGAGAAGAGGGCCCCGACGACGATCACGGTGGTCGCGATGCTGGTCATCAGCGAGGTCGCGATCGACCAGGTTGCTTCGCCCGCCGGCTTCGCGCTTTCGTCGACGACGAGCTGGTCGACGACGATCCCGCCGGCGATGTGGCGGGCGACGATCACGGCAAAACCCGCTGCAATCAGGCCTATTCCGCAGAAGAGGATCGTGACCCAGCGCTGGTCGCGCGAGAGGTAGATCGCGAGGCCGAAGGCGGCGAAGGTGAGGATCGAGAGCAGCAGCGCCAGGCCCTTGATCGCGACCGCGATGTTCTGCGCGGTCTTCAGCTGGTCGGAGCGGAGGATCTCGATCTGACCCGCGTCGGGCGGCAGCTTTTCCGCCAGGTCGGCGCCGAAGCCAACCTGGTTGGCGAGGTTGGTGACGAGGCTGCCGAGGTTGAGGCTGACGTTCCCTTCGCTGGTGGAGACGGCGTCGCCCTTGTCTTCGAGCACGCTGACCAGCTGTTCATGGGCGCTGCGGTTGGCGTCCTCCCAGAGTTCCTGCGCGGTCGAGCTCTGCAGCAGCTGATCGGCGCCGCTGCCGGCCACCTGGCGCAGGCCGCCCGAGATCGGCCCGGAGAGCTGCTTGGTTTCGCCCGGCAGCAGGCTTTTCAGTTCCTGGTTGACGTTGACGTTTTCGTAGAGCTGGTCGACGAGGAAGTTGCCGACCGCCTTGCGGACCGTTTCGTTCTGCAGCAGCTTGTCGCTGGTGGTGACCCAGTCGCTGGTGTTGAGCGCCTGGCGCTCGATCCAGATCGCGAAGACGCTGAGGAAGGCGAGCACCGAGCCGAGGACAACAAGTGCCTTGGTCAGTCGTCGTCGCCCGCGGCTCATCGAGAGGATGCTATACGTGAAGTCATGAAGCTTGAGGGAATTCACCACATCACCGCGATCACCGAGGACGCCCAGCGCAACGTCGACTTCTACGCCGGGGTGCTCGGCCTGCGGCTGGTGAAGAAAACGGTCAACCAGGATCAGCCGACCGTCTACCACCTCTTTTATGCCGACGAGAAAGGCAGCGCCGGCTCTGATCTGACCTTCTTCGAGTTCCCGGGCGTGCCGAAAGGCCGCGCCGGCGCCGGCGCCGTGCACCGGATCGTCTGGCGCGTCGGCTCGGAGGGCTCACTCGACTTCTGGGCGGGGCGCCTCGCCGCCAACGGCATCGAGTCCGAGCGCGGCGAGGGCAGCCTGCGCTTCTCCGACCCAGAGGGGCTCGACCATGAGCTGCTCGTGGTCGACACCGGCGATGAGCTGCTGATCGCCGACCACCCTGAGGTCCCGGCCGAGCTGGCCCTGCAGGGCTTCCACGCGGTCCGCGCCTACAGCGCTGCGCCGGAGGCCAGCAGCCCGCTCTTCCAGGCGCTTGAGTTCGAGCCGTCGGAGGAGGGTTGGGAGGCGCGCGGCGAGAAGCGCGGCGGCTTCTACATATATGACGAGCCGCCAGCCGAACGGGCGTTGCAGGGCGCCGGCAGCGTCCACCACGTCGCCTGGGCCTCGAACATGGACGAGCACGAGCAGTGGCGCGAGCGCGCGATCTCCGGCGGCGCCCAGCCGACTCCGGTGATCGACCGCTTCTACTTCCGCTCGATCTACTTCCGCGAGCCGAGCGGCGTCCTCTTCGAGATCGCCACCCTTGGACCCGGCTTCACCGTCGACGAGCCGCTTGAGCACCTGGGCGAGAAGCTCTCGCTGCCGCCCGACTACGAGCACCTGCGGGCGGAGGTCGAGCCGAAGCTGCGGCCGGTGGTCAACCCGCGGACCTCCGCTTCGGAGTGAGCGGCGACTTCATCTGGCGCGACGCCGGGCGCGACGTCGTCTTCCGCCAGGACGGCCTCGACGCGGCATTGCCGCTGCTGCGCGAGAACGGCTTTGCCCCGTTCGAGCTGCTGAGCACGCCGCGGGCGCTGGCTGGGGCCGGTGAGCTGGCAGTTGCCGCCGAGGAGATCCACGAGGTCGATCCGGGAGGCGTGCCCAAGGCTGCTGCGGCGTTGCTCGACAAGGTCCGCTCGCAGCGCCTCGTCGCCCTCGGCGGTGGCCGCACGATCGACACCGCGAAGGCGGTTGCCTCCGTCACCGGCGCTCGCGTCGCCGCGATCCCGACGACGATGTCGGGAGCGGAGATGACCGGGATCCACCGCCTGCCAGAGGGGGCGGAGGACCGGGTCAGCGGCTTGGTCCGCCCGGCGCTGGTGATCGCCGACCCCGAGCTGATGACGAGCCAGCCTGAGGCCGAGCTGCGGATGAGCTCGATGAACGCCCTCGCCCACGCCGCCGACTCGCTCTACACGCCATACGCCAACCCGGTCTCGCAGATGACCGCCCTGCAGGGCGCGGGCGCGATCGCCAAAGCCCTCGACCAGGACCCAGGGTCCCGCGACCGCGGCATGCTGGCCCTCGGCTCGGTCCTCAGCGGCTACGCGATCGACTCGGGAATGTTCGCCCTCCACCACGTGATCTGCCAGACCCTGGTCCGCGTTTGCGGCACGCCTCATGCGCTGACGAACGCGGCAATCCTGCCGCGGGCAATGGCCTTCATGGTGCCCCGGGCCCCGAATCACCTGATCGCCCTGGCGGCGGTCCTGGAAACCGACACCGACCACATCGAGCTGCGCATCCAGGCGATGGGGGGCGATCCGCCCGGCCTGGGATCGGCCGGCGCCGACGAGGCCAAGCTCGACGAGGCGATCGAGGCGATCCTCAACCGCACCGAGCTCTCTTTCACCCCCAGCCCGCCAAGCGGTAAGGAGCTGAGGGAACTGATCGAGAGTGCCTGGTAGCGGGTAACCGCAGCCGCTCGCCCGTGTAGCGCTCTTCGTGACTGAAGAGCGCCTTCTGGCGTACCACGAGTACACGCGCAAGCACGGCGTCAACTGGCCGCTCTACCACCTGGCCCGCCTCTTCCTGCTGCCGTTTTTCCTCGCCTACTTCCGCCTCTCCCGCAACGGCCGCGAGCACGCCCGGGTCAAGGGCGGCCTGATCGTCGCCTCCAACCACCGCAGCTTCCTCGACCCGTTCGTGATCGGCGCCTGCCTGCCCTGGATGAAGCCGCTCAACTACGTCGCCAAGGTCGAGCTGTTCGAGCGGCCCTGGCAGGGCTGGGTGCTCTCCCGCCTCGGCGCCTTCCCGATCCGCCGCGGCGAATCCGACGAGGACTCGGTCGAGACCGCCCGCAAGGTGGTCGAACGCGGCGGCACTGTCTGCATCTTCCCCGAGGGCACGCGGATCCGCAGCGGCGCCCTCGCCTCGCCCAAGCGCGGCGTCGGCCGCCTTGCCCTGCAGACCGGCGCCCGGGTCGTCCCGGTCGCCGTGATTGGCAGCGAACACGTCCGCCGCGGCTGGCGGATCCGGCCGCGCAAGGTCAAGATCAGGCTCGGCAAGGCGATGACCTTCCCCGTCGCCGAGGAGCCCTCGCCCGCCCTGGCCGAAACCGTGACCGCGCGGATCTGGCCCAACGTGCAGCTGCAGTGGGAGGACATGGGCGGCCTGCCGCCGATGCGCCGGGCCGCCGTGATCGGCGCCGGCAGCTGGGGCACGGCGGTCGCGGTGCTGCTCGCCCGCGGCGGCCTCGACGTTCAGCTCGGCGCCCGCAACGCCGCCCGCGCCGCCGAGATGGACGAGGCCCGCGAAAACCGGCGCTACCTCGAGGGCGTCAGCCTGCCGGACTCGATCGACGTCCGCGCCGCCTCCGATATCGAGCTTGCCGGCCTCGACCTGGTCTGCCTGGCGATCCCCTCGAAATCGCTGCCGCAGGCGGTCGGGGCGATTGCCGACCGGGTCGGCGGGCGATCCGCGGTGCTGCTGCTGACCAAGGGCCTGATCGCGCCGCAGGCCCAGCTCCCGGCCGAGTACGTGGGGGAGAGGGTGCGAGCGCGGGCAATCGCCTGCCTCGGCGGCCCCGCCCACGCCCGCGAGGCCGTCTCCGGCTCAGCCGCGCTGGTGCTCGGCTCCGCTGACGCCGACCTGCGCAATCAGATCGGCGAGGTCTTCGACCGCGCCGGCCTTGTCTGCGAGCGCTCCCGCGACGTGGTCGGGGTCGAGATGGCCGGCGCCGCCAAGAACGCCGCCGCCCTGGCCGCCGCCGCGGCCGAGCCGCACGGGCTCAACGCCGCCGGCATCGCCGCCGCCGCGATCTGGCAGGAGTGCATCGAGTACGCGATCGGGCGGGGGGCCGAACTGGAGACCTTCTCCGGCCTGGCCGGCGTCGGCGACCTGACCGCGACGATGATGGCCCCGACCGGCCGCAACCGTCGCGCCGGCGAGCTGCTCGGCGGCGGCACCCCGGCCGAGGAGATCCCGAAGAAGATCGGCCAGGCCTCGGAGGGCCTCGACACGACGCCGCTGCTGGCGGAAGCGATCACTGCCGCCGGCGTCCCGGCCGCGGCCCTGACCGGGCTGGCGGCGCTGATCCGCGGCGAGATCGACCCCGAGCAGTGGGTGGCCGGCTTGCGCAAGGTCGAGCGCACGAGAAAGGCCGCCTGATGGGGCTAGGCTTGCCGCGTGAGCGGCCCCGAGCAAAACGTCGAGCCCGCCGGGCTCGACCCGGCTGCGAAGGCGGAGCTGGACCGGGCCTTCGAAAAGCTCTACCGGGACCACCTGCGCGACGTTTACTCCTACGCCTACTACCGGATCGGGAACCACCACGACGCCGAGGACCTGACCGAGCAGGCCTTTCTCCAGGCCTATCGCCACTTCGATCGCGCCCGGCGCGAGTCCGACGGGCGGCCGCTGCGCCCTTGGCTGATCCGGATCGCGCACAACCTCGCCTCGAACTACTACCGCGACCGCTCGCGGCGGCCGCAGACGCCGCTCGAACACGCCGACCCGATCGCCGCCCAGCACGGCACCGAGGCGATTGCCGAGGGGCGCGAGGAGTTGCGCCTGGTGATGGAGAACCTCGAGCACCTGCCGGCCGACCGCCGCGAGGCGCTGATCATGCGCTTCGCCCTCGGCATGGACAACCGCGAAATCGCCCGCGCCCTCGGCCGCAGCGACGGCGCGACCAAGGTCCTGATCCATCGCGCGATCAAGCAGCTGCAGGAGGAGATGGCCGATGAGTGAAGCGAGCGAGCGGCTGACCGGCAGCACCTGGGACGTCGAGAATCTGCTGGCCGACGCGCTGCGCCCGATCGAGCCGCCGGAGCGGCTGGCGGGCCGGTTCGAGGAAACGCTGACCGCGGTGACTCAGGCGGCGGCCGAGGAGCTCTCCGACTGGGCTGAGGAGCTCTCCGAGAGCGAGCTGCGGTCGCTGCGCGATCCCCGCAACTGGGTTCGGCCGGTGGTCGCGGTCAGCGCCGGGGGCGTCGCCGCCGGCGCCCTCGTCCTGGTCGAGCTGCGCCGCCGCGGGCGCGCCCGGCTCTCGCGGTAGCCAGCGCCGCCGCGACCCCGAGCCCTCCCAGGATCAGGTGGAGGGTGTCGTCGCCGCCGTTGACCGGGAAGAAGCCGAGGATCGTGGCGTCGCCGCCGAGGACGAGGCCCCAGATCGCCAGCGCCAGGTAGGCGAGTCCGAGCCAGAGCGCGTAGCCGCGCGCCGCCCGGTTGGCGAGGAAGAGGCCGAGGCCGCCGGTGGCGATCTGGAAGAGGTTGTGCCAGCCGTTGACGCTGAAGACGCCGAGCGCGTCGTCGACACTCCCCGGGCTGCCGAACGAGGAGCTGTAGAAGAAGCCGACCAGCCCGGCGACGACGAGGACTCCGCCGACCAGGGTCGCGTACAGCCGTGCGGGGCTCGGGCCTGCCATTCGGCGACGATTGTAGGCTCCGCTGCCCGATGGCAGAGACCTGTTACCGACACCCGAAGCGCGAGACGGCGGTCTCCTGCTCCTCCTGCGGGCGGCCGATCTGCCCCGAGTGCATGACCCCGTCGCCGGTCGGGATGCGCTGTCCCGAGTGCATGCGCGAACGGACCAAGGTGCGGAGCGGGTCCGCTGCCTTCACTCCGGGCGGCATCCAGTTCCCGGCGACGATCGTCCTGATCGTGATCAACGTCATTGCCTTCTTTGCCGAGGTGGCTTCGGGCCCTGGCGGCCTCACCACTACCTACGCGCCTGTGGTGAGCGAATTTGGCCTCTTTGGCCCATCCGTCGCTGCCGGTGAGACGTATCGGCTGCTCACCGGGGGCTTTCTCCACGACGGCCTCCTGCACATCGGCTTCAACATGTTCGCCCTCTACTTTCTGGGCAGGCTGCTGGAGCCGGCGATCGGGACTCCGCGCTTTGTCGTCCTCTACTTCGCCTCGTTGTTTGGAGGCGCCTTTGGCGCGCTGCTGCTCTCGCCCGACGCGTTGACGGTCGGCGCCTCGGGAGCGGTGTTCGGCATATTCGGCGCCGCCTTCGTGATCGCCCGCGGCCGCGGGTTCGATGCGGTCGCGCGGTCGATCGGGATCATCCTCGTCCTCAACCTGGTGATCAGCGTCAGCAATCCCGACATCAGCCTCGGTGGCCACCTCGGCGGCCTCGTCGTCGGCGTCATCTCCGCCTTCATCATCCTCGCTGGCGAGCGGGGGAAGCTGGGCCCGCGTCACTTCCCAGCCGAGCTGATCGCGATCGCCGCGCTCGGCGTCGTCTCGATTCTCGGCGCCCTGGCGATCGCCTGACGAACTGCATCAACTTTTCGATCTGCTGGGTAGAGAAGTTGATGCAGTTCGGCTAGGCCGGGGCCAGTTTGGCGAAGCCGATGTTGCCGGGAGCGTCGACCCGGTCGGGGTGGAAGAGATGGCCGAGCAGCTCGACCCCGTCGACCAGCCTTGGGCCCGGGCGGGAGAAGGTCGAGGCGGCGTCGACGGCGAAGACGCGTTCGGCGCCGAGCGCCTCGATCCGCTCCCAGTGCTCCATCGCCTGCGCCCGCGAGGCGTCGACGTACCAGCCGCAGGGCATCGCGATCGTCACGTCGGGGTTGAGGCCCGAGAGCTCGCCCCAGCTGACCTCGGGCGACTTCAGCCCGGGCGGCCCGGCGACGTCGTCGCCGCCGGCGATCGAGATCATCTCCGGCACCCAGTGGCCGCCGACGTAGGGCGGGTCGAGCCACTCCAGGGCGATCACCCGCGGGTTGGGGGCGCCGGCGACGGCGGCGTGCACCGCCGAGAGCCGGCCCTCGAGCTCACCGCGCAGTTCGTGGCCGGCCTCGGGGACCCCGGCGGCCTCGCCCAGGCGGACCACGTCTTCGAGCACTTCGGTCAGGTTGTTGGGGTCCTGCTGGATCACCCGCGGCTTGCCCGGCAGCCGTGCGGCGACCTCGAGCACGTCCTCGTAAGAGACGGCGCAGACGGCGCAGATCGCCTGGGTGACGATCAGGTCGGGCTCAAGCTCGGCCAGCCGCTCCTCATCAAGCTCATAGAGCGCCCGGCCCTCGGCGACGATCGCCTTCACGGTGGCGTCGATCTCCGCCGCGCCCAGTCCCTCCGGCAGCACCGTGCTGGTCAGGTGGGGGAGTGAGCGGGCCTGCGCCGGGTAGTCGCACTCGTGCGTGACTGCGACGACACTGTCACCCAGGCCGAGGGCGAACAGCATCTCCGTTGCCGATGGGACCAGGCTCGCGATGCGCATTCGCCGCTCAATATGGCACTTCTCGCGGCGCCGGCAGGGCGGAAAGCTATATTTCGTCAGCCGCATGGCCGAAGACGACCTCCCCCGAAGTACCCGGGCACATAAGCGATGAGCATCCTGCTGCTTGCGCTCCTGCTGCTGTTGATCGCGATCAACGGCTTTTTCGTCGCCGCCGAGTTCGCCTTGGTCCGCAGCCGCCGCGGCAAGATCGAGCAGCTTGCCGAGGAGGGGGAGAGCGGCGCCGACGCCGTCGTCGAGCAGCTCGACAAGATCGACGAGTCGCTCTCGGCCTGCCAGGTCGGGATCACCGTCGCCTCGATCGGGATCGGCTTCCTCGGCGAGCCCTCGCTGGCGGTCCTGATCGAACCGATCTTCGGCGGCCTCTCGCACGGTGTCGCCGTCGGCCTCTCGGTCGCGATCGCCTTCGCCCTCGTCACCGCGATCCACATCAGCATCGGCGAGCAGGTGCCGAAGATGCTGGCGATCGCCAATCCGGAGCGGACCGCGCGCCGCGTCTCCCGCCCACTCAACCTCTTCCGCCTGCTCTCGGCCCCGGTCGTCTTCGCCCTCAGCCGCTTCTCCAACGCGATCATCCGCCTCTTCGGCGTCAACCCGACCGACATCGAGGAGCACCACACCTCCGAGGACCTGAAGCAGATCATCGACCGCTCGAAGCTGGGGGGGACGCTCGACCCCGGCGAGGCGGGGATGCTCGGCGGCGTCTTCCACCTGCACGAGCAGGAGGCGCGCGAGGTGATGACGCCGATCCCGGCCGTGGTCACGGTCGACGTGACCGAGAGCGCCGAGGGGGCGCTGCGCCGCTGCGTCACCTCCGGCCACACCCGCCTGGTCGTGATCGAAGACGACAACCCCGACAAGGTCAAGGGCATCGTCCACAACAACAGCCTCGCCCGCCTCTATATGAGCGACGGGGCGGAGGCGCCGATCGAGTCGGTCATCCGCGACGCCGTGATCGTGCCGGAGACGCGCCCGCTCGACGACCTCCTGCACGACCTCCAGGTCCAGCGCACCTCGCTCTCGGTCGTCGTCGACGAGTACGGCCGCACGGTCGGGATCGTCACCGTCGAGGACATCCTCGAGGAGGTGGTGGGGGAGATCGAGGATGAGACCGACCCCCGCGCCGCCGCCCTGCGCAAGCTGACCAGCGGCGACTGGTTCGTCCGCGGCCACGTCTCGCTCGGCGACCTCGCCGACGCCGGGATCGAGCTGCCGGTCGACAGCGACGCCTACAACTCGGTCGGCGGCTACGTCTTCGGCGAGCTCGGGCGGCTGCCCAAGCGCGGCGACACGATCACCTCCAACGGCTACACGATCCGGGTCGAGTCGGTTCGCGAGAACCGGATCGAGGCCGTTCGCATCAGCGGTTCCGTCCGTAGCGACGCCTAGCTTTTCCGGGCAACCCGCGCCCCGCCGAATCCCTGGAGGTACAGCATGTGGGTTGTCCGTTTGAGCGACAAGCAGCTTGAGGTGATGAGGGCCCTGCTGCGCTCCGAGGAGCATCTTGGCCCAGCGCTTCAGGGCTCGCTGGAGGCCCTCGACCTGGCCCGCTGGGACGACCTCCCAGAGGCCGAGCTGCCCTGGGACGAGGTCGAGGCATCGGCCCGCCGCCAGCAGATCTCCGAGGCCGACGTGATCTGGGATCTGAGCGGCAAGCGCCGCGGAGTTGTCCGCTAAAAACGCCTGCAGGGCTACTATCTGTGTCGATGAGTTCCCGAATCCGCACCGGCCCTCTTCTCGCGCCCGGCAACGAGGCCGAGTGGGCTGCGATCAATCGCGAAGAGGCGGAGCAGCTGCGCGCCTCCAACATGGCACTTACTCCGGCCCAGCGGCTTGAGCAGGGCCAGAGGCTTTCCCAGCAGGCGATGTCGCTGCTCGCCGCGTCCGTGAAGTCTGGCCATGCCCCCAAGCGAGCCCTCTGGACCTGACCTCGCCGGTGTAGTTGCCGACGCTACGGCGGCCGGCTTGGATCACGTCGTGATCGGTGGCTTCAGCGTCATCTTCCACGGCTACGTGCGCGCGACGAAGGACTCCGACCTGCTCGTGCCCGACGGCCCGGACGCCGACGCCGCGGTGCTTCGCTTCCTGCAGCGCATTGACGGCAGGCGCTTTCGCGACGACAAGATCCTCACGATTGAGGACATCGCCGGGGCCGAGACCCTGCGCGTCAACAGCCGCCACGGCATCATCGACATCATGCGAGGGGGCTTGGCGCCGCTCGATTACGAGACCGTTTCCCGACGAGCGGATACGACCGATTGGGAGGGGCAGACGGTGCGCCTCGCCGCCTTGCCGACCATCGTCGGCTTCAAGCGCCTCGCGGGCAGGCCCCAGGACAAGATGGACCTGAGCGAGCTCGAGGCGATCTATGGCGAGTTGCCGGTCGAGCCGATTCCTGGGCTCGACAGCTAGCGCATTCAGCGTTAACGTATCCGTTATGCCTTCTCTTCAGGAGACCAGATCTGCCCCTCCGCCCCCGGCTCTTGGCAAGGCCTTGCGGGATGCCCGCCATGCCGCCGGCGTCTCCCAGCGCCAGCTCGCGATCAGGACGGGAATTGCCGCGCCGGCCATCAGCCGCATCGAGAATGGCCACGAGTCGCCCTCTTTCGAGCGCTTTGCGGCCTGCTTGACGGCTCTGGGCTTTGAACCTGCCATCGAGCTGCGAGCGCTAGGCGGCAGCGAGGCCGATCCCACCCATCTCGCGGCCGAGGCTCTGCTTACACCTTCAGAGCGCTTGGCGAGCCTGTTCGCGTGGATGCGGTTCGGCGACCGGCTGGCACGAACCGCTCTGCAGCCACTGGGCGAGCGCAGGATTGAAGATGCTTGAAGACCTGCCGTCGGAGCTCGATCGGGGGCCATTGGATCCAGTCCGGATCTTTGAGGCGCTGGAGCGCCACGAGGTGGAGTACCTGACGATCGGCGGGGTCGCGGTCAATGTGCACGGCCACGTGCGCAATACCCGCGACGTGGACATCCTCGTCGAGTGGACTCGCGACAACATGAAGCGCCTAGCCGGGGCGCTTCGAGATCTGGGCGCAACTCTCTTCGGGGTCGATGCGGACCTGCTGGACGTCGATCCGCGCGACCCGGAGGATCTATTCAAAGGCGGCAACTTCACCCTGCGCACGACTGCGGGCGGCCTCGACCTGTTCGATCCGAGCGAGATCCCCGGCGGGCGCCCTTATGAAGAGATGCGGCCGCGCGGTGTGGAGGCGATCGTCGAGGGCGTCTCGGTGCGCGCCATCGGGTTCGACGACTTGATCCGGCTGAAGCGGGAGTCTGGACGCAGCCGCGATTTGGAGGACGTTGCCACTCTGCTTGAGGCGCGGCGACTCTAAAGAACAAGGCGGTTCGTGTACGAATCTTTACGTACGGGCAGAGCGAGCTCGGGCGGCTGCCCAAGCGCGGCGACACGACCACCTCCAACGGCTACACGATCCGGGTCGAGTCGGTTCGCGAGAACCGGATCGAGGCCGTCCCTGGTTGTCCGTTTGAGCGACAAGCAGCTTGAGGTGATGAGAGCCCTGCTGCGCTCCGAGGAGCATCTTGGCCCAGCGCTTCAGGGCTCGCTGGAGGCCCTCGACCTGGCCCGCTGGGACGACCTCCCAGAGGCCGAGCTGCCCTGGGACGAGGTCGCCGCCTCGGCCAGCCGCCAGCAGATCTCCGAAGCGGACGTGATCTGGGATCTGAGCGGCAAGCGCCGCGGCGCAGTCAGCTGACGGCCTCCGATTTCGTCGAAAACCAAGCTGAAACGACGTTGTTCCTCTATCGTGGAGATTGGAGGTGCCGCTGGAGGGAAGACAGCTGGCATCACAGGCACCAACCACAATTAATAGGAACGATCCCTGTAGTCTTGGGTACAGGGTGGTGCCTAAACGGTCAGTCGGCACCGGCTTTGCGCCGGAAAGTGGGTGGCCTCTACGCCGATCGCTACCCTTCGGTCGTGGAGTTGGCGCCCGAAGAGCTCTCGCATTTGACGCGCATGCCGCCGGGTCGGCATCATCTGCCCCGCGATTTCGTCGCCCGGCACCAGCGCGATCGCCTGATGGTGGCGATGACGGGGCTGGTCGTCGGGCGCGGCTTTGCCGCCACCTCTCTCACCCAGATTGTGAAGACCGCGGGTGTCGCCCGGCATACCTTCTACGAGCACTTCGAGAGCAAGGAAGCGCTCTTCGTCGCGATTCTCGACGAGGCCGCCGACGAGGCTGTGCGCAGGGTTCTCGAGACAACCGAAGCCGAGACCGGCGCCTGGGAGGCAAAGGTGCGCGTCGGCCTTGCCGCCTTCCTCGGCTACGTCGCCGAGAATCCGCCCCTCGCCCGGGTCTGCCTCTGCGAATCGCAGAGCGCGGGCCCGGTTGCCCTCGATCACTACGAGCTGGCGCTGCGTCGCTTCGACCCGCTGTTCCGCCTCGGCCGGCGGAACTCCCCGATGGGCGCCGACCTGCCCGAGTCGATGGAGGACATCGTCGTCGGCGGCATCGTCTGGATGATCAACAAGAGCCTGCTCCACGGCGAGGGCGATCGCATAGAGAGCTCTCTTCCGGCCATCGTCGAGTTCGCCCTGACCCCCTACATGGGGGAGGCGGCGGCCAAGCATGTCGCCGCGGCCGAGACGATGACCGCCGCCCAGAAGAACTAAACGCTGGCACCCACACCGTCCGTCGTGGTGGGTCGCGATGACCGGCCACGCGCCGCTCGTCGACGAGCGGACGCGAATCGTCGAGGCCTGCATCGAGGTGGTCGGGGAGGTGGGCTACAAGCGGGCCCGGCTTGAGGCCATCGTCGATCGAGCCGGCATCGATCGTGTGATTTTCGCCCGCCACTTCGCCGATCTGGACGCCTGCTTCCTGGCGGCCTGGGAAGCCATCGACGAGGAATACATGGGCGTCGCCCTTGCCGCCTTCGCCAGTGAGGAGGCATGGGCGGACCGGATACGCGCGGTCGGCTACGCGATCCTCGACTTCTGGCAGGAAAACCCGGCCCGGGGACGCGTGCATGGGGGTGGCCGCGATGTCGGCAGCGAGGCGCTTCAGAAGCGATTCGATGCGACCGCGGACGCTTTCGTCGAGCTTGTCGATATGGGTCGCCAGGAGTTGGACGATCCCGAGTCGCTCTCCCGGGCCACAGCCGAAGGCCTTGCCGGCGCTGTCTTCGAGCAGGTGGTCGGACGGCTGCTCCGCGGCGCCGAGGATGACCTGACCGAGCTGCTGCCCCAGATCATGTTCATGGTCCTGCGGCCCTATCTCGGCCTTCAGGTGGCGATGGCCGAGCTCCAGCGGCCGCCCAGATAGGCCGGCTTCGACATCATCGTTCTTTGGTGACGATACTGTTCATCAATGGCCGAAAAGGGGGGTGGACCAGACGACCCGCTTGCCCTCCGACTGGCGCGCCTGCCCGCCGGCCGGCACGGCCTCCCGCGCGAGTTCGTCGCCGCCAATCATCGTGAACGATTGATCGCCGCCTTCGTCTTGGTGATCAACGAGCGTGGCTACGCCGACACCACCGTTGCCCACGTGATCAAAGCCGCGGCCGTCTCCAGACGCACCTTCTACGAGCACTTCGAGAGCAAGGAGGACTGCTTCCTCGCCACCTACGACCTCGTCGCCGCTCATCTGCGGGCCGAAATGGTGGCGGCGATCGAGCCGGTGAAGGTGGCGGCAGAGCGAGTTCGCGTGGCCTTGGCGGTGCTGCTTCGCTTCCTCGCCTCGGAGCCCGAACTCGCCCGCCTCGGCATGGTCGAGTCCTTGGCCGCGGGGCCGCCGATCGCCGATCACCACCGCAAGGTGATCGAGACGCTCGCGCCGCTGCTTCGAGAGGGCGCCGGTCCTCCTCCGTCGGGGAGGCCGCCTCGAGAGGACACCGACCAGGCGGTCGTCGCCGGTGTGGCGTCGCTGATCACGAGGCGGATCGTCGCTGGCGAAACAGAGCGGCTCGAGGAGCTGCTGCCGGATGTGACGAAGGCGGCACTGGCGCCGTACGTCGGTGTCGCCGAGGCAGAGCGCCTCGCCGTGCTGCCTTTTTAGCACTCCGATTTTTCCTGCCAATTGGCCTGCATTCGGCTCCCTGGTGGGCCGTTTTGGAACACCTGGACGTCTTCTAGGTACTGCACTTGACATTTAAGACGCGCTGTGTTTATCCTTCTCTCGCGCTCGATTTGGGAACGAGTGCGAATGGGAAAAGAACACACGGACCTGGCAGGCCAGGGGAGCGCACCGCACAGGCGGCGCACTAAGGGCCAGGGTCACTGAGACAGGAGAGATATCAAGTGAGACGCCACGCGAAGGCACCGTCCGCGGGATCGATTTTTGGCATCGGCGACAGCCGTCGGCCCGCGGCACTTCTGGTTGCGTTGGGCGTCTGCTTCTGCCTGCTCACGGCCGTCGCAAGCGCCGCGCCCAAGACGGTGACCGGAGCGATCGGAACCACCGGTACCGCCGGCGGTCAGCTGACGACCCCGCGTGGCGTCGCCGTCAACCAGGCCAGCGGCGACATCTATGTCGTCGACTCCGGCAACAACCGGATCGAGCGGTTCAGCTCGGCGGGGGCGTTCATCGCCGCCTGGGGCCAGGACGTCGACTCGACCACGGTCGGCACCGGCTTCGAGGTCTGCACGGCCGCCTCACTGGATACCTGCAAGGCGGGCATCACAACCGCGACGACGGCCAACGGCGGCGACCTCAACGCCCCCCAGGGCATCGCCATCGACCAGTCGACCGGCGCCGTCTACGTCACCGACCAGGGCAACCGCAGGATTCAGAAGTACACCGCCAGCGGCGAATTCACCTGGGCCGCGGGCTGGGACGTGACCACCGGCGGGGTAACGACCTTCGAGACCTGCGCCGTCGCCGCCAACTGCAAAACGGCAGTCGCGGCCGGTGCTGGCGGCGGCCAGTTCGCCGCCGCCGTCGGCTACCCGGCCGTCGACCCGGTCAGCGGCAACGTCTACGTCGCCGACACCACCAACCTGCGCATCCAGAAATTCAGCAGTGCCGGCGCCTTCGTCAGCACCTTCGGCTTCGACGTCGACGCCACCACGCCCGGCACCGGCTATGAGATCTGCCCGGCAGCCGACACCTGCAAGATCGGCGCCACCGGGTCGGCAGCGGGGCAGTTCGGGGGCGAATTCGGCAACGGCGGTCCCACCCGGGTCGCAGTCGACGGCGGTGGATCGATCTACACCGTCGAGTCGGCGAGCAACTTCCGCGTGCAGAAGTTCAACCCCTCCGCCACCTCGCCCTCGGTCTACGCGCCCGGTCAGATAGCGGGCACGGAAACCGCCACCCCGACCGACGTCGCCGTTGATCCCAGCAACGAACACGTCTACGTGGTCAAGACGAACGAAACGCCGGCGGAGCGGCGGGTGCTGGAGTTCGACAACTCCGCGACGCTGGTCGAAACCCATGCCTCCGGGGCCGGGATCGCCGTCGTCAACGGCCTTGCCGTCAAGTCCGGCGGCAGCCCGATCTACCTCTCGACCACCACCGGCGCCAGCCAGGTGCTGGCCCTGACCAACAACGCGGTGCCGGCGCCGACGGCGACGATCGCCGCGGCGAGCGCGGTCACGGCTTCGACGGCGACGCTGAACGGGGGCGTCAACCCGACCGGGATGTCGACCGGGTACCACTTCGAATACTCGATCAACGGCACCACCTGGACGAAAGCGCCGCTCGCCGACGCCGCCGCCGGCAGCGGTGCGGTCGAAGTCCCCGTGACCCAGGCCGTGACCGGCCTACAGGCGTCGACGCTCTACCACGTGCGCCTGGCCGCGATCAAGGCGTTCGGGGGTGGCGTCGCCACGTCGGGCGAAACCACGTTCACGACCGAAGCGGCGGCTCCCGGCCTCTCCGGGGTCGCGGCCGAGCACGTCGGCGAAACCACCGCGAAGCTGGTCGCCAGGATCAACCCCCAGAACCAGAACACCACCTACCGCTTCGAATACGGTCCGACGGCGAGCTACGGCACCTCGACGCCGATTCCCGACGGCACGATCTCGGCAAGTGCGGGCAGCACCGTCGTCAGTCAGACGATCACCGGCCTGGGACCGGCCTCGACCTACCACTTCCGCCTGGTGGCGAAGAACACCACCGGCGAACCGGCCAGCGTGGACCAGTCGTTCACTACTACCGCGACGCCTCCGCCGCCTGGGATCAGCGGCTACGAGCTGGTCAGCCCGGCGGATGGTCTTAACTACGATTTTATTGATGGTGGCGTATGGGGCAGCACCGGTCCCAGCACCGCTCCCCACTCAGTCGCCCGCAGACTCGAACAGTCCGCCCCGGACGGCAGCCGGATCGCCCTGAGCCTCGGCGGACCCAACTCGACCCTTCCCGGCATGGTGAGGGACGGCGGGGGAGCGGACCCGCTGATCGCGACCCGAACCAGCCACGGCTGGGAAGAGAAGACGCCGCTTGCCGATCGCACCGACTGCGCCAAGATCTCCGCCAGGGGCGTGTACCTCTTCGACCTTCCGGCAGAAGGTAACCCGGTGCTGAGCTTCCAGTGTCAGCGCGACCGGACGGCGATTAGCCCGTTGGATCCAGTCACCAACACGCCGCTCGACCAGCAGCCCGATCTGTCTTCGACGCGCGGTGGTCTCTACAGTGTCGATCCGGCAGACGACACTGTTGATTATCTATCGGGAGCGTTCGATCTCGCCGGGCCCAAAATCCGCACGGACACCTCCGAAAACGAATATCTGGGGAGCGCGCCCGACGGCTCGATCACGTATTTCGCGACCAAGGCAATATTGGTGCCGGGAATCTCAAGTCCAGGCGGTGAAGCGATCTATCGAGTTACCTCGGCGGGCGGCGCGCCGACCCTGGTCACGAAACTTCCCAACGGATCCGCCTTCGGGGTTCCGGCGACCCCGGCCCCGTCCCCGCTCAGCCGGTCGAACGCAATCTCCAGCGACGGCACCGCGGTGACGTTCGGAGCGCCGGGAAGCGCGCAGATGGTCAGCGGCGATACCGACGCCACCATCGACGTCTACCAGGTCCGCATGACCCCGGCCGGCGACCAGGTGGTCTGGGCCTCGAAAACCGCCTTCACCGGCACCCCGCAGACGGCCGCGAACAAGCTGTTCGAGGGAGCTTCCGCGAACGGGAGCAAGGTGTTCTTCAGCACCGCGCAGAAGATGGTGGGCGACGGCGTCTCGACCGGCGACCTCGACACGGTCAGCGACATCTACGTCTACGACGAGAACGCGGTCCCGGGCCAGGAGCTGAGCCGCGTCACGGTCAGCGACCCGAGTTGTGCCTCCAGCCCAGGTGTGTGCAACGACAATGCCAGCAACGCGGGCACCAGCCCGAGCGCCGCGAAGTTCTCCAACGTCTCCGACGACGGCAGCCACGTCGTCTTTGTCAGCGGCGACGTTCTCAACCCCAACGACACCGACGGTCAGCAGAGCCTCTATGTGCGCGATCTGACGGCCGGGACGACGACCTATCTGGCTCCAGCCGGAGCTGGAGTCACCTCGGCGACGAACGGCACCGACGCCGGAACCGCCGCCGGCAGCTTGACCAACACGAGCGGCGCTCGCATGTGGCCCGACATGAGTACCGATGGAAAGACCATCGCGTTCCTGCTCGCCACCAACTACTCTCTGCCAGCGGGTCGGGGTGGGGTGGACGCCGACGGTGCCCGTGACCTCTTCGTCTGGCGCCAGGGTCAGGGGGTGCGCCGGATTCGGCAGGGCCTCCTGGCCGACGACAACACCGCCAACGAACCGAGTCTGGGTTGTGAGAGAGGGAGCGGAGCTGGAACGATCTCGGGTTCGATCCCGCTGTGCCGGGGCATCACGCCCGACGGCTCTCGCCTGTTTTCTCAGATGGTGGACTCTCTCTCGTCCGAAGACACGGATGGCGGTCGGGCAGACATCTACTCGATCGACACGGCGACGGGCGATGTCTCGCTGGTCACGCCACCGGGCGGGGCGCAGGCGGACGCCAATTTCATCGACAACAGCGTGTCCGGCAACGATGTCTTCTTCTCGACGAAGGAAACGCTGGATCCCTCCCGCGACACCGACGAAGGCCACATTGACGTCTATGACGCACGCGTAGGGTCGATTCTTCCGCCGCTCGAGTCGGCCGCACCGCCATGCGACCCGCTGGCGGAAACCTGCCAGCCTCCGTCGGCCAGCCCGCCATCCCTGACCTCGGGGCAGAGCCTCAGGTCGTCCGGTGTCGGCAACGAAGTGGATGAGCCGAGCGGCGCCTTCAGCGTCAAGTCGCTCACCCATAAGCAGCGTGTCGCGCTCGCGAAGGGGCGGACGGTCGCGGTCTCGGTGACGGTGAACCGGTCGGGCCTGGTCAAGGTGAGTGGGCGTGCCAGGGTGGACGGCCAGCCCGGAACCGTTCTGGCCGGGGAAAAGGAGGCCTCCTTGCCGGGGGCGGTCAAGGTCCCGGTCGCTCTTACCGCAGCTGGGCGCAAAGCGCTTGAGGCGGGCGCTCAGCTGAAAATCTCGTTGAGGATCGTCTACTCGGAGGCGCCCGCTCCGATCCGGAGGAGCCTGATTCTGAAGCGACCGTCGGCCGGCGGCCATGGAGGTGGGTCGTGAACGCGCACCCAGCCACCACCGGACCTACCTCCGACCGAAAGGATCGCATGACTGCACTCGACCTCACCTTTGCCAGGAAGGGCGCTGCCATTGTCGCGACGCTCGTCATCCTCACGACGATGGCGCTGGGCGCCTCGATCGCTCAGGCCGAACCGAAAATCGAACTTTTCTCGACCTCATCCACCACCAACCAGGCTGGGGCCCACGCCGACGTCACCACCACCCTCAGCCTCAAGACCCTCAGCCCCACCAGTCCGAAACCGGACGGCATTCCCCAGTCCATTGACCTGAACCTTCCTCCTGGAGTCATCGGGACGCCCGCCTCCTATCCCACCTGTACTCAGGAAGCGGCGGCAATTACCGGACAGCAGGCAATGCTCAACTGTCCGGCGACGTCGATCGTCGGCAGCGTCGAAGCCATCCACTCGTTGTCCGCGCCGGGACTGCCGCTTCATGGCTATCTGTACAACATCGTCCCGCCCCCTGGCGCGCCGGGAACGGTCGCGATCGCCGTCAATGGCGCTCCGCTGGTTCCGATCAACATCAATCCGCGCACGACCTCCGATTTCGGGCTCGAGGCCCTGACGCCGGAGATCCCCACCGAGTCGCCGATCAGCTTTGTCAAGGTGACGATCTGGGGCGATCCGGCGGCCCATGATCGCGGCGGCGGCTGCATCATCCCAGAAGGCAGCGCTTCGAACTGCCTGATCGGGCCGATTCCCTTCGTCCCCGCCCTGCCGCTTGCGCAGCAGAAATCGTTCATGCGCAATCCGACCGTGTGCGACGGGCCGAAGCCTATAAAGCTGGACCTCACCTACTACGAAAACCTCGATCAGCACTACAAAGCCGAATCGACCGAACCGACGCCGACCGGCTGCTCGGCGGTGCCGTTCACGCCCTCGATCGACGCCCAGCCGACCAGTCAGGTCGCTGGCGGAGCCAGCGGGCTCGACTTCACGCTCAACGTGCCTCAGAGCGAAAACCCCAACGGAATCGCCACCTCCGACCTGCGCACGGCGCATGTGACGCTGCCCGAGGGCATCTCGGTCAACTCGGGAGCCGCCGACGGGCTCGCCTCCTGCTCACCGCAGGAGATCGGCCTGACCAGCACGAGCCCGATCCACTTCGACAACGAAGACCCCGCCTGTCCCGACGCCTCAAAAATCGGCACGGCGGAAGTCGAGACGCCGTTGCTGGCCGATCCGCTGCAGGGAACCGTCTACCTCGCGAAGCAGAATGACAATCCGTTCAATTCGCTGCTGGCGATGTACGTGGTGCTTCAGGGCCATGGCATCACGGTCAAGCTGGCCGGCAAGGTCACGCTTGATCCCGCCACCGGGCAGATCAGCACCACCTTCGAAGAAACCCCGCAGCTGCCGTTCTCCTCCTTCCATCTGCACCTCAAGGGAGGGTCGCGCGGGGTGCTGGCGATGCCGCCGACCTGTGGCACCGAGGCGGCCCGGGCCGAACTGACGCCTTGGTCAAACGATTCGCCGGTGATCGTCAAATCGTCGTTCGCGATCAACCAGGGTTGCGATCGGGCAACCCAGTTCACGCCCTCCTTCGACGCTGGGGTGACCGGAGCGACGGCAGGTGCCCCGTCCACCTTCGCGATGAACGTCGGTCGCGAAAGCGGGCAGCAGAACCTGTCTCAGATCGACGTGTCCCTGCCCCACGGCCAGCTCGCGAAACTGGCCGGCGTGCCCCTCTGTGCCGACGCGGCTGCCGCCACTGGCGCCTGCCCGTCGGGCTCACGGATCGGGTCCACGACCGTGGCTGTGGGTGCCGGCGGCTCCTCGCTCTGGGTCCCGCAGGCCGGCAAGGAGCCGACTGCGGTCTACCTCGCCGGTCCATATAAGGGCGACCCCTACTCGCTGGTCGTCAAAGTCCCCGCCCAGGCCGGGCCTTTCGACCTCGGCACGGTTGCCGTGCGGTCGGGGATCGCGATCGATCCCCAGACCACGCAGGTCACGGTCAGCTCGGATCCGCTGCCCCAGATCCTCCAGGGCATCCGGATCGAATACCAGAAGGTCCATGTCGAGATCGACCGCCCAGGGTTCGTCCAGAATCCGACCAACTGCAACCCCTCCACGGTCGGCGCCGAGATCAAGGGCGCCCAGATTGGTGGGCCCCTCACCGTCGATGCCGCCGGTGTCGGCATCAGCGCGGCGGCGGGCCTGACCGCTCATCGTTCCTCGCCCTACCAGGTGTCCGGCTGTGCCGCCCTCGGCTTCGAGCCGAAAATCGGCCTGAAGCTGGTGGGGGGCACCAAGCGAAACGACTACCCGTCGCTGCAGGCCACCGTCACCGCTCGCGCCGGCGATGCCAACATCGGCAACGTCTCGGTGGCCTTGCCGCACTCGGAGTTCCTCGCCCAGAACCACATCAACACGGTCTGCACGAGGCCGCAGTTCGCGGCGGACGGGTGCCCGGAAGGCTCGATCTACGGTTACGCAAAGGCGTTCTCTCCTCTGCTCGACCAGCCGCTGGAAGGGCCGGTCTACCTCAAGTCCAGCAGCCACCGCCTGCCGGATCTGGTGGCGGCTCTGCACGGGCAGGTCGACGTCGACCTCGAAGGCCGGATCGACTCGGTCAAAGGGGGGATCCGCAGCACCTTCGAAGCGGTCCCCGACGCCCCGGTGAGCAAGTTCGAACTGATCATGAAAGGCGGCAGCAAAAGCCTGCTGGTCAACAGCAGGGACCTCTGTCGCGCGCCCCACCGGGCGACGGTGAGGTTCGAAGGCCAGAACGGCAGGCACGCCAATCAGTTCCCGGTGCTCAAGGCGCAGTGCGGGAAGCAGGGCAAGGCGAAGAAGCACCCCCGCCTCAAGCGCTGAGCAGCGGCGCAGCGCTTCAGTAGCAGGGGAAAATTGGGGAGCAAAACGACCCGGCACTGCTCGGGTCGTTTTGCCGTTCCCGCATTCGCTTAAACACGAGATGCTTACTTAGGTACGCAACTTGACATTTAAGTCGCGCACTGTTTATTCTTCCTCCGGTCCGCATTGCGGGCAGGGAACTGTCAAGAGCTTGAGGCGTCGCTCGTGGCAGCAGACGCCGAGATTGATGTCGCCCCCAACTTTCCCGGCGGCGGCATCACGATCAAGCAGACGACCCCGGGCGTCGATCCCTTTTACTGGCGCCCGGGGCGTTTGTGTCCAGAAGGGCAGGCTAGGGCTTGAAAGGGGAAAAATCCAGTCAGGGGGAGTGGGGGGAGTTCGGCCGGCCTTCGTTGCCGCGCGGCCGCCACCGGCTCACGCCCGCGGAGGTTGTCGAGAACCAACGGCAGCGGCTGATCGTGGCCCTGGCCGACTCGGTGGCCGTCCGCGGCTACACGGCCACCACCGTCGAGTGGATCATCAACGGGGCAGGTGTCTCCCGCGGCACCTTCTACGAGCACTTTGCCAACCGCGGCGAGTGCCTCGCGGCGGCCCACAAAGAAATCTTCGAGCGCCTGGTCGCCTGTATCCATGAAGCCTGTGCCGGGGAGAAGGCCTGGGTGGACAAGGTCGCGGGCTCGATCGGCGTCGCCATCGAATTCGCGGATAGCTTTCCCAACGAGACCCGCCTGCTCAGCCTTGACGTGACGGCCACGGGCAACGCAACCTGCCAGAGCCTCGCCGCCAAGGAGCGGCTCGCCGAAATGCTCTACGTCGTGCGCGGGACGCCTGGCCCGGACGTGCCGGGGCTTCCCGGCGTAGTCGAGATGGCCCTGGTCGGAGGAGTCTTCTCCGTGATCAACTGGCTGCTCCTGCGCGGCGAATCGCTGGCGGGCCTTGAGCCCCAGCTCGTCTATCTGGTCCTGGCGCCCTACGTGGGCTCAAGCGAGGCGGTGCGAACGGCTCAGTCGTACTCGTAGAACCCGGCGCCGCTCTTGCGGCCGAGCTTGCCCTCGCCGATCATCTCGACGATCAGCCCCGGGGGCTTGTGGGCGGCCTCGCTGGAGTCGGCGTAGAGGGCGTCGCCGATCGCCTCGGCCACGTCTAGGCCGACGAAGTCGAGCAGGGCGAGCGGGCCCATCGGGTGGCCGGCGCCGAGCTTCATGCAGGAGTCGACCTCTCCCGCCTCCATGCCGGTGCGCTCGAGCAGCCGCACGGCGTCGAAGAGGTAGGGGAAGAGCAGGCGGTTGACGACGAAGCCGGCCTGGTCGGGGACCTCGACCGCGGTCTTGCCCAGGGCCGCGCACCAGGCGAGCGCCTGCTCGCGGGCGCCAACGCCCTCAGGGAAGCAGACCTCGATCAGCTTCATCCGCGGCACCGGGTTGAAGACGTGGAGGCCGAAGAGCCGGCTCTCGGTGCCGCTGGCGGCGGCGATCGCGGCGATGCTGAGCGACGAGGTGGTGGTGGCGAGGTCCGCGCCCGGGACAGCGACGGCGACGGTCTTGAGCAGCTCGCCCTTGGGCTCGACCTCCTCGACTATCGCCTCGACGATGACGTCGCAGTGGGCGAGGTCGGCCGGGTCGGTCGTGACCCGCAGGCGTGACGGCTCAGCGCCCTCGATCTTGGCGCAGGCGGCGACGATCTTCTCCTCGGCGCGCCAGGCCGAGGCCTCGCTCCGCGCCAGCAGGATCGTGTCGGCTGTGGTTGTCGAGACGGCAGCCAGACCGGTGGCAATTGCCCCGCTCCCCGCGATCCCCGGACTCTCGTACCCCTGGTTCGTAGTCATATGCCCGGGTTCCTATCAATCCGCAGAAGCTCGATGCCGCCCGACCCCCGGGCCAGTCCTGGTTGACTGACCAGTCAATCGGTATCGTTATGTATACGGGGCGAGCTTGCGCCCGCGGAACTTTGAGAGGAACGGAGACTTCCATGGCAGACAACGGCAAAGGCAGTTTCGGCGGCCGCGAGGTCGTCATCGTCGAGGCGGTTCGGACTCCGATCGGCCGCGGCCACCCCGAGAAGGGCTACTACAAGGACCTCCATCCCTCGAACCTGCTGGCCAAGGTCTACGGCGAGCTCTTCGAGCGCTCCGGCGTCGACCCGGCCGAGACCGGCGACGTCGTCACCGGCTGCGCCCAGCAGTTCGGCGAGCAGGGGGTCAACATCGGCCGCAACGCCTGGCTTGAGGCCGGGCTGCCGATCGAGACGCCGGCGACCACGATCGACCGCCAGTGCGGCTCCGCCCAGCAGGCGGTCAACTTCGCCGCAGCGCTGATCGCCACCGGCGTCCACGACGTCGCGATCGGCTCCGGAGTCGAGCACATGGGCCACATCTCTTTTGCCGACGGCTACGAGGTGATGAAAGAGCACGGCAACCCCTTCTCGCCGGCGCTGCTGGAGCGCTACAACCTGATCCCGCAGGGCCTCTCGGCGGAGATGATCGCCGACCAGTGGGAGATCCCCCGCTCGGAGCTGGACGAGCTCGGCCTGCGCTCGCAGCAGCTCGCCGCCCAGGCGACCGAGGAGGGGCGCTTCGAGCGTGAGATCGTCCCCTTCAGCGTCAACGGCGACACCTACACGACCGACCAGGGCCTGCGCGAGACCACCCTGGAGGGACTCGCCAACCTCAAGCCCGCCTTCAAGGAGGACGGCAAGATCACCGCCGGCAACTCCTCCCAGGTCTCCGACGGCGCCGCCGCGGTGCTGTTGATGGCGCGGGAGAAGGCCGACGCCCTGGGGCTGACGCCGCGGGCGCGGATCTACGACCAGACCACGGTCGGCGTCGACCCGGTGATCATGCTGACCGGCCCGATCCCGGCGACCCGGAAGCTGCTCGAGCGCAACGGGATGAAGATGGACGACATCGACCTGGTCGAGATTAACGAGGCCTTCGCCTCGGTCGTCGGCGCCTGGCGCCGCGAGCTCGACCCCGACATGGACCGGGTCAACGTCAACGGTGGCGCGATCGCCCTCGGCCATCCGCTCGGCTCGACCGGCGCCCGCCTGATCACCACCCTCCTGCACGAGATGGAGCGGACCGACAAGGAGATGGGCCTGGTCACGATGTGTTGTGGGGGCGGACTCGGCACCGGCACCTTGATCGAGCGGATCTAAGTCCCTTCACTGTAAAACTGCCTATTCCCGCCACCCAATCCAAGGGGAGAAAATGAGCAAGCGACTTATCGCAACAGCTGCCGGCGTCCTCGCGATCGCACTGATCGCGGCCGGATGCGGCAGCAGCAGCGACAACAGCACCGATAGCACCGCCTCACTGACCAAGGCTGAATTCGTCAAGCAGGGCAACGCGATCTGCGCCACGGGCAATAAGCAGATCGAAGCCGGCTTCGAATCTTTCGGCAAGGAACACCACCTCAGCGAAAACACGCAGCCGACCGAAGCCCAGGCTGCCGAACTCGCCGAAACGGTCCTGGTCCCGGCGGTGACGACCCAGATCGAAGGCATCCGTGCCCTGGGCGCGCCCAGCGGCGAAGAAGATCAGGTCAACGCGATCCTCGAAGCAGCCGAAGAAGGGGTCGAAAAGGCCGAAGAAGATCCGAACGCCCTATTCAGCTCCAACGGCGAAAACGCCTTTGGCGAAGCCAATGAACTCTCCCGCGAATACGGGTTGACGACCTGCGGCGAAGAATAGGTCTAGCTGCAGAAGTTGATGTGAAAAGGGCGCCCCCCGGGGCGCCCTTTTTGTCGAAGCGCTTGAGAAATCATCTGTGAATGCAAACTACTAAAGAAATATGTAGTTTTTAACTCTCCGGGAAACGATGTAGAGGAGAGATTGTGAGCAAGCGACTGATCGCATTGATCGTTGGCGCTCTCGCGGTCGGTTTGATCGCGGGGTGCGGGAGCAGCAGCGACGACAGCAGCACCAGTTCGCTGACGAAAGCGGAATTCATCAAGCAGGGCGATGTCATATGCACCAAACATCACGAAACTTTCGAAAATGAGTTACGAGCGTTTTTAAAGAAGAGCGGAGCCAATAAAGGCATCGAATCGGCGGATGCCTTGAGCGAATTCGCGCAGACCAAGCTCGCTCCAGTATTCAGCTCCGAGGCAGAAGAACTCAGAGCTCTTGGCGCCCCGAGTGGAGAAGAGGAAGAAGTCAACGCGATTCTCGACCCACTCGAAGAAGGAATTGAAGAACTCGAAAACAACTCGGCCAAGCTCGGGAAAGAAACTCCCGCTGGCATTGAGAAGGCCAATAACTCAGCGGAAAAATTCGGCTTCAAGGTCTGTGTCACAAACTGAGCCGAGCCGACACCCTGGCTGCCTGGCCAACTCCCTATATGCTCCGCGCCGATGGACCTGACGCTGTCGCCATCTGAGACCGAGTTCCGCGACGAGGTTCGCACCTGGCTGGAAGAGAACCACCCAGGTCCCGAGCCCGAGGCGGGGCTCGACGAGGTGATGGCCTTCCGCCGCGAGTGGCAGCTGAAGCTGCACGCCGCCGGTTGGGCCGGGATCTCCTGGCCGAAGGAGTACGGCGGCCGCGGCGCGACGATGATCGAGCAGGCGATCTTCGTCGGCGAGGCGGCCCGGCAGGAGGCGCCGAGCCCCGCCAACGTGCTCGGCTTGGCGATGGGCGGCCCGGTCGTCATCGCCCACGGCAGCGACGAGCAGAAGCAGCGCTACCTGGAGCCGATCTTGACCGGCGAGGAGATCTGGTGCCAGGGCTTCTCCGAGCCCGAGTCCGGCTCCGATCTCGCCTCGCTGAAGACCCGCGCGGTCAAGGACGGCGACGAATGGGTGGTCAGCGGGCAGAAGGTCTGGACCACGTTTGCCCAGTACGCGAAGTGGTGCATGCTGGTCGCCCGCACCGACCCCGACGCCCCCAAGCACAAGGGGCTGACCTACTTCCTGATGGACATGGAGCAGGAGGGGGTCGAAGCCAAGCCGCTGGTCCAGATCACCGGCGAGGGCGAGTTCAACGAGGTCTTCATGGACGAAGCGCGGATCCCCGACGCCAACGTCGTCGGCGGTGTCGGCAACGGCTGGTCGGTGGCGATCACGACGCTGATGAACGAGCGCGCCGGCCTTGCCTTCGGCGCGATCGCCCAGATCCACAACAGCCTCGACCGCTTGGCGCGGCTGGCCCAGGAGGTCCGGGTCAACGGCGGCAGCGCGGCCGACGACTCCTACTACCGCCAGCGCATCGCCCAGCTCTACATCGAGGCCGAGACGATGCGGCTCAATGCCTACCGCGGCCTGACCAAGACGATGGAGTCCGGCATCCCCGGCCCCGAGGGCTCGCTCGGCAAGTGGCAGTGGGCCGACATCAACCAGGACCTGACCGAGCTCGCGCTCGACATCGAGGGCGCCTACGCGCCGCTGACGCGGGGCTCTGCCGAGGCGATCGCCAACGGCGCCTGGCAGTACGGGTTCCTGCGCTCGCGGGCCAACTCGATCGAGGGCGGCACCACCGACATCCTCAAGAACATCATCGCCGAGCGCGTGCTCGGCCTGCCGAGGATGCGCTGAGCGCGATCCTGTCCTGACTATGTACTTCGACCTCACAGACGAGCAGCAGGCGATCCGCTCGACCGCGCGCGAGTTTCTCGCGGCGCGCTACAAATCCGAGCGCATCCGCGAGCTGGCAGCGAGCGACGACGGCTTCGATCCCGCCGACTGGACCGAGATGGCCGAGCTCGGCTGGACCGGGCTGGCGGTGCCGGAGGAGTGGGGCGGACAGGGCCTTGGCATTGTCGACCTCGCGGTCCTCTTCGAGGAGATGGGCTACGCGCTCGCTCCCTCACCGCTCTTCTCCAACGCGATCGTCAGCATCGCCCTCAGCCTCTGCGGCTCCGACGACCAGCGCGAGCGCTTCCTGCGGCCGCTGGCGGGCGGCGAGCTGCGCGGCGTCCCGGCGCTCTGGGACGCGGGCTCGCCGGCGACCATCGGCGTCTTCACGATGGAGGCCAAGGCCGATGGCGACGGCATCGTCCTCGACGGCAAGAAGGTGCTGGTCGCCGACGCGGCCAGCGCTGACTTCTTCGTCGTCGCCACCGCCGACGGCAGGCGCCACATCGTCGAGCGCGGCGCCGCTGGCGTCTCGGTCACACCGGAAACTTCGCTGGACATCACCCGCCGCCTCTCGACCGTCAGCTTCGAGGGCGTCCGCGTCGCTGCCGCCGACTCGATGCCGGCCGAGGGCCCCGAGTACTACCCCGTCTTCTTCCGCCTCTGCGTCGCCCTCGCCGCCGAGTCGACCGGGGTTGCCCAGCGGACGATGGAGATGGCGGTTGAGTACGCCAAAGACCGCAAGCAGTTCGACCGCCAGATCGGCTCCTACCAGGCCGTCTCCCACCGTTGCGCGCAGATGCTGCTGGAGACCGAGAACGCCCGCTCCGCCGTCTACGGCGCTGCCTGGGCGGCCGATGCCGAGCCCGAGTCGCTGCCGCTGGCGGCCTCGATGGCCAAGGCCTACGCCTCCGACGCCGGCTGGCGCGTCCCGGACGCCTCGATCCAGGTCCACGGCGGCATCGGCTTCACCTGGGAGCACGACCTCCACTTCTTCCTCAAGCGCGGCCGCGCCAATGCCTCCCTCTTCGGCGATGCCAAGTGGCACCGCGAGCGGGTCGCCGACGCGGTTCTCGCCAGGGCCGCCGAGCCGGCCCTGGCTTAAGAGGGGGCTGGGCTGATGGGAGCGCTGGATCGGATTTCCGTCGCCGCGATCGGCACCACGGTCGCCGACCTCGAGGCCGAGACGCTGCGGGCCGAGGCAGCCGGGGTCGAGTGCGTCTGGGCGCCTGAGCTCTTCCGCAGCGCCGCCACCCAGGCCGCCTACCTGGCCGCCAAGACCGAGCGGATCGACGTCGCCACCGGCATCGTCTGGGCCTTCACCCGCAGCCCCTTCATCCACGCCGTCACCGCGCTCGACATCGACGAGATGGCCGGTGGGCGCTTCCGGCTTGGGATGGGCGCTGGCGTCAAACGCCTGAACGAGACCTGGCACAACGCCGACTACGGCAAACCCGCGCCGCACCTGCGCGAGGCGATCGAGGCGACGCGGCTGATCATGCAGCAGGCGAGCCTGGGCGAGCCGATCCGCTACGAGGGCGACTACTACGACATCGACATCAAGGGCTGGATCCGGCCGCACCCGGCGCCGCGCGAGTCGGTGCCGATCTACACCGCCGCCGTCCAGGGTGGGATGGCGCGGATGGCGGGCGACGTCGCCGACGGGCTGATCGGGCATCCGATCCAGAGCCTGCGCTGGATCGATGAGGTCGTCGTCGATGCCTTCGAGACCGGCTTGGCGCGCTCTGGCCGCGAACGCAAAGACTTCGACTACCTGCCGACGGTCTGCTGCGCGATCGACGACGACGAGGGGCGGGCGATCGAGATGGCCCGGCGCACGATCTCCTTCTATGCCACGGTCAAGACCTACATGCCGCTCTGGGAGCTGCATGGCTTCGCCGACAATGCCGTCGCCGCCGGCGACGCCTTCCGCCGAGGCGACCTCGCCGCCGTCCCGGCCGCGATCAGCGACGAGATGGTCGACACCTACTGCGCCGCCGGCCCGCTCGACAAGGTCCGGGCCCGGGTTGAGCAGACGGCTGAGCGCGCCGACGGCCTCTTCCTCACCCCGCCGACTTACTTCATCTCACCGGAAGAGCTGAGCGAGTTCCAGAACCGGATCATCGACGCCTTCGGCCCCGGCCTCTGACCGCGGCCCCGGAATCTCGCCTGCTCGAAGTTCTCGACCGCGTGCGCGCGATCCCCGAGGGGTTCGTCAGCACCTACGGCGACGTCTCCCCGGGCGCGCCGCGCTTCGCCGGGTCGGTCCTCTTCGGGGTTGACGAGCCCGACTTGCCCTGGTGGCGGGTGGTCCGCGCCGACGGCTCGCTGGCCAAGGGCACCCGCCAGCGCCAGCTCTTGGTCGCTGAGGGCGTCCCTTTTCGCGGCGAGCGCGTCGAGATGCAGCTGGCGCGCGTGTCCTCTGATCGCTAGGGGCAGACCACAATCAGGTGGAAGTCGGCGTCGGTGTCGGCGCCTTTTTCGTCACGGGTATGGACTTCGATCGCATTGGGGTTGGCGGCCGAGGCGTTGGTCTGGGCGGTGCCGGCGCCCGGAACCGTGGTCCCGGCGTTGTCGCGTCCCGCCACGTCGGCGCAGCCGCTGACGTTGAGCGGGAAGGCGACGCTGACGGCGCCGCCGCCCTCGGTCGCCGTGATCGTGGCGTCGCTGGCGCGGGCGAGGGTGGCGTTGCCGGCGCCGGCCGGGTTGTTGACCACTGCCCAGTAGGTGTGCGAGGCGCGCTGGGCCAAGGGCACGACTCCGAGCTTGTTGGTGTTGATCTGGTACCCGGTCAGGGTCTTGTGCTTGAGCTTGCCGGCGCCGATCGTCTGCTTCTTGATCGAGCCGCCGTTGATCGTCTGCGCCGCGTAGGCGGTGCCCGCCAGGGCGACGACCAAGGCGATCACCGCAACCACCATGGCCGGCGAGGGGCTTCGCTTCTTGAGCGTGTTCATCGGGCTCCCTTCGTGCGTGGAGGACGTGCCCGACCTTTACCCCGGGATAGGGGTGGTTAACCTCAGGCGGGGAGGGCGGCTGCGAAGCGCTCGAAGGCCGCCATGTCCGTCACGGCAGGGCCATGGCCAGCGAGGATCAGCGCCGGGTTGAGGTCGGCCAGCTTGCGGATCGAGCGGCGGTTCTCGGCCGGGTCGTAGGTGAAGATCTTCGGCGGCTCCTTGATCCCCGGCAGCGCCGTCGCATAGCTCATGTTGCGGATCACGTCGCCGCAGATCGCGACTCGGTCGGAGTCGCGGAAGAAGATCACCTCGCCGCGGGCGTGGCCCGGGGCATGGACGACGCGGAAGCCGGCGACCTCGTCGCCCTCGTTGAGGACGCGGTCGACCTTGTGCGGCGGGCCCTCCCAGATCGCCTTGATCGTTTTGTTGATCGGGTTGCTCATCGCTGCTTCCTGCAGCGGCCGGCGGCCCTCCATCGCCTCGACGTCGTCGGCGTGGCAGGCGAGTGGGATGTTGCGCGCTTCGCAGACCTCTTTGGCGACGCCCTGGTGGTCGGGATGGGCGTGGGTGAGGGCGAGCATCGAGATCTCACGGCTCTCGATCTCGCTGAAGATCCGGCCCCGGTCCCAGCGCCGGCCGGCGTCGATCAGGACATCCTCGATCAGGTAGACGTTGATGCTTGGCGCCGGGAACTCCTTCAGGCGCCAGACGCCGGGGGCCATGTTCTTCATCAGTGGGCGATGCCGAGGGTGCCGCGCGGGTCGCCGCTGTGCTCGGCCAGCTCTTCGAGCTTGGCGATCTTGCGCTCGCCTTCGAGCCGGGCGGGGTGGTCGGCCGGCAGCGGCTCGATCAGGCGGCGGATGCGGTTGCGCACCTGCAGCGCAAAGTGGGGGGTGGAGGCGCCGGCCAGGGCACGGATGTCCTCTGCCGTCACCTCGTTGGAGCGGGTCAGCAGCTCCGGGTTCTCTGCCTCGCTCATGGCTGGCCTCCGATTTTGGTTAGCTCCGCCAGGTGGTCGATTTCGGCCTGCTGGTTCACGTCGATCGCTTCCTGGTCTCCAATTACCCACACGTGGTTGTAGAAGGCGCGCGTCGGGTCCGTCGTGTAGCCCGGCTTGACGTCGAGCAGGTACCCGCGCAGCGCGTCAGGGAGGGTATCGGCGCTGTCGGTGAGCAGCAGCGGCCCCCAGGTGCCCGCCGCCGAGAGCGGCGCCGCGGCGGCGGCGTCGAGCGGCGCGTCGCTGCGGGCGATGACGAAGCCGTGGCCGGGATCGTTGACGTTCCAGCCGAAGTCGCCATCGGAGTAACGGGCGAGGGCGATCGCGTTGCTGACCGGGTCTTCGCCGGAGACGCGGTGCACGCTGGGGTCGATTGCGGCGATTTCGGCTTCCACGTCGGAGGAGATCGCCGAGGTCGGGCCGAGGATGTAGATCGGGACTTCGGGGTGCAGGGCAATGGCTTTGGCGGTGGCGGCGGGCAATTTGTCGGAGGCACTGAAGAGGACGGGATCGCCGGAGCGCGCCGCCCAGGCCGCGGCCGGCATCGCGAAGCCCGGCTTGTCGGCAGAGGCGATGACCACATGCTTGGGTTCGCCGAAGAGTTCGTCGCGGACCCGCTCGATCGCGGCGGCGGTGTCCGCCGGCGCGCCCGCCTTGATGTGTTTGACATGGAGCAGGCCGCTCGGCGTCGCCACGTCGCCGACGACGAATGCCTGCGTCCCCAGCGTCGCGCCGCTGCCCAGCGGTTCGAGCGCATCGAAGGCCTTGGCGGTCGGGTCGGGGAGGCCGCCACCGGTCGAGAGCAGCACCGGCGCCCGCACCGGCAACGCCATCAGGGCCGAGGCGGCAATCGCTCCCTGCCAGTCGTCTTCGTCGACCAGGCTGACCGCGATCGGGCGCTCGCGCCGGGTGGCGGATGGGAAGGTGGCGAGGGCGGCGCCAGCGGCGTTGGCGGCGGAGTCTTCGCCGCCGATGCGGGTCGTGTTTTTGGTCGCGAAGGCGGGATAGCCGAGTTCGGCCGAGGCTTCTTCGGCGGGCGCATTGGCCTGCGTGGGACCCTTGCCGGTGGCCGGCGCCGCCGCGCCGGGCTTGGCTTCGCCGTGATGGGCGCCACCGCCGCCGAGGATGGCGGCGACGATGAAGATGATCGCCAACACGACCGTCCCCGCGATCAGTTTCAGAGCGAGGGGGATCGGTTTGCGCCTGCGCTTGGGCGCCTCGGGGGCAATTGGGGCGAGCGTCTCGGTGACCGGCTCCTCGACCGCTTTTTTCGGCAGGACCGGCGTCGCCGGCGCCGGTTTCTCCGCTCCCAGCGGAGCAGCGTTCTCCGGCGCCTGCGCGGCGGCCTTCTCCCCGGCCTCCTCCGGTTTTGGCGCCGGCACCCCGGCGTTGATCGGTCGCTTTCGCCGTGCCACGGCCGCAACGCTACACGCGCCCCGCCCGCTGGCTGGTCAGATACTCTTTAGGAGGACTGGTTGACTGACCAGTCAATCGGTTTTTGTCGAGGAAGGGACCGCATGGATTTCTCACTTAACGATGAGCAGCTGGAGTACAAGGAGCGCTGTCGGAAGTTCGCCCGCGAGGTGATTCGCCCGGCCGCCCGCAAGCACGACGAAGAGGAGAGCATTCCCTGGGAGGTGATCAAGGAGGCTCGCAACCACGGCTTTGGTGGCCTCGAGGCGATCCAGCACTCGGCCAGCGACCCCGAGGGCCAGATGCAGGTGATCACCGCCGAAGAGTTCCACTGGGGGTGCGCCGGCACCGCGCTGGCGATCCAGGGCTCCGGGCTGGCCGCCGCCGGGATCGCGGCTTCAGGCACTCCCGAGCAGGTCATGCGCTGGGTGCCCGAGTGCTTCGGCAGCGGCGAGGAGATCAAGCTCGGCGCCTACGCCGTGACCGAGCCGCAGGCCGGCTCCGACGTCAAGAGCCTGAAGACGACCGCCAAGCGCGATGGTGACGAGTGGGTCCTGAACGGGACCAAGGTCTTCATCACCAACGGCGGCATCGCTGACGTCCACGTCGTCGTCGCCACCGTCGACCCCGAGCTCGGCACCCGTGGCCAGGCTTCCTTCGTGATCGACAAAGGCACCCCCGGCCTGAGCCAGGGGAAGAAGGAGAGCAAGCTCGGGATCCGCGCCTCGCACACGGCCGAGGTCGTGCTCGACGATTGCCGCATCCCGATGGAGAACCTGCTCGGTGGCGAGGAGAAGTTGACCAAGAAGCTGCAGCGTGGCCGCGAAGGGAAAAAATCCCGCGGCGCCGACGCTCTGGCGACCTTTGAGGTGACCCGGCCGCTGGTCGGCGCCTCGGCGCTCGGCATCGCCCAGGCCGCCTATGAGTGGACGCTCGAGTACCTCGACGGCCAGTCCGAAGGCGGCGTGCCGATGCTGAAAGCGCAGCGGATCCAGCAGACGCTGGCCGATGTCGCGACTGAGATCGAGTCGGCTCGCCTGCTGGTCCAGCGGGCAGCCTGGATGGGCCGCAACGGCGTCCCGATGACCGGCGGCCAGGGCTCGATGTCGAAGCTCAAGGCCGGCGACGTGACGATGTGGGCGACGACGACCCTGATGGACCTGGTCGGGCCCTACGCCTGGAACGCCGACTGCCCGCTGGAGAAGTTCTTCCGCGACGCCAAGATCTACCAGCTGTTCGAGGGCACGGCCGAGATCCAGCGCATGGTGATCTCGCGGATGCAGGCCCGCGAGTACGCCGAGCGCCTCGGCTTCGGCGCCGAAGTAGCCGCCAAAGCGATGAACGGCACCGCAGCCGAGGCCGCCAAGGAGCCAGTCCCCGCCTGAACTGCAGCGCCGACGGGCCTCAAAGTAGCCATATAGGTGACTTTTAGGCCCGTCGGCCGCGTTTAAGCTCGTGGGTATGCATTCCCATGGGCACTCGCACACGCTCGACGCCCGGCGCGGCGACAGCCGTGGCCGGATGCGGATTGCGCTGGCGATCAACGTCGCGATGCTGGTCGTCGAGGCGGTCGGTGGGGTTCTCACCGGCTCGCTGGCGGTCTTGGCCGACGCCGGGCACCTGCTCTCCGATGTCGGCTCGATCCTGCTGGCGCTGGTCGCTGCCAGCCTCGCCTCGCGGCCCGCGGGCGGGCGCCGGACCTTTGGCTACCAGCGCTCGGAGGTGCTGGCGGCGCTGGTCAACGGGCTGTTGCTGGTTGCGGTCGGGCTCGGTGTTGCGATCGCCTCGATCGGGCGCCTGGGGGACCCGCCCGCGATCGACGGCGCCGGGGTGCTGGCGCTGGGCGCGGTCGGCCTCGCCGGCAACCTCGCCGCCACCTTCGTCCTCGCCCGCGGCCAGCGCGAGGACATCAACCTCGAGGGGGTGCTCCGCCACAGCGCTGCCGACGCGCTCGGTTCCCTTGGAGTGCTCATTGCCGGCGCCTTCGTCCTCGCCGGCGGCTCGGCGATCGTCGACCCGATCGTCGGCCTCCTGATCTCGGTTCTTGTCCTCGGCTCGTCCTGGCGCCTGATCAAGGAGCCGCTCGAAGTCCTGATGGAGACCGCGCCGGCTGATGTCGACGTCGAGAGCGTCGGCGCCGCCTTCTGCGCCGTCGACGGCGTCCGCTCGGTCCACGACCTCCACGTCTGGACGGTGACCTCCGGCTTCGATGCCCTCTCCGCCCACGTCGTCGTCGCCCAGGACTCCGACCGCGATCTGATCCGCCGCCGGCTGGAGGTCCTGCTTGGCGAGCGCTTCGAGATCGAGCACACCACCCTGCAGATGGAGGAGGCAGCGGACGAGGGCCTGCTCAGGGTCGAGAATGTGCCCGGCGAAGGCTGAGCGCAAGCCCGGTTGCAGGGCTTTTCTCGCCTTGGGCGCCGGTTGGGGCGTCAGCTAGCCTCGGCCGATGCTCAAGTCCCGCTTTGCCACGGTGGCGAGCTTCGCCACGGTGGCGGCGCTTGCCGCGCTGCTCGTTCCGGCCGCCGCCCCCGCCAAGGATCTTCAGTCCAAGCTTGAAAGCAAAGAAGCGACGCTCTCCAAGGTGCGCGAAAAGAAAGGCGTGCTGACCTCGACGATCACCCACTACGGGGATCAGATCGACCGCCTCACCACCGAGGTCGCTGCCCTCCGCAACCAGGAGGCCGGCGTTCGCGCCCGGCTCGCGGCCAAGCAGGGGGAACTCGACCACGCCGTCGCCCAGCTCGACGTCGCCAAGAAGCGGCTGGCGCAGATGCGCGCCCATCTCAAACGGGCGCTGGTGGCGCTGCGCGAACGGCTTGTCGCGATCTATGAAACCGGCAGCCCCGACGTGCTCAACGTGATCCTCGAATCCGGCGGCTACAGCGACCTGATCGATCGCACCGAATACCTGAACCGGATCCACGGCATGGACGACGCGGTCGTCGGCCGGGTCAAGGATCTGCGCGACGAGGTCAAGCGCACCGTCGCCCGCCTGCGCAGCGCCAAGAACCAGATCCAGTCGGCCCGCGACGCGATCGCGTCCGAAGAGCAGGCGCTCGCCAGCGCCCGCTCCGCCGTGCAGAGTCGGCAGTCGGCGCTGGTCGCGGCCCGCGGCAAGCGGGTTGCGGCGCTGGCTCAGATCAGCAAGCACGAGCAGGAGCTGGACGGCTCGGTTGCCGCGATCCAGGGCAAGATCGCGGCCCAGCTGATGGGCACATCCTCGGCGCCGCTGGCGGCGGGGCCGATCCAGCCCGGCAACGGCAGCGGCCTGATCTGGCCGGTCAGCGGCCCGGTCGTCTCCGGCTTCGGCCCGCGCACGATCAACGGCAGCTACGAGTACCACCCGGGAATCGACATCGCGGTGCCGAGTGGGACCCCGATCCGGGCCGCGGCCGCCGGCACGGTCATCTTCACCGAGCCCGAGTCCTCCAGTGGCGGCTACGGCAACTACACCTGCATCGATCACGGCGGCGGGCTCTCCACTTGTTACGCCCATCAGGAGACCTTCGAGGTGACGGCGGGCGAGCACGTCGCCCAGGGCCAGGTGATTGGGCTCAGCGATTGCACCGGCTACTGCTTCGGCCCCCACGTCCACTTCGAGGTCCGAATCAACGGCGAAGTCACCGACCCGATGGGCTATCTCTAACCCAGATTCGGGACTACCGAAAATCCCTCGGAAATCCAATTAATGGGTATGGCGTGGCGAGTGGTCGCGCCTACCCTGGGTAGGAGCCTTTCGGATCTCGATCGAACGGAGGCGTGCTTGATTCGCCAGGCCCGAACGTATTTCGTAGGTGCGGTATCCGGCACCGCCCTGATCGCCGCCGCGGTGGTCGTCTTTGTCGTGCTCGTCTCCGCCCAGGCGTTCAAGGACTGGCCCCTGGCCGGTCTGGGAGGTGGAGGCAGCGAGAGCGCCAAGACGACTCCCAGCAAGTCGGCTGCCGAGGCTGCGGACGGCATCTCAGCTTCGGCTGCGACCACGGCGGCTGCGGGGGGCCAGGCCGCGGCGGCCAAGCGCGGCGCCAAGCAGGCGCAGGGCACCGTCGCCTCCCAGAACGGCGTGGACGCGGCCGACACCGCCGTTACGCCGACCACCGGCAGTGAAGCCGGCGGCGGCAACACGTCGCCTTCGGAAGGCGCCTCAACCCCGGTCGCGGCCGGCGGCGGCGCCTCCGGAACGGGATCCTCGGGTGGCGGCTCAGGTTCGAGCAGTTCCAGCTCGGGCTCTGGCAGCAGCGTCAGCTCCGGGGTCACGAACACCGTCAACAACACCGTCTCAGGGGTCGACAAAACGCTTGGCGGGACACTGGAAAGCACCGGTGTCACCAAAACCACCGAAGGCGTTGTCGAAAGCGTCGCCGGCCCTGAATCGGTGGTCGGCCAGACCGTCGACAAAACCGTGGAAACGGTCGGCGGCCTGCTCAACCCGCATCACTAGTCGGCGTCACCCTCTTAACCGTCACAATGCCCGTCTCATGGAGGAGCGCGGACAGGCAGGTGCGGTTGTGGACCCGATTGCGGGCTCACCCGTCTACCCGGCGGGCAGCCGGATCAACGAGAGCGGCCGGCTCGAGGTCGCCGGCTGCGACGTGGTCGAGCTGGCCGCCGAGCACGGCACGCCTGCCTACATCTACGCCGAGGACGACATTCGCGCCCGCGCCCGCGCCTATCGCGAGGCGTTCGCCCGCCGCACCGAGAACTTCGAGATCCTCTTCGCCTCCAAGTCGCTGCCCTGCACCGCGGCCTACCGGCTCATCTCCGAGGAGGGCCTCTCGGTCGACGTCGCCTCCGGCGGCGAGCTGCACATGGCGCTGCGGGCCGGCTTCGACCCCGCCCGCATCCACATGCACGGCAACAACAAGAGCGACGAGGAGATCCTCTTCGCCGCCCGCTCCGGCGTCGCCCACCTGATCCTCGACTCCTTCGACGAGATCGAACGCTGCGAGCGGCTGCTCGACGGGCCCCAGGACGTGCTGATCCGGGTGACGCCGGGGATCAAGCCCTCCACCCACGACTACGTGCAGACCGGCCAGCTCGACTCCAAGTTCGGCTTCGGGCTGGAGGACGGCCTGGCGGCGCGGGCGATCGAGCGGGTGCTGGCCTCCGACAAGCTCAACCTGACCGGGCTGCACGCCCACATCGGCTCCCAGATCTTCGAGCTCGAGCCCTACCGGCTGGCGATCCGCGCGCTGGGCGAGCTGGCCGGCGAGTGGTGCCGGATCGTCAACGTCGGCGGCGGCCTCGGCATCGCCTACACCAGCGAGGACGAGCCGCCAGCGATCGACTCCTACGTCGACGTCAAGGTCAGCGGCGTCGCCGAGGTCTTCGGCAAGGACGTGCGGATCCTGGTCGAGCCCGGCCGCTCGCTGGTCGGCAACGCCGGGATCACCGCCTACCGGGTCGGCACCGTCAAGGAGATCCCCGGAGTCCGCACCTACGTTGCCGTCGACGGCGGCATGTCCGACAACATGCGGCCGATGCTCTACGGGTCGCGCTACGAAGCGCTGATCGCCGACCGCGCCGGCGCCCTCGCCCAGAGCCTGGCGACGATCGCCGGCATGCACTGCGAGTCCGGCGACATCCTCGTCCGCGACACGATGCTCGCCGACCCGGCGGTCGGCGATGTCCTCGTCACCCCGGCGACGGGCGCCTACGGTTACGCGATGGCCAGCAACTACAACGGCGTGCCGCGGCCGCCGGTGATCTTCTGCCGCGACGGTGAGGCCCGCATCGTCGTCCGCCGCGAGACCTACGAGGACCTCACCTCCCGCGATGTCTGAGGATTCCTCCAAACCCGTGCGCATCGGCCTGCTCGGGCGCGGCACGGTCGGCGGCGCCTTCGCCGACCTGCTCGCCGAGCGCGCCGACGCGGTCGAGGCGGCGACCGGGCGCAGGCCGGAGATCGCGGGCGTCCTGACCAGGGAGGAGGGCGATTTCGGCGAGATCCTCGGCCGCTCGGATTTGATCGTCGAGCTGATGGGAGGGACCGACCCGGCCCGCGACTTCGTGCTCGACGCGCTGCGGGCCGGCAGGCCGGTCGTCACCGCCAACAAGCAGCTGCTCGCCACCCACGGCGAAGAGCTGTTCACGGTCGCCCGTGAGGCCGGGGTGCAGCTGCGCTTCGAGGCCGCCGTCGCTGGCGTGATCCCAATCGTGCGCACGATCCAGGAGAGCTTCGGCGTCACCGACATCGCCCGCGTCTTCGGCATCGTCAACGGCACCACCAACTTCATCCTCACCGAGATGGCGGCCACCGGCGCCACCTACGAGGACGTCCTCTCCCGCGCCCAGGAGCTGGGCTACGCCGAGGCGGATCCGACCGACGACGTCAACGGCGCCGACGCCGCGGCGAAGATGGCGATCCTCGCCCGGCTCGCCTTCCACACGCCGGTCGCCTTCGACGAGGTTGCCTTCGAGGGGATCGAGCAGATCAAGCCCGACGACCTCGCCTACGCCAAGGACCTCGGCCTCTCGCTGAAGCTGCTCGGTGTGGCCGAGCGCCGCGATGGCGGGATCAGCGTCCGCGTCTTCCCCTGCTTCCTCTACGGCGGCCACCCGCTCTCGCCGGTTGGCGGCCCCTTCAACGCGGTCATGGTCGAGGCCCCGGCGATTACCGAGGTGACGATGTCGGGCCCGGGCGCCGGCGGCGTGCAGACCGCCTCGGCGGTGCTCGGCGACGTCGTCTCGATCCTCGCTGGCGAGGCGCCGGTCCACGAGACCCGCGAGAACCTGCCGATGGTGACCGACGTGCCCTCCTCCTTCTACCTCCACCTCGAGGTCGCCGACCAGCCAGGAGTCCTGGCGGAGATCGCGCGCCTGCTCGGCGACAACGAGATCTCGGTCAAGAGCGTCGTCCAGCGCGGCGTCGACGACGACGCCAGCCTGGTGATGGTCCTGCACGAGTGCCTCGAGTCGCGCTTCGCGGCCGCGATCGAGCAGATCGCCGCCCTCGACTACATGCGCTCGGCCCCGCGCTCGATCCGGGTCATCGAGGAACAGCCGCTCCCGTGACCGTCCCCCTGATCGAGCGCTATCGGGACCGGCTCTCGCTTGAGCCGGGCGACCCGATCGTCACCTTGAACGAGGGCTCGACGCCGCTGATCGAGGCGCCGCGGCTCTCCGAGCGGATCGGGGCCAAGGCCTACCTCAAGTTCGAGGGCGCGAACCCGACCGGCTCCTTCAAGGACCGCGGCATGACCGTCGCCGTCTCCCGCGCCAAGGGGCGTGGGGCGGAGGCGGTGATCTGCGCATCGACCGGCAACACTGCCGCCAGCGCCGCCGCCTACGCGGCGCGGGCCGGGCTGCGCGGCGCGGTGATCGTGCCGGAGGGCAAGATCGCGATCGGCAAGCTCGCCCAGGCGCTGATGCACGGCGCCCGCGTGATCGCCCTGCAGGGCAACTTCGACGACGCCCTGACGATCGTCCGCGAGCTGGCGCAGAAGCACCCGATCGAGCTCGTCAACTCGGTCAACCCCTACCGGATCGAAGGGCAGAAGACGGCGGCCTTCGAGGTCGTCGAGGAGCTGGGCGAGGCGCCGGGCGCGCTGGCGATCCCGGTCGGCAACGCCGGCAACGTCACCGCCTACTGGCGCGGCTTCCAGGAGGTTGGGGCGGCGCCGATCCTCTACGGCTTCCAGGCCGAGGGCGCGGCGCCGCTGGTCAGCGGCTCGCCGGTTGCCAACCCCGAGACCGTCGCCTCGGCGATCCGGATCGGCAACCCGGCTCGCTGGGAGGAGGCGATGACCGCCTTCACCGGCTCGCGCGGCCGCGTCGCCGCCGTCTCCGACGAGCAGATCCTCGACGCCTACCGCTGGCTGGCCGCGACCGAGGGGGTCTTCTGCGAGCCCGCCTCGGCCGCGTCAGTGGCGGGCCTGCTCGCCCACGGCCTGCCCACCGTCGAGGATGCCCCCGCGCCCGAGTCGGTCGTCTGCGTCCTCACCGGCCACGGCCTCAAGGACCCCGACACCGCGCTCGGCAAGGCCCCCGCCGTGATCAACTGCCTCAACGACCTCAGCGCAGTAGAGCGCGTCCTCTTCGACTGAGCTTCTTTCTCCGGCCCGAGGGGGGAGAGATTTGACGGTCAGATCCTTAGGTGGGAGGCGCCGCTACAAGGGGCTCATCCGGGGTGTTTGTGTTCGTGTTGTTGTTGCGCTTGACGAGCCGGACTTGATCGTCACAATTCATGACAGGAGACATTGATGCGAGCGGACTACGACAGCGAGGCCGATGCACTCTCGATCGAGTTGCGTCAGTTCAGGCACTTCGATCGTCAGGAGCAGGTCGACGACGACTACTGCAATGTCGGAATCGTCGGCGGGAGGGCCGTCGAGGTGGAGTTGCTCTACCCCGCGCGGCACCTCGATCTACTTGAGGTTGCCGCCGAGCGTTACAACTTGGACGGCACGGCTCTGATCGCGGCTGCCCAGGCGGCGCTCGCGGCACCGGACCGGCTTGTCGTCATGGACGTGGCCGAGCACGCTGCCGCCTAATCGGCGCTCGGTGTACAACCCACTGACTCCGGTGACCACTCGACACCGACTGATTCGTGTTCCCGCCTCCTCGGCCAACCTCGGCCCTGGCTATGACGTGCTGGCCGCGGCGGTCTCGACCTTTATGGAGCTGGAGGTCGAGGAGGCCGGCGAGTTCTCGCTTGACCCCGGCGGGCTCGATGTCTCCACCGGGCGTGACAACCTCGTCGTGCGGGCTTTTGAGACGCTGCGACCCGCCGACGGGATCGCCTTTCGCCTGCGCAGCGAGATCCCGCTCGCTCGCGGCCTCGGCTCCAGCGCCGCCGCGATCGTCTCCGGGCTCTTCGCTGCCGATCATCTCTTCGAGCTGGCCCTGAGCAAAGAGGAGATGCTGGTCCGCGCGACCGAGCTGGAGGGCCATCCTGACAACGTCGCCGCCGCGATCTACGGCGGCTTTGTGATCTGTGGCCGCGACGAGGCGGGCACTCCGCTCGCCGCCCGCTTCGACCCGCCCGGTGGCCTGGAGGGCGTGGTCGTGATCCCGGCCGAGGAGGTCTCGACCGAGCTCGCCCGCAAGGCGATCCCGGCCGAGCTGCCGCTCGCCGATGCCGTCGCCAACGTCGCCGCCGCCGCCCAGCTCGTGCTCGGCCTGCAGCGCGCCGACCTCGACCTCGTCGCCCGCGGCCTCGCCGACAGCATCCACCAGGACCGCCGCCGCGACCTCTACCCGCGCTCGATGGAGCTGGTCGACGGCGCGGTCGAGCTGGGAGCGCTGGGGGCGACGATCTCCGGCGCCGGCCCGACCGTGCTGGTCTGGACCACCTGGCAGGACGCCGGCAAGGTCACCGCCGCGCTGGAACAGCGCTGCGCCGGCTGGGCCGAGGTCCAGCGCCTGCCCTTCTCGCCCCACGGCGCCGACGTCCCTGAGCTCTGATCGAGTGGATTGGGTCGTCCAGATCGGCCTGATCGAGCTCGCCCTCGGCGGTTTGCTGGGCTGGGCGATGGTTGCCCGCATGGAGAAGCCAGCCTGGATCAAAAAGATCGGCATCGTCGCCCCGCAGCGGATCCGCCAGGTCCACCTCGACTACGTGATGATGGGCCTGATCCTGATCGGCGTCGGCCTCGCCGTCCCCGACCTGCCGACCGCGATCGCCGCCACCCTCGTCTTCGGCACCGCGGTCAACCCCTTTCTCTTCGTCCCCCTCGCCTTCGATCCCGATGTCGAGAAACGGACCTGGTACCGCCTGCTCTCGGTCATCTCCTTCATCGGCGTCAGCGGCGGCCTCGTCGCGGCGGCGATAGTCGGCCCCGGCTGAACCGCCCCCAGGGGGGAGAGTTTGGGCGGGTTCAAGTCTTGGAGGGGTATGCGAGCCATGTTGGGCTGGATTCTGGCTATCCATAAAGATGCACTAAAATGATGTATATGACACGCACCACAGTTGATGTAGACGATCAGGCGCTTGAGGCGGCTCGTCGCGAGCTGGGCACCAAGGGCCTCAGTGAGACGGTGAACGCGGCGCTCCGGGACGCTGTGCGCCGGCGTGTCTTGCGGGATTTCGACGTCCTTCGAGACATCGACGGCACGCCTGAGGAAGTCGCAGCCGGGAGAGAGCGGCTATGAACATGCCGGTGGAGCCAATTTCTCTTGACGGCCCGTGCCTTTTCGACACAGGCGTCTGGACCTGGGTTCGAGACCGGCGCTTTCCACGCCTGGCCGAGTGGTTCAACGAGCAGGTGGCAGCGGGAAATGTCCTTGTCTGTGATCTGGTTGCTCTCGAGCTGACCCGCCTGGCCCCGAACCCATCGCGGGCGCGAGAGGTTGCGGGCAGACTGGCGGCCTTTGACTCCGTTCCCATGTCAGACGCGATCTGGCGCCGTGCCCGTGAGGCACAGATCTTGCTCGCGCCAGAGGGCGATCATCGCCGCGTGCCCCCGACGGATCTGTTGTTGGCGGGCGCGGCCGAGGAGTCAGGCGTGCCACTCGTCCATTACGACCGTGACTACGAACGGATTGCCGGCGTCACCGAGCTCCGCCATAGCTGGCTTGTTCCCGATGGAGCGTTGGCCTGAGCGTCATTTCCGAATTGCCTCCGGCCGGGATACGATCGCGGCATGCCAAACAAGCTGAATTTGAAATGGATCGCGGCGCTTGCTGCCGCAGCCGCGCTTCTCGCGCTTCCCGCCGCCGCGCAGGCGACGCTGGTCTTCACCCGCCAGACCCTCAACCCGGTGATCTGGTCGGCGAACGACAATGGCTCCCATGCGCGCGTGATCGCGCACGGGACCAACCCGCGGATCTCGCCTGACGGCAAGACGATCGCCTACTACCGGATCCAGAAGGCCCACGGCTACCGGGCCGAACTGGTGGTCATCCCCGCCGACGGCAGCGGCTCTCCGCGCCTGCTCCTCCCCAACTGGAGCGAATCGTATGTCTTCGACTGGTCGCCCGACTCGACCACGGTCGCGGCGATCACCGGCCCCGAAATGGGCAAGAAGCGCCTGGTCCTGATCAACGTCGCCACCGGGGCCCAGCGCACGATCTCCAAGGGCTACTTCAGCGGGGTCAGCTTCTCGCCCGACGGCAAAGAACTCGCCTTCTCGAAGGCGGGCAGCGAAAACTATCCGCCGCGCAGCGATGTCTACGACGCGGAGCTTGCCACCGGCACGATCGTTCAGCTGACCCACGACAAGCGCTCGCAGACCCCGCTCTGGGGGCCGGCCGGGCAGATCGTTTTCGTCAAGCTGCTGGGAGAAAAGAGCAGGAAGTACGGGCCCAAGAGCGACCTCTTCCTGATGAACACGAGCGGCGGAGAAGTCAAGCGCCTGACCCACACCAAGGTCGATCCGCTGCTCTTCGGCCTCTCGCCGACCCAGTGGTCGGCCAGCGGCAAGCAGCTGCTGACCGAGTTCGGCGGCCAGGACACGACCTACGCGGTCACGGTCAACCCCGCAACCGGAGCGGAAAAGACGCTGACCAAGGAACGGGAGACCGGCTTTGTCGGCACCGCCCTCTCCGCTGACGGCAGCACGGTCCTGGGCAGCATCGGCGGTTTCGAACCGGGCCCCGGCCACAAGGTGGTGACGATCCCCTACGCGGGGGGCAAGCCGAAGACGCTCGCCGCCAACGCCTCCGAACCGGACTGGAACCGCTAGATGGCGGCTGGCTACGCGATCAAGCATCGCGACGAGTTCGAGTCGATGCAGGGATCCGGCGACACGACCTGGCGCCTGGCCCGCAAGGCGCTCGGCACCTCCGCCTTCGGCTTCAACCTGGTCGAAATCGAGCCGGGCGGTCAGATCCCCGAGCACGACGAGTCCGGCAGCGGCCAGGTCGAGCTCTACGCGATCCTCGAGGGCGAGGCGGTCCTGCGGATCGACGGCGAGGAGCATCCGGCGCCGGCCGGCACCTTCGCCTCGATCGAGCCGCCGCCCAGCCGCACCATCCTCAACCGCTCCCAGGCGCCGGTGACGGCGCTCCTGATCGGCGTCCACCCGGCCGGCGACTTCACCCCGGCCTCCTTCGCCTAGCCTCGAAACGGCATCGACTTGACCCGGCTCGGGCCGCCTCTATAATCCGTCGACTCGTCAACCCGTCGCGCGCCCGCTCGAAGAAGGTGCGGAACCCGGGAGGTCAGCAATGCCAGCACCCCAGTCCCGTGAGCTTCACGGTGAGAGCGTCTTCCGCTACTCACCCGAGCGTGCCTACCGGCCGCTTGTCTCTCCGCCCAGCGTTGAAGACAAAGATGCCTGCGCGATCTACGCGTCTGTGCGCAAGGACGCAACTCCCAGCCACGAACCGATTGCGCTGGCGATCCCGGCCCTGCAGAAGATGCTCCACCGCGCCGGCAACGTCGACGGCGAGGGCGACGGCTGCGGCCTGCTGCTCGACATCCCGCGCAAGATCTGGGCCGAGGAGGTCCGCTCCGGCGGCCACGACCCCTCGCTGACTCTCGACGACGCCTTCGCCGTCGCCCACATCTTCATCGAACGCCCCCAGGACAAGGAGCGGATCCAGCACGACGCCCGCGAGCTGCTCGGCCAGGGCGGCTTCCGCATCCTCGCCGAGCGGATCGGCGTCGTCAATTCGCCCGCGCTCGGCCCCACCGCCCGCGAGGAGGAGCCCCACTTCTGGCAGATCGCCGGCCTCGTCGCCGACGCTTCGCGACGCGACCGCGTCCTCTTCGACCTCCTGATCGAACTTGAGCAGCGGCTCGGCGTCCACGTCCCCTCGTTCTCGGCAACGACCTGCGTCTACAAGGTGATGGGCGCCCCGACCGTGTTGGGCGAGTACTACCCCGACCTGCTCGACGAGCGCTTCGAGACGATCGGCAGCTTCGGCCACAACCGCTATTCGACCAACACCTGGCCCTCCTTCAAGCGGGTCCAGCCTTTCTCAGTGCTCGGCCACAACGGCGAGATCAACACGATCGAGCAGCTGCGCCAGGAGGCGCGGATGCTGGGCGTGCCGATCCAGCCCGGCTCCTCCGACTCGCAGGACCTCAACCGCACGATCGACACCCTGATCAGCCGCGACGGCCTCACCCTGGCCGAGGCGATGGAGATGGTGGTGCCGCCGATCGCCGCCGAGATCCGCTCGTTGCCGGCGGAGCTGCACCGCTTCTACATGTACCTGCACCAGGCGATGGGCCCGTTCGCGCAGGGCCCGGTTGCCCTGATCGCCCGCCACGCCGACGAGTGCGTTTTCTCCGCCGACGCGATGGGCCTGCGCCCGCTCTGGCAGGTGGAGACGACCAACGACTTCGTCTTCAGCTCCGAGCCCGGCGTCGTCTCCGTCCACGAGATGGTCGCCGAGCCGCTGCCCCTGGCCCCGGGCGAGAAGGCGCTGGTCCTGATCGACCGCAAGGCCAAGCGCTCGACCCTGCACCCCCACGACGAGATGCTGCGGATCGTCCGCGACAGCTGGCTGGCGCGCAACGGCGCCGAGGACGCCGGCCCCTACGACCGCGCGATGGAGACCGGCGGCCCGCTCGAGGGCGGCGACGTCCCCGGCTACTCCGATGCCGGCCCCGAGGAGCCGGTCAAGGTCGCCGACCGCATCCTCGCCGGCTTCGGCTGGCAGCGCGACGACGTCAAACTGGTCCAGCAGATGGCCTCCAACGGGGCCGAGCCGGTCGGCTCGCTCGGCTACGACGGCCCGCTGGCGGCGCTTTCGCCAGAGCGCCAGAACCTGGCCGACTACTTCAAGGAGACGGTCGCCGTCGTCACCAACCCGGCGATCGACCGCGAGCGCGAGATCGAGCACTTCTCGACCCGCACCGTCTTCGGCCGCCGCCCCTCGATCAACGCCGCCGGCGAGGACACCGGCACCGTCGAGACCGCCTTCCCGGTCCTGCTCGGCGGCCATCACGAGATGGCGCCGCTCTCGGAAAAGACCTACCGCCGGATCGCCCGCGAGCACCGCACCTACCTGCTCGAAGACCTCTGGGAGGAGTTCCGCGGCCGCGCCGGCGCCGTCGACATCTCGCTGCTGGAGTCGGAGACGACCAAGGGCGCGATCGAGCGGATCAAGCAGGAGGCGGTGAAGAAGGTCCGCGACGGCGCCGAGCTGCTGGTCCTCACCGACCGCACCGTCTATGACGGCGAGCGCCGTTACCTCGACCCGCACCTGGCGACCTCCGCCGTCGACCAGGCGCTGAAGCAGTTCCGGGTCGAGCCCGGCGAGGAGAACCTGCGCCGCCGCTGCGGGCTGGTCCTGCGCTCGGCCGCGATCCGCAACGTCCACGACACGATGCTGGCCCTTGGACTTGGCGCCAACGGCGTCTGCCCGTACACGATGATCGAGGTGATCTGTGTCGAGGACTACGAGACCGACGTCTCCAATCTCTGCGACGCGCTCAAGAAGGGGATCGAGAAAGTGATCTCGACGATCGGGATCCACGAGGTGCGCGGCTACGCCCGCCAGTTCTCCTCGATCGGGGTCAAGCCGGAGCTGGCCGAGATCTTCCAGACCGAGGCCTTCGCCGCCTCCGAGCGCGCCGGCACCGGCTTCGAGGACCTCGACGAGGACGCCAACGCCCGCGCCCGGGCGCTCGGCGGCGACGACGAGGCGGCCAAACCGGCGAAGACGTTCCGCTTCTACCCGAAGGTCTACAAGGCGGCGATCGCGACCGCCAACGGCACCGGCTCCTACGCCGACTACTCGGAGAAAGTCCGCGACCTCGAGCAGCAGAGCCCGATCTCGATGCGCCACATCATGGGCTTGAAGGGCGACCGCCCGCCGGTCGATCCCTCGACCGTGGACGCCGGCGTCGGCCACCACGACTACCCGATCGTCGTCTCCTCGATGAGCTTCGGCTCGCAGTCCGAGCCCGCCTTCCGCGCCTACGCGGAGGCGGCGAAGTCGATCAACATCCTCTGCGTCAACGGCGAGGGTGGCGAGATCCGCGACATGTACGGCCACTACCGCAAGTGGCGCGGCCAGCAGGTCGCCTCAGGCCGCTTCGGCGTCTCGGCCGAGATGCTCAACTCCTCCTACCTGGCCGAGATCAAGATCGGCCAGGGGGCGAAGCCCGGCGAGGGTGGCCACCTGCCCGGCAAGAAGGTCTCCGAGAAGGTAGCCGCCGCCCGTAACGCAGCCCCCGGCACCGACCTGATCTCGCCCTCCAACAACCACGATCTCTACTCGATCGAGGACCTGGCGGAGCTGATCGACGAGCTGAAGACCGTCAACCCCGACGTGCGCGTCTCGGTCAAGGTTCCGGTGGTGCCGAACATCGGCACGATCGGCCTCGGCATCGCCAAGGCGGGTGCCGACATCATCACCCTCTCCGGCTTCGAGGGCGGCACCGGCGCCGCTCGCCAGCACGCGCTGCGCCACGTCGGCCTGCCCTCCGACATCGGCACCCGCGCCGTGCACCGGGCGCTGATGGAGGCTGGCATCCGCAACCGGGTCGAGATCTGGGCCGACGGTGGCTATCGCCACGGCCACGACATCGTCAAGCTGCACTGCCTCGGCGCCAACCGGGTCGGCTTCGGCACCCTGGCGATGGTCAGCCTCGGCTGCACGATCTGCCGCGGCTGCCAGCTCGACACCTGCCACGTCGGCATCGCGACCCAGATCGAGACCGTCGAGCAGGCCCAGGAGCACGGCCTGAAGAAGTTCACCCCGCAGGAGATCGGCACTGCCGCCGAGAGCTGCGCCCGCTTCTTCCAGGCGATGGGCGAGGAGGTCAAAGAGGTTGTCGCTTCGCTCGGCTACGAACGCGCCCAGGACCTGGTCGGCCGCTACGACCTGCTGGAGCAGGTGGCGGCCAAGGACAAGGTCGACCTGGCGCCGCTGATCACGCCGCTGGAGGAGTTCCTCGACCTCGAGCCGATCGACCTGCCGGTCGCTGGCGAGGAAGACGTCCGCGCCGAGGCGGGGATGGTCGTCGCCCGGCCGATCCGGATGGAGGCCAAGCAGGCCTCGGCCCAGATCGGCGCCCTGGCCGGCGACATCTGCCCCGGCCGCACGATCACCAACGAGTTCCCGCGCGCGACCGACGCCAACGATCGCGTGCTCGGCACCGAGCTGGCCGGCTCGATCGCCCGCTCCCGCATCTTCGAAGACGGGCCGGAGTCAAACGACGACGTGCTCGCCAGCCTCGAGTTCAACGGCGGCTCGGTCGCCGGCCAGGGCCTCGGCGCCTTCAACGCCTACGGCGTCGCGATCCGGGTCGAGGGCGGCGCCCAGGACGGCGTCGGCAAGACCATGCTCGGCGGCTCGATCGCGATCCTCAAGGGCAAGGGGGCGAAGGGCAAGCGCGTCAACGGCTCGGTCGGCAAGTCCTTTGCCTACGGCGCCCAGCGCGGCCGCCTCTACGTCCAGGGCTCGGCTGACTCGCGCTTCTGCATCCGCCTCTCCGGCGCCGACGTGGTGCTTGCCGGCGAGCCCGCTAACGACATCGACGACAGCCGCGGCTGCATCGTCAACCGCGCCAACGCCAAGGGCTTCGCCTTCGAGTACATGACCTCGGGCCGCGCGGTCGTGCTCGGCGACCTCGGCCCCTGGGCCTGCGCCGGGATGACCGGCGGCCGCGTCTACGTCCGCCACAACTCGTTCGGCATCGACCGCGAGGCGATCCAGAACCGCCTCGGCGAGGGCGCCAAAGTCGAGCTCAAAGACCTCGACGCCGAGGGACTGCTCGACATCGACGACCTGCTCAGCCACTACGCGACGGAACTGCGGGCCACCGATCAGGACGAGGAGGCAGAGCGGATGGCCAGCCTCGCTGCCGATGCCGCCAGCAACTTCCTCATGGTCGTCCCGCACAAGGTCCAGGCGGACCCCAGCATCTCTACCGAGTAGGGCTCGGGGAGGGAGGGCCGGGTGGCCCTGCCGACTCACTTCTTTCGGTGGAGAGTGGGTGGCTGGCCGTTGGCGGATCGCCGAAAAAGTGCAAAACGTCGGCGGGGCCACCCGGCCCTCCCAAGCCAGCCCTAGCTCGGGTCAGCGCTTGGGTGGCTGATCGTCTTCGGAGCGCAGCTCGGAGAGGACGCGGTCTAGGACTCGCTCCAGGTCGCGTTTGGCGTCTGCCTCGCCCCGTTTGCGGGCCTGCTGGACGGCGAGTGTGAGCTGGGCGTGGATGTGCTCTCTCAGCTCCTCCTCCGCCGCCTGGACCTGGAGTTCGAGCGTGCGGGTGGCGGAGTCGACGGCCTCGCGGGCGCTCTGCTTGCCTGCCGCCTTGGCTTCCTTGCGCAGGGCTTTGCGCAGGCGGCGTTCGCTCTTGCCTGTGCGTCGCTTGATCTCGGCCTGCAGTTCCTCACGCACTGACTCGAGTGTTTCGATGGGCTCAGGTGGGGCAACGGGCTCTAATGCCTCCTCGGGCGCCAGAGGAGCGGGTGCGCTCTCTCTCGGCTCAGGCTCAGTTGCGGGGTGGGGGCCAGGCTCCGGCTCAGCCTCGGCGGCGAGCATGCCGTCGAGATCGGCCTTGACCTTCTCGACGTCGTCGCGCACCTGGCGCCGGACCAGCTCAGCTGCGGCTGAGGTCTCGGTGTAGTCGACCGGGATCGGGGCGACGCCGTCGCGCTCGCGGCGCTCGGCTAGGCGGCGCAGCCACTCGGAGGGGGGGATCTCTTCGGCAGGCATCAGTTCTCTTCTCGTCCCACCTTGGCGGGACGCCCATGCTACGGCGAGCGGCAGCCGGAACCCCGGCTACGCTCAGCTTTCGAGCAGGAAGAGGCAGTGGGCGCCGATCCGCAGCTCGTCCCCATCTGTCAGCCGCCCCCAGTCGACTTCCTTGCCGTTGAGGATGACGCCGTTGAGGCTGCGGTCGTCGAGCACCCGGATCGGCTTGCCGGATTCGTGGACGAGGATGGCGTGGCGGCGGGAGACGCTGGGATCGTCGAGGGGGATGTCGGCCTTGGCGCTGCGCCCGATCCGGGTCCAGCCCACCTCGATGCGGAAGGTCTGGATCGGGCCTTCATCCTCGTTGAGCGCCAGATAGCGGCCCGGTCCCGGCAGCGAGGCTCGCGCCTCCTGGAGCCAGTCTGAGGCGGTCTGCGCGGGGGCGATTGCAAACTCCCTGGTCAGGGTGCCGTGCTCCTGGCGGGATTGGAAGATCGAGTCGCGGCGAAAGGCGGAGCTGCCGCAGCGTGGGCACTGCGGGAGCGGGTCGGTCTCCCTCAGCGCAAGCTGAGAGCCGCATCCCAGGCAGAAATATGTGCCGGGACCGATTGAGCTTCTAACGCTGGTGAAGATGAGAACTCCTTCCCGGCGCCTCCTCGGTCATCGTAGCGCGCCGCAGATAGACTCGGGCCGGCATGGGACCAGTCAGCGCCGAAGTCGAGATCGATCTGCCGCGCGAGGAGGTTTTCGAGCTGCTCAGCGACCTCGCCGCCCGCCCCTCCTTCACTGACCATTTCCTCACCGGCTACCGTCTGACCCGGATCGATTCGCGCGGGATCGGCGCCGGGGCGCGCTTTCACGTCAAGGGGCCGCTGGGCGGGTTCTGGGCCGACACGACGATCGACGAGGTCGCCGCGCCGCACCGGATCGTCGAGCACGGCCACGGCGGGCGCAGCAACCGGGTTCCCTCGACCACGCTCTGGGAGTTGACCGGCGGCTCGGGATCGCTGACCAAGGTCCGCGCCTCGTTTTGGACCGAGCCCTCGAACCCGTTTGACCGCGCCAAAGAGGTCCTGACCGCCTCCTCGATCTGGCTTGAACGCGACTGGCGCGAGGCTCTGCGCCGGCTCCGCGACCAGCTTGAGGCGGGCGCGCGGGCCGATGATCGGGTCGCCGTCGCCGGCGGCAACCGCCATGCGACCGGCATCCCCTAGCGGCCGCTTTATAGACTCTCGCCGCCGATGCCTCGCCACCACCGACTCGTCTCCCTGCTGCTCGCCGCGCTCGCGCTCGGCGCGCTGACCTTCGCCTTCAGCTCCTGTGGCTACTCGAGCGACTCCAAGGACGTGGCCGAGGGCGAGGCGGTCGAGCTCGGCAACCTCCAGTACAGCGTCATCTTCTCCCGCTACCTCAATCCCAGTGACAACGAGGACTCCGCCTACCTGGTCGGCCAGCCGCCGCTGCCCGATGGGCACAGCTACTTCGGCGTCTTCTTCCAGGTCCAGAACAACGAGTCGACCCCGCAGCCGCTGCCGCAGGCGCTGACGATCACCGACGCAACCGAGCGGGAATACAAAGCCCTCCCCAGCGAAAGCCTCTACGCCTTCCCGCTCGGCGGCGAAGTCGAACCCGAAGAACAGGTGCCGGTGCTCGACTCGACTCCGCAGCAGGGTCCGATCGAGGGCTCGATGGTCCTCTTTGAGCTGCCGGCCGAAGCGTCCTCCAACCGGCCGCTGGTCCTCTCCATCCCGGGGCCCGAAGGCCCCGCCAAAGTAACGCTCGACCTCTAGGCCCCTCGCTGGACGGCTGATCCACGGTGGTCCCGGGCATCCGCCCTCAAAGCGCACCGAGCTTCAAGCGCCCCGGGTCAAAGAAGCTTTCCGCCGAAGCCGGCATCGTGCTTTGAAGCTTGCGTTCGCCGGGGGCGTTTCGAGGGACGGGGCTGGCCGCCCTCTGGACGAATGTGGCGAAGCCGCGATATGCAATCTGATGATTGCGCGGCGAAGCCGCGCTGCGACATCCGAGTCCGCGACTGGCGGACGAGTCAATGCGGCCAGAGGGCGGCCAGCCCCGTCTCCCCTCGATCCGTGGGTTGCTCAGAGCCCGGTCGAGAGGACCTGGGCCGCGGCCGGGGCCGCGACTTCGCCACCGGCCGCGCCGGCGTCGATCAGCAGCACCCCGATCGCCAGCTTCGCCTTCTCGGCGGGGGCGAAGGCTGAGAACCAGGCGTCCTTGATCTGGACCGGGTTCGGCGAGTTCTCTTCGCCCGGCTCGGGGCCGAGCTCGGCGGTGCCGGTCTTGCCCGCGACCTGGGCCTCGGGGATCGCGCCGGCGGTGCCGGTGCCGCTGGTGACGACGCCGATCATCAGGTCGGTCAGCTCGCCGGCGATCTTGGGCGACATCACCCGCACCGGATCGGCGTCCGGGCGCAGCTTCTTGTTGGCGACGATCGAGGTCGGTTCGCGGACGCCGCCATTGCCGATCGTCTGCGCCACGGTTGCCATCTCCAGCGGCGTCGCCAGCACTTCGCCCTGGCCGATCGCGCTGACCCCGAGGTCGAGTTCATCGCCGATTTCGGTCGGGATGCTCGGTTCCGGCAGGTCGACTTCGCGGGCGATCCGCTTCTTGTAGAGGGTGGGCAGGGCGTTGAAGCCGAACCGTTCCGCCGTTTCGACCAGCATGTCGTTGCCGATCTTCGGCCCCAGCGGCGCGAAGTCGGCGTTGCACGACTCGGCGAACGCTTCGCGGAAGGAGCCGCCGCAGTACTCGCCGTTGGCGTTGTTGATGAAGCGGCCGCCGACATTGACCCCGTTGACGACCGGGAAGTAGTCGTCGAGCGAGACGACCCCCTTCTCCAGGGCCGCCGTCGTCGTGATCATCTTGAAGGTCGAGCCGGGGGGCTGGGGGGCGGAGAGGGCCTGGCCGGCGAGGGCGCGGACGTCGCCATTGCGGGCGTCGAGGACGGCGATCCCGCCGGAGCGGCCGGCCAGGGCCGAGACCGCCGATTCCTGCAGTTCGGGGTCGATCGTCGTCTTCACCGGCGCGCCTGGCTGCGGCGTGCCCTTGGCGATGATGCGGGGGGCGCCTGAGGCGGGGACGGCGAGCAGCTGGCCGCCGGGCTTGCCGGCGAGGCGGGTGTTGAAGGCCTGCTCGAGGCCGCTGACCCCGACCGGGGTGTCGGCTGCGAACCCCTGACGGGCGAGGGCGGCGACTTCTGATTCTTCGGCGGTCCCGACTTCGCCTGTGACGTCGATCGCTGCGCTGCCTAGCGGGTGGGAGCGGGCGACCGCCGGGCCCTCCGCCAGCGGCGAGCCGTCGGCGGCGAGGATCGACGCCCGCGGCGCCAGTTCGATCCGGTTTTCGAGGTGCTCGCCCTGGCGCAGGCCGGGGAAGACGAGGCTCGGGTCCCAGGCGATCCCACCTTCGGCGTAGGGGAGGTCGATGTCGGCTTCGATTTTGCCGAAGGCGACGGTGCCGATGTCGAGCTCAACCGGCACCGCTGCCTTGCCGTCGACCGAGCTGGCGTCGCGGGGGGAGTGGGGTTCGATCGAGCGCAAGGTGGCGATCGCTTCGGCGTCGATGTACGCCTTGGCGAAGTCGGCAGTGGTGACAGTTTCCTGCGAGGGCAGGTTCAGCTCGGCGTACATGCCGGCGTAATCGCGGTGCGACCAGGCTTCGGTGAAGCGCTTGGCGGCGTCCTTCTCAGGCGACCCCGGAGCACCGGCGGAGGCACCGACGATGAACGAGATAAGAGCGATCGCGGCGAGGGGGAGCGTGCGGGTGATGAGACGGCGACGCCGCTCCACCTCAGGAGGGAGGTTATTCACTGTTGGGAAAGGTAATGGTGAGAACGTCGGCCTGCTTGTATTTGTCTTTGTGACTGTTCTCGATTGGAGCATCATCGCCTTCACCTTGGCCCTCGGCATCTGGGGCTACCGGCAGGGTTTGATCGTCGGCGTGTTGACCCTGATCGGGTTCGGCGCCGGAGCTTTTCTCGGCAGCCGGATCGGGCCGCTGGTGCTGCGTGACGGCTCGGAGTCGGCCTACGCGCCACTCTTTGCCGCGGTCGGCGCGCTGCTGGTTGGTGCCGTGGTCGCGGTGACGCTGGAGAGCCTCGCCCTCGGCCTGCGGGCGCGGATGATCCGCGGCCGCAACCGCCTGCACCTGGCCGATGGGGCCGGCGGCGCGGCCTTGGTCGCCTCGGTCGCCCTCGGCCTGGCCTGGATCTTCGGGGCGGTTGCCCTGCACGCCCCTGGCACCGAGGCTCTGCGCGCCGACGTCCAGCGCTCGCTGATCCTCAGCAGCCTCAACGAAGTGCTGCCGCCGTCGGGGCCGGTGCTCAACGCGCTCGACCGGGTCGACCCGGCGCCGTCGATCGCCGGGCCGGCGGCCCCGGTCGACCCTCCCGACCCGGCTATCGCCCGGAGCGCCGGGGTGCAGGCCGCGGGGCGCTCGGTGGTCAAGGTGCTGGGGTCGGCCTGTGGGCTCGGGATCGAGGGCTCAGGCTGGGCAGCGGGGCAGGGGCTGGTTGTCACCAACGCCCACGTCATCGCCGGCGAGGGCGACACCACGGTGATGACCAGGTCTGGCGCCTCCTACGACGCGACCGCGGTCCACTACGACCCCAGCAACGACATCGCGGTGCTCCAGGTCGATGCTTCGCTGCCGTCGCTGCAGATTGCCCCCGATCCGCAGAAGGGCAGCGCCGGCGCGGTGCTCGGCTACCCCGAGAACGGCCCCTACGCGCTCTCCCCGGCCCGCCTCGGCGAGACCAACGAGGTGATCAGCGAGGACTCCTATGGCCACGGCCCGTTGCGCCGCACAATCGCCTCGCTGCGCGGCTCGGTCAGGAGCGGCAACTCAGGCGGCCCGCTGGTCGACGCCCAGGGCCATGTGCTCGGCACCGTCTTCGCCACCACCACCGATGGCCAGCCGGGGGGCTTCGCGATTCCCGATGACATCGTCAGGGAGGCCCTCGCCGATGCTTCGGCCCCGGTGGATACCGGCCCCTGCGCGAGTTGATGCAATGGCCACTACTTACGTTCAGTAAGCTGAGATGACCGTGGAGGCATCGACCACCGAAGCTCCAGCTGGGGTTTGCCCTCTTTTCCATGCGGCGATCGAGCTGATCGGCAAACGCTGGACCGGCGCGATCGTCTGCGCCCTGACCGAGCAGCCGCTCCGCTTCGGAGAACTGGCGAAGGCGGTTCCGGGGCTCTCCGACCGCCTGCTCTCGCAGCGCCTGCGCGAGCTGGAGGAAGCGGGGGTCGTCGCCCGCGAGGTCGAGGCGGGCACCCCGGTCCGCGTCACCTACTCGCTGACCGAGAAGGGCGCCGAGCTGGAACCGGCGATTCAGGAGCTGCGCCAGTGGGCGCGGCGCTGGAAGGACGAGGGCTAGCTCACCACTGCCGCGGGTTGCCGGCGGGGATCTCGCCGCCGACGAGTTGGGCGTCGATCAGTTCGACCGGGGGCGGGCCGGTGGTGGCGAGGTAGGTCGCGAGCTCGCTTGGCCCGATCGCGGCGAAGGCGCGCTCGACGGTCTGGGCGTAGGCGGCGACGATCACGGCGCCGGCCGGCGGCTGCGGCGCGAAGTTCGCGGGCTTGGCGGTGTAGGAGAAGATCGTCGCGAAGCGGTCCGCCTCTGAGGGGATCTCGACCTCGACCCGGTCATAGCGCAGCTCGCGCCGGTCCAGTGCTGCCAGCTCCGCCTCGTCGACCTCGATCAGAACGCCGTTGGGGCCTGTGGTCACCGCGATGCTCTGGTCGGGCTCGATGTTCAGTCCCAGGATCCAGGGCGGCAGGGCGCCGCTGGGCCCTGCCGCGAAGGTCTTCTCAGCGCTGAGGTTGTCGCGGGCCTGGGACCAGCGCCGCCGCCAGCCGTCGAGCCGGGCGGGGATCGGCTCGACCTCCCTGCCTAGGGTCAGGGCTGCGCTGCGGGGGTCGACCAGCGATCCGTAGGCAAAGACGGCGATTGCGGTCATCGGCAGGTGTCATTCTCCCTCGCGTGGAGCAGGAAGCGATATCCCTGGGAGGCGGTGCCGAGGCGAAGCCCCCGGGCCCTGACCTGCCGGGCCCGTTCGGCGTCGGCCGCTACGCCAAAAAGCTGCAGGAGGAGCTGCGGCGGCGGGCCAGGGTGCTGCTGATCGGCGAGGTGACCGGAGTCAGCCGCAGCAAGGTCCAGGCCTACTTCGAGCTGCGCGACGGCGAGGGGGCGGTGCCTTGCGCGATCTGGCTCAACGACCTCGAGCGGGCCGGGCTGCCCGACGGCGCCCTGCGCGACGGGGCCGAGGTGGTGATCGCCGGCGGCCCGGACTACTACCCCGGCGGCGCCCAGTCCTCACCCAGCTTCGCCTTCCGGGCGACGCACGTGCGGCTGGCGGGGGAGGGGGACCTGCTCGCCCGCCTGGCGGCGCTGCGCGCCCAGCTCGAGGGCGAGGGGCTGTTCGAGCTGCAGAAACAGCTGGCGCGGCCGCTTTTGCCGAAGACGATCGGGGTGGTGACGGCCGAATCCGGCGCCGCCCGCCGCGATCTGCTGGCGGGGCTGGCTCGCCGCGGCTGGGCCGGCAACGTCGTCTGGGCTTTCGCCCCGGTCCAGGATCGCCGCGCCGCGCCGGCGATAACCGCCGCGATCCAGGGCCTCGCCGCTCGCCCCGAGGTCGAGGCGATCGTCGTCACCCGGGGCGGCGGCAGCCTCGCCGACCTCTGGGCCTTCTGCGACGAGACCCTCTGCCGCACGGTGGCGATGCTGCGGGTGCCGGTGGTCAGCGCCGTCGGCCACGAGCGCGACACGACCCTGATCGACGATGTCGCCGCCGTTGCCTGCTCGACCCCGACCCACGCGGCTGAGGCCGCGGTGCCGCTCGACTGCTTGGCGGCGCGTCAGCGCCTGATCCGCTCGGTCGCGTCCCTGCAGCGGGCGCGCGAGGGCGCCGTGGGCGCGCGTGGCCGCCACCTGGCGGCCCTGGCCCGCGGCCCGGCACGGGCGCTGCAGCGCGAGCGCCGGAGGCTGAACCAGAAAACGAGGGAGATCCGTGCCGCCAGCGAACGAGGCCTCTCCGGGCGCGTCGCCTTCCAGCGCCGCCTCGCCCTAACCGTCCTTGGCCGGGCCCAGCGCCGCGCGCTCGAGGAAGTCGGGGCCGCCGCGGCTGAGAACCGGCGGCGGGCGGCCGGCATCGACCGCTCGTCCGCAGCGACCCTGAGGCGCGGTGAAGAGGTCTTGCGCCGGGTCGGCGTCGCCCTCCGCGCCCACGATCCCGAGCGCACCCTGGAGCGCGGCTACGCGCTCGCCGAGACCATTGACGGCGAGCCGGTGACCGCCGCCGCGGCGGCGCTTGAGGCGGCGGAGGTCAGGCTGCGCTTCGCCGATGGGCCGGTGCGGGCCCAGATCGAGGAGGATGCCCAGGATGAGTGAGAAGCCGGAGAGCTACGAGGTCGCGGTCGAGCGGCTCGAGCAGATCATCGACCGCCTCGATTCGGGCCAGGCTGGCCTGCGCGAGACACTTGACCTCTGCAGCGAGGGACGCGAGCTGGTCACCTACTGCGCCGGCGAGCTCGACGCCGTCGGCGAGGGGCTGAAGGAGTTGAAGCTCGACGAGCTGGCGGCCAAGCTCGAGGCGCCGGCCGAGCCGGCGTCCTAGTCCGCCTGCGCCGGCCCTGAGCAGGTCCGCCCGAGGGCGGGACAGCCGCGGCAGAGTGCCCAGCTGCGCTGCTCGACTGCGGCGACGGGAAACTCGCCGCTGCCGATCCGCTCGATCGTGGCCGTGAGCTGTTCGCGTCCCTTCTCTATCTCCGCTGTCCCGAGCCGGTCGATGACCGGCTGGTCGGGCCGTTCGAGGAAGACGTAGGCGACCTCGACCTCGGACGCCCCCCGCGCCTGGGCGACGGCAAGCGCGTAGATCGCTCGCTGAGTCGCGTAGCGGGCCGCCAGCTCGGCCGGCTCGGAGTCGCCGAGGCGGTCGGTCTTGTAATCGATCACCAGCGGCGCCTCGCCCTCGCGCTCGACCAGGAGGTCGAGCGAGCCGCGCAGGACGGTGTCGCCGAGGCCGAGCAGCAGCGGCACCTCGGCCCGGACCGTGGCGCCGGCGGCGACTCGGTCGCGGAGCAGGCTCGACCCGAGCCAGCCGCGCAGCGGCGCCAGCAGGCTCTGCGGGTCGGTCGAACCCGGATCGAGGCCGGCGGCGGCCGCGTGGCGAAGCGCCAGCTCCTCCGTGGGCTCTTTCCAGCCGTTGGCCTGGCTCCACTCCAGCAGCGCGTGCACGGTAGCGCCATGGGCGGTCCGCTCTTCGCGGGCAGAGGCCGAGACTGCCGCTTCGCCAGAGAGCGCGTTCGCACTTATTCCCGGTATGCGGGAAGAACCTCGAACGCGCTCTCCCAAACCGAGAACTCGCTCGGTATAGAAGCGGTAGCCGCACTCCTCGTAGGCGGAGATCGCGGTGTAGGAGAGCGGTCGGCTCGGAGCTGCGGGGGGGTGGCGCTTGACCAGCGGCGCTGGTCCCTCGCCGAGCGATCGCTCTGCGCCCGCGTCGCGCCGGCTCGCCGTCAACTCGGCGGCTCGCTCGGGCGAGGGGAGGCTGACCCGGATCGCGATCTCCGATGGCTGGAAGGCCGCGTCGAGGCCCTCACGCGCTTCCGGCGCCGGGACCGGCAGGGCGGAATCGGCCTCGCGGTTGATCTCGAAGCCATCGATGATGCGCTCGATCGCCGGGGTCGAGGGCTTCAGGCCGGCGCCCGGCTCGGGCTTGACGACGCCGCTGAGGATCAGCCGCTGGCGCGCCCTGGTGGCGGCGACGTAGAAGAGCCGCAGGCCCTCCTCGGCGTCGCGCTCCTTCGCCTCCTCGCAGAGCTCGGCGTAGGAGTAGAGGTTGATCGAGGCCGCGCCGAGCCTGCGCATCTGCAGGCCGACCCGGGGCGCCTCGCCGTCGCGGCCGATCGTCAGCAGCGGTGGCCGCGAGCCCGCCAGCAGGCTGCGCGAGAGGTCGGGCACGGCGACGACGCCGAACTCGAGGCCCTTGGCGTTGTGGACGGTCATGATCCGCACCCCGTCGTGGCCCTCGACCGCGGTCGCGGCCTGGGCCTCGGCGTCGACCTCGGCCCGCGAGGCGAGGAAGTCGAGCAGGCCGCGCAGGTCGCGGCCCTCGCGCGACTCGAACTCGGCGGCGAGGCGCATCAGCTTGCGGACGTTGGCGAAGCGGGCCTCGCCGGAGGGCCGCATCAGCACCGCCAGGTCGTAGCCGGTCTCGGTCACCGCCGCCTCGATCAGCCCTTCCAGCGAGAGTCGGCTGCCGCGCTCGCGCAGGCCCTCGACCGTCGCCACGAAGCGGCGCAGCAGCGCCAGCTCGCTGGCCGGGATCTGCCCCAGCCGCTCCGGCTCGGCCAGCTCCGGCTCGCCAAGGCCGGCCGCCGCTTCGATCGCCTGCCAGGCGTGGCTGCGCCTGCCGGCGGCGGCGCGCAGCAGCCAGAGCGTGTCGGGCGCGAGGGCGCAGGCGGGGGAGGCGAGGGCGCCGAACAGGGCCTGGTCGTCGAGCGGGTTGGCGATCGTCGCCAGCAGCGCGCAGACGTCGGAGACCTGCTGCTGGGACCAGTAGCCGCGGCCGCCGACCACGTAGGGGCGCAGGCCGGCGCGCTCGAGCGAGTCCTCGTAGGCGTCGAGGTGGGTGAAGGCGCGCAGCAGCACGACCATCTCGCCGCGGTCGATCCCGCCATCGGCGAGCTCGCGCAGCCGCGTCGCCAGCAGCCGCGCCTCGGCCAGGCAGTTGGCCGGCGTCGTGCCGTCGGTCGGCGGCGCGAGGTCGATCCCCTCGGCGTCCCAGCCGTCGCGGGCGGTCAGCAGCAGCTCGACCGCCGGCCCCGCGCCGGGCGGCGCCGGGGCCTCGGGCTCAGCCCCGACCCGCAGCGGCCGGAAGGACTCGCCCAGCAGCTTCGCCCCGAGCAAGTTGACGGCGCCGATCAGCTCGGGCCGGGAGCGGAAGTTCCCGCTCAGCTCCATTGCCGTCCCGTCGGTGGCGGCCTCGACCAGGCTGCGCTGCTCGCGGAAGACCTCGAGGTCGGCGTGGCGGAAGCCGTAGATCGACTGGAACTCGTCGCCGACCACCATCAGCTCGCTGTGCGGCCCGTGCAGTGCCTGGACGAGCCGCAGCTGCAGGCGGTTGGTGTCCTGGAACTCGTCGACCATCAGGTGGCTGAAGCGCGAGAGGTAGGCCTGGCCTACCTCAGAGCGCTCGAGCAGGCGGGCGGCGAGGATCTGCAGATCCTCGAAGTCGATTCCCGCCCGGCGTCCCTTCGCCTCCTCGAAGCGGGCCGAGAACAGCTCCAGCAGGACAGCGATGTGACGGTAGGCCTCGCCTCCCTCTCCCGCCTCCGCGCTGCGGGCGATCGCCGCCTCGATCGCCTCGCGGTAAGGGCCGACGCTTTTCGCCTTGCTGTCTGTCCGGAGCGAGGTCAGCTCGTCGAGGTCGAGCGGGGCGGCGCCCGCTTCGCCGAGCCGCGCCATCGCGCGCTCCAGCAGCTCGCGCCGCGCGTCGCTCGGTTTCAACTCCTCCAAGCACTCGGCCGCGGCCGTGGCGGCATGGCGCAGCGCGCCCTCGACGTCGGGCGCCGGCTGCTCCGGCAGCCGTGGCTGGGCGATGCCGCGGCTGCGCAGCTCGGCGTGGGCGCCGACCACGATCGCCCGCAGGCCGTCGATCTCGAAGGTCGCGACGGTGTCTTCGCGCGCTTCCTCCCCCGTCGCCAGGAACTCCTCCAGGGCGGCGTCGAACGCCTCCTGCGCCGCCCGCTGCGTCTCTGGCGTGTCGAGCACGCGGAAGCCGGGGTCGACCCCGGCCGCGACCGGGTGCCCGGCCAGCAGCCGGTTGCAGAAGCCGTGGATCGTCGTCACCCAGGCGCCGCCGATCCCCGCCAGCAGCTCGCGGGCGCGCTCAGAGCCGGCCTCGGCCCGCCGCCCCAGCTCGGCCCGGATCCGCTGGCGCAGCTCCGCCGCCGCCTTGTCGGTGAAGGTGAAGGCGAGGACCGCGTCGGGCGAGACGCCCTGATCGCAGACGAGGCGGCAGTAGCGGTCGACCATCACCCCGGTCTTGCCCGTTCCCGCTCCCGCCTCAAGCAGGACATCGCGCTGGCTGGCGACGATCGCCGCCGCCTGCTCGGGGGTTGGGGCGCGCCCGCTCAACGGTCCTCCACCTCGAAGTCCTCCTCACTGGCCGGGGCGCGGTCGCGGCGGCAGATCGGGGCGAATTCGCAGAAGGTCGGGCAGATGTCGTGGCCGCGCATGCCGGCGCGCGGCCCGGGGTCACGGCGGATCTCGCCGCTGCGCATGCGGGCGACGATCGCGCCCGCCCGCCGGCGGGCGTCGGCCAGCATCTGCTCGAATCCCTCCTCGTCGACGATGTCGTTGCGGTAGAGCCGGTAGGAGGCCAGCTCGCCGCCGACCTCGTCGATCACCGCTCCCCGCGGCCGCCGCCCCGAGGTTCCCCGCAGCGGGTGGTAGAGGCCGCCGATCGGCACCGCGCCCCAGTGCTCGGCGACGGCGATCAGGTAGAGCTGGAGCTGGAGCTTGGCCCGCTCCTCAAACTTCTCCCGCGGCGTCACCGAGCCGGAGAGCTTGTAGTCGAGGACGAGCGCCCGCCCCTCGCGGTCGCGGTCGACGCGGTCGATCGCGCCGTGCAGGCGCCAGCCGTCGATCTCCAGCGCCGGGCGTTCGCTCTCCTCCTGCTCGCCGAAGGTCGCCTCCAGCAGCCAGGGCTCGAAGCCGCCGGTCTCGCGCTCGGACTCCTCGGCGAGGAAGCGGGTCAGCAGGCGCTCGACCCGTCGCGCCATCGCCCGCTCGACCGGCTGTGCGCCCAGCTGCCGCTCCCGCGCGATCTCGGCGACCAGCTCGCGGCCACGCCCGATCCAGGCGCCGAGCGAGCTGGGGCGGGGGAGGGGGTCGCCGCCGGGGCGCTCGCCGTAGAGGCGGTCGAGCGCGGCGTGCATCAGGCCGCCCTGGATCAGCGGCTCGGGCACGGGGTCGAGTGGCTCGGGCCTGAGCTCGTGGCCGGCGAACCAGCGGTAGGAGCAGAGGTCGAACTCCTCCAGCGTGGTGCCGCCATAGGCATAGACCGAGGCGAGGGACTTGAGCGCGGCGGGGTTTGTCAGCGGCCCGGGGGCGCGGCTGGCGGCCTCGGCGACCCGCGCGGCGGCGACCCGCGCGGTGATGCGGGCGCCGGTCTCCTCGTCGACCGCGGCGGCGGCCAGGAGGAGGGAAGGGTCGGCGGCCGCCCCCGCGGCGGCGACGGCGCGCGCGAGCTCGTTCTCCGAAGGCGCCTCGGCGACCGGGTGGACGACCTGGGCCAGGTCACGCCCGCGCAGGATCGCCGCCTCGACCGGATCGGGTCCCTCGCCCTCCGGCGGCGGGTCGAGCAGGCCGCGAATCTCGTCGAGCAGCGGCGAGGGCGACTCGGCGGCGCCGTTCTCGTCGCAGTCGCGATAGGAGAGGAAGAGCCGCTTGCGGGCCAGCCCGATGCAGACGTAGAAGAGGTAGCGCTCCTCGGCTTCGCGGTCGCGGCGCGGGTCGAGGCCGAGGGTCGCGCGCTGGCTCTCGGAGAGGAAGGGGTCGCCGCCGCGGTCGCGGCGCGGGAACTCGCCGTCCTGCAGCGCGCCGACGAAGAGGTGGTCGAAGCGGCCGGCGCGCAGCCGGTAGGGGCTGGCGATTCGCACCCGTCCCTCGACCGGGCCGCTCCAGGCCCGAAACGAGATTCCCTCGATCGTCGCCGCCAGCTCCTCGGGGGCGGGCGCCGAGCCGCCAAGCTCGGCCAGGTCTGCCAGCGCGGCCGAGATCGCGGCGGCGGCCCGCAGCTCGGTCCCCTCGCCGGCCTGCGGCTGCGCCCCGTCGCCCTTGCCGCGCAGCGGCCGCGAGGCCATCGTCGCCGCCAGCCGCCCGACCTCCTCCAGCAGCGCGACGGGCGAGCGCCCCGCCGCCTCCCGAACCCGCGCCAGGTCATCCGGCAGCTCATCACCATCCGCCGACGGGCCTAAAACGGGAGATATAGGCCCGTTTGCGGCCCATCGACGCCAGATGTCGAGCCCATCGCTCGCGGTCTGCACTCGCCCCCGCCGTATCGCGCGCTCCAGCCAGTCGACCTGCCGGGAGGAGACGCCGGAGGGGCCGCGCAGGAAGCGCAGCAGGTCGCTGGCCCGGCCGGCGCCGAACTCGGCTTCGAGCAGGGCGATCAGGCAGCCGCCGACGGCGGTGCCGGCGACGGGAAGCTCGGCCTCCAGCGCCACGGCGACGCCGTAGGACTCGAGCACCGCGGCCAGCAGCGGGCCGCGGCGCACCGGATCACGCAGGGCGATCGCGATCTCACCTGGATCGGCGCCGCCGTGGAGCAGCTTGGCCACTTCGGCGGCAATCGATTCGGCTTCGCCCCGGGCCCCGGCCGAACGCAGCAGGGCCAGGTCCCCGTCTGGCGCCCGCCGGGCCGGCTCGGCGGCGCCGAAGCCGCGCTCGAGGTGGAAGAGCAGGGCGCTGTCCGTGTTGGCGGGGTCGGCCTCGATCGCCGTCTCGTGAGCGGCCCCGATGCCCTCCCGTAGCCGCTCCAGCATCGCGGCCCGCGCCGTCAGGGCCGAGTTGTCCCGTTCGAAGGGCAGCGCCACCGTCACCTCGGCCGCCCCCGCCAACGCCGCGATCAGCTCGAACTGGTTGCCGGTCAGGTCGTCGAGTCCGTAGAGGAAGACGGGCCGCCGCCAGAAGCCCGGGTCGCCGCGCAGCAGCGCGATCGCCTCGCGGGCGATCTGGTGGGCGTCGATGCGGCCGCTGCGTTTGCGGGCCTCGCCGTAGCCGGCGAAGAGGGTGGTCAGATCGCTGAGGTAGGCGGAGCCCTCCAGGGTCCCGGCGCCTGCCTCGACATCTTCCGCCGTCAGTCCCGCCGCCTGCAGCTCGTCGAGCAGCCGCTCGAAGGCGAGCGCAAACCCCGGCCGCTCGGCCGAGCGGCGCAGCAGCCCGAGGCCGCCCCGCCCCGCCGCGATCGCGGTCGAGACCACCTGCAGGCGCTGCGCCGCCGAGAGCTCGGCCCCCGGGGGAGAGCCGCCCGCCGTCGCCACCGCCCGGAACAGCGCCCCGAAGGTCATCACCGAGCCGCCGAGCGCGGCCCCGCTCCGGCAGAGCTCGCGCTCGAAGCTGAAGACGTCGTCCATGTTGGGCACGACCAGGACCGGGTCGCGCTCAAGCACGGCCTCGAATTGACGGCGGATCAGGCCCGCCCGACCGGAGTTCGGAGGCCCGTGGATCAGGTTCAGTGGCACCCCTCCCAGACTATGGCCAGCCCCGGCGCGCCCGCGCCGCAAAATGCGGCATTGCAGTACCGCTTTGCCGTCTTCCGCCCCCTCTAAATTGCCTCCCACGTATGGCGCTCTGCTTTGTAGACCCAGCCGACGCGATCCGGGCGATCGCCGACTCCGTTGGCCGTGAGGCCCGCCGGCAGCTGCTCGGCGAGGCGGTCCGGTCCTGGGTCGACGAGATCCCCGACCACGAGCTGGAGACCCACTACGCCAAGGCGCTCGCCGAGCTGGACGAGCACGATCTCTCGATGCTGGCCGCCTGGCACGGCTCGCTCGAGGTCGGCCACCCGGTCCCCAACCGCGACTTCCTGATGGGCGCCTTCGGCTCGCTCGGCGAGAACCGGCGCGAGGCGATGAAACTCGCCGCCGGCTTCCGCGGCGAGGAGGCCGTCGATGCCGGCGTCACCGAAGAAGACGCCCTTGAGCTGGTCCTCAGCCTGCTCTCCCCGCCGCGCCAGATGGAGCTTGCCGTAGAGGCGGTAGAGCTCTACATCTGGGACCGCGCCGGCTCCGACAACTAGCCCGTTTACGCCATTTCCCGGCGTTTAAGCGCCTTTCCTCAGAAAAACTGGTCCGTTCTTGACAGTTTTAGTGTCGGCGCATAAAGTCACGGAATCTGGCACTTGGGTTGCCGGTGGGAGCTAGAGAGGCAAAAAATTATTCCCCAGTCTTCCAGCGTGAGTTCGATGCTGCCGCAACAGGGTGTAGACGCAGGCTTGCTGACGCCGTCAAGGAGTCAACCGTCACACGGCACGCAACATAAGTTCTGCCTGAACCGCTAGAAGGGTCGGTCTTTCCGTCTCGTCCGCTCAGGCAGAGCGTAAGTCGTCACGTAGACGAACGGAGAAAGGTGCTGTGAGCACTGAGGCCAAGACCAAGCGCGGCAAACAGGCCCAGGAGGCCTCCCAGTCGCGCGGTTTGGTCTCTCGGTCGATCAAGGACAGAAGCCCGAGCGACAGCCGGGTGATTGAAGTCTTGGCATCGGTGTCGTCCGTGTTGTATCCCGATGTCGATCACATCGAGGAACTCGACGCCAAGGACCAGCGACGGCTGCTCAAATTTCAGGCCGAACTGGCGCAAGAGGTGTACAGCGCGGATGAAGTGAAGGAGATGGTCAAGGGCGCCGTCCGCGAGCTGACCGACGCCGAGCTTGACGATCTGGAGAAGCGGCGCAAAGCGGACATCTCCGATCAGAAAAAGCACCGGTCGGAGGATCTCGCCGATCAGAGCCAGCGCCGGGAAGAAAGGAGGCAACTGCTTGCCCAGCAGCTCGCGGAGCGCGACACCAAACGAAAGGACGGGTCGCGGGAACGCTATGTATTCATGGGCCTGACTTCGTTTTGCGTGCTCGCCACGATCCTGCTCGTCTGCCTGACCGCGAAGTATGCGCAGCCTTGGGGCTACGCCGGCTCCGCAACCTGCCTTGCCCTGACCAGCGTCATCGGAGTCCTCTATCGCCTTCGGGTCCTCGCCGGCGCTGCCCCGCCGCTGCTTGAAGCTAGCCGAGCGCCGCGCGGATCTCTGTGATCGCCTGCTCGTTGTCGCGGAAGTGGACCGCGCTCATGCCGGCGGCGCGGGCGCCCTCGCAGTTGTGGGCGAGGTCGTCGACGAAGAGGCATGACTCTGCCGGCATGCCGAAGCGCTCCAGGGTCAGCGTGTAGATCTTGGCTTCGGGCTTGCGCAGGCCGACGAAGGCCGAGTCGACGACCAGCTCGAAGATCTCGTCGACGGGGAGCATCGCTTTCCAGAGCGGCTCCCACTCGCGCACGTTGTTGGTCAGCATCGCCATCCGCTTGCCGCTCGCCTTCAGCTCGCGCATCAGCTTGATCATCGGCTCGTTCGGCTGCAGGGCGTCGAAGTAGATCTCTTTGAAGCGGTGCAGGGCGGGGCGGTGGCCAAGGAAGGGCTCGAGCGCGCCGGCGAGGCGGTCGAGGAATGCCTCCTCGGTCATCTCGCCGCGCTCCATCACAAACAGCGGGTTCTCGCCGTCGGCCTCGGTCGCCGCCTGCATCGCCTTGCCGAGATTTTCGGTCGAGATCCCGGTCTCGTCCTGGAAGGCCATGAAGGAGCCGAGCAGCGGCGTCGTCAGGACGCCGCCGAAGTCGGAGACGATCGCCTCGATCTCAGCCATCGTCGCGCACGATCTCGTAGTGGCCGAGGCCCTCGCGGCCCTCGACCGACCAGCGGAAGAAGGCGATCTCGGAGCTGAGGCCGGGGCGGCGCACCGAGTGGGCGCTGATCAGGGTCCCGGCGCCGCGCAGCGGGTGCCCGTCGCCATCGGGCCAGAGCTCCAGCGTCGCCCGCCGCTGGACGCCGTCGCTGCCGTACTCGGTCGAGAGCAGCGTCTCGGCCACCTCGACCGGGGCGCCGTCGGGATCGCAGAGCACCGCGGTCAGCTCCTCCTCGCCGTGCCCGCCCGCGCCGGAGGGCCGCAGCGCGCTCAGCGCCAGCAGGCCGCCGTCGGCGAAGACGATGCCAATCGAGCGGCGAACTATCGAGGGAGGGGCGGGCACGGCCGCAACCCTAAATGGTTGCGGCGCAGCCACCCGGCTACCATTGGCCAATGACCGAGGACACAACCGCCGTGCTGACCGAAGACGACGTGATCGAGGCGCTCGAGGAGGTCATCGATCCCGAGCTCGGGCTCGACTTCGTCTCCCTCGGCCTCGTCTATGACGTCGAGATCGAGGGAACCGACGTCTACGTCACCTTCACCCTCACCACCCCGGCCTGCCCAATCGGCCCCCAGGTCTCCGAACAGATGAAAGAGTTCGTCGGCGACCTAGAGGGAGTCGAGGCGGTCCACCCGAAGATGGTTTTCGACCCGGCCTGGTCACCAGAGATGATGACCGACGACGCCAAGTTCGCACTCGGCTTCTAGGCACGAATTCGGGAGTCATGGGGGCCAGATTTGTCCCGAACTCGTCCCATGGCACCCCACGGACTCTTTCAGTCGGGCAACATCGAAAGAAATAGTCCGTATCGCTATCGGTCGCGCCGACTTCACGAAGAGCTGACGAGATGCCGGCGAATGACCGGGCATGAAGGTGATGCGTAGGTTCTACTCGCGCAAGTAGAACTCGAGCATCGCCCGCGAGGCCCTGAGTTCCTCGTGAGATCGCCGGCGCTTCGTTTGCCACTCCACCGTGGGTAACACTTCGCATCTCCTCCGGCTCCGGAAAAGGCTAAGGTCAGCCGCACACTCTGGGCTTGGGGAGGCGAAGCAGTGCACGAGAACGTTGCGATCAATGACACGCTGCAGTGGGTGGGGACATGGAGGCTCCCGCTTTCGTGAGCACGCTGAATCTCGAACCCGAAGAGCCTGAGGTCTTTTCGACCGACCCACCCCCGGACTTCGAGGTTGAGACGCAGGGTGACAGTACGGGTGGCGAGGAGGACGGCGAAGAGGCGTCGACCCCGCTCTCTCCTTACCGCGCCGACCAGATTCAGGAGCTTGACGGAGAGAACGCCGATCAGTTCGGTCACCGCGAGTACGCCGACGCGATTCTGGGTGCTTTGCCGGCATTTCCCAGCCCGTTCACCCTGGGGCTCTTCGGACCCTGGGGTACCGGTAAGTCGACGATCCTCGGCGACATTGGCTCGCGCCTCAACGACGAGGGGGGCGACGACTCAGCGATGGCGGTCTTCGACGCCTGGCGCTACGAGGGCGACTCGCTGCGCCGCGAGTTCATCCGCGAAGTCGGGAGCCAGCTAGTCGAAAGCGGTGCGATTGACGAGGACGAATATGACCTCGGCGACGAGCTCCGGCAATTCGACTTCGCATTCACCAAGCCGGGAAAGACTGGTTGGGCGATGGACTGGGGAGCCCTGGTCCCTGCCCTCTTGGCCGGCGCGCTTGCCCTGGGTGTCATCCTCGCGACCTACTTTGGGCTGCCCAGGCTCGGTGCCTCCCACAACACCGTGCTCGATGTCGAGAAGGCGATCATCGGGTCTCTGGCGGCATTCGTCCTCGTCGTCGCGAATCGCGTCGTGACCCCGGTCCAGATTCAGGAAACGCGCCAGCGACTTGAGTTCCCCGATCAGTTTGCCGCCAGTTTTCGGAAACTGCTCGAGAGCGTCAAGGTCGGCCGGCTGGTGATCGGGATCGACAATCTAGATCGCTGCTCACCCCAGCGGGTAACCCAGATCCTCTCGACCGTGAAGGGCTTCCTCGAGCCGGCGCTCCAGGAAAGCGAGGACGGCCTACGGAGCCTCTGCTTCGTGATCGCTGCCGACGACGAAGCCCTACGCCGTCATCTTGCCGTTGAAGAGGCCTCCCGCGTTCCGGTCAGGCAAGGCGAAGAGGAGGAGGCGCGGCTCGCCGTCGAGGAGGCGGTCGACGAATACCTGCGCAAGTTCTTCAACGCGAGCGTCCGGATCACCGATGCCCTCGACGAGGACATGCGCGGTTTTACCGCCCGCGAGCTGCACAATTTCCTCCTCAACAACGAACTGTTCGAGACTCCCACCGGCGACAAGCTGGTCGAGATGGCCGCGCAGGCACTCAAGCGCAATCCCCGCCGGGTCAAGCAGTTTGTCAACGGCCTCACGCTTCGCCTTCAGGTGTTCAAGGACCGCCGCAAGTCGAAGCGGATCCAGATCGAACCCGACATCCTCGTAATCGCCAAGCTGGCCATTCTCGAAGAGGAGTTCCGGCCTCACTTTAAGGAACTGCGTGAAGACCACACTCTGCTCGCCAAGTGGCACGCGCTGGCGGCCGAAATGGAGGGCAATCAGGGAGGCCTTCCCAAGCGGATGGTCGGTTTTCTGCGCTTCACCGACGACATCCTCACGACGCACATCGCTGCTTACCTGACTCAGAAGCAGACGGTCCACGAGCTTGCCCTGCCCGGCTACGCGGAGTTCACCGAATCGCTCGAAGAAGGGACGGCACCCGAGGAGATGCTCGACGCCGCGACTCCCGAGGATCTCGGCAACTATCAGGCAGCTGCCAAGGACTACTTCGATCGCGCCGTCACCGATCACGCTTGGAGTACGGCCCACAACACAACCCGCGCCGTGCTTGCCACACCCAGACTTCAAGGCGACGAGGGAGAACTGGCCGCTCACGTCCTCGACGAGGCGATTTCTCAGACCGAGCTCAAGGAGCGGCTCTCCCAGCTCGACCCCAATCAGGTCCTCGATTCCGCTCGCCGGCTCCTGCAGGCGCCGCGATTCCGGCTGCTGCTCGATGCGCTCCTCGGCACCGCTCGCGATGGTGATGTCGAGTCCTACCGAGAGTCGCTGAGCGCCGCCCTGGCGGCGATCATCGACTTGCTCGACGAACTCGCCAAAGCAAGGATCGCCGCGGCATTCGCCGAGGATGGCCTGCGAGGCGATTTCGCCGCCTACTTGCAGCTGGTCGAGGCCTGGCCGGGAGTGGCGGGGACGCGGGCAATCCGCGAGGCGCTGGACCAGATCGACGGGAACATGTTGACCGGCCAGGAGCCGTCGTTCCGCTTCGCGGCGCTCGCGCTCGCCGGCCCCGCGGCCGACCAGGATGTTCTTGCTCGTTTCCTTGCGATCTGCAGGCAGAGCCTCGCCACCTCCCGCGATTCCGGTGCCGCCGAGTACGGACAGCTCGCCCAGGCTCTCAACGAGGTGATCCCGCGCCTGAACTCCACGCCTGGGGCACTTGAGCTCGCAACCGACCTCTCGAACTCCTGGGATGCCCTCGACGAGGACAGGCGCTGGATCACGCTCAATCTGGGACTCGCGCTCTGCGAGGCGAGCGAGGAGGTCGATCAGCAGCTCGGCGGCGCTTTTGGCCAGCAAGCGTGCTCTCTCGCGGAGAAGCCACGCCTCGCCCAGTGGGTAGTGGCAAACCAGGCACAGTTCCCAGGGCACTTTCGCGCCGGCATCAAGGGACGGATCGCATCGGAGATCTCCGATCACAACGACCTCGAGATGGCCACGGCAGGGACGACTCTCGCTGAGGCTTTCCCCGGCGACGAGGGCCAGGAGCTCATCTCCGCCGCGCTTGTACAGGCGATCGCCAATGATCACCTCTCGGTCGCCGAGGCACTTCTCAACCGGCTGAACCCCAGCTACCAGGAGCAGGTGGTAGAGGCGGCCGCGACCCGGCTTGAGGCAGTCGCAGAGACCGCCGACCAGCATGAAGCGCTTATCAAGTTCATCGTCGAACGCCAGGAGCGCTTGGCGGTCGATGTGGTGGAACGGATCGCGACGGGGTTGGTCAAGATGGTCGTCGATCGCCGCGAGACATCCGAAACGGTCGGCCCGCTGATCGGGGCCATTCGGGTCGCCGGTGCCGCGAAGCGTCATGAGCTGGTCAAGGCACTGCTCGACCTCGAGTCGGAAGTGACCGACATCGGTCGAAAAGGGGCCGTCCTACGCGTCGCTGCCCTCTTGGCCGGCAGCCGGCCCAGCAACGCGAGAAAGGCGGTCATAAGCCGGATAGCCGAGCACGAGAAGTCCGACGATTCGGCGGAAGTCGAGATGGCGAAAGGGGTACGTCAATACCTCTGACGATCGCGGTGGCTAGAGCGCTCCGCAACGCCCCCCTCGGCCCGGGTGACTGCGCGCTGCTTTTACGACGCGATTCGAAGGGAACCGTTGACATACGAGTCAACGGCCCATGGCCTCGATATTCGCTTGAGGTGGATCGCTGAGCACCCGTTCAATTGCTTAGGGCGACCACAGCCCGAAGCGGCCTCGCAATGCCAGGTTAGGTCAGCGTTCAAACCGAGTCTGACTGGCTGGTCGACTTTGGACCGCCGCTAAGGTCATTCGATCTGACAGTGGGCCACGATCTGGATGCTCGCGATCTGCTCTGTCTCGACCTGCCTAAGGCCGAGCGGGTCCGTAAGGGCTTCCTGGCGGCCGAGGGACTGGAGCTCTGGGCCGCCGGGCTGAAGGCGCTCGGCGATCCGACCCGGCTCGCTGTCGCGCTCGCCCTTGACGCCGGCGGATCGGCCTGTGTCTGTGACCTGGCTTGGATCGTCGGGCGCGACGAGCGGCTTATTTCCCACCACGCGCGTCAGCTGAAGGCGTCAGGCATTGCTCGCTCGGGGCGCGACGGAAAGATGGTCATGTATGAGCTGACCGAGCGAGGCCGCGCCCTGCTGGCGGCGGTGGCGTCCCTTGAGCCCGGTCGAGCTGCCGACGCTTGTCCCGGCGGCTTCTCCCGCTCCGTCGATCTCGCGCGATCGCCACGGCCTGCTTGTCTGCCGCGCCAAGCTTCTCGCCTCGCTTGGGATCGGCTGGCACGTCGCCGAGGCGGCCATCGCGCTCGCCGTCGGGCGGGCCACGACCTCGAATGTCTTGATCGGCTTCGGCGCTGACAGCCTGATCGAGTCGGTGGCTGGCCTGATCGTCGTCTGGGCTTCACCGAGACGCGTCGGGACTCCAAGGCGGCCGAGCGGCGCGCCCAGCACTTAGAGGCTGGTCCGCGCCCTCTTGGCCGGTGCGCACGCGGAGGCGAGCTGGGTGGGGATCGGATTGGCCGCCGTACCCTGGCCACGATGCCGATGCTCGCCAAGGCCAAGGCCGGCGTCGGCGATGAGCTGCATTCCTCGGCCACCGTCAGCGAGGGCGGCAGAACGTCTTCTGCGCGTATATGTCGGCGGGGCTGCTTGTCGGGCTGGGGGTTAACGAGAGCCGCGAAGCCTTGCGCGGGAACGCCTGCTGACCGATAGCGCCCTCAGCCCGGCAGCTGCCGGTCCCCGCCGTTGCCGTTGGTCGGCACCTCTTCGGCAGTTGCGTCGAAGTCGTAGTGCCGTCCCGGCTGTGGCGGGGGCTGGGCACCGAAGCTGCCGACGGTTCCGACCACGAAGCGCCGGCCGATGAAGCCCTTCATCAGGGCCCGCACGATTGCCCGGGTTGGTGGGATCAGGAGGATCAGGCCGAAGATGTCGGTGATGAAGCCTGGGGCCAGCAGCAGGGTGCCGCCGATCGCGATCATCAGGCCATCGGCCACCTCGCGGCCGGGGAAGCGGCGCTCGGCGAGGGCGGCGTTGAAGCGGCGCCAGGCGCCGCGGCCCTGGTGGCGCAGCAGTAGGGATCCGAGCAGGGCGTCGGCCAGCAGGAGGGCCAGGGTCGGCAGCACGCCGATCGCTTCGCCGACCTGGATGATCACGTAGAGCTCCGCGATCGGGACGACGATGAAGAGGAGGATCAAGAGCAGGGCCATGGCAAAAGCCTAGCCCTGAGCGCTCGTCGGCCGGTGGGCCTCAGGCCGGAGCAGCGGCCGCAGCCGCTTCCTCGAGCGCTTCCAGCGACCTGCTCAGGCCGGCGGCGATCTCGTCGACGTCGTCCATCGAGTCGTAGTCGGCGAGCAGGCCGAAGCCGAGGTGGCCGTTGTAGCTCATGATCGCGATCGCCATCGTGTGGCTCGCGGGCAGGAAGGCGACCGGGAAGACCTCCTCCAGTTCCCGCCCCAGCACATAGAGGGGGATCTGCGGCCCGGGCACGTTGGTGACGATCAGGTTGAAGAGCCTGGTCGAGAAGTTGACCCGGGCGGCCTGGGCCAGCAATGTCGGCGGCGCGAAGTCGTTGAAGCGCGAGATCACTTCCGCGCCGAGCGCCTGTTTGGAGCGCTTCAGCCCCTCCATCTGCTCGCTCACCACCCGCAGCCGCCGCGCCGGGTCCTCGACGTAGACGGGCAGCGGACCGCGCATCGCGGCGATCCGGTTGCCGAGCTCGCCGTGCTGGTCCTCGGTGCGGATTGAGACCGGCACCAGCGCCCGCAGCTCCAGCCCCTCGGTGCGGATGCCGCGCCCGTGCAGCCACTCGCGCAGCGCCCCGGTCACGACCGCCAAGACGACATCGTTGACCGTGCCTCCCAACGCGTCCTTGATCCGCTTGAAGGTCGCCAGCTCCGAGCGCGCCCAGACGAAGCGCCGGTGCGGGCCGATCGGCTGGTTCAGCGGCACGTCCGGGGCCGGGTCGGCGAAGGCGCCGACGACCTCGGCCACGCCCTCCAGCGCCTCGGTCAGCTTGCGCGCCGCCGCCTCGGGGTGGCGGGCGGCGTCGACCACGCGCTCGGCCAGTTTCAGCGGCCAGGTGGCGCCGTCGGTGGCGGCGCGGGTGATCAGCTCGGTCGTGCTCGGCTCGGCCTGGGGGACCCACTCGTCTTCGACCGGCGTCGGCGGCGGGCTCGGCTCGAGGTCGAAGAGCACGGTGCCGATGTCGACGCCGGAGACCCCGTCGACCATCGCGTGGTGGGTCTTGGTCAGGATCGCGAAGCGGTCGCGCTCCATCCCCTGCACCAGCCACAGCTCCCAGAGCGGCTTCGAGCGATCGAGCTGCTGCGAGAAGACGCGGCCGGCGAGCTGGCGCAGCTGCTCTTCGCCGCCCGGCTCCGGCAGCGCGCTGTGGCGGATGTGGTAGGTCAGGTTGAAGTTGACGTCGTCGGCCCAGAGCGGGCGGCCCGCCTCCAGCGGTGGCACCACGAGGCGCTGGCGGAAGCGCGGGACCTGCCCGAGCCGGCTGCGCACGTGCTCGACCAGGTCGACGTATTTGGGCGGCGGGCCCTCGAAGATCAGGATCGCGCCGACGTGCATATGGCTCGCCGAAGTCTCGTTGGTGAGGAACGAGGCGTCGACCGAGGTCAGGCGGTCCAGGTGTCGTCCTTCGGTGCTCATCGCTGCAAGGCTAGCTTCGCGGCGTCCTGCGGGCTACCCCGGGCTGAATCCCGCAACGTCGCCACCGCTACCCTGCTGGGTATGAGCACTGCTTCCACCACCTCCATAAACAAGGTCCTGCTGGCCGCTCCGCGCGGCTACTGCGCTGGCGTCGACCGCGCCGTGCAGGCGGTCGAGCGCGCTCTCGACCTGCATGGCGCCCCGGTTTACGTCCGCAAGGAGATCGTCCACAACAAGCACGTGGTCGAGGAACTCTCCAAGCGCGGCGCGATCTTCGTCGAGGAGGAGACCGAGGTCCCCGAGGGCAAGATGGTCGTCTTCTCCGCCCACGGCGTCGCCCCCTCGGTTCACGAGAACTCGGCCGCCCGCGGCCTGCGCACGATCGACGCCACCTGCCCGCTGGTGACCAAGGTCCACGTCGAGGCCCGCCGCTTCGCCGCCGACGGCTACGCGATCGTGATGATCGGCCACGAGGGCCACGAGGAGGTCGAAGGGACGATGGGCGAGGCCCCCGACAGCATCGTCCTGGTGCAGACGGTCGAGGAAGTCGAGACCTTGCAGATCCCCGATCCCGAGCGGGTCGCCTTCATCACCCAGACGACGCTCTCGGTCGACGAGACGGCCGAGATCATCGCCGCCCTGCGCTCCAAGTTCCCCTCGATAGTCAGCTCCAAGTCCGACGACATCTGTTACGCGACCACCAACCGCCAGATCGCCGTCAAGCAGCTCGCCCGCGAGTGCGACCTGGTCCTCGTGATCGGCTCGACCAACTCCTCCAACTCCAACCGCCTGGTCGAGGTCGCCCGCGAACACGGCGCCGCCTCCCACCTGATCGACAACCATTCCGAAGTCGACGAGGCCTGGCTCGACGGGGTCGAGACGGTCGGCATCACCTCCGGCGCCAGCGCCCCCGAGGAGCTGGTCGAACGCCTGGTTGACTTCTTCCGCGAGCGCGGCGCCGACGACGTCTCCGAGCTGCGGACCGTCCACGAGGACGTCCGCTTCATGCTGCCCAAAGAAATCCGCGACGAGCTCGCCGCCCGAGCTTGACCTGACGATTCGCCGAGCCGCCGTCGTGACACGGCGCTGTAAAGTTGAGTACTCTGGATCGAACAACCCAAATTGTTCGATCTGAGTCAAGCCACTCGATCTCGGTCAAGCGGTCTGGGATGTAAGGGAAAGGGAAATCGGGAAATGGGGAGGCGGGCTCATGGGCTTGCGCATCAGGGGACGTGGTCGTACTCGCTGGGTGATCGTTTTTGCGCTGTTGCTTTTCGCTTGTTCGGCTGTGCCTGCCTTTGGCAGCTCTTCGCCTGAGCCACCACTCCAGGAATCGTTCGGATCCGAGCCGGCGCCTTCCGTCCAGCCGCCGACGGGGGACGACATCGCCGAAGGCATCGCGAAACTCGAACGAGAAGAAGCCGAGCAGGCAAAGCAGCTGGCCGCTCCGGATGCAAAGCGCGAACGCGAAGCCTCGCGAGAGGCATATGCCGGCATCGGCCCTGAAGAAGCTACTCGGCTGCTGAACGCGCAGTTCTCCGAACAGCTTGCGGCCCTGAATGGAGAACCTGCCCGCTTTCTGAGCGACGCCACTCTTACTCGCTCGCTTGGCGAAAGGGGGGCGGAGGTGGTCAACCCAGAGGGCGAAAAGCAGCTCTTGGAAGCGAGTATCCCCATACGCGCGAAAAACAACAAGGGCGAGCTTCGCAAGGTAGATCTCAGCCTCAAGAGGGTCAAGGACGGCTATGAGCCCGATAACCCTTTGGTCGACCTCAGCATCGGGGAATCGGCGAGCGAAGGGGTCGCAGTCGGCGATCGCGGCCTGGCCATCTCCCAGGTCGGCGCCGAAGAAGCCGGCAGCAGCCGTCGTTTCGGCGACAAGAACATCTTCTTCTCAGAAGTCAGGGAAGGGTCCGACACCGATCAGCTGGTCTCCCCGACCGCGACAGGGGTCGAGATATTCGACCAGCTGCGCTCGGTCAACAGTCCCGAGACGCTGCGCTTTCATCTTCAGCTTCCGGCCGATGCGAGCCTTCGCTCCGATGACGCCAACGGGGCGGAGATAACCACCGCCAAGGGCACGCTGTTTGCCGAGGTCCCGGCGCCCAGCGCGATCGACGCCCAGGGCACTCCGGTCCCCGTCTCGCTTGAAGTCGAAGGGAGCGCCATCGTCCTTCGCCTCAGGCACCGGGAGGCCGACTTGGCCTATCCGATCTTGGTCGATCCAGAACTCAAAGTCCTCACCGACAGCTTCGACTGGGAATCGGGCAGCGACCTTTCCGGGCTCGCCAATTGGTCTTGGTCGACCAATGACGGAACGCAGTTCGAACACAGCACCTCCTGCATCTTCACCTGTTGGGGCTCCCACCGTGGGCTCTATGTCTCGTCCGTCAGCGGGACGATTCCAGCCAACTCCTACGGGCAGTGGTACTACAGCGGCCCCGGCACCACCACCTATATCCCCTCGATCTACCCGACGCCGAGCGCAACGGTTGGTCTGCATCGAGACAACCATGGCTGCAACTGGGAACCCTATCCCCAGCCCCACGATTACGACGGCGTCTGGGACGGCGAAAAATGGGACTGGCTGGAAACCGATCGTGCCCAGTGGTACGGGGGCGACTCGATGTATACGAAAGGCGGCAAGGTCGTGGTGGTCGGCCTCTCGACGGGAGCAAAATCGATCGCTATTCCCTGTTGGCGGGATATCGATACCGGCTCAGTCTCGGTCTGGCTCGACGATCCCGAGTCGCCGACCCTCACCTCGGTCAGTGGCATGCCGAGCTCCAGCACCTGGCTCGGCAAAAACAAAGCGATCACGGTCGAAGCGACCGCCACCGATGCCGGCCTCGGCGTACAGAAGATTCTCGCCCGAGGAGGGGCCGAAAGCATCTGGGAATGGGATCAGTCCTCATGCTCGGGCCTGTGGAGCCAGCGCTGCGGGGCCACGCGGACCGGCAAAATCACCTTCAACACCAATGGCCTGTTTCAGGGGGAAGCCTCGATTTCCGTTCAGCCGCTCGATCCGACGGGCAAGGGCGCCGGCACCCAGGAATATCCACTGCTGGTTGATCGCGAAGGCCCGCTGATCGATCTCAGTGGCCAGCTCGCCAACATCACCGAAGAGGAAGGCACCGAAAACCTCGCCCAGGAAAAAGGCGACGACGAACTCAGCCTGCCCACCTACAAACTGAATATCGAAGCCACCGACGCCAAACCCGGACAGGTGCGCTCCGGTGTCAAAGAAGTCGATGTCTATCTCGACGGCGGCACTTCGCCGGTCGCCTCAGAAAGCCAGTCCTGTCCGTTGAACAGCTGCTCGATGAGCTTGTCCTACACGCTGAAATTGCACGAACTGGCGCCCGGGGCGCACACGCTGAAGGTCACCGCCATCGATTGGGCGGGCAACGAAGCCACACCGGAACGCAAAATCGACTTCGAATACATCCCCGCCACGGGCGAAAAAGACGAATACGTCCTCCAGCACATTCCGCTGCCCGACGGCCAGGATCACTCCGAAGAAGAGAAGTCCCACGGTCCCGAACTGGCCGTCAACGTGATCAACGGCAATCTCGTCTACCACGAACGCGACTTCCAGGTCAAAGCGCGCGACGCCAACCTTGAACTCGAACGCTTCTACAACTCCCAGCTCCCCGCCGAAAAAAGCGGCGAATGGGGGGAGGGCTGGACCGCGGCCCAGATGCCCGAACTGACGCCCGAGGAGTCTGAAGCGGCGCCGAGCGAAGCGACGATGGTGCAGGACAGCGGCGCGATCGACAACGACGTCGAAATTCCAGAAACCGAAGAACAGCAGACCTTCAACCCCGAACTGCACGCCACCATCAACAAGACGCCAAAAGAAGGCTACGAAGTCGAATACGGAGACAAAGAGGAAGAACCGGTTTTCGACGTCGACGGCCAGATCGAAGAAACGCGGTATCCCAGCGGCGCGGCGATCGCCTATGGCTATACCGGGGACGATCAGCCTGACGAACGCTACGTGCGCTCATTCGGCTCGGCTGGCGAAGAAGGCGGGCAGTTCGACCACCCCGCTGACGTCGCAGTCGATTCAAGTGGCAACCTCTGGGTGGTCGACTCCGCAAACGATCGTGTCGAGAAGTTCAACGCCGAAGACGAATTCCAGCAGGCGTTTGGCACTGCCGGCTCGGGCAACGGTCAGTTGAACCGGCCGACCTCGATCGCGCTCACCTCCGGCGGCAACATCTGGGTCGCCGACTCGGCCAACGACCGCATCGAGGAGTTCAACGCAAAAGGCGAATACCTGGCCAAAGTCGGCTCCCACGGCACCGGCAACAGCCAGTTCGTAGGCCCCGAAGGCGTCGCGATAGACCCTTCCGGCAACATCTGGGTCGCCGACACTGGCAACGGCCGGGTGCAGGAGTTCAATTCCTCGGGCACCTTCATCAGGGTCGTGTCTTCGAAAGGCGCCGCCGCCGGTCAGCTGGGCGAACCGACCGACATCGCAATTGACCCCACCGGCAATGCTTGGGTCGCCGATTGGCTCGACAACCGGGTTGTCGAGTTCAGCGGGGGAGGCACGTACGCGGGCCAGCTCGGCGCCCCCGGATCCGGCGAAGGCCAGTTCCATCACCCCGCCGCGATCGCGGTGGACAGCAAAGGCGAGGTCTGGGTCGGCGATCAGAACAACGGCCGCATCGAGGAGTTCAGCAACAACAAGAAATACCTGGCTCAGTACGGCGCCAAAGGGTCGCGCCCGGGGCAGTTCAGCTTTGGCTACCCGATGGGCCTTACGACCGACAGCAAAGGCGACCTCTGGGTTGCCGATACCAATCACAACCAGATCCAGCAGTGGCTGATCCCCAACTACCTGCCCACCTATTCGAGTTCTTTCGGCTCCGAAGGCGCAGGGCCCGGCCAGTTCAACCAGCCCGCGGGCATCGTGATCAACTCCAAAGGCAACCTTTTGGTCCTCGACAAGGAAAACAACCGGGTCGAGGAATTCGACAAAGCGGGCGAATACCTGGCCGAATTTGGCTCCGAAGGCTCTGAAGATGGACAGCTGCTGCATCCCTCCGCGCTCGCGCTTGATGCAGAAGGCAACATCTGGATCGCCGACACCGACAACAACCGGATCGAGGAGTTCAACGAAGCGGGCGAATACCTCTCCAAGTTCGGCTCTGCCGGGTCCGGAGGCGGCGAACTCGACAGCCCCCAGGGAATCACGGTCAGCCCCGAAGGAAATATCTGGGTCTCCGACACTGGCAACGGCCGCGCGCAGGAGTTCTCCAGCGCAGGCGAATTCATCAACGCCGTCGGCTTTTACCCGTGGGAACTGCATACCGTCCGGCCGAAGGGCATCACTCCAGGACCCAGCGGCTCTATCTGGGTCGTCGATGCGGGCAACAACCGCATTGACGTGATCGGCTCAAGCGGCTATTTGCTCGGCGCGGTGGGCAATCCGGGGTCGGGGAGTGGCAAATTCTCTTGGCCGACCTCGATCAACATCGACTCGAGTGGCAACTTTTGGATCGGCGACAACGGCAACTCGCGTGTTCAGGAGATGGACAAAAACTTCGAATATTTCGCTCAGTTTGGGAGCGAAGGCTCCGAACCAGGCCAGTTCATGTTCGGCGAACAGACCGGTATCGCCACTGACTCCGAAGGCAACATTTGGGTCACGGACACCTACAACAACCGCATCCAGAAATTCACCCAGTCCGCTTCGACGGAACTGCCTGCGCCCACGGAATACGTGACCGGGATGGCGATAGAAGATCCTTATTCGACTGAAAACCCCTCGGTCGACATCGGGGTTGAAGAAGGTTTGGTCAGCAACGTCGAAGGCGAAGAGGCCGGCGTCACCAACTACGACTACGAAGCGGGTCGGCTGACGGCAAAGGAAAGCGAAGAAGGCGAAACGACCTACGGCTATGACGCCGGTGGGCGCCTTGAACAGATCGAGCTGCCCAATGGCACAACCGCGGAAATCTCCTACGACTCGCTTGCACGTGTGACTGCCGTGACGGTCGACCCGGCGGGTCCAGAAGAAACCAAAACCACGCATTTCTCCTACTCCGCCGAACCTCGACAGACGACGGTCTACGGTGGAGGGACCCCCGAAGTCACCTACAGCATCGGCGAAGACGGGTCCGTCTTCAAATGGGCCTACGCCGAAGTTGCTCCCAGCCTCGAACTCAGTGGCAGCCTCTTCGAACACGCCAACAGCCCGGTCGAAATACCTAACAAAGACCAGGCGCTACGAGCCTCTGCGACATCTCCTCATCAGATCGAAGAGATTCAGATCCTGGTCAACGGCAACGTGGCTGTCGACGAAAAGACCTGTGAAGACGACCATGAAACGCCGAAACTCGACTGCGAAAACGTAGCTTTGGAATGGATCACCAATCCTGCCTCGCATCCAGCGGGCAGGCTCGATGTCGAAGCCATCGCCACCGACTTCCTCGGTAACTCGGTGTCCGAACATTTCTTCGTCACGATCCCCCAGCAGGAACCGCCTGATCCCGAAGCGCCGACGCCGCCGACGTTTGCCGCCACTAAGCAGTTCCTCGAAGAATTTGGCCTCGACAAAGGCCTGTGGGGCGAAGAAGAAGAATTCAACCAGTTCATTTTCGAACGGCTCGGGGACTATGAAGATCAGAACGAACCGGCGGCTCAGAAGTCTGTGGCGCAGTGGGGTGTGCCGCTGGCGGCGAGCGATATCGAAGAGATGGAATACCGCGAACGGTATATCGCGCAGGCGGCAACGGTTATCCCACAGTGGGCAGAAACTCATTCACCGTCAACCTACGCGGGCTACTACGTAGATCATCGCAGTGGCGGAATCATTCGTGTCGGCTTCACCAAAAATCAGGCGGCACTGGTCTCGCAGCTCAAGGAAGAAGTGAGTCTGATGGCTCCTGGCCGTGTCGAAGCATTCTCAACCCCACCGACTCGTTCGCTGTCGAACCTCCAGGAACTTCAGGGCACGGTTATCGACGCGGTTGCGGCACCAGAAAGCCCGGCCGGCATTATCTCTGTCGATCTCGATATTGAACACAACGGGGTAAAGGTCGGCGCCGGTAATGTGACCCTGGCCTCTAATTACCTGACTGAAACCATTGGATCGCAGCCAGCCCTAAGTGTCCATCTGCAGACCGACGTGCCAAGCGAGTACTCCGGTAGATACCAGACTGGCCACCCTTTCCTAGCTGGAGAGGAGATACAGAACTCTGAAGGTATATGTACGGCTGGCTTTGGTGCATGGAGCAAGTTTGGGGCCACGCCAAACGGTGTCCCAATCAAGCATAGGTATGTTCTAACGGCCGGACACTGCTTTTCACGGTTCGAATTCACTGCGGCTGGAGTTGTGTTTCGGGCACATTCTCCACTGGATAAAGATCCGGTTGAAATCGGAGAGGTTGAACGCCGGGCTTTTCACGGTGACTTCAACTCTGTTGAAGTCGACGCCGAGGCGATCTGGCTGGATGACCCTAGCCTTGTGCCTGGCTGGATCTACGAATGTTGTGGTGGCAAGGTGTCTTTGCGTCCCACTGGTGTCGCCTATCCGCAGGTTGGTCAGGTGGTTTGCACGTCGGGGGTGAAATCTGATGCCGTGCTGTGTGGGCCAGTTATTGAAGAAGCCTCTGCGGAGCACACCGAAAACTCATTCACGCATGTTGTGTCGGGGTTGAAGTGGCTTGTACACGTTGGAGTCGGCGGTGGGCATGGAGATAGTGGCGCGCCCGCCTGGTTGCGCGATACCGGTGCCGCCGTCGGACTCGTTGAGGGAGGAGATTCATCAGGACTTCTGATTACGCCGCTTAGACGACCGCCAAACGCTCCTCCGGGCCAGACTGCTGGCATTCTGTCCGATCCCGAGATGTCTCCTACCGCGCATCCGCTGCATGTGCAGATCGACCCTTAAATAGAATATCTTGAAAGGTCCAATATGTATGACTTGACCCCACTAGGTGATCTCAAGAGCAGCCTAGGCCGCCGCTGGGCTGGAAACTTGATTCTCTCCCTTTCCATTGCGCTCGCTTGCTTTGCCGTACTGTTTTGTTCTTATGCCACGGCATCGCAGAGCGGTTTTTGTCGTCCAGGGGTCATGCCCGACTACGAAGGGTCTCTTGAGAATCTGGTGTCTCATCGTCCGCTTCGGGAGCGGACGAAATTGCCATTCGGTCCCAAGGGCTTGGAAGTGCGCCGTCTTGATGTTCGACGGTTTGTAGTTAATGGGGATCGCTTCGGATATGCACTCACCGCAAAAGGAGCCACGACAGAAGCGGGGCTATTGAAAAGGCCTTTGCATTTGCATTGGAAGGTGGAGGTGACTCTTAGTGCCGTTAATGCGAACGGGCGGGCGACGGGCCCGGCTGTGCGCAGCTGGCGGCGGCTCGGGGACGTGGCCGATCTGCGCCGCCTTGAATTTGCTGCCTCGCCCGGCCCCGGCCTCTACCGTCTTGGTCTGAACTTCGAGCGATGGAATGGCGATTCGCTTGGTTCGTACAGCGAATACTTTCGAGTCGTACCTTTTCGGGTTGGCCTAGACCTTGCGCTGTCTCGATCGACAGCCTTTCCGGGTGAAGAGGTTCTCGCGCGAGTTCGCAATGTCGGCACCGACACCGCGCTGTTCCCAAATGATGTTGACCTTCGTGTTGAGTACGACAAAGATGGATCCTGGGTCGGGATCCCCACCCCCAAGGCCGATGGGGCGGTTATAGGTATCTCTCGGTTCCTTTACGGGGGAGAGGCGACGCCCTGTTCTTCCTTTCGCATTCCAGAGGAAGCTGAGCCAGGTCGTTATAGGTTTAGCGTGATGGCCAGGCCATTTGGAGGTTTGCCGAGCCGATTGCTCGTGGGCGAATTTTCGGTGCCGGGGTGAGCGCGGTGCTTACCCGCTGAGCGATCGCCCGCTGTCCCGCCTCGGTGGGGTGCCCCTGCTCAGGGGAGAGCAGCTTGCTCAGGTGGGCGATCGGGTTGACCCAGGGGTCCTGAGTGCAGAGCTCGTGGTGGGAGAGGGCCGAGCGGATCGAGACATACTGGACGCCCGCCGCGGCCGCGGCGGCTGCCTGGGAGGCGTCGAGTTCGGCCTCGAGGTGGCGAATCCGGATTCGCTCGGCCGGGGCCAGCCAGCTGCATCCCGTCATCGCTGTGCCGCTGGCGGGGATCAGGTCGGGGTAGCCGACAAGGATGACCGGGGCTGTGCCGGCGATCTGCTTGGTCGCGGTCAGGGCGGCTCGCACCTTGGGCTCGACCATGTCGTGCAGGCGGGGCAGCTCGACCGCGCTCATTTCGCGCAAGCAGGTCCCGAGCACGCAGCTGATGATGATCTTCGAGAAGCCGAGGTCGTTGCCGCCGATCGTGACGTAGACGCGGCTGAGCGGCTGCGTGGAGGCGAGGGCCTGCAGGCGGTCGAGCTGGTCGGTGCGGTCGGGCCCGGCGAGGAGCCCCGACTTCTGCGGCCCGAAGAAGTCTTTGGTCTTGGCGCCGGAGCAGGCGAAGTGATCGTCCTTGGGAACCCCGAGCAGGCGCGGCCAGGCGTGGGGGGACCGGTGGCAGCCGTTGCCGACGATCAGCTTCGTCGCGAAGTCGTAGTCGCCCGCGCCCTGGCCGGAGGAGAAGGAGTCGCCCAGCGACGCGGTGACGGCCGCGGCGGTGGGGGCGAGGACCAGGCAGGCGACGACGGTCGCGGTCGCGACAAAACGCTTTCGCCAGCTTCTGCCGCAGCTCATTGCTCAGAGATTATTACGGCATTGCGGCGGCGAAGCCGAGCGACCAGATCCGCAGCCCCGGATCGGGGCGCAGGACGATGCTGTGGGACTCGTGTCTGGAGTGCTCCGCCAACGGGTAGAGCCGAGCGCCCGCGATGCTGAGCGGATCGATCGCCTCGCCGTCCAGCTCGACCGCGATCTCGCCCTCGCCCTCGACGGTCGCGTAGGCGCCGCCCGCCTCGTAGGGGACCGCCAGCTCCTCGCCGTCCTCGCCCCCCACCCAGGGTTCCCCCCAGGCGCCGCTGGGGAAGAGCTCTGGGGTCGGCGCCATCACCCGCGCCCCCGGCTCGTCGCTGGGGCGCAGCGCCGCCATCGGCGCCGGCAGCTCGCGCAGGGCGTCCATCTCTCGCAGCTCGGCTTGGATCGCTTCCTCGGTCCCCAGGTATTCGCCCTCGCCGAAGTGGAACCAGCTGAGCGCGCCACCGAGGCTCCAGAGGAAGAGGCTGGGCCAGCCCTCGCAGCCGTAGGACTGCCAGAGCTGCCGCTCGCCGTCGATCGCGACCGGGAACTCGACCCCCAGGTCCTTGAGCCCGGCGGCGACTGCCTCGGGGTCGGCGCCGAAGGGGAATCGCGGCGCCTGGACGCCGAGCACGGTCACGCCCTGGTCGCGGTAGCGGCGCTCCCACTCGGCCAGGTAGGGAAGGGTGCGGACGCTGTTGAGCTGGGCGAAGTCGAAGAAGTGGACCAGCGCCGGGCCCGCCGCGGTCGCCGCCGGCATCGACTCCGGCGCCTCGCCGATCCAGGTAATTCCGGACGGAAGGTCGGGCGCGGCGATGTTGTCGCGGTCGGGGAAGATGCCGGGACGTTATCCTGGGCCGCCTGGCACTGGCGAACAAGGAGGAAGTCAAAGTGAGCAACGACGTCTGGCAGCGAATCGAAGATGCACGAGGCCGCTGGAACGTGCTCGAGCACCCCTTTTACGTGCGCTGGTCCGAAGGCAAGCTGAGCCGTGAGGAGCTGGCCCGCTATTCCGGCCAGTACCGGCACGCCACCGCCGCCATCGCTCGCCTCAGCTCTGCTGTAGCCGATTCCGCCCCCGAGGCCGAGCGCGCCGAGCTGCGCCGCCACGCGGAGGAGGAGGAGGCCCACATTGCCCTCTGGGACGGTTTCGTCGAGGCGGTCGGCGGCGAGGTTGCCGCTGTCCCCACGGCCGAGACCAAGGAGTGCGTCGACACCTGGACCGCCAGCGACGGCCGCCTCTCCCAGCTTGTCCGCCTCTATGCGATCGAGAGCAGCCAGCCGGCGATCTCGGCGACGAAGCGCGAGGGCCTGGCCGCCCACTATGGGATCGGCGACGGTCCCGGCAACGAGTACTTCCGCGTCCACGAGCATGCCGACGTCGAGCATGCTGCTGAGGGCCGCTCCCTGATCGAGGCCCACCTTGCCGACGCCGATCCCGACGAGCTGGTCGCCGCCGCCGAGTCCGCCTTCCGCGCCAACTGGCGCCTGCTCGACGGGGTTTGAGCGAGCCGCCGCCCGGGGCGGGCCGGCCTTATGTGCTGGGCCCCCCCGGACCGCTGCGGGAACCGCCGCCGCCGCGGCCACGGCGCAAGCTGGCTGACCGCACGATCGGCATCGCTCTCGGCTTAGTCCTAGGCATTGCCGTCGTCGCCGGCTTCGTCTTCCTCGGCAGCGAAGGCACCGTCGACGCTCCCAGCATCTCGGGGGTGAAGTCCGGCAAGCAGGCCCCTGCGCCGCAGGTCCAGCCGCCGCAGCCCGAACAGGCCGGCAAGTGATCTTCCTGCCGCTGGCCCACGCCCTGGTCACGCGGCAGGATCTGCCGATCCCCGCCTGGCTCTTCGCCTGGGCGGCCTCGATCGTCCTCATCGTCTCCTTCTTCGCCCTCTCAGTCGCCTGGCGCACGCCCCGCTTCGAGAAGGAGCGCTGGCGTCCGCTCGGCGCCGGCCTCTCGCGGCTCCTGATCGGGGCCCCGGCGCAGGCGCTGTGCGGGGCGATCGGCGTCTTCCTGCTCGGCGTCGCCATCTACTGTGGCCTGCACGGCACCTCGGCCCCGGATCGCAACTTCGCCGTCACCTTCCTCTTCATCACCTGCTGGCTCGGCTTCCCGCTCTTCAGCGTCCTGCTCGGCAACGTCTTCCAGCTCTTCAGCCCTTGGCGTGCGATCGGCAGGGCGGTCGGCGGCGGCTTCAGCCGCATCGCCGGGCAGCGACCCGCCCACCTGGCCTATCCCGAGGCGCTGGGCCGTTGGCCCGCCGCGATCGGCCTGCTCGCCTTCGTCTGGCTCGAGGTCGTCTACGGCGCCAGCGGCGGCGTCGCCGTCGGCCTCTCGCCCCACGTCAGCGGCGTCGCCGCCCTCGTCTACAGCGCCTACACGCTGGTGATGATGGTGCTGTTCGGGGTCGAGGAGTGGTGCGAGCGGGGGGAGGTCTTCTCCGTCTACTTCGGGATGCTCTCCCAGCTCAGCCCCTTCGGCGTCAAAGACGGCCGCCTCGGCCGCCGCCGCCCGATGTCCGCCGCGACCCACTGGGCGACGATCCCCGGCTCGGTCGCCGTCGTCATCGCCTCGATCGCCTCGACCAGCTTCGACGGCGCCCAGGAGGGCGCTTTCAAAGCCGGCATCGAAAGCCTCTTCAACCGCTTCGTCGACGCCGGCCTCGGCCTCGCCACCTCGCTGCGGCTCTCCAGCACGATCTTCATGGCGCTCACCTTCGGCGGCGTCGCCCTCGTCTACCTGCTCGGGGTGCGGGGGATGCGGACCGTGCGCGGGGCGCCATCGTTGAAGACGCTGCGGATCGGCTTCGCCCACACCCTGATCCCGATCGCCTTCGCCTACCTCGTCGCCCACTACTTCAGCCTCTTCGTCTTCCAGGAGCAGGCCCAGGTCACCTACCTGCTCTCCGACCCGCTCGGCACCGCCACCACCGACCTCTTCGGCACCGCCTCCGGCGGCATCGACTTCCACGTCCTCAGCTCCAACGCGATCTGGTACGTCCAGGTCGGGGCGCTGGTGGTCGGCCACGTGCTCGGCCTCACCCTGGCCCACGACCGCGCCCTCGTCTACTGGCCCGACTACCGCGACGCCTCGCGCTCGCAGTACTGGATGCTGGCGGTGATGGTCGCCTTCACCTGCTTCGGCCTCTACCTGCTCTCGGTCACCGGCGGATGATCCTGCCGCTGGCCCACGTCGGCCACTACCTCTGGATCCTCTACGTGCTGCCGGTCCTGATCGTCGTCTTCTCGATCGTCAAGACCACGATCTCAGAGAAGCGCGCTGCCCGCGAGGAAGAGCGCGATTAGGAGGGTCTAGAGGATCTCGGCCAGGCGCTCGGCGAGCGCGGCTGAGATCTCGTCCCGGACCGGACCCTCGGCGAGACGCTCGACCAGCGACTCGAGGAAGCCCTCGATGATCAGCGCCTTCGCCTCGGCCGGGTTGAGCCCGCGCGAGGTCAGGTAGAAGAGCTGCTCGCGGTCGATCTGGGCGATCGCCGCCGCGTGGGTGCAGCGGACGTCGTCGGCGAGGATCTCCAGGCCCGGGATCGCGTCGGCATGGGCCTCGGTCGAGAGCAGCAGGTTGCGGCTCTCCTGGAAGGCATCGGTCTGCTGGGCGCCGGGGTCGACCTTGATCATCCCGCGCCAGACCGCCGTCGACTTGGCGGCGAGGACGCCGCGGAAGGCGAGGTCGGAGAAGGTGTTCGGGGCCGAGTGCTCCTGGATCGTGTCGTAGTCGAGGTGCTGGCCCGGCCCGCCGGCGTAGCCGCCGGTGACGCGAGCCTCGGAGCCCGGCCCGGCGAGCTTGGTGTCCATCCGCACCTTGCCGCGGGCGGAGCCGAAGCCGAGCGCGGTCCAGTCGAGGCGGGCGTCGCGCTGCACCTCGGCCCGCTGGCTGGAGAAGATCCAGGCCGACTCGGAGATGTCCTGGGTGTTGATGTAGCGCAGCGTCGCCGCCTGGCCCACATGCAGCTCGACGACCGAGTTGAGCAGGCCGTCGACATCGTCGCTGGGGGAGGAGGAGTGCTCCCAGACCTCGGCCTCGGCGCCCTCCTCGAGCACGATCAGGGTGCGCCAGCTGATGGCCGCACCGTTCTCGTCGAGGGGGACCTCGACCCGGATCGGCTCGGCAACCTTGACCCCGCGCGGCACGTGGACGAGGACGCCGTCGCGCCAGCTCGCCTCGTTGCGGGCGACGAAGAAGTCCTCAGCCGGCACCAGCGCCCCGAGGCGCTCGTGGATCAGATCGCTGTGGCTCTCGATCGCCTCGGCCAGGGGCAGCACCGTCGCGCCCTCGGCGGCCCCGATCGAGGCGTTGGCGGGTCCGGCCTCGTAGGCGTCGATGTCGAGCCCGGAAAGGTCAGTGAATTCCCAGCCCTTCGACTTGTGGTCGGGAAGGGTCAGTTCCTGCGCGAGAGAGGCGCCCCTCTGGCGCCTCTCGGAAAGCCAAGCCGGTTCGGTCGCTACCTCAGCCAATGCTTCCCTCCATCTGCAGCTCGATCAGCCGGTTGAGCTCGACCGCGTACTCCATCGGCAGCTCCTTGGTCACCGGCTCGATGAAGCCGTTGACGATCATCTTCGAAGCCTCCTCCTCGCTGAGCCCGCGGCTCTGCAGGTAGAAGAGCTGCTCGTCGCCGATCTTGGAGACGGTGGCCTCGTGGCCGACGTCGGCGTCGTTCTCGTCGATCCGGATCGTCGGGTAGGTGTCCGAGCGCGAGTCCTCGTCGAGCAGGAGCGCGTCGCAGACGACCTTCGAGCGCGATTCGGTCGCCCCGTCGGCGATTTCCAGCAGGCCGCGGTAGGTCGCCCGGCCGCCGTCCTTGGAGATCGACTTGGAGAAGATCGAGGAGCTGGTCCGCGGCGCCGCGTGAATGATCTTGCCGCCGGCGTCCTGGTGCTGGCCGTCGCCGGCGAAGGCGATCGAGAGGATCTCGCCGTGGGCTTCGGGCCCCATCAGGTAGATCGACGGGTACTTCATCGTCAGTTTCGAGCCGAGGTTGCAGTCGACCCACTCCATCGTCGCCTTCTCGTGCGCAACGGCGCGCTTGGTGACGAGGTTGAAGACGTTTTGCGACCAGTTCTGAACCGTCGTGTAACGGACCCGCGAGCTCTTCTTGGCGACGATCTCGACCACCGCGGAGTGCAGCGAGTCGCTGGAGTAGACCGGCGCCGTGCAGCCCTCGATGTAGTGGACGTCGGCGCCCTCCTCGCAGATGATCAGCGTCCGCTCGAACTGGCCCATGTTCTCGGTGTTGATCCGGAAGTAGGCCTGCAGCGGCATCTCGACTTTGACCCCGGCCGGCACGTAGACGAAGGAGCCGCCCGACCAGACGGCCGAGTTGAGCGCCGCCAGTTTGTTGTCGTTGGCGGGGATGATCGTCGCCCAGTGCTCGCGGACCAGGTCCTCGTGCTCACGCAGGGCGGTGTCCATGTCGGTGAAGATCACGCCCTGGGCCTCGAGCTTCTCGTTGACCTGGTGGTAGACGACCTCAGACTCGTACTGGGCGCCGACCCCGGAGAGGAATTTGCGCTCCGCCTCGGGGATGCCGAGCCGGTCGAAGGTGTTTTTGATGTCCTCGGGGACCTCGCTCCAGTCGCGGCTGTTCTTCTCCGAAGCGCGCACGAAGTAATGGATGTCGTCCCAGTCGATCTGGGCCAGGTTGCCGCCCCAGGCCGGAGTTGGGCGCGAGTAGAAGTGCTCCAGCGCTTTCAGCCGGAACTCGCGCATCCACTGCGGCTCGTCCTTGTACTCGGAGATCGATTCGACGATCTCGCGGCTGAGGCCCTTCGGGGCCTTATAGGCGTAGCCGGACTCGGAATCGTGGAAGCCGAACTTCTCCTTGTAGTCGGAGTTGATTCCGGCAAGGCTTTTCTGCTCTGCGACGGCCTCGGGTGTGGCCATGTCTACTCGACCTCCAAAACGATTGTGTCGTCCTCGATGGCTATCGGGAACGTCTGCACCGGAGCATAGGCGGGGAGCGTCTTCGGCCTGCCGGTGGTCAGGTCGAAGAGGGAGCCGTGACGCGGGCACTCGACGGTGCAGGCAGCGGCATCGAACTCGCCCTCAGCCAGCGGGCCGTCGTCATGGGAGCAGCGATCCTCGATCGCGTAAAGCGTGCCCTCGCAGTTGAAGACGCCGATTTTGCGCCCGTCGTGCTCGACCAGGCGCATGGCGCCGGGCGCAAGCTCGGCGGCGGGGCAGACGGGGATCGATGTTCCGGCGGTATCTGGCAAGGGGACGAAGCTCCTGAGCTGGTGGCTAGTGCTGGTTGAGACTTAATCCTACTTCTCCGGTCGGATTTTAGCGGTCGAGCCGGATCGGCCTCGCCCGCGTAACAAGCGGTTGACCTCGGCCTCCCCCCAGGTGGGAGGATCGAGGAAACCTTCGAGGAGAGGATGTTGTGATGAGCGAGAGGACCAGTTACGCGCCAGGGACCCCGTCCTGGGTCGACCTCGGCACCCCCGACATCGAGGCCGCGGCCGAGTTCTACGGCGGCCTCTTCGGCTGGGATGTCCCCGAGAGCGAGAACGCCGAGCAGACCGGCGGCTACCGCCAGGCGACGCTGAACGGCAAGCCGGTCGCCGGGATGATGCCGCTGATGCAGGAGGGCCAGCCGCCGGCCTGGTCGACCTACGTTTCGGTTGCCGACGCCGACGCGACCGCCGCTGCGGTCAAGGAGGCCGGCGGCAGCGTGGTCGCCGAGCCGATGGACGTGATGGACCTGGGCCGGATGGCGGTCTTCACCGACCCGACCGGCGCCTTCTTCGGAATCTGGCAGCCCGGCACGTTCCCTGGCGCGGGCCTCGTCAACGAGCCGGGCGCGCTGGCCTGGAACGAGCTCAACACCCGCGACCCGGAGGCGGCGAAGGCCTTCTACGGCGCCGTCTTCGGCTGGACCTTCGAGGATCAGGACATGGGGGAGATGGGCAGCTACACGACGATCAACCTCGGCGAGGGCCCGGTCGGCGGCATCTTCGACATGGCCGCCCGCCCCGACATTCCCGAGCAGGTGCCCGCCCACTGGCAGCTCTACATCGCGGTCGCCGACACCGACGCGACGGTCGAGCAGGCCAAGCAGAGCGGCGGCAGCGTCATGGTCGAGCCGGTCGACATCCCGGCCGGCCGTTTCGCGATCCTCGCCGACCCCTTCGGGGCGAGCTTCGCGGTAATCGCGCTCAGCGACGAGGCGGCAGCCGCCTAAGCGCTACCCGAGGTCGGCGGCTGCCTCCGAGGGGCTGCCGACCTCGCCCTCGTCCTCCCATTCGGCGGGCTCGCCGAGGCCGGCGCTCTTGACGATCTTCAGGCCCAGCATCGCGCACTTCATCCGCGTCGCCGAGATATCGATCCCAAGCAGCTCCAGCACGTACTCCTTCGGCAGCCGCAGCAGCTCCTCGCGCGTCTTGCCGACCAGCTCGTCGGTCAGCAGCGAGGTCGCGGCGGTCGAGATCGCGCAGCCTTTGCCCTCGAAGGCGACCTCGGCCACCCGGCCGTCCTCATCGAGCCGCAGCATCACATGCTGCTCGTCGCCGCAGAACGGGTTGGTGTCCTCGAACTCGAGGTCGGGCTGATCCAGCCGCCCGAAGTTATGGGGCCGCTTGTAGTGCTCGAGGATCTGGTCGCGATAAAGCTCGTCCATCTCTCCGAGGCTAGCGAAGCAGGGGGGTCTGGCTCTAAAGTGGGGCGACAACTTCGAATGGAGGCCGCATGTCCCTCGTCCGCTCTCATCCCCTCGTTTCGATCCTCTCCCTCGCCTTTGCGGCCCTCGCGGTCTCGGCCTCGCTGGCGGCTGCCTCGACCTCCTACTCGACCAGTATCTACATGAGTGAAAAGTTCCCCGCCTTCCACGGCAAATTGCACTCGGGCAACAAGTTCTGCGTTGGCAACCGCCCGGTCAAGGTCTACCGCGAAAAGCCCGGGGCGGACAAGCTGCTCGGCACCAAGAAGAGCGAGGAAAACGGCTCTTGGAAAGTCTCGATCGGCAACAAACTGATCTCGGGCGCCTACTACTCAGTAGCCCCGGCCTACGGCAGCGCCTCGCTCGGCATCTCCTGCAAGGCCGCTACCTCACAGGTTGCTGTAGTCGATTAGGCGTGGGAGCTGGCGGCAGCCATCTCGTCTATGCGGGGCTTGACGACCACATCCGCACGTTCCTGGGCCACGGGGTCGGGGAGGAGCGCTCCGTCGATCCCGCTTTCAAATGAGGGATGGCGTCGCAGGGTTTTGAACTGGTTCGAGATGTAGTCACGTAGCTCAATCGGCGCATTCAGAACTTCCCCGCCAAGCTCTTTGCGGCCGTCGACGAGGGCGACGATGTCTCCGAAATCACGGCTTCCATAGAAATCGCCCTTGCCACGGGTGTCGAACGCCTCCAGCTTGGTCGCCAAGAGGTATGTGGGCGGAATAACCTGGATTAGCTGTCCGGATGGGAGCGCGGTCTTGAGCGCCTTGGGAAATGCCTCTTTCTGCCATTGGTTGTCGAAACCCAGAATTTCGGATTCCGTGGGCATCACATCGAGTAGGAGAGGAGTGCCGGGCAGCTTGAAACGGCAGATTAAGCCGCTCTCTTGATCATTTTCAAAGCCGAGGCCGCGCAGACGGCTCTCGAATCGATGAAACGCTGGGAGAGCCGCAACCTCGATCACCACATCGATATCGCCGGTTGGTCGAAATTCAGGCGCGGCAGGCTCCGTGATCCAGAGCTCTACCGTCGCCCCTCCGACAAACGCGACCTCAGCCCTCAGCTCACCGAGGCGGTCCGCGGCCAGCTCAAGCAGCGCTATGTTCTCCTGGTTCATGGGGAGGCGGCCTTGGCGCCGAGTCGCATGCCAAGCTCTTCGATCGCCATTTCTTGTTCTCTGGCCTTGCCGATGCGAATGGCATCGAAGAGGGTGAGCATTTCTCCGAGTGGCGGCGTTTTCAGGGCTGCCTTGGGGACCATCGGATGTATCGGGGAGAGGGCAATGCCGCGCGCTTTGCCCAGCGCGTGCGGCCAGACCGGGATGTTCTCGCGGGACGAGGAAAGCCGGTTCGCCAGCGGTGGGGCGGCCCAGGCGGTGGGGAAGCCACGAGCTTCTCCTTGCAGCGCTGGAGGAAACACATATTTGCCACCGTGGGAAAGGAACTCCAGCAGCGCGTCCTGTCGGACCTTCTTGCGAGCAGGCTGGTAGAGCCCGGCGCGGTCGGCGCGCTCGAGGCTGCGATGAACCGCAGAGGGGCTCATCTCTAGTTCATTGGCGATCTGCCAGAAGGTCCAACCCGGCTCTGCCACCACCAGCTTCAACAACACAACTATGTCCTGAGGCTTCAGCACGGATTGAGGGTATCGTGCATTTGCTCCATATTCCAAATTCTGGAATATGGAATACAGCTGTTCACTGCGAGCTAAAGCCCGAAGACCCGCCGGGCGTCGTGGAGGCCATCAACAAGGCGGTCGATCTCCGCCGGCGTCGTGTAGACGCCGAAGCTGGCGCGAGCCGTAGCCGAGACGCCGAGGCGGTCCATCAGGATCTGGGCGCAGTGGTGGCCGGCGCGGACCGCGACTCCGTGGCGGTCGAGGATCTCGGAGACGTCGTGGGCGTGGACTCCCTCGAGCTCGAAGGAGACCGGGCCGATCCGCTCCGGGCCGCGGGGCGGGCCGAAGATGCGCAGGCCGGGAACCTCGATCAGACGCTCCAGCGCGTAGTCGGTGATCTCGCGCTCGTGGGCGAGGACGCTCTCCATGCCGAGGCCGTCGAGCCAGCGCAGGGCCGAGGCCAATCCGATCGCCTGGGCGATCGCCGGCGTTCCCGCCTCGAAGCGGGCGGGCGGGTCGGCGTAGGTCGTGCCGGTGCGGGTGACCTTGCGGATCATCGAGCCGCCGCCGAGGAAGGGAGGCATCGCCTTCAGCAGCTCCAGCCGCCCCCAGAGCGCGCCGATCCCGGTCGGGCCGTAGAGCTTGTGGCCGGTCAGCGCGTAGAAGTCGACCCCGAGATCGGCGACGTCGACCGCCATCTTCGGCGCGCCCTGGGCGCCGTCGACGAGGACCAGGGCGCCGGCCGCGTGGGCGAGGCGGGAGATCTCGGCGATCGGGTTCTCGGTCCCGAGCACGTTGGAGACATGGGCGACGGCGACCAGCTTCGGGCCGCGCTCCAGCAGCGCGCCCAGCGCCGCCATGTCGAGCAGCCCCTCGTCGGTGATCGGCGCCCAGTCGATCTCGGCCCCGGCCCGCTCGGCCAGCTGCTGCCAGGGGACGATGTTGGAGTGGTGCTCCATCTCGGTGAGGACGATGCGATCGCCCGCGCCGATGTTGGCGTCGCCCCAGGCCCGGGCAACCAGGTTGATCGCCTCGGTCGCGTTGCGGACGAATGTGATCTCGCGCCGGTCAGCCGCGCCGAGATGGTCGGCGACCGTGGCCCGCGCCCCCTCGTAGGCGGCCGTCGCCTCGGCCGAGAGGGTGTGGGAGCCGCGGTGGACATTGGAGTGGTGGCGGCGCTCGTAGCGGTCGACCGCCTGGATCGAGGCCAGCACCCGCTGGGCGCTGGCGCCGCTGTCGAGGTAGGCGACCGGCTGCCCGTTGACCTCGCGGGCCAGCGCCGGGAACGACTCGCGCACCTTCTCAATCGGGAAAGCTGACGACGGCGCCTCGCTCTTGGTCGTCGCCGGCTCCATGCGCATCGAGGCTAGGCGGAAGCGCCCGCCTCGACCTCCTCGCGGATCCAGCCGTAGCCCTTCTCCTCCAGCACCCCGACCAGCTCCGGGCCGCCCTCTTTGACGATCCGCCCCTCGAACATGACGTGGACGGAATCGGGCTTGACCATGTGCAGGATGCGCTGGTAGTGGGTGATGATCAGGACGCCCATATCGGGGCCGGAGAACTTGTTGACGCCCTCGGCGACGACCCGCAGGGCGTCGATGTCGAGGCCGGAGTCGGTCTCGTCGAGGACCGCGATCTCCGGCCGCAGCAGGGCCAGCTGCAGCAGCTCCATCCGCTTCTTCTCGCCGCCGGAGAAGCCGTCGTTGAGGTAGCGGCTGGAGAAGTCTTTGGGGATGTTGGCCAGCGCCATCGCCTCCTGGGCGACTTTGGCGAAGTCTTTGATCTTGATCGCGTCTTCGCCCTTGGCCTCGCGGCGGGCATTGATGATCATCCGCAGGTACTTGCTGACCGAGACCCCGGGGATCGCGACCGGGTACTGGAAGGCCATGAAGAGGCCCGCCTGCGAGCGCACGTCGGGGTCGGCCTCGGTGATGTCCTCGCCCTTAAAGGTGATCGAGCCCTCGGTCACCTCGAGCGCCGGATGGCCCATGATCACGTTGGCGAGGGTCGACTTGCCGGACCCGTTCGGGCCCATCAGGGCGTGGACCTTGCCCTTCTCGACATCGAGGTCGAGCCCGCGCAGGATCTGCTTGTCCTCGGCGCTCACGTGCAGGTTACGAATCTCCAACTCAGCCAATTTGACTCCGTTTCTGGTTTAAAAAGTTCGGATCAGGCGGCGCTGGCGACGGCGGCCTCGGAGCGCCCCTCGGGGCTCGAGAACTCGACCAGCTCGGCCAGCGTCGTGCCCGCCAGGGCCTTGGTCACGCCGCCCTGCACGCGTGTCCACAGCAGCTTTGTCGCGCAGGCGCGGTCGCCGTCGCTCTCGTGTGAGCAGAGCACCTTGCCCTCCGGCGTCTCGTGGAAGCACTCCATCGGGGCGATCTGCCCTTCCAGCGCCTCGACCACGGAATCCATCGAGATCTCCGCCGCCGGCTTTGCCAGGCAGTAGCCGCCGTGGGCGCCGCGGGTCGAGGTGACGAGCCCGGCCTTGCGCAGCTTCGCGACCAGGTGCTCGAGATAGGAGAGCGGCAGCCGCTCGGCCTCGGCGACGGCGCTGAGCGAAATCGGCGTCGACCCCGGCTGGCGGCCCAGCTCGACCATCAGGCGCACCCCGTACTCAGCTTTTGTCGAGAACAGCATCGCTCTAAATCCTACTGAAGCGGTCGGTTATGGTGGTCCGAGGTAGGTCTGCGCCATAATCAAGCAGCAACCGACGGAGGAGCAATCGCGGTATGAGCACCACCAAGCAGTCGACATTCGGCGCCACCATCCGGACCACGATCCTGATGGCCTCGCTCTCGGGCCTGCTGGTCGCGATCGGCTGGCTGATCAGCGGCGGCAACCCCAGCACGACCCTGCTCTTCCTCGGGATGGCGCTGGCGATCAACTTCTTCTCCTACTTTTTCAGCGCCAAACTGGCGCTCTCGATGAGCCGGGCGAAGCCGGTCACCGAAGCCGAAGCGCCGAAGCTCTACGAGGCGGTACGGGAACTGACGACGCGGGCCGGCCTGCCGATGCCCGGCCTCTATGTGATCCCCCAGGACCAGCCCAACGCCTTCGCGACCGGGCGCAACCCGACCCACTCCGCCGTCGCCGTCACCCGCGGGATCCTCAGCCTGCTCTCCGAAGAAGAGTTGCGCGGCGTCCTCGCCCACGAGCTGACGCACATCCGCAACCACGACATCCTGATCCAGTCGGTCGCCTCCAGCATCGGCGCCGCGATTACCTACATCGCCTACATGGTGCTTTGGTTCGGCGACGACAACAACTCGCCGCTCGGCTTTGCCGCCCAGCTGGCGATGTTCCTCCTCGCGCCGCTCGCCGCTTCGATCATCCAGCTCGCGATCTCGCGCCAGCGCGAGTACGCGGCCGATGCCGGCGGGGCCGAAATCTGCGGCAACCCGGAGTCCCTCGCCAGCGCCCTGCTGCGTCTCGAGGAGGGCGCTAAGGCGAAGCCGATGAAGGTCAACCAGGCCTCGGAGCCGCTCTACATCATCAAGCCCTTCTCCAGCAAGGGGATGGCCGGGCTCTTCTCGACCCATCCTCCGACTGAGGAGCGGGTCAAAAGGCTGCGCCAGATGCGCCCCAGCCTCGGCTAGCACAGCCAAATCTCGGCCTCGCTATACTTTTTGAAGTAAAAGCCGATCAGGATTCGGGGGATTTCGAAAAGCATGGCCACTAGCGCGCAGACCACGCAGCAGATCGAGGAGATCGAGCCGTTCGAGGCGGCGGAGGAGATCAACGGCGGCGACGTCGTCCTGATCGACACCCGCGAGCCGCACGAGTACCAGGAGGCCCACCTCGAGAACGGCAAGCTGGTCCCGCCGGGGCTGCTCGGCGATGAGATCGCCGCCGCGGCGCCGGACAAGTCGGCCCGCACGATCCTCTACTGCCGCAGTGGCAGCCGCTCCTACAAGGCGGCCGAGCAGATGCAGAAGCTCGGCTACGAGAACGTCGCCTCGATGGCGGGCGGGATCGTCGCCTGGCAGGAGCAGGGGCTGCCTGTGGTCGCCGCCGCCGGGATGACGCCCGAGCAGCGCGATCGCTACTCGCGCCACACGCTGCTGCCCGAGGTCGGCGTCGACGGCCAGATCAAACTGCTTAACGCGAAAGTGCTGCTGCTCGGCGCCGGCGGGCTCGGCGCCCCGACCGCGCTCTACCTCGCCGCGGCCGGGATCGGCACCCTCGGCCTGGTCGACGACGATGTCGTCGACGCCTCCAACCTGCAGCGCCAGGTGATCCACAACACCGAGCGGATCGGGATGCCGAAGACCGAATCGGCGCGCAAGACGATCGAGGCGCTCAACCCCGACGTCAAAGTCGTCGAGTACAACCTTCGCCTCAACGCCGACAACATCCTTGGCATCCTCGAGGACTACGACATCGTCGTCGACGGGGCCGACAACTTCCCCACCCGCTACCTGCTCAACGACGCCTCGGTGCGGCTGCGCAAGCCGGTCGTCTCCGCCTCGATTCTCAGCTTCGACGGCCAGATCTCGACCTTCGTCCCCTTCGAGGGGCCCTGCTACCGCTGCCTCTACCCGACGCCGCCGCCGCCCGAGCTGGCGCCGAGCTGCTCCGCCAACGGCGTGCTCGGAGTAATGGCCGGGACGATGGGCCTGCTGCAGGCCAACGAGGTGACGAAGCTGGTGCTCGGCATCGGCGAGCCGCTGATCGGCCGCCTGCTCCTCTTCGAGGCGCTCAGCACCCGCTTCACCGAGCTGAAGGTGCGACGCGACCCCGACTGCCCGATCTGTGGCGAGAACGCGCCCGAGGTTCCCGAGTCCGAGATGGGCCAGTTCCCCGACTACGACCTCTTCTGCGCCGGCTAGTCGGTAGGTTTCCCGCCTGATGGCAACGATTCGAATCCCGCCGGTCCTGCGCGCCCACACGGGCGGCGCCACCGAGGTCGAGGCCGAGGGCGGCAACGTCGGCGAGGTCTTGCGGGCGCTGACCTCCCAGCACCCCGAGACCGAGGGCCAGCTCTTCGGCGAGGACGGCGACCTCAACCGCTACGTCAACGTCTACCTCAACGACGAGGACGTGCGGGTGCTGAAGGGCCTCGACACCGCGGTCTCCGACGGCGACACCGTCGTCATCCTGCCGGCGATGGCCGGCGGCTGAGCCTTCTCAAAGCTGACAAAGAGCGCTACCCGCGAAGCCCGGCGGTGGCCGCCGGGTTGCCGATCACATCGGGTCTCTGGAAGAGATCGCTGCGCCGCTGGATTAGGCCGCGATTAGTTGTGTTCGGTGCCGCAGTTGACGCATCTCCACATGCCGGTGCTGGTCTGCTCGTGCATATGAAGCGTTTCGCACTTGGGGCACTCCTTCGATACCTGAACGCTCATGGCCGCACGTTAGCATCGGTCAAAGAACCTTGCGGTAAAGCGTGGGACTTCAAACTGACCCACCACCTGGCCAACCCATGGCTATACTTTTTGAAGTGAAGGGAGAGCTGCTCAACCGGCCCTGCGGCGGGCGCTTCGGCAATATCGTCGAGTCGATCGGCAACACGCCGTTGGTCGAGCTGCCGCGGCTCTCGCCCAAGCCCGACGTCCGCATCTACGCCAAGCTCGAGGGGCACAACCCGACCGGCTCGGTCAAGGACCGCGTCGCCAAATCGATGATCGAGGCGGCCGAGGCCGAAGGGGCGATTGAGCCGGGCCAGACGATCCTTGAGCCGACCTCCGGCAACACCGGCATCGCGCTGGCGATGATCTGCCACCGCAAGGGCTACAAGCTGAAGGTGGTGATGCCCGACAACGTCACCGAGGAGCGCAGCCAGCTGCTGACGATGTACGGGGCGGAGATCGTCTATTCGGAGGGGGCCAAGGGCTCCAACGGCGCGGTCGAGGTGGCGCTGGAGATGGCGCAGGACCCGAGCTTCTACATGCCCTACCAGTACGGCAACGAGGCCAACCCGCTCGCCCACTACAACGGCACCGCG
>CAYOAP010000010.1:0-116539 GCA_964401995.1 uncultured Conexibacteraceae bacterium | reverse complement strand
CACATAAGCGCCACATCTAGAGGGGTGGAGGGACTGGCCCAGTGAAGCCCCGGCAACCACCTCGAACCATCGGTTCGAGGGGAGGTGCCAACTCCAGCAGGTCGCGGTTGAGGGCCTGGAAGATGTGGGGAATGTCCGATCCGGACCTCCCCCACACATGGCGGAGGTTTTTTCTTTAGGGCACGAGAAAGAGGATCGGATGTCACTTGAAGGATTGAAGTGCAAGGAGTGCGGATCGGCTTACGAGCTGGACGCCAGCTATTTCTGTGAAAACTGCTTCGGCCCGCTCGAAGTCGCCTATGACCACTCAGAGCTTGATGCCGCCGCCGCCAAAAGGCGGATCCAGGCGGGGTCGCAGGGAATCTGGCGCTACGCCGACTTCCTCCCGTTCGAGGGCCGGCCGGGCGACCCGCTCGAGCCGGGGCTGACGCCGCTGCTGCGCGCCGACCGGCTGGCCGAGCGGCTTGGCCTCGACGCAGAGCTCTGGATCAAGAACGACGCCGCCAACCCAACCCACTCCTTCAAGGACCGGGTCGTCGCGGTCGCGGTCGCCAAGGCCCAGGAGCTTGGCTTCGAGACCGTCGCCTGCGCTTCGACCGGCAACCTCGCCAACGCGGTCGCCGCCCACGCCGCCGCCGCCGGGCTCAACTCCTACGTCTTCGTCCCCGCCAACCTCGAGGAGCAGAAGCTGCTCGCGACCGGCATCTACGGGACCAACCTGGTTGGCGTCCGCGGCAACTACGACGCCGTCAACCGTCTCTGCACCGAGCTTGCCGAGACCCGGCCCTGGGCCTTCGTCAACGTCAACCTGCGCCCCTACTACGCCGAGGGCTCGAAGACCCTGGCCTACGAGACGGTCGAGCAGCTCGGCTGGAAGCTGCCGGACCGGGTCGTCTGCCCAATCGCCTCAGGCTCGCTCTTCACAAAGGTGGGCCGCGGCTTCCAGGAGTGGCTCGATCTCGGCCTGGTCGAGGGGGCGCTGCCGATCTTCAACGGCGCCCAGGCGCTCGGCTGCAGCCCGGTCGCGACCGCCTTCGCCGAAGGCTGGGATGTCTGCAAGCCGCAGAAGCCCGACACGATCGCCAAGAGCCTGGCGATTGGCGATCCCGCCGATGGGCCCTACGCGGTTGAGCAGGCTCGCAGCACCGGCGGCGCCGTCGACTCGGTCACCGACGCCGAAATCCGTGACGGCATCAGCCTGCTCGCCGAGACCACCGGCATCTTCACCGAGACCGCTGGCGGCGTCACCATCGGCGTCTTGAAGAAGCTGGCCGAACGCGGCGACATCGGCGCCGGCGAACGCGTCGTCGTCTACATCACCGGCGAGGGTTTGAAGACCCTGGACGCGACTCGCGATAGGTTCCAGATGCACGAGATCGATCCCGATCTGGCCAGTTTCGAGACCGAGTTCCGCCAGGAGGTAACAGTCTGATGGCAGTCACCGTGAAGATCCCAACCCAGCTGCGAGCCGCGACCGGCGGGCAGTCCGAAGTCGAGGTCTCAGGAGCGACGGTGGGCGACGTCCTCGATGCGGTCTTTGACGCCCACGGCGACCTGCGCGAGCGGATCACCCAGGACGGCGATCTGCGCCGCTTCGTCAACGTCTATGTCTCCGGCGAGGACATCCGTTTCCAGAACGGCTTGCAGACGCAGATCAAGGACGGCGACGAAGTGACGATCCTGCCCGCGGTGGCGGGCGGTTGACGCGCTGCCGACATTGACCCCACGGTAGGGGGGTCAATGTCCGATGCGATGAAGCCACCGGTCGTCATCCTCTGCGGCGGCCGTGGCACGCGGCTGCGCGAGCGGACCGAGTCGGTGCCGAAGGCGCTGGTCGAGATCGGCGGCCGGCCGATCCTCTGGCACGTGATCGGGATCTACGCCGCTCAGGGTTTTGACCGTTTCCTGCCTGCGACCGGGTACCTGGGGGAGATGGTCGAGGAGTTCGCGGCGGCGGAAAGCTGGCCCGACGGCGTTGCCGTCGAGTGCGTCGACACCGGCCTTGACACGCCGACCGGAGGCCGGATCGGCTTGCTTGCCGACCGCCTCGACGGCAAGGCGTTCTGTGCGACCTACGCCGATGGCGTTGCCGACGTCGACCTTGGGGCCCTGCTCGATTTCCACGGCTCACACGGCGACCTGGCGACGGTGACCGTCGTCCAGCCGCACCTGCAGTGGGGGGTGGCCGAGGTCGACGAGACGGGGCGGGTCGGGGGCTTCGTCGAGAAGCCGCGCAGCGAGCACTGGATCAACGGCGGCTTCTTCTGCTTCGAGCCCGGGGCGCTCGATTACATCGCGGTCGACAGCGTGCTCGAGCGCGAGCCGCTGGAGCGCTTGGCGGCAGATCGCCAGCTCCATGCCTACCGGCACGAAGGCTTCTGGGACTGCATGGACACCTACAAGGACGCCGTCGTCCTCAACGATCTCTGGGCCGGGGGAGAAGCTCCCTGGCACGTCGGCGATCCGGACCCGGCGCGGCCGCGATGAAGCGCGCCCTGGTCACCGGCGCCCACGGCTTTGTCGCCTCGCACCTGGCGCGGGCGCTGCTTGAGCGCGGCGACATGGTCACGGTCTTTGACCTGCCGCTGGCGGGGAACTCGGGCCTGGGCCTGCAGGGCATCAGGGAGTCGGTCGAGCTGGTCGAGGGCGACCTGCGCGACGGCCGCCTGGTCGGGGCGACGGTCGAGGCGGGCGAGTACGACGTCGTCTTCCATCTCGCCGCCCAGACCCTGGTCGGGCCGGCGATGGCCGACCCCGTCGCCACCTTCGAAAGCAACGTGCGCGGCACCTGGACCTTGCTGGAGGCCTGCCGCCAGGCCGACGTGCCGGCGCTGATCGTCGCCTCCTCGGACAAGGCTTACGGGCCGCACGCCGAGCTGCCCTACCGCGAGGACTTCACCCTGCAGCCAGCCTCGCCTTACGAGGCGAGCAAGGCCGCTGCCGACGCGATCTCGCTCAGCTACCGCGCCGCCTACGGGCTGCCGGTCGCGGTCACCCGCTTCGCCAACATCTACGGCGGCGGCGATCTCAACTTCTCGCGTCTGATCCCGGAGGCGATCGTCGCCGTGCTCGAGGGCCGCCGCCCGATCATCCGCTCTGACGGCAGCCCCGAGCGCGACTTCATCCACGTCGACGACGCGGTTGCCGCCTACCTGGCGATCGAGCACGAGGTCGGCGCCGGCGGCCCGGCGGCGGGCGAGGCTTTCAACGCCGGCGGCGAGCGCCCGCACTCGGTCGCCGAGGTGCTGGAGACGATTGGCGAAGTCTCCGGCCGTCAGATCGAGCCCGAGTACCACGGCACCGGCAGCCCCAAGGGCGAGATCGACCGCCAGTACGTCGACTCGGCCAAGCTGCGCGGGCTGACTGGCTGGCGCCCCCAGGTCGAGCTGCGGGACGGCCTCCGCCGCACGCTCGAGTGGTACCGCGACAACCCCGAGGCCCGCCCAGGCACCCAGCTAGGCTGAGCCTCATGTGCGGGCGCTTCACGGTCACGGCCAAGGACACGAAGACGATCGCCGACCGCTTCCAGGTCGAGCTGGAGAAGGCGCTGGAGCGAAACGCGGCCGGCGAGGCGCCGCCGCCGACCGCCGAGCGGGCGGAGAAAGCCGCCAAGGGCCTCGGCCGCTTCAACGTCGCCCCGAGCCAGGAGGTGCTGACCGTGCGCTCCTCGCCCGACCCGGAGGAGGCGGCGCAGGGCGAGCGCGAGGCGCGGCTGATGCGTTGGGGGCTGGTCCCGCGCTGGGCCAAGGACCTCAAGGTCGGCTACAAGATGATCAACGCCAAAGCCGAGAACCTGGAGTCGAGCCGGGCCTACGCGCCGCTGGTCGGCAAGTTCCGCCACCGCTGCCTGATCGTCGCCGACGGCTTCTACGAGTGGATGGTGGCGGAGGATCCGAAGCAGCCGCGCCAGCCCTGGCGCTTCACGGTCGACGACGGCGCGCCCTTTGCCTTCGCCGGGATCTGCACCCGCAAGGAGTGGGAGGACGAGGGGGATCGCGGCTTCGAGGACGGCTGGCTCTATAGCTGCACGATCGTCACCACGACCCCGAACGAGCTGGTCGCCAAGGTCCACAACCGGATGCCGGCAATCCTGCCCGGCCCCGAGGCCGAGGCGGCCTGGCTGCGGCCCGACCTCGATCTCCAGGACGCGCTGGCGATGTGCGCGCCGCTGCCGGCGTCGCGGATGGCGAGCGCCCCCGCCAATCCGAAGCTCAACAAAGTCGGCAAAGGCATCGAGGGGCCGGAGCTGCTGGTCGCCCCGTAGGGCGGAGATCCGCCTATTCGGCGATCGGTTCGGACTTCTTGACTAGCGCTCCAGCCGTCTTCACGGTGGCCGAGCCGGCGCTGGTCTTCAGCGTGCAGGAGATTTTTACGGCTGGGACCGCGGTCGTCCTCCAGATCGAGGCGAAGCCGAGTTCGAGCGGCTTCGACGGCGGCCCCGGCGGCAGGAACCATTCCCACTGCTCATAGCCGACCTTGTAATCCGGCCATTCGACCTTGATTCCGGGCTCTTCGCCGAAGCTTGCGAAGGCGTCTTCGAATTTGACGACGGCGAGGTCGGTCCCATGCGAGCTGAACTCGACCAGCGCGTTTTCCGGCACCGGCTGTTCGAGCAGTTCTTCGCTGGAGCGCGGGTAGGAGGCGCGCGAGCCCGGGGTCTGCGCGACTTCGGCTCCGCCAGGGGCCCGCATCGAGCAGAGGATGCGGGCGCTGCCGACCGGCGAGCCGGCGTCGATCTTGAGGATCGCGGCGCTGCGGAAGAGCTCGTAGCCGCTGACGTTCGTGCCGGAGGCGCGGATGCCGGCTTCGGTGAGGCGGACCTGGCCCTTGCCGCCCGGCACGGCTACGGCCTTCGAGTCGGGCAGCGGCGTCTTTTCCACCCATTCGAGCTGGGCGGCCGAGCCTTCGCCCCTTTCGGTGGTCAGCAGGGCGGCGGCGACGCAGGCCAGCAGGCCGATCGCGATCACCGCAATGGCGCCTCGCGGAAGACTTTTGTCTGGTTGCCCGTCGGCCACAGCGCGACAGTATCGACGGCGGGCCGGATTCGTTCCTTCGCCACGGCCTCGTCCCCGCACAGCTACCGTTGTGGCGATGGCAGCCAAACCCCTGACCGTCGCCGTGACCGGCCCCACCGGGGAGATCGGCAAGCCGTTCATCGCCGCCCTGGAGCAGAGCAAGCGAGTGGGGCGGATCATCGGCATGGCGCGGCGGCCCTTCGACCCGGCCGAGCACGGTTGGGAGAAGGTCGAGTACCGCCAGGGAGACGTCCTCGACCGCGAGGCGATCGACCACCTGGTGATCGGGGCCGACGCCGTCGTCCATCTCGCCTTCGTGATCGTCGCTGGCCAGGGCGAGAGCCGCGAGATCAACCTGGCCGGATCGCGCAATGTCTTCGAGGCGGCGGTCGCGGCCAAGGCCAAACGCCTCGTCTACACCTCGTCGGTCGCGGCCTACGGGTTCGACCAGAGTCTGCCGGCCCTGCTGACCGAGGACGTCGAGGCGGCTGGGGCCGAGCGCCATCCCTACTCGGCCCAGAAGGCCGAGGTCGAGGCGGAGCTGGCGGCGGCGTTTGCCGGCTCAAAAACCAGGGCCTACGTCTTCCGGCCCTGCATCGTCGCCGGGCCGCAGGCGCCGCTGCTGGTCGACTCGGTGCCGATGAGCGGCTTCAGCAGCCACCTTCCTTCTCCGGCGCGGTCGATCTTGCGCCGGCTGCCGCTGCTGCGGCCGGTCCTGCCCGATCCCGGCGTCCCCTTCCAGCTGGTCCACCACGACGATGTCGCCGCCGCGCTCTGCGCCGCGGTCCTCGGCAAAGGAGAGCCAGGCATCTACAACCTCGCCGGCGACGGCGCCGTGACGATCACCGACCTCGCCCACGAGCTCGGCTGGCACGCGGTCCCAGCGCCCAAGCAGGCCGTCGGCGCCACGGCGGAGCTCGTCGCCCGGCTGCCGCTGATGCCGGACGAGGCGTCCTGGATCGAGGCGCTGCGGCGGCCGGTTCTGATGGACAGCACCCGCGCCCGGCAGGACCTGGGATGGTGCCCAGAACATGACGCGCGCCAGACCTTGCGGGAAACGGTCGCCGCCTTCCGCGACAGCCACCGCTCCTGAGTCGCAACTAACGCGCCCGGCAGGATTCGAACCTGCGGCCTCGCCCTCCGGAGGGGCGCGCTCTATCCAGCTGAGCTACGGGCGCTCGGCCCAGCAGCTTAGTCCGTAGACATCTCGAAGGCTGATACGAACATATGTTCTGTCCGAGTGCAGACATAAGGTTGCGCCATGTCGAGTTCGAACAGGGGAAACGAAACAGAGGCCGTCGTTCTAAGCGCCCTCGTGCGCCGAAATTACGAGGTTCTGATTCCCTTTGGCGAGGGCCAGCCCTACGACTTGGTTGTCGATCTGGCCGGCCGCGAGTTCCTTCGCGTTCAATGCAAGACAGCCTGGCCGAGCCGAGGGTGCCTGATCTTCAACTGCCGCTCAACTGATCACGGTCGAGGTCCGCAGTCCTATCTCGGCCTCGCGGACATCTTCGCCGTCTATTTCCCGCCCAGACAGACGGTGTATCTGGTCCCGATTGACGGTGTCGCCGCATTCGAAGGCCGCCTGCGTTTGGAGCCGACGCGCAACAATCAGCGGCGAGGCATTCGATTTGCAGCCGAGTTTGAGATCGACCGTTGGACGGCGGAGGGGCTGAGAAGGCTCGCGACTGGCGCTCCGCCTGCGTCGGAACGCCCGCTCGCAACTGTCGCGTAGGCTCGCGGCCCATGGACCTCTCGGTCATCTTCCTCGGCACCGGCGGCTCGGTGCCCTCGGCGCGGCGCGCTACCGCCAGCGTGCTGATCCCGCGCGGGGGGAACCGCTTGATGTTCGACTGCGGCGAAGGCACGCAGCGCCAGATGCAGCGCTCGGTCGGCCTCGTCCAGCTCGACGAGATCTACCTCACCCACTTCCACGCCGACCATGTGCTCGGCCTTCCCGGCCTGCTCAAGACCTATGACCTGCTCGACCGCGCCGAGCCGCTGACGATCTACGGCCCGCCCGGCCTCTACGACCTCTTCAAGACCCTGCAGCCGATAGTCGGACGCACCGGCTACGAGCTCGACCTCTACGAGTTGGAGCCCAACCAGTCGATTCACCACGATGACTACGAGGTGCGCTCGTTCCCGGTCGAGCACCGCACCCGCGCCTACGGCTACGCCCTGGCGGAGGACGACCGTCCCGGCCGCTTCGATCCCGACGTGGCGAAGAGGCTTGGCGTCCCGGAAGGCCCTGCCTTTGCGGCTCTGCAGCGTGGGGAGGAGGTCCAGGGCTCAGATGGCCCGGTCCGGCCCGACGACGTGATGGGCGAGTCCCGCGCCGGCCGCACCGTCGTCATCACGGGCGACACCGCCCCCTGCAAGGCGACGGTAGAAGCAGCGGAGGGCGCCGAGCTGCTGATCCACGACGCCAGCTTCGCCGAGGAGGAAGCCCAGCGCGCCGCGGAGACCGCCCACTCCACGGTCGGTCAGGCGGCAGCGGTAGCCCGAGAGGCCGAAGTCAAGCTCCTGGCACTGGTTCACATCTCATCCCGCTACCACGTCGGCGAGGTCAAGAAAGAGGCCGAAGAGGTCTTCAAGCCCACGATCGCTCCCAAAGACTTCGACCTGATCGAGCTTCCCTTCCCAGAGCGCGGAGAGCCCAAGCTCGTCCCGAATGGCGCCAGGGAGAGAAACGAGCCGGACGCAGCCCAATAGCGACTCGTCCGCACGCCGTTGCTACATTGACACCGTCCTTTAACCCGGCCCCGTGAGGCCAGTAAGGAGCGAAGTGAGCGAGAAGGTCGTGCTTGAGCACGAGGATCTTCAGCGAACGCTGCGGCGGATCGCACACGAGATTGCCGAGAAGAATCCGGGCCCCGAAGGCTTGGCCCTGATCGGGATCCACACTCGCGGCGCCCTCCTCGCCCGCCGCCTCCACGTCCTCGTCGGCGAGCTGACCGGCGCCGAGGTGCCGATCGGCGACATCGACATCTCCTTCTACCGAGACGACGTCGGCGCCAAGGCCCCCGAGTCCCAGCCGGTCGTCCACGCCTCCCACATCGACTTCGACCTCGCCGGGCGCACAGTGATCCTGGTCGACGACGTCCTCTTCACCGGCCGCACCGTGCGCGCCGCGATCGAGGCGCTCTTTGACTACGGCCGCCCCGAGCGCGTGCAGCTCGCCGTGCTCTGTGACCGCGGTCACCGCGAGCTGCCGATCCGGCCCGACTACGTCGGCAAGAACCTGCCGACCTCGCAATCGCAGCGGGTCAACGTCCGGCTCGAGGAGAGCGACGGGGTCGACCAGGTGACGATCTCCGAGGTCCAGCCCGCCGAGGCGACGGCATGAGGCACCTGCTGGCGATCGAGCAGCTCTCGCGGCCCGAGATCGAGGCGATCCTCGACCGCGCCGAGAGCTTCGCCGAGGTCGGCCGCCGCGACATCAAGAAGGTGCCGACCCTGCGCGGCCGCACCGTCGTCACCCTCTTCTACGAGTCGAGCACGCGGACCAGCTCCTCCTTCGAGCTGGCGGCGAAACGGCTCTCGGCCGACCTGATCTCGGTCAAGGCGGCCGGCTCCTCGGTCGACAAGGGCGAGTCGCTGAAGGACACGGTGGCGACGCTCTCCGCCTACGACCCAGCCGTGATCGTGATCCGCCACCCCTACGCTGGCGCCGCCCAGCTCGTCTCCGGTTGGACCGAGGCGGCCGTCGTCAACGCCGGCGACGGCAAGCACGAACACCCGAGCCAGGCGCTGCTCGACGTCTTCACCCTGCGGCGGCGGCTGGAGTCGCTGGAGGGGAAGAAGATCTGGATCGTCGGCGATGTCCTCCACAGCCGCGTCGCCCGTTCCAACCTGATCGCCTTCCAGGAGATGGGGGCGGAGGTCACCGTCTGCGGCCCGCCGACCCTGATCCCGCGCGGGATCGAGCAGCTCGGCTGCGGCGTCTCCCACTCGCTCGACGACCTCGGCGAGGCCGACGTCGTCTACGCGCTGCGGATGCAGAGCGAGCGGATGAGCGAGAGCTTCGTGCCCTCGATCCGCGAGTACGCGATGAACTTCCAGATCGACTCGCGCCGGCTTGGCCCGCGGCAGCTGCTGATGCACCCCGGCCCGGTCAACCGCGGGGTCGAGCTCTCCGGCGAGGTGATCGACTCGCCGCAGTCGCTGATCGCCGAGCAGGTCGCCTCCGGCCTGGTCGTGCGGATGGCGATCCTCTACGAGCTGCTCGCCGGCGGCGAGCGCCCGGCGCCCGCCGCGGACGGCGACGGGGCCGAGCGGCCAACACCGATAGGGCAGCCCGCGTGAGCCTGGGAGAGGCCTTGGACATGCGCTCCGGGGAGAGCGCGGACCTGATCCTGCGCGGGGCGAGCGTGCTCGACCCGGCCGCCGGCATCGACGGCGCCCACGACGTTGTCATCCGCGACGGCAAGATCGCCGAGCTGGCCGCGCCCGGCTCGGCGTCGGCGGACGGCTGCGAGGTCGTCGAGGCCGAGGGCCTGCACGCCTTTCCCGCCTTCTTCGATCCCCACGTCCACCTCCGCACCCCCGGCCACGAGCACAAAGAGGACATCGAGACCGGCACCCGCGCCGCCGCCGCCGGTGGCTTCTGCGGGGTGCTGGCGATGGCCAACACCGCCCCGCCGGTCTCGACCGCGGCCGACATCGAAGCTTTGCGCGACCAGGCCCGCTCCCAGGCTTCGGTCCCGGTCGGCTTCCTCGCCACGGTGACCAAAGGGATGGCGGGCGAGGAGCTGACCGAGATGAGCGAGCTGCGCGCCGCCGGCGCGGCCGGCTTCACCGACGACGGCCTGCCGATCCGCAGCGCCCGCATCCTGCAGCTGGCGCTGCAGTACCAGCGGATGTGCGGCGGCGTCATCGCCCTGCACGAGGAGGACCCGGCGCTCTCCGGCAAGGGCGTCATGCACGAGGGACCGGTCTCCGCCGTGCTCGGCCTGGCTGGCATCCCCTCGGTCTCGGAGTCGACAATGATCGCCCGCGACGCGGCCCTGGCTGGTTACGAGGGTGGCCAGATCCACGTCCAGCACCTCTCCGCCGCCGAGTCGGTCGAGGCCGTGCGGGCGGCCAAGGCGGCGGGCGTGCAGATCACCTGCGAGGCGACCCCGCACCACCTCAGCCTCACCGACGAGGAGGTCCGCAGCCTCGACCCCCAGCGCTTCAAGATGAACCCGCCGTTGCGGGCGGAGAGTGACCGCCAGGCGTTGATCGAGGGCCTGCGCGACGGCACGATCGACTGCATCGCCACCGACCACGCTCCCCACGTGGCGGAGGAAAAGGAAGTCCCCTTCGAGCAGGCGGCGATGGGCGTGACCGGGCTGGAGACGGCCTTCGCCGCCGTCCACACCGACCTCGTCCTGCCTGGGATCCTCGACCTCGGCCTCGTGATCGAGCGGCTGGCCGGCGGCGCGGCGCCGTTCGGCTTCGAGCGCCCGACCCTGGCCCCCGGCAGCGAGGCGAACGTCGCCCTCTGCGACCTCGGGGCTAAGTGGAAGGTGGGCGAGGACGGCTACGAGAGCCGCTCGCTCAACTCCTGGTGCGCCGGCCGCGAGCTGACCGGCCGGGTGCTGATGACGGTCGCCGGCGGCCAGATCGCCTACCGGCTGCGCAGCTTCACCCTCGGAGTGGCGAGCTGATGGCGGGCGCCTACGTCCTGCTCGAGGATGGCACCCGCTTCGACGGCGACCTCTGCGGCCACCCCGCGGCGGTCACCGGCGAGGTCGTCTTCAACACCTCGATGACCGGCTACCAGGAGGCGGTCACCGATCCCTCCTACGCCGGCCAGATCATCATCTTCACCTACCCGCTGATCGGCAACTACGGCGTCAGCGCGGCGGCGATGGAGTCCGACCGCATCCACGCCCGCGGCGTGATCATGCGCGACGCCAAGAACCGTGAGGACGTGGCCAGCGCCGAGGGCGGCTGGCTCGACTGGCTCGACGATTGCGGCGCGCCCGGCATCAGCGGCATCGACACCCGGGCCCTGGTCCGCCATATCCGCGACAGCGGCGCGATGCGCGGCGGCATCTTCCCGGCCGAGATCGCCGAGTCCGAGGCGCGCGAGCGGATCGCAGCTGAGCCCTCGATGGCCGGCGCCGACTTCGCCCGCACCGTCACCCCAGAGGCGCCGATCCGCTTCGACGGCGACGGCCCGCACGTGGTCGGCATCGACACCGGGGTGAAGATGAGCATCGTCCGCCAGTTCCGCGAGAAGGGCTGCCGGCTGACCCTGCTCCCCTGCGCGACCTCAAGCGAGGACGTGCTGGCGGAGGATCCCGACCTCGTCTTCCTCGCCAACGGCCCCGGCGACCCGGCCGCGCTCGACTACGTCGTCGACACCGTCCGCGGCCTGGTCGGCAAGAAGCCCGTCGTCGGCATCTGCCTCGGCCACCAGCTCTTGTGCAGGGCGGTCGGCCTCGAGACCTACAAGCTTCCCTTCGGCCACCGCGGCGCCAACCACCCGGTCAAAGACCTGGCGACGGGGCAGATCGACATCACTTCCCAGAACCACGGCTTCGCGGTCGGCGGACCGGGCGGGGAGGCGCGGATCGAGGGCGACGAGCCGGTCCGCTGGGAAACCGACTTCGGCGTCGCCGAGCTCTCCCACCTCAACCTCTACGACCGCACGGTCGAGGGCCTGGTCCTCAAGGACGTGCCCGGCGCCACGGTCCAGTACCACCCCGAGGCCGGCCCCGGCCCGCACGACGCCCGCCACCTCTTCGACGCCTTCCTGGAGCTGACCAATGCCTAAGCGCACCGATATTCAGAAGATCCTCCTGGTCGGCTCCGGCCCGATCGTGATCGGCCAGGCGGCCGAGTTCGACTACTCCGGCGTCCAGGCCTGCAAGGTGCTGCTGGAGGAGGGCTATGAAGTGATCCTCGTCAACTCGAACCCGGCGACGATCATGACCGACCCCGAGTTCGCCACCGCCACCTACATCGAGCCGCTGCTGCCGGGCCCGCTGACCCGGATCATCGAAAAGGAGCGGCCCGACGCGCTGCTGCCGACCCTGGGCGGGCAGACGGCGCTGAACCTGGCGATGACCCTGCACGAAGACGGCACCCTGGAGCGCCTCGGGGTCGAGTTGATCGGCGCCGACGCCGACGCGATCCGCCGCGCCGAGGACCGCCAGCTCTTTCGCCAGACGATGAACGAGGCCGGCCTGCGGATCCCGTGGTCGATCACGGTCGAGACCCTGGGCGAGGTCGAGCAGGCGCTCAGCGAAGGCAAGATCACGCTGCCGGCGATCGTCCGCCCGGCCTTCACGATGGGGGGCCAGGGCGGCGGCATCGGCGAGACCGAGACCGAGCTGCGCCAGGTCGTCAGCGAGGGCCTTGCCGCCAGCCCGATCAACCAGGTCCTGGTTGAGGAGTCGGTGATCGGCTGGGGCGAGTTCGAGCTCGAGGTGATGCGCGACCACAACGACAACGTCGTGATCATCTGCTCGATCGAGAACATCGACCCGATGGGAGTCCACACCGGCGACTCCGTCACGGTCGCGCCGGCGCAGACGCTGACCGACCCGCTCTACCAGGAGCTGCGCGACCAGGCGATCAAGGTGATCCGGGCGATCGGGGTCGAGACCGGCGGCTCCAACGTCCAGTTCGCGGTCGACCCCGAGAGCGGGGAGATCGTCGTGATCGAGATGAACCCGCGGGTCTCGCGCTCCTCGGCCCTGGCCTCGAAGGCGACCGGCTTCCCGATCGCGAAGATGGCGGCAAAGCTGGCGGTCGGCTATGCCCTGGAGGAGATTCCCAACGACATCACCCAGGCCACGCCGGCCTCCTTCGAGCCGACGATCGACTATGTGGTGACGAAGATCCCGCGCTTCGCCTTCGAGAAGTTCCCCGGCGCCGAGGGCCGGCTCTCGACCCACATGCAGAGCGTCGGCGAGGCGATGGCGATCGGCCGCACCTTCCGCGAGTCCTTCGCCAAGGCGCTGCGCTCGCGCGAGCTCGACGCCGAGCCCGACCTGCCCGCGGCCGACGAGGACCTGCTGCAGCGGCTGCGCATTCCCTGTCCCGACCGCTTCGACCTGATCCTGGAGGCGTTCAAACGCGGGATCGAGATCGAGGCCGTGCACGAGTGCTGCCTGGTCGACCGCTGGTTCCTGCGCGAGCTGCAGCTGTTGGCGACCGAGGGCGACGGCACCGAGGGCCAGATCCGCACCTACAAGGCGGTCGACACCTGCGCTGCCGAGTTCGAGGCGGCGACGCCCTACTACTACTCTGGCCACGAGCGCTCGCGCCCTGACGGCAGCGTCTCCTCGGAGGTGCGCCGCGGCGAGCGCGACTCGGTCGTCATCCTCGGCGCCGGCCCCAACCGGATCGGCCAGGGGATCGAGTTCGACTATTGCTGCGTGCATGCGGCGATGACCGTGCGCGAACTCGACCGCGACGCGGTCATGGTCAACTGCAACCCGGAGACCGTCTCCACCGACTACGACACCTCCGACCGCCTCTACTTCGAGCCGCTCACGGCCGAGGACGTGCTCGCCGTCTGCGCCCAGGAGAACCCCGAGGGCGTGATCGTCCAGTTCGGCGGCCAGACCCCGCTGAAGCTGGCCCGCACCCTGGAAGAAGCGGGCGTGCCCCTGCTCGGCACCCCGGTCGATGCGATCGACCTGGCAGAGGACCGCGGCCGTTTCGGCGCGATGCTGCGCCGGCTCGGGATCAAACACCCGCCCTACGGCACCGCGCTCTCAGCTGAGGAGGCCGGGGTGATCGCCGAAGAGGTCGGCTTCCCGCTGCTGGTCCGGCCCTCCTACGTGCTCGGCGGCCGGGCGATGGAGATCTGTTACTCGAAGGAGGACCTGAGCGCGTATCTCAAGGCCCACGTCAAGGCCGACCAGGAGCACCCGCTGCTGCTCGACCGCTTCCTCGAGAACGCGATCGAGGTCGACGTCGACGCGCTCGGCGACGGCGAGGACGCCTGGGTCGCCGGGATCATGCAGCACGTCGAGGAGGCCGGTGTCCACTCCGGCGACTCCGCCTGCGTGATCCCGCCGATGAGCCTCGGCGCCGAGATGCTGGAGGAGATCCGGGCGACCACGCGCCAGATCGCCCTGGAGCTGGGCGTGATCGGGCTGATCAACATCCAGTACGCGGTCGCCGGCGGCGAGCTCTACGTGATCGAGGCCAACCCGCGCGCCTCGCGCACGGTGCCCTTCGTCTCGAAGGCGATCGGGCTGCCGCTGGCCAAGCTCGCCTGCAAGCTGATGCTGGGCGAGAAGCTCGCCGACCACGACCTGCCCGAGCCCCCCAGCGGCCACGTCAGCGTCAAGGAGGCGGTCCTGCCCTTCGCCCGCTTCGCCGGCGCCGACTCGGTGCTGGGGCCAGAGATGAAGAGCACCGGCGAGGTGATGGGCATCGCCAGCGACTTCCCGACCGCCTTCGGCAAAGCGCAGGCCGCGGCCGGAGTGACCTTGCCCGAAAGCGGCTCGGTCTTCATCACCGTCACCGACACCGACAAGCCGGCCGCGACCCAGTTCGCCGCCCGTTTCCACGACCTCGGCTTCGAGATCATCGCCACCGGCGGCACCGCCCAGGCGATCTCGGCGATGGGCGTGCCGGTGACCCCGATCAACAAGATCGCCGAGGGTTCCCCGCACGTCGTCGACCTGATCCGCGAGCGTCGCTGCGACCTCGTGATCAACACCCCGACCGGCTCTGGCGCCCGCGCCGACGGCTACGAGATCCGCTCCGCCGCCGTCCGCCACGGGATTCCCTGCGTGACGACGATGACCGGCGCCTCCGCCGCGGTGAGGGCGATCGCCGCCCAGCGCGAGGGCGAGGCCGAGGTCCGCAGCCTGCAGGAGATCCACGCCCCGGCCAGGGCTGCCCAGCCGCGATGACGACCCCGCTCGGGCGCCGGCTCTGCGAAGTGTCCGAGAGCAAGGCCTCGGGTGGCTACCGCCTCTTCTCGCTGCTCGACCCCGAGGGCCCCGAGCCCGCGCCGGGCCAGTTCTACATGCTGGCCACCGAGCGGCACTGGGAGCAGGGCGGGCAGCGCCCCTTCCTGCCGCGGGCGCTCTCGGTCGCCGAGGCCGGGCCGAGCAAGGACGGGGTGCGGCTCGACTTCCTGATCGAGGGCATCGGCCCCGGCACCGATCGCCTCTGCGAGCTTGAGCCGGGGGAGAGGGTCTGGATCAACGGCCCCCTCGGCAATGCCTTCTCGCCGCCCCGCGAGGTCTCGTCAGGGGCCGCCGGGGCGATCCTCGTCGGCGGCGGCATCGGCATCGCCCCCTTGGCCCTGCTGCGCCGACACTTCGCCGAACGCAACGTCCCGACCCGGGTCCTGCTCGGCTTCCGCGACCAGATCCACTCGGGCGGCCTCGACGAGCTCTTCTCCTGCTGCGAGGTCCGCTTTGCCAGCGAGGACGGCCACCGCGGCCACCGCGGCTACGTCACCGACCTGCTGGCAACGATGCTCGACGGCGACGACGCCGGCAGCGCAGTCGTCTATTCCTGCGGCCCGCCGCCGATGCTGGAGGCGGTGCGGGCGATGTGCGGCGAGCGTGGGGTGGCGGTCGAGCTGGCGCTGGAGTCGCCGATGGCCTGCGGCTACGGCGCCTGCTTCGGCTGCGCCGTCCCCAAGCCAGATGGGAGCTACATTCGCCTCTGCATCGACGGGCCGGTCGTCCGCGGCGACCGGGTGGCGGCGGCAGCCCATGCCTGAGCTCTGCGGGATCGAGCTGGCGCACGCGGTGATCAACGCCTCGGGCACCTTCGACGCGATCGCCGCCCGCCGCGTCTATGGCGACGCCCTGCTCGAAGCCTTCCCCTTCTCGGCCTTCGTCTCGAAGACGATCACCCCCGAGCCGCGGGCGGGCAACGAGCCGCAGCGGATCTGGGAGACGCCGGCCGGGATGATCAACTCGATCGGGCTGCCCAACAAGGGGCTGGACGGCTTCCTCGCCGAGGATCTGCCGCAGCTGGCCGAGCTGCCCGTGCCGCTGATCGTCTCGGTGATGGCGACCAGCCGCGAGCAGTTCGCCCGGCTGGTCGGCGTGGCAGCCGAGCGCGACGAGGTGGCGGCGGTCGAGCTCAACGTCTCCTGCCCCAACGTCCATTCCGGCCTGATCGTCGGCGAGCAGCCCGGCGAGGCGGCGGCGCTGCTGGAAGCGCTGCGCCCGCTGACCGCGAAGCCGCTGATCGTCAAGCTCACCCCCAACGTGGCAGACCCAGCCACCGTGGCGGTGGCCGCCGAGGGGGCCGGGGCCGACGCGGTCTCGCTGATCAACACCCTGAAGGCGAGCGCGATCGATCCCGCGACCGGGCTGCCGGGCATCGCCGCCGGGCACGGCGGGCTGTCGGGGCCGGCCGTGCGGGCGGTGGCGGTGGGGCAGACGCGCGCCGTCGCTGCCGCCGTCAGCATCCCGATTGTCGGCATGGGCGGCATCGGCTGCGGCGCCGACGCCGAAGAATTCCTCGCCGCCGGCGCGACGGTGGTTGCGGTCGGCACCGAGAGCTTTCGAGACCCGCTGGCGGGGCGGCGGGTTGCGGAAGAGCTTTCCGAAGCCCCCGTAAAGCGCGGTATCCGCGAGCCAAGCCTCGACCTCTAGTCGAGGTCTAGGTGAATTTGAGCGGAAAACAGCCAGATGGGCTTGCACGCCCTCGGACCGCGGCTATACTCGCCGCCCAATGCCCGCCCCTGTGAAGACCTCCGCCGCCGCTCCCGAGCGGTCGCTGGACCAGAGGATGGAGGCGCTCAAACGGGCTAACGACATCCGCACCGCCCGGGCGAAGCTGAAGAAAGACCTGAAAGCGGGCCGGGCCAACATCCACGCGCTGCTGCTCGACCCGCCTGAGTACGTGATGACCGCGAAGGTCTTCGACATGCTCCTGGCGGTGCCGAAGTACGGCCGGGTCAAGACCAACCGCATCCTCAACCAGTGCCGGATCTCGCCGTCGAAGACGATCGGCGGCCTCTCCGAGCGCCAGCGCGCAGAGCTCGTCTCCCAGCTCCGCCGTTAACGACCGCCACGGCGGTCAATATCCCCGGCCCTATGGCCAAGGTCTTTGTCATCACAGGTCCCTCGGGGGTCGGCAAGGGGACCCTGATCTCGATGCTGCTTGAGCGCCTGCCGGACCTGGAGCTCTCGATCTCGGCGACGACCCGCGAGCCGAGGGCGGGGGAGGTGGACGGCCGCGATTACCACTTCCTCACCCCGGAGGAGTTCGCCCAGCGCATCGAGGCCGAAGACTTCCTCGAGTTCGCCACCTACAGCGGCAACCGCTACGGGACGCTGCGCTCCGAGGTCCGCCAGCGCCTCGACGGCGGCCACTCGGTCCTGCTCGAGATCGAGGTCCAGGGGGCGCGCCAGGTGAGGGCGGCGATGCGGGAGTCGGTGCTCGTCTTCATCGCCCCTCCCGATCCGGCGGTCTTGCGCCGGCGCCTGCTCGACCGCGGCACCGACTCGGCCGAGGCGATCGACGCCCGCCTCGAGGTCGCCGAGATCGAGCTGGCGGCGAAGGACGAGTTCGCCCACCAGATAGTCAACGACGACCTAGACCGCGCTGCAGGCGAGCTGGAGGCGATCGTGCGCGCTGAACTCGGCTTACCACTAGACTCCGTCGCCGAATGATCAAACCACGCGTAGACAAACTTATGGATCACGCCGACTCGCAGTACGCCGCAGTTGTCGTTTCGGCCAAGCGAGCCCGCCAGATCAACAGCTACTTCCACAACCTCGGCGAGGGCAGCTTTGGCGAGTACCCGCCGCCGATGGTCGAGGTTCCGGCCGATCGCAATTACCTGACGATGGCGCTTGAGGAGCTTGCCGAGGGCAAGCTCAAATACGAGTACCGCTCCTAAACGCGCCGGTCGCTCCGGCGCCGCCCCCAGGAGGTAACCGATGGCCAGAATCCTGCTCGGCGTAAGCGGCGGGATTGCCGCCTATAAGTCGTTGGAGCTGGCTCGGCTCGCCACCGTCGCCGGCCACGGCGTGCGGGTGGTGATGACCGATGCCGCCTCGCGCTTCGTCGGCCCTGCCTCGTTCGAGGGGATCACCGGCGCGCCGGTCCTCAGCTCGGAGTTCGAGCGCGATCCCATGCGGGGTTCGTTCCCGGGCGACCCCCAGCCCGAGCACGACCCGATCGGCCATCTCGAGCTGGCCGCCAACTGCGACGCCTTCCTGGTCGCCCCGGCCTCGGCCAACACGATCGCCAAGCTGGCGGCGGGGATGGCCGACTCGATGCTCGCCACCTCGTTTCTCGCCTGTAACTCACCCCGCCTTGTCGCCCCGGCGATGAACGACCGCATGTACGCCGACGCGGCGACCCAGGCCAACCTGGCGACCCTGCGTGAGCGCGGGGTCGAGGTGATCGAGCCGGGGGAGGGCAAGCTCGCCTCGCGCGGCGAGTTCGGCAAGGGCCGGCTGCCCGATCCGGCCGAGCTGCTGGCCCGGATCGAGTCCGTGCTTCCCACCGGCAGCCGCCCCTGGGACGGCCTGCGGGTCCTGGTCACAGCGGGCGGCACCCGCGAGCCGATCGACCCGGTCCGCTTCATCGGCAACCGCTCCAGCGGCCGCATGGGCCTGGCCCTGGCGGCAGCCGCAGCCCGCCTCGGCGCCGACGTCACCCTGATCGCGGCCAACGTCTCCCTGCCCGAGCCAGCCGGCATCCGCCGCATCGACGTCGAGACGGCGGAGCAGCTGAAGCAGGCGGCAACCAAAGAGTTCCCAGCGACCCACGTCCTCCTGATGGCAGCAGCCCCAGCTGACTTCAGGCCGACCGTCGTCGCTGACGGCAAGCTCCAGCGCCAGGACGGCCTCGAGCTGAGCCTCGAGCCAACAGAAGACATCCTCGCCAGCCTGGCCGCAGCTCGCACCGAGGCCCAGACGATCGTCGGCTTCGCCGCCGAACACGGCAACGACATAGACCGAGCCCGCGCCAAGCTCACCCGTAAGGGCGCTGACCTAATAGTCCTCAACGATGTCTCCGACCCGACGATCGGCTTCGAGAGCAGCGACAACGCGGTAACCCTGATCGACAAATCCACCGAAACCATCGTCCCTCAGGCTTCAAAGGACAGCATCGCCGACGCGATCCTCCAGAGAGTCGACCAGCTTCGAATCCAGTCAGCTCAGCCGTCGACGTAGCTCCGGCGGGTGGCGTGGGGGCGGGGTGGTGTCGCGCAGTCGCGGAGTCTGCGAAGGGCGAGGCTTCTGCTCTGCGAGCGCCGTGTCCCTTCGCCCGAGAGCAGATCGCAGCGCAAGCGAGGCCACCCCGCCCCCACGACAGGACCCGCCCGGCCACGCACACACGCCGAGCTATACTGGCCCCAAGCTTTTCTGTCCCTAGTTGCATCGAGAAGTGGGCCTGGCCCACTTTTTTTACGGCCCGAACCAGGCATGAACGACCTTCAAACCGATATCGAGACACGTCTCACCGAGCTTGACCCAGCGCTTGAGCTGGTCGCTTTGGAGCGCCCGCAGACCGATGGCCTGCGCCTCTACATCGACCACCCCGACGGAGTCACCTTGGCGCTCTGCGAACAGGTGACCAAGCATCTCGGCGACCTGCTCTCCGAGTACTCGTTGGAGGTGTCGTCGCCCGGCGACAAGCGCCACACCCCGCCCGTTTCCGAGAGCAAGGAGCAAGTCCAGTGAGCAAGGAGATCATCGACGCAGTCAAAGCGCTCGAGCAGGAGAAGGGGATCTCCGCCGACAAGCTGATGGACGCCCTCGAGGACGCCCTCCTCTCGGCCTACAAAAAGACTCCAGGCGCCGCCAAATACGCGCGCGTCGACCTCGATCACGAAACCGGCGACTTCCTCGTCTTCGAGTTGATCCTGCCGCCCGAGCTGGAGGAGAAGCTGCTGGCCGAGGCCGCCGAGCTGCAGGAGGAGCCCGAGGTCGATCCCGAGACCGGCGAAATGCGCGAGCCCGAGGATCCCGAGCTAGACCCGGAGATGATCGCCCCTTACGAGGACCAGATCACGACCAAAGACGTGACCCCGAAAGACTTCGGCCGGATCGCCGCCCAGACCGCCAAGCAGGTGATCCTGCAGCGGATCCGCGAGGCCGAGCGGCAGATGATGTACGACGAGTACCAGGACCGCGTCGGCGAGCTGATCACCGGCATCATCCAGCAGTCGGACAAGCGCTACACGCTGGTCCAGCTGCGCGAGCGGGTCGAGGCGCTGCTGCCCAAGTCCGAGCAGGTCTACAACGAGCGCTACGACCACGGGATGCGAGTCAAGGCCGTGATCACCGACGTCTCCGACTCGACCAAAGGCCCGGCGATTGTCGTCTCCCGGCGCAACTCGGAGCTGATCAAAAAGCTCTTCGAGCTCGAGGTGCCCGAGATCGCCGACAAGCTGGTCGAGATCGTCGGCGTCGCCCGCGAGCCCGGCTACCGCTCGAAGATCGCCGTCATCTCCCACGCCGACGGGGTTGACCCGGTTGGCGCCTGCGTCGGCCCGCGCGGCTCGCGGGTGCGGATGGTCGTCTCCGAGCTGCGCGGCGAGAAGATCGACATCATTCCCCACAACGACGAGCCCGCCCGCTTCGTCGCCAAGGCTTTGTCGCCCGCCCGTGTCCGCGAGGTGATCGTCGATGATGAGGAGCGCCAGGCGACCGTGATCGTGCCCGACGACCAGCTTTCGCTGGCGATCGGCCGTGACGGCCAGAACGCCCGTCTCGCCGCCCGCCTCACTGGCTGGCGGGTCGACATCAAGTCCGAGACCGAGTTCGGCGAGGAGGATCAGGACGTCGAGTACGAGGGCGAGGAGCAGTCGGATGGGCGCTGCATGGCGGTGCTCTCCAACGGCCGCCGCTGCCCGAACGCGGCGATCGCCGGCTCGACCTACTGCGGCCTTCCCCAGCACCAGTCGCTGGCCCGCTTCGAGACTAGCCAGGTCGCCGTCCTCACCCCGCTCTCCGAGGATGAGATCACGGTCCTGGCCGACCCCGATGCTGACGATGCGGCGGTCGCCGAGATCGTCGAGCGCGCCAGCGCTCAGTTCGACGAGGCCGCCGCGGCAGCCGAGGCCGAGGCTGAGGAGGCCGTCGATGAGCCTGAGGCCGAGGGCTCGGACGGCTCGACCGCGGGTCCTGTCGCGGCGGAGGACTCCTCGTCCTCGGGGGCTGCGGGCGAGGAGACCACCCCCGCGCCACCCGCGGAAGAGGCGTCTGAGGAACTGTCCCAGGACGGCGCGGCGGAGGATGCTGCCGAGGAAGCGGCGCCTGAGCAGAGCGATGTGGAGCCCGAGCCCGTTGTCGAGGAGGCTGAGTAACGAGCGTGGCTAAAAAGCGGGTTCATGAGATCGCCAAAGCGCGGGGCATAAGCAGCAAAGAGGTGCTGGCCGCGCTGAAGGCAGCTGGGATAGAGGCCAAAGCAGCGGCGTCGAGCGTCGACGAGGCCGAAGCCCTGAAGGCCCTTGATGGCGGCAGCGCTCCGGCCAAAGCCAAAGCGCCCGCGGCCAGCCCGCCGCCGGTGAAGGCGCAGGCCGCGAAACCCGCCGCTCAGCCCGCCGCCGCCAAACCCGCCGCTCCTGTCTCGAAAAAACCAGTGCGGCCAGCTGCTCCGACCTCCGCCGCGCCCGGCGCCGGCTCGGCCAGCGCCAAAAAACGCCGCGTCGTGATCGACTCGCAGGCCGCCCGCCGCGACCAGATGGGTGGCCCGCCGCCGCAGCGCCCGCCGCGCCGCCGCGGAGGCCGCCGCCGCCGTCCCCTGCTGGAGGAGCCGCACCTGGGGCCGATGGAGATTCCGGAGCCCGAGGCGACCAAGGTCAACTCCGGCGCGACCGTGCGCGAAGTCGCCGAGCTGCTCGGCCTCGGCCCGGCCGAGGTGATCAAAAAGCTGATGACGATGGGCGAGATGGCGACCTTGACCCAGACCCTGACCGACGACTCGGTCCGCGCGATTGCCGACGAGTACGACCGCAAGATCGAGATTGTCACCGCCGCCGAGGAGGAACCGGAGGAGCCCGAGTTCGAGGACTCCGAGGAGAGCCTCGCCGACCGGCCCCCGGTCGTGACGATCATGGGCCACGTCGACCACGGCAAGACCTCGTTGCTGGATGCGATCCGCGAGACCGAGGTCGCGGCGGGCGAGGCCGGCGGCATCACCCAGCACATCGGCGCCTACCAGGTCCATCACTCCGACAAGACCATCACTTTCCTCGACACCCCGGGCCACGCCGCCTTCACGGCGATGCGCGCCCGTGGCGCCAAGGTCACCGACATCGCCGTGGTCGTGGTTGCCGCCGACGACGGCGTCATGCCGCAGACCAAAGAGGCGATCGACCACGCCCGCGCCGCTGACGTGCCGATCCTGATCGCCGTCAACAAGATCGACAAAGAGGGCGCCCAGCCCGAACGGGTCCGGACCGAGCTTGCTTCCGACGGGCTCAACCCCGAGGAGTGGGGCGGGGACACCGTCTACGTCGACGTCTCGGCCAAGACCCACGAAGGCCTCGAGAACCTGCTTGACATGATCCTGCTCGTCTCCGAGCTGGAGGAGCTCGGCGCCAACCCCGATGCCCCCGCTTCGGGAAGCGTGATCGAGTCCCAGCTCGACCCCGGGCGCGGCCCGGTCGTCAGCATCCTCGTCCAGCGCGGCACCCTGCGGATCGGCGACGCGCTTGTCGCCGGCCAGCAGTGGGGCCGGGTGCGGGCGATGCACGACTTCACCGGCGATCGCGTCGAGGTTGCCGGCCCCGGGATGCCGGTCGAGGTGCTCGGCTTCGACGGCGTCTGCGAGGCGGGCGAATTCGTCCAGGCGGTCGAGAACGACCGCCGTGCCCGCCAGCTCGCCCAGGAGCGCGGCAACCGCCTCAAAACCGAGGCGCTGGCCCGCCGCCAGGCCCGCAAGGTCAGCCTCGAGGAGGTCTTCTCGCGGGTCCAGGAGGGCGAGATCAAGGAGCTCAACATCGTCCTCAAGGCCGATGTCTCCGGCTCGCTGGAGGCGCTCCAGGACGAGATCGCCAAAGTTCCGCAGGAGCAGGTCGGGATCAACATCATCCACTCCCAGACCGGTGGCATCAACGAGTCCGACGTGATGCTGGCCTCGGCCTCGGAAGCGATCATCATCGGCTTCAACGTGCGGCCGCTGGCCGACGCGCGCCGCGCCGCCGAGCGCGAGGGCGTCGACGTCCGCACCTACTCGGTCATCTACAAAATCACCGAAGACCTGCGCAACGCGATGGAAGGGCTGCTGGAGGCCGTCGAGGTCGAGGAGACCGTCGGCGAGGCCGAAATCAAACAGACCTTCAAGGCCTCCAAAGTCGGCCGCATCGCCGGCTGCATCGTCACCGAGGGCAAGGCTGCCCGCGACGCCAACGTGCGCTTGATCCGCGAGGGCACCGTGATCTGGACCGGCAAGCTCGCCTCCCTGCGCCGCTTCAAAGACAACGTGCAGGAAGTCGAAGACGGCCAGGAGTGCGGCGTCGTGCTCGATGGCTACGCCGACGTCAAGGACGGCGACGTGCTCGAGTTCTTCCAGACCAAACAGGTCGAGCAGACGCTGGCATAAGATGGCCACGGCTCGCATGCGGCGCATCAACGAGGTGCTTCGCGAGGTGGTTGGCGCCGCCATCAACAACGAGCTGAGCGATCCCAGAATTGGCTTCGTCACCGTGACCTCGGTTGAGACCAGCCCCGATCTGCGCACCGCCCGGGTGTACGTCAGCGTGCTCGGCAGCGAAGAGGAGCGCGACGAGACCCTGGCCGGGCTGCGCTCCTCGCACGGGGTGATCCAGTCCAAGATCGCCGCTGAGACGCGGATGAAGCGGACGCCGACGCTCTCCTTCCACTACGACGACACGATCGAGAAGGGCGTCCGCATCTCCGAGCTGCTGGAGGGGGAAGAGTGAGCGAGGCGACGGCTGCGGCCGCTCCGGCGATCGAGCAGGTGGCGGCTGAGATCCGCTCTCGCGAGCGCTTCCTGCTGACCGCCCACGAGGGGCCAGACGGCGACGCGCTGGGCTCGCTGCTGGGGATGCACCACCTGCTGACCCAGCTTGGCAAGGACTCGGTGATGTTCATGCCGGCGAAGGAGTTCCCGCTGCCGATCGAGTACCGCTTCCTCTCCTTGGAGGAGGTCTTCCACGAGCCGCCGGCCGACATGGCCGACCGCACCGTGATCTTCCTCGACTGCGGCAACATCGACCGGATGCCGGTCGGCTTCCTGACCGAGGGTGGCAACGACGTGATCAACATCGATCACCACCACGACAACACCCGATTCGGCCTCTTCAACCTGGTCGACGTCGACGCTTCCTGCACGGCGGAGATCGTCTACGAGCTGGCGGCCCTGCTCGGGGCCGAGATCACCAAGGAGATGGCGGCGGCGCTCTACGTCGGCCTCGTCACCGACACCGGCAAGTTCATGTACGAGAACACCAACGCCGGCACCCACCGGATCGCCGCCCACCTGATCGAGGCCGGGGTCGATGTCGACGACACCTACCGCCGCCTCTATGAGCATGTGCCGATCGAGAAGCTGCGCCTCGTCTCGCGCGCGCTCGACGCGATCCAGAGCCACTGCGACGGCCGCCTTGTCCTCACCTACATCACCGCTGCCGACTACGAATCGACCGGGGCTGGCGAGGAGATGACCGAGGGGATCATCGACCACCTGCGCTCGATCGAGGGGGCCAAGGTCGCCGCTGTGATCCGCGACCAGGCCAGCCGCGGCCGCGCCGCCCGCAAGGTCAGCCTGCGCTCCAGCGAGGGCGACGTCGACGTCTCGGCGATAGCCCGGATCAACGGCGGCGGCGGCCACAAGCGCGCCGCCGGCTTCTCGACCGACCTCGAGCTCGACGAGCTGGTCCCGTTTCTGTGCGGCGAGGTTCGCTCCCAGCTCGGCTCTTGACGGCGCCGGCGGGCAGCCCTGAGGCCGCGATCCTGCTCTGCGACAAGCCCGCCGGGATAACCTCGCATGACATGGTCGCCCAGGTCCGACGCGAGCGCCGCTGCAAAGTAGGCCATGCCGGCACCCTGGATCCATTCGCGACCGGCCTCTTGCTGATCCTGCTGGGCCGGGCGACACGGATCCAGCGCCACCTGGTCGGCTTGCCGAAGACCTACCGGGCGACGGCCAGGCTCGGCTGGCGCTCCAGCACTGGCGATCCCGACGGCGAGCTGACCGAGACCGGCGCGGTGCCGGAGTCGCTGCAGCTGCCGACCGGCACAGTCCGCCAGCGGCTGCCGATGACCTCGGCCGTGCGGGTCGGCGGCGAGCGCCTCTACAAGAAGGCCCACCGCGGCGAAACGGTCGAGACGCCCGAGCGCGACGTCGATGTCTACCGCGCAGAGCTGCTCGACAGCGATGCTGAAAGCGCGACCTACGAGGTCGAATGCTCGGCGGGCACCTATATCCGCACCCTGCTGGAGATCCTTGAAGACGCCTACTGCTCGGACCTGCGGCGGACCGCGATCGGGCCTTTCAAGATCGAGGATGCGGGACTGGAGCTGGGATTGGGCGAGGTCGCCGAGCTCGTGCCGGCGGTGGCGGAGGCGCTGCGATGAGCATCGAAGTCACCCGCCTGCCCGACGCCGAGCCGCGGCCGCGCAAGATCGCGATCGGCACCTTCGACGGCGTCCACCTCGGCCACCAGGCGGTAATCGACGACGCCGACACGGTCCTCACCTTCGATCCTCATCCGCTGGAGATCCTGCACCCGGCGGCGCTGCCGAAGCTGATCATGCCCTTCGCTGTCAAGCGCGACGTGATCGAAGGGCTGGGGGTGCGCGAGCTGGTCGTGATCCCTTTCGACCACGAGTTCGCGACCGTCCCGGCCGAGGGCTTCGTCGAGCAGGTGCTGATCGAGCGGCTCGACGCGAAGCGGGTCTCGGTCGGCGAGAACTTCCGCTTCGGGGCCAAAGCCAAAGGCGACCCGGAGATGCTGGCGGCGCGCTCGGAGTTCGAGACCCGGGTCGTGCCGCTGGTCGAGGTCGATGGCGAGACCGTCTCCTCGACCCGGATCAGGGCCCTGGTCGCGGCCGGCGACATGGAGGGCGCGCGCCACTGCCTCGGCGCCCCGTTCATGGTCGAGGGCACCGTCGTCAGCGGCGACCAGCGTGGCCGCGAGCTCGGGTTCCCAACCGCCAACCTCGTCCCCGACGACCGCCTCGCGATCCCTGGGCACGGCGTCTACGCGGCCTTCGCCAACGGCGTCCCGGCCGCCGTCAACGTCGGCGTCAGGCCGACTTTTGAGACTGGGCGCGGGGTTCTGATCGAGACCTACCTGATCGATCGCAACGAAGATCTCTACGGCAGCAACCTGCGCGTCGCCTTTGTCGCCCGCTTGCGGGGCGAGAAACGCTTCCCCGGGGTCGAGGAGCTGATCACCCAGATGCGGATCGACGTCGAGGATGCGAAGCGTGTCTGTGGTAGCTTCCAACGCCCGTGAGCCTGACCAAAGAACAGAAAACCGACCTGATCGGCAAGTACGGCCGCACCGCCGGGGACACCGGCTCGGCCGAGGTCCAGGTTGCCCTGCTCACGGAGCGGATCAACGAACTGACCGGCCACCTGCGCACGCACAGCAAAGACCACCATTCGCGCCGCGGCCTGTTGATGCTGGTCGGCAAGCGCCGCCGCATGCTCCGCTACTTGGAGCGCCACGACCTCGAGCGCTACCGCGCCCTGGTCGCCGAGCTCGGCCTGCGCAGATGATCGCCGCCGGCACGCCGGCGCCTGGCTTCACTCTCCCCGACCAGGATGGGGAACCGGTTTCGCTCTCCGACTTCAGCGGGCGCAAAGTCCTGCTCGTCTTCTACCCGCTCGACTTCAGCCCGGTCTGCTCCGACCAGCTCTCCGTCTATCAGGAGGTCAAGCCCCAGATCGACGAGAAAGGGGTCGAGCTGCTCGGGATCAGCGTCGACCACGCCTACGCCCACAAAGCCTTCCAGGCCCAGCTCGGGACCGAGTTCACTTTGCTCGCCGATTTCGAGCCGAAGGGCGAGGTCGCCCGTGCCTACGGCTCCTACATCGACGGCGCCGGCTTCGCCAACCGCACCCTGGTCCTGATCGACGAGCAGGGCACCGTCGAGTGGGCCTACGAAGCGCCGAACCCGGGTGAGATCCCCGGCGCCAACCTGATCTTCGACGCGCTTCAGGCCGGATAGGCGCCAGCGGCCATGATGAGGACCGGATGGGGGAGGGGGGCACGGCTGGCGGCGCTGACCACAGGGGCTTGCCTGGCAATTGCCGTTGCCCTTGCGCCCGCCAGCTCGGCCGACATCACGATCGGGGCCAACGTCAACCAGATCACGGCAACGTCAGGCACCTGTGGCTTCCTGTCCTCGATGGAACGTCCCTGCACCTTCATCACCAGCACCATCCCCGGCCAGACGATGATCGCCCCCTGCGATGGCACCGTCACCCGCTTTCGCCTCAACGGCTTCCCGAAGCCGGCCAACCACTATCGGCTCCGCGTGGTTCGAAGGAATGCTGATGGGAGCTTCACCGGCACCGCGAGCAGCGCTCAGGTCGCGATCACGACCGAAGGCGTGAACGAATACGCGACCAGCCTTCCGATCGCGGCCGGCGAGCAGATCGGAATCGACTTCCTTGATTCCCTCGAAGATCACGGCTTGCGCTGGGTCAACGCGCCGGGAGTCGGCGCTGCCTACTTCTACGCCTTCCCGGCCGATGGCGGTTCGGCCTTTCCGACCGGCCCGGCGACTTTCTACTACCTCTTCAACGCCGACATCGCTTGCACTCCGCCTCCTGCGCCCGCCGTGCCGCCCAGCAACGAATTCAAAATCGTCAAGCTGAAAAAGACCACGCTGACCCTCAGCCTCGCCTCCGCCGGCGCGGTCTCGATCACCGACGCGAACGCAAAGGCCAAGGCGAGCGCGGCCTCCGCCTCGAAGAAAAAGCCGAAGCTGCTGAAGCCGTCGAGCGCATCGGGTGGCCCCGGTTTGACCAACGTCAAGCTGAAACTGACCGCTGCGGCGAAGAAGCAGCTCGAAGCCAAGGGCAAGGTCAAGGTGAAAGCCAGGATCGTCTTCACGCCCACCGGCGGCGTCGCCAACACCGTCGTCAAAACCCTCAAGGTCAAGAAGCCCCCCGCCAAGAAAAAGTAGATGGCCGAGTTCACGAGCTCGGCGGTTCCGGCAGTTGGGCCCGATGACCACGCTCGCGGCGAGGGCGAGACGCTGATCGTCTACGCCGACCTCGGCTGCGCCCGCTGCGCCGCGTCCTGGCCCGGGATCGCCGCCCGGGAGGGGAGGCTCGTCTTCCGCCACTTCCCGGTCGCCAGCAAGCACCCGCGCTCGCCTGCCCTGCACGCGGCGGCTGAGGCGGCGGCAAGGCAGGGCCGGTTCTTCGAGATGGTCGATTCGCTCTACGCCGATCGCGGCCGGGTCGACGATCCCCATCTCTGGGAGCGGGCGGAACGTCTGGGACTCGATCTCGATCGCTTCGAGGCTGATCGCCGCGGCGACGAGGCCGCCGCCCGCGTCCGCCGCGACTTCGAGTCAGGCATCCGCGCCGGGGTCACCGGCACCCCCGCGATTTTCTAGGTATGTACTCTCCTTCACGAAAGAGAACGACAGTTCTGAAAGCAAAGGGCCGCCAACCGGGTGGCCGGAGGTAAAAAATAGATGAGCATGTTTGACGTAAGCCGTGTCTCGGTGGATGTCGGCGACAGCCAGATTTCCTTTGAGACAGGCAAACTCGCAAAGCAGGCGGGTGGCGCGGTCGTGGTTCAGGCCGGCGACACGATGGTGCTCTGCACCGCAACCATCGGCGGCCTGCGTGATGTGGACTTCCTTCCCCTCACCGTCGACGTCGAGGAGCGGATGTACGCCGCGGGCAAGATCCCCGGCTCGTTCTTCCGTCGCGAGGGCAAATCCGGCGAGAAGGCGACGCTGACCGCGCGCATGATCGACCGGCCGATCCGCCCGCTCTTCCCCAAGGGCTGGCACTACGAGACGCAGCTGGTCGCGATGCCGCTCTCGGTCGACCACGAGCACCCCTACGACATCCTCGCGATGAACGGCGCCTCGGCGGCGCTGGCGATCTCGCCGGTGCCCGTCGCCAAGCACGTCGGCGCCGTCCGCGTCGGCAAACTCGACGGTGATTTCATCGTCAACCCCGACGAGGAGGATCTCGCCAATCTTGACCTCGACTTGATCGTCGCCGGCACCGATGAGGCGCTGCTGATGGTCGAGGCCGGCGCCAGCGGCGTCACCGAGCAGGAGATCCTCGACGCCCTCGACATCGCCCACGCCGAGATCAAGAAGCTGACGGCTGCGATGCAGGAGCTGCAGGACAAGGCTGGCAAGGAGAAGGTCAAGCACGAGGAGCCGGAGATCGACGCCGCCCTGGTTGACCAGATCCGCTCCTCGCACGGCCAGGCCCTGGTCGACGCGATCGCTACCGAGGGCAAGCTCGAGCGCTACGAGGCGATCGACGAGGTCAAGGACGCGGTCGTCGCCCAGTACGCGCCGGAGTCCGACGACGACGCCGACCGCGTGGCCGAGGTCAAGGCCGCCTTTGGCTCGATTGAGAAGGACACCATCCGCAAGGCCATCGCCGTCGACAAGAAGCGCCCCGACGGCCGCGCCCAGGACGAGATCCGCCCGATCGAGTGCGAGGTCGACATCTCCCCGCGCGTCCACGGCTCAGCCCTGTTCACCCGTGGCGAGACCCAGATCCTCTCCAACGTCGCCCTCGGCACGACGCGCATGGATATGCGCATCGACACGCTCGGGCTGGAGACCTCGAAGAAGTTCTGGCACCACTACAACTTCCCGCCCTTCTCGGTGGGAGAGGCCGGCTTCATGCGCGGCCCCAAGCGCCGCGACATCGGCCACGGCGCGCTCGCCGAGCGGGCACTGGTCGCCACCGTCCCCAACGAGGACGATTTTCCCTACGTGATCCGCGCCGTCTCGGAGACGCTGGAGTCGAACGGCTCCTCGTCGATGGGCTCGGTCTGCGCCTCGTCGATGGCCATGCAGGCCGCCGGCATCCCGGTCACCGCTCCCGTCGCCGGTGTGGCGATGGGGCTGATCAAGGAGGGCGACGACTACATCGTCCTCACCGACATCGCCGGCGTCGAGGACCACCTCGGCGACATGGACTTCAAGGTCGCCGGCACCGCGGACGGGATCACCGCCCTGCAGATGGACATCAAGATCACCGGCGTCACCTTTGAGATCCTCGAGGACGCGCTGGAGCAGGCCAACAAGGGCCGCCAGTTCATCCTCGGCAAGATGGCCGAGGCGATCGACGGGCCGCGCGAGAAGCTCTCGCAGTTCGCCCCGGCGATCGAGTCGATCAAGATCGATCCCGAGAAGATCGGGGCCGTGATCGGCAAAGGCGGCGAAACGATCCGCGCCCTCTGCGAGGAGTTCGAAGCCGAGATCGACGTCGAGGACGACGGCACGATTCGCATCTACGCCCCGACCGGCACCCTGGTCGAGGCCTGTGTCGGCCGCATCCTCTCGATGACCAAGGAGGCCGAAATCGGTGACAAGTACACCGGGGCCAAAGTCGTCAAGACGACCACCTTCGGCGCCTTCGTCGAGCTGGTCAAGGGCACTGACGGCCTGCTCCACATCTCCAACGTGAAGCCGGGCGAGCGGGTCGACACCGTCGACGACGTCCTCAAGGCCGGCGAGCAGATCGACGTCACCGTGGTCGAGGTCGACCGCGAGCGTGGCCGCATCGGCCTGCGCCTCTCCGACGACCCGGCAGTTGCCGGCAAATCGGCCGAGGAACTGGTTTCGGTCGGCTCCGGCGACGGCGGTCCGCGTCGTGAGGGCGGCGGTGGCCGCGGTGGCCGTGACGGCCGGCGCCCCCGCCAGGGTGGCGACCGCGAGCGGCGCAGCCGCTAAGCATTTGAGCGCACCCCGAATCACCCAGTTGGACTCGGGCGTCCGGGTCGTGACCGAGGAGGTCCCCTCGGTCCGGTCCGTCGCGCTCGGCCTCTGGGTAAGGACTGGATCGCGTAACGAGACCCCGGCTCAGGCCGGGGTCTCGCATTTCCTCGAGCACCTGCTGTTCAAGGGCACGGCGCGCTACTCGGCGATCGAGATCTCCGAGTACTTCGACGGCCTCGGGGCCTCGATCAACGCCGCCACCGGCAAGGAGACGACGCACCTGCACGCCCGCTTCCTCGACGAGCACACCGAGGAGGTCTTCGACCTCCTGGCCGAGATGCTGCTCGCCCCGACCTACCCCGAAATCGACTCCGAGCGCGATGTCGTCCTGGAGGAGATCGCGATGTACGACGACGAGCCTCAGGACCGGGTCCATGACTACCTGGCCGAGGCCGTCTTCGGCGAGCATCCGCTCGGCCGCCGCGTGCTCGGCGAGGCCGAGGTGATCGCCTCGATCCCGGTGCCGGAGATCGACGCCTACCACCGCGCCCGCTACGCCGGGGCCGACATCGTCGTCGGCGCGGCCGGCCATCTCGACCACGATCGCATCGTCGCCCTCTCCGAGCGGCTGGTCGCGCCGCCGGCCGGCGGCGGCAACGGCGCCCATCCCGCCAGCCCGATCGAGCAGGCGGCCCGGCTCCGCTTCCAGGAGAAGGACACCGAGCAGTACCACATCTGCTTTGGCGCGCCGGGGATCACCCGCGACGACGAGCGCCGCTATGGCCTCGCCATCCTCGACTCGATCTTCGGCGGCTCGACCTCTTCGCGCCTCTTCCGCGAGATCCGCGAGAAGCGCGGCCTCGCCTACTCGGTCGGCTCCTACAACGAGCAGTACACCGACTCGGGCCTGGTCGCCACCTACGTCGGCACCCGCGAGGACAACGTCGAGGAGGCCTGCTCGATCATCGGCGCCGAGCTCGAGCGGCTGCGCTCCGAGCCGGTCTCCGACGGCGAGCTGGCCCGGGCCAAGGAGAACGTCAAGGGCCGCCTCGTCCTCTCCTCGGAGTCGACGGCGGCGCGAATGACCCGGATCTCGCGCTCAACCCTCTTCGACCAGCCGATCGACACCCTCGACGAGATGATCGCCAAGGTCAACGCGGTCACGGTCGAGGAGCTGACCGGCCTGGCGGGCGAGCTCTACCGGGCCGACCGCCTCTCCGCCGCCTGCGTTGGCCGCAGCGAGGACTGCTTCCGCAAGGCGCTGGCGCCGGTCAGCGACGCCCTGGTCGCCGCATGATCAAGGTCGTTGCCTCGGGCGCCGCCGGGCGCATGGGCCTCGCCGTCTGCGAGGCGGTCGAAGGCGCCGAGGACATGGAGCTGGTCGCCAAGGCCGATCCCAGCCTCGGGGTCGAGCTCGGCGATGTGCTCGGAGAGGCCGACGTCGTCGTCGACTTCACCACGCCCGATGCCGCCCTGCCCAACCTGCGCGCCTGCCTCGAGGCCGGCGTCCACGCCGTCGCCGGCACCACCGGCTTCGATCTCGAGGCGCTGCGCGAGTCGGCCGAGTCGGCCGGCGCCGGCGCCAACTGCTTCGTCGCTCCCAACTTCGCGATCGGCGCGGTGCTGTTGATGGAGGTCTCGCAGACGATCGCCCAGCACATGCCCGAGTGCGAGATCATCGAGCTGCACCACGACCGCAAGCTCGATGCCCCCTCGGGCACGGCAAAGCGGACGGCGGAGCTGATCCGCGGCGCCGGGGGCAATGTCCACGAGCCGATCCACTCGGTCCGCCTGCGCGGCCTGGTCGCCCACCAGGAAGTCGTCTTCGGCGGCGAAGGGCAGACGCTCTCGATCCGCCACGACTCGATTGACCGCCGTTCTTTCATGCCCGGCGTGCTGCTTGCGGTGCGCAAGGTCGCCGATCTCCCCGATCCCTTCACGGTCGGTCTCGAGAAGCTGCTCTAGATGGTTCTGGCGCCCGGTAACCTGACGCGATGACTGAGATCCGCGGTGTGCTGACAGCGATGGCCACCCCCTTTGACGAGGAGGGGCGAGTCGACGAGGCCGCGGCCCGCAAGCTCGCCGCCTACCTGATCGAGAACGGCTCCCACGGCGTCGTCATCGCCGGCTCGACCGGTGAGTGCCCGACCCTGACCGACGCGGAGGAGATCTCGCTGTTGAAGGCGGTGATCGCCGAGATCGGCGGCGAGGCGAAGATCATCTGCGGCACCGGCACCAACGACACCCGCCACTCGATCGAGCTGACCAAGGCCGCCGCCGCCGCTGGCGCCGAAGCAGCGTTGGTCGTCACGCCCTATTACAACAAGCCCAATCCGGCCGGGATCCAGGCCCACTTCGAAGCTGTCGCCGGCGCTGTGCCGGAGCTGCCGATCATCGTTTACAACATCCCCTCGCGGGTGGTTGTCAACGTGCCGCCGGCGGGGCTCGCCCGGCTGGCGCAGATCGACAACGTGGTCGCGGTCAAGCAGGCCAACAACGACGAGCTGCAGAAGATCGAGGGGATGCAGCTGCTCTCCGGCAACGACGATGTCTACCTGCGGACTCTGGAGCTCGGCGGCGCCGGCGGCATCCTCGTCGCCTCCCACCTGGTCGGCCCGCAGATGCGGGAGATGTGGGACGCGGCTGAGGCGGGCGATCTCGACCGCGCCCGTGAGATCGACGCCGGCTTGCGTGACTTCTACGACTGCCTCGGGGTGACGACCAACCCGATCCCGGTCAAGGCGGCCCTGGCGATGGCCGGGCTGATTCCCTCTGACCGCCTGCGGCTGCCGCTGGTCCCCGCCGATGACGCGCAGCGCGCGGCCGTGAAAGCGGCGCTCGACGGCGTCGGCGTCGCAACCCTTTAGACCTCTACGAAATGACGGTGAACTGCTAGTGGCTGCAAAGAAACTTCGTGTGCTCCCCCTCGGTGGATTGGGTGAGATCGGCAAGAACATGACCGTGATCGAGTTCGACGGGAAAATTCTCGTCGTCGACACCGGGCTGATGTTCCCGACCGCCGAGATGCTCGGCATCGACCTCGTCCTGCCGGACTTCTCCTACCTGCGTGACCGCGCCGACGACATCGAGGCGATCGTCCTCACCCACGGGCACGAGGACCACGTCGGCGCCCTGCCCTATGTGCTGCGCGAGATCGGCCAGCCGCCGGTCATCTACGGCGGCCTGCTGACGGTCGGCATGGTCCGCTCCAAGCTCGACGAGCACAAGCTCAGCGATGCGCCGCTGCAGGAGCTGCCGGCGGGGGAGAAGGCCCAGGCCGGGCCCTTCCAGCTGGAGCTGATCCACCTCTCGCACTCGATCCCCGACATGCGGGCGGTGCTGATCACGACCGAGGTCGGCTCGATGCTGATGACCGGCGACTACAAGTTCGACCAGACCCCGGTCGACGGCCGCCCGGCCGACATCTCGCGCCTGGCCGAGGTCGGCCGCGACGGGCTGCTGCTGCTCTGCGGCGACTCGACCAATGCCGACCGCCCCGGGATCGCGCCCTCGGAGTCGAGCGTCGGCCCGGCCTTGCTGGAGACCTTCTCCAACTGCAAAGGGCGGATCATCGTCACCTCCTTCGCCTCCAACATCCACCGCGTCCAGCAGGTGATCGACGCCGCCGTCAAGCTCGACCGCCGCGTCGCCCTGGTTGGGCGCTCGATGCGCAAGAACTTCAACATCGCCTCCAACCTCGGCATCGCCAACGCGCCGTCCGGGCTCTTCATCCAGCCGCGGGAGATCGAGAACTTCCCCGACGAGAAGATCGTCGTGATCTCGACCGGGAGCCAGGGCGAGCCGCTCTCGGCGCTGCGGCGGATGGCCAACAACGACCACCGCGACGTCGAACTGCATTCCGGCGACACCGTCGTCTTCTCGGCGACGCCGGTTCCGGGCAACGAGCGCGCGGTGAACGAGACGATCGACCGCATCTACGAGATCGGTGCCACCGTCGTCACCGCCAAGGACGCTCCGATCCACGCCTCCGGCCACGGCTGGCAGGAGGAGATCAAGCTGATGCTCAACCTGACCAAGCCGAAATACGTGATGCCGGTCCACGGCGATTACAAGCGGCTGCGGCTGCACGCCGAGCTCGCCCACTCGGTCGGCGTCGATCCCGCCAACGTCTTCCAGGGGCGCAACGGCCTGCCGCTGGAAGTCGACGCCAATGGCGCCGCCTTCGGCGAGGACATCCACAACGGGGTGATGTTCGTCGATGGGGTCAACATCGGCGAGCCCGACGACGCCGCCTTGCGCGACCGCCGCGAAATCTCCGCCGACGGCATCTTCATCGTCGTCGCCACGATCTCCTCCGACGACGGCTCCGTCGTCGCCGACCCCGAGGTGATCTTCCGCGGCGTCGCCTTCCTCGAAGAGGCGGACGCCCTGGTCGACGAGCTCAAAGACGTGATCGAGGACTCGCTCGAGGACGCTGCCGAGGCCGGCACCCGCGAGCTGCACCTGATCCAGGAAGACCTCCACGACGCGGTCGGCAAGCTGGTCTTTCAGAAGCTGCGGCGGCGGCCGATGGTTCTGCCGGTCGTGGTCGAGGTTTAAAGGGCGGCTGTTCCGGGGGTTGGTGGGGGACGGGGCTGGCCGCCCTCTGGCCGAATTGACTCGTCCGCCTATCGCGGACTCGGATGTCGCAGCGCGGCTTCGCCGCGCAATTATGAGATTGCATATCGCGGCTTCGCCACATTCGTCCAGAGGGCGGCCAGCCCCGTCCCTCGCAGCGCCCTCGAATCACAGATGCTTCAACGCGGGAGCGGGTCCGGTTGCCCGCCTTCGGGCCAGAGCGCCTTTGGAGCTGGTGGCGCTTCGAGGGCGGGTGGCGGGCAGGCCTCTGCGGGAATGTCGCGAAGCGGCGGAAATGCAATCCGGTGAATGCGCGGCCGAAGGCCGCGCTCCAACATCGGGCAGGCCCGCCATAGGCGGGCGCCGAAATTCCCGCAGAGGCCTGCCCGCCACCCGCACCCCAACCCGCCGTAGTTCCAAGTGCCTAACCCAGAAAAAATGGACCCGCCGGGGTGGTGTTTGGGGAGATGCCCCGGCGGGCCCGTGTGTCTCGTCCGCTGGGAAAATTACGGCGGCTGGCTAAAGCGCCTCTAAAGGTCTCGTAACGCTTGGCTCAGAACTGGCGCGGGGGAGGCGGATCCGGAAGAGGGCGCCGCCCGAATCCGATTCAGCGACCTCGACTGTGCCGTGGTGGGCGCCGGCGACCGATTTGACGATCGCCAGCCCGAGCCCGGTGCCGTTGCCGCCCGCGGTGTCGGCGGGGCCGTCGACGCGGACGAAGCGGTCAAAGACCTGGTTGCGGAACTCGGCGGGGATGCCGGGGCCGTTGTCCGCGACTTCGAGGATGGCTTCCCCGTCCTTGACGTTGAGGCTGAGCCATATCCTGGCGTCGGCAGGGGTGTAGCGGACGGCGTTGTCGAGCAGGTTGACGACCATCCTGTGCAGCTCGTCGGGGTTGCCCTCGAGCATGATCGGGTGCTCGTTGTCGATCTCCAGCCTGCGCTCTCCCATCACCGCCGAGACCTCGGCAGCGGCATTGCCGGCGACCTCGGCCAAGTCGCAGCGCCGGTGCTCGCCGAGCCGGCCGGCGTCGGCGCGGGCGAGCAGGAGCAGGTCGGTGACGAGCCGGCCCATCCGCCGCGAGGAGCGCAGGGCCGAGTCGATCATCTCGCGGTCTTCGGCCTGCTCCGGCGATTCCAGCGAGGCCTGCAACAGCTCGAGGTTGGCGAGCACGCTGGTCAGCGGGGTGCGCAGCTCGTGCGAGGCATCGGCGACGAACTCGCGCTGCTGCTGCAGCGCCCGCTCGCGCTCGGAGCGGGCGGCGTCGAGTGAGCGCAGCATCTGCTCCAGGGTGCGGGCCAGCTCGCCGACCTCATCGTCGGCTTTGGGGTCGGGCATACGGCGCGACGGGTCGCGGGTCTCGGCGATCTCGCGGGCCGAACTGGTCAGGGCGGCGATCGGCCGCATCGCCCGGTTGGCGATCGCCAGGCCGGCGAAGAAGGCGAGCACGGTGGCGCCGAAGACGCCGGCGGCGATGAAGACCCAGAGCCGGTCGATCGTGGTGTCGATGCTGCCCTCGTCGCGGGCGTACTGGACGTAGCCGGCGATGCGGCCGGTCTGGCTGCTGCGCAGGGTCGCCGTCACCACCCGCATCTCACCGACGTCGTGGGTGCCCTGGATCGGGGGGCCGAGGTCGGCGGCGCCGGGGCTGGCGTCGAGCGGCACCCCGTGGGCGTTGAAGATGCGGGCGGTCGCGTCGTTGGGGGAGACGAAGTCGTTGAGGTGGGGCTCGCGGATGATCAGCGTGTCGGTCGGGGTGTCGACGATCCGGACCTGGGAGGCCAGGGTGGCGACCGCGTTCTCCAACTCGTGGTTGAAGTCGCCGCGGATTCGGTCGGCGGCGAGGTTGCCGATCACCGCGCCGAAGATGACCAGGATCACCAGCGTCAGCCCGGCTGAGGTGGCGGTCAGGCGCCACCGCACCGGCCAGTTTCCGGGCCTCAGCCGCTGTGCCAAGCTCAGGCCTTCAGCACGTAGCCGGCCCCGCGCTTGGTGTGGAGCAGGCGCGGCTCGCCTCCGGCCTCCAGCTTGCGGCGCAAGTTGGAGATGAAGACGTCGATCGTGTTGGTCGCGGCCAGCGGGTCATAGCCCCAGACCTCGTCGAGCAGGCGCTCACGGGAGACGACCAGGCGCTCGTTGCGCATCAGGTGCTCAAGCAGCTCGAACTCGCGATTGGTCAGCTCAATCTCGCGCTCGCCGCGCCGCACCTCGCGGGTGTCGGGATTGAGTGAGAGGTCGCCGACCGCCAGCGAGGCGGCGCCGCGCGGCGGGCGCCGCCGCAGCAGCGCCCTGATCCGAGCCAGCAGCTCGGTGCGCTCAAACGGCTTCACCAGGTAGTCGTCGGCGCCGCTGTCGAGGCCGGTGACGCGGTCCTCGGTCTCGGCCCGGGCGGTCAGCATCAAGATCGGCACGTCGCCGTCGGCGCGCAGCTGGCGACAGACCTCGACCCCGTCGAGCCGGGGCAGGCCGAGGTCGAGGACAACAAGGTCGGGGATGAAGCCGGCGGCGACGTCGAGCGCCTCGACGCCATCGGCCGATGTGCGCACGTCGTAGCCCTCGTTGCGCAGCGAGCGGCGCAGGACGTCGGCGATCTCGGTGTCGTCCTCAACGACTAAAACTCGACCCCCGCTCGGGTCGCTCTGAGTCAGCATTCTTCGATGTTAGCCCGGGATTGCTTGCTCGATGCGGGGATTTATGCCGAATTTATGCGCAGGGCCGGCTGCCTGGGCGTCGAAGCAGATGCCTATGTTCGTGCGTAAGAAGCGCGGTAAGCCCGTGCGTCGGTCCAAAGCCAAAGCCAAAAAGCCCCAGGGACGGGTGCCGAAGCCGCATCTGCCGCGGGGATTGGAGCAGCGACACCTCGACATGATCGGGCTCTTCCTGCTCGCCGCCGGGGTCTTCCTCGTCTTCGTGCTCTTCTTTGGCTGGGACGGGGGCAAGGTCGGCTACGGCGTCGAAACCGGGCTCACCTACCTGTTCGGCGGGGTCGGGGCGCGGATCGCCACCGTCCTGATCCTGGTCGTCGGCGGCGTGCTGCTCAGCGGCACCTCGATCTCCTCGATTTTCCGCGGGGTCGGCTCTGGCCTTGCCCGGATCTTCCACGGTGGCCACGGCGTCGCCCAGACCGCCGCCCAGCATCGCCAGGCTCGGCGCGAGGAACGGACCGCCGAGCGCGCCCGCAGCGCATTTGAGGCCGAGACCGAGGTTGGGGCCACCGACGTGATGAGCACCTACCCCGAGGACGACGACTTCGAGCCGACCGTTGCCCTAGTCGAGGACGAGCCCAACGAGGCGCCCGACCTTCTGCCCGAGGCCGTGACCCAGACTTTCGACGAAGAGTTGGCCGAAACCGAGGTCCAGGGCGAGGAAGGCCTGGGCATCGGCATGGAGGCCGTCTCCCGCCAGACCGCGCTGACCCCGATGGGGGAGAAGCGCGGCGTCACCACCTCCGACGAGATCGATTACCGCCCGCCGCCCGCGAAGGCGCTGGAACGCGGCAAAGGCGACAAGGGGCCCGACCCGCGCGACCAGGAAATCGTCGGCCGCAAGCTAGTCGAGACCCTGGGCCACTTTGGGGTCGAGGCAAAGATCGTCGGTGTCATCAGCGGCCCGCACGTCTCCCGCTACGAGCTGCGCCTGGCGCCCGGGATCAAGGTCAAGAAAGTGACCGAGCTCGGCAACGACCTCGCCTACGCCCTGGCTTCGACCGACATCCGCATCCTCGCCCCGATCCCCGGCAAACAGGCGGTCGGCGTCGAGGTCCCCAACGCCCGCCGCCGCATCGTCCGCCTCGGCGACATCTACGCCGGCCGTCCCGAGAAGACCTCGCCATTGGTTGCCTGGCTCGGCAAGGGGATCGACGGCAACCCGGTCTGGACCGACCTGGCGAAGATGCCGCACGTGCTCGTCGCCGGCACCACTGGCTCGGGCAAGTCCGCCTGTGTCAACGGGATCCTCTCCTCGATCCTGATGCAGGCATCGCCGAACGAAGTCCGTTTGGTCCTGGTTGACCCGAAGCAGGTCGAGCTCAACCACTACGAGAACGTTCCCCACCTGCTGACGCCGGTCGTGACCTCGCCGCGGCTGGCCGCCAACGTCCTCTCCAACCTGATCGGCGAGATGGAGACCCGCTACGGGATCATGAGCGAGGCCCGCTGCCGCAACCTCAGCGAGCTCAACCGCCACCGCAAGAAGGTTGGCGAGCCGCCGCTGCCGCACATCCTCTGCGTGATCGACGAGCTCGCGGACCTGATGATGGTCGCCCCGGCCGAAGTCGAGGACTCGATCATCCGCCTGGCGCAGAAGTCGCGGGCGACCGGCATCCACTTGGTGCTGGCGACCCAGCGGCCCTCGACCGACATCATCACCGGCACGATCAAGGTCAACATCCCGGCCCGGATCGCCTTCGCCGTTTCCTCACAGACCGATTCACGCGTGATCCTCGATCAGGGAGGGGCCGAGGCGCTGCTTGGCCAGGGCGACATGCTCTTCCGCGGGGCGGGCAGCTCGAAGCTGCAGCGGGTCCAGGGCGCCTTCATCACCGAGGAGGAGATCGCCCGGATCACCAACCACTGGGCTAAGCAGGGCGAACCCGAATTCGAGGCCGAGTTGTTGGAGACGCCGGAGGAGGCAGCCGAGGAGGGCCACGAGGGCGAGTTCGATCCCGACAGCGACGACCTGCTCGACGAGGCGATCCGGCTTGTGGTCCAGACCGAAACCGCTTCCGTCTCGATGGTCCAGCGCCGCCTGCGGGTCGGTTACACCCGCGCCGGCCGCCTGATCGACATGCTCGAGCGCCGCGGCGTGATCTCCGGCTACGAGGGCTCCAAACCACGCCAGGTGCTGATCACCCAGGCCGACCTCTCTCGCGTGCTTGGCGCCGGCAATGCAGCCTCGTCGGGCCCGACTGCCGTTCCTGAGGCGGTTGGCGCCGACTCAGAGCAGGACGCTTAGGGCCTCCGTAGCGCCGGGAGTTCGGAATGGCCACAATGGTGGCGTGGAGAACGGCGCCGGCGCAGTCAGAGCGGGGATCGTGGTCACCGGGACCGAGGTGCTGACCGGGCGGATCGCGGACAAGAACGGCCCCTGGGTGTCCGAGCAGCTGGCGGGCCTGGGAGTCGATGTCGCCCACATCCTGATCGTCGGCGACCGCCCTGACGACCTCGAGGCGGCGCTGCGCTTCCTCGCCGCCGAGGGCATGGACCTGATCGTCACCTCGGGCGGGCTGGGGCCAACCGCCGACGACCTCACCGCCGAGATCGTCGCCCGCTTCGTCGGCCGCGAGCTGGTGCTCGACGAGGCGATGGAGGCGAAGATCGCCGAGATCCTGCGCGGCTTCGCCCGCCGCTACAAATTTGACGAGAAGGCGGTGATGGACGCCAACCGCAAGCAGGCGATGGTGCCGGAGGGCTCGATCGCCCTGGACCCCGTGGGCACCGCGCCGGGATTGGTCGTGCGGGGGGAGGGCGCCGTGGTCATCGTCCTGCCCGGGCCGCCGCGCGAGCTGCAGCCGATGTGGCCGGCAGCCGCCGAGGCCGACCCCGTGCGCGAGGTGCTGGCGCGGGCGACGCCGCTGCGCGGCTACACGCTGCGGATGTTCGGGGTCCCGGAGTCCGAGATCGCCAAGAGCCTGCGCGAGATTGAGGCGGAGGGGACCGAGCTTGGCGCGGTCGAGATCACCACCTGCCTGCGCCGAGGCGAGATAGAGATCGACGTCCGCTACCGCGACGAGGCCGCGGCCACCGCCGATGCGGTGCGGGCCGGGCTGGGCGAGCGCCACAGCCGCCATCTCTTCAGCGAAAGCGGCGAGACGATCGATGAGCAGGTGGCGCAGCTGCTGGCGGGCCGCCGCCTCGGCCTCGCCGAGTCCTGCAGCGGTGGCCTGATGGCGGCGCGGATCACCAACTTGCCCGGCGCCTCGGCCTACATGGCCGGCAGCGTCGTCTCCTACTCAAACGAGGCCAAGGCAGAGCTGCTTGGAGTCGATCCGGCGCTGATCGAGGCGAAAGGGGCGGTCTCGCCGGAGGTGGCAGAGGCGATGGCGATCGGAGCCCTGGAGCGCTTCGGCGCCGACGTCGCGGTCTCGATCACCGGCATCGCCGGCCCTGACGGCGGCAGCGAGGAGAAGCCGGTCGGCTACGTCTGCTTCAACGCCCGCCTCGCCGACGGCACCGTGATCGCCCGCGATCCGACCATCCCCGGCGGCCGCGCCGACATCCGCGAACGCTCGGCCCTGGTCGGCATGCACCTGCTGCGGATCCTGCTCAGCGGGGCCGAGCCGCCGATTTAACCGCCGCTGCCACAAAGACGGCGCAGAAATTTGGCACTTGCTTGACGAACGCGTGTTGATGCGCGCACCGCGCCGTCGTAGCGTGCCCGGCATGGCCGAAGAGAAGCCCAAAAGCCCGCGGGCGAGGCTGTTCGTCGCCCTCGATATTCCCGACGCGGTTCGCGCCGGGATCGGTGCATGGGGGAGGGGGGCGCTGGCTGATCCAGCCCTGCGGCCCGTCGCGGAGCAGTCTCTCCACCTGACTCTCTGCTTTCTTGGCAGCAGGCCGGAGTCGGAGATCGAGCGGCTGGCGGCGATCCTGCGCGAGCTGCCGGCAGCTTCCCCCCGGATCGAGCTGAGAGGCCCGGTCTCGCGGCCGGCGCGGGGGCGGCCCCGCCTCTACGCGCTCGAGGCTGTTTCCCCGCAGGCAGTGGCATTGCAGGCGGCCCTGCTGGGCCGTCTGGTCGCAGAGGGATTATTCGAGCCGGAGAAGCGCTCCTTCTGGCCGCATCTGACCGTGGCAAGGGTTCGCTCCGAGGGTCAGAAGGCGAAACGGCCGATGCGCGTATCGGCGCCGCCGGGTCCATTGCCCGAGAGCTTGAAACAGGCGTTCGGTGGCGTCCGGGTGACGCTTTACCGTTCGAAACTCCAGCCGCTGGGTGCGCAGTACACCCCGCTGGCGCAAGTCGAGCTGTCCGAAGACGGGCGGCAGTGAGGTGGAACTGATGGCAGACAAAAGAAACTTGAAAGACGCTCTGGCGAAGGACACCAAGGGCAAAGATGCCGCGCTGGCGGCTGCCGTGACCCAGATCGAGCGCGATTTCGGCGCCGGCGCCCTGATGCGCCTCGGCGCCGACAGCGTGGTGCCGGTGAAGTCGATCCCGACCGGCTCGCTCGCGCTCGACCTGGCGCTGGGGATAGGCGGCGTCCCGCGCGGGCGCATCGTCGAGATCTTCGGCCCTGAGTCCTCGGGTAAGACGACGCTGATCTACCACATCATCGCCGAGGCCCAGGCCCAGGGAGGCGTCTGCGTCTTCATCGACACCGAGCACGCGATGGACCCCGTCTACGCCAGCAAAATCGGCGTCGACACCGACGAGCTGCTGGTCTCCCAGCCCGATTTCGGCGAGCAGGCGCTGCAGATCGCAGATCGCCTGATCGCTTCCGCTGCGGTTGACGTGGTCGCGATCGACTCGGTCGCGGCGCTGACGCCAAAAGCCGAGCTCGACGGCCAGATCGGCGACACCACGGTCGGCCTCCAGGCTCGGCTGATGTCGCAGGCGCTGCGGAAACTGGCCGGGAACCTGAGCCGGACCAACACCGTCTGCCTCTTCACCAACCAGATCCGCGAAAAGATCGGCGTCCAGTTCGGCTCGCCGGAGACCCAGCCGGGCGGTAGAGCGCTGAAGTTCTACTCCTCGCAGCGGCTCGACATCCGCCGCATCGAGACCCTGAAAGAAGGGACCGAGGCGGTCGGCAACCGGGTCCGGGTCAAAGTCGTCAAGAACAAGGTCGCCTCGCCCTTCCGCCAGGCCGAATTCGACATCGAGTACGGCGTCGGCATCTCCCGCGAGGGCGGTTTGATCGACTTCGGGATCGAGCACGACCTGATCCAGAAATCGGGCTCCTTCTTCTCCTACGGCGAGACCAGGCTCGGCCAGGGGCGCAACAACGCCAAGCAGTTCCTGACCGACAACCCGGAGATCGCGCTGGAGATAGAGACCAAGATCCGCAACCTGCTCGGCATCGGCGACGAAGCCCCTGCGGCCGATGTGACGGCCGTGGTTGACGAGGCGCCGGCAGCGCCGGAGGCAAAAGCTGCCTAACCCCTCGCAGCGGATAGGATTCCGCCGCTCATGGACAACGAAACTCTCTTCTTCATCTTCGGGATCGCCCTCGCCGTCTCGGCCGTCGTGGTCAGCTTGATCGGCCTGCGGTCGGAAAAGTTCCCGGGCAACAAGTTCCCGCTCGTGATCCTCTGGTTCGCGATCCTGATGGGCGGCGCGACCACCTTCGCAGTGCTGCACGCCAAGGACGAGGACAAGGCCAAGGCGGCAGAGTTCGCGGCCGAGAACAAGAAGATCACCAATCAGGAGAAGTCGCCGGAGCCGGGCAAGGAAGCTCCGGCTGAATCGAAGCCGGCTGCGCCCGCGGCGAAGGGTCCCGGTGGCACCCTGAAACTCTCCGCCGACCCGACCCAGCTTGCCTTCAATACGAAAACGCTGACCAGCAAGCCGGGCAAGGTGACGATCGACTTCACCAACCCCTCAGCGCTCCAGCACGACGTCGCGATCGAGCAGAACGGCGAAGAAATCGCCAGCACCGCCTTGATCGCCGAAAGCAAGGACTCGGTCACAGCCGAACTCGCGCCCGGGACCTACACCTTCCTCTGCAACGTGCCAGGACATGCCGAAGCCGGCATGGAAGGCACGCTCACCGTCAAATAGCACCCGCTGGGCGCTAACCTCGCCGCAATGAGCAGCGGCAAGCGCTACCACGTCACCACCTTCGGGTGCCAGATGAACGTGCACGACTCCGAGCGGATGCAGGGGATGCTCGAGTCGCTTGGCTACGAGCAGGCGCCGAGCCGCTCCGAGGCCGACCTGATCCTCTTCAACACCTGCTCGATCCGCGAGTCGGCCGACAACCGCTTCATCTCCCATCTCGGCGAGGCGAAACGGCTCAAGCTCGAAGACCCCGGGCGGGTGGTCGGCGTCGGCGGCTGCTGGGCGCAGTCGGTCAAGGACGAGGTCTTCCAGCGCTTCCCCTTCGTCGATGTCGCCTTCGGCCCCGGCCAGATCCACAAGTTGGCCGAGTTCCTTAACTCCGACTCGCTCAGCGCCCAGGGCTACTTCGAGTTCGAGGACTTCTCCGGCCACCTGCCGACCCGGCGTGAGCGCGCCTTCCAGGGCTGGCTGCAGATCTCGCAGGGCTGCAACTGCAACTGCGCCTACTGCATCGTGCCCTCGACCCGCGGGCGCGAGGTCAGCCGCGACCCGGTCGAGCTGGTCGCCGAGGCCGAGGCGCTCGCTGCCGATGGGGTGCGCGAGGTGACCCTGCTCGGCCAGAACGTCAACAGCTTCGGCCGCGACCTGCCGAAAGAGAGCCGGATTGGCTTCGCCGAGCTGCTGGCCCGCGTCGATGCGGTCGAGGGGATCGATCGCATCCGCTACACCAGCCCGCATCCGAAGGACATGAAGGAGGACGTGATCCTCGCCCACGCCAACCTCGGTGCGCTCTGCGAGCACATCCACCTGCCGCTGCAGTCGGGCTCAAGCGCGATCCTGAAACGGATGCGGCGCACCTATGACCGCCAGCGCTATATGGACCGGGTGGCGTTGATCCGCGAGCACGTTCCCGACTGCTCGATCACGACCGACATCATCGTCGGCTTCCCCGGCGAGACCGACGCCGATTTCGAGCAGACGATGGAAGTGGTCGACGAGGTCGCCTACGACAGCGCCTTCACCTTCGTCTTCTCCCCGCGTCGCGAAACCGAAGCGGCGACGATGGACGGCCAGCTGCCGCACCCGGTCAAGGTCGAGCGGATGGAGCGCCTGGTCGAGCTGGTCCAGCGCCGGGCGAAAGAGCGGGCGCAGCGCTTCGTCGGCCGCGAGATGGAGGTCTTGGTCGAAGGGACCAGCCGCACCGACGAGAGCCGCCTGCGCGGCCGCACCCGCCACAACAAGGCGGTCAACTTCGAAGGCACCGCGGCGCCAGGCGAGATGGTGCGGGTGGAGATCTCCGAGGCGACCTCGCAGACCCTGCTCGGGGCCGAGAAGCTGCTCTCCCGGGTCCGCTGACGGTCCTGGCGATATTCGGGCCGACGGGGGTCGGCAAGACCGGGGTGGCAATTGCCCTGGCCGAGCTGTTGCGCGAGCGCGGCGAGGACCCGGTCGCGATCTCCTGTGACGCGCTGCAGGTCTACGAGGGGCTGGGGACGCTGACCGGGGTGGCGACGGCTGAGGAGCAGGCTCGCCTTGAGCACCGGCTGGTCGAGTTCGTCCCCGTCACCGAGCCCTTCTCGGTCGGCGACTACATGCGGCTCGCCCACGCCGAGATCGACGCTGCGCTCGAGGCCGGTCGGCGGCCGATCGTCGTCGGCGGCACCGGCCTCTACATGCGGGCGGCCCTGGCCGAGCTCTCGCTGGTCAAGGCCCCGCCGGGATCGGAGGATTCCGAGCTCTGGTCGGCCGAGACCCGCCACCCGACCCGGATCTTCGGCATCAACATGGACCGGGCCCTGCTCTACGAGCGGATCGACGCCCGCACCGAGGCGATCATCGCCGGCGGCGCCGCCGATGAGGTGCGCCGGGCGGAGCAGGCAGGCCCCTCGCGCACCGCCCGCAAAGCGCTTGGCTTCGACGAGCTGCTGGCCGGCGATGTCGAGCAGATGCAGAAACGCTCGCGCAACTACGCCCGCCGCCAGCTGACCTGGATGCGGAAGATGGCCGGCGTCGAGATGATCGACCGCGCCGGCCGCGGCGATGTCGAGGTCGCCGCCGAGATAGTCGCCGCCCTCGACCTTTAGGCTGCCGCGATGCGATTCGAGAAGTGGCAGGCGCTGGGCAACGACTACCTGATCCTTGAGGCGGACTCGCTGCCGTGGGAGCTGACGGCGCCGCGGGTCGAGTGGCTCTGCGACCAGCATTTCGGGATCGGGGCCGACGGGATCCTGCTGCTGGCCAAGAGCGAGGACCCCGAGTTTGTCGCCGACCTGCGGATCTTCAACCCCGATGGCTCCGAGGCCGAGCTCTCCGGCAATGGAGCCCGCGAGGCAATTCTCTACCTGCGCCGCCACGGCTGGACCGAGGAGGAGACCTTCGCGATCAAGACCGTCGCCGGGCCGATCGTGCCGACGATCACCTCTGAGCTGACCTGCTCGGTCGACATGGGCAAGGCCGCAACCGCCTCCAAGGACTTTCCCTCCGGCCCCGAAGACGGCGCCGCGACGCTGCTCGCCGGCGGCCGCGAGTGGGCCTTTCAGCATGTCTCGATCGGCAATCCGCAGTGCGCGATCGAGGTCGGCGCCGAGCTCGACGACCTCGATCTGGAGGAGATCGGGCCGGCGATCGAAGCCCACGAGCTTTTTCCCAACCGCACCAACGTCTCGTTCATCGCGATCGACGGCAGCCGCGTGCGGGCGCGGATCTTCGAGCGCGGGGTGGGGGAGACGCTCTCCTCCGGGACCGGCGCCAGCGGCGCGGCGGTGACCGCTTTTCTGCACGGCGCCGCCAGCCCGATCGTGGTCGAGCTCGATGGCGGCGAGCTCGAGGTCGAGATCGGCGACGACCTTGAGGTGCGCCTCAACGGCTGGGCAGAGCCGGTCTACGCGGGCGAGGCGACACCCGAGCTGCTGCAGGCGCTCGCGAGTCTCTAGATTTCCGCGCCCATGGCAATCGCCGATCCGTCCAAGCGCCTGGAGGCGATGCCTCCCTACATGTTCCAGGAACTGGAGCGCCGCATCTCCGAGAAGCGGGCCGCCGGCATCGACGTGATCAGCCTCGGGATCGGCGATCCCGACGAGCCGACCTACCCCTACATCGTCAAGGCGATGCAGGAGGCGGTCGCCGACCCCGCCAATCACCGGTACCCGAGCAACCGCGGCCGCGAGGAGTTCCGCCGCGCCTTCGCCGACTTCTACGGGCGCCGCTTCGGGGTCGAGATCGACCCCGACTCCGAGGTGATCCCGGCGATCGGCGCCAAGGAGTGCATCTACAACCTCTGCTTCGCCTTCCTCGACCCCGGCGGCGTCGCCCTCGCCTCCGACCCCGGCTACCCGGTCTACACCGGCGGCCCGATCCTCGCCGGCGCGACGCCGGAGCTGCTGCCGCTGGTCCCCGAGCTCGGCTTCGCCCCCGACCTGACCGCGGTGCCGGCCGAGATCGCGGCCAAGGCGCGGCTGATGTTCATCAATTACCCGAATAACCCGACCGGGGCGGTCGTCCCCGACGGGTTCTTCGAGATGGTCGTCTCCTTCGCCCGCGAGCACGAGATCCTCGTCGTCCACGACAACGCCTACTCGGAGACGACCTACGACGGCTACGTCGCGCCGAGCTTCCTGGCCACGCCCGGTGCAAAGGAGGTCGGCGTCGAGGTCTTCTCGCTCTCCAAGGGCTACAACATGACCGGCTGGCGCTGCGCCGCGATCCTCGGCAACGCCGAGGCGATCCAGACCTACTGGCGGCTGAAGACCAACGTCGACTCCGGCCTTTTCGAGGCCGTGCAGGTGGCGGGCGCCGCTGCCCTGGCCGGCCCCAAGGGCCCGTTGCAGCGGATGAACGAGACCTACACCCGCCGTCGCGACCTGGTCGTCTCCGCCCTGCGCGAGATCGGCGTCGAGGTGACCGCGCCGAAGGGCACGATCTACGTCTGGGCGCCGGTCCCCAAGGGCCACAGCTCGACCTCCTTCTGCGAGCTGGTCCTGGAAGAGGCCGCCGTCGTCGTCTCACCCGGCTCGATGTACGGGCCCAGCGGCGAGGGCTTCTTCCGCATCGCCCTCACCACCCCCGACGACCGCATCAGCGAGGCGGTCGAGCGGATGCGCGAGCACCTCTCCTAAACTCGGGCCATGGGAGTTAGGCGGGGGATCCTCCTGGCGGTGGCAGCCATAGCCTGTGGCGTCGCGGCACCCTGTTCCGGCGCGTCGTCAACGCCTCGGGGGCCCGATCCGGTCGTCGGCAAATGGCCGAGATGGCCGTATCCGACGACCTGCGGCGCCCTGGCTTTCGACCCGGTGCAGGCTTTCTCCGGGCCGACCGGGGTGGAGCTGGGCTCGCAGCCGGCTGAGATCGCGCTCGGAGAATTCCTCGGGGTGAGCCAGAGCCCTTGGCCGCACCGGCACGATTGGCGTCTCGTGGCCGAAAGCGACGGCATCGCGGAATTCGCCCACGGCAGGCTGTCGGACAGGGTCGAATGGCTCAGGTTCGAGCAGGTGGACGGGCAGTGGCGCCAGGCCGGCTACTCAGGGCACTGCCTGCCCAACTCGATCGTCGGCGACGGCCCGACGATGAGCTGGACGCTGGCTGCGGAACAGCCAGCCCCGAGCAGCGCCACAAAGGTCGTTCGCGTCCATCTGAGCGGCAAGGGCCCCTGCGATGGGGGCAGGCGCTACAACGCGCACGCCCACCCGGTCTTCCGTCGCCTGGGGAAGAGGCTGCTGCTGACGATCTGGCTCGATCCGCTGCCGCCGGGGAATTACACGTGCCAGGCCCCGATCGAACCACCCCTTACGGTCAAGCTGCCGGACCGCTTGGGCAACAGCCAGCTCTACGACGGGAAGACCTATCCGCCGCGGCCGGCTTCGCGCTCAGCCCGCTTGCGCCAGTAGCGGTCGAGGCCGCGCCACTGATACTGCGGCGGCACGGCCTGCAGCAGCTCGGCGGCGGTCTCCTCGCCCAGGGCCTCGATCACCCGCTGGCGGTGGCGCTGCTCGTAGGCATCCTCGGAGAGCTCGCGGGCGAGGTCGACCTCCTCGCGCAGCCGCTCACGAACAATCGCAAGGTGCTCGGCCGGGTTCTCAACGGCGCCGAAGTGGGTCAGGGCGAGGCGCTCGGGCGCCCACTCTTCGACGATGCCGATCGACTGCTCCCAGAGCTCGATGTCGATGTCGGGCGGCGGCGTCGGGGGGACGACGAGGTTTGAGGGTGGGATGCGCACCGCGGCGACGTCGCCGGTGAAGGCGGTGCCGTCCTCGTGCAGGTAACAGACGTGGTGTGAGGCGTGGCCTGGGGTGTAGGCGACCTTCATGCCGAGCGCCGTCTCGCCGCCGCTCAGCGCCCTGACGTTGGCCTCTGGCACCGGGACGATCTCTCCCCAGAGCGTCTCCATCGTCTCACCGTAGAGCCGCTCGGCGCTGGCCAGCAGCTTCGAGGGGTCGATCAGGTGCGGGGCGCCGCGCTCGTGGACGTAGACCTCGAGGTCAGGCCAGCGGCGGACCAGGGCGCCGGTGGCGGCTGCATGGTCGAGATGGATGTGGGTCAGCAGCAGGGCTCGCGGCTGCTCGCCGCCGAGCGCTTCGATCACCGTCTCGATCGAGGACTCCGGCCCGGGGTCGACGAGGGCGCCGTCGACCTCCCAGCAGCAGATCACGTGCGGGCGTCCCAGGTGCATTACATCGATCGGCCTCATCCGGATCGAGAGGGTCAGGCGGCTGCGGCCGTGGGCATCCTGCCCTCGGCTTCGAGCATCTGGCGGAAGCCCTCTTCGATGCCGAGCGGGGAGTAGCCAAGCTCGGCGCGCGCCTTGTCGTTGCTGGCCCAGAAGGTGACGCCGTCGGCGGCGGAGATCAGCTCGCGCAGGTTGGGCGGCTGCCCCATCATCTTGCCGACCAGGGGCCCGATCGGGGTCAGCGCCTTCATCAGCCCGACCGGCATCGCCCGCTTCGGCGCCTTCTTCCCGGTCAGCGTCGCCACCACCCCGATCGCCTCACGGATCGTCGTCACCGGGCCGCTGAGGAAGTAGGCCTCGCCGACCTTGCCTTTGTCGAGGGCAAGGATGATGCCGGTGGCCGTGTCCCTGACGTGGGCGAGGCAGATGCCCAGCTCGGGGAAGGGCAGCAGCGGCATTTTCCCGGCGAGGAACTGGTTGAGCAGCTCGGCGATCGAAGACGTGTCGCCGGGCCCATAGACGCCGCCCGGCTGGACGATGACGCAGGGCAGGCCCTCGCCGATCATCCGTTTCGCCACCTGGTGGGCCTCCCACTTAGTTTCCTCGTACGACGAGGTGAAGTCCCCGCCGGGATACTCGTAGGACTCGTCGATCACTTTGCCGTGAGTGCTGCCGATGCCGACGGTGGAGACGTAGACGACCTTGCCGACGCCCGCGTCCTTGGCCGCGCCGAGGACGCGTTCGGTGCCGCCGACGTTGGCCTCGCGCATCGCCGGGCGCTCCGAGGCGGGGATGCCGACCTTGTAGACGGCGGCGGCGTGGATGACGGCGTCGCAGCCCTTCATGCCGGCGCGGATCGCCGCCGCGTCGCTGAGATCGCCGCCGGCCAGCTCGCAGCCGAGGTCGGCGAGCGCCTTGCCTTTCTCGGGGTTGCGGACCAGGCAGACGACGTCGTCGCCGCGCTCGCGCAGCTGGCGCACGACCTCGCCGCCGATGAATCCCGTTCCCCCTGTGACGTAGACCTTCACGACCGCTAAGACTATCCCGAGGGGACCACGCCTACAATCGAGGCAGGGTGGAACGTTCGAGGAATGGCCGCAATACCGAAACGCGCAAAGTCGCGAGCGTCCCCGGCATCACGAATCCACGGGCGCGGCAGCGAGCGCTGGCGATCGGCATCACCGACGGCAGCGAGAGCGAAGACCCGCTGGCGGAGCTGAAGGAGCTGCTGCGCACGGCGGGAGTGGCGACCGCCGGGGAGGCGGTTCAGCAGCGCCCGAAACCCGACCCCGACCGCTACTTCGGCCGCGGCAAGCTGGAAGAGCTGAAAGTGCAGGTGGGGGAGTGCGACGCCAACGTCGTCGCCTGCGATGACGAGCTCGCGCCGCGCCAGGAGCGCAACCTGGAGCAGGCGCTGGGGGTGCCGGTGATCGACCGCACCGCCGTCATCCTCGACATCTTCGCCGACCATGCCCACTCGGCCGAGGGCAAGCTGCAGGTCGAGCTGGCCCAGCTCGAGTACAACCTGGCGCGGATGCGGGGGCTGTGGACGCACCTCGAGCGGCTCGGCGGCGGCATTGGCACCAGGGGACCGGGCGAGAGCCAGATCGAGACCGACCGCCGCCTCGCCCGCGACCGCATCGCCGCCCTGCGCCGACGCCTGAAGCGGCTTGAGCAGAACCGCGGCGTGATGCGGGCGCAGCGCGACCGCTCCTCGATCCCGCGGGTCGCCCTTGCCGGCTACACCAACGCCGGCAAGTCGACCCTGCTGAACGCGATCACCGGGGCCGAGGTCGACGTCGGCGACCGCCTCTTCCACACCCTCGACCCGACCACCCGCAGCTATGAGTCCTCCGGCCGCGACTACCTGCTGACCGACACCGTCGGCTTCATCGAGAAGCTGCCGCACCAGCTGGTCGAGGCCTTCAAGGCGACCCTGGAGGAGACCGTGCTCGCCGACCTGATCGTCCACGTCGTCGACGCGGCGGCGCCGGAGGAGCGGCGGCTGCTCGACATGCAGGCGGTCGACGAGGTTCTGGAGGAGATCGGGGCCGGCGAGAAACCGCGGCTGCTGGTCCTCAACAAGGCCGACCTGCTCGACGAGGACTCGCGCCACGACGTGCTTGTCCACCATCCCGGCGCGGTGCTGGTCTCGGCCCTGAGCGGCGAGGGGATCGAGGGCCTGCGGCTGGCGATCGAGACCGCCTTCGCCGACACCCTGGCCGAGGTCGAGTTTCTCGTCCCTTACGCCCAAGGCGGGCGCCTGCATGAACTGCACGAGGTCGCCGGCGACCTCGACCGCACCGAGCGCGAGGACGGGGTCCTGGTCCGCGCCAGGGTGCCGCGCGCCGAGCTGCACCGCTTCGACGATCTCGCTGTGGTCTAGGGTTCGACGCCGATGGAGCTGAGGATGTCGAAATTGACGGAGGGGGCGATCCTGCCGACCCGGGCGCATCCCGGCGATGCCGGGCTCGACCTCTACGCCTCCGAGTCCGCCCACATCGGGCCGGGGGAGCGCTGGGGAATCGGCACCGGCGTCGCGGTCGAGATCCCCGATGGCCACGCCGGCTTGATCCTGCCGCGCTCCGGCCTCGCCCGCGAACACGGGATCTCCCTGGTCAACGCCCCGGGCCTGATCGACGCCGGCTACCGCGGCGAGCTGCGGGTGCTGCTGCTCAACACCGACCCGGCCGAGACCTTCAAGGTCGTGCCGGGTGACCGGATCGCCCAGCTTGTGATCACCCCGATCGTGCTCGCCGAGCCGGTCGAATCAGATGCGCTTGCCGGCACCGCCCGTGGCGACGGCGGCTTCGGCTCCAGCGGCCGCTGACCCTCAGGCTTCGGCCAGCCGCCTGAGCAACTCTGTCGCGTCGCCCAGGGTCGCCTGCTCCTCGGCTGAGAGCTCTTCGATCGCCCCCACCAGCCAGCCCTCGCGGTGGCGGCGGTCGGCTTCCAGCTCCGTTCGGCCCGCCTCGGTGAGGATGACCAGGGCGCGGCGTCCGTCTTCGGGATCGGGACGGCGTTCGACCAGGCCCGGGCCCTCGAGGTCGGCGACGGTCTGCGCCATCGACTGCGGCCGGACCCGCTCGGCAAGCGCAAGGTCGCTGACGCTCTGCGATCCCTCGCGATCGAGGCGGCCGAGGACGGTGCCCTGGGAGAGCGGGAAGCGGTGCTCGGCTCGCAGCCTGCGGACCAGCTGGCCGAGCACGCCGCGCAACTCGCTCGCCAGCGGCGCCGGGTCTGCCTTGGTAGTCGCCATCAAGGGAATATAGCGCCAGGATCGACAGGTTAACTACACAGTTTGCCTGGGTATAGTGCTTCGAGATGCAGGACCGCTACAAGTGGATCGCGCTCTCCAACACCACCCTCGCGGTGCTGCTGGCGACCCTCGACGCCTCGATCACGCTGATCGCGATGCCCGACATCTTCCGCGGCATCCACCTCGACCCGCTGATCCCGGCCAACAGCTTCTACCTGCTCTGGATGATCCTCGGCTACCTGGTCGTCTCCAGCGTCCTCATCGTCAGCCTCGGCCGGCTCGGCGATATGTACGGGCGGGTCCGGATTTACAACCTCGGCTTCGTCATCTACACCGTCGCCTCGCTGCTGCTGGCGGTGACCTGGATGACTGGCACCGCCGGCGCCACCTGGCTGATCGTCTTCCGCATCGTCCAGGGGGTGGGGGGCGCCTGCCTCTTGGCCAACGCGGCGGCGATCATTACCGATGCCTTCCCGGCCGACCAGCGCGGCATGGCGCTCGGGATCAACAACATCGTCGGCGTCAGCGGCATGTTCGTCGGCCTCATCCTCGGCGGCCTGCTGGCGCCGATCGACTGGCGCCTGGTCTTCCTGGTCTCGGTCCCGGTCGGCCTCTTCGGCACCGTCTGGGCCTACCTCAAACTGGAGGAGCGCAGCGTGCCGCGCCGGGCCGCGGTCGACTGGTGGGGCAACGTCACCTTCGCCCTCGGCCTGATCCTGGTCATGGTCGCGGTCACCTACGGGATCCGCCCCTACGGCGGCCACCCGACCGGCTGGAGCAGCCCGCGGGTGATCGCCCTGCTCGCCGGCTCGATCGCCTCGCTGATCGCCTTCGTCACGGTCGAGCGCCGGGTCGCCGAGCCAATGTTCCGCCTGGCGCTGTTCCGGATCCGCGCCTTCACCTTCGGCACCCTCTCGACCTTTCTCGCCGCGATCGCCCGCGGCGGCCTGATGTTCATGCTGATCATCTGGCTGCAGGGGATCTGGCTGCCCGAGCACGGCTACAGCTTCACCGAGACGCCGCTCTGGGCCGGGATCTACATGCTGCCGCTAACCCTGGGGCTGCTGATCGTCGGGCCGATCTCCGGCTTCCTCTCCGACCGCTACGGGGCCCGCCCCTTTGCCACCGGCGGCATGCTCGGGACCGCGCTCAGCTTCGGCCTGCTGATGCTGCTGCCGACCGATTTCAACTACTGGGCCTTTGCCCTGATCCTCTTCCTTACCGGCGCTTCGATGGGGCTTTTCGCCTCGCCCAACCGGGCCGCGGTGATGAACAGCCTGCCCGCCGCCGATCGCGGTGCCGGCGGCGGCATGAACCAGACCTTCCAGAACTCGGCCCAGGTGCTCTCGGTCGGGATCTTCTTCACCCTGTTGATCGTCGGCCTGGCCAGTGGGCTGCCGGATGCCCTGTCCAGCGGCCTGCAGGCGCACGGCGTCTCGGCCGCCGCAGCCCACCACGCCGGCCAGGCGCCGCCGATCTCGATCCTCTTCGCCGCCTTCCTCGGCTACAACCCGATCCAGCACCTGGTCGGCGCCCACGCGCTCGGCGCGGTCGGCGCCCACGCCCACGCGACCCTGACCGGCGCCTCCTTCTTCCCGCACCTGATCTCGCCCGCCTTCCGCAGCGGCCTCGATGCCGCTTTCGCCTTCGCGATCGTCGCCTGCCTGGTCGCCGCCGCCGCGTCCTGGCTTCGCGGCGGCCAGTACCACCATGCCGAGGAGCCCGCCCCCGTTGCGGCGCTCCCCGGCCAGATCCCGACACTGGAGGAGCACCATGCGAGTTGAGTGGCACGGCCAGTCCGCTTTCACCCTGACCGGGGCCGAGGCCAAGGTCTTCGTCGATCCCTTTGCCGACATGTCGATGCTGGCCGATCGGGGGATGCAGTTCGACTATCCGCCGATCGAAGCCGATGGGGTCGACCTCCTGCTCGTCACCCACGAGCACCTCGACCACAATGGGGTCGAGGCGGTCAGCGGCGAGCCTGCCGTCTTGCGCTCGACCGCCGGCAAGCTCGAGTCGCCGATCGGCGAGGTGCTCGCGATCGCCTCCGAGCACGACGACGCGGCCGGGACCGAACGCGGCCCGAACACGATCTTTGTCTTCAACCTCGACGGCCTCCGGATTGCCCATTTCGGCGACTTCGGCCAGGCGAGCCTGCGGCCGCAGCAGGCGGCGGCGATCGGCGCGATCGACCTCCTCTTCATCCCGGTCGGCGGCGGCCCCACGATCGGCGGCATCGCCGCGGCGGAGATCGCTCTTGGGTTGGACCCTTCCTGGGTGGTGCCGATGCACTACCGGACGTCGAAGATCGGCTTCCTCGAGACCGAGGAGGAGTTCGTCACCGCAATCGCGCATGCGAGGCAGCTGGAGACCTCGAGCTTCGAGACCACCGAGTTGATCCCCGGCGACGGGCCGATCGCCCTCGTCCCTGCCGTCCCCTAGCGAACTGCATCAAATTCTCTACCTGGCAGATTGAGAATTTGATGCAGTTCGGCTGCGGACGGCTAGCTGAGGCCGGCGGCGGCCCGGGCGCCCTCGTGGGCGGCGGACTCGAAAGCGTCATCGAGCGGCTTGAGCTCGGGCTTCGTGCCGTATCTGCGCTCGAGGGCTAGAGCGATCAGGTGGTCGGCTAGCCAGGCGTTCTTGGGCAGCAGGGGGCCGTGTAGGTAGGTGCCGAAGAGGTTGTCGCGGCGGACTCCCTCGCCGCCGTCTTGGCCGTTGTTGCCGAAGCCCTTGACGATCTTGCCGAGCGGCGTGGCCTCGTCACCTAGATAGGTGCGGCCGCCGTGGTTCTCGAAGCCGGCGAGCAGGCGCGGGCCCTGGCCGAAGTCGATCTCGATCGCGACATTGCCGATCAGGCGGTCTCCCGGCTCGCGCACGGTCTCGAGGTCGGCAAGGCCGAGGCCGGGGAGCTTGTCATCGCCCAGCTCGTAGCTGTGGCCGAGCAGCTGATAGCCGCCGCAGACGGCGAGCAGGACGGCGTTGTCGTCGACGGCGGAGGCCAGCGCCTCGCGCTTGGACTCGACCATGTCGGCGGCAACCATGCGCTGGTCGCGGTCCTGGCCGCCGCCGATGTAGAAGAGGTCGTGGGCGGAGGGGTCGACCGCCTCACCGGGGCCGGCCGCCGCGTAGGCGAAGCCGATGCCGCGCCACTCGCAGCGCCGCTGCAGGAAGACGATGTTGCCGCGGTCGGCGTAGATGTTCATCTGCTCCGGGTAGAGGGCGAGCACGCGCAGCTCCATCACGGCGCCTCCAAGACGACGACGGTTGCGCCGATGTGGTCCTCGGTCGCCGCCACCTCATGGCGGCTGAGCGGCCGCAGACCCGCCTCGACGGCCTCCGCTTCCAGGCCCCCGGCGGTGAGGGTCCGCAGGCGGACCTCGTCGATTTCCTCGGAGAGGTCGCCGGCCGGCGAGACCTTCTGGCGCAGGCGGCGGATGACGATCGCGCCCTCGTCGAGCGCCACCTCCAGCGGCAGGCTGGAGTAGACCCAGCCGTCGAGCTCGCGGGCGTCGGGGAGGAGGGGGAGCGAGCCCGAGGGCGATGCCTGAACCTGGTCGACGATCGCCACCGCCAGGCTGCCGCCGGGCCGCAGGTGGCGGGCGGCGCATCGCAGGCAGGCGACTCGCTCCGCGCTGCCGGCGAGGAGCTGGATCAGCTGCATCGGCGCGATCACGAGCTCGAAGTCCTCGCCGAGATCGAACTCGCGCGCGTCGCCGGCCGTGGCGATCGCGCTGAGCTCGGCGGCGAGGGCGCGTTCGTTGAAGGCGGCGACGAGGTCGGGGTCGAGGTCGAGGCCGTGGACGGGATGGCCGTAGCGGGCGAGATGGAGGCCGACCCGGCCGCTGCCGCAGCCGAGGTCGAGGATCGGGCCGGGAACCCTGTCGCTGAGCTCCTCCCAGAGCGGCAGATCGGCGGTGTAGCTGCCGACCTCGAGGTCGTGCCAGACCACTCTCACTGCCAGAACTCCTTCGCCAGGCCACGCGCCGCCAGCAGCTTGCGCAGCTCCAGCAGCGCCGTGTAGGTGGGCAGGGCGAAGACCCGCCCCGGCGCGGCCGCGACCGCATCGTCCAGCGAGGCAGCGACATCGGGCACGACCGCGATCGCCTCCTGCGGCCAGCCCGCGTACTTCAGCCGCAGCGCCATCTCCGGCGCCCGCGTGCCGGCGCAGACCACCCGCCGCACCGCGCCCGCCAGCAGCTCGAAATCGGCGTCCCAGATCCAGGAGATGTCGCGGCCGTCGGCGATCCTGTCGTTGAGGCCGATCCAGAGGTCCAGCCCTTCGCCGTCTTTCGCCTCGAGCTTGAGCGTGCGCAGGACCTCGTTGGCCCCGGCCGGGTTCTTGATCAGCAGGATCGAGACCGGCTTGCCGGCGACCTCGATCGTCTCGACTCGGCCGAAGGCGGCTCGCATCCCGGCCAGGGCGGCGGCGATCCGCTCCGGCGCGACGCCGAGCTGGATGCCGGCGGCGACGGCGGCCAGCGCGTTGTAGACGTTGTAGAGGCCGGGCAGGGGCAGCTCGAGCTGGATCTCGCCCGTCGGCGTGCGCACGGTCGAGGTCGACCCATCCATCCCGCGCAGCTCGATCGCCGTTGCCGCCACGTCGGGGCGCGGTCGCTGGGCGCCGCAATTGGGGCAGGAGTAGTGGCCGAGGTGGCCGACGAAGGCACGCTCGTAGGCGTAGGGATGGCCGCAGCGGCGGCAGTGCTTGGCGTCGAAGGCGTGCTGCAGCTCCGGCAGCGCCTGCGAGTCGTCGTCGACGCCGAAGTAGACGACGCCCTCGCGCGGGCGCTCGTCGGAGTCGCGGCCGAGGTCGGCGATCAGCGGATCGTCGGCGTTGAGGACGAACCCGGACTGGCCGGCGCGGGAGGCGACGGCCTCGGCCCAGTCGTCGGCCAGCGACTCCATCTCGCCGTAGCGGTCGAGCTGGTCGCGGAAGAGGTTGCCGAGCACGATCAGCGCCGGCCGCAGCTGTTCGCTGACCCGCGGCAGCCAGGCCTCGTCGACCTCGAACAGGCCCTCGCGGCCGCGCTGCTCCAGCAGCGCCGTCGCCACGCCCCAGGTCATGTTGGAACCGGCCCGGTTGTGGACCGGGTGGCGGCCCTCGGCGGCGAGGATCGCGGCGATCATCCCCGCCGTCGTCGTCTTGCCGTTGGTGGCGCTGACGATCGTCGTGCCGCGGTCGAGGCCGCTGCCGAGCCGGGCGATCGCTTCGCGGTCTAGCCGCAGCAGCATTCGTCCCGGCAGCGTCGTTCCGCCACCTCGCCCGCTGGCCCGGCTGGCGATGCCGGCGGCCCTGGCGGCCAGCACCTTGGCCGCGAAAAGGGCGCCCCCGCTGCGCTGCGGAAGGGCCTGTGTCGCCGCCACGGCGCTCAAACCTCGGCCGCTGGCGGCACGAGCACGCTGAGCGCGCCGGGCAGCACCCGCAGCGAGGCGGGAAGGTCGGTCAGATGCTCGCCGTCGGCGTAGACCGGGAACGGCTTGCTCGCGGTCAGCTCCAGGTGCTGGGCGCGGAAGACCTGCACCTCGTCGTCCTCGACATGGGTGCCCTTGAACACCTTCGGCAGGTTACTCACGAAACGCGCCTTGCTGACCTCGCCGATGGTGACGATGTCGAACTCGCCGTCGTCGAGCTCAGCGTCGGGGGCGATGAACATGCCGCCGCCGAAGGCCTTGCTGTTGGCGACCGAGACCGAGTAGCCGGTGAAGCGGATCCGTTCGGCGTCGACCCGGACCGTGAAGCGGGCCGGCTTCCAGCCCAGCAGCGTCCGCAGCGCCGCGTAGGCATAGACGAGGTTGCCGCGCAGGAAGTGGGTTTCGTTGGCGAGCCGGTTGGCTTCGGAGTCGAAGCCGACGCTGACGATGCCGAGGAAGCGGGCGCCGTTGGCCTCGCCAACGTCGATCCGGCGGCTGTGGCCGCGGACCAGCACCTCGGCGGCAAGCTCGGGCTCGTCCGGGATGCCGAGCACGCGGGCGAGGTCGTTGCCGCGGCCGCCGGGGATGATCCCGAGCGGCGTCTCGGCCCCGGCCATCGCCCCGCCGACCGCCCCGACCAGCCCGTCGCCGCTCATCACCACCGGCACCTCACCGGCCTCGATCGCGTTCAGCGCCTGGTCGACCCCGTGTTTGAGGTCCTTGGTCTTCTGCACGCGGAAGACGACTCGCTGCTCGTCCAGCGCCTGCTCGACCCGCGGCAGCAGCTTCAGCGTCTTCCCTCCCGCCGAGGAGGGGTTGACCAGAAGCGCCAGCGGCATGCCCTCGATATCCATGCGCAGCGCAGCCTAGTCGGAGCGGGCCGCGCGATCCCCGTCGAGGAGGCGTCCGACATAAAAGGTCCCAGCCCCGGCCTCGCCGGCTTCGATCGGATCGACGCCGCGCTGTCGCAGCTTCCACTGCAGCAGCTTCGGCCGCGTGTAGAAGGGCGTCTCGGCGCCGTGGCTGGCGGCGACGATCAGGTAGCCGCCGGGGCGCAGCACCCTGACCAGCTCGTCGAAGAAGGGCGGCATGTTGAGCTGGGTGACGAGGTCGAAGGAGTCGTCCGGGTAGGGGAGGGAGGAGGCGTCGCCGACCTTGAAGGCGATCCGCCCTTCCGGGTCGAGGCCGACCTTGGCCACCGCCGCGTGGATCATCTCCTCGGAGAGGTCGACCCCGCGCACCCTCGCCTGGGGGAACTCGCGGGTGAGGAAGAGGGCGCCCGCGCCGGTCCCGCAGCCGACGTCGAGGACCCGCTCGGGGGCGCGGCCGACGTGAAGGACTGCGGCCGCCAGGGGCGCCAGGTGCTCGGGGCTGCCGGCTGCGGTCGCTCGATCCCAGCCCGCGGCCCGCTCGGAGAAGAACCGCCGCATCGGGCCCCGGACCAGCGGCCACAGCCACGGCGCCCTGACCACGAGGCCGTTGAGCGCCCTGCCTATGGCCCGGATCCGGTTCGGTGGGCTGGCGGGCGGCGGCACGCCCCGATGATCGCAACTCGCGGGCACAGCGATCCTCTAGGCTTCGCGCCCGATGGACGGGCAGAGAGACCAGCGCTGGATCATCCTCGGCGTCTTCGCCGTGATCGCGATCGGCGTCACCGCCGCGATCCTGATCAGCCGCGGCGGTGGCAACGACAACAGCAGCTCGACCACCACCGCCAGCAGCAACGGCTGTGAACACGTCGCTGCGCCGAAACCGAAGCAGATCAGCCTCAAGGCGCCGAAGCAGACGGTCAAGAAGGGCGAAAAGCTGACCGCCGTGGTCGAAACCAGCTGCGGCAGCTTTGACATCGCCCTCGACACGACCCGCGCGCCGAAGACGACCAACTCGTTCGCCTACCTGGCCGAACAGGGCTTCTACGACGATCTCACCTTCCACCGGATTGCGCCTGAATTCGTGATCCAGGGCGGCGACCCGCTCGGCGATGGCACCGGCGGCCCCGGCTACACGGTCGACGAGAAACCGCCCGCCAACCTCTCCTACACAAAAGGCATCGTGGCGATGGCCAAGAGCTCGGCCGAGCCGCCCGGGCGCTCCGGCAGCCAGTTCTTTGTCGTCACCACCGCCGATGCCGGCCTGCCGCCCGAATACGCGCTGGTCGGCAAGGTCGATAAGGGCCTCGATGTGGTCGAACGGATCGGCAAACTTGGGACCCCGGCCCAGAAACCGAAACAGACGGTCCTGATCGACAAGATCACGATCGAAAAAGGCTAGGCGCCCCGAAATGTCAAAGCTCGACGTAGGCGACAAAGCACCCGACTTCGAGCTTCCGGGCACCGGCGGCAAGACCTACAAGCTCTCCGACTACCGCGGCCGCAAGCTGATCGTCGCCTTCTACCCGGGCGACTTCACCGCGGTCTGCACCAAACAGTTCTGCTCCTATCGCGACCAGGGCGAGCGCCTCGACCAGCTCGGCGCCGACGTGATCGGCATCTCGCCGCAGTCGGTCGACTCGCACGAGCGCTTCACCGAAGAGAAGAAACTCAACGTGCCGTTGCTCGCCGATGAGGACAAGGCCGTCGCCAAGGCCTACGGCGTGCTGGCCGGGCCGATGGTGCGGCGGGCGATCTTCGTGATCGACGAGGAGGGCATCGTCCGCCACCGCAAGGTGACGCTGGTCGGCCTCTCCTTCGAGAGCGTCGACGACCTCGAGCAGGCCGTAGCCGCGCTGGGCTGATGCCGTCGCGCCTGCCGGAGCCGGCGCCCTTCGTGGCCGGCGGCGATGGCCTGGCGATCAGTGGCGAAATGGCGGGGGAGGGCCCCGCCATCGTCCTCTGCCACGGCATCACCGCGACCCGGCGCACCGTCGTCCACGGCTCGCGGGTCCTCGAGCGGGCCGGGTACTCGCTCGTCTCCTACGACGCCCGCGGCCATGGCGAGTCCGATCCCGCGCCGGCGGGCCAGGGTTATGGATACCTAGAGCTGGCCGGCGATCTCGGATCGGTGCGCGCCGAGGCGGTGGGGGAGGGCCGGTTCGTGCTGGCCGGGCACTCGATGGGCGCCCATACAGCGGTTGCCTACGCGCTGGCCGATCCCGAACGGATCGCAGGACTGGTCGTGATCGGGCCCGCCTACGACGGCGAGGTCTCCGAGGGATCGCTGCGCTACTGGGATGGGCTTGCCACGGCGCTGGAGACGGGCGGGATCGATGGCTTCGTCGACTACATCGACCGCAACCAGGAGATCGGCACGGCCTGGCGTGAGTCGGTCCTGCGCTTCACCCGCGAGCGGATGCTGCGCCATCGCCACCTCGATGCGATCGTCGAGGCGCTGCGAGAGGTGCCGCGCTCGCGGCCCTTCCAGGCGATGGAGGATCTGGAAGCGCTTGAGGTCCCGACGCTTGTCGTGGCCAGCCACGACGCCGCCGATCCGGGCCATCCCTACGCCACTGCCGCCGCCTACGCCGAGCGCATGCCCCAGGCGCGCCTGGTCAGCGAGGCCGAGGGCGAGTCGCCGCTGGCCTGGCAGGGAGGCAAGCTCTCGCGGGAGATCGCCGCCTTCTGCGAGGCGCCGGATGTCGCCGCACGCTTGGCGTCCAGCCCAGGGCAGCGCTAGGCTTGATCTGTGCAGGTGCTTAGGAAACTTGGCTCGGTGCCGTTTCTGGTTCTTGCCTGCTGCCTGCTGTTGCTGGGATCGGCGCTGTTCGGAGGCAGCCCGCAAGACATCCTCGGCGTGCTGCCGGCGATCCTGCTCCTGCTTGGCCCCGCGCTCGGCCGCTATCCGGGCGAAGAGGCGATCTTCCGCCTCACCCAGGCTCGGCGCCCGCCACGACGGGCTGTGGCCACGGTGGCGACGCTGCGCCCGCACCGCTCGGACTTCTCGAATCGCATGATCCTGCTGGCTTCGAGCCGGCCCCTGCGCGGCCCGCCCGCGCTGCTTGCTGTCCCGTCCTAACTGTTCGGCAAGCAACGACGAAGGAGTGAAGATGAAGCGCGCCATCTGGGCGACGCTGTTGGCGGCATCGATGCTGCTGGCCGCTGCCCCCGGGGCACTCGCACACGCGGGCAACCCCGACTACCGCTCGGTCATCGACAAGGTGACCCCGCACGTCCCCAACGTGACCTTCCAGGTCCTCAGCTACGACAGCTACCTGCAGCTGCTCGACCAGCACGGCCACGAAGTGACGATCTACGGCTACGAGAACGAGCCCTACGCGCGGATCCTGCGCGACGGCACGGTCCAGGTCAACCAGCGCTCGCCCGCCACCTACCTCAACGACAGCCGCTTCGCCACCGAGCAGGTGCCGCCGATCGCCGACCCGACGGCGCCGCCGCAGTGGAAGACGGTCGACGACTCGGGCACCTTCATCTGGCACGACCACCGCATGCACTACCAGTCGACGGCGACCCCGCCACAGGTGACCGACAAGGGCCGCAAAACGAAGATTTTCGACTACACGGTCCCGATTAAAGTCGACAGCCGCAAAGGCGCGATCGACGGCACCCTGTACTGGGTCGGCAGCCCGGGCGCATCGAAAACAGCCTTCATCCTCGCCGGGATCGTCATCGTCCTCGCCGGCGCGGCATTCGTGATGCTGACCCGGCGGAGGCGGCGCGACGAGGAAGAGCGTGGCGGTGGCGAGCCTGAAGAGAAGAGTGCGGAGAAGGAAGCCTGGTAGTGGCCCGGGCCGCGACACGGGCGCTCGGCCTGGCGCTGGCGCTGGCGTTGCTGGCGCCGTCCAGCGCGCTCGCCCATGCCCAGCTCGAGGGCACCAGCCCCGAGCGCGGCGCCGTGGTCAAGCAGGAGCCCAGCGCGGTCATCTTCCGCTTCGACGAGCCGGTCGAGGGCAACTTCGGCGCGGTCCGGGTCTATGACGCGCAGGGGAATCGGGTCGATGAGGGCGACGCCTTCCATCCTGACGGCGAAGGCCCGCGGCTCGGCGTCCACCTCAAGCCCGGCCTCGTCGACGGCAGCTACACCGCCACCTACCGGGTCGTCTCCGCCGACGGCCACATCGTCTCCAGCGGCTTCGTCTTCTCGATTGGCAAGGCCGGCAGGGCGCCGCAGGAGACCGTCGCCGAACTGACCAGCGGGGCCGGCAGCGGCTCGGTCACCGAGACCGCCTTCGGGCTGGCCCGCGGCCTCCAGTACACGGCGATGGCGCTAGCAGTGGGAGGGCTCGTCTTCCTGATGCTGGCCTGGCTGCCGGCGCTGGCCGCGGTCGGCGGCGGGGGGGAGGAGTGGGCGCGGGCCAGGCGCGCGTTCGCGACCCGCCTGCGCCGGGTGCTGCTGCTGGCCGCCGCGCTTGGCGCGGTCAGCGCCGCCGCCGGGGTCGTGCTCGAGGGGGCGGAGGCGGCGGGCATCTCCGGCTTCTCGGCCCTGAAGGAGACGATCGTCCGCGAGACCTTGGAAACCAAGTTCGGCACGATCTGGAGCCTCGCCGCGGCAGCCTGGGTCGTCTTCGGCCTGTTGGTCCTCCTCGCCTACCGACCCGCGGCCGGGCGGCCGATGGCGTGGTGGCGCGCCGCGCTTCTGGCTCTGCCTTTGGTCTTTGTCGTGCTCGAGCCGGCGCTCTCCGGCCACGCCAGCACCCAGTCGCCCGTCGCCTTGCTCTTCCCGACCAACGTCCTCCACGTCGCCGCGATGTCGGTCTGGCTCGGCGGCCTGGCAGCGCTGCTCTTCGTCGCCCCGCGCGGGACCCGCGAGCTGGCGCCGGCCGAGCGCGGGCGGTTGCTGGCCGGCACGCTCTCGCGCTTCTCGCAGGTCGCCTTGGTCGCGGTCGGCGCGATCCTGCTCACCGGCCTGATCCAGACCTATGTCTACGTCCGCCACCTCGATGCGCTCATCGACACCGGCTACGGCCGGGCGGTGCTGATCAAGTTCTGCCTGTTGATGGTCTTGATCGGGATCGGCGCCTACAACCGTCGCCGCTCGGTGCCGCGCCTGAACCGGATCGCCGCCGGTGGCGAGTCGCCGGGCCGGGCCGGGCTGCTCTTGCGGCGGGCGCTGCGCGGCGAGGTGGCGCTGCTGATCGTCGTCCTCGGAGTGACGGCGGCACTGGCCAGCTATGCGCCGCCGATCTCGGCCCAGTCAGGGCCGTTCTCGACCGAAACCACCCTCGGGCCGACCCAGCTGGAGATGACCGTGGACCCGGCCAGGGTCGGGGCGAACGTGATTCATCTCTATCTCTTCGACTCGAAAAGCGGCGCTCCCTACGCCAAGGTCAAGCAGATCGAAGTGAAGGCAGCGCTGCCCGACAAGGGGATCTCGCTGCCGCTCGAACCGCAGCTCTCCGGCCCCGGCCATTACACGATCCCCGGTGCGCTTTTCAACGCCTCGGGCGAATGGCAGCTCGGGATCACGATCAGGATCTCGGCCTTCGACCAGTTCTCCAAGAAGGTCGAGGTGCCGATCCGATGATCGAATACCTGCTCGGCGCCCTGCCTGCGGTCCTGCTGGCGATCTCGCTGCTGCTCGGCTGCTACCCGGGCGAGGAGATCATCGGCACGCTGGCGCGGAGGTCGCGCCGGCGACGCTCGCCGGCGGCCCTGCCCACACCTTGGCATCGGCATCGTGCGCTGGGCACTCGCCAGGCGCTTCAACTGCTCGCCGCAAGCCGCCCGCTGCGCGGGCCGCCTGTCCTTTCGCTGGTCCAGCCCTAGTCATGGGCCCGCCGCGTCCGCGCTGGGCCCAGCCAACGAAAGGAACGAAAGATGCGACGAATTGCGATTGGACTTGTGGCCGCCTTGGCGCTGCTGGCGCCCGCCGCCGCCCAGGCTCATGTCAGCCTCCACCCGAACGAGGTGCCGACCGGCGCCTTCGCCACCCTCGACATCCGGGTGCCGAACGAGAGCGAAGGCGCGAACACGGTCAAGGTGGCGGTGCAGATGCCGCCGGGCTTCATCGACGTCTCGACCGAATACATGCCGGGATGGACCGCCAAGGTGGTGACGAGCAAGCTGGCAAAGCCGGTGCAGACCGATGACGGCGAAGTCACCGAAGGGGTGCGCGAGATCATCTGGACCGGGGACGGCAAGCAGGGCGTGATCCCGCCGGGCCAGTTCGTCAACTTCCCGATCTCGACTGAGATTCCGGGCAAGGCGGGCCAGGTGCTGGCCTTCAAGGTCCTCCAGCACTACGACAACGGCGAAGTCATCCGCTGGATCGGCGCCCCGAACTCCGAAAACCCGGCGCCGCAGATCGACGTCACCGCGGCGGGCGGAGTGCTGCAGGATGTCGCCGGCAGCGAGACCGCGCCGCCCGGTGCAGAACCCGCGAGCGGCGAAAGCTCCGGGGCAACCGCATCCAGCTCAAGCGACAGCGCCAGCAAGGGCCTTGGCATCTTCGCCCTGGTCGTCGGCGCTCTCGGGCTGGTCGCCGGAGGCGTGGCGCTTCTCCGCTCGCGGAGAACCTAGTCTGTGGCCGGGATGAAGCTGCCGGAAGAGGGAACGCTGAGGAGGGTCGCGACTTTTGTCGCGACCCTCGGCATCGCCGTCGCCACCTACATCGTGATCGCCGACTCCGGCGGCGGCTCGCCGACCTGCCTGGCCGGCGGCCACGGCTGTGAGACGGTCGCCAACAGCACCTACTCCCATGTCTTCGGCGTCAATATCGCCGTCTTCGGCATCTTCGCCTACGTCCTGCTGCTGGCCGCCGCGCTCCTGCGCGGCGACAAGGCCCGCCTCGGCGGTTTCATCGTCGCCCTCGGCGGCTTCGGCTACAGCGTCTACCTCACCTATCTGGAGCTGTTCAAGATCGAAGCGATCTGCCAGTGGTGCGTCGGCAGCGCCGTGCTGATGACGGTGATCTTCGCCGTCAACGCGATCCGCCTGGTCGGTTACGCAGGGAAGGAGGAGGCGTGAGCAACTCCAAAGCCGAGCAGCAGCGCAGGCAGCAGCTGATCAAGCTGGCCAGCGCCTTCGTCTTTTTGGCGATCGTCGTCGTCGCGGTCCTGATCGTCGTCAGCCAGTCCGAAACTAGCGGCGGCGACAGCAAGCTCGAGGACGTCGGCCTGGTCGGCAAGCAGCTGCAGGGGATCCCGCAGGAAGGCACTGTGCTCGGCGATCCCAAGGCCAAGGTCACCCTGCTCGAGTTCGGCGACCTGCAGTGCCCGGTCTGCAAAGCCTTCTCGGAAGGGATCGTCGCCGAAGTGATCGCCGGCCCGGTCGCTAGCGGCGAAGCCAAGCTCGACTTCCGCAGCTACACGATCATCAGCGAAGCCTCGATTCCCGCTGGCGCAGCGGCAATCGCAGCCGGCGAACAGGGCCGCGGCTGGAACTTCATCGAGCTCTTCTATCGCAACCAGGGGGCGGAGGGGACCGACTACGTCGACGACGAATTCCTCACCTCGATCGCCAAGGGCGCGGGCGTGGCGGATATCGCCAAATGGAACGCCGACCGCAAGAGCAAGCGCGTGCTGGCTGAGGTCGCCACACAGACCGAAGAAGCAAAGGAACTCGGTTTTGGAGGCACGCCGTCGTTTGCGGTCAAAGGCCCGAGCGGCAAGCTCGAAACGCTTGAATTCCCCGGCTCGGCGTCTGAACTGGAAGCGGCGATCGAGCAGGCGGGCTAAGGCCCGCCCCTCAGTAGCCGGGGTAGTGGCGGGCGACGAACCCGGCTGACTCGTCGGCGACATTGGAGTGCCAGCGCGGCCCCGAGCCCTTGGCGTCGCCGACCGTGTCCCAGCGCAGGCCGGCGATCACGGCGTAGGCATGGCCGGCGTTGGCGTAGACGGTCAGCCAGCGGCCCGGCCCGGGGACGCCCCAGGACTCAAGATTCCCCGAGGCAAGCGGGGAGGAGAGGAAGCCGGCGCCGAAGAGGGCGAAGCTGACCGCGCCGGAGCAGTCGTAGCCGCGGGCGAAGAAGGATGCGTGGCCGCCGCCCCAGATGTAGGGGGTGGCGGAGATCGTGTTGGCGGCGTTGATCGCGCCCTTGATCGGATCCGGAGCGCTCGGCGGCGCGAGAGCGATCCCATTGATCAGGGTCGTCGTCGGCCCACTTTCGTCGCCGCCGGTCGAGGAGAGCGAGTGGACGACTAGCGGGGCGGAGCTGCCGCCGGGCAGCGGCGGGACCACGGTGCCATTGGTGCCGGCCGAGGCGGGAGGGATGGCCGATGGGTCTTCTTCGCCCGGTTCGGCGGGAGCCGAGGCGGCTTCGGCGCTGCGCGCCGCGCTTGCTTCCAGGTTGGCCGAGTTGCTCCGCAACCAGTTGTCCAGCAGGTTGAGGCCGTTGCCGACGACGCGGTAGGCGCCGGGGTTCGTCGCGGCAGCGGCGACGAGGGCAGTCCGGCCGACGCGGCCGAGGTCTGGGCTTTCGCCAGCGCCTTCGGGCGGACCCGTCGCGGCCCGCGCCGCTCCCTGGCCGCAGCCGGCCAGCGCCAGCGCCGCCGTTCCGGCCGCGATCAGGCTCAAGGTGCGAGCGCGGCTGCTGCCCTGCTTGTCGCGCCGCGGCTGCCTCTGGCTGGCGGCGAACCAGGCCAGGCCCGCCACGGTCAGCGCGCAGGCCACGTAGAAGTTCAGCCGCAGGCCGTAGATGTAGTGGGCTGGATCGACCCGCAGCGACTCCTCGAAGATCCGAAAGGCCGAGTAGCCGGCGACGTAGAGGGCGAACAGGCCCGGGGGGCGGATCCGGCGATGGTGGCCGAGCCAGACCAGGAAGGCGGCGAGGCCGAGGTTGAAGATCAGCTCGTAGAGGAAGGTCGGGTGGAAGGTGGCGAAAGCCTCGTAGCCAGGAGGGCGATGGGCGAGGGAGATATGTAAACCCCAAGGGAGATTGGTGGGGCCGCCAAAGAGCTCCTGGTTGAAGTAATTCCCGATCCGGCCGATTGCCTGGCCGACCAGGAGAGCCGGGGCGACGGCGTCCATGAACGGCCCCGGTGGGACCCCGTGGCGGCGCAGGCGCCAGAGCCCTACCGCCGAGCCAAGGGCGATGCCGCCCCAAATGCCCATGCCGCCGTCCCAGACCGCGAGCGGCCCCCACCAGTGCGGCGGCACCAGGTTGGAGCTGGTCAGGTCGAAATAGAGGCGGCCGCCGACCAAGCCGGCGGGAAAAGCCCAGAGTGCGACGTCGTAGACCAGCTCGCGCGAGCCGCCTTTGGCCTCCCAGCGCCGGACCGTGATCAGGACGGCAACAACGACGGCAACCGCGTACATCAGCCCGTAGACATGGACTTCAAGGGGGCCGATGCCAAAGCCGCTCTCAGCAGGGCTAGGAATCGAATCGATCACCGGCAGAGCCTAGCCGCGCGACTGGGCCGGCCGAGCGTTGCTTTTGTGAAGATTGTCAGCTTCGAGTTGACATAACCACCATTATCGTGCGTTAAATAGAGGCGAGACTGTCCTTGAGACCATCTAGCCTGCGCCTCATGACGGGCCGTCTGCAATCGAAGCGTTTGACACCGATGCGGCGGGGGTTCGGTGGATCGTTGCTCTTGGTTTTCTTTTTAGCCCTCTGTGGCTGGGTCATCTTGGCTTCGCTTGCTCCCAGTCCCTCGGCAGAACTGCTGCGAAATCTGCCCCAGATCGGCGCTACCTTCTTCGTTGCCTATGCCATTGAGGCTTCTTGGCTGGAGAAGGTCTCGCGAGTCCGAGATTCAGCGAGAGAGAACTGGATTGGCGCAACAGTGGGGCTAGCTGTTGGCGGACTGATCGGCATCGTCATTTCTCTTGCCTTGGCCGAGCAGGCGGCCGTTGGCCATTGGGGATGGTTAGATGAGCTTGGTTTTGCTTGGGCTTCCATGTCGCTGGGCATGCTTGGCATCGTGGTGGCGCTGCTCCCGCTGTTCGTTTACGAATGGAGCCGCAATCTTGATCGGGACGCCCTCGAAGAGTCTGAATAGCTGGCCTACCAGCTCAAACGGCGCGGCCGTCAACGTATGAAGGCGGTGATGGCCCTGCCCACCTCGTGCACAGTTAAAGGCCCGAACCTCAGCGACCAGGAGTTGTCTAGGTTCTGAACCAGCGAGCAGCGGGCGCCGGCAGCCTCCATCGCCATCTGGTGCTCTTCGCAGCGTTCATATCCCGATGCGCCCTGAAATACGGCGTCAAGGCCGTATCGACCGTCATCTACTGGCCACAGAGTCAGTTTGTCTGCGACCGGCCCTGCTGGAAGATCGACCTCAAGGGACACGGACGTGCTTTCGGCATCGCCCTCTTTGGCCCTGCTCAGGGCTGAACTATGCGGACGCTGGCTTTGGCGGAGTCGCAGATCGGCGACTTCACGGTGGCGACCTTGTGGCCCTTGCCGTGGAGCGTGGCCTTGATCTGGGCTTTGCCGTGGGCGTTGGTTCGCGTCCGGTGGCCGGCGAAGCTGACGACGGCGCCCTTGACGCAGGCGTCCAGTTCGGTCGTGAAGCTGAACTTGAAGGCTGTCTTGTGGCCTGAGACCGCCTTGCGCGGCCGTGCCCGCAGCTTGGTCTTCTTCTGGCAGTCGGCTCGACTGAGGACATCGGCGCCGAATGGGGTCAGCCCGGCTGTGGCCGCATTGGCGAGATGGGGCACGCCGAAGTTGTCCTCGACCCAGCGCAGCATCGAGTAGTGGTTGTAAGCGATGTTGGTGACGGTGCCGGGCTTGATGCAGGGCGAGAGCATCACCGCGCCGATCCGCCCGCCGCCGCTGCCGACGGAATTTCCGCCGCCGTTGTTCGGCGTGTTCGGGCCGTTGACCTCGCCGCAGCAGGAGTCGGCGCCCGACTCCGACTCGTCGAAGGTGACCAGGATTGCCCCCTGGTCCTGGTAGGCCGGAGACGCCTGGATCGCCGGCACCCACTGGCGCAGGAAGGCGTCGACGCCGGCGAAGCCGCCGGGCGAGACGCCGTCGGCGCAGGTGGCGTCATGCCCATCGGCGCAGAGATCGGGCGTGATGAATGAGTATTCGGGAGTCTTCGCCAGGCTGCTGAGGTCTCCCGGGAGCTTGCTGAGGTCGACCACGTTGCTCTGGCAGGCCGGCGTGTCGATGATCGAGTGGAAGTAGACGAAGGGGTCGTGGCGGGTGGCGTACTGGTCGTTGGGCCGTGCCGCCAGGGTTTTGTCGGCGGTGCCGATCGCCGGGTGGCGGCAGGTCGTCGCTTCGCCCGCCGCCGCTCCGTTGGCCATGTCCTCCATGTAGCCACGCCAGCTATGGCCGGCGCCTTCGAGCTGGTTGGCGACGGTCTGCACCGGCTTCGGGAAGACGCAGCCCTGGCCGAGGGCGATGCCGTCGGCCCCGACAATGCCGGGAGCCATCTCCGAGAAGATCGTACAGTCGGCCTGGGTGACGAGGTTCGGTGGCTGGCCGCTGATCATCGCGATGTAGTTGTCGAGGCTGGCGTGCCCGATCCCGTAGTAATTGGGCATGAAGGCGCCGGCTTTGGGCAGGTCCGCGCCGAGATACGGCGCCGGCGGATTGGCGCCAAATGACTCTTCGGCGTTCTCGTTCTCGAGCACGATCACGAAGAGGTGGTTGATGTGCGGCGGGGCGGCGGCAAGGGCCGATGCCGATAGCGCCAAACAGGCGACAAGCGCCAGCAGGGCGGCGGCCAAGCTGCGGGCGCTCACGAGAGCCTCGCGCTGCCGCGCACAAGCGGCTTGACGATCGGCGGCGCCTTCGGCAGGCGACCCTGCTCGATGCTCTCCACTGTCAGCGGCGAAGACTCGATAGTCCCGACTGTATCGCGGTTGCAGTGGCAGCCATCGCCGAGAAAGCGCCAGGGCTTCTCGAGGCGATCCTGCCAGCGGGCGAGCTCGGGATCATCGGCGCGCACGTGCTCGATGAAGAGCATCTGCCCGCCTGGCCGGAGGATGCGGGCGACCTCGCGCAGCGCCGCGTCTGGGTCGGGCACGGTGCAGAGGACGAGGGTGAAGACGGCTGTGTCGAAGCTCGCGTCGGCAAACGGCAGGCTCTCGGCGGGGGCTTCGACCAGGCTGGCCGCACTCCCCCGAGCTGCCAGCTTCGGCCGCAGCTGGCTCGTCATGTGCGGATCCGGCTCCGCCAAGACCAGCTCGGTCACCGCCTCGGGATAGAGGCCGAGGTTGGCGCCGGTGCCGGCGCCGAGGTCGATCGTCCGCCCCTTCGCGGCCGCCAGCAGCTCGCGGCGCATCTGCCGCAGGCCGGCGTCCTCGGTCGCCTTCAGCCCGCGGTCGTAGAGTCCGGCGAAGACCCTCCCCCAGGTTGCGTCATAGATACGACCCATCGGTCGACCCTCGATCTACGCGGCGTCGCTGCGGGCCGTCGGGGCCTGCTCGGCCTCCGCCCCCGCCTCGAGCCCGGGCTCACTCTGCGCCGCCCGCTCCTCGTAGGCGTGGCGGGCGCCGTGATCGACCTCAAACATCAGCTTGTCGAGCTTCATCGCCCGGCCCAGCGCCTCGCGGGCAGGGCGCGGCAGCAGCGAGACCACCTTGTACATCGCGCCGTTGGCGCGGGGCACGAAGACGTCGAAGCGCGGCACTTCGAGCGCATCGACGATCTCGTCAGCTACGTCAGATGCCTCGACCGGTTTGATCCAGCGCTGGCCGACGCCGCTGGTCAGCTCGGTGTTGACGACGGTCGGCATCACGCAGACGACGTCGACGCCGCTGCCGCGCAGCTCAAGGCGGACGGCCTCGCTCAGGCCGACCACTGCGTGCTTGGTCGCCGAGTAGGTGGCGATCCCCGGGACGCCGCCCTTGCCGGCCTGGGAGGCGATGTTGACGATGCTGCCGTGGCCGCGGGGGCGCATCCGCTCGATCGCCAGCTGGGTGCCGGTAATGACCCCGTGCAGGTTGATGTCGATCTGGCGGCGGACCGAGTCCTCGGCCTCGTCGACGAACGGGGTCACCGGCATGATCCCGGCGTTGTTGATGATCACGTCGGCGGGCCCGAGCTGGCGCTCGGCCTCGTCGAGGAACTTGGCGAAGGAGCCGCGGTCGGTGACGTCGAGCGCGAGCGCGATCGTGCCGCCGCCCAGCGCCGCCGCCGTCTGCTCGGCCAGGGCAAGGTCGAGGTCGCCGATCGCGACCCGGCAGCCTTTGCGGACCAGCGCCGTCGCCGTCGCCTTGCCGATCCCGCGGGCCCCGCCGGTGATCGCGACGACCTTGCCGTTCAGTGAGCGTCTCTCCTTGGCCATGCCCTCTCCTCCTTAGGCCGCGAGCTAACTCGCGGGTTTGTAGACGGTCACGACTGCGGCGCCGCCGAGCCCGATGTTGTGCTGCAAGCCGACCTTGGCACCGTCGACCTGGCGCTTGTCGGCGGCGCCGCGCAGCTGCCACGTCAGTTCCGAGCACTGCGCCAACCCGGTCGCGCCGAGCGGGTGCCCCTTGGAGATCAGCCCGCCCGAGGGGTTGACGACGACCTTGCCGCCGTACGTCGTTGCCTCTTCCTCGACCAGCTTGTGCCCCTCGCCCTCGGCGGCGAAGCCGAGCGCTTCGTAAGTGATCAGCTCGTTGGCGCTGAAGCAGTCGTGCAGCTCGCAGACATCGACCTCGTCGGGGCTGAGCTGGGCCTCCTCGTAAGCGATCCGCGCCGCCTCCTTCGACATGTCAGAACCGACGATCTTCATGCAGTCGGTGTCGTTGGCGAAGGTCGAGCTGAGGTCGGTGACCATCGCCTGGCCGGCGATTTCGATCGCCTGGTCCCAGAGTCCGTGCTCCTCGACGTAGCGCTCGGAGGCGACGATCGCGCAGGCCGAGCCGTCCGAGGTGGGCGAGCACTGCAGCTTGGTCAGCGGGTCGTGGATCATCCGCGCGTCCTTGATGTCCTGCAGCGAGTACTCGTCCTGGAACTGGGCGTAGGGGTTGTTGACCGAGTGCTTGTGGTTCTTCCAGCCGATCCAGGCGTAGTGGTCGGCGGTCGAGCCGTATTTGTCCATGTGGTCGCGGCCGGCGTTGCCGAACATCTGCGGGGCGGCCGGCGACTGCTCGGGATCGCGGATCTCAAACATGCGGGTGGCGTGCTTGTCGAGCGCGTTGGTGCGGTCGGTGTACTTGACCCCGAGCGAGCCCGGCTCCATCTTCTCGAAGCCGAGCGCCATCGCGCAGTCGACGAGGCCGCCCTTGACCGACTGGCGGGCGAGGAACAGCGCCGAGGAGCCGGTCGAGCAGTTGTTGTTGACGTTGACGACCGGGATCCCGGTCAGGCCGAGCTGGTAGAGCGCGCGCTGGCCGTAGGTCGAGTCGCCGTAGCAGTAGCCGGCGTAGGCCTGCTCGACGTCCGTGTACGGGATGCCCGCGTCGGCAAGCGCCTTGTCGCCGGCCTCCTTGGCCCAGTCCGGGTAGTCGCCCTCCTTGGTGCCGGGCTTCTCGAACTTGGTCATTCCGACTCCGATGACGAACGTGCGGTTGCTCAACTCGGTCTCTCCTATGGTCATCCCGGCCCGCGGGCAGTTTGGCTGCGTAGCCAGGAATCTAGCGCAGCGGCCGCTCAGAGCCGGTCGAGAGCGCGCTTGCGGGCGAGGCTGAACTCGACCGCGAGGGCCACCGGATCGTCGCTTGCGGCCAGCTCGGAGTAGCCGATCTCGGCCCCGGGGAAGCCCTGCGCATTCCAGAGATCGCCGCTTGGCCTGGCGCTCCAGGGGCCGACGTAGAAGTAAGGCTCGGTGTGGCCCTCGTCTCCCGGGGAGAAGCCGTAGTTGGCGCGGCGACCCGCGGCTTCGTCACCCATCTCGATCGCGATGTCGAAGTGCTCGGGCCAGAGGGTCGGCTCGGTCGGACCATCGCCCTTCCCCGCTGCGGCGACGAGCTGCTCCAGGATCGCCTGGCCGACGGCGTAGGTGGCGGCGAGCGCCTCTGCTGCCTTCGGGTCGATCGCCAGGGGTTCGGTCAGAAGGCGGCTCTCGATCGACTTGGGCAGCAAGCGCGAGCCGATCAGCTCGGCCGCGGCGGCCAGCGAGGAGATCGGGGCGCTGTGCTCCTCCCCACCCTCGCGGACGACCAGCTCGATGCCCTCGACCCTAACCTGGCTGTCTTCGCCAAAGACGGGAGTGCCGAAGCCGCCCGCCGTCTGCACCAGCGAGAACTCGCCGCTGGTCTGCTCGCGGGCGGGCTTGATCACGTCCTCAGCCAGCCGGTGCAGTGATTCGCGGCTGCGGGCAAAGTCGTCTGGCAGGGGTGGCAGCGAGAGATCGCTCATCTCAGTCATTTATACGGCGTCGGCGGGAGCGGCCCGGGCGCCTCTCCCCTCCCCTGGGTTTGGCCAGAGCAGGAAGGCGGCGGCGGAGATGGCAATCCCGATCGCGGTCGCCCAGCCCCGCTGGCCGGCGGCGTGCAAGGCGCCCTCTCCCAGCGAATCGGCGAGCAGCACCGCGTAGGTGGTGATCGCCGCCGTGAAGAGCGCGTACTGGACCGTGAGTAACCCATAGGCCAAGGCGGTCGCGGCGGTCAGGGCAAGCGCGACGGCGACGCCGTTGCCGCCGAGCGCCTCGGCCAAGGCTGTGGCGGCGATCAGCCCAAGCGCGGTGCCGGCTGCCCGCAGGATCAGGCGGTGGAAGGTCTCGTCCTCCTCTGGGCGCATGACGAAGAGGGTCGTCAGCGGGATCCAGAAGCCATGCTGGTCCATGTCGAGCAGCCGATAGACGGCCACGCCGGCGGCGAGCGCGGCGCCGAAGCGCAGCCCGTGGCGGAAGCTGGTCGAGCCCAGGTTGAAGTTGGCGCGGAGTTCGCGCCAGGCGTCGCGGCTGCTCCAGGCTTTCTCGGCGGCCTCACCATCGTGGTCCCCCGCCGCCCAGATGCAGAGCGAGAAGCCGGCCTGGAGCAGGCCTCCCGCCGTGCCAAGCAGAAGCGCCGGCAGGGCGTCGCCGGGGGCGAGGAACAGGCCCTGCGCGATCAGCAGGGAGAGGGCGACCGAGAGGCCGCCGATCGCCAGTCGCAAGGAGACGGCGAAGCAGTAGCCCGCCGCCGCGCCGACAACGGCCATCGCCAGCACCGCGCCGAGCGCCGACTGGCTGCTGAGCACGCCGAGCGCTGCCATCAACCCGATTGCCGGCGCCGCCGCGGCCTGCCAGCCAGCGCGGGTGCGGGCGGGCGCGTCAAGGCCGGGAAACCCCGCCAGCAGGGCCCCAGTCGCGATCGCGCCCTTGGATGAGGTGTCCAGCCCCAGCTCGACCAGCAACGCGATGCCGACCGGGATCGCGACCAGGGCGCCGCGCCGCAGCGCCGGGCCAGGGGCGCTGGGGCCGATCGAGAGCAGGCCCGATGCCTGCAGCCGCCGCGCCGCGCCGCTGGCGTTGAAGAGCGACGGAGATCTCTGGCCGGCTGCCACTCGGCTGAGGGTAACCTGGGCAGTCGTGATCCTGGCCGTTGCAAGCACCGACCCGGCCGCAGGCATCGGCATATTCGCCGCCCTGGCGGCGGGCGTCATCTCCTTCCTCTCCCCCTGTGTGCTGCCATTGGTCCCGGGCTATCTCTCGGCCGTGACCGGCGTCTCGGCGGCGGACCTCGACGACGCTAACTGGCGCAGGGTGCTGGGGCCGAGCCTGCTCTTCGTCGGCAGCTTCTCGGCGATCTTCATCGCCTCGGGCCTGACCGCGACCGCGCTCGGCTCGACGATCAGCGACCACAGCGAACTGCTGACCAAAATCTCGGCGGCCTTCATCGTCCTGATGGGCCTGCTCTTCGTCAGTTCCCTCTTCATCACCCGCCTCAACCGCGAGTGGCACGTCGACAGCCTGCTCGAACGCGCCGGCAAGGGCGGGCCGATCATCGCCGGCGCCGCCTTCGCGATCGCCTGGACCCCGTGCATCGGGCCGACGCTGGGAGCGATCCTCACCGCGGCCGCGATCTCCGGCTCAGCCGCCCACGGCGCCTTCCTCCTCGCCGTCTACTCGGCGGGCCTGGCGATCCCCTTCCTCCTCACTGCCCTCGCCTTCTCGCGCATGACCACAGCCTTCGCGGTGGTCAAGCGCCACTACCAGGCGATAGTCGCCGTCGGCGGCCTGATCTTGATCGTGATGGGCATCCTGATCTGGACCGGCCAGCTGACCGAGCTAAACAACGAAGCGAGGATCTGGCTAGAAGGGCTAGGGATCGACTTCTGGAACGAATTCTGAGGACGAGACCTATATTTCCCGTCTATAGGAATGGAAATGTAGGTCTCGTCGACTCTGCAGCTCAGTTGCTGATCGGCGCGACCGGCTGAAGCTCCTGGCCGATCGCCTCGACCACCTCGAGCTCGTCGCCGTCGAGTTCGCGCGAGCAGACGATGCGGAAGCGGCCGGTGCCAATCTCCCCGTCCGGCACCACCGGCAAGCCGCGAATGTGATCCCAGCCCAGCCGTTCGACCTCGAACGGGTTCATCCGCACCTCGGCGGCCGGGAAGGCGCAGTTCATGTTGTGCTGGTCGATCGCCTTCGAGATCGCCTCAAGGTTCTTTGCCTCGGCTGAAGCCATTGGCTGAAGTCTAAGAGGGCGGGGGTTTGCCGGCTACGGCGACGACTCGCCGGGAGCGGGTGTCTCTTCAACTGGCGCGATCGAGGCCTGCCCTCGGGTCTCCGCCCGAAATAAATAGGAGCTGACCAAGAGGACGACGGATCCGAGCGCCGCCACCCAGAGGCCCCAGCCGACATCGACCAGATGAACCTCACGCCCGAATATTTCCTGGGTCGAGGTGCTGACATTGATCACGTCATAGACCGAGACGATGGCGGAGATCGCGGCGACTACGACCGCAGCGGTCAGCCCCCAGCGCATGAGCAGAAGGCACCCCGCGATCAGGGCCAGCACCACCGTGATCCTGCCATCTCCCTGCATGCCTGAAACCGAGCCAAAGGCAAACGTCGTCCACGGGCCAAGCGACCCGATCAAAATCGCCCCGGCAGCCACCAGGGCCGTTGTGCGCTTGGCCGATTTCTCCCCCACCGGCGGGCATCCTAGCCATAACGGGCCGGGGCACGCGGAGGGTCGTCGTAGCGTCCCTTTCTCTTCCTACGATCAATGCCTTGTCTTCTTCGCGAACCATCGCCCACCTCGACATGGACGCGTTCTACGCGTCGGTCGAGCTGCGGCGGCGGCCTGAGCTGCGGGGAAAGCCGGTTGTGGTCTGCGGATCCGGGCCTCGGGCTGTGGTCACCACGGCCAGCTACGAGGCTCGCAAGCTTGGCGGGGTGCACTCGGCTATGCCCGCCGCTGTGGCTCGGCGGCGGCTGCCGGATGCTGTCTACCTGCACCCTGACTTCACCGCCTACCGGGAGGCTTCGGGGCAGGTGATGGAGATTCTTCATCGCAATGCCGAGGTGGTCGAGGTGGTTGGGCTCGACGAGGCATACGTCGACCTGACCGGGCTCTTCTCGCCGAAGGCGACGATGCGGCGGATCGTGGCGGAGATTCGGGATATCGGGCTGGGCTGCTCGGTCGGGATCTCCGAGAACCGGCTGCTGGCCAAGATCACCAGCGAGCTGGGCAAGCCCGGCGGCCTGGTGGTGCTGCCGCGGGCTGAGGCGCTGGAGCGCTTCGCCGCGGACTCCCCTGGCCTCGTCCCCGGGATCGGGCCAAAAACCGTGATCAAGCTGCAGGGGATGGGCGTGCGGACGCTGGCCGACCTGCGGCAACAGGACGCCGCCGTGATGGAGGCCGCGTTCGGGCCGCGGATGGGCCGCTGGCTCCTCGCCCGCTCGCGCTTCGAAGACGAGACGCCGATCTCGGTCTCGCGTGAGACCAAGTCGCAGTCGGCGGAGACCACTTTTGACGTCGACATCTCCGAGCCGGCCCAGATCGAGGGCTCGCTCAAGGGCCTGGCAGAGGAGCTCTGCCGCCGCCTGCGCAAGCGCGACCTCGAGGGCCGCACAATCGGGATCAAGGTCCGCCTCGACGACTGGACCAACGTCTCCCGCTCCCACACCGTCGAGCAGCCGACCAACGACCCGGCCGTGGTAGTCCCGGTCGTGCTCGACCTGCTGCGCGCCTACGCGCCGCCGCGCCCGGTGCGCCTGCTCGGGGTGCGCCTCGCCGGCTTCGAGAAGGAGCCGGCCGCCGAGCCCGATGCGCCCGACGGCCAGCTCCAGCTCGGCCTTGCCGGCTGAGCGCTCGAATTACTTGCTGGAGAGCAGCGTCCCCAGGTCGGGGAAGCCGAGCTTCTCCTTGGTCGCCGTCGTCAGGTCGAAATCGCGACCGGCGACGTAGGGGCCGCGATCGACGACCGGGACCGTGATCGTCCGGCCCTGGTAGCGCAGCTTCACCTTGGCCCCGCAGGGCAGCGTCTTGTTGGCGACGCCCAGCGTCCCCGGCTGCAGGGTGCCGCCGCAAGCCAGGGCCCCGCCGTAGAGGCCAGGGCCGTAGTAGGAGGCCTCGGCCTGGTGGAAGGCGGTGAGGCGACGGGACGCGCTCGCCGACCCAGTCGTGTGGCGGTCGTGGATCCCGAAGGCGCGAACCTTGTAGCTGCCGATGCCGTCGGGGCGCCAGCGCAGGGCGAAGGCGCCGTTGCGTTTGGTGGTGACGCCGACGGTCTCGCTCCCGCCACCTCCGAAGACGAGCTTGACGCGGTGGGCGCCGCCAGGCCGGACCCGGCCGTGCACAACGAGGCTCTCGCTGCTCAGCACGCTGTGGCGGCTGAGGTGCAGTGAGATATGGGACTGAACCCGCTCGGGGCGATGGTGCGTGGACTGCTTTGCGGTGGCTGGAACCGCGCCAACTAACAGCGCAGCGGCAGCCGCCACCGTGGGCAGAGTGAATCGCATTGAATGCTCGCTTTCTGCTGCCTACGGGGTTAGCTGACGGGCTCGCAGGCGCAGGCTCGGTGCCTTGCGCGCGCTACGGGCGGCTCGCCGCCCGATTCGCCCCGGCCACAACTTCGTGGCATTGGGTCCCCCGCTCCAGCCGCGCTCGCGGCCGAACTCGGCAGATAGGTCATATCTGTCTGAACGGGGCAAGGTAGGGACTCCCGGGGCGATTCCGGGTGACGCATCGCACACTGGCCGCTTTGGCAACGCTCCCTGCAAAGCCCTTGAACAAGCCAAAATTCGCTCCGACTTATGCCTGAACAAGGGTGTGCGAAGATTGGGGGGTGAGTGATGATCGACTCAGCGGGCTCGACTCTTCCTTCCTTCACATGGAGCGAGCGGGGGCGCACATGCATGTCGCCTCGACCACGATCTTCGAGGGGCCCGCTCCCACCCACGCCGAGTTCCGCGACCACATCGCCTCGCGGCTGCACCTGGTGCCGCGCTTTCGCCAGAAGCTGCGCTTCGTCCCCTTCGACCAGGGCCGGCCGGTCTGGGTCGACGACCCGCACCTCAACCTCGACTACCACGTCCGCCAGAGCGCGCTGCCGGCGCCGGGCTCCGACGAGCAGCTGCGCAACCTGGCGGCGCGGATCTTCTCCCAGCAGCTCGACCGCAGCAAGCCGCTCTGGGAGCTGTGGCTGGTCGAGGGCTTGACCGGCGGCCGCTTCGCTGTGATCGGCAAGAGCCACCACGCCCTGGTCGACGGCGTCTCCGGAGTTGACATAACCACGGTCCTCTACGACCTCGACCCCGAACCCGAGCTGGGCCCGGTGATGGCCCCGAGGTGGCTGCCTCGGCCCGAGCCGACCGACCTGAAGCTGCTCGGCGACGCCCTGCGCGAGCGCGCCACCAGCCCGCGCGAGTTCGTCCGTGGCGTCCGTGCCGTCTTCCGCGGGCCGCGCCAGGTGGTGCGCGGGATCGGGGCCACCGGGAAGATGATCGGCGCCGGCATGGGCGCGCCCTCCACCCCCTTCAACGTCGACATCGGCCCCCACCGCCGTTTCGCGATGGCCCAGAGCGACCTCGGCGAGCTGAAGCGGATCAAGGACGCCCACGGCGGCACCGTCAACGACGTCATCCTCTCCGTCGTCGCCGGCGCGCTCGGCAACTACCTGCGCGCCCGCGGCCACGCGACCGAGGGCCTGGAGATGAAGGCGATGGTCCCGGTCAGCATCCGCGCCGACGAGGAGCACGGCGCGCTCGGCAACCGGATCTCGGCGATGATGGCGCCGCTGCCAGTCTGGTCCGAAGACCCGGTTGAGCGCCTGCGCCTGGTCAGCGAGTCGATGGGCGACCTGAAGGGCTCGGGACAGGCGGTCGGTGCCGAGATCCTGACCAAGATCACCGACTTCGCGCCGCCGACGATCGCCGCCCAGGCGGCCCGCCTGCAGCCCGCCCAGCGCTTCTTCAACCTCGTCGTCACCAACGTGCCAGGCCCGCAGTTCCCGCTCTACGTGCTCGGCCGCAAAATGGAGTCGATCTTCCCGATGGTGCCGCTGGCCCGCCGCCAGGCGCTCTGTATCGGGATCATGTCCTACAACGGCCAGGTCAACTTCGGCATCACCGGCGACTACGACGCGATGGCCGACATCGAGAGCTTTGGGCTCGACCTCGAGGCGACTGTCAAGGAGCTCTCAGCGACGATCGCGCCAGCGCCGAAGAAACGGGCTCGGCGCAAAGCGCAGGGCAACGGCAAGGTCGTCCTCTCTTCCGCGGTCAAACCCTGAGCCTGCGCCGGGGTCGCTGAGCCCCGGATGCGTCATCCACTCGGTCAGGCCAGGCGGCGGCCCGTCGCCCTCGGCAGCGCGTTCGATCTCGGCCGGAACCGGCGGCTGGTCCTCTGCCCAGCGGCCGATCAGGCGCTCTGGCGTCTCGATCCCCACCGCCCGTAGGCGCTCGCGGTGCTCATCGCCGGCGCAGCGCACCCGGATGCCGAGCTCCAGCGCGATCGACTCCACCTCGGCCGCCATCGCCTCACTGGCATGGCAGTGGTGATGCCCGTCGAGGTAAGCGGGCGGGCGGCGGAAGATGCTGGTGAAGAGGCCGAGCTGGCGGCGGGGCTCAGCCGCGGCATCGTCGTCACCCTCGACGCCTGGCGGCAGCTCGATGTGCAATCCCACCTCGATCCCAGCTTCGAGAATCGGCGCCGGCGCGCAGGCGCCGCGCAGGACCATCGCGCCGGCGGCGTCGATCCCGCCCCCGGCGGCTGCCTGCAGGATGCCCTCGTTGTAGCGGGCCGAGTAGCCGTAGTCGTCGGCGCTGACGATCAGCCGCGGCAAGGCCGCTAGCGGGCGGACCGGGCGCTGACGCTGAACGGGGTTCCTTCGTCGGCGTAGGACCAGTCGAGTTTGCGCGGGCTGAACGGCCCGGCGCTGGCATCGGCGTTGACGATGACCGCGGTGATGCGGCTGAAGCGGCGGGGGTTGGCGAGCCGCGCCGTCATCGTGCCACCCCCCTGCTTGTAGCTCATGCGGGAGACGACCCGTCCCTTGCGCTCGCTGCCGATCCGCCCGACCAGGGCGACCGCCGAAGAGATGCCGGCAGGCGCGACCGCGCTGACCGTGACGGCTTTGCCGCTGCGGTCGTCGACGCGGATCATCTGGAAGGTGGTGTGGTTGAGGTCGCGGATCTGCGGCCCGCCGTTGACGGTGAGCCCGCCCTCGCGCGGGGCGTCGGGGTAGAGGTTGCCCTCGCGGAAGACCGAGTCGGTGCGCCACTCGGCGACGTCGCGGGAGAAAGCGGCGAAATCGTGGCTGAAGCTCGATCCACCGGCGGCGTGGATCGCCGATTCATAGGTGCCGACCGCGAAGCCCCCCGGCTTGGCGTGGATCGCCCGCGCCCATGCGTTGCGCATGAACGAGCGGCCGTAGCGGTGGCTGAGCCAGTGGTTCCAGACGGCGGAGCCGTACTCCTTGATCGAGCTGGTGGTCAAGGGTGTGTCATAACGCTTGGTCCAGCGCGGCACATAGCGCAGGTAGTCGTTGATCCCGTTGTAGACCTGGTCCTCCATCCAGGTCGCGGTCGACTCGGCGAACCAGGCGTCCTGGTAGGCGTCGTAGCCGAACTGGAGGATGTGGTTGTACTCGTGGGCGAGGGTGACCTTGAGGTCGTTGGCCTGCGTCGTCCCCGGGAACTCGGTCGGCCCGTAGTCGTTGTCGATCACCAGGTAGCCATAGAGCTGGCGCGGGATCCGGTGGGCCTTCGAGGCCTGTCCGCGGTCCGGGGCGGCGTAGCCGAACAGTTCGCCGCCGATGTTGGCGAGGTAGATGTCGGTCTTGCCCTTGCCGCCGCCGATCATCCCGTCCGATTTCGGGTCGCGCCAGCCGAGCTTGCCGTTCTCAATCGAGTAGACGTGTTCGGCGACCGCCATCACGTGCTCGACGTAATCGGGGATCCCATCGCCGTCGCTGACGCCGTTGGCATCGGCGAGGCTGGGCGCGTCGGTTCCCTCGGCAACCCAATGGACGCAGAAGTTCGTGGCGCAGAGCGGCGATTTCGGCGCCTGCGGCACGCTGTAGGCGTTGCGGTTGGGATCGTGGCGGTTGGTCGGCCGGTGGTCTGTCGGCCGCGACTGTGGGAAGCGGAAGGGCTTCGGGGCTGCCGAAGCCAACGACGTGGGCAGCGCGAACAGAAGCAGGCAGGCCAGCGAGGCACCGATCAGATGGCGTGGTGCTCGCATCCAGGCCACCCTACAGTCCGCCGCGGCCCTCTCCGGCGGCTCAGGTCGCGATACTTCGCCGATGACTGCGCCGAGGCCCTCATGCGCATAGCGCTCGCCCAGATCGACCCGACCGTGGGCGACATCGACGGCAACGCGGCCAAGATCGCCGACTGGATCGCCCGCGCCGCCGCCGCCGGGGCCGAGCTGACGATCTTCCCCGAGCTCTGCCTGCCCGGCTACCCGGCCGAGGACCTCTACCTCAAGCGCCACTTCATCGAGGCCAACCGCCGTGCCGTCGAGGAGCTGGCCAAAGGGGTCCGCGGCGGGGTCGTGCTGGTCGGCTACGCCGAGCCCGCCGCCGGGGCCGACGGCGACTACCGCCGCGCCCACAACTCGCTCGCGGTTCTCGCCGACGGCGCCGTGCGCGGCGTCTACCGCAAGAACCGCCTGCCCAATTACGCCGTCTTCGACGAGCAGCGCTACTTCGCGCCCGGCGTCGAGGCGATGAACATCGATGTCGGCGGCCACGAGGTCGGGTTGACGATCTGCGAGGACTGCTGGGTCGAGGGGCCGCCGGCCTCGACCGAGGCGGCGGAGGGCGCCGAGCTGATCGCCAACCCGTCGGGCTCGCCCTACCACCGGGGCAAGGGGCGCGAGCGCGAGGCGATGTTTGGCGCCCTCGCCCGCTCTTACGGGACTCACTTCGCTTTCTGCAACCTGGTCGGCGGCCAGGACGAGCTCGTCTTCGACGGCCAGAGCTTCGTCCTCGACGCCAGCGGCGAGCCGATCGCCCGCGCCGCCCAGTTCGAAGAGGAGCTGCTCGTCTGCGATATCCCGGCGGCGACCCCCGGCCCCCTGGCCGAGCCGCTGCCGGACCTGGCCGAGGTCTACCGCGCCCTCGTCCTCGGCCTGCGCGACTACGTCGCCAAGAACGGCTTCCGCCATGTCGGCGTCGCCCTCTCGGGGGGGATCGACTCGGCCCTCGTCGCCCAGCTCGCGGCCGATGCCCTGGGGCCGAAAAACGTCAGCTGCGTGGTCATGCCCTCTCCTCATTCCAGCCCTGAAACACAGGCGGACGCTAGGACTATCGCTGCCAGGCTGGGAACCGAGCTGATCGAGATCGAGATCGAGTCGGCGATGGAGGAGTACGGGCGGGCGCTGTCCGGCGCCTTTGAGGGCTCAGCCGCCGAGGACGATGGTTCACTGCCGCGCGATCCCACCAGACCCTCCGAGCCCGACCTCGCCGCCGAGAACATCCAGGCCAGGATCAGGGGCAACCTGATGATGGCGCTCTCCAACAAGCACGGCTGGCTGGTGCTGACGACCGGCAACAAGAGCGAGATGTCGGTCGGCTACGCCACCCTCTACGGCGACATGGCTGGCGGCTTCGCCGTGATCAAGGACGTGCCGAAGACGCTCGTCTACGAACTGGTCCGCCATCGCAACGCCGTCGCCGGCGAGGAGCAGGTGCCGGCCTCTGTGCTCGACCGCGCCCCCTCGGCCGAGCTGCGGCCTGACCAGTACGACAGCGACTCCCTCCCCCCCTACGACCTGCTCGACCAGATCCTCGAGGCCTACGTCGAGCGCGACCAGGGCCGCGAGCAGATGATCGCCGCCGGAATGCCCGCCGATGTCGTCGACGAGGTCGTCCGCATGGTCGACCGCTCCGAGTACAAGCGCCGCCAGGCGGCGCCAGGCATCCGCATAACGCCGAAGGCGTTCGGAAGAGATCGAAGGCTGCCGATCACGAACCGCTTCGGCGGTTAAGCAGGCTGGGCCGGCAGCGGCCTGACCGCGATCGTCATCTGGCTCAAGGCGCAGAGGCGGTCCTTGTCGTCGCGGACCTCGGCCTCCCAGACCCAGGTGGTGCGGCCGCGATGGCGGGCGTGGGCGCGGACTTCGGCGCCGCCTTCGGTAACCGGGCGGATGAAGCTGACGCTGATCGACTGGCCCATCGCCATCATCCCCTCGCCCATCACCGCCAGCGCCGTCGCCCGCGAGCAGATGCTCTCGACCAGGGTCGACATCACCCCGCCGTGCAGGAGCCCGACCGGCTGGCGCAGCTCGTCGCGCAGCTCGATCCGGACCCGGGCGTGGTCGGGATCGTCGTCAAGCCACTCGGTGCCGACCAGGGCGTCGAAGTGGGAATGGAGTCCGCGGGGATCGTCTGCCATCGCGGCCAGACCCTATCCGTGGGGCCGCTCGCGTAGGCTTCCCGATCCGTGGCACTCAGTGACGACCAGAGGGCGATGCTCCGCCTGCTCGCCCAGCGCGAGCAGGGCTACGACGACATCGCCGCCCTGATGGGCCTCAGCGTCGAGCAGGTGCGGGCCAAGGTGAAGGAGGCGCTGGCGGAGATCGACTCCGAAGAGGCGCCCACGCCTCCGCCTCCGCCCACGCCGCCCAAGGCGGTCGAGCCGCCCCCGCCCCCGCCCGAGCCGGCGAAGCCCGCCCCTGTGGTCGAGCAGCCCGTGGCCGCGCCGTCCCCTCCCCCGGCGGCTGCCCCTGCGGCCAAGCCTTCGTCTCCCTCTTCTCCGAAGCTGTCACTGCCGACCAGCAACAGGCGCCTGGCTGAGTGGGTCGGTGGCGCTGTGGTCGTCATCCTCATCGTCCTCTTCGCGACTGGGGCGATCGATCTCGGCGGCGGCGATTCGAACTCGGATACCAGCACCACGGCAGCAACTGAAACCACGGCTGGCGGCGCCGAAGGCAGCGAATCCAGCACAACCGCTGCCAATTCCTCCCGGGAAACGAAAGCAGTGCTGACCCCCGTCCCCGGCGGCGAAGGCGCCGGCCTGGCCCTCTTTGGCCGGATCAAGAAGACCGCCGTCCTCCAGGTCGAAGCGAAAGGCCTGCAGCCCTCGCCGAAAGGCAAGTCCTACACGGTCTGGCTCTACCGCTCGCCGTCGGTTGTGCTGCGGGTCGGCGCCGTCGCCGTCACCCAGAACGGCACGATCGCGGCCCAGTTCCCGATCCCGGCCCAGGTGCTCGCCTACGTCGCCGGCGGCGCCTTCGACAAGATCGACATCTCGCTGACCGACAACGCCGCCTACGAATCCGAGGTGGCCGAAGCCAAAAAGCAGAAACGACTGCCCGCCTACACCGGCAAGGACGTCCTCCGCGGCGAAATCACAGGCCCGGCGATCAAGAAGAAATAGCTAGCCGAGCAGCTTGCCGGGATTCATGATCCCCGCCGGGTCTAGCTGGTTCTTCACGGCCCGCAGCACGTCGAGCCCCGTCCTCCCCACCTCGGCCTCCATGTAGGGAGCGTGGTCGCGCCCGACCGCGTGGTGGTGGGTGATGGTGCCGCCGCAGGCGACGATTGCCTCGCAGGCCGCCTTCTTCACCGTCTGCCACTGCTCGATCTCGGCCCCGTGGCGGGCGCGGGAGATGAAGGTGAAGTAGAGCGAGGCGCCGTCGGCGTAGGCGTGCGAGAGATGGCAGAAGACGAGGCCGGGCGTGCCCTGGCCCGAGAGCGAGCCAGAGATCGCGGCGCCGACCGCCGCGTGCAGCTCGGCCAGCTTGGTCCAGGTGTGGGAGGTCTCCAAGGTCTCGACCATCGCCCCCATCTCCATCAGCGTGTCGCGCAGGTATGGCCCCTGGTAGCGGCCGTGCTCCCAGGAGCTGCCGGCGCCCTGGCCGAGGTAGGCGGCGCCGCCCGAGCGCAGCGCCCGCACGGCGAGGGCGCGGCGGCGGGCCACCGACTCCTCATCGCCCTCGAAGCCGACGATCATCAGGCAGCCGTCGCGGCGGCGGCGGGCGCCGAGGTAGGCACCGAAGAGCTTGCCGGCCGTCCCCCGCGGGCCCGAGAGCGCCAGCGAGACGTTGGTCTCGTCCTCGTCGGAGACGCGGACGATGTCGGGCAGCCCAGGGCCCTGCGCCAGCGTCCTGACGATCTCGGCGCCGGACTCGAAGCTCTCGGCGATCCAGGCCTCGTAGCGCCTCACTTTCGGCGCCGGCCGCACCCGCACGGTCACGTCGGGGATGACGCCGAGCACACCCTCGGAGCCGACGATCAGCTCGCGCAGGGCGGGGCCGGCGGCGGTGTGAGGGGTCGCCAGCGTCTCCATCTCGCCCGCCGGAGCAAGCAGGCGGACGGAGCTGACCAGCGAGTCGAAGCGCCCGTAGCCGCTTGACGCCTGCCCGGCGGAGCGGGTCGCGGCAAAGCCGCCGATAGTCGCGTACTCAAAGGACTGCGGGAAGTGGCCGAGCGTCAGGTCCTGCGCGCCGAGGGCGGCCTCGGCCTCAGGCCCGCGCAGGCCCGCGCCGAGCCTGGCGGTGAGCGAGCGGCGGTCGACCTCGACCTCGCGCATCCGGCTCAGGTCGAGGCTGATCAAGCGCGAGTGAGCGCCGCGCAGTGGCTCTACCCCGCCGACAACGCTGGTGCCGCCGCCGAAGGGGACGACGGCGATGCCCTCGGCGGCGCAGCTCTCAAGCACGCGGCGGATCGCATTGGCGTCGGCAGGCAGCAGCACCGCATCGGGCGCCGCCTCCAGCCGGCCCAGGCGCAGCTTGGCGAGGTCGACGTAGCCACGGCCGGTCGAGTGGCGCAGGCGGTCCTCGTTTGAGCTGAAGACGTTCTCAGCGCCGACAGCCTCGGTCAGGGCCGCCGGCAGCGGCTCGGCGGCGGGCAGCTCGAAGTCTTCAAGCGAAGCCTTGCGTGGAGTCGGCTCCAGCTCGCCGATCCGCTCGCGCAGGGTCTCCAAGGCCGGTCCGTCGAGCTCCGGCGCAACCTCCGGGTCGCCCCAGCCCCACCACTTGGCGTCGCGTCGCGGGCCGCTCATGGCGTCAGCGCCAGTTCGATCCCGTTCAGGGCCTCGTCGAGGATCGCCCCCTGGCCGCGGCGCATCAGCGGCGATCCCAGCCGCGACATCCCGCGCAGGACCTGCTTCGAGGCGAGGCTGATGTCAGTGCCGCCATCTTTGCCCCGCAGCCTGATCTCGACGCTTGAGCTGCGCAGATGCTTGGCGAAAGGCGAGCCCTCGAGCTGCTGCTCCCAGACGTAGCGCTCGTTCTCAGCCGAGCTGAGGCAGCGGAAGTCGGCGCGGACGCCGCGCCCCTCGGCCGTCTCCAGGACCTTGGTCCACTGGCTGCGGCGGCCGGCGCTCTTCGCCTCGACGTTCTCGACCCGGCCGACCTTCGGCCACCAGCGAGGCAGGCTATAGGGGTCGGAGACAAGCGACCAGACCTCGCCGATCGGGGCCGCAATAGTCCGTCGGCGGGTGACTCGGGGCATCGGCGCGCGGGGCTACTCGCCCGCCAGGCGGCGCAGATCGCGCACGAGCAGCAGGTGCTTGAGGTGGCTGACCGTCGCCGCCAGGTTCTCCAGGCTCTCAAGCGCCTCCTTGCGGCGATCGGGGTTGCGTGAGCGCAGCGATGGCCCCAACAACGCCTCCAGCAGATTGGCCTCGCGGTCGGCTGAAGAGCGGAAGACGCGCAGGTTGCGAGCGCCGACCCCGACCCGCGAGAGCTCGTTGGCGGAGCGGATGATCTCGCGGTCGGTCTCGTCGTAGACGGTGCGGCCGTCGCGCTTCTCGGGCTCGACGATGCCGAAGTTTTCAAGCTCGGAGACAAGCTCGTGGCGGGCCCCGGTCTCCTCGACCACCTCGTCGAGGGTGAGATAGGCGCTCGAGGTGTTGACCAGGATCGCCCGCCGCACGCCGCCGCCGTTGGGCCGCCGCTCCGAGCTGCCCCCGCCGAGGTCGATGTCGCCGCCGGCCGCCAGCTCCTGGCGGATCACCCGCAGCGGCAGGAACTCGTCGCGCTGCAGGCGCAGGATCGTGCGCAAGCGCTCGACGTCGGACTGGCTGTAGAGCCGGTAGCCGCCGGAAGTGCGGCGCGGGTTGAGCAGCTTCTGGTCCTCGAGGTAGCGGATCTTGGAGATCGAGACATCGTCGAACTCGCTCTGCAGGATCTTGCAGACGGCCCCGATCGTCAGCGCCTTGCGCGGCCGGCTGGCCGAGTCGGGCACGCGCGTCTGCTGTTCGGGCAGGGCCATCGCTACTTCTCCAGGTAACTGAGCTTGTACTTGCCGATCTGGATCTCGTCAGCGTCGGCGAGCCGGTGCGACTCGATCCGGCGGCGGTTGACGTAGGTGCCGTTGAGCGACCCGAGATCGTCGATGTAGAAGCCGTCGCGGCGGCGGACCAGCAGCGCGTGGTTGCGGGAGACGGTGACGTCGTCGAGGAAGACGCCGGCGTCGGGGCTGCGGCCGATGCTGACCCGGTCCTCGGTGACGCTGAAGCTCTCGCCGGCACGGCCGCCGCCGGAGCGGATCACCAGCGCCGCCCCGACCTGCTCGACCACCTCGTCGATGTCGACCGGCTGCATGTCGCCGGTTTCGTCGACGGTGTAGGTCATCGTTGTCGGTTCGACCTCGCCGCCCTCGGGCGGCACGCCCAGGTAGGCGCCGCACTTCTGGCAGTAGTTCGCGCCCTCGGGGTTGGCGAAGCCGCAGTCGGGACAGTGGACAGCCATCGTTGCCTCCCCAGCGCTAGGCGGCGGGCTCGTCGTCCTCAGCGGGCCTGGCTTTGCCGGCCAGGATCTCGGTCAGCTGGCGCACGTCGTCGCCGGAGATCAGCGAATCGCCGCGCTCGCGCTTCTGGCGCAGGCGGTTGACCAGCTCGGCACGCAGAATGTCGATCTTGCCGTGCAGCACACGGCGGCGGTAGGAGATCTCGTTCTCCTCCTCGGTGAGCTTTTCGATCAGGTCCTTCAGCTCTTTGTCGCTGAGTGAACCCAGATCGGGAAAGGTGTCCTCCATCTCGCTCCTTGGTTGAGAGGCATTGGCCTCCGTTTGCCTCGTCTGACGGATTATAGGTTGACCTGGGCCAAAGGTTCAACTGAAGGTTGAAGGTTTATGGAGAGTGAGGGCTCGCTTGCAAGTCGCGAGCGGCGCGGACGGCGCGAATTCCGGTCCGCGCGTAGAGCACCGTGGCGACGATCGCCAGCGCCAGACCGATGATCAGCGCCGCCGCCGGGACCCAGCCGGCGAAGACCATCGCGAAGAAGATCCCGCCCATGATCGGGAAGACCGAGACCCGGCCCGGCCAGTTGACTTCGATGTCGACGCCGTGGCGCAGCCCGTACTGGGCGAGGAACAGCATCACCAGCTCGCGCAGCGCCAGCAGGGCGAGCGCCCAGCGCGGCAGCAGTTCAAAGCTCCAGCAGACGACGGCGCCGGAGAGGATCGTGAGGCGGTCGACCAGCGGGTCCAGCAACGCCCCCATGCGGCTGTACTGGCCGGTGACGCGGGCGAGGAAGCCGTCGAGGTAGTCGCCGGCGGCGATCAGCCAGAAGACGATCGCCGCGGGAGCGCTGCGGCCATCGCCCGATTCGTAGGCGAGGTAGAGGAAGACCGGGAGCGCCGCCAGCCGCAGGTAGCCGACGGCGTTGGGGATCGTCCAGGGGTTGAGCGGCTCGCCCTTGCGCGTCTGGCGCGGTTTCGGGCCGGTGCGGTCGAGCCCGAAGAGGCGGCGCAGGCGGCCCCGCCCGAACGGGGTCGCCTCAGTCATTCATCCCCTGCAACAGGACCAGGATGTGTTCGCTGGCCGCCGCCACCGGCAGGCTGTGCTCCTCCCCACTCCCCCGCTCCTGGGCCTCGACGATCCCGTCGGCGAGGCCGCGGCGTCCGACCACGACCCGCAGCGGGCAGCCGAGCAGCTCGGCGTCGGTCAGCTTCTGCCCAGGGCCGGCATCGCGATCGTCATAGAGCACGTCGGCGCCGGCCGTGCGCAGCTTCTCGTAGATCGTGTCGGCGGCTTCGCGCTCAGGCTCGCCGGCCTTGGCCAGGGAGACGAGGTGGATCTCCCAGGGGGCGATCGCCTTCGGCCAGACGATGCCGTTCTCGTCATGGCCCTGCTCGATCGCGGCAGCGAGGATGCGGGCCGGGCCGATCCCGTAGCTGCCCATCACGATCGGCCGCTCCACGCCCTCCTCGTCGAGGTAGGTGGCGCCGAGCGGCTCTGAGTAGCGAGTGCCGAGCTTGAAGATGTTGCCGATCTCGATCGCCGGCTCGATCTCGATCGCGCTGCCGTCGACGGTGTCGCCGGCCTCGACCGCGCGCACGTCGAGCTGCTCGAACTCGAAGTCGCGTCCGGGGCGGACGCCGCGCAGGTGGGCGTCGGCCTCGTTGGCGCCGCAGATGAAGGAGTCGCCGGCGATCGCCACGTCCTTGACGACGGGGATATCGGCCCCGACCGGGCCGATGTAGCCGACCGGGCCGAGCTCGGCCTCGATCTCCTCGGCGCCGGCCTGGCGGAAGTCGGCGCCGAGCGCGTTGCGCAACTTGACCTCGTTGAGGCGGTGGTCGCCGCGGAGCAGGACGAGGACCATGCCGCGGCCCTCGACAATCACCGGCATCGCCTTGATCAACGCCCCGGCCGGGACCTCAAGCGCCTCTGAGACCTGCTCGACCGTGGTCAGCCCCGGCGTCGAGACTTGCTCTGGCGCGTCCAGCGCCACCGGCAGCTCAACCGGCTGCGCCTCGGCCGAGGCGACCTCGACGTTGGCGGCATAGCCGGCCGCCAGCGCCACCTCGTTCTCGCCGGCCGGGCAGGGCGCCATGTACTCGTCAGCGCCGGAGCCGCCCATCATCCCGACGTCGGACTCGACCCGGTACCAGATCAGCCCGCAGCGATTGAAGATCTTTTCGTAGGCGCCGGCCTGCAGCTCGTAGGAGCGGGCCAACCCCTCCTCGTCGCGGTCGAAGGAGTAGGCGTCCTTCATCGTGAACTCGCGGGTGCGCAGCACCCCGGCCCGCGGCCGTGCCTCGTCGCGCCCCTTGGTCTGCAGGTGGAACAGCATCATCGGCAGGTCACGGTAGGAGCGGATGTCGCGGGAGACATGCGTGGTGACGCACTCCTCATGCGTCATCGCCAGCACCATCGGCGAGCCCTTGCGGTCGTCGAGCTTGAAGAGCTCGTTGATCGCGTAGCGCCCGGTCTTCTCCCAAGCCTCTGAGGGCTGCAGCACCGGCATCAGCATCTCCTGGCAGCCGATCGCCTCCATCTCCTCGCGCAGGATCGCCTCGACCTTGCGGTGGGCGCGCCAGCCGGCGGGCAGATACGTCCACAGGCCAGCTCCGACCTGGCGGATCAGCCCCGCCCGCACCATCAGCTTGTGGGAGACCGCCTCCGCGTCGGCAGGGGCGTCCTTGAGCGTCGGCAGCAGCGTCTGGCTCAAACGAGTCACGGGGGAAACCTATCCGTCGGGGCGCCTGGCTGCGGGGCCTGACGCCGCCGCGGGGGCACCCTCCTTGCGCTGCGATCTGCTTCGGGCGACAGGCCGGAAGCGCTCGCAGGGCAGAAGCCTCGCCCTCAGCAGACTCCGCGCGGCGGAGTCCACCCCCGCACCGACGCCACCCGCGAGCGAGGCGTCCGCGCAGCAGCTAGAGCTTCGAAGCCGCGCGGAAACTTGCAGGCCACCCGGAGCTATGGAGCTTTCGCGCGGCTTCGGAGCTTCTGGTCAGCCGGGGTCGCTGCTCGCGTGGGTGGCGTCGGGATGGGGCGGACTCGCCGGCCCGAAGGCTGTGGAGGGCAAGGATTGAGCTCAAGGTGCGCGGTGTCCCATCGCCCGGAGCAGCGCGAAAGGGCCGCCGAGAGTGCCCCAGCGCGGCGTCAGGCCCCGCGCGCCCAGCGCCCTACGCCCTGGTGAACCTGCGCCCGGCCGTCGGCGACACAGCCTCGTCCATCAGGACCCGATCGGACTCGCCTTTCTCGGCAGCTTCGTGCTCCATCTTGGCGATCTTCTCGGGGGTGAGTTCGCCGGCGTTTTCCTCCTCGATCTTGGCCAGCCACTCGCCCCCCTCGGCGGACTTGGCGGCGTCGACCTCGACCTTGCCGCGGTCGAGCGACTTGTCGATCTCCTCGAAGAGGGCGTCGACCAAGGTCGCCTGCGGGACCTTTCGCAGCGGCTTGCCGTGGGCGAAGATCAAGCCCTCGTTCTTGGCCCCGGTGATGCCGAAGTCGGCGTGGCTGGCCTCGCCGATCCCGTTCACCGCGCAACCGAGGACGGCGACCTCGACCGGCTCGGCATAGCTTTCGAGGCGCTGCTCGATTTCGGTGACGACGGCGTCCATGTCGAACTGGAGCCGGCCGCAGGTCGGGCAGGCGATCAGGACCGGGCCGCGCTCGCGCAGCTGCAGCGCCTTGAGGATCTCCCAGGCGACCTTGACCTCCTCCTCGGCGTGGAAGGTCGAGAGCGAGATCCGGATCGTGTCGCCGATCCCATCGGCGAGCAGCGTCCCCAGCCCGACCGCCGATTTCAGCGAGCCCGACCATTTGGTCCCGGCCTCGGTGATCCCCAGGTGCAGCGGATAGGGGACCTTCTCGGAGAGCAGGCGGTTGGCGGCGATCGTGTTCGGCACGTTGGTCGACTTGATCGAGATCTTGAAGTCTTCGAAGTCGAGGCCCTCCATCAGCTCGACGAACTCGACCGCGGCGGCGACCAGCGCCTCGACCGGCGCTTCGCGCTCCAGCGCGTGCAGGTGTTTCGGCAACGAGCCGGAGTTGACCCCGATCCGCATCGGCACTCCGGCGGCGGTCGCCTTGACCGCGACCTCGGCGACTTTCTCGCGGCCGCCGATGTTGCCTGGGTTGAGCCGGATGCAGTGGGCGCCGGCGTCGATCGCTTTCAACGCCAGGGTGTGGTTGAAGTGGATGTCGGCGATGATCGGGATCGGCGATTCTTTGACGATCGTCTTCAGCGCCTCGGCGTCCTGCTCGCGCGGCACCGCGCAGCGGACGATGTCGGCCCCGGCGTCGGCGACTTTGCGGATCTGCTCCATCGTCGCCGCCAGATTCGCGGTCTCGGTCTTGGTCATCGTCTGCACCGCGACCGGGGCGCCGCCGCCGATCGGCACCTTGCCGACGAAGATCTGTCGCTTGGAAGCCATTGGCGAAGCGTACCGGCCCGGCTTCCGGGCTTGGTCGTAGGCTTGGAACATGGGAGTGCGGCGCTTTTTTGCCTGCCTGGCAGCGATCACGGTCGCGATGCTGACGATCGCGCCCGCCGCCGAGGCGACGTTCCACCTGATCAAGGTGCGTGAGGTCTATCCAGGCGCAGGCGAGGACAGCTATGTCGAGCTGCAGATGTACGCCAGTGGCCAGAACGCCCTCAGCGGCCACTCGCTCACCGTCTACAGCTCGACGGGCGCCCTAGTCCACACCTCCACCTTCAGCGCCGCGGTGGCGAAATCGGAAAACCAGCGGACGGTCCTGATCGGCGACAGCGAAGTCAGCACGACCTTTGCCGGGGTCACCCCGGACCTGGTCGACGCGGGCCTCAGCATCCCCGCGGCCGGAGGCGCTGTCTGCTGGAACGCCGGCGGCGCGCCCGCCGACTGCGTGGCCTGGGGCAACTTCAGCGGTGGAGCCGTGCTGCAGTCGGCGGCCGGAACCGGCGTGGGCACGCCCGCCTCGCCCTCTGGGATCACAGTCGGGAAGGCGATCAGGCGCTCGATCGCGCCCGGCTGCGCAACGTTGCTTGAAGACAGTGACGACACCAACGTCAGCTCTGCCGATTTCTCCGAGGTCGCCCCCACGCCGCGCAGCAACTCCGCCACGCCAACCGAGACGACCTGTCCCGGGCCGCCCAACACCGCGATCGACGACCGCCCGCCGTCCCTCTCTGGCAGCGCCACGGCCGAATTCACCTACGAAGCGCCGACGGCGACCAGTTATGAATGCAAGCTCGACTCCGCCCCGTTCAGCCCCTGCCCCTTCGGCGGCCCGCAGATCTACACCGGGCTCGCCGAGGGCCAGCACACCTTCCAGGTGCGGGGCATAAACGGCGCCGGGCCGGATCCGAGCCCCGCCAGCTACACCTGGATCGTCGATCTTGGCGCGCCAGCCATCGACGTCACCGTGACCAAGCCGAGCCTGACCAGCCCCGTCTCATCGGTGGCCGTCTTCCCACAGACGTCGTTCTCGGGCCCGCTTCCGAGCAAGACGAAGGACCGGACACCGACTTTCAAGTTCAGATCAGGCCTCGCGGGATCGACGTTCCAGTGCCGCCTCGACTCCGCCGCCTTCAAGGCCTGCCAGTCGCCGTTCACGACGAAGGCGCTGGCGCTCGGCCACCACACATTCGAAGTCCGGGCGGCCTCGGCTGGACTGATCGACCCGACCCCCGCCAAGCGCAGCTTCAAGGTCGTCGCTAGCGGACGTTGAAGCCTTCGCCGGTGAGGCGGCCGATGTCGTTGCTGAGGCCGACGAACATCAGGGCAGCGACGAGGAGGAAGCCGAGCACCGTGGCCCGCTCGATCACCCGCATCGAGACTGGCGCCCCCCGCAGTTTCTCAACCAGGCTCCAGAAGATGTGGCCGCCGTCGAGTGGCAAGATCGGCAAAAGGTTGATCAGGCCGAGCGAGAGGCTGACGAGAGCTAGGAGCCCAAGCGCGGCGCTGGCGCTGAAGCCGACGACCTGATGAGCGACATCGCCAACGCCGACGACGCCGGAAACCTGCTTGCGCTGCTCAGATTCAAAGATGTGGCTGAAGACGTGGAAGGTGCCAGAGGTGACTTCCCATATCTGGCCTGAGGCATGGGAGACCGCGCCGGAGGCGTTGAGGTGCATCGGCTCTTCCCCGTATTTGAATCCGATCCTGGCCTGCTTGATGCTGGGGTCGTAGGTCGGGTAGACCTCGATAACCCGTGTGTTGCCGGCGCGGTTGACCTCCAACTTGACCGGCGTGGTCGCGCGGCACCCCTTGTCCGTTGCCCCTGCGACACAGTGGTGTTCTGCGATCGCCTTGCTGAAGTGTTCGAGGCGGGCGGTGGCGTCGAGGTCCGGGTATGACTTGCCGTCGATTGCGACGACACGGTCGCCCGGCTTTAGCCCCACCGCCGCGGCGGGGGACTTGGGAACGACCGATTCGATCTTGGTTGTCGGCTCGTTGGCGCTGAAGGCGAGGACGAAAAGGATCGCGAAGGCAAGCACGATGTTCACCGCAGGGCCGGCGCCGATGACGACGATCCGCTTCCAGACCGGCTGGCGGTAATAGCCCCGGGCTGCCACCTCCGGCGGCAGCTCCTCCTCGGGATTCATGCCGGTGATTTTCACGTAGCCCCCAATCGGGATCGCCGCGATCCCGTACTCGGTCTCGCCCCGTTTCATCGAGACGAGCTTGGGGCCAAGGAAGAGGAAGAAGCGCTCGACGCGCATTCCGGTGGCCTTGGCGGCGAAAAAGTGGCCAGCCTCGTGGAGGATGACCAAAAGGCAGAAGCCGAAGACGACCAGAACCCAGTTCAGCGCGGAGCTCATGCCAGTGTCAACCCTTGGACCTGCTCGTCGGTGCGGCGCCTGGCCTCGGCGTCGGCGTCGAAGAGGTCGTTGAAGTGGGTGACCGGGCGGGCGGGCATCTCCTCTATTACGCGCTCGATCACCGCGGCGATGCCTGTGAAAGGAATCTGGCCGTCAAGGAAGGCGGCGACGGCGACCTCGTCGGCGGCGTTCAGCACGCAGGGCGCCGTCCCCCCCGCTTCGCCGGCCTCACGGGCCAGGCGCAGGCAGGCAAAGGTCTCGGGGTCAGGCTGCTCGAAGGTCAATTCGCCGATCGCGGCGAGGTCGAGCCGGGGCACATCGACCGCGGCTCGATCGGGGAAGTGGAGGGCGTAGGAGATCGGCACCTTCATGTCGGGATAGCCGAGGTGGGCCAGCGAGGCGCCGTCGATCAGGTCGATCAGCGAGTGGACGATCGACTGCGGGTGGACGACAACACCGATCCGCTCGTAGGGGATGGCGAAGAGGTGATGGGCCTCGATCGCCTCGAAGCCCTTGTTCATCAGCGTCGCCGAGTCGATCGTGATCCTGCCACCCATCTCCCAGGTCGGGTGAGCGAGGGCGTCGGCGACGGAGACCCCGGAGAGATCGTCGCGGCCACGGAATGGCCCGCCCGAGGCGGTCAGCATCAGCCGGGCGACCGTGCCGGGCGGCTCGGCGTTAATCAGCTGGAAAAGAGCCGAGTGCTCGGAGTCGACCGGCAGCAGCCGGGCGCCGGTCGCCTCGACCAGGGCCATCACCAGCTCGCCGCCGATCACCAGGCTCTCCTTGTTGGCGAGGGCGACGTCGATGCCCTCGGTCAGGGCGATGACGGTGGGACCCAGTCCAGCGGCGCCAACCATGCCGTTGAGGACGATGTCGGCGCCGGAATCCACGATCAGCTCGCGTACCCCGTCCTGCCCGGCCAGTATCCGCCCGCTCCAGGCATCGCGCGCCTGGGCGATCGCCCCCTCGTCGGCAAGCGCGATCGCCGGCACCCCGAACTGACGGGCCTGCTCGACCGTCAGCTCCCAGCTCGACCCGGCCGCCAGGCCAACGACCTGCAGCTCCTCGGACGCGGCAACGATCTCCAGCGCCTGGGTCCCGATCGAGCCGGTCGACCCGAGTATCACCAGCTTCTTCATCAGTCAGGGAGGATAGGTGGGCGACTCTGTCGACCGAGTTATCAGGCTGCGGCGCGAATGCCGACGGCCACTGTGACCACTCGATCGGGAGCAGCAAGCGCGGCCTGTGCGGCGGCGATGAGTTCCTCCGCATCCAGGCCATTCCTCTCAGCGGCTTCGCGCAGCGGTACCTCGATCCCCAGATCGGGACAAAGCAGGTCAACAGCAACCGCCACGTTGTCAGCTATTGCGACGACCGCGGCTAGAGGCTCGCCAATTTTTTCAGCACGGTCAGCAGTCGCAGCGTCCACTAGGGATATCTGGATTGCGTTGGCTTGGCTGTCGTAGTCCGCGCGCATCATTTCTTCTCTGCAAACACCGTAATCACAAAATCGGGCACGTCAAGCGCCATGACCACTTCGATCTCCTGACCATCGCGACCCCGACCATCGAAGATCGGACGATTATGGGCGTCGAGAGCGCGCAGATTGCCAGGCACAACGACCCCTTCGATCTCTTCGACGAGAAGGCCATAAAGCCGCATTCGATTCTTGGCATGTCGACTGAAGCGCACACGCCACTAAGTCTGGGGCGGCGGAAACTCTCCCCCCTTGGGCTCAGTAGACCAGCTGGACGGCGAGGTAGTAGCCAACCACCACCGTGAAGAAGACCGCGTCGAGGCGGTCGAGCATGCCGCCGTGGGGGCCGAAGATCGTGCCCGTGTCCTTTTTGCCGAGGTCGCGCTTCAGCATCGACTCGAAGAGGTCTCCGACCGGGGCGATCGCGGCCACGGCGGCGCCGATTAGGAGGGCGTCGATCCCGGTAAGCCAGTCCTGATAGAGGCCGGCGAACCAGAAGCCCATCGTGCCGATCACGAAGCCGCCGATCAAGCCCTCGAGGGTCTTGTTGGGCGAGAGGCTGGGGGCGATTTTGTGGCTGCCGAACATGCGGCCGGTGGCGTAGGCCGCGGTGTCGGTGACGAAGGTGCCGATCAGGACGTCGACGAGCAGCGCCGCGCCATGGCTGGGCAGGTCGCGGAGAAAGACGGCGTGGACCAAGGGGACGCCGATCCAGACAATCCCCAGCAGCGTGATCCCCATCGAAACGGTGATTCCCTGGTGAGGGCCGCCGCTGGCGGCAAAGGCGAAGAGCAGCGGGAACGAGGCGGCGAGGATCAGCAGCACGTTGTAGGAGGTGCCGAAATGGGCGGCGAGGATCAGCGCCGTGACCGCGATGTAGGCGGCGATCTGGATCGGGCGCTGTGCTGCCGTCATCTCCATGTACTCGCGCAGGCAGACGATCCCAATCGCGATCATCGCGACTGCGAAGACGAGGCCGCCGGCGACGGTGATCGCGATCGCGAAGATGATCCAGGGGATCGCGACGAGGACCCGTTTCGCGGTCTCGCCGCGCAGGCGCCCCCGCCGCGGAGCTGGCCGTGGCCCGGGTTTGGGACGCGGCTCGTCCTCGGCAAACATGTCGTCGTCGAAGAGGTCCACGCTCAGGTCCTCGCCCCGAAGCGGCGCTGCCTCGCCTCGAACTCGCGCAGGGACCCTTCCAGGGCCTCGCGGGTGAAGTCCGGCCAGAGCTCGTCGCGGAAGACCAGCTCCGAGTAGGCGCACTGCCAGAGCAGGTAGTTGGAGATCCGCTTCTCGCCGCTGGTTCGTATCAAGAGGTCTGGGTCGTGCATCTCGGCTGCGTAGAGGTGGCGGCGGAACTCCTCCTCGGAGCCCCCCTCGAAGCTTCGCGCCGCGTCGACGATCTCCGCCCTGCCGCCGTAGTTGAAGGCGATGAAGAGCGTGATCCGGCTGTTGCCGGCCGTCGTCGCTTCGGCCCACTCCATCCGCTCGACCAACTGCGGATCCACTCCCTCGCGTCGTCCGATGAAGCGCATCCGCACGCCTTCTTTGTCGAGCTCCGGCGTTTCGCTGTGGATCCGCTCGTCGAGCATCGTCATCAGGCCGGCGACCTCCTCGTCCGGCCGCGACCAGTTCTCGGTCGAGAAAGAGAAGACCGTCAGCTCCTCGACCCCCAGCTCAGCGGCGTCGCGGAGACGGGCCTTGAGCACGTCGGCGCCGGCCCGGTGGCCCTCCACCGTGGGCAGGCCCTGCTTCTTCGCCCAACGGCCATTGCCGTCGGTGATGATGGCTACGTACCGCGCGGAGGCGGTCACACTTCGAGGATCTCTTCTTCCTTGCCCTTGAGCAGGGCGTCGATCTCGGCGATCGCCTCGTCGGTCTGCTTCTGCAGCGAGGACTCGGCCCGGCGCTCGTCGTCCTCTCCGGCCTCGCCCTCCTTCTTCAGCTCGCGCAGGTCGCTCATGATGTCGCGGCGGACGTTGCGGATCGCGATCCGCCCCTCCTCGGCGACTCCGTGGACGACTTTGACCATCTCGCGGCGGCGCTCCTCGGTCAGCTCGGGGATCTGCAGGCGGATCACGTTGCCGTCGTTGCTCGGCGTCAGGCCGATATCGGACTCCTGGATCGATTTCTCGATCGCCCCGATCGAGGACTTGTCGAACGGGGTCACTGTCAGCAGGCGGGCGTCGCTGGTGGCAACGTTGGCGAGCTGCTTGAGCGGGGTTACCGCACCGTAGTAGTCGACCGAGATGCGATCGAGCAAATGCGGCGAGGCGCGGCCGGTGCGGACCGTGGCCAGCTCGCCACGGCTCGACTCGACCGACTTCCTCATCCGGCCTTTCGCATCTTCGAGCAGTTCGTCGATCAGCTCCACTGGGCTCCCGTTCTCCTAGGACGCGGGCGTGCTGGAGACCAGCGTGCCCACCCTCTCACCGGAGACGATCCTATCTATGTTGCGCTCGTCTCCCATGTTGAAGACGTAGATCGGCAGGTCGTTGTCCATGCAGAGCGAGAGCGCGGTCGAGTCCATCACTTTGAGGCCGCGCTCGATCGCTTCGCGGTGGCTGATCGCGGGGATGAACTTGGCCTCGGGGTGAGTTGCGGGGTCCGCGTCGTAGACGCCTTCGACCCCGTTCTTGGCCATCAGGATCGCTTGCGCGTGGATCTCCAGCGCCCGCAGCGCCGCCGCCGTGTCGGTGGTGAAGAACGGGTTGCCGGTGCCGGCGGCGAAGATCACGACCCGGCCCTTCTCCAGGTGGCGCATGGCGCGGCGGCGGATGTAGGGCTCGGCGACCTCCTTGACATCGATCGCCGACATCACCCGCGTGTGCTGATCGATCCGCTCCAGCGCGTCCTGCAGGGTCAGGGCGTTGAGCACCGTCGCCAGCATCCCCATGTAGTCGCCGGTGGCGCGGTCCATGCCGGCAGCCGCCGCCTGCAGGCCGCGGTAGATGTTGCCGGCGCCGACGACGATCGCCACCTCGACGCCACGGTTGCGGATCGCGCCGACCTGGTGGGCGATCCGCTCGACCTCGCCGGCGTCGGTGCCGTGGTCGAGCTCGCCCATCAGCGCCTCGCCTGAGAGCTTCAGCAGGATGCGCCCGAATCTCGGTTCGGGGGTCATGTCGACAGACCCTAGCCCTCGCCGACGCGGAAATACGAGAAGCGGGCGATGCGGACGTTCTCACCGGTCTTGGCCGCCAGCTCCTGGCGCAGCTCCTCGATCGTCTTCGAGTCGTGTTTCTCGGCGTTGACGTGGGACTGGTCGAGCAAGGCGACTTCCTTCGCCCACTTGGCGAGCTGGCCCTCGACGATTTTCTCGACGATCTCGTCCGGTTTGCCGTCCTCGCGCGCCTTCTCCAGGAAGACCCGCTTTTCGGCCTCGCGCTCCTCCTCCGGGATCTCCTCGGTGGAGACGAACTTGGGCGCGGTGGCGGCCACGTGCAGGGCGACCTGGTAGGCGAAGACCTTGAAGTCCTCGTTGCGGGCGACGAAATCGGTCTCGCACTGGACCTCGACCATCGCCCCGACCTTGTCGTTGGCGTGGATGTAGGAGGCGACGACGCCCTCGTCGGTGCCGCGGCCTTCGCGCTTGGCGGCGGAGGCCTGGCCCTTGACCCGCAACAGCTCGATCGCGCGCTCGGTGTCGCCGTCGGCCTCGGTCAGGGCCGCTTTGCAATCCATCATCGCCGCGCCCGTGCGGTCGCGCAGCGCTTTCACATCGGCAGCGGTAACGCTCATTTGCCCTCTCCCTCCTTCGACTCCCCCTCGGCTGGGGTCTCGTCTGGTGCTTTCTCAGCGACTGCGGGCGCCTCGGCTTTAGCCTCGGGCGCCGCTGCCTCAACAGGAGCTTTCTCTGCGGCTGGGGCCGGCTCGGCTTTGACAGGCGCCGGGGCTTTGGCCGGAGCTGCCTCCGGGGCAGCGGGCTGAGCCGGGGCTGCAGGCGCCGGGGCAGGCGTCGCTGCGGCGGCAGCGGCCTGTTTGGCGGCCTCCGCCTCGGCAGCGGCTTTTTTGGCTGCTTCCTCGGCTGCAACGCGGACTTTCTCTTCCTCCTCGCGCTTGCGCCGCTCTTCTTCCTCCTTTTTGCGCCGCGCCATTTCCTCGGCGATGCGCTTCTCCTCCTGCACGCGCCAGGCGCTGGAGCCGGTCTCGACGGCGGCGCCGATCGTGCCGATGATCAGCTGGCAGGAGCGGATCGCGTCGTCGTTGCCGGGGATCACGAAGTCGATCGGGTTCGGGTCGCAATTAGTGTCGACCAGGCCGATGATCGGGATCCGCAGGCGGGCGGCCTCGTGGACGGCGATCTCCTCGGTTTTGAGGTCGGTGACGAAGACCGCGTCGGGCAGGCGGTCCATGTCGCGGACGCCGCCGAGGTTGAATTCGAGCTTGACCAGTTCGGCCTGCATCCGCATCCGCTCCTTGGTCGGCAGCAGGGCGAGTTTGCCCTCCTCCTGCCAGCCGAGCAGCTCGTGCAGACGGGCGATCCGGGTCGACATCGTGTTGAAGTTGGTCAGCAGCCCGCCCAGCCAGCGCTTGTTGACGTAGGGCATCTTGCAGCGGTCGGCCCACTCCTTGACGGAGTCGCTCGCCTGCTTCTTGGTGCCGACGAAAAGGACCGTGCCACCGCCGCTGGCGAGCTCGCCGACGAAACGGCGCGCGTTCTCCAGCAGGGCCTCGGTCTGCAACAAGTCGATGATGTGGATCCCGTCCAGCTCGCCGTGGATGAAACGGCGCATATTCGGGTTCCAGCGGCGCGTCTGGTGGCCGAAGTGGACTCCGGCCTCCAGCAGCTCCTGCAAGCCTGCCTCGGGCATAGCAATTCTCCTTGAGTTTGTTTTGGCGAAGCTCCCGCCGCCCTTGCCGGAACCCGGCTCTGTGCCGGGCAGGATCCGGGTCGATGCCTGCGGGGATTGGGTTTAGGTCAGCGGGATTGTACGGTGATCGGCTCAGCCGCCGCGAGCGGCCTCGAGCGCGGCGGCGAGGTCGGCAGGCAGCTCCGAGCTGAAATCGAGCGGCTCGCCGGTTACCGGGTGGGCGAAGGCGAGCCTGTGGGCATGCAGGAACTGGCGCTCGAGGCCGTATTTCTCCGCCCCGCCGTAGGTGGGATCGCCGGCCAGGGGGTGTCCGATCGCGGCGAAATGGGCGCGGATCTGGTGCGTGCGCCCGGTCTCCAGCTTGGCCTCGAGGTAGGTCTCCCCCGCCAGCAGCTCCAGCACGGTGAAGTGGGTGCGGGCCTCGCGGGCGGCAGCGCCGGAGACGGCCATCCGGTGGCGCTGGCGCGAGGCGCGGCCGATCGGGGCGTCGATCGTGCCGGTGCGCGAGGTCAGCCGCCCGCCGGCCAGGGCGAGGTAGATGCGATCGACCTCGCGGCGCTGGACCTTGGCCTGCAAGGCCGCGTGAGCCTCGTCGCTGCGGGCGACGACGAGCAGGCCGCTGGTGCCCTTGTCGAGGCGGTGGACGATGCCGGGGCGCTCCGGGTCGTCGCCGCCCCCGAGGATCTCGGCCAGCTCGTCGACCAGGGTCGGGCCACTGTGCGAGGGCGCCGGGTGGACCACGAGCCCGGCCGGCTTGTCGACGATCGCGAGGTGATCGTCGAGGTGGACGACCCGCAGCTCCGCGGTCACTCCTCGGCGTCCCGCAGGTAGATGAAGGCGAGGACCAGGACCCCGGCCGTGATCGCCATGTCGGCGAGGTTGAAGTTGGGCCAGTGGGGCAGGTCGATGAAGTCGGTGACCGCGCCGAGCCTGACGCGATCGGCGAGGTTGCCGATCGCGCCGCCGGCGATCAGGCCGAAGGCGACCCACATCCCAGGCCGGGCAGGGTTGCGGGCGAAGAGGGCGGCGACAAGCGCCAAGGCGGCAACCGTGACCACGATCAACCCTGCTCCCCCGCCCCCGGCGAGGCCAAAGGCGACGCCGTTGTTGTGGGAGAGGGTCAGCTGCAGCGGGCCGAGCAGACCGACCTGTTCGCCGAGCACGATCTTTTCCTCAACCAGCGCCTTCGCGACCTGGTCAAGCACGATGACGAGCGCGCAGAGCGCGCCGGCCCGCAGCCAGGCTCGAGTGCGCTTATCGCTCACCCGGCGACTACTGTGACGGCCACCTTCTGCGCCAGCAACAGCAGCAGGATTCCGATGATCGGACTCAGGTCCATCGCAAACGTGGACCCCCCGAGCGGCGGCAGGAAGCGGCGGAAGAAGTTGAGGTAGGGATCGGTTGTCTCTGTGATGAAGTCGAGCAACGTGCGCAGCCAGGGCCGGTAGGGCATCCGCGGCACGAAGGAGATGACGATATTGCCGAAGACGAGGATGATGTAGACGATGAAGATGGCGTTGACGTAGTCGGCGACATCGCCGCGGGTAAGCGCCGCGATCACCCGCGCATCCTCTCCAGCGAGGCCTCGACCGCGGCCTCGAAGGCGCCCCGCGCCCCCTCCCGGTCAAGTGCCTCCAGCCCGGCCTCGGTGCTGCCACCCGGAGAGGCGACCGCCTTGCGGACGTCGGCGGGGTGGCGGACCCGCAGCAGCTCCGCGGTTCCGGCGGCCGTCTCCACGACCAGCTCCCGGGCCAGATCCGGATCAAGGCCCGCGGCTGCGCCGGCGTCGGCCAAAGCCTCAACCGCGAGGGCGAGGTAGGCGGGAGAGCAGCCCATCACCGCCGTGGCGGCGTCGAACTGGGCATCCGGCAGCATCACCAGATGTCCCAGGATCGCCAGCTTCTGGCGTAGCGCCTCAGAAGAAGCTCCGGCTACACAAAGCACGCCCTTGCGCACCTCGACCCCGACGTTGGGCATAACCCGGCAAACATCGGCTTCGGGCAATGCCTCCGAGACGAGCGCCAGCGGAGTGGCCCCGAGCAGCGACACGACGGCCTTCGCCTCGCCAAGCTCAGCCGCCGCATCTGCGAGCTTGGCCGGCTTCACAGCCAGCACGACAACATCGGCCCTCTGGGCGATCTCGGGGTTGGACGCAACCTCGCCGCCAAGCTCCCCAGCCAGAGCCGCCGCGCGGCCCGATCCGGAGTCAGAGAAAAGCATCGCCTCGAACTCGCCGGTCCAGCCACGAGCCATGGCGGCAGCCATGCTGCCCGAGCCGACGAATCCAACGATCATCGGCCCAGCCTAGTAACTAAGACTGGTTGAAGAACCCCTTGTCGAGCAAGCGGGCCTTTTCCTCGGCTGAAACCTCGACGTTGCGGGGCGTGAGCAGGAAAATCTTCTCGGCGACTCGCTGCATCCCGCCGTCGAGCGAGTAGGTCAGCCCGGAACAGAAGTCGATCATCCGCTTCGAGAGCTCGTGGTCGGTCGTCTGCAGGTTGAGGATCACCGGCACCTGGCGCTTGAACTGGTCGGCGACCTGCTGGGCGTCGTTGAAGTTGCGGGGGATGACGAGGTGGACCTGGACATCGGAGCCACCGTTGCCGACCGGGCGCAGGGTCCGCGTCCGCGAGGCGGAAATCGGCTCGTCGTCGGCAAAAATGTCATCGATCTCGTCGCGGCGTGCACGGCGTGCGGTCGGCAGGCGCCTGACCGGCGCGGCCTCGCGCTCCTGGCGCGACTCGAAGAGTTCCTCGGAGCCGGTCTCCGGCTCAAAGCTTTCGTCGTATTCGGGACCGTAGTCGTGATCCTCGGCAAGGCCGAAGTAGACCAGCGCTCGGTGCCATGTATCTCGTAGGGCCATGGGTATCGCGTCTTTCGGCCTTCAGCAGCCGACTCCTTTACGGATTATGACTGAGCTAGAGGCGATTCACACGTAAAGGGCGGTTCCCAGGCGAATGATCGTCGCCCCCTCCTCGACCGCTATGCGCCAATCCTGCGAAGTTCCCATCGAGAGCCGGGGAAGGTTGTGTTCACTCGCCAGCTCGGCGAGGCGGGCGAAATGAGGGCGCGAAGCCTCGGGGTCTTCGCTGAAAGGAGGCATCGTCATCAGGCCGGAGGCCTTGACTGGGCAGCGCTCGAGGAAGCCGGCGAGATCGCCCGGGGCGATCCCGGCCTTGCCCTCCTCGCCGGCGACGTTGACCTCGATCAGGACCTCGGTCTCTGAAGTGCCGTGGCGGCCGAGCTGCTCAAGGGCCGAATCGCTGGCGACGGAGTGGATCAAGCGGCAGATCGGCGTCAGCTGCTTGACCTTGCGGCTCTGCAGGGCGCCGATGAAGTCCCACAGGAAGGCATCGCCCCAGCGCCCCTGCTTGGCGGCCAGCGACTGCTGGCGGTTCTCGCCGACGAGGGTGACGCCGGCCTCGGCCAGCGCGCCCATCTCCTCCTCGGGCACGTACTTGGTCGCCGCCAAGATCTCGACCGCATCGCCGGCGACCTCCCGCACCGCCCTCAGGTTTGCCGCAACTTTGACCGGGTCGATATCGCGAATCGGCTCGACCATCGCTCAGACTGCCTCGGCGTCGAGCCAGGCCAGGCCGGCCTGGCGGCCGGTGCGGCCGCTATCGCGGCGGTGGGAGAAGAACAGCTCCGGCTCGCAGCTAACGCAGAGCCCAGCCGGCTCGATCTCCCCCACCCCGGCCTCGGCAAGGAGGCGACGGGCGACCTCGGGCAGGTCGAGCATGCGGCCGTCGGCGATGCCCTCGCCAAGGCTCGAAAAGGCGCCGAGCACCTCCTCGCCGACCTCGAAGCAGCAGGGCCCGATCCCGGGCCCGATCGCCGCATGGGTGGCACTGACCGCGGCGGCGCCCTTGGCGACGATTCCCGCGGCTAAGCCGCGCCAGCCACAGTGCAGCATCGCCACCCCGCCAGGCCCGGCAAGCGCGATGGGCAGGCAGTCGGCAACGAAGACGAGCAGCGCCAGGTTGGGCTCGGCGGTGATGTGGCCGTCGACCTCGGGCCGATCGATCGGGGGCTGTGAGTGAACAGCGAGCTCGGCGCCGTGGACCTGTCGCCCGGCCACGATTCGCTCGGGATCGAGGCTGAGCGCGGCGGCAAGGCGCCTGTGATTCTCAGCCACAGCGTCCTTGCTGTCGTCGGTGAGGATGCCGAGGTTGAGGCTTTCGTACGGCGCCTCGCTGACGCCGCCGACCCGGGTCGAGAAGGTGGCGGTAGCTCCAGGCAGCCGTGCCTGGAGCCAGCGGACCCCGTTCTGCTCACGCCACTCCATCTATCCCCTCGCCGCTTCTAAGGCCGTCGACAGCTCCTGGTCGCGGCCATCGATCTCGCCGTCGAGCTTGCGGCGGAGGGCTGCCCGCAGGCCCCGTCCCAGAGCCGGGCCCTGGGGGATGCCGGCCGCGATCAGGTCGTCGCCGTCGATCTCAAGCTCGACCAGCCGCCACTCAGCCACGTAGCGGTCAAGCCACGCGGCGCCCAGGGCACGGGCCAGGGCCAGCGTCACTGGCGAATGCTCGCGGGCCAGGTCGACGGCCTGCGACGGCTTCCCAGGCTGGGCTCCGGACAGCTGCCGCTCGGTGCCAACGGGACCGCGGGCCGCGGTCAACAGCGCCTGCGGGCGATCGGCAAAGCCGTCCCAAGGCGCGACCTTGAGCAGGGAGTCGACGCTCGACGCCAGCTCGACGCCACCGGGCTGCGCCTCGACCAAGCCCCACTCGACCGCGAGGGCCAGCGACCGCGCCCCCTCGGGTTCCGCCGCCAGCCGCATCAGCTCAGCCTCGCGCCGGCTCTCCGAGACGGTGTCGAGCTCGACCGCTTTGACCAGTTCAGCCGTGACCGGCGCCAGCTCGAAGTCAAACCGCGCCGCGTAGCGGGCGCCGCGCAGGGCCCGGGTCGGATCGTCGACGAAAGAGTCCGGGTGCAGCACCCGCAGCAGGCCCTCGGCGAGGTCTTCGCGGCCGCCGTGGGGGTCGATCAATCGCGGCTCGCCGTCGATCGGGACCGCCATCGCGTTGATCGTGAAGTCGCGGCGGGCGAGGTCATCGAGCAGGCTGGCCGGCTCGACGTCGGGGAGGGCGCCAGGCGACGCGTAGGTCTCAGTGCGGGCGGTGGCGATGTCGACCTCGTGCTCGTCGAGCCTGACCTTCGCGGTCGCGAAGCGGTCGTGCTCGACGACCTCGGAGCCAAGTCGCGCCGCCAGGCCGGCGGCATTGCCCTCGACGACCAGGTCGAGGTCAGCTCGCCCGCGGCCGAGCAGCAGGTCGCGGACGGCGCCACCGACCAGATAGATCGGCTCGCCTTCCGCCCGCTCGCGGACGGCTGCCAGCTCCGGGTAGGTGCCCTCCAGCGCCTGCGCCAGGTCCTCGTTCAGCTTCGCCGGCTTCGTCATCGCCCCCTTCCTTACCACGGCCGGGCGCTACTGGGGGGCGCGCTAGAGGCGGACCGGGATCCCGTCGGCGGCGAGGCGCTGCTTGGCCTCGCGCACACGGTAGGTCCCGTAGTGAAAGATCGAGGCGCAGAGCACGGCGTCGGCGCCGCCAGCGGCGATCGCCTCGCTCAGGTGCCCGAGGTTGCCCGCCCCGCCGGAGGCGATCACCGGCACCGGCACAGCGTCGGCGACGGCACGGGTCAGCTCGATGTCGTAGCCATCGTTGGTGCCGTCGCGGTCCATGCTGGTCAGCAGCACCTCGCCGGCGCCGCGCTCGACCGCCTCGCGGGCCCAGCCGACCGCGTCGCGCCCCTCGACCCGCTTGCGGCCGCCGTTGACGTAGACGCCCCAGCCCTCCCCATCGCGCTTGGCGTCGATCGCGATCACCACGCACTGGGCGCCGAAGTGCTCGGCCAGCTCGCTCAGCAGCTGCGGCCGCGCCAGCGCCGCCGAGTTGACCGAGACCTTGTCGGCGCCGGCGTCGAGCACCGCCTGCGCATCCTCGACCGAGCGGATGCCGCCGCCGATCGTGAAGGGGATGAAGACGTTGTCGGCGGTGCGGCGGGCGAGCTCGACGATCGTCTCGCGCTTTTCGTGGGAGGCGGTGATGTCGAGGAAGATCAGCTCGTCGGCGCCCTCGGCGTCGTAGCGCTCGGCCAACTCGACCGGATCGCCGGCATCGCGCAGGCCGACGAAGTTGGTGCCCTTGACGACGCGGCCGGCGTCGACGTCGAGACAGGGGATGACGCGTTTGAGGACCATCGAAGAAGCCTAGACGGCACCGACTGCTGAGTTGATGACCCTATGGCGATAACAACTCAGCAGTCGCGCACTGTGAGGGCTTCTTTGCCCTCGGCAACGGTGAAGCGGTGCTCATAAAGGGCGCGGCCGACGATGACGCCCTCTACGTTCGGCGCAGCCTCTCGCGCCAGGGCCTTCAGATCGGACAGAGAGCCCACGCCGCCTGAGGCGATCACCCGTCCCGCTGTCGCGGCGGCGATGCGACTCAACTCACCAAGGGCCGGGCCCTCCATGGTCCCGTCTACCTCAATCGCCGTGCAGAGGAAGCGCGCGACCCCTCGGGAGCTCAGCTCCGCGACGGTCTCGACAACCCCCTCCTCACCTGCTTCTGTCCACCCCGCCAACGCCACCTTGCCATCGCGAGCATCGACCGAGACCACTACCCGCTCGCCATGCTCAGCCAGCACCTCATCGAGGAACTCAGGGTCGCGCAGCGCCGCGGTGCCGATCACGACCCGCTCGGCGCCGGCCTCGAGGACGGCAGCGACCGACTCGGCATCGCGCAGGCCACCACCGACCTGGATCGGGCAATCGACGGCGGCGGCGATCCACCGCACCGCATCGAGGTTCTGCGACGCCCCCGCCTTGGCGCCGTCGAGATCGACGACGTGGAGGAACTCGGCCCCGTCGCCGGCCCAGCGCCTGGCGGCGTCGACCGGGTCAGCATCGAAGACCGTCTCGCGGGCGTAGTCGCCCTGCAGCAGGCGCACCGCCTGGCCGCCGCGGATATCGATCGCCGGGTAGAGGATCACGCTGGGACGGAGGCGCAGATCCGGGTGAAGTTGGAAAGCAGCCGCAGGCCGGCTGCGCTCGACTTCTCCGGGTGGAACTGGACGCCGAAGACGTTGTCGCGCTCGGCCGCGCAGGCGAAGCGGGCGCCGTAGGCGGCGCTGCCGAGCAGATCGCCAGCTTCGGGCCGGGGCGCGAAAGAGTGGACGAAGTAGAAGGGGGTCTCGGTCTCGATCCCGTCGGCGAGCCGCGACTCCTTCTCCCAGCGCACCGGCGACCAGCCGATGTGCGGGACCTTGAGGCCATCAGCGTCGAGATCACTGACCTCGCCGCCGAGCAGCCCGAGGCCGGCGGCGCCGCCCAGCTCGGTGGTCGAGTCGAAGAGCAGCTGCAGGCCGAGGCAGATCCCGAGGATCGGAACCCCGGCCTCGCGCCGCTCGCCGATCAACTCGTCGAGCCCAAGCTCGCGCACCCGCGACATCGCCTTCGGGAAGGCGCCGACGCCGGGCAGGATGACGCCATCGGCGGTACGGACCGCATCGGCGTCGTTGGTGATCTCGGCCGTGGCCCCGATGTGCTCTAGGGCCTTCTCGACCGAGCGCAGATTTCCCATTCCGTAGTCGAGGATGGCGATCCGGGTCGTCATTCGCTCAGGGTGCCCTTGGTCGAAGGCACGCCGATCTCGTCAGGGTCGATCGAGACAGCGACCCGCAGCGCTCGCGCGAACGCCTTGAAGCAGCCCTCGATCATGTGGTGGGCGTTGGTGCCATAGCGGACCGAGACGTGCAGGGTCAGCTTGGCGCTGTTGGCGACGGCACGGAAGAACTCCTCGGCCAGCTCGGTGTCGAAGCCGGCGATCGAAGTCGTCGGCAGGTCGGCGTCGAAGACGCAGAGCGGCCGGCCGGAGATGTCGATCGCGCACTCGGCCAGCGACTCGTCCATTGGCGCCAGGGCAGAGCCATAGCGGCGGATGCCGGCGCGATCCCCGAGCGCCTCGTCGAGCGCCTGGCCAAGCACGATGCCGACGTCCTCCACCGTGTGGTGGGCCCCGGTCTCCAGGTCGCCAGTGGCCTCGACCTCCAGGCCCAGCTTGCCGTGGCGGGCCAACAGGTCAAGCATGTGGTCGAGGAAGCCGACCCCGGTCGATGCGCTCGCCGGCCCCCCGTCGAGGTCGAGCGAGAGCTTGATCTGGGTCTCGGCGGTGCTGCGGTCTCTTGTCGCTGTGCGTGTCATTTCCTAATCATCGCCGACTCGCCGTGAACGGGGAAGCCCTCCGCTTGCGAGATTGCCTCGACCACGGGCGCGAGCGCCGCGGCAGCGGCCTCGGGAACCCGCACATTGGCGATCGAGCGGCGGAAGGCCGATGGCCCCAGGGGGCCGGAGAAGCGGCCGGCGCCGCCGGTCGGGAGGACGTGGTTGGAGCCGGCTGCGTAGTCGCCGAAGGCGGTCGCGCTGGCGGCGCCGACGAAGACGCAGCCTGCCGTGGTTGCCGCTTCAGCGAGCGCCGCCGCTTCAGGGTCGAGCAGCTCCAGGTGCTCGGGGGCGTAAGCGTTGGCTAGCTTGATTGCCTCGGTCATATCTGGCGCCCGCACCAGCGCCAGAGGCGCGTCGCCGATACCGGTCCGAGCCGCCGCGGCGGCCTCGGTCGCGGTGGCAAGCGCATCGATCGTGGCGTCCTCGACCGCCGCGATCAAGAGCGGGCCATCAGCCCCGTGCTCAGCCTGGGCGCAGAGATCGAGGGCGACCCACTCGGGGTCGACCTCGGGCCCGGCGATCACCATCAGCTCCGATGGGCCGGCGAGGGAGTCGATCCCAACCTGGCCGTAGGCGGCCCGCTTCGCCTCCCGCACCCAAGCGTTGCCGGGGCCGGCGATCACGTCGACCGGCTCGACCGTCTCGGTTCCGTAGGCGAGGGCAAAGATCGCCTGGGCGCCCCCCATCGCGTAGATCTCCTCGATGCCGCAAAGCTCAGCCGCGGCCAGGACCAGCGGCGCGATCGTGCCGTCGGGGCTCGGTGGCGTTGCCAGCGCTATGCGCCCGACCCCGGCGGCCCGGGCGGGGATCGCGCACATCAACACGCTTGACGGATAGGCGGCCTTGCCGCCGGGCGCGTAGATGCCGGCTGAGGAGACGGGAACTTCGCGGATCGAGACCGTCTGGCCCTGGGGCAGCTCGACTAGCTTCGGCGCCACAGCGGCCTGGGCCTCGGCGACGGCGGTGATGTTGGCGGCGGCTACCTCCAGCGCCTCACGCAACGCCGGATCAAGGGCCGCCAGAGCTGCTGCGCCTGCCCCGGCCTCGACTTGAAGTGACTCGGGCGAGGACTCGGTCGCGTCGAAGCGCGCCGTCAGCTCGAGCACCGCACGGTCGCCTTCGGCGCGGACAGCGCGTTCGATTGGCCTGACATCGACCTCGGTGGCGCCTGCCATGGACCAGGCGCGAATCGCGCTCGCCGTCGCTGCCGCCCCTTCCCAATCGAAGCGGCGGGCCCTCAAGAGGTGACCGCCTGCCTTAACTTCGCGGTCAGCTCGTCGATCTCGACCGAGCGCAGCTTGTGGGCGACCCGGTTGGCGACGAAGCGGGCGGTGCAGACGACGATCTCCTCGCGCACCTCAAGATTGTTCTCCCTCAAGGTCCTGCCGGTGGCGACGAGGTCGACGATGCCGTCGGCGAGGCCGACCAGCGGCGCCAGCTCGATCGAGCCCTTGACCTCGATCAGTTCGGTCTGGCGTCCTGTTTCCTCGAAGTAGCGCTCGGCGATCCGCGGGTACTTGGTCGCGATCCGCATCACGCCCAGCCGGCGCTCGGACTCGCCCAGCCTCTCGTCGCCGACGCGGCCCGCCAGCACCATCCGGCAACGGCCGAAGCCGAGGTCGAGCAGCTCGTAGACCCGGCGGTCGGCCTGCTCGAGCAGGACGTCCTTGCCGGTGATGCCGATGTCGGCGGCGCCCGCCTCGACGTAGGTCGGCACGTCGGAGGGCCGCATCGTCACCAAGGTGATCTCAGAGCCCTCGAAGATCAGCGAGCGCGAGTCGCCGCGCAGCTCGGTGGTGTCGATCCCGGCGCCATCGAGCACGTCGAGCGTCTCGCCGAAGAGCGCCCCGCGCGGAACCGCGAGTTTGAGCGGGCCCTCTGGCTTGGCGCGGCCGAGGCCGGCGACCTCGGTGCTCATGATGCCTCCTCCTGGCGCCGCGACTCCTCCTCCATCTGGGCGACGTGGACGCGCTCCAGGTAGAGCGCGAATCCGGCGGCCGGCTGGTCGACGCCGAAGCGCTTGAGCAGCTCGTCGTAGCGGCCGCCGCCGCCGAGGACATGGCCCAGCGCCGGGTCGTAAACCTCGAGGATCGCGCCGCTGTAATAGCCGAGGTCGCTGAGCAGGCCGAGATCGATCTGGACCCGGTCGGCAACTCCATGTTCCTGCAGCGCCTCGAAGGTTTCCTGGATCCGGGCGGTGGCCCGCTCGACCGCCGGCCCCCCCAGCTCTCGCGCTTGCCCCAGCACCTCGCTGCCACCGCGAAGCTGAGTGAGGGCGACGCAGGTCGCGCACTGCTCGTCGCTGATCCCGGCCACCTCAGAGAGCTCGGCCTCGAGACCGACCAGGTCGTGCATCGCCAGCCGCTCGAGCAGCGAGTCGCGGGCGGCGCCCTCGACGCCAAGCTCGGCCAGCAGCTGCCGGTAGAGATCGGCGTCGCCGAGGCCGATCACGGCACGATCGAGCCCGGCCGCGTCGAGCGTCGCCTCCAAGACCTTGACCACCTCGGCGGTGCCAGCGGGCGCCGGGGCGCCGATCAGCTCGACGCCGGCCTGGGTGAACTCGCGCATCTGGCCGCGCTGCGGGCGCACTGCCCGGAAGGCGCTCGCCAGGTAGCAGAGGCGCAGCGGCATCTCCGCCTTCGCATAGCGGCTGGCGACCAGCCGCGCGATCGGCACGGTCATATCGGAGCGCAGCGCCAGCAGCTCGCCGCTCTCGTCGAAGAAGCGGTAGGCGCTGGCCGCCGTGCGGCCGTCGCCGCGGCCCAGCACCTCGTCGTACTCGATCGCCGGCGTCGCAACCTCGCCGTAGCCGAAGCGCTCGAAGGTCTCGATCAGGTTGCCGTGCAGGCGTCGCAGCTCCCGCATCTCTTCGGGGAGCACGTCGCGGGTTCCGGGCGGAATTGGATGAATCATCCGCCGGACCTTACGAGAACCGGGCTGAAACCCCTGCTAGGCCGCCCCCTCTGTGGAAACCCGTTCAATCTGGGCGCCGAGCCCGCGTAGCCTCTCGTCGATCTGCTCGTAGCCACGATCGATCTGGCGGATGTTGCCGATCTCCGAGGTTCCCTCGGCCGCCAGGGCGGCGATGAGCATCGCCATCCCGGCGCGGATATCAGGGCTCTCGACACGCTCGCCATGAAGCCGGCTCGGACCGCTGACGATCGCCCTGTGGGGATCGCAAAGCGTGATCCGAGCGCCCATCGCGACCAGCTTGTCGACGAAGAAGAGGCGGTTCTCGAACATCTTCTCGAAGATCAGGATCTCGCCCTCGGCCTGGGTCGCGAGAGCAAGGGCGATCGAGGTCAGGTCGGCGGGAAAAGCAGGCCAGGGGCCGTCCTCGATCTTCGGGATCGCGTCGCCGAGGTCGGCCTGGATCCGCAGCTCCTGCCCCGGCGGCACGATCACGTCGTTGCCCTCGACCTCGGAGTTGAGGCCAAGGCGGCGGAACTGGCGCCGCACCATGACCAGGTCGGCGGGCTCGGTGTCGTGGATCACCAGCTCCCCCCCGGTCGCTGCGGCCAGCGCCATGAAGCTGCCGATCTCGATGTGGTCGGGGGAGATCGTGTGGGTGGCGCCGCCGAGCTTGTCGCGACCGTGCACGGTCATCACGTTGGAGCCGATGCCATCGACCTCGGCGCCCATCGCCGCCAGCAGCCGGGCCAGGTCCTGGACGTGGGGCTCCGAGGCCGCATTGGAGATCGTTGTCGCTCCTGGAGTCAGCGCTGCCGCCATCAGTGCGTTCTCGGTGCCCATCACCGAAGGCTCGTCCATGAAGATCGCGCAGGCTTCAAGCCCGCCGGCCGGCGCCTTGAGCTCGATCCAGCGGTCGCCGTCGACCTCGGCGCCGAGGTCGCGGAAGGCGTCGAGGTGGGCGTCGAGGCGGCGACGGCCGATGAAGTCGCCGCCCGGAGGCGGCATCCGCGCCTCGCCGAAGCGGGCCAGCAGCGGCCCGGCGAGCAGAAACGAGGCCCTGATCTGGCCGGAGAGCTCACGATCGACGGCCGGCTCAGCGACGTTGGCGGCGCGCAGGCGCAGGCTGTTGTCGGCCACCCACTCAACCTCAACGCCCAGTCGCTCCAGCAGCGCGATCTGGGCTTCGGTATCGCGGATCCGCGGCACCCTGTGCAGCAGCAGCTCCTCCTCGGTCAGCAGGCAGGCGGCGAGGATCGGCAACGCGGCGTTCTTGTTGCCGGCGGCGGTCAGCTCTCCAGAGAGCGGCGCGCCACCTTGGATGACGAATTTCTCCATAGGGACGGGCTAGGGTAACGACCAACATGCGGAGAGGCTGGAAGATCCTGATTGCGGTGGTTGCCGTGCTGGCGGTGCTGCTCGGCGTCAACGCGCTGCTGACCGACGCCGAAACCAAGCAGGCGGCCGTCACCGAACCCGGCGGCAAGATCCTCGACCTGTCCGGAGGCGACCTCGAGGTTGTCGAACAGGGCCCCCGCGACGGCAGTCCAATAGTCCTCATCCACTGCTTCACCTGCGCGATCAACTACTGGGACGGGATGATCCCGTTGCTGGCCCGCAAGCATCGGGTTGTCGCCGTCGACCTGCTCGGGCACGGTGGCTCGGAAATGCCATCCTCGGGCTACACCGTTCCCAATCAGGCAAAGGTGATCGCCCAGGCGCTTGAAAAGCTCAAAGTCAGTGGCGCCGAGGTTGTCGGCCACTCGCTTGGCGGCGGGGTCGCGGTCGCGCTAGCCCAGCAGTCCCCGCGGCTGGTGAGCCGGGTCGTGATCCTCGACACGCCGGCCAGGCCGGATACCGGCAGCCTCGGCCTTCTCGCCAAGCTCGCCTTCACCCCGATCGTCGGCGAGGCCCTCTGGCGCGTCAAGCCCGACTTCGCCGTCCGCAAGGGCCTCGAAGTCGCCTTCGCGCCCGGCTTCGACGTGCCCGACGCCTTTGTCGAAGACGTCAAGCGGATGACCTACACCGCCTATGCCGAATCGCCGACGGGCCTCGACGACTACAGGAGCGAAACCCCCCTTGACCAGCGGATGAAAGAAAGCGGGCAGCCCCTGCTGGTGATGATGGGCGCCGAAGAGCAGATCGTCGACGACCCAAAGGCCGCCCTCGCTGAATACGCGAAAACCGTGCCCGGCGCCGAGACCAAGCTGATCGCCGGCGCCGGTCACTCTCCCAACGTCGAGAAGCCCAAAGAGACCGCCAACTTTGTGCTTGCATTTGATGCGCCTCTGACTTTAAAATCACTCCGCGGGAACGACGCTTCTGGGGTTCGCAGCGCTACTGGTCGCCAGTAGCGCTGCCGCTTTTCAGGCACGAAATGCAAGACCGATTGCAGAATCAGCAAGCCGTCCGAAGGTCTCCGTAAATTACGAACTCATGTTCGATTCAAAGACATCACTGGCCGCCCGGCTGACAGATGCCGTCGACCTGCTGATCGACTTCGCAACGCTCGGTGAGTATGGGCTTGAGCCCGTTGGGAGAACAAACCGAGCGTGTGAATCTCGAGCCAATTGCAGTCCGCGCCGGAATGCGGCGTGGACGCGAGGCGTTCGAGTGGCAAGCGAAACGTCGTCGACGAGCGGCGTGGCGTAGCAGCGCGCCGCTCGACGGCGGCGTAGCGCGCCGGAATCGGACGCCGCAGCCCGCGCCCCATTCCGGCGCGGACTGCTAAGAAGAACCGGCGGCGACCTACTCTCCCAGGGGGTTGCCCCCCAAGTACCATCGGCGCTGAGTGGCTTAACTGCTCTGTTCGGAATGGGAAGAGGTGTCTCCCACTCGCTATACGCCACCGGAATTTTGCGAGACAGCCCCGGTGGAGCTTGAAAACCGCACAGTGCCTCATAGGTAAAAGAATTAAATATCCGTCAAGCCCTCGACCCATTAGTACCGGTCAGCTGAGTGCATTACTGCACGTACACTGCCGGCCTATCAACCTGGTGGTCTACCAGGGGTCTTACTCCCTCAAGGGGATGGGAGAGCTCATCTCGAGGACGGCTTCCCGCTTAGATGCTTTCAGCGG
>CAYOAP010000009.1:118296-118565 GCA_964401995.1 uncultured Conexibacteraceae bacterium | reverse complement strand
AGTTCGCCTGCAGGCATAAACTGCGGTGCCACTTGCTCCGCGTCTTTTTCGGAAGGCACTCTGGTCACGCTCACCCACAGCGCAGACCCTGGCTCCGAATTCATCGAATGGACGGGGGCCTGCAGCGGGTCCACGGCCTGTGAAGTGACGATGAGCGCCGCCAAGTCTGTGGATGCGAAATTTGGCCTCGAAGTTGGACACTTCAACCTTAAACTGGCCAAGGGCGGCACGGGCGCCGGCACGGTCGAATCGACGCCCGCCGGCATCAG
>CAYOAP010000009.1:26070-118196 GCA_964401995.1 uncultured Conexibacteraceae bacterium | reverse complement strand
CTCCAACGAATGCGTCCTCTCGATGACGGCCAACAAATCGCCGACCGCGACCTTCAACCTCGAAAAGCACTCGCTGACGGTGGCCAAGGGCGGCACGGGCGCCGGCACGGTCGAATCGACGCCCGCCGGCATCAGCTGCGGCGCCACCTGCTCGGCCGAATTCGACCACGGAGCCTCGGTGACCCTGAAAGGCACCTCCGGCGCCAACGCCAAAGCGGTCGTCTGGACGGGCTGCGACAGCGTCAACGGCTCCAACGAATGCGTCCTCTCGATGACGGCCAACAAATCGCCGACCGCGACCTTCGCCGTCAGTACCCATACTCTCATCGTTACCTCGATCGGATCGGGCTCGGTAAATGCTAGTGCCGGGTCTATCAGCAGCTGCACGAGTACGGGCGGTATTTGCTCAAGCCGTTATCCCGTCGGGTTCGTCGTCACTCTTACGGCCAGCCCCGCCTCTGGTTTCAGTTTCTCGGGATGGTCAGGTGGCGGGTGCTCTGGAACTGGGAACTGTGTGATGACCGTTGATAACGAGACGACAGTAACGGCGACCTTTAGTGCCATTCAGTCTCCATCCTCTCCCAAATGCACAGTGCCAAAACTGATGGGTAAGACGCTTAGTCAGGCGAAGAAGGCTTTGAATGCGGCGCACTGCACTCTCGGCAAAGTGACTAAGACGAAAGCTAGAAACGGACATAAGTCTGGAACGCTCGTCGTCAAGTCTTCATCGCCGTCGGCTGGCTCAACGCCTGCCAATAGCGCGGTTGACCTCAAGTTGACCCCCAAGACTAAGAAGAAGAACTAACGAAATGATCGCTCCGCTTACACCAACGCTCAACTCTCTTCTCAAGAGCAGCAGGAAGAAGGGGAAAGTTTTGAAAAAGACGCAGCAAAATTCCGTGGAAACGAATTGGAGATTTGACAAACGCTGTCTTATGACTCCTGTCGCACCCACTAGACAAGGCTTTAACGGAAGCGACCGTCATAACTTCTTCCACCCCGCGTTTATCGTGCTAGCCCTTATGGGTATCGTTTTCATTGTTGGATTTTCCTCCGCGCTAGCACAGGCTTCCGGCAGAGCCAAACTCGCCACGGTTGGCACTCCATCTGGTGGTGGAGCGGGCCAGCTCTCCAATCCTGCTGGCATTGCAACCAACCTCACTGGAGCCGGCGGCGTCACCGCGGGGGACTTTTATGTCGCGGATAGCGGCAACAATCGTATTTCGGAGTTTTCCTCCAGCGGAACGTTCATTCGTGCTTGGGGCATCGACGTAGTTGAAAGCGGGGGAGACAACAATGGCACGACGAATTTTGAGACCTGTTCACCCGCGACCTCTACTCCGCCTGATGTTTGCAAAGCCGGCACTGCGAGTGGAGTCGCAGGTGGTTTCTCCAATCCACGCGGTGTTGCAGTAGAACCGATTAAAGGAAATGTTTTCGTTTTCGACAATAGCAATCAGCGCGTTGACATCTTTTCGGCCACCGGTGCATTTGAGGGAGCATTTGGCTGGGAAGTCAAGGCTGGCGTTGAAACGGCTGCTGCCCTGCAGTTCTGTACAACTGCAGGCACTGGCTGTAAAGCAGGCAGCGCCGTCCCCTTCGCCGGTGGTTTCGCTGCCACAAGCGCTACCGGTGGAGGATCAGGCTTGGCCTTTGATCCCACCACTGGTCATATTTACATAGCGGATCAGGGCAACCTTCGCATTGACGAGTTTACTCCACTCCTTAATGGAAGCGGCGAAGTTATCAATGCCTCTTTTGTTCGAGCCTTTGGTGGGGATGTGATCGCTGGTGGTGCTGAAGGTGAAGGCAATCTGGTAACCGGCTCGAAAGTAATAAATATCACTAAGACCAATAGAAAAGCTTTCGTAACGGGGCAGGAAGTGATCGCAAGTACTGGCGGCATCCCTTCCGGCACAAAGATTCTTGAAATTGTTAGTTCGCAGTCATTCTCGCAGCTTAAACTTTCTCAGGCTGCCACTGAAACTAAAACTGGCGTTACCATCACCGCCGCTGAAGGAGTCGGCAATGTTCCCAGAAATGAGAGGCAGGCTGTCACTCAGAATGAATCCATCTCGGGCAATTTCAAACTCAAACTTTCAACTACTCTTCCTAATACTACAATTACCACTAGTAATGTTATTAACACTGCAACCGCGCTAGAAGTGCAGGAAGCTCTAACCGCTCCAGGCAAATTACCTGTTGGGAGTGTTGCAGTTGGCTCTCTCAACGAACATGGTGGACCATGGACAATCGAATTTAAAGGTGCTCGTTTTGCTGACACAAACGTTCCCCAGCTAGCGACGGCACCCGGCACCGAACTGGCCGACGTAAGTGGTTCTATCAACATAAGGACAACGGTTGAAGGCACTAGTCTCGAGGTTTGTACCGCAGCGTCGGGGTGTCAGGCAGGAAGCATAGGAGCGGTGGGCTCCGGGGGCTGGTTCTCGGCTGGCCCCATTGGCGTGGCTGTTGATGCCGAAGGCTATGTTTACGCGGTGAACAATGGAAGGGCCGGCGGAAGCTGCGAAGCGAATGCACCTTGCTCTATTGAGAAGTTTAATCCCGATGGAACCTTCAAGGAAAACTTTGGCCCGGCGGAAGGCGAATGTAGGCTCACATCTACATCTGGGCTGGCCCTCAACGAAGAGCCGATTGCCGTTGCGGTGGATGCGGGGAGTCAGCATGTTTTTGTATTTAAAAAGACTGGATCGGCTAAGGCTGGGGTCTGCGAGTTCAACAGCTCAGGAGAAAGCCTTGGTCCTATGTCTCCTGCCGCTGGTCTAGATGTAAGCTCATCAATACCCAAGGCTGGCTTAGCGGTTGGGACTGGCGAACACATTTACGTGACAGACCTTGGCCCCGTTTATATTCTTGGCCCGATTCCTCCTCCGATCGTTGAAATTCTTCCTTCAACCGAAATTGGAACAACCAGTGCCAGGTTAAATGGCAAGGTAACCGTGCCGAGTCCTGGCGGCGAAGGATTCAATACGATCTATCATTTCGAATATTCTGTAGACGGAGGATTTCACTGGTCCAGGGTACCAATACCTGATGTCAGTATCGGCGATGGATCTGCTGGCGGTGAATCAAACTCGTGCCCGGCTCCTAAGGCCATGGTGTGCAAAGTTTCAGCCATGGCAACCGGCCTGCAGCCGGGGGGCAATTACCTTGTTCGTCTTGTGGGCACAACTGGTTCAAGTGCAACCAGTATGAGTACTACTTTTTCAACTCTACCGACACCTCCGTCAATATCGCGAACAATCGCCTTGCCAGTCTCAGCTACTACGGCCAAACTTACGGGATTTATAAATCCTAATAATTCGCCAACCACCTATCATTTTGAGTGGGGAACCGATGCCGAATATCCGAAATACGGCAACCAGGCACCGAGCTTCGAGCCCTTTACGGGCTCGGGAGGTTTGCCCGTGCAGGTAGCATCTGCTATCTCGAATCTGCAGGCATCAACTACCTATCACTTTCGCATTGTGGCGACGAATGCGTTTGGCACCGAAAGTGGACCAGATGTCACGTTCACTACGAACGCATGCGAGGGGCTCAACACTCTGGGCCTTCCTGATTGTCGTGCTTTTGAGCAGGTATCAGCCAATGATAAGCGGCCCGTAGGAAGAGTCGGGTATATCAATCCGGAACAGCTTAGCTTCCAGGCGGCTGTTAGTGGCGAAGCAATGTTCTATTCGGTGCTCGGTGGTCTAGGAAACGCAACCGCTGGCGGGGAAGTTCGCTACCTCGCCAATCGCCACGGGTCGTCAGGATGGCAGTCAAGTCAGGTAACGGCACCAGCATTAATCCCATTCCCCTCTGCAGTCATCCGTGAACGGGCTGAAACGGACAGAATTTTCTACAATTCGCCAGATCTATCGTGTGGATTTTTAGAAAGCTATGAGCCGTTGGCTGATACTCCAACACTGGACGTTGAATCAGGAGTATTTAATCTATTTCGTCGCAATGCTGATGCTACTTATACGTTAATCACTCAGCCTGTTCCGCTGAACCCGCACCTTACACAGCCGGTTATTGCGTTCGATGGAGCTGCTCAGGACTGCGATCATGTTTTATTCCATACGCCCTATAGATACATGTCGGAGGCTCCTTTGTCAGGTGAAGGACTCTACGAATGGGCACACGGCAGCTTGCGCCTCGCGGGGATTCTCCCAGATGGAAGCGTGGCTCTACCAACGGGCGTATCGGGCTCCCCCAACAACATGAATGGAGCAGTTGCTGGTAATGGCGAAGGGAGTACTTTTAATTCAATGGCCCTTGACGGATCGAGGGTCTTCTTTACGGCAAGTAGCAACGAAGGCGGTGACGTCGGCAAGACAGCGGTCTTTGTCCGCAAGGGTCCTGGTGTGGCTTCAGGCACTGGAGATATCAGCACTTCTTCGACCATCGTGACAAACATCAACGCTACGGTGGGGACTTTCTCCGTCGGAAGAACAGTCACCGGTACTGGCATCTCGGCTGGTACCAGAGTGATTTCTACTCCCACTCCAGGGACAGTCGTCCTTTCCAATCCGGCCACCATAACGGCCACTTCCGTAGCATTGAAAGCAACTGAAGTCGTAGATGTCTCTCAGTCGCAGACACCTACTCCGAATCACGGAACCTCGGTTTATCAGCTAGCCACACCTGACGGATCCCATGTCTACTTCCTTGGGGATCACGGCCTTACATCTACTTCAAGTAGCACAGGCACTGATCTTTACGATTATAATGTTAATTCTAATGTACTTACCGACCTTTCAGTAGATGGGAATCCGACCGATAGCAATGGTGCCAACGTGGTAGGTCTCTTGGATTCATCTGATGACGGTGCCTACGTATACTTTGCTGCTCGTGGTCAGTTGACTTCTAATCAGGGAAATACCGAAGGCCAGAATCTCGCAGGCGCAGGATCATTCAATGTCTACCTCAATCATAATGGTCAGATATCTTTTGTTGGACTGATTAGCGCAAGCGATACAGCAGGTGTGAAGGCTGGCTCAGACCTAGCCAGCAATTTTGAAGACTGGGTAGCCGACGCCACACCAGATGGAAGATATTTACTATTTGTCAGTCAGGCTAACGTTACAGGCTATGTTAGTGGCGGGGTTCGAGAGGCCTACCGTTACTCAGCGCCATCAAACGTAACTGTATGTATGTCCTGTCGGATGGATAGTCACTCATCCAGTGGTAATTCAAAAACCAGCCCAATTATTAGTAAGCATTTGGCCAGCGAAACTCTTCGTCCCTTTACATATCGTCCTCGTTCAATTAGCGAAGACGGCAGCCGCATCTTTTTCACAATGCCGGATGTGCTTGCTTCGGGAGCAGAAGAAGGTAAGGCCAATGTATATGAGTGGGAGAGAGGAAACACTTACTTGCTCCTAAAAGGCGAACGCCTCGGTGAAGCCGAACTTACTAAGTACCTTGACAGTAGCGCGAGCGGGAACGATGTGTTTCTCAGTAGCAAGGCAAGGCTGGTTCCTCAGGATTTTGACAGTACATCTGACGTATACGATCTACGAGTTGACGGTGGCCTCCCATATACATTGCCAGCCTCCCCTTGCGAAGTTCTTTTGGATAAATGCCAGGGTCCGCCAAAGCCGCCAATCATACCAGAAAATGGCCCAGTAACCGAAGGATATTCTGGCTCTGGGAATCAGCCAATCGGCAAGCCAAAGGGACCTCGTTCACATAAGGCTAGAAAACATCGCAAGGTTCATCATAAGCATGAAGCTAACAATAAGAAGGAGACCACTCGATGATGGCTGCACTGAAATTTCGAGTGCTCTGCATCTTCCTAGCCGTTGTCATTGCATCCCTTAGTTCGGCTTCATCTGGATTCGCATCGACATCTGCACCGGGATGGTTGCCGATTGCAGCTTCTGAGCCAACCAACCTGCCACCCAGTGGGGCGGGCAAGATCTTTATCTACACTCAGAACGTTGGTGGGGCAAGTAGCACGGGAACGATAACAGTTACGGATGAACTGCCGGCGGGGATTGTCACGTCGGCGACTCCCGCCAATCCGGAAGATCCAAGCGCGTGGGTATGTACCGCTGGTGCTGGGCAGAGTGTGTTTTCTTGCACTTCCACGCAGAATGCGGCTCCAGGTCTCATTGTCAAGCCCATCGTAGTACCGGTTGCCGTTACCAGCGCCGTTGCGGCAACTTTACTCAACAGAATCTCCGTATCGTCGCCAGGTGCCGTTAACGGTAACTATGAACAGGCTATAAAGGTCAGCTCGGCACCTGCTAAACCTGGATTCCAGGCTTTTACTGCTGGAGCGTACGATTCCGACGGAACGTTGAGTACTCAGGCGGGATCTCATCCTTACACTGCTACTGCAGCAGTGTTTACAAATACTGTACTCGCACCGAGTGGCAAGCTCACTCCAGCGGGCGACCTTAAGACAGTTCGAGGGGCACTGCCTCCTGGTTTTCTGGGCAATCCGACGGCGACGGTTCGATGCCCAGAAGCAACGATAAAAGATCAGGAATGTCCAATTGAATCGCAGGTCGGAACGGTTCAGGCAGTGATCGCTGTCGGCTTAGAAGCCGGTGTGCGTCCAACGGTTAATCCGGTTCATGCTGTTGAAGCGCCGATTGGATACCCGGCGAAGTTTACCTTTGAATCTGGTGAGCCAGCTCCTGTTTTTCGAGTTAATGTCGTCGGTGGCGTGCGTAGCGATGAAGATTACGGACTCAACGTTGAATCGCCGAATACGCCGGAGATTGAGCCAGTGTTTGGCTTCTTCTTTAACCTTTGGGGAGACCCTTCTAGCCCCGCTCATGATGCACAGCGCGGAGGACCAAGTGCCTCGGGTAAAGCCTTTCTTACCCAGGCCAGTGATTGCCTGCTACAGAAAGAACAGCCGCCATTTGTGGGGACCGCGCTTGATACTTGGCTAAATCCGGGTGAATTTCAGGAAGCTAACTTTCCAGTTCCTGCCGTCACTGGCTGCAATAAACTCAGCCTTGGGGTTGATGATCTCACGTTCCGACCTGGAAAGGAAACGGCGGCGACACCCTCCCCATTCGCGTTCAACTTGACTCTTCCGCAGGATGGTCTTACGGATCCCGAAAAATTAGCCACCCCGCCTGTGAAGAAATCAGTGCTCACCCTTCCACGGGGAGTGGTTATCAACCCATCATCTGCGGACGGATTGGCCACTTGTAGCTCGGCTCAGATTGGATTGCGAGGCACCAATTTCGAGTCCCCCAACCATATTCGTTTCACTAAGGCGAGTCCTGAATGTCCAGATGCTTCCAAAATCGGGACGGTAGAAGTTGAAACGGAACTGCTCGACAATCCGCTTCCGGGAACTCTGTACTTGGCTTCTCAGGACGACAACCCGTTTCACAGCACCTTGGCGATCTATTTAGTTATTGACGATCCTAGCGTCGGAGTTATTCTGAAGTTGCCAGGAAAGGTCATCCCGGACTCTGTCACTGGGCAGATGACGGCTACTTTTGATGATCTACCACAGCTGGCTTTTGGTGAGCTGCATCTACAGTTTAAGGGCGGCGAGCGGGCTCCGCTGGTCACTCCCGATATTTGTGACAGGGCGACACCAAGCGGAATGGAACGGGCCACTACTCAGGGGGAATTCACTCCCTGGTCGGCTCCCGAATCCGGCCCACCCACTTTGTCTGAGAGTAGTTTCAGCATCGAAGAGGGTCCCGACGGTTCTGCGCTCTGCCCTGAAACCAAGGCCGAACGCCCGTTCCGCCCGACATTTGAAGCAGGCACATCTTCAGTTTCGGCGGGTGCCTATAGCCCCTTTAGTTTCAAGGTCACCCGCAAGGACGGGGAAGAGGAGTTGAAGGGCCTTGAATTCACCTTGCCCAAGGGCTTGACTGGCAAGCTGGCTGGAATCGCCACTTGCTCGGCGGCGGCGATCTCTGCTGCTGAACATGTGACAGGCATGATGGAGCAGGCAAATCCGAGTTGTCCCTCGGCTTCGCAGCTGGGCACGGTCACCTCGGGTGCCGGGTTCGGCAGCAGTCCGATTTATGTCGGGGGCAAGCTTTATCTTGCTGGTCCTTATAAGGGAGCTCCGCTTAGCGCCGTGGCTGTCATCCCCGCGGTCGCTGGTCCCTACGATCTTGGCAATGTTGTCTCCCGAGCTGCCCTATATGTCGATCCAGTCACGGCGCAGTTAACTGCCAAGACTGATCCGCTCCCCGACATTCTCGACGGGATCCCGTTGGCATTGCGATCGGTCAAGGTCAATGTTGATCGCTCGAATTTCATTATTAACCCCACATCTTGCGAAAGGATGTCGATTGGAGCGAAGGTGACGGGAGCTGGAGGGAACACGGTTTCCAGCGCCGATGACGTCATTGCGCCGTTCAACAAGCCATTTCAGGCTGGTAGTTGCAATGAGTTAGCTTTTAAGCCTAAGTTGAGCGCTCGGCTCAGCGGTGGTACTCATCGCAACGATCACCCAGCGTTGACGGCCGTGGTCAGCTATCCACCAGGGGCCGGCTATGCCAATACCGGCTATGTGCAGGTGGCGTTGCCCCACTCCGAGTTCTTGGATCAGGGGCATATCGATACGGTTTGCACGCGGCTGCAGTTCGCGGCTGATGCCTGCCCAGCGGGATCGATTTATGGGTCCGCTGAAGCCATGACTCCGCTGTTGGACCAGCCGCTCACGGGACCGGTATATCTGAGGTCTTCCAGCAACAAGTTGCCTGATCTGGTCGTCGCCCTGAGGGGTCCCGATAGCCAGCCGATTGAAGTCGATCTAGATGGCCGGATCGATTCGGTGCATGGCGGCATCCGCAATACGTTTGAACTGGTGCCGGACGCGCCGGTGAGCAAATTCACTCTCAGTATGAAGGGCGGTAACAAGGGTCTGCTGGTGAATTCGCGCAACCTCTGTACAGGCAAGACGCCTCATATGACGGTGCGGCTTATCGCCCAGAACAACAAGCGGGCCGACCAGTTCCCGCCGCTGCAGAACGACTGCAAGAAGAAGGCTCGGCACAAGAAGCATCGCCTCAGGCGTTAGCCGGGCAGCACGGAAGCCCTCTCTGGCTGACGGCAGTGACCAAGGCCGCCCCTGATCGGGGGCGGCCTTTCCTGTCTCTTGTGGTTGAGTAGGAATCGTGAACTTGGCGAGAGGGCGGCTGGCCGGCGGGTTGACTCTTGCGGCCCTCGTGCTGGCGGTTGGCGCCTGCTCGGCGAGCGCTGGGGAGATGCCAGAGAGGGTCACGCTCGCCTTGCTTCCGCGGGGCGCCAGCATTGAGCAGCTGGCGGATGTTCGGGGTGTCTCTCCGGGCTTGCTGAGCGCTGGGCTTGGATCCGTTCCGGCTGAGCAGACCTATCTCGATATCTCCCAGGGGAACCGGGTCTTCGACTCGCTTTATGACTCGCCGCTGCCGATTCGGGCGAGAGGGGGGATCTGCGGCCCTTCGTACTCGCGAGACGTCGTTGAACGGGCTGGATTGGCCCCGGCAGAGATTGAGCCTGGCTTGCTGGATTCGACACTGAGGAGGGCTGGGAAGGCCTGTCAGGTGCGGTCGGTTGGCATGGGGGGACTCGAAAGGCTTGTGCGGGGCCTGCGCGGCAACGATCTGGTGATCGCGGTCGGGCGGCCGCCTCCCGGCAAGGACCAGGCGCTGGCGATCGGGATCGCGGGGCGGGGGTTCGACGGGAACCTGACTTCGGACAGCACCCGGCTGGATGGCTTCGTGCTCTCGACCGATATCGCGCCGACGATCCTGCGCCGGTTCGGGATCCCGGTTCCGTCACAGATGTCCGGGCAGCCGATCCGATCAGAGGGGGCTGTCGACGCGGCGGAGGTGGTTTCGCTTGGCAATAGGCTGAGCGTGATCTCCGAGCGCCGTGGGCCCGTGATTGGCCTAAGCCTCCTCGCCTGGCTTGTCGCCTTTGGAACCGCGATGGTCGCGAGCAGGGGCCGCTCGGGCCGTTCCTGCGCCCGCCTTGCTGCTCTCAGCGTTATCTACCTGCCGCTGTTGCTGCTCCTCTGTGCTGCTCTGGAGCCGAGCCAGGGGGTGGAGCAGGGGATAGTGACACTCGGCGCGCCGGCGCTTGGGGCGCTGACGCTGGCGATCTTCGTCGGCTACCGGGCGCTGGCGGTCGCCTCGGCGCTGACTGTCCTCGCTTACGCGAGTGACGTGATCGTCGGCTCTCCGCTGACCTCGCTCTCGCTGCTGGGGCCCAACCCAGGCCTCGGCGTTCGTTTCTACGGGATCGGCAACGAGCTCGAGGCGCTGCTGGGGGTGCTGATCGTGGCCGGGACCGGGGCGGGGTTGACCGGGTTCGCCCCGCGGCTTTCGCCCCGCGGCTGCGCGGTTGCGTTCCTCTCGATCGGGCTGTTCTTCGCCTTCGTCTTCGCCGCCGGGCGCTTCGGCGCCGATGTCGGCGCGGCGATCGTCTTCCCCCTTGGTGCTGCGGCTGCTGCGGCTGCGATCGCCGCCCGCCGCCGCCGCACTGCGCTGCTCGTTCTCGCCGCCCCAGTGGCAGTGGTGGCGCTGATTGCCCTCATCGACCTCGTCTCCGGCGCCAATGCTCACCTCACCCGCTCGGTGCTCGATGCCGGCGGGCTTCGCAGCCTCGCGGATGTCGCCCAGCGCCGCCTCCAGCTCTCCGCCCACAGCTTCACCAGGCCGATCGTCTTCGTCTTTATGCCGCTGATCGCGGCCCTGGTCACGATCGCCGTCCTGCGGCGCGATCGCCTGCTCGCCTGGGTCCACGGCCGCCCCGCGATGCGCGCCGGGCTTGCGGGCGCGGTCGCCGCGACCGTGATCGGCACCCTTGCCAACGATTCCGGGGCCCTCCTGCTGGAGATCGGCACCGCCTACCTGCTCGTATTCGTCGGTTTCGCCTGGGCCGAGGCCGAGCACGCATCGACGTAGACAAAAAGTTACACTTCTGCGCGACACATTTGACGAAGATTTCCCTAGCATCCCGGACATGGAGACGATGAGAGCAACCTGGACAGACGAGCGCGTCGACGACCTTGCCCGCCGCATGGATGGCGGCTTTGATCGCATCGACAACGAGCTCCGCGCGGTGCGCGGCGAACTCGGCGCTATGCAGCGCACGATGATTCAGGTTGGTGGCGGCCTGATCGCTGCCTTCGTCGGCCTTATGGCAGCCGTCCTTGGCCTGATGGCGACTCAGCTCTAAGCGTTAGTGCGTTTCGTGTGGCGGGGCCGCTGCATCCTCTACCCTTAGTGGTTCGTGCGGATCGCTCTCGTCTCGCCATATTCCTGGACCTACCAGGGCGGCGTGAACCGGCACGTGGAGTCGCTTGCCGAGGAGTTCCTCGACCGCGGCCACCACGTCCGTGTCTTCGCCCCCTTCGACCCGCCAGACCGGGTCAGCACGATGCTGCACCGAGCCCCTGCCGAGGCGCGGGAGACGCCGGACTACTTCGTCCCCCTCGGCCGCTCGGTCGGGATCGCTTCCAACGGCGCGATCTCCAACCTCTCGCCGTTCCCTGGGGGCGGCGTTGCGGCAATCCGCCGCGAGCTGCGCAAGGGCGACTACGACGTCGTCCACGTCCACGAGCCGGTGGTGCCGCTTGTTGGCTGGAACGCCGTCCTCGGCGCCAAGTCGCCGGTCGTCGCCACCTTTCACGCTTACTCGACCAAGGCGATTCCCAACCACATCGCAACCGCCTTTGGAGCACGCCGTGTCTTCAACCGCCTCTCGGCCAGGATCGCCGTCTCCGAGGCCGCCGCCTGGACCGGCCGCCGCTGGTTTGGCGGCAACTACGAGATCGTCCCCAACGGCGTCGACATCGAGGCCGCCCCGGTCAGGCCGAAGCCGGACGGAGAGGACCTGCGGGTGCTTTTTGTCGGCCGCCCGGAGGAGCGCAAGGGACTGCCGGTGCTGCTGACCGCCTTCGGCGCCCTGGTCGACCACGTGCCCTCCCGCCTCACCGTGATCGGGGCCGAGCGCGACGATGTCGCTCGCTACCTCACCGATCCGAGCCTGATGGACTCGATCGACATCGAAGGGCGGGTCTCGGAAGAGCGCCTCTGGCAGTCGCTGCACGAGGCTGACGTGCTCTGCGCGCCCTCGCTCTCCGGTGAGAGCTTCGGCATGGTCCTGACCGAGGCCTTCGCCGCCGGCACGCCGGTCATCGCCTCTGGAATCGCCGGCTACAGCGACGTCGTCAGCGACGGGGTTGACGGCATCCTGGTCCCGCCGGCCGACCCCCAGCGCCTGGCCGAGGAGCTGCAGCGCGCCTACCACGAGCCTGAGCGCTTGCGGGCGATGGGCGAGGCCGCCCGCCAGAGCGCCCAGCGCTACGCCTGGCCGCATGTCGCCGACCGCGTGACCGAGGTCTACGAGAAGGCGATCGCCGCCCCACAGCCTGCGACCGCCGGCGAGCGGGTCAGCCGCTGGGCCGGCCTCAAGCCCGCCGACGGCAAGCCGCGCCAGCCGCCACAGCGCCTGCCCTCCCTCGACCCCGCTCCCGCCCGGGCCGGCAGCAACCGCCGCCGCAACGCCCGTCGGATCGGCCTCGGCATCGCCGGCGCCCTTGGCCTCGGTTTGACCGCCCTCGCCGCGGAGAAGATCGGCGTCGATAAGGTCGTCTCCAGCATCGTCCGCTCCGACATCTCCTGGGTCCTGATCGGCTGCGCGCTGATGGCGATCTCCCTCTTCTTCCGCGCCGCCTCCTGGTACTGGATCGTCTGCGCGGCGCTGCCCAACCGTCAAGTCCGCCGCCGCGATGTCACCTCGGCGACGATGATCGGCGTCCTCATGTCGGCGACGCTGCCGGCCCGCCTCGGCGAGCCCGCCCGCGCGATGTCGCTGGCCCGCCGCACCGGCCGCATGCGGGAGACCTTCCCGGTCCTGCTCGGCACGCTTGTCTCCCAGACCGTGCTCAACCTGGTCGCGCTGGTCCTGCTCGGCATCATCATCGTCTCGACCACGCCGCTCTTCCACTCCAGCACGCAGGCGCTCTTCGCCTTCAGCTTCGTGCCGCTGCTGCTGCTTGTGTTGGTGCTGATGGCGCCGGCCGTGATGCGGCGCGGTGGCAACGGGCGGATCGCCCGCCTCGGCGTCGCCCTGCGCGGGGCGCTGGTCCAGGTCCGCAGCGGCCTCGCCATCTTCCGCGAGCCGAAGCGCGGCTTCGCCGCCTCGGTCGCCCAGCTGACCGCTTGGGCGATCCAGCTGGCCGCCTGCTGGGCGCTGCTCTATGCGCTCGGCCTCGAGCACGCCGGGATTGGCGCTGCGGCCGCCGTCCTCTTCGCCGTCAACGTCACCGCCGTGGTGCCGGCGACCCCGTCCAACATCGGCGTCTTCCAGCTAGCCGTGATCAGCGTCCTCCACACCGGCTTTGGGATCGGCACCGCCGACGCCCTCGCCTACGGAGTAATTCTGCAGGCGGTTGAGATCGCCACTGCCGTCACCCTCGGCTTGCCGGCCCTGGTCCGCGAAGGACTGACCTGGAGCGACCTGCGGGTGCAGGCGCTTTCGGCCTCTCCCGTGCGGCTTGAGTCGAAGCCGCGGAGCAGTGATTCCGCCCGAGAGGGCGCCCGAATTTAGCTGCCCCTAGCCAACGGCGGCGCTATCAAGTACGCTCCAGTTTGCTTAGGAAAACTGATCTGTTTTACTGCGGCCAGAATGGTCAGACAGGGGGGATCGAGTCATGGGAATTCCTAGCAACGACCAGCGCAGCAACCAGCGCGATGCCTTCTAGGACGGCGGGAGTGCACGCTCTGAGTGGATCACCAGCAGGCCAATATCGCGCGGGGGCGCGGGTCTTGTCCCTGTTCGCCTCGCCGCTCAACGCCTTGGTTGTGCGTGCCTTGGCCGAAGAGCCGTTGCGCCTCGCCGAGCTGCGCGAGCGCGTCGGCGGGCCGGCCCAGACGACCTTGCGTGGATACCTCTGCGACCTGGTCGATCTCGGCGTCGTCGCCAGGGTCGAGAAGCGCGCTATGCCCTACTCCGTCTCCCGCGAGCTGACGCCGGAGGGCCAAGAGCTGCTCTTCGTCGTCGACATCCTCGAGCGCTGGCTGGCCGAGACGCCGCAGGGTGAAATCAAACTCGGCACCGAGCCGGCCAAGGCGGCGATCAAAGCGCTCACCGATGGCTGGGGCTCAGCGATCTTGCGCGCCCTCGCGGCCCAGCCTCTCTCGCTGACCGAGCTCGACGAGATGATCGCCGACGTCAGCTATCCGGCGCTGGAGCGCCGGCTCTCGATCATGCGCATCACTGGCCAGATCGAGGCCGTCCCCAGCAGCGGCAACGGCACTCCGTACACGATCACCGACTGGGCCCGGCGCAGCATTGCGCCACTCTCGGCAGCGGGGCGCTGGGAGCGCCTGCACCTGGCGGAGGAGGCCGGACCCGTCACATGGGTAGAGGTCGAGGCCGCGTTCCTGATGGCGCTGCCGCTGGTCGAGCTGCCCGAGGATGCAGAAGGTGAATGCGTGCTGGCAGCAGACACCAAAGAGGAGGACAAGCGCATCGCCGGAGTCCACATCGTCATCGAGCGCGGCGAAGTCGTCTCCGCCGACGCCGAGCTCAAGTCCGAGCCGCCAACTTTTGCGCTTGGCGCTGCCCCTGCCTGGCTGGACGCTGTGATCGAGGGCCAGCTGTCTGGCCTGCACATCCGCGGCGATAAGAAGCTTGTCACGAGCCTGGTCCAAGGGCTCCACGGCGCGCTTTTCTAGATATTTGGAAACGAAAGCGGTGCTCTCGGACATCGCTAAAGGGAGGAGAGAAGGCCGTGAGAGAGCAATTTTCCGTACTGATGTTCATTGTGACGGTTGCCTTGATTGCAGGGTGTGGAAGTAGCAATACAACTAGTACGAGTTCGTTGACAAAGGCAGAATTCATCAAGCAGGCCGATGCAATCTGCCTGAAGAGCACCAAAGGGATAGAGGCTGACTTCTCGAGTTTCGCGAAGGAACGTGGATCGTTCAAAAACGCGGCATCATCCAAATCTATGGCCGAATTCTCCTCGTCTACCATTCTCCCGGCATTGAGCTCTGAGGCCGAAAAGCTCCGCGCCCTCGGGGCCCCCGGCGGAGAAGAGGATGATGTGGACGCGATCCTGACGCCTTTCGAAGTAGGGATTGAAGAGCGTGAAAACGCCGGTGTTTCAGGGCATGGGGCCAACCCGGAAATTGCCAAAGCAAACAAATTGGCGGCAGAATATGGCCTCAAGGTTTGCGTCACTAGCTAGGGCGAGTTCTGCGCGCCCTTGATCGTCCGGCCTGACGTCTAGCGGCTCAGCGCAGCCGTGCTATCTGGTTGGTCCGAGGCCCGTACCTAGCCAAAGAGCCGACCATGGGGTAGGCTGGATTTGCTCAAAAAAACTGGTCCGTTTACTACAGCCAGCTAGTCAGCCGCAAGGGGGGACTGAGACCATGGGTGCTCTCAGCAGAGACCAACGCGATGTCAGGTAGGGCCGATGGGATGCGCGCATTGAGCGGGCCTTCCGTCAGCGCTTTTCGCGCCGGTGGCATGGCCCTCTCGCTGTTTGCCTCGCCGCTCAACCCCCTGATCTTGCGGGCGCTGGCCGAGGAGCGGATGCGCTTCGCGGACCTTCGCGAAGCCGTCGGCGGCCCCGCCCAGACGACGCTTCGCGGCTACCTCACCCACCTGATCGAGATTGGCGTCGTCGTCAAAGTTGAGCGCCGCACCATGCCCCTCACGGTTTCTCATGAATTGACCGAGGAGGGTCGGGCGCTGCTTTTCGTGATCGACGTGCTCGACGAGTGGCTGGCGCAGGCGCCGCGGGGTGAGATCAAGCTGGGGACCGAGCCGGCAAAAGCCGCGATCAAAGCTTTGGCTGAAGGCTGGGACGCGGCGATCCTCCGCGCCCTCGCCGCCGAGCCTTTTTCTTTGACCGAGCTCGACAACCTGATTCATGACGTCAGCTACCCTGCCTTGGAGCGGCGGCTGGCGACGATGCGGGTGACCGGCCAGATCGAAGCCGTGCCCGGCGAGGGAAACGCCACCCCCTATACGGTCACTGACTGGGGCCGCAAGGGCATTGCCCCGCTGGCAGCCGCTGGCCGCTGGGAGCGCCTCTACGCGCCCGACAAAACCGATCCGGTCACCTGGCTCGAGGTGGAGGCGGCCTTCCTGATGGCGATCCCATTGCTTGAGCTGCCCGACGATGCCGGTGGCGAGTGCGTGCTTGCGGTCGACACCAAGGAGCGGGAGCGGCGAATCGCGGGCGTCCGGGTGACGATCGAAGGCGGCCGGGTCGTCTCCTGCGATCCCAACCTGCAGACCGAACCGCCCACCTTCGCGCTGGGCGGCGCGGCAGCCTGGCTGGAGGCCGTTTTCTCTTGCCAGGTGGACAGGCTTCACACCAATGGCGACCGGCAGCTGGTTGACACTTTGATTACAGCGATTCATGTCGCTCTCTTCCCCACCGCATAGCCTCGACCTTGACTCCAAATCTCCCCGATATCGCGTTTTGGCCCGGGACCTGCACGCAAGTGTCGCCGTGCATATCGGCACGCGCGTAGTTTCGACATCCAGCGATTTGCAGGGGAAATTAGCTCCTGCACCGTCACGAGAGCTGTCACAGACGGGCAACAATTTGGATTTCTTGACTGGTACGCGACACCCGGCTATGAAACACCAGCCCGTGCATAGCGGGCTACAGCACTCGAAATGGAAGGGGAGGCGCTGGACCCAGTCATGTAGCCGCGGGAGCGGCAGTCTTGGCTCATCTCGTTCACCCCGCCTGGGTGGGCCAGTGGACACGAATGACGCGGGGAATAATCAATAGGAAGGGATGTATCTCAAATGAAGAAGATCCTCACCGTGCTTGCGCCGGTGTTCGCGATCGTCGCGTTTATGGCGATTCCGGCAATGGCTCAGGCCACCCAGGTGCAATGTGGAGGAGTAGAGTGCAAAGAAGGTGAAAAAATTAAAGGCGTAGCAACTACTAATCTCACCACCACAACTCAAAATCCAACAAAGACAATCGTGTGTACGAGCAGCCTGTTTGAAGGCACACTCGGTGCGCCTCAAGGCGAAGACATTACTGGAACTCTGACCAAAGACACCCTCGGTGGTTGTTCGCTCGGTGGCCTGACTACCGACATTGCTACCAATGCGTCAACGACGGCACCTTGGACCCTGCAAGTTCAACAACCAGAAGCCGGTACTGGTCAAGTTACCGCGCACCTTTCGGCAACTGGCGGCATGACGTTCACCGCCAAAGTCCAAATTTTTGGCTTGGTTGCCGCGACTTGTGTGTTTGAAGCCAGCTCCATCCAACTGATGGGCGAAGAAAAAGTCGACACCCTGGCAGTCGAAGGAACAAATCAGTTCCTGCTGGTGTCGAGGAGTGGTTCCGCTGCCGGTGAATGCGGGACCGTCGGCACGACCACGGGCGATCTCACGGGTAGTTTCCAAACTGAGACGAACCCAGGTAACGCAGCAGTCGTCGTTGACATGAGCTAACGCTCGTTCTGCGGCAGCATGTTCTGGTGCCGTGATGGGCATGCGAGGGCCGGCCGTGATTGGCCGGCCCTCGCTGTTTAGCCTTGAGAATGCAAAGTTGGCTTGACACGAACGTTGTCGTCTTTCTATGATGAGGAAGGACGATGCGCCGGGGAGCGGTGGGATTCAGGGACATGGGCGAGTAGGCCCCGAGAGGAGCGGTCGATATGGCAGGGAGCAGCTGGGGTTGGGGCAATCCGAATCGGACTATTAGCGGAAATGTCAAGGCGCTGCCGCTGCTATTGATCTGGATGGCCTTGATTCTGATCGCTACGTCAACCGCACAGGCAGGTACTAAGGCAAAGGAAGGCGAATTCGGCACGCCACTGGGCCCCGGAAAAGGGGAGCTGACGGGTCCGAGAGGTGTGGCTGTCAATCGCACAGGGGCTGGCGGTATTAGCCCTGGCGATGTCTATGTCGTTGACGGCAACGAAGCTCCAGCATCGAACAACAGAATTGACGAGTTCAGCGCTCACGGCATCTTTGTACGAGCCTGGGGCCTTGATGTTGTCGCGTCCGGGCCTGATGACAAAGGATCCAGCGCATTCGAGATCTGCCTTCCAGTCGATGAATGCAAAGCCGGCGTCCGGAGCGAAGAGGCTGGTGGGATGAGCGAACCTGAGGGCATTTCGATCGACCAGTCAACTGGCACGGTCTATGTGGTCGATTCCAATAACAACAGCTTCCGCAGCAATCGCCGGGTAGACGTCTACTCGGCAACCGGCCATTTCGAGGGTGCCTTTGGTTGGCACGTCAGAGTCACCGGTGCGGAAGAAAAGCTTCAGTTCTGCACGATGGAAACAGGTTGTGAGAAGGGCAGCGGTGGCGAGGGTGCCGGCCAGCTCGCGACATCTAACCCGCGTGGCCTGCCGGCGATTAGCCCCAGCAATGGCCATCTATATGTCCCGGAAGGAGGCTTGGGAGGAGAAGGCAACTTTCGAATCCAGGAGTTCGCCCCGATCTTCAACGTCTCCAAAGAAGTCATCGGCATCACCTTCGTCAAGGCAATTGGCTGGGACGTGGTCGCCAGCGGACCCGATCAGGCTGACGAGATCCAGTTGGTCAAGGTCAAAGCCGATGCCGGGAAGTTCACGCTTGCATACAAAAGTGATAGCACCAAAGAACTCGAATACAACGCACCGGCTGCCGAAAGCGAAGAAGGGCCAGGAAAACCAGAAAGCTTGGAAAAAGCCCTGCGGTCTCTGCTTTCTGTATTGAGCGACGGCCTCACGGTATCCGTAAGAGGTGGTCCTGGCAGCCCGAACGGCGCTACGCCATACAAAGTCACGTTTCGCAGTAGCCCGAAAGGACAGGACGTGCCTTTGCTGACAGCGAATGGTCCCGGCCTCTCAGGTGGCAGCGGAGGATCGTCAGCGAAAGTAGAAGCCTATAACGATGGCGGCGAAGGCCTAGAGGCTTGCGTGGCCGCGCGTTTGGACGTCTGTAAGGCCGGGGTCGAATTCCCAAATGGAGGCGACAAAAGACGCTTAGGGCAGTTCAGCAATGGCAATCCGTCGAGCGTGGCTGTGGACAGTAGCGGAGCGCTCTACGCAGTCAATAACTCCACCACGTTCGTGCTGGGGCCGAGCCGGGTGTTCAAGTTTACATTCCCGGCCGAAGGAGAACTGACGGCCTCGGAATTCGCACCGAAATACCTGACACAGGAAAGTGGCAATCCCACCGCGGTCAGTCCGACCGATGTCGCGGTCGACCCTGAAAACGATCACGTCGTGGTGGCGAAAAAGGAAGGAGTCGGATTTCATAAGTTTCTGGAATTCGACAGCGCCGGGACGTTTCTTTTCGAATCCCCGCTTGGCGCGGGCCTGCCGGTCGCCAGCGAAGGCGGCTTGGCTATCGGCAGCGAAGAACACTTTTATTTCACTGACCACGCAAAAGGGGTAGTCATCCTCGGGCCTCCGCCTCCGCCAGCAGTGGCGATTGCCGCGGTGAGTGAAATAGGCGGGACGACGACAACATTCAACGGCACGGTTACGCCGGCCGTAGGACCCGAAGGCGAACATTTTCCGACCAGCTATCGCTTCGAATATTCCAGGAATGGGATCAGCTGGAAGCCGTTTCCGGAAAGCGATGTGGCGATCGGCGATGGCAGCGGCTCTGGAGACCCGAAACAGTGCCCGTTGGATCATGCGCCGGTATGTGAAGTAAGCCAGAAAGCTTTCGGCTTGGAACCGAGTGCCGACTATCTGGTGAGGCTTGTAGCAAGCAACGGGACCACCGCGACTTCGGGTCAGGTGTCGTTTACGACCAAAGCGGCGCCGCCGACCGTCTCGGGGATGGTGGCGTTGCAGATCGGCGCCGACGCGGCAAACCTGACTGGCCTGGTCAATCCCAACAACCAGCCGACGACTTATCACTTCGAATGGGGCACGACCACGGCCTATGGCAATGACGTGCCGGGTTTTGAGGCATTTGCCGGCGCCGGAGGAGAAGCGACGAAAGTTGTGGCTCCGGTCAGCGGCCTCAAAGAAGGAACCGCTTACCACTTTCGCATCGTCGCTACCAATCCGTCGGGGGAAACCATTGGCCCCGACCAGGAATTCACGACGCTGAATTCTTTTGGTTTGCCCGGCCGCTGGCCGGAGCAGGTTTCTCCCAACGACAAGCGCCCGGTGGCGATGGTCGGCCAGCTCTTGGAGGGTCAGATTCGCTATCAGGCATCAAGTGACGGCGACTCAATTGTCTATCCGCTATTGAACGGGCTAGCCGACACGACGGCGGGCGGGAACGTCGAGTACCTGGGGGCGCGCGGAGGGTCGGGGTGGGCGTCGACGCAGCTGACCCCGCCCTCGCTGATCTCCCCGATCGCAGTCGGGGTCAACGAAGACGCCACTGGCAGGGTGATGTATGCGTCGGCGGACCTGTCATGTCAGCTGATCGAAAGCCCCGAGCCGTTGGGCGAAATTACACCTGAACTCGAAGAAGACGTCGAAAATGGTTTCAAGAACCTCTATCGGCGCAAAAACGACGGCACATACACGTTGCTCAGCCCGCGGCCGCTGCCGATCAGCTTCGAGACTCATAGCGACTTCCACGTCGACTGGGCCAGTTCCGATTGCAACCACATTCTCTTCGACACCGGCTACCACCTGTTGGCAGGCGCACCGGTAAGCAGCCGGGGGCTCTATGAATGGGTGGGCGGGACGCTCAGGCTCGCGGCCATCCTGCCGGATGGAAGCGTGGCTGCAGACGCAGTGGCGGGTCTGGGGAAAGTTCTGGTCGCTCCGGGGGCGGGGTCGCTGTTCACAAACTGGAATTCGATGTCGCCCGATGGGTCCAAGGTCTTTTTCACGGCGAAAAGCAACGAAGGCAAAGACAGCGGCAAGGAAGCAATCTTCATGCGAAGGGGGGGCGTGGAAACGGTCGATATCTCCCAGGCCCAGACCGCGGGCACCGATCAGGGTGCGCGGTATGCAATGGCTTCAGACGCCGGCAACAAGGTCTTTTTCGTCGCCAACTACGGGTTGGCGACTAATGGCTCGAGTACGGGGGCTGCCAGCTGCAACAGCGCTGACGCGACCGGCGGTGACGGCACCGGGTGTGACCTCTATTCCTACGACATCGAAAGTGAAACGCTGAGCGACCTCTCCGCCGATGTCAACCCCGCCGATGAAAAGGGGGCGAGCGTGGTTGGGATGTTAGATGCCTCTCAGGATGGCTCTTATGTCTACTTAGCCGCACGCGGACAGCTGCTCGCCAACAAAGGCAAAACGGAAGGACAGAATCTGCAGGGCAGCGGCACCTACAACGTTTACCTTCGCCATGGTGGGGCGCTCTCTTTCGTCGGGCTCATCAGCAGCGCCGATGCGGACGCCAACTCGCTTAGCGGCACCGACCTGTCCTTCAAGTTCGGGTACTGGGTCGCGGATGCGACGCCAGACGGTGGGCATCTGCTGTTCATCTCCAAGGCAAACGTGACGGGCTACAAAAGTGGAGGGGTGGCCGAGGCTTATCTGTATTCGGCCGCAGAGGGCACGACTGTATGCATCTCCTGTCGGCCGGACGGACAGGAATCGAATGGAGACGGCGAAACGGCGCCGCTGAAAGAGGTGACGCAGAAAGAATTCTCGGCGCTTACGGACGTGCAGAACCGGCCGCGCTCGATAAGCGACGATGGTCGCCACATCTTCTTTTCGATGCCAGACATCTTGGCGGAGGGGGCCAACGAAGGAACGCACAATGTCTATGAGTGGAGTGGCGGGGAGACCTATCTCCTGGCATCCGGGGAAGAGGGAAGTAGGGATTTCACCGAGTATGAGGATTCCTCGCCTAGCGGAAAAGACGCCTTCCTGGTGACGAAGGCAAAGCTGGTTCCGCAGGACTTCGACAGCACGACCGACCTCTACGACCTACGCGTTCCGCATGTGACGGGCGAAAAAGTTGGGCCTGAACCGATGACGCCCCCGCCGGTGCCCTGTGAACCGTTGACAGGCGTATGCCAGGAAGTGGCTACGCCGCAGCCTGCCAATGGGGCCGGGGCGGGGAGCGAAGGCTTTTCGGGTGGGGGAAACCCGCCGGACGAAGCGCCGAAGAAGCCGCCACACCACAAAGGTAAAAAACACAAAGGCAAGGGCAAGAAGCACAAAAAGCATCAGCACGGCAAGGGGAGGGCAGCGCGATGAGAAGGTCGAGCAAGCTGGGGGCGCTCCTCCTCGGCCTGGGCATGACGGCGGGGCTGGTCAATGTCGCCCCTGCCACAGCCGTGATGGTGCCGGCGCCTGCTTGGGCGCCGCTTGCGGCTGCCGGGCCGACGAACTTGCCGCCTGGCGGCAAGGGCACGATCGCCGTCTACGCACAGAACGTGGGCGGGGTCACCAGTGAAGGGACGATCACGCTGACAGACGCGCTGCCAGCAGGGATCCTCACCACGGGGACGCCGACGGCAGCAGCCACCTCCCCATGGGTCTGCAGCCCCGGCGCGGGCCAGAGCACGATCGAATGCACGACGATCGAAGAAGTCCCCCCGGGCATGACCCCGGTTGCGATCGATATCCCGGTCGAAGTCGAAGCAGGGGCAGTGACGGGACAGAACGTTGTCACCTTCAACGGAGGCAATGCGGCGGCTAGCGCCACCTTCAAAGGGCCGATCACGATCAGCACCGCACCGGCCAAAGCCGGCGTGGCTGCGTTGACGTTCGGCGCATACAACGCCGATGGAACTCCGACCACCCAGGCGGCCTCCCATCCCTACGCCAGCGATGTCGGGGTGATTGTGAACACCGTGCGCACGGTCGACGGAAAAGCAGTTGTGCCGGCCGGAGACCCTAGGACGATCGCAGTCGATCTGCCACCCGGCTTTCTCGGCAACCCAACTGCGACACCGCGTTGCACGGAGGGGCTTCGTGACAAAGAATGCCCGATCGACACCCAGGTCGGCTTGGCTGGCGCGATCACCACCAATTTCGGCAATAACGCCAACCCAAGTGCTGTTCACAGCGTCAAAGCTCCGGTCGGCTATCCGGCAAAGTTCACTTTTGGCGTCGCCGGTGACCTCTATCAGGCCAATCTGCTCGCCAGGTTGCGCAGCGACGAAGACTATGGGGTTACTGTCGAAGCACCCAACCTGGCTCAGATCAACCCCGTCTACGGATCCTTTGCCAGCGTCTGGGGGACGCCTGCCTCTCCCAGCCACAACGAACAGCGCTGTGAAGTTGTCGCTTCGGCGGGTGAACCTGGCACCGGATGTGGCCCTGGGACTGCAAAAGAAACGGCTTTTGTGACGATGGCTTCTGACTGTGCCTTGCAGGCCGCCCAGCCGCCTTTTGCCAGAGCTTCCTACGACAGCTGGCAGGACCCTGGCAACTTCAGCGAAGAATTGTTCGCGGTTCCAGCAGTAACCGGCTGCGGAGCGCTGAGCCTCGGCGGGGCAGGCTTTTCCTTCAATCCTGAAAAGGTCGAAGGGGCGCGCCCGACCAGCGTCACGACCGAACTGACCCTGCCCCAGGATGGACTAATCGAACCCGAAGCATTGGCGACGCCGCCGCTTAAGGAAGCGGTCATCTCCTTCCCGCCAGGGGTCACTCTGAATGCCGCTGCCGCCGATGGCCTTAAGGCCTGCAGCCTCAATCAGATCGGGTTCAGGGAATTCGGGCCCGAGCCAAATCGAATCCGCTTCAACAAGGAGCAGGCCCATTGTCCGGATGCTTCAAAGGTGGGGACATTGGAAGTGGAAACCGCCCTGCTGGACAACCCCCTGCATGGTGCCCTCTATCTGGCTGCGGAGAATGAGAACCCCTTCGGCAGCATATTGGCTGTCTACCTGGTGATCGAAGACCCAAGCGTGGGGATCATCATCAAGCTGCCAGGTGAAGTGCGCCCGGACCCGGTTACCGGGCAGCTGAGAACGTTCTTTGACGACCTTCCCCCGGCCGCGGTCGGCAAAGCGACATTGAAGATAGTTGGCGGCGACAGGGCTCCGCTTGCCACGCCCGACACCTGCGGGGAAGCTAAGACAACGAGTCTTCTCACCCCTTGGTCGGCGCCGGAATCAGGCCCTCCAACCGAAACTAAAAGCAGCTTTGTGGTGAGCGGTGGCTCCTGTTCGGCGAGCAAGGCCGCGCGACCATTTACCCCCAGCTTCAACGCCGGCACATTGAGCGCCGGGGCCGACACTTTCTCCCCCTTTGAATTCAAGCTGACCAGAAAAGATGGCGAACAGGAGTTAAAGGGGCTGACCTTCAACTTGCCTTCGGGCCTGACCGGCAAGCTGGCCGGGATCGCGACTTGTTCAGACGCGGCAATCGTGACGGCGGCCCACAAGACGGGGAAAGCAGAGCAGGCCGTTGCAAGTTGTCCGGCCTCCTCTCAGCTGGGCACGGTCACCTCCGGAGCGGGAATAGGCAACGCTCCGATCTACGTCTCGGGCAAGCTCTACCTGGCAGGCCCCTACAAGGGCGCTCCGCTCAGCACGGTGGCTATCATCCCCGCCGTCGCCGGTCCTTTCGACCTCGGCGATGTTGTGGTGCGGGCAGCCGTCTATCTCGATCCGGTCACCGGCCGCCTGAGTACCATCACGGACCCAATTCCTGACGTTTTACAGGGAATTCCAGTTGCGCTTCGCTCGGTCAAGGTCAACCTCGACAGGCCGGACTTTATCTTGACCCCGACCAGCTGTGACAAGTTCTCGATCGGCGCCCAGGTGACCGGCGCCAACGGGAAGAGCTCGAGCGCCAGCGCCCCCTTCCAGGTCGGGGGTTGTGAGAATCTCGCCTTCAAGCCTAAGCTCAAGGCAACGCTTCACGGTGGCACGTCGAGAAACGCTCACCCCGCCCTTACGGCGACGTTCAGCAACCCTCCGGGGGCGGGCTATACCAACGCTGCTTTCGCCCAGGTCGCGTTGCCACATTCGGAGTTTTTGGACCAGGGTCATATCAACACTGTATGCACCCGGCCTCAGTTTGCGGCCGGTGCCTGCCCCAGCGGCTCGATTTACGGCTATGCCGAAGCGACAACGCCACTGCTCGACGAGCCGCTCGCTGGCCCTGTCTACCTGCGCTCCTCCAGCAACAAGCTGCCCGACCTGGTGATTGCTCTCAGAGGCCCACCTTCCCGCCCGTTGGAGATTGATCTCGACGGTCGCATCGATTCCGTCCATGGGGGGATCCGCACGACTATCGAAAGCCTTCCCGATGCCCCGGTCAGCAATTTCACATTGAAGATGAAAGGCGGCAACAAGGGCCTGCTGGTCAATTCACGCGACCTCTGCACGGCCAAGCGCAAGGCAAGGATCACGGTTCGGCTCCTAGGGCAGAACGGCAAGAGGGCTGATCAGTTCCCGGCGCTCGGGAATGATTGCGGGAAGGGTGGCAGAAAGTGACACAAAAACGTGTTAAGTTCTTGAGGTATATGGACCCGTCTTTTTAACTTTCAGGCATCTGGATTGGGTCCAGATGCCTGGGAGCAGCGCCTGATATCGGCTGGAAGCCGGGGGAGTCATGGGAATGCCAAACATCCAGAGGAGAGGTAACTGATGTTCTCAACGCTAAGGAAAAGATTTGGAATACCGGGGGTAATAGCTGTAGTCGCACTCGTCTTCGCCATGGTTGGCGGGGCATTTGCTGCGTCGGGTGGTCTGAGCGGAACGCAGAAGAAGGAAGTCAAGAAGATCGCTCAGACGGAAGCCAAGAAGTTCCAGGGCACCGGTCCCCAGGGACCGGTAGGACCCGCTGGCAAAGACGGTGCCAATGGCACCAATGGCGCAAACGGTGCCCTGGGCGCCACCGGAGCGACGGGGGCTGATGGCGCGACGGGTGGGACTGGGGCAACCGGGCCAAAGGGCGCGACCGGAGCGACCGGTACGACGGGCTCAACCGGAACGACTGGAACCACAGGGACGACAGGCGCAATCAGCACCGCAGGCCCTCTTCCCGCAGGGAAAACGGAGACGGGTGTTTTTGCGATCGGTCAGACCACCACTCCGCCGGCAGAATCTAGGTTTGTGACCATGCCGATTTCGTTCCCCATCCCGCTGGGAACCGAACCCACGTTTACTCCCCTTTCTGGTGAACCTACCGATACGGCCGTGATCGTGAAAAAAGGTGCCTCGGGAGGAACGCGCTGCCCTGGGTCAGCAACCGAACCCAAAGCTTTGAGCGGCAACTTCTGCGTGTACATCGCAGAAGAACCAGAAATCGAATCGGAATTCAGGCTTCTCCTGAAGCCAGACGCCTCTGGATTTGGCGCTGGCAAGGTCGGGGCTGTGCTGGGGATGCTGATCAAAAGCAATCAGTCCGGGAAAGACGTCTACGGCACCTGGGCGGCTACAGGCTGAGCTGGCGTTTCGCCTCTGACGAAGCTTGTTCAAGCGAGCCCCGGATGGCATGGCCATCCGGGGCTCGCTTGCGTTCCAGGTCTCAAGCTGCCTCAAGCGTCGCCGCCGCCATCCACAGCGCCTCGTCGACCGAGATCTGGGGGACGCCCTTTACCTGGACGGCGACGATCGCGACGCGGCGGGTCTCTGGTTCTACCTCACGGCCTTTGGCCGTGGTCCCAAACAGCAGCCCGACCGGGTCGCGGTCGTCGGCGACGACGAGGGTGCCCTGGGCCAGCTCGCTGGGCCGGCCGGCCAGGGACTCGCCTGGGGCCGAGTCGCGGATGCAGAGCCGTCCGTCCAGCCGGTCGGCGTCGAAGGCGCGCAGAGCTACACCGGTCTCGACGGTCGCGATCGTCAGCGCGTCGGCCGGGATTCCCTGGGTCTTGAAGGCGCCCTCGCGGATTCGCTCGAAGGCCAGCTGCTCGACCGGGGTGCGGGTGCGGTCGGGGTCGAGGCCGATCTGGCGGAAGAAGACGCGGTAGGCCCAGGGGATCGGGCGCTCGCGCATGTGGATCGCGTGGGCGCCGAAGAAGCGGTCGGAGAGTTCGCGCAGGCGGCCGCGTACGGTGTCGGAGCTGCGCGCTGGGGAGCAGTCGATCTCGATCCAGGCGATTCCGAGGCCGGGAAACTCTTCGGCCACGTGGGGGGCGACCCAGCCCTGCTCGGGGGCAGGCTCCCATCTCGGTCCGGCGCCGGCGCCCGCGGTCATCTCAGCTCTGTTCCGCTTCTCGAGTGGCCCGCAGCAACTCGTCGATCCTGGCGTCCAGCTGGGCCACGGTGAAGTTGCCGACGCTCGCGCTCTGCAGGGTGCCGCCGGGGAAGGCGTAGGCCAGGGTCGGGCAGCCGCCCACCCGATAGAGGCTGGCGACCGCTCCGTCGCGGTCATAGCCGACCGGCATCGTCCAGCCGTGCTGGTGGATCAGTTCGCGAACCGTGTCGCGACCATCGCGCACGTCCAGCGAAAGAAAGTTCACCCGCCCACGGTAGCGGCGAAATGCCTGCTCGACCACGTCCTGGCGATCGGCGCAATCGCCGCCCCCCTTGGTGAACCAGAAAGAGATCACCAGCGGCCGGTCGAAGAGGTCGCACACCCGGATCACGTCGGCGCCGGCAACGTGGCAGGCGGGGGTTCGCTTGGCGCTGTCCGGGCAGGGGACCTCGGACGATTCGCAATTGTCCTGAGCAACGTTGGCGTCGCCTTCGAGCTGGCTGGCGCCCGCCGGCACCGCGAACTCCGGCAGCGGCCAGCGCGCCGGCAGTTTGTCGAGTCCGAGCGTGCCCTGGTCGCTGCCGCCGACCCCGTGCAGGAAGGCGAAGGCGACCAGCGCCAGGAAGATCAGGCCGACCGTGATCGAGTAGCGATCTTTCACCGGCCCTCCCTCCAGACCAAGGTCGCCGGCAGCACCAGCATCACTCCCAGCAGCGCGACGGTGAGGTCGATGACGGTGACGAAGCCGAAGTCACGCAGCATCTGGATGTCGCTGGCGATCAGCACCGCGAAGCCGGCGGTGGCGGTGATGCCGGAGGCGAGGACCGCGGCCCCGGTTCGGGCGTAGGCCTGCCGCAGCGCCTCGGCCAGCGGCCGCCCAGCCTCTTTCTCCTGATGGAAGCGGGCGGCGAGGATGACGCTGAACTCGGTAGCGATCGCGATTGTCAGCGCCCCCAACGCAGCCGACATCGGATTAAGCGGAGTCCCAGTGATCCAGAGGACCAGCGAGGACCAGCCGGTGGCGAGCACGATCGGAACCAACGGCACCAGAGCCCGCGACAGCGAGCGATAGACGGCGAGCAGGGTCAGCGCGACAAGCACGATCCCAGCCAGCGCCAGCCAGTAGCGGCTGCTGGAGAGATCGGAAGCCGATTCGGCAGCGATCACCGGCAGCCCAGTCAGCTCCACATTGACCCCAGCCGGAGGCCCACCAGCGGTCCCGGGTGTTCCAATCTCCTCCCGCACCCGTTCAATCAACGCCTGCTGGTCATCGAGTGACTGAGCGCGAATGCCAAACGCCATCAACGCTGTGTTCCCGAGTTCTCCAGTCTGCGGATCTCGAGGCGCAACCTGAGCCAAGTCATAGTCCGGCAGCTGAGCAACAGTGGCCCGGATGCCCTGCTGGGTCAGCGTCTCGCCACCTCCGGCAACGAAATCGGAGAGCGCCGGGCCAGGACAGATTTCGGCGCTCAGACACGACGCTTTCGGCCCATCGAACCCATTTGCCTTGAGCACCCGCTTCTTAAAGGCGGCCATCCATTCAACCGTCGCCGGATCCGTGAGGTCTGGAGCTTCAACGCTGACATCGAGCTCCCCAGAAACGCCAGTCGCATCCTGCAACTCGTTCAAGTCGTGAACGGCAGGCAGACTCTGCGGTGCCAGCTGGCGGATGTCGGAGGTTGTCGATATCTGAGTCCCCGCGGCCCAGCCGATCACGGCCAGGGCCACGCCAACAGCAAGCACTCGCCCTGAATGCGTCAGCGCAAGATCAACCGCCCGCTCAGAGGACCGAGGGGGGCGCCCCTCCTGGCTGCGGCGTCCTCTTTTTCGCACAGACCAGTCGGCGAGAGAAGCAGCGCGCGAGGCGAAAAACCCAGCACCAGGAGGGGCACCCCCCTCGCCTCTCTCGACTCGCAGGCTGAGCGCAGCAAAACCAGCTGTCATCGCCAACCCGAAGGCGACCCCAACTCCCACCACCAACAGCAAGCCGAAGCTGCGGACCATCGGCGTGGGGGAGAGCTGTAAGGTGAGGAAGCCGGCTGCGGTTGCGAGGCATGCTGTGCCGATGGTGCGGCCCCCACTCGCTGCAGCCTGGCGAGCCGCCTCGACCCCCCGCAGCCCAGCCTCAACCGCCTCGTCATACCGAGCCTGCAGCTGGATCGCGTAGTCAACCGCCAGCCCAATCAGGATCGGCAGAACCGCGATCGAGGCCATCGTCAGCGAGCCGCCGACTAGGTCAAGTAAGCCGAAGGTGAGCCCCGCCGCGGCAAGTGCCAGCGCCAGCGGCAGCAGCCGGAAGCGTGAGCGGAAGACGATCGCCAGGGTCAGCGCCATCACGGCGACGGCGACGGCGAAGAGCACCAGCAGCGCGTCCTTCAGCGCCCGCGAGAGCCCGTCGACGACGATCGGCGCCCCGGAGACGACGTAGTGGCCGCCGTGCAGCTGGAAGCAGGGGGCAGGCTTGCCTTCGAACGGGCAAGCCTTGCGCGGCGTGGTGTCGGCGACGACGGCGCGGATCAGTTCGAGGGCGTGGTGGCGTTCGGATTCGCTCAGGTTGGGACGCAGCCGGACCACGATCTGGGCCGAGTGGCTGTTGGGGAAGAGGTAGGCGAGGCGGGCCTTGGGGGTGCCGCGCGCCTGGCTCAGGTCGAAGACGATCGTCGCCAGGAAGTCGGTGTTGCTGAGGCTCGGCAGGCTGGTGATCCCGTACTTCGTCGCCACCTGCAGCAGCAGTTCGCGCAGTTCGGCCGGGCTGCGATTGGCCGACAGGCGCTTGAGCTGGTTGTCGACCTGGATCACCGCCTCGTTGAGGAAAGTGGCCGGCCCGGCGACGTATTTGACCGCCCCGGTCTGAGCCAGTTCGGCGCAGGGCCCCGGGATCGGCTCGCCCTTCGCCGGGACCTTGGCCGCGAGGCAGCCCTCGAGCCGCAGCAGGCGCCCGAGGTTTTCGGTCAGGATCAGCCCCTGCAGGTCCCCCTCGGCGAGGACGACGACCGGGTCATCGCCGAAGACCTCGCGTACATGCTGGGTCGCCTGTGAGCTGGCCGTGTCCGAGTCGACCAGCGTCCCGGTCCCGGCATCGGTCGGCAGCTGAGTGGCGATCGCGCCGGCTGCCAGCGCCAGGACAACCGACACGGCGAGGACTGCCCGCGCGTGGCGGGCCGCCCAGCCGGCAATCGCGGTCAATCCATCGAGAGCGGACCGTGCACGTCCGCTTTGAGGAACTGGGCGACGAACTCATTTTCGGAGTCGAACAGCTCTTCTTTCGGCCCCGACTCGACGATTTTGCCGTTCCAGAGCACGGCGAGGAAGTCGGCGATGCGGCGGGCCGTGTTGAGGTCGTGGCTGATCGTCAGGTAGCAGCCGCCGTTCTCGGCGTGGACCTCGCGGATCAGCTCGCAGAGCAGCGCTGTGCGGACCGGGTCGAGGCCGGAGTCGGGCTCGTCGAACATCACGATCTGCGGGTCGAGCACCAGCGCCCGGGCGAAGCCGGCGCGCTTGCGCATGCCGCCGGAGAGCTCGTTCGGCATCTTGTAGATCGCCTCTGTCAGCCCCACCTCCTTGAGTCGGCGGTTGCAGATCTCGGCGATCTCTTCCTCGCTTTTGTCGGTGTGCTGGCGCAGCGGGAAGGCGGTGTTGTCGTAGATGTTCATCGAGCCGAAGAGGGCGCCGTCCTGGAAGAGGAGGCCGAACTTCTTGCGGACCTCGAAGAGTTCGTCGTCGGTCATGCTCGGGATCGACTCGCCGTGGACCAGGACGTCGCCGGAGTCCGGCTGCAGCAGGCCGACGATGTGCTTGATCAGCACGCTCTTGCCGGTGCCCGAGGGGCCGAGCACCATCGAGACCTGGTCCTCGGGCAGGCCGAGGTTGAGCCCGTTGAGGATCCGCGCCCGGCCGAACTGCTTGACCAGGTCGATGATCTCGATCGCGTCCTCGCCGCCGTGGTCACGCTTGCGGCCGGTGTGGAAGCGGTAGGGATCGGACTCGGATGGGTCAACGCCGGGAATGACGAAGTCTTTGCCCATCACTTTGCCGTCCTCGCCGACGTAGGGACCCGAAGCCGGGCTCGGGGCAGGGGTCTGGTTGGGCTCGTCCGACAAGGTCAGCCTCCTATTGGCGCTCGTGGGTTGGCGCCCCAGAAGACAAGGGTGCCAAGCATCCCGATGATGTGAACTAAGACGATATTGAGGACCATCGACTTCGCGGTCGCGGTGCCGACCCCGACCGGGCCGCCAGAGGCGGTGTAGCCGTAGTAGCAGCCGACCATCACGATCGCGGTCGCCATCACCATCCCCTTGACCAAGCTGAAGATCAGGTCGGGAGGGTTCTGGAACTCCCAGAAGATGAGGAAGTAGCCGCCGGAGGAGACATCGCCGATCTGTTTGACGACGGCGAGGTAGCTGGCCGAGTACATGACGCCGATTCCGACCAGGTACATGAAGGGGAAGGCGATCCAGGCGGCGAGCAGGCGGGTCGCGCAGAGGAAGGTGATCGGGGGCACGCCCATCACCTCGAGTGCGTCGATCTCGTCGGAGATCCGCATCGCCCCGAGCTCGGCGACGATCCCGGTCCCGACCTTGGCCGCCAGCATGTAGCCGAAGGCGTAGGGCATGATCTCGCGCAGGTCGCACCAGGCCGAGAAGACGCCGGCGTAGGCGGGCGCGCCCTGGGCGCGCAGCAGGTAGGCACCCTCGATCCCGCACTGCAGGCCGAGGGTGAAGACCAGGCCCCAGATGATCAGGGCCGAGCCGAGGATCAGGATCCCGGCCTGGCGCAGGCTCTCGCCGAAGAAGCGCAGGACCCGGCCCGAGTAGACCTGGCCGGCGACCATGCCGCCGAAGCGGGCGATCTCGCCGAAGGAGTCGAGCCAACCGCGCGGGACCGCGAGCCAGGGATTCATCGGATCGTCTGCAGCTCGGGGTTGGTGGCGAGCAGGGTCTGGGTGAAGACGTAGTTGAAGGCGAAGACGCCCATGAAGGAGATGACGACGGCCTCGTTGACGGCGCGGCCGACGCCGGCGGCGCCCCCGGACGCGGTCATCCCTTTATATGAGCAGACGACGGCGATCAGGGCGCCGAACAGCGTGCACTTGATCACCGAGCCCCAGAGGTCGGTGATCGAGGCGTTGGAGAAGAGGGTGGCGAAGAAGCCGCCGAGCGGCTGGTGGTAGAGCATCTCGGTGAGGATGCCGCCGCTGATCCCGAAGACCAGCGCGTAGATGTCGAGCAGGCCGGTGATCAGCATCAGCGCCAGGAAGCGCGGCACGACCAGGTTCTTGATCGGGTCGACGCCGAGCACCTGCAGGGCGTCGAGCTCCTCGCGGATCTTGCGGGCGCCGAGGTCGGCGGTGATCGCGGTGCCGGCGACGCCGGCGACGACGACGGCGGTGACGAAGGGGGCGAACTCGCGGATCGAGGCGAGCACGAAGAAGCCGCCGAGCCGGTCGAGGGCGCCGAACAGCGAGAGGAAGTTGGCCGCCTGCAGGCCGGGAGCGCCGAAGCCGAAGGCGACGGTCGAGACCAGCAGCGGGAACCAGCAGAGCTGCAGGGCGAAGAGGAACTGGCCGATGAACTCCTCCCCATAGGGGTAGGGGGGTTTGATCGCCGAGACAATCGTTCTCGCGGTCAGGAGCATCATCTCTCCGACCACCTCGAACAAGGACTTGGCGGGCGAAAATGCCCTGTTAACTGCGGTTCCGACCATCTGCTCCTCCAGAAGCGAAGCCACGCAAGTGCGGCTCCTTACCCAGTCGAATCAGTCTATGGGATGAGTGGGCGGCCGACGGTTACACGACTGTTGAGATCGGGCTAACGAATTCGGGGCCGCGAAAAAGGCGTGGGAGGGGCGCAAACCCCGTGGTATGTTCCGGCCGGTTTGCGGGGGAACTGCACAAACGCTCGGCGTTCCCGCCTTCGCTCCCTCGGAGCGGGCGCGGTCGCTGCGGCTCTGACGGTCTCGATCGCCGCCTGTGGAGGCGGCTCCTCCTCCGATGCCAACCAGCCGGCCGGCACCTTCAAGGTCCAGGTCGTGACCGCTGCATTCCCGACCTCGCAGCGCCTCGGCCAGACCTCGCTGCTGCGCCTCGGCGTCCGCAACACCGGCACGAAGACGATCCCGGCTCTTACCGTGACCACCTCGCTCGCCGGCAAGGAGGGCCAGACCTCGGCCCTGCCCTTCGGCTTCCGCGACCCGCGGGCCGGCCTCGCCCAGCCCGACCGGCCGATCTGGGTGCTCTCGGCCGGCTATCCGAAATTCGCTGGCTCCAACACGCCTGGCGGCGCCGTCACCTCGAACCCGAAGACCTTCGATTTCGGCCCGTTGAAGCCGGGCAAGACCACCGAGGCGGTCTGGAAGCTGAACGCGGTCAGGGCCGGCGATTACATCCTTCTCTACGGAGTCGACGCCGGGCTCAGCGGCAGCGCCAAGGCCGAGACGAGCAGCGGGGTCAAGCCGGGCGGCTCCTTCGCGGTCCACGTCTCCAGCATCCCGCCCAATACCGAAGTCACCGACAGCGGCGAAGTCGTCGAAATCGAAGAACCGAAGAGCGCCAGCCGCTAGTTTTTCCCGCATGGGTCGCCATGCGATCGCCAGCTTCTCCCTCGCCGCCTTGCTCGCCTTGGCGCTGCCCGCCTGCGGCTCGGCCAAGCAGTCGGGATCCAGCGTCGTCCAGACCAAGGCCTCGAAGGCAAGCGGCGGCGTCGGCCTGAAGAAGATCGGCAGCTTCGACAGCCCGGTCTACGTCGCCGGCGCGCCGGGCTACCCGAACCTCGTCTTCGTCGTCGAGCAGTCGGGCAAGGTTGCGGTCCTGCGCAACGGCCACCGGCTGAAGCAGCCCTTCCTCGACATCTCCGGGCTGGTCAGCTTCGAAGGCGAGCGCGGCCTGCTCTCGATCGCCTTCCCGCTCGACTACAAGAGCAGCGGCAGCTTCTACGTCTATTACGTCGACCACGACGGCAACATCAGGATCGACGAATACAAACGCGCCAGCCCAATCAAGGCGGCGGCGGGCTCGCGCCGCGCCGTGATCGAGATCCCGCACCCGGTCAACTCGAACCACAACGGCGGCCAGATGCAGTTCCTCGGCGACCTCCTCTACTTCGGCACCGGCGACGGCGGCTCCGGCGGCGATCCTCCCAACAACGCCCAGAACAAGGACGTGCTGCTCGGCAAGCTGCTGCGGATCGACCCGCGGCCCTCTGGCGATGCTCCCTACTCGGTGCCGCCGAGCAACCCGTTCGTCGGCAAGCCGGGACGCGACGAGATCTACAGCTACGGCCTGCGCAACCCCTTCCGCTTCTCCTTCGACACGGTCAGCGCGGCGCAGCCGCGGCTGGCGATCGGCGATGTCGGCCAGAACCGGTTCGAGGAGGTCGACTACACGACGGTCGGCGCGGCCAGCGGCGCCAACTTCGGCTGGGACGCGCTTGAGGGCTTCGCTCCTTATAAGGAAGAAAACAGCGGCACGCCTGACCCGGGCGGGACGACGAAGCCGATCTTCGCCTACAGCCACAGCCGCGCCGGCGGCAGCTGCTCGATCATCGGCGGCTACGTCGTCGGCGACCCCAGCCTGCCGAGCCTGCACGGCCGCTACCTCTACGCCGACTACTGCGAGGGCCAGCTGCGCAGCCTCGTCCCGCACCTGGGCAAGGCAAGCGGCGACCGCAAGCTCGGCCTCGCCGTCGAAAGCCCGACCTCCTTCGGAACCGACGACCATGGCCACATCTACGTCACCTCGCAGGCGGGCCCCGTCTACCGCCTCGTCCCTCGCTGAAACGCCCTCGCACCGGGCAAGCGCTCGGATTTGATCCACCCATGAGGCGCTGGGGCGGGTACAGTTGGCTGACCAGCCAACTTTGAAAGGGAGCGGTCAGGTGGAGAGCGGAACTGCAGAGGCGAGCACGGAGGCCATCAACGGGGCGAGCGCCAACGGCGCCGGCGGGAGCTTCGAGGTGCACAATCCCGCCACCGGCGCGGTGATTGCCAGCGTCCCGGTCGATTCGCCCAAGAAGGTGGCCGAGGCCGTGGCCCGGGTGCGTTCGCACCAGGCCGAGTGGGAGGCGCTTGGGATCGAGGGCCGCTACCACTGGCTCGGCAAGCTGCGCGACTGGCTGCTCGACAACAAAGAGCGTGTCGGCGACACGATGCAGGCCGAGACCGGCAAGGTCCGCGCCGATGCGACGACCGAGGGGATCTACCTCACCGACCTGATCAACTTCTACGGGACCAAGGCCGGCAAGTTCATCGGCGAGGAGAGCGTCCGCCCGCACTCGCCCCTGCTCGCCTCGAAGAAGCTCAGCATCCAGTACCGGCCCTTCCCGGTGGTCGGCATCATCAGCCCTTGGAACTTCCCGCTGACCCTCGCCCTCGGCGACGCGATCCCCGCCCTGCAGGCTGGCGCCGCGGTCGTGATCAAGCCCTCTGAGTTCACTCCGCTCGGGTTGATCGAGGTGATCGAAGCCTGGAAGAACGAGATCGGCGGGCCCGATGTCCTCGACTGCGTCCAGGGCACCGGCGAGACCGGCGAAGCGCTGGTCGACGAGGTCGACTTCATCCAGTTCACCGGCTCCGACCGAACCGGCCGCAAAGTGATGAAGCGCGCCGCCGACACCCTGACCCCGGTCAGCCTCGAGCTTGGCGGCAAGGACCCGATGATCGTCCTCGCCGACGCCGATCTCGACCGGGCGGCCAACGCGGCGACCTACGGCGGGATGATGAACTCGGGGCAGATCTGCATCTCAGTCGAGCGGATCTACGTCGAGGAGCCCGCCTATGACGAGTTCGTGCAGAAGCTGGCCAAGGAGGTCAACGGCCTGCGCCAGGGCGCCGACGGCCGCACTCCCGAAAGGGATGTCGGCGCGATGACCTCCCCCAATCAGACCGCGATCGTCGAGGGACAGGTCGATGACGCGCTCGCCAATGGGGCCAAGGCTCTGACCGGCGGCAAGCGGGTCGAGGGGCCGGGCGACTACTTCGAACCGACGGTGCTGGTCGACGTCGACCACTCGATGAAGGTGATGCGCGACGAGACCTTCGGCCCGGTCGTCGGGGTGATGAAGGTGCGCGACTCCGAGGAGGCCCTGCGCCTCGCCAACGACACCCGCTACGGACTCTCCGCCTCGGTCTTCGGTGAGAAGGAGCGGGCGGAGCGCGTTGCCCGCCGGGTCGAGTGCGGCGCGGTCAACGTCAACGACGTCCTTGTCAACTACCTGGCAATGGACGTGCCGATGGGGGGTTGGAAGGAGTCGGGCATCGGCTTCCGGCACGGCGAGTACGGGATCAAGAAGTACTGCCGCCCGGAGTCGGTCGTGGTGACGCGGATGAGCGGCAAGCGGGAGCCGACCTGGTTCCCCTACTCGAAAGGCCGCCGCAAGCTGGTCGGCCGGATCGCCCAGGCGTTCAACGCCCGCGACCTCAAGCGTCGCCTCGGCATGCGCGGCTGATTCCGCCTCCGCCGTTCTTAATGCCCGGTATGCGGAGAGAAGGAACAGCGGAACGGTCCCGGTAGCCTCTCTAGGTCATGGCTGATCGAGACTTCATAGCTGCAACCGCTGAGCGCGTCATCGTCTTCGACGGTGGCATGGGCGCGACCCTGGAGCAGTTCGACCTGACCCAGGAGGACTACGGCGGGCTTTTGGGCAAATGCCACGAGGCGCTGGTGCTGAACCGGCCCGATGTGATCGAGGGCGTCCATGCCTCAATGGTCGAAGCCGGCGCCGAGGTGGTCGAGACCGACACCTTCCAGGCCAGCCGGATCAAGCTCGACGAGTGGGGCCTGGGCGAGCACACGCTCGAGATCAACACCAAGGCCGCTGAAATCGCCCGCAAGGCGGTCGGCGAGGACCGCTTCGTCGCCGGCTCGATCGGGCCGACCGGCTTCCTGCCCGCCTCCGACGACCCGACCCTGGGCGACATCTCTTTTGCCCAGCTGGCTGAGGTCTTCACCGAGCAGGCGACGGGGCTGGTCGAAGGCGGCGCCGACCTGATCATCATCGAGACCGCGCAGGACATCCTCGAGGTCAAGGCCTCGATCTTCGGCGCCCGCGAGGCGTTCGCCAGGACCGGCCGGATGCTGCCGATCCAGACCAGCGTCTCGCTCCTGCCCCAGGGCGGCAAGATGCTGCTCGGCACCGATATCCAGGCGGTGCTGACGACGCTGATCGCGCTCGAGGTCGACGTGATCGGGCTCAACTGCTCGACCGGCCCCGAGGACATGCGCGACGCGATCCGCTTCCTCGGCGAGACCGCGCCGGTCCCGGTCCACTGCATCCCCAACGCCGGCCTGCCTCTGCAGGGGCCCGACGGCGAGACGATCTTCCCCGAGAAGCCAGGGCCGCTGGCCGCGACCCTGGGCGAATTCGTCGAGCGCTACGGCGTCGGCATCGTCGGCGGCTGCTGCGGCACCACGCCCGAGCACATCGCCGCGATCCGCGAGCGGGTCGACGGCAAGGTCCCCAGCAAGCGTCCCGCGCCAGGCCAGATCGAGGTCTCCTCGATGATGACCTCGACCCCGCTGGTGCAGGAGCCGCGGCCGACCCTGGTCGGCGAGCGGGTCAACTCGCAGGGCTCGAAAAAAGCCAAGGAACTGCTGCTCGCAGACGACTACGACGGCTTGGTCCAGGTCGCCGAGGACCAGGTCACAGGCGGTGCCCACGTGCTCGACGTCTGCGTGGCGCTGACCGAGCGCGCCGACGAGGACGAGCAGATGCGGCAGGTGGTCGAGCGGATCTCGCTAACCCAGCCCGCTCCGATCCAGGTCGACTCGACCGAACCAGAGGTGATCAAAGCCGCCCTCGAGCAGATCCCCGGCCGCGCGATCGTCAACTCGATCAACCTCGAGGCCGGCCGCGACAAGGCCGACGTAGTCGCGCCGCTGGCCAAGGCGCACGGCGCGGCGCTGATCGCGCTGACGATCGACGAGGTCGGGATGGCGAAGACGGCTGAGCGCAAGGTCGAGATCGCCAAGCGCCTGCGCGATATCGCCTGCGGTGACCACGGGCTCGACCCCGAGTCGCTGATCTTCGATGCGCTGACCTTCACCCTGACCACCGGCGACGAGGAGTGGCGGCCGTCGGCGGTCGAGACGATCGAGGGCATCCGCCGGATCAAGGCCGAGCTGCCCGGGGTCAAGACCTCGCTCGGCGTCTCCAACGTCTCCTTCGGCGTCTCTCCGCGGCCCCGTGCCGTCCTCAACTCGGTCTTCCTCCACCACTGCGTCGAGGCCGGGCTCGACCTGGCGATGGTCAACCCCAACCACATCACCCCCTACAGCGAGATCCCCGACGACGAGCGCGAGCTGACCGACGACCTCGTTTTCAACCGCCGCGAGGACGCCCTTGAGCGCTTCATCTCCCACTTCGAGTCGAAAGGCGAGGAGGCCGCCGAGGAGGCGGGCGACCCGACCGAGGGCATGGAGCCCGAGGAGGCCCTGCACTGGCACATCCTGCGCCGCAAGAAGGACGGGGTGGAGGACTGGATCGACCGCTCGGTCGAGAAGATCGGCGCCGTCCCGACCCTGAACAAGGTGCTGCTGCCGGCGATGAAGGAGGTCGGCGACAAATTCGGCGCCGGCGAATTGATCCTGCCCTTCGTCCTGCAGTCGGCCGAAGTGATGAAGCGCGCCGTCGCCCAGCTTGAGAACTACCTCGAGCGCATGGACGGCCACACCAAGGGCATAGTCGTGATCGCGACCGTCTTCGGCGACGTCCACGACATCGGCAAGTCGCTGGTCAACACGATCCTCACCAACAACGGCTACACCGTGATCGACCTCGGCAAGCAGGTCCCGGTCGACGCGATCATCGAGGCCGCGGTCGAGAACGAAGCCGACGCGATCGGCCTCTCCGCCCTCCTCGTCTCCACTTCGAAGCAGATGCCGATCTGCATCCAGGAGCTGCACCAGCGCGGGCTTGAGTTCCCGGTGCTGATCGGCGGGGCCGCGATCAACCGCGACTTCGGCCGCCGCAACCTCTACCCGAAGGGCAAAGAGTCCGACGAGGTCTACGAGCCCGGCGTCTTCTACTGCAAGGACGCCTTCCAGGGGCTCGACACGATGGACGCCCTGATCGACGAGCCGGCCCGCGAGGCGCTGGTCGAGCGGATTCGTGGCGAGGCCAAGCAGCTGCGCGAGAAGCCGGTCGTGATCGACGACTCGCCGCCGACCACTGACGCAAGCGTCCGCTCGGCGGCGCGCACCGATGCGCCGGTCCCCGAGCCGCCGTTCTGGGGAGCGCGCGAGATCGCGGTCGAGTTCGAGGAGGTCTTCCCCTACCTCGACCGCCACGTGCTCTTCAAGCTGCACTGGGGCGGGCGCGGGGTCAAGGGCGAGGCCTGGCGCGAGCTGGTCGAGGGCACCGACGAAGAGGAGGGCTTCGCCCCCCGCCTCGAGCGGATGTGGCGCGAGCAGGACTACCTGCACCCGCGTGCCCGCCTCGGCTACTTCCCGGCCAACGCCGACGGCAACGAGCTGGTCGTCTTCGATCCCGAGGACCACGACCGCGAGATCGAGCGGCTGGTCTTCCCGCGCCAGCCCAAGCACGACCGCATCTGCCTGGCCGACTTCTTCCGCCCGCTCGACGATTCCGGCGTGCGCGACGTGGTCGCGCTGCAGGGCGTCACGGTCGGCCCCGAGGTGACCGAGCTGATCGAAAAGCTCGAGCAGGAAGGTGAGTTCGCCGAGCAGCTCTTCGTCCACGGCCTCGGCGTGCAGTCGGCCGAGGGCCTGGCCGAGTGGCTGCACTCCGACGTCCGCCGCCAGCTTCAGATCGAGCCCGACCAGGGCCGCCGCTACTCCTGGGGCTACCCGGCCTGCCCGGACCAGTCCGAGCACGAGAAAGTCTGGCGCCTGCTCGGCCTCGAAGAGATCGGCATGACCCTCTCCGGCGGCTACGCCGTGATGCCCGAGCAGTCGACGGTGGCGATCATCGCCCACCATCCCCAGGCCGTCTACTTCGGCATGAAGTCGGGCTTCATCCCCGAGGACAAAGTCCCGGACGAGCTGATCGCCGGCACCGACCGCGGTGGCGAGCTGCCGCCAGAGTCGGACCCGGACGAGGCTGACGGCAACCCAGAGCCGTCGGCCGAGCCCGCAGCTTCCGCCTGATTGAGCGCCCAAAGGGGGAGACTCTCTCCGCGCGGTTCCTTAAGACAGCATGGCTGTCGAAAAGAACCGCTCACGCCCGGATAAACCTCTGGATCACGCACTCGCCCGCCTCGCGGCGAAGCAGCATGGGGTGGTCACTCTCGATCAACTTGGTCGTCTCGGATTGACTCCGAGTGCAGTCCGCCAGCGCGCCGAGGCCGGACGTCTTCACCGCTTGCACCGCGGTGTCTATGCCGTGGGACACCGCGAGATAGGGCACCGTGGAGAGCTCTTGGCTGCGTTGATGGCCTGCGGCGCCGGATCGGTGATCTCGCATCTCAGCGCTGCGGCACTCTTGGGGCTGCGGGATCGGTCGCCGACACTGATCGACACGATCGTTCCGGGTCAGGCCGGACGCAAAATTAACGGGGTCAGGCCCCATCGCTGCAGGGGGCTTGGTCCCGGCGAGGTCATCCGCTGCGATGGCGTGCCCTGCACAACGCCATCCCGAACGCTGGTCGACCTAGCTGGGATGCTAAGTCGAAAGTCGCTGCAGCGAGCCGTAGGGCAGGCGGCTGTGCTCCGCAGCCTCGACATCACGGCCATTGATGCAGCGATGACCTACGGCAGGGGACGGCGTGGGGTCACGCAGCTGCGGGAGATCATCGAGCCATGGCGGACCGAAGACTCAAAGCTGCCGTTAGTGAGGAGCACGCTTGAGGCCATGCTGCTGCCGTTGATTGTGAGCGAGGGTCTGCCGCGCCCCCTTTGCAATCACAAGTTACGAGTGGGTGACGAGGAAATCGAGGTTGACCTCTACTGGCCTGAGCAGCGCCTCGTTGTGGAATCCGACGGCTATGCCAGCCATGGCACTAAGGCGGCTTTCGAGCGCGACCCTCGGCGAGATCAGGATCTCCTCCTGAATGACTACCGAGTGGCGCGATTCACTTGGGATCACGTAGAACGGGAACCAAGTCGAGCGGTCGCCACGATTGCCCACCTCCTCGGCCCGCGAACAAGAGGAGGAGGCGAGCTGCCGCCGGAGTCAGACCCCGACGGCAGCTCTACCGAATTACTCAGCCAGCCTGGTTAGTGGCGGGCGAAGGGGTCGACGTAGAGGTCGTCGACCTGCCACTGACCCTTGTTGTCAGCTGGGGTGACGCGGATCTGGACCGAGCTCGGGATCAGCGTTCCGATGATGGTCGAGAGGCCGAGGACGGTTGAGACCGACTGGGTCGGCGCCCAGTTCGGGCCCGCGGTGATGGTGGCGCCGACCTTGGTCTGGACCAGGCCGAGCAGCTTGTAGACGGCTTCGACCCGCAGCTTCGAGGACGGGTCGCCGGTGTTGCGGGCGAACAGCCTGTAGGACGGGGTGTCGATCGCCATGCAGACCGGCGGGCTGCCGGCCGAGCTGCCAGCGGGAAGCGCCAGCGAGTTCGAGTCGCCGCTGCCGCCGACGTTGTAGCTCTCGTTGCCGGCGACGACAGCGGCGCCACCGGTCAGCGTCCAACCCGTGCCGCCGGCCTCGAAGCCGCCGTCGGGGGCAAGCACGTAGGAGCTCTGGTCGCCCCAGGGCTTAAAGACCTGGGTCGCGCCGGGGTAGGAGCACGCCTGGGCGGAGCCGGCGAAGGCGGCGAGGGCCAGAAGCGCGGTTGCAGTTACAGCGGTGATCGTGCGGCTGAGTTTCATTCGGGAAACCTCCTTGTCGCAGGCCAAAAAGCCTGGTCGTCAAAACCAAGCTGGCAGTTGAGCCATCTCGCGCTTTAGGCACGAGACCTCTGACTTTGCGCCCCCTCCTCGCGAAAGGTTTGCCCTTATTCAGCTGACTTATGTGGGTGTGTCTGCGGCGGGGATCGGCCTGGCGAGGGGGGTACTTAAGAAACTTCGAACAAACGTCTAGTTACTTTTCTTTCGCTAACTAATCGGGTTGCTCCACGCAACAATCGGTGGTACTTGTCTTGCGAGGGCTACGGATTTCGGCTTGTCGAGCCGATAGATCCCCGCGGCCTTACAAGTCCGGCCGCTACCCCTGAGACAAATGGCAACCGTCAGCGAGACACCGGAGCTGGAAAACCTCTTCGCCCTCGGGCGGGCGCGGGCGCTGCTCGGCGCCCACGGGCGCGAGCGACGGGTCGAGGGCACGGCAGCGGTCAGCTTCCTCGTCGTCGCGGTCGCGATGGCTTCGCTGATCCCGTCTCCACGACCGCTGGAACTGCCCGTCCTGATCTTTCTCGTCGCCGCCTATATAGCGACCTGCCGCGCCAAGTTCGACATCGCCGACGGCTACACGGTGCCGACCGAGCTGGTCCTGGTGCCGATGCTCTTCCTGCTCCCCACCCCGATGGTGCCGCTTGTGGTCAGCCTCAGCTGGGCGCTGGGCAGGATGCTTGACTACGCCACTGGCCGCACGAACATCCAGCGTGCCTTCCACGTCTTCGGTGACTGCTGGCACTCGGTGGGGCCTGCCTTGGTCCTCGTCATTGCCGGCGCTCAGGTCTTTGCCTGGGACAACTGGCCGATCTATGCGGTTGCCCTGCTCGCCCAGTTCGCCTTCGACTTCGCTGCAACCACGATTCGCGCTGGCATGGTCGAGGGCACCTCGCCTCGAACCCTCGCCAAACTGATGGCGCCGGTCTACGCGCTCGACGGCGCCCTGGCCCCGATCGGGCTGTTTGCCGCCTTCGCCGCAATCGAGCTTGGGCCGGCGGTCTGCCTGCTGGTCGTCCCGCTGGCCGCGGTCCTCGCCGTCCTCTCGCGCGAGCGCCGCGCCCGCATCGACCAGGCCCTTGAGTTGAGCAGCGCCTACCAGGGCACGGCGATGCTGCTCGGCGACGTGGTCGAGGCTGACGATGCCTACACCGGCAGCCACAGCCGCGGCGTGGTCGAACTCTCCCTCGCCGTCTCCGACCGCCTCGGCCTCGACCTGGGCCGCCGTCGCAACGTCGAGTTTGCCGCCCTCCTCCACGACGTCGGCAAGATCGCCGTGCCGAAGGAGATCATCAACAAGCCCGGCCCGCTCGACGACGACGAGTGGAAGATCATGCACCAGCACACGATCGAGGGCGAGACGATGCTCAAACGTGTCGGCGGCGTCCTCTCCGAGGTCGGGCGCATAGTCCGCTCCTCGCACGAGCACTACGACGGCAGCGGCTACCCCGACGGCCTCGCCGGCGAGGAGATCCCGATCGAGGCCCGCATAGTCACCTGCTGCGACGCCTTCAGCGCGATGACCACGACCCGCTCCTACCGCAAGGCGATGCCCTTGGAGAAAGCGTTGGCTGAGCTGCGCGACTGCGCTGGCACCCAGTTCGATCCTGACGTGGCCAGAGCGCTGACTGAGATCTCGGATACCTAGCGCCTTAACCAAGTCTCGCTTGAGATGGCGTCGGGCCGTGATCTAGACTCAGAAGCGGCTATATGGCGGATCTGCTCGAACGAGACACTCTCACTGCGCTCCGCATCGGTGGAGACGAGCGGCTGGCGCGGGTCGAGTTGCGCCGCCAGATCGGCAGGCTCGAGCAGGAGCTGGCCGGGCTCTTCGCCGAGGCTTTTCCGCGGGTCGAGCTCGACTGCGCTGTGGCCCCCGCGGCCAACGAGCCCCGCGTCCTCGACCTCGGCGAGCTGGAGCGCGTTCGCGACGATCTCGCGACCAGAATCGGCGCTGCCCGCGTCGCCCTCGACCAGCGAGCGGTGGTCGAGACCCGCAACCGCGAGCTGCTGCAGCGGATGTTGGCGGACCCCGCCTCCTACAAGTGGGTCAGGGTCTCCAACCGCGATGTCGGGGAGCCCGGCTGCGGCCACTGGCATTCTCGCCCGCGCCTCGGCGTGATCGGGATGCTGATGGGGTGGTGGCAGGTAAAGGTCTCGTCCGGGTGCCCGTTACCCGGGCGGCTTGTGGCCGTTGAGCAAGCAGCGCAAGCGGGCTAAGCGGCCGGCGCCGGCACAGCCTGCCCGCCGCCCGCCAAAAAGCGACGAGCGCCCGCCCGCCCCCTGGGGCGCCTTTCCGCTCGCCGAGCTGACCGTCCTCGCCGGGATCGTGATGCTGGTGATCGGCCTCGCCAGCCAGTCGCCGACCGATATCGGCATCGGGGTGGTCCTCGCCGGGCTCGGCGGCCTTGAGGTCTCGCTGCGTGAGCACCTCGCCGGCTACCGCTCCCACACGACCCTGCTCGCCGGCACCGTCTTCGTCCTGCTCGTCGGCGCTCTCTATTACCTCGCCGGCCTGATCCTGGCGCTCTGCTTGGGGCTTGGCGCCGTCGCCTTCGTGGCCAGCTTCCTCGCGCTCCGCCGGGCTTTTCGGCGAGCCTCAGGTGGGCTCAGCTTCAAAGCCGGCGGGCTGCGAGGTTAGTTCGAGTCGGGGCTAGGCGAGGACGGCGTCGCGCTGCTCGCTGCGGCCACGGCTTGCCAGCTCGGTCGAGAGCAGCAGGCGCTGACGCGAGGTCAGGGTGCCGAGCTTCTTGTTCTCGTTGAGGGCGAGCGAGCCGAGAAACTTGCGGACCCGCGTCTGGCCCCAGCGGCGCTGGCTGGCAAGCAGCTCGGCGATCGTCATGCTCTCGGTCTCCCAAGGGCACTCCTGCACCACTTCGGAGGCATCGACGTCCCCCCGGGCGATCGAGCGCTTCAGCTCGGCTCGCGCGAGCCTGACGAGGTTGGCGCGTTCAAGCGCCTGCATGTGCTGGGGGGCCCGCACTGATGAATTGTGCGTCTGTGCAGGGGATATCGAGGCAGCGTCCACTGGGACTCCTCCTAAAAAGAATCGTTAACTGGGCATCTCTTTTACGCCGGGCCGGCGGCATTTGCCGGGGCCTGGTCGAGTCGAGTTCTCAACCGGTCGCTCCACCCGCGTGGTGCGATCGACGCCGTCGGAAGGTATGCCGTCGAAGGGGGCAACGCAAGCCCGTGGTCACATAACCCGTACTGGGTCGTTCGCTAAGAGCAACTTTTTCGGGGACGGAGATGTTTGTCCCGATCCGGACAAGGCTGAATCTCCCCTCAACGGGGGATGTTGAAATCTCGTTACCGGCCCGATCCGGTCCGCGGAAGGTCCGGGAAGTCCTCGATCGTGCGGGCGATCGTGCCGAGCGCGGCGTCGAGGTGCTCGCGCTCGTGGGTCGCCATCAGGCTGGTCCGCAGCAGCGCCCCTCCGGGCGGGACCGCTGGGTGGATCGCGACGTTGGTGTAGACGCCGGCATCGAAGAGCGCTTTCCAGAGCAGCACCGCCTGCCAGTCGTCGCCGACCACGACCGGGACCACCGGGGTGGTCGCCACGGTGCCGTCGGGCAGCGTCCCCGGCTCGATCACCTCGAGGCCAAGGTGGCGCAGCCCCTCGCGCAGATACTCGGCGTTGGCGAGCAGGGCCTCGAACAGCTGCGGGCCGTCGGAGCGGATCACGCGCAGCGCCGCCAGCGCCGCGCCGACCGCGGCCGGCACCGCCGAGGCGCTGAAGATGAAGGAGCGCGAGCTGACCCGCAGGTACTCGATCACGTCGGCCGGGCCGGCGATGAAGCCGCCGCAGGAGGCGAGGCTCTTGGAGAAGGTGCCCATCCGCAGGTCCACCTCGTCCTCAAGGCCGAACAGCTCGCAGGCGCCGGCGCCGCGGGGGCCGAGCACGCCGGCGCCGTGGGCCTCGTCGACCATCAGCCGGGCGCCGTGGGCCTGGCAGAGCTCGACTATCCGCGGCAGGTCGCAGACGTCGCCCTCCATCGAGAAGACGCCGTCGACGATGACGAGGACGCCACCGCCGTCCTCGGCCCCGCGCTGCAGCATCTTCTCCAGCTTGTCCATCCGGTTGTGGCGGAAGGGGCGCAGCTTGGCCCCGGAAAGGCGGCAGCCGTCGAGGATCGAGGCGTGGTCGCCGGAGTCGCAGATGACGGTGTCGGCGGGCCCGAGGATGGTGCCGATGCAGCCGAGGTTGGCCTGGTAGCCGGTGGTGAAGACGATCGCGTCCTCGGCGCCCATCCACTCGGCCAGCTCGCGCTCAAGTTCGACGTGCAGCGGCGTCGTCCCGTTCAGCAGCCGCGAGCCGGTGACGCCGGTCCCGTAGGTCTCGAGCGCGTCGCGCGCCGCCTGCTTGACCCGCTCGTCGCCGGTCAGCCCCAGGTAGTTGTTGGAGCCGAGCATGATCATTTCGCGCCCCTCCATCTCGACCACCGGGCCGGCCTGCGAGGTGAGCAGCCGGAAATAGGGGAGGAGGTCGTGCTCCTTGGCCGCTTCGAGCTGCTCGAGGCGGTCGTGGCTGCGTGCCTTCTCGAAGATGTCAACTGGCGCCTTCGCGGTCTCGCTCATGTCCAGAGTGTAGGTTCCGGCCTCCATGGCAAGCGTCTCGATCAAGCCAGTTCGCAGCCGCGGCGAGCTCAAGCGCTTCGTCAAGGTCCCCTTCGCTATCCATCGCGACAGCCCGCAGTGGGTGGCGCCCTTGATCTTCGAGCGGATGGAGTTCCTCAACCGCGACAAGAACCCCTACTTCGAGCACGCCGAGGCCGAGTACTTCATCGCCGAACGCGACGGCAAGCCGGTCGGCCGGATCAGCGCCCAGGTCGATTCACGCTGGGACGAGTTCCAGGGCGGCAGCGACGCGATGTTCGGCTTCTTCGAGGCGATCGACGACCGCGAGGTGGTGGCGGCCCTGCTCGGGGCGGCGACCGAGTGGGCCAAGTCGAAAGGCCGCAGCCGGATCCTCGGCCCGATGGACTTCACCACCAACGAGGAGGTCGGGATCCTGATCGAGGGCTTCGAGCGGCGGCCGATGATCCTCGAGCCCTGGCACCCGCCTTATTACCGAGAGCTGATCGAGGCCGAGGGCTACGGGAAGACGATGGACCTGCTGATGTGGGAGCTGCAGTTCGGCGACCTCAAAGAGGGCGAGCGCTTCGATCCCTCGATCCACGTCGCCGCCGAAAAAGCCCTCAATGACGAAGGGATCGTCATCCGCAACATGCGCAAGCGCAACATGGCGGACGAGGTGCGCAGCTTCATGGACGTCTACAACGAGGCCTGGGGCGACAACTGGGGCTTCGTCCCGATCACCGACTCCGAGGCCGAGTTCCAGGCCAAGAACCTGAAACAGGTGATCGACGAGGAATGGGCCTACATGGCCGAGAAGGACGGTGAGGTGATCGGCGCGGCGCTGACCCTGCCCGACATCAACCAGGTGATGGCGAAGTTGAACGGGCGGCTGCTGCCCTTCGGCTGGCTCAAGTTCCTGCTCGGCAAGGGCAAGGTCGACCAGCTGCGCGTCTTCGCGCTCGGCGTCAAGCACGACTACCGCCACACCGGGGTCGCCGCCTGCCTCTACCTCAAGCACCTGGAGACGGCCGCTGGGCCGGGCGCGATCGGCGGCGGCGAGATGGGCTGGATCCTTGAGACCAACGGCCCGATGAACCGGGCGATGGAGGGGATGGGCGGCAAGGTCGTCAAGCGCTACCGGCTCTACGAGCGGGCGCTGTAGCGCCGTAAAGCCGCAAGTTCCGGGGATTACCCGGCCCCTGAGTTTTGGCGGCTTGGGGCCTCGCTAGAGTCGTCGCGGTGAGTGATATCGAGCTAGACGGCGAGATCTTGGCCGAGGAGGACGTTCCCCCCGGCGAGGGCGCCGGGCAGCCGGTGAGGGCATTGCCGCTTCCTTATGAGGAGCCGGCTTCGCCGGTGCTGCGCACCGAGGTCCGCACAGCCGCGATCGCCGCTGCCGGCGGGGTCCTGGCCGGCGCCGCCACCGTCGCCGCGGTGCGGGCGGTCGGCGCAGTGGGCAGCCGCAAGCGCTCGCCGAAACGCGTCTCCCGCCGCGCCTCGAAGAGCAACGTTGTGGCCAGCCGCTCCTTCCTGGTCGATGTCCACCTGCTGGGCCGCTAACTCGCGCCGATGGGCCTAAAACCCACGTATATCGTGGGAAATCGGCCCGTCGACCCGGTTGAGGTGGCGGTTCGGCCCGCTTCGCCCTACCGGTTGCCCACATATGGCGGTGGCGATTGGGTGATGCGGATTCGTGGCGGGGTTGTGACCCGGCTGCTCCATTGCGAGGGGCGCCCGGTCGTGGTCCGCGCCTGGCAGCTGGCGGCTGACCGGGTCGTCTTCCGGGCCGAGGCTGTCGATCCAGGCTTGATCACCTCATCGATCCCGCCGCCTGCCGTGGCGCCGCCCGCCGGCCGCGAGCAGCTCAGCCTGGCGATCGAGCGGATGCGCTTCGCGCTTGCGGTCGACGACGACCTCGGGGAGTTCCACCGCCGTTTCCGCCGTGACCCCCTGCTCGGCCCGCTGCTGCGCCGCCGCCCCGGCTTCCGCGTCCTGCGCAGGCCCTGGCCCTGGGAGGCGTTTGCCTGGGCGATGGTCGAGCAGCTGATCGAGTCCGAGCGGGCGGCGCTGATCGAGCGCCGGATCGTCGGCCGCTGGGGCCCGCGGCTCGGCGGCGATCGCGATGCTCTGCGCGACGTTCCCGATGCCGCCCTGATCGCCGGCCGGGCGCCGGCTGAGCTGCAGTCGATGGATCTCTCCTCGCGACGGGCGATCGCGCTGCGGACGGTTGCCCGCGCCGTCGCCAAGGGCGACTGCGACCTGGCCGACCCTGGCGACGACCGGCGCCTGCTCGCGATCCCCGAAATCGGCCCCTGGACCGTTCAGCGCCTGGGCCAGCACGGGCGCGGCGAACCTGACGCGCTGCCGGCCGGAGACCTGATCTACATCAAGCTCGTCGGCCGCTTCGCTGGCCTTGGCCGCCGCGCCACGGTGGCGGAGGTCGAAGAGTTCTACGCTCCCTATGCCCCGTTCCGGGGGCTGGTCGGTGCCCTTACCGCGAGCGGCCTGCATCGCGCCGCGGCCCAGGGGCCGCGGCTGCGCTACGCGGCCTGAGAGGGCTCGCGCGCTACCCGCTCCCAGCGCACGCAATCGTGCCTGGACGGACGTTCCCTCAAGAGACTCGTCGATTTGTCCGATAGCGCGTGTGATGGATGGGCCGACAAGGGACAAGAGCTGGCCTGAAGAGCAGGTCAACGAATTTCTAGATCAGATCTCCTCCGGCGGCGAGGACTATCGCCGCCTTGTCGAGCGCCTGCCGGCAATCGTCTACACCTCAGAGCTGGGCGAGCACGGGTGCTGGCGCTACGTCAGCCCGCAGGTCGAGGACATCCTCGGCTACAGCCCCGAGGACTGGAAAGCCGACCCCGAGCTGTGGTCGAAATTGCTGCACCCCGAGGATCGCGAGCGAGCTCTCTCGCAGGAGACCAAGGAGACGATCGGCGACCGCAACCCGCCGCCGATCGACTACCGGATGATCACCCGTGACGGCGACATCGTCTGGATCCTCGATGAGGCGGTGCTTGAACCAGACGAGGCCGGGATCCCGATCTGGCATGGCGTCCTCTACGACATCACCGAGCGCAAGATCGCCGAGCAGGAGCTGCAGCGGGCGGTCTCCCAGCAGGCTGTCGTCGCCCGCCTCGGCGAGCGCGCCCTGCAGGACGGTGACCCCGACGCGCTGATGCGGGCCGCGGTCTCGCTGATGGGAGAGATCGAGGGCGTCCAGAGCGCCTGTATCTGGGAGCTCGGCCGCGACGGCCGTCGGATGCACCTGCGGGCTGGGCTCGAAGACAAGATGGGCGGAGCCGGCCGGCGCGTCTCCGCCGCCCGCGATTCCCACGCCGGCGCGGCGCTGGACTCTGGCCTGCACGTGATCGTCGACGACTGGTCGGCCGAGCACCGCTTCACGATGCCGCCGGCCCTGCGGGTGCTGGGCGTTGGCAGCAGCCTGGCGGTGATGATCGACGGCAAAGACCATCCCTTTGGGGTGCTGGACGTCCACTCGCTTGAGCCCAACCGCTTCACGCCCCAGGACGTCCACTTCGTCCAGGCCGTCGCCAACGTCCTCGCCGATGCGATCGAGCGCCACACCGCCGACCAGGCTCTGCGCCACCGGGTCCTGCACGACTCGCTGACCGGCCTGCCCAATCGGCTTAGCTTCGTCGATGCGCTCAGCAGCGCGCTCAAGCGCAGCGCCACCTCGGGCTCGCCGGTCGGCATCCTCTTCCTCGACCTCGACCACTTCAAGCTGATCAACGACAGCATCGGCCACCACGCCGGCGACGCGCTGCTGCGCGCCGTCGCGCCCCGCATCCGCGCCCACCTGCGGCCCGGCGACATCGTCGCCCGCTTCGGCGGCGACGAGTTCGGCATCCTCGTCGACCGCCTCGCCGATGAGGACGAGGCGCTGGCGATCGCTGACCGGGTCGCCGCCGCCTTCGCCGACCCCTATCCGCTCGACGGGGTCGACCACTTCATCACCGCCAGCGTCGGCATCGCCGTTGCCCGGCCAAACGGCAACAAGCCGGTTGACGCCGAGTTCCTGATTCGCGACGCCGACGCCGCGATGTACCGGGCCAAGGAGCGGGGGCGGGCACGCTGTGAGCTCTTCGACGCCGAGATGCGGGCGCGGGCGGTGCGCCGGCTGGAGACCGAGCGCGAGCTGCGCCAGGCGCTCGATCGCGACGAGCTGGCACTCCACTACCAGCCGGTGATCTGCCTCAACACCGGCGAAATCACCGGCCTCGAGGCGCTGGTCCGCTGGCAGCACCCCGACCGCGGCCTGCTCGACCCGAAGGAGTTCGTCCCGATAGCCGAGGACAGCGGCCTGATCGAGCCGGTCGGCCGCTGGGTGCAGGAGGCCGCCTGCCGCCAGGCCCTGGCCTGGCACGAGCTGCGCCTCGACGCCCGCCCGCTCGACATCTCGGTCAACCTCTCCGCCCGCCAGGTCGCCCACCGCGACCTGCCTCAAATCGTCTCCGAGATCCTCGCCCGCACCGGGCTCGACCCGGTCCACCTGCGGCTGGAGATAACCGAGAGCGTCCTGGTCGAGGAGTCGGTGACGGCGACGAAGACCCTGGAGGCGCTGAGCGAGATCGGGGTCCGCCTCGTGCTCGACGACTTCGGCACCGGCTACTCCTCGCTCGCCTACCTCAACCGTTTTCCCTTCGACGCGCTGAAGATCGACCGCTCCTTCGTCGAAGCGCTCGGGATCGAGCAGGAGCGCACGGCGATCATCGAGGCGATCATCGGCATGGCCCGGGCGCTCTCATTGGACGTGATTGCCGAGGGGGTCGAGAACGAGGTTCAGCTCTCGGAGCTGCGCCGCCTCAACTGCGACTACGCCCAGGGCCACCTCTTCTCCCGCGCCCTGCCGCCGCAGCAGGTCTCGCGCCTGCTCGACGAAGGCTTGCCCAGCTATTCGGAGATCTTGCTGCCCGGCAAGTAGGCGTTGCTGAGCACTTCGCCCGGCGCCGGGTTGGCCGCGATCAGTTCGTTTTCGCCCATCCAGGCGATGAAGCGCGTCCACTCGGCCGGATTCATGCGCGGCGATCCGAGCAGCGGCAGCGTCGCCTTGACCTCGGCTTCGGTCAATTTCGGGTCGAGGGCAGGATTGGCTTCGAGCAGGGCGGCGGTCGCTGCCTTCGGGTTGGCTTTTGCCGCTGCGGTGCCCCGTTCCAGGGCGGCGATGAAGAGCCGGATCGCTTCCGGGTCTTCTTCGACCCGCGCCCGCTGGCCGACCAGGACCAGCTCGTCATAGGTGGGCACGCCGAGCTTGTCGACCGGGGTGACGACCGGGTCTTTGCCGCGCATCCGCAGGTCGACTCCCTCGACGTTGCTGAAGCCGCCGAGCATCGCCTGGGCGCTGCCGCCGACCAGCGCCGGCAGCAGGCCGAAGCCGACGTTGACGGCTTTGACGTCGGAGGTCGAAAGGTTGGCACGGGCGAGGATCGTCTTCAGGAAGGCTTCCTGGTAGGGGATGCCGGCTGTCGCGATCGTCTTGCCGCGGAGGTCGCCGACCCCTTTGATCTTCGACTTCTTCAGCCAGATCATCGAGGTCAGCGGCCGGTTGACCAAGGCCCCTACGGCGAGCACTTCGAGTCCTTTGTCGTGGGCGAGCAGGACCTCGGGCTCGTAGGAGATCGCCAGGTCGGTGCTGCCGGCGGCGACTTCTTTGATCGGCGTCGAGGGGTCGGCGGGGGCGTGGATCTGGACGTCGAGGCCGGCTTCGTCGAAGTAGCCGAGCTTCTGCGCCATGTAGATGCCGACGTGGTCGGGGTTGGGGTAGAAGTCGAGTGTCAGGCCGAACGGCTGGGACTTGCCGCTGACGTTCTCACTCTTCTCGCCGCAGGCTGCAAGCCCGAGCGAGATGGCGATCAGGGCGACTGCAACCGCGGCCAGCGACGTTTGGCGGAACTTCATCCCCTGCTTTCTATCGCCAAGTGACCAAGCGGCGCTCTGCGAGGGCCAGCAGGCCGAAGAGCGAGATCGCCATTATCGAGAGGACGAAGACCGAGGCGAACTGCCTGGCCGCGTCGTACTGGTAGCCGGCATTGAAGATCAGGTAGCCCAGGCCCGATTCTGGGGTTGCCAGCTCGGCGAAGACCGCGCCGATCACCGCGACCGCGACGGCGATCTTGGCCCCGCTGAAGGTGTACGGCAGCGCGGTTGGCGCCTCCACACGGCGAAAGGTCTGCCAGCGCGAGGCGTCGAGGGTTCGCATCATCTTGATCGCGTCGGGATCGACCGCGCGCAGGCCGTCGAGCGCGTTGACGGTGATCGGGAAGAAGCAGATGAGGGCGACGATCATCAGCTTCGGGCCGATCCCATAGCCAAACCAGACGACGAGGATCGGCGCCAGGACGATTACCGGGATCGTCTGCGAGGCGACGAGCAGCGGATAGAAGGCCCGCCGCATCGTCTCGAAGAGGTGCAGCACGACGGCGAAAGCGAGCCCGGCAACGAGGGCGCAGCCAAACCCGAGCAGTACCTCCTTCAGCGTCACCCAGGCATTTTCGGCCAGCAGCGAGCGGCTCTGCCAGAGCGATTCAGCGACTTCGACCGGCGAGGGGACGAGGTAGGGGTCGAGATGAAGGGCGGCGGCGATCGCGCCGGTTGACGCCGCTGCCTGCCAGATCGCGACGAGGCCGACGATCACGAGGATGGGGAAAAGCCAGCGCCTCACGGCGCACCCCGCCGCAGCGCCCGCATCGTCCGCTCGCGGGCGGCGACAAACTCCGGCGCGGTCACCGCGGCGTCGCGGTCCGCCGCCCGCGGCGCCGGCGCCCGCAGCTCCTCGACGACTCGGGCCGGGCGCGAGGAGAGGACGACGACGCGGTCGGAGAGGTAGAGCGCCTCCTCGACATCGTGGGTGACGAGGACGACGGTGCGGGGGTGGGCGGCAAGCGCCCCGGCCAGCCACTCCTGCATCTCGCCGCGGGTGATCGCGTCGAGCGAGGCGAACGGCTCGTCGAGCAGCAGCACCGGCTTGCCGGAGACGAGGGTGCGGAGGAAGGCGACGCGCTGGCGCATCCCGCCCGAGAGCTTGGCTGGGGGAGTGCGCTCGAAGCCGCCAAGGCCGAAGCGCTGGAAGAGGTCGCCCGCCTGGCGCCGCGCCTCGGCTCGGCCGACCCCGCGGTTGCGCAGCGCCAGCGCCGCGTTGTCGATCGCCGAGAACCAGGGCAGCAGCAGGTCGCGCTGGGGCATGTAGGCGCACTGGGCGATGCGCTCGGAAGGGGTGGTCCCGCCGCCGACCTCGATCGTGCCTTCGGAGGGCTCGCGCAAGCCGGCGATCAGCTCCAGCAGGGTCGACTTGCCGCAACCCGAGGGTCCGACCAGGCCGATCACCGAGTGCGGTGCGGCTTTGAGGTCGAGCCCTTCGATCGTGCGCAGCTCGCCATAGGCATGGCCGAGGCCGCCGATCGAGATCGCGGCGCCCGTCACTTCTGGGGCTGCGAGCCGGGCGCCTGGGGCGTCGATGTCACTGATTTCCGTGGCCATCTTGGTATCCTGGCGCACTCCGTGCTCCTGACCAAAAAGGTCAGGAAAGTCGATAAGCACCCCGCACGGCAATTTTATGGACCCGGCAATCATCGTCTTCGGACTTGGCATCGGCGTGCTCGTGGGAATGACGGGCATGGGCGGTGGATCCCTGATGACGCCTTTGCTGATCCTGATCTTCGGGATCCAGCCGACGACGGCGATCGGCACCGACATCTTCTACTCGGCGATCACCAAGACCGTCGGCGGCTGGCGCCACTTCAAGATGAAGACGGTCAACATGGGCCTGGTCAAATGGCTCGCGATCGGCAGCGTGCCGGCAGCGGTGATCGGGGTCGCCTTGGTCTCGGTGCTGGAGCGCCATATCGGCGAAGAACGGCTGGAGTCGATCGTCTACGCGGTCCTCGGCGGCACCCTGCTGATGGTCGGGATCATCACCCTGGCCCGGGCGCTGATCCTGCGCAACCTCGTCTCCGAGCGCGAGGACTTCGAGATCGAGCGCAGGCACAAGGTCGCTGCCGTCGTCATCGGCGCCACCACGGGTTTCGTGATCGGCATCACCTCGGCCGGCTCCGGCACGGTGATCGCGATCCTGCTGATCGCCGTCTTCCGCCTCGCGCCGAAGAAAGTCGTCGGCACCGATGTCTTCCACGCCGCGATCCTGCTCTGGGCGGCAGGGCTCGCCCACATCGTCGGCGGCAACGTCGATTTCGTCCTCGCCGGCAACATCCTGATCGGCTCGATCCCTGGCGTGATCATCGGCGCCTCCCTCTCCGACCGGGCGCCGCAGGGTTTCATCCGCACCGCCCTCGGCCTCGTCCTGATCGGCTCGGGCATCGTCACGATCCAGAAGGGCGACCCCACGGTCTGGCCGATCGCGGCGGCGGTCTCCGCCGTCGGCCTCGGCCTGGTTCTGGCCGCTCCGCACTGGCTCAACAAACGCCGGCTGCGGGAAGAAGAGCAGCAAGCTCGCGACCGCTCAGACGAGTTGACTCCAGAAGCCATCGGCTGACTGATTAACTAGCCAACGTGCGCGTCTCCGCGAAAGCCGACTATGCCGTCAGGGCCGCTGCCGAGCTGGCGGCTGCCGAGGAGGGCCCGATCAAGGGCGAGCGGCTGGCCGAGGCGCAGGACATCCCGCTGCAGTTCCTCGAGCACATCCTGCTGGAGCTGAAGCACGCCGGCATCGTCCGCGCCCGCCGCGGCGCCAAGGGCGGCTACTGGCTGGCCAAACCCGCCGACGAGGTGACGATCGCCGAGATCGTCCGCGCCGTCGAGGGCCCGATCGCCCACGTCCAGTCCTCGCCGCCGGAGGACATCGAGTACCGCGGCAACGCGGAGCACCTGCAGAAGGTCTGGATCGCGGTCCGCGCCAGCCTCCGCACCGTCCTCGAGCACGTCACCCTCGCCGACCTCGTCTCCGGCAACCTGCCGAGCGAGGTGGCCGAGCTGGCCGGCTCCCCGGACGCCTGGGCCGCCCGGTAGCAGTTCCGATACGAAGAATTTTCACTTCCGTCACTCCTGGGAGCCACGTGTCAAATCTCGGTTGCCAGGATCGGCGCATGGCAATGCTCGGAAATTCTCACATCGGTTTTCTCACAACAGGCGTTGAAGTAATCGCCACTGTGATCGGAGCCGGGATTGTCATCGGCGGCTTTGTCGGCGCAGGCCTCGGAGTGGTGGGTGGCCGGTCTCGCGGGGAAGTGGAAAGCGACGCTTTGCGAGATGGCTTCTGGGGCGGGGTGGTTGGGATTACATGTCTTATTGGCGATCTTTTTATGAGGTACGCTGGATTGTGATGGGCATGAGAAATATCTACATCTCTCTTCTTGTCTTCATTGGAATCGCGTTTCCCGGTGCTCTCCTGCTTCGACCCCTTGGTGGCGGTGCCATTCAGGCGATCGGTGTCGTAGCGCTCGTCACCTCCTACACGGTGCTCCGCGTCCTCGACGGCCGCGGTCTTTACCGCAGGCGAGGAGACTGAGCGCTGTCAGTCAGCCGTCGGCACGCCGCCGGCGACTACGTTGACGAAGTTCTCCAGGTGCCTGGTGGTCCAGCACTCGAAGGCGCCGTCGCAGTAGCGCTCATAGGCGGCCATCACCGAGTCGCCGTAATTCCAGTAGAGCTTCGGCTCCGGGTTGAGCCAGAAGAGGCGGCCGGCGCGCTCGGCGACCTGGGCGAAGATCTCGGCGTGGGGCTCGCGGCCGTTGGTGCGGGCGTCGCCGAGCACGATCACGGTCGAGCGCGGGTCAAGTTCGTCTGAGATCTCGGTCAGGAACTCCTGCCAGACCCGGCCGTAGTCGGTGTAGCCCGAGACATCGGCGACGCCGCCCTCGCTGGAGATGCGCTGGGCGATGACACGGAAGTCGCGCTCGTGCTCGAAGACTTCGGTCACCTCGGAGATGCGCTCGATGAAGACGAAGCTGCGCAGCTTGCGGAACGAGTCGTGCAGGGCGTGCAGGACCGAGAGGAAGAAGACGCTGGCCGAGGTGACCGAGGTCGAGACGTCGCAGAGGACGTAGATCTCAGGCCGGCGCGGGCGCTTGGGCCGGTAGCGCAGGTAGAGCGGCACACCGCCGGTCTCCAGCGAGGCCCGCATCGTCCGCCGCACGTCGACTGCCTGCCCCTTGCGCTGGCCGCGCTGCTCCTGGCCCAGCGTCGCCAGCCGCCGCTTCATCTGGGAGACGGCGCGGTGGACGGCGGCGAGGTCCTGGGTCGGGCTGGTCGGCAGGGCGCGGTCGAGCTCGGCCAGGGGCCGCGAGGGGGGGAGGGTCGAGGTGCGCTCGATCAGGTCGCGCTCAAGCTCGCGGCGCAGGTGGCGCTCGAAGCGGTGGAGCTGGTCGCGGTCGATCGTCACCTGCTCGCCCGCGCCGTCGGGCGCGGGCGGCTGGGGCCCGGCCGAGAGGCCGAGCGTGCGGCGGATCCGCTGGACGTCGACGCCGACCACGCCGGAGCCCTCGCCCTGGCGGCCGAAGGCGGCGATCGCCAGCCGCGCCAGGTCGCGCATCTCACCCTCGTTGCCCTCGATGATCGCCTGCCGGATCTGCTCGCGCAGCTGGTCGATGTCAAGCCGCTCGCCGCCCTCGCCGCGCTGCTCGCCCTCGCCGATCTTGCGCTCGACCGCCTCGGCCTCGGCGGCGCGGAAGAAGTAGCGGTCGAAGAGCAGCTCGAAGACGCGGCGATCCTCCTGCGACTTGGCGATCGTCGAGGCCAGCGCCTCGCGGAAGTCCTCCTGCGCGGTCCACGGCACCTGATCGAGGGCGGCGAAGGCGTCGAGGATCTCCGAGGTCCCGACCGCGACCCCCTCGCCGCGCAGTTCCTCGCAGAAGGCGAGCAGCTTCGGCGCCAGCCCCGGCGGGCCGGTCTCTAGCTTCGGCCCGTAGGGCGAGGCCGCCACGCGGCGCTCACCCCGCGGCTTTGCTCGGGGCGGCGAGTTTGACCCCGACCCGCTCGGCGACCAGGTCGATGTCGGTGCGGTGCTTGACCAGGATCGACATCGACTGCTTGAAGGTCTCGCTGTCGATGTCCTCGGCCCCCATCAGCAGCAGCGTCCGCGCCCAATCGATCGACTCGGCGATCGAGGGCGGCTTCTTCAGGTCGAGGGCGCGGATCATCCGCACCACCTCGACCAGGCGCCGCGAGAGCGTCTCGGCCAGCTCCGGAGTGTGGAGGCGGACGATTTCCATCTCGCGCTCGATGTCGGGGTAGTCAAGCCAGAGGTAGAGGCAGCGGCGCTTCAGCGCCTCGGTCAGCTCGCGCGAGTTGTTCGAGGTGAGGACGACGATCGGCATCGTCGTCGCCGAGACCTGGCCCAGCTCGGGGATCGTGATCTGGAAGTCGGAGAGCAGCTCGAGCAGCATCGCCTCGAACTCCTGGTCGGTCTTGTCGATCTCGTCGATCAGCAGCACCACCGGCTCAGGGCTGGCGATCGCCTGCATCAGCGGCCGCGCAAGCAGGAACTCGTCGCTGAAGATGTCCTCCTGCACATTCTCCCAGCCGGCCTCGCCGCCGGCCTGGATCCGCAGCAGCTGCTTGCGGTAGTTCCACTCGTACAGCGCTTTCGCCTCGTCGAGGCCCTCGTAGCACTGCAGGCGGATCAGGTCGCGGCCGGTAGAGCGCGAGAGCGCCTTGGCCAGCTCGGTCTTGCCGACCCCGGCCGGGCCCTCGACCAGAACCGGCTTGCCGAGCCGCTGGGCGAGGAAGGAGACCAGCGCCGCGGGCTCGTCGGCGAGGTAGCCGGCCGCGGCCAGCGCCTCCTTCGTCTCGGCAACCGATGCGGGTGTGGGCGCGTCGCTCATGGCCGCCGATGATAATCAGCCCGGTGCTCGAACTCGCTCTGCCGCTGGCCACCCTGCTCCCTCACACGGATGGCCCATACGTCGCCCTGGTCCTGATCGGGTTCGTGATCGGGATCTTCGGCCACCTCTCCACCCAGCGCTGGCTGGTCGCTGCCGGGATCATCCTGATCTTCCTCGGCGCCCTGCTCTTCCCCTTCGCGGTCAACGTCACCACCGACCAGCCGGCCCCGCAGATCGAAACCTCCGAACCCTCCCCGTAGCCGCCGACACGGGTCTAGGATCGTCCGATGGGACGGGAAGAGGTCAGCTTCAGCTCTAGGGGCGAGCAGTGCGCGGCCTGGCTCTTTCGGCCCGAGGGCGCCTCCGGCCGAACTCCCTGCGTGGTGATGGGCTCCGGCCTCTCCTGCGTGCGCGACCAGGGGCTCGACAGATTTGGCGAGCGCTTCGCCGCCGCCGGGATCGCCGCCCTCGCTTTCGACTACCGCTGCTTCGGCGACAGCGGCGGCGAGCCACGGGGGCTGATGGACGCCGCCCGCCAGCGCGACGACTTCCGCGCCGCGCTCTCCTTCGCCCGCTCGCTCGACTTCGTCGACCCCAACCGCCTCGCCCTCTGGGGCTACTCGCTTGGCGGCGGCCACGTCCAGTCGCTTGCGATCACCGATCCGGGAATCGCCGCCGCCGTCTGCGTCGTGCCGGTGATCAGCGGCGTTCGCAGCCTTGCCCACATCGCCGGCCCCGTCCATCCGCTGCGGCTGGCGGGCGCGGGGCTGCGCGATGCCGGTCGCGCTCTGCGCGGGGCGCCGCCGCACCGGATCCCGGCCGGCGGTCCGCCTGGCTCGGTCGCGGTCATCAACAGTCCCGAAGCCGCCGCCGGCTTTGCCGCGATCACCCCGCCGGAGAGCAGCTGGCGCAACGAGCTCTGCGCCCGCGCCGTGCTCGCCCCGCCCTACCGGCTCGCTCATAAGACCGGCGGGATCGCCTGCCCGGTGCTCTATGCGATCACCGACGGGGACGACGTCAACCCGCCGGCGCTCGGCATCGCCGCCTCGCGGCGGGCGCCGCGGGGAGAGCTGCGCCGCTATCCCGGCGGCCACTTCGATCCCTTCCTCGGCGAGACCTTCGAGCGGATGGCGGCCGACCAGGCCGACTTCCTGTCGCGGCATCTGGGGCAGGGATGACGACGCGCCTCGGAGAAGTCGACCTCTCGCTTGAGCTCAGCCGCAAGGAAGAGGAGCACGAACTCGGCCTCGCATGGAAGCGCCTTGTCCAGCTCCGGCTCACGCTCGGCGGCCTGATCGGCGAGCGGGGGATCGGGCCTCCGGTCTGCGTCGTCTTCGAGGGCTGGGACGCCTCCGGCAAGGGCGGCGCGATCAAACGCCTGGTCTCGCCGCTGGACCCGCGCCACGTCCGCGTCGTCCAGTTCGCCGCGCCGAGCGACGACGAGCGCCGCCACCACTTCCTCTGGCGCTTCTGGCCCGTCCTGCCCGGCTGGGGAGGGATGGCCGTCTTCGACCGCTCCTGGTACGGGCGGGTCCTGGTCGAGCGCGTCGATGGGCTCGCGACCCGCGAGCAGTGGCTGCGCGCCTACGACGAGATCAACGCCTTCGAGCGCACGCTTGCCGACGAGGGCACGATCCTGGTCAAGCTCTGGCTCCACATCTCCGAGGCCGAGCAGCTGCGCCGCTTTGAGGCCCGCGCCGCCGATCCGCTCAAGGCCTGGAAGCTGACCGAGGACGACTGGGCCAACCGCGCCAAGCGAGGCGAGTACGAGCAGGCGGTCGAGGACATGCTCGCCCGCACCGACCAGCCCCACGCGCCCTGGCGGCCGATCGCGGCCGAGTCGAAGCGCTACGCCCGCGTCGCCGTGGTCCGGGCCGTAAACGAAGCAATCGAGGCTGGAATGCGGAAATGGGGGCAGGAGCCGCCGCCATCGTCATAGACTCTTGTCCTCCAGACCCGACTTAGCCAGGAGGACGTACCGCTTTGAGCCGACTTCGAATCTTCTTACTCTTCGCCGCGCTGACCGCGCTGGCCACCGCCTTTGCCGCCTGCGGCAGCAGCAGTGACAGCAGCAGCGAGAACCCGCAGAGCGTCATCAAGGACGCGACCCTGCAGGGGATCAAGAGCGGCAATATCGATCTCTCCCTCTCGGTCAACGTCGAGGGCGACGAAGGCGGCAAGGTCGACGTCAGCCTCGACGGGCCGTTCCAGAGCCGCGGCGCGGGCCAGCTGCCGCTCTTCGACGTCAACGCCAAAGCGAACGGGTCGGTCAACGGCAAGGACGTCAACTTCGACGGTGGCGTCGCGCTGCTCGCCGACAAGGCCTTCGTCACCTACGAAGGCACCCCCTACGAAGTCGACCCGACCACTTTCAGCTTCGTCAAGGCGGCGATCGAAAAAGCCCAGAACCAGAGCGGCGCCCAGGGCAGCTCCACTGACGTGACCGCCTGCCAGGAAGCGGCCACCGGGCTCAAGGTCGAAGACTTCATCGACAACCTGACCAACGAAGGCACGACCGACGTCGGCGACACCAGCACCACCCACGTCAGCGGCGACCTCAACGCCCCCGGCGCGATCGACGCTCTGATCGAACTGGTCGAAAATCCAGCCTGCGCGGCCCAGCTCGGCGCCGCCGGCCCGATCCCCTCGACCGCCGAACTCGACCAGGCCAAGGGCCAGGTTCAGAGCGCCCTGAAGACGGCGCATGTCGATGTCTACGTCGGCGACGACAACATCGTGCGGCGGATCTCGGCCGAACTCTCGATCGAACCGCCGGCGAGCAGCGAAGGCGGCCCGAAAAAGGTCGACATCAGCTTCGACCTCTCGCTTGAAGGCGTCAACGAAGAACAGTCGATCACTGCCCCGAGTGGCGCCAAGCCGCTCAACGATCTCTTCCTCAAGCTGGGGATCAACCCGATCGAACTGCTCGGCGCTGCCGAAGGCGGCGGCCTCGGCGAATTGCTGGAAGGCGCGACTGGCGGCAGCACCGGCGGCGGCTCGACCGCAGGCGGCTCCTCCTCCGGCTCGGCGCAGCAGGCCTACCTGAAGTGCCTGCAGGGCGCCTCGACTCCGGTCGACCTGCAGGAATGCGCCACCTTGCTGCGCTAGCTCTTAGCGCCAAGCGTCTTGCGAAGGGCCCCGCAGCTGCGGGGCCCTTCGCGTTTCCGCATACCCTTGCGGCGAATGACGGGCGAGCCGCGCAACCCAAACCAGCCAAAGCTGAACGCCTCCTTCCTGCGCACCCCCGACGGCTGGCCCTACCTGCTGGCGCCGCTGATCCCGCTGGCGGTGGCGCTCGACCTGGCCGGCGCCTCGGCCAGCATTGTCTTCCTCGTCTCGGCCCTGGGGATCGTCCCGACCGCGGCTCTGATGGGCCGGGCGACCGAGGAGCTGGCGGCGCGCTCGGGCCCCGGCATCGGCGGCCTGCTCAACGTCACCTTCGGCAACGCGCCGGAGCTGATCATCGCCCTCTTCGCCCTCGGCCAGGGCCTGCACGAGGTGGTCAAGGCCTCGATCATCGGCTCGATCATCGGCAACATCCTGCTCGTGCTGGGGGCGGCGATGCTGGCAGGCGGGCTCGGCCGCGAAAAACAGACCTTCAGCAAGACCGGGGCCAGCGTCCAGACCTCGATGCTGCTGCTGGCGGCGGCGGCGCTGCTGATGCCGGCGATTTTCGAGCTGGTCGAGGGCAAGGGCCTGCCCCAGCCCGGGGCCGAGATCGTCCACTATGGCTCGACCGTCGAGCACCTCTCGCTCGCGGTCGCGATCGTGTTGATCGCGACCTACGTCCTCGGCCTGGTCTTCTCGCTCAAGACCCACCGCGACATCTTCAACCCCGATTACGGCGACGAGGACAGCTGGGGCTGGTCGACCCGCACCTCGGTGATCGCGCTGGCGATCGCCGGCGTCCTGGTCGGGGTGATGTCGGAGGTGCTGGTCGGCTCGATCAGCGAGGCCTCGCACGCGGTCGGCCTCTCCGAGTTCTTCATCGGCGTGATCGTGGTCGCGATCGTCGGCAACGCCGCCGAGCACTGGGTCGCGGTCCTGGTCGCGATGAAGAACAAGATGGACCTCGCGGTCAACATCGCGGTCGGCTCCAGCGCCCAGGTCGCCCTTTTCGTCGCCCCGGTGCTGGTGATCGCCTCCTTCTTCATCGGCCCGCACCCGCTGGCGCTCGTCTTCAACGGCTTCGAGCTGGGCGCGATCCTGCTCGCGGTGTTGATCGCCAATTACGTCACCCAGGACGGCGAGTCGACCTGGTTCGAGGGCGTCCAGCTGCTCGCCGTTTACGTCGTCTTCGGCATCGCCTTCTACTACGCCTGACCGACTTTGACCCCAGCCCAGTGGGGTGAATGTCGGCTACGCCGAGATCAGGCGGGCGTGAGCTCGGCCAGCGCCTTCAGCACGAGGTCGTCGTGCGTTTTCGGCGAGACCTTGGGGAAGACCTTGGCGATCTTGCCCTCGGGGTCGATGATGAAGGTGCAGCGCTGCACGCCCATGTACTTCTTGCCGTACATCGACTTCTCGACCCAGGCGCCGTAGGCCTCGGCGACGGCGTGGTCGGCGTCGGCGAGGAGGGTGAAGTCGAGGTCGTATTTGCCGGCGAACTTCTGCACCGCCTCGACCTTGTCGGGGGAGGCGCCCAGCACCCGGGCGCCGGCGGCCTTGTACTCGGCGCGGCGATCGCGGACGCTGCAGGCCTGGGTCGTGCAGCCGGGGGTGTCGGCGCGGGGGTAGAAGTAGAGGACCACGGTCTCGCCGCGCAGGTCGGAGAGCTTGACCTCGTCGCCGTTCTGGTCGGGGAGCGCGAACTCCGGCGCCTTGTCGCCCGCGGCCAGCATCAGTCCTCGCGGCCTGGGTCCTGGCCGTCCTCGCCTTCGTCGAGCTCCTCGTCGCCCTGCTCCAGGGCCGTCTCGGAGACCGAGCTGCTGGAACCGGGGTGGTAGTGGGTCTGGAACTTCTCCAGCAGCAGGTCGCGGCGATCCTCGTCGACCGGCACGTCCTCGGAGATTCGCACCCACTCGGCGCCCTCGTAGGCCTCCATGTTGAAGACCTCCTGATCGATCGAGGTCGAGTCGTCGACGACGACGACGACCTCGGTCTGGGGGTTGAAATAGGTCCCCGGCTGCATCAGCAGGTCGTCTACCTCGTAAAGGTTCTCGTCGGCACCAGCCATCAGGTCGATCCTATGAAATCTTCGAGCTGGCGTTCCACCTCGGCCTCGACGTCGAGCGGCTGCTCGCCCTGGCGCATCCGCCTTTCGTTGCGGGCGAGGACGAGATCGCGGACCTCGGCCCGCAGCTCCTCGCTGATCGTCGGCTTCGGCGCCGCCAGGTCCATCGCCCGCTGGACTTCCGCCTCGATGTCGATCGGGCCGCCGCCGCGCCGTTGCCGGCGGAACGACTTGGCCTCGATCATCTGGCGCGCCTCCGCCTCCTGCACGACCCGGGTCACAGGCGAGGCCAGCTCCAGGGCCTTGCGCTCCGGCAGGTCCTGGTCGATCGCGAACGGGCCCTGGCCGATCGAGTCCCAGGAATTGGCCACCCGGTGGAAGAGGATGCCCGCCAGCGGCGCCGCGACGCCGGTGAAAAGCAGCACCGCCGCGCACTTGTCGGCCACGCTCGTCGCCAGCACGGGATCCACGCGATCAAGGGTAGACCGCCCCACGGAATCCGGCTTGTTCGCTAGTCTTCTGCTTGGTTGACTGACCAGTCAATCGGCGGCGCTCCGCCGATCCCGGCGATCGCCCCCTCAAAGCTTTGTTGCACGGAAAAAAGGAGCCTCGAGCAGTGGTTGATTTCACCCTGACCGACGAGCAGAAGGACCTGCGCGAGCTGGCGCACACCTTCGCTGAGAAAGAGATGCGACGTGTCGCCTGGGAGTACGACAAGGACGGCACCTGGCCGCAGGACATCATCGACAAGGCGTGGGAGGTGGGTCTGATGAACACCCACGTCGCCGAGGAGTACGGCGGCCCCGGCCTCGACTACCTCTCCGGCTGCCTGATCGAGGAGGAGATGGGCTGGGGGTGCTCCGGCATCGGCACCAGCCTGATGGCCAACGGCCTCGCCTCGGCCCCGGTCAGCCTCGGCGGCTCGCACGAGACCAAGAAGAAGTACCTCGGGATGCTGACCGAATCGCCCAAACTCGCCTCTTTCTGCCTGACCGAGCCGGATGCCGGCTCCGACGTCAGCGGCATGAAGACCCGCGCCGTCAAGCAGGGCGACAAGTACGTCATCAACGGCTCCAAGTGCTTCATCACCAACGGCACCTACGCTGACTGGTTCACGGTCTACGCCAAGACCGACCCAGAGGCAGGGCACCGCGGGATCAGCGCCTTCGTCGTCGACGCCAACCTCCCTGGGGTTACCGTCGACAAGAAGGAGGACAAGATGGGCCAGCGGGCATCGAACACCGCGACCATCTCCTTCAACGACGTCGAGATCCCGGCCGAGAACCTGATCGGCGAGGAAAACAAGGGATTCAAGCTGGCGATGATGACCCTGGACCGGACCCGTCCCGGCGTCTCGGCGATGGCGGTCGGCATCGGCCGCGCCGCCTTCGAGTACGCCACCGAGTACTCGAAGGAAAGAGTCCAGTTCGGCGTCCCGATCGCGATGCACCAGGCGATCCAGTTCATGATCGCCGACATGGCGACCAAGGTCGAGGCCGGCCGCCTGCTGGTCTGGAGCTCGGCGACCCTTCTTGACCAGGGACAGCGCAACAGCCGCGTCTCCTCGATGGCCAAGCGCTTCGCCGCCGACTCGGCGATGGAGATCACCGTCGACGCCGTCCAGGTCTACGGCGGCTACGGCTTCATCAAGGAGTACCCGGTCGAGAAACTGATGCGCGACGCCAAGATCATGCAGCTCTACGAGGGGACCAGCCAGATCCAGCGCCTGGTCATCGCCAAAGAGGTGCTGCTGCCGCGCCAGGTCGAGGAAGTCACGCCTGAGGCTGAAGCCCTCGCCAAAAAGGCAGAAGAGAGCCAGGCCGAGCAGGCAGCCGCTACGGTCTAGCCCATGGACGTCTCCGAGCGCGCTGCCGAAGGTAAAGCGGCGCGCTCGGCAGCGCCCCGCTCCGCGCTCGCGGAGTGGGAGCCTTCCGCCGACCGGCCTGACCCGGTCGGCATTCTCGAAAAGCAGGCCGAGACCCGTGTCGCGGAGCTGATCCCGATCCGCCACGGGCGGATGGCGGTATCGCCCTTCACCTTCTACCGCGGCGCCGCCGCGGTGATGGCCTCCGACCTCGCGGTCGCGCCGACCTCAGGGTTGCGGGTGCAGATGTGCGGCGACGCCCACCTCTCCAACTTCGGCGCCTTCGCCGCTCCCGACCGCAGCCTTGTCTTCGACCTCAACGACTTCGACGAGTCGCTGCCGGGCCCCTGGGAGTGGGATCTGAAGCGGCTGGCGGCGAGCTTCGAGATCGCCGCCCGTGAGAACGGCCTCAAGCGCAAGGAGCGGCGCTCGATCCTGCTCACCGCCGGGCGCGCCTACCGCGAGGCGATGCGGAGCTTTGCCTCGATGCGGAAATTGGATATCTGGTACGCCCGGCTCGATGTCGAAAAAGTGCTGGAGGAGTTGCGCGGCCAGGGCGGGGTGACGACGAAAAGATTGGAGAAGAGCGTCGCCAAGGCGCGGGGCAAGGACAACCTGCGCGCCCTTGACCGGCTGACGACCAAGGTCGGGGACGAGCTGCGCTTCATCGACGACCCGCCGCTGCTGGTCCGCGCCAACGATCTGATGGCCGACGACGAGACCCGCGACTTCGAGCAGGTGATCCGCGGCGTGCTCGCCGCCTACCGCTCGACCCTGCAGGGCGACCGCCGCCAGCTGCTCGACGGCTACCGCCTGCGCGACCTGGCCCGCAAGGTGGTCGGGGTCGGCAGTGTCGGCACCCGCGCCTGGATCGTGCTGCTGACTGGCCGCGACGACTCCGATCCGATGGTCCTGCAGGCGAAGGAGGCCGAGGCCTCGGTGCTCGAGCCCTACGCCGGCGCCAGCCGCTTCCGCAACCACGGCCGCCGCGTGGTCGAAGGCCAGCGCCTGATGCAGGCGGCGAGCGACAGCTTCCTCGGCTGGTGCCCGGCGGTCGGGATCGATGGCCGCGAGCGCGACTTCTACGTGCGCCAGCTCTGGGACTGGAAGCGCTCGGTCGACACCGAGACCCTGCCGCCCGAGGGCCTGGCGATCTACGCCCGCATCTGTGGCTGGACCCTGGCCCGCGCCCACGCCCGCTCCGGCGATCCGGTCGCGATCGCCGCCTACCTCGGCGCCGGCGAAGCCTTCGACAACGCGATCGCCGAGTTCTCGCGCCGCTACGCCGACCAGAATGAACGCGATCACGTCGCCTTCCTCGAGGCGATCGGCTCCGGCCGGATCAAGGCGCAGGACGCCTGAGCTTTGAAGACCTGGCGCGTCATCCTCATCCTCGCTGCTGCCCAGTTCATCCTGGTTCTGGACACGACGGTGATGAACGTCTCGATCTCGGCCGTCGTCGCCGACCTTGACACCACGGTCGAGCAGGTCCAGCTGGCGATCACCGCCTACATGCTGGTGATGGCCTCGACGATGCTGATCGGCGGCAAGCTCGGCGATATCTGGGGCCGACGGCGCGCCTTCCGCATCGGCCTCGTCGTCTTCGCCATCGGCTCTGGCCTGACCTCGATCGCGCCGACGGTGGGGTGGCTGCTGTTCGGCTGGTCGCTGCTGGAGGGCTTGGGGGCGGCGATCCTCGTCCCCGCCCTGGTGGCGCTGATCGCCTCCAACTACGAGGGCCAGAAGCGGGCCACCGCCTACGGCATCATCGGCGCCGTCGCCGCCGCGGGCGCCGCCGCCGGGCCGCTGATCGGCGGCGCGGTGACGACCGCGGCGAGCTGGCGGGTCGTCTTCGCCGGCGAGGTGGTGATCGCGATCTTCGTCCTGCTCGCTTCGGGGATGATCAAAGATGCCCCCCGCGAAAAAGTCGGCAAGCTCGACTGGGTCGGCGCCGGCCTCTCCGTCGCCGGCCTGTTCATGATCGTCCTCGGGGTCCTGCAGGGCAGCTCCTGGGGCTTCATCCTGCCCCACAACCCACCCAGCGTCGGCGGCAACGAGATCACTCCGCTCGGGCTCTCGCCGGTGCCCTTCGTGATCCTCGCCGGCTTCGGCATCCTCGGCCTGTTCGCCCGCTGGGTCGAGCGCCGCGAGGCCCGCGGCGAGGAACCGCTGCTGCGGATGGCGCTGCTGCGGATCAAGCCGCTGCGCGGCGGCGCGGTGATGTTCTTCTGCCAGCAGGTGATCCTGCTCGGCACCTTCTTCGCCGTGCCCCTCTACCTGCAGGTGGTGCTGGGCAAGGATGCCTTCGAAACCGGGGTGAAGCTGCTGCCGCTCTCGATCGTGATGCTGGCGACGGCGATGGCCGCTCCCAGGCTGTCGTCCCACTTCTCTCCCCGTGCGATCGTCCGTGCCGGCCTGGTCGCCCTGTTGATCGCGGTCCTTGGCCTGGTCGGCTCGGTCGACCAGAGCCTCAACTCGCTCTCCTTCGCGGTCTCGCTGGGGGTGATGGGCTTCGGCGCCGGGCTGATGGTCTCCCAGATCGGCAACGTGATCATGTCGGCGGTCAAGCCCTCGGAGACAAGTGAGGCGGGCGGGATCCAGGGCACCTTCCAGTACCTGGGCGGGGCGCTGGGCACGGCCCTGGTCGGCGCGGTCCTCCTCAGCGGCCTCACAGGCGCTTTCAGCGACTCGGTGGCCGCTGACCCACAGATCTCCCCGGCGACCCAGCAGCGGCTCTCAGCGGCGACTGAGGAAGGGATCACCTTCGTCCCCACGGCGACGGTGGAAGCCCAGCTCGCCGAGGCCGGGGTGAAGCCGCAGGAGGCCGAGGCGATCGCGACCAGCTACGACGACGCCCAGATCGACGCCCTCAAGGTCGCCCTGCTCTCGGTCGCGGCCTTCGCCCTGCTCTCGCTCTTCTTCACCCGCTCGCTTCCAGCGGAGCCGATGGTCCGACCGACCTAAGGGTCGATGGGCCTCAAACGGGCCCATAGTTCCCGTTTTAGGCCCGTCGGCGGCGGTTAGGCGATGCCGGCGCGGGTCTTCTGACGGGCGGCCTTCTGGCGCTGGGTCTTGTCGAGCACGGTCTTGCGCAGGCGGACCGACTCGGGCGTGACTTCGACGCACTCGTCGTCGCGCAGGAACTCGAGCGCGTTCTCCAGCGAGAGGCGGGTGGCCGGGGTGAGGCGGACGAGGATGTCAGCGCTGGCGGCGCGGACGTTGGTCTGGTGCTTTTCCTTGATCGCGTTGACGTCGAGGTCCTCGGCGCGGGCGTTCTCGCCGACGATCATGCCCTCGTAAACCTCCTCGCCGGGACCGACGAAGAGGGTGCCGCGATCCTGCAGGTTGAAGAGGGCGTTGCTGGCGGTCTTGCCGCGGCGGTCGGCGACCAGGGCGCCGGTCGAGCGGGTCAGGAGGTCGCCGGCCCAGCGCTCCCAGCGGTCGAAGACGTGGTGCATGATCCCGGTGCCGCGGGTCTCGGTCAGGAATTCGGTGCGGAAGCCGATCAGGCCGCGGGCCGGGACCAGGTATTCCATCCGCACCCAACCGGTCGAGTGGTTGACCATCTGCTCAAGCCGGCCCTTGCGCTGCGCCAGGAGCTGGGTGATCGCGCCGACGTGCTCCTCGGGGGCGTCGATCGCCAGCCGCTCGACCGGCTCGTGGACCTTGCCGTCGACCTCGTGGGTGAGGACCCGGGGCTGGCCGGCGGTCAGCTCGAAGCCGTCGCGCCGCATCAGCTCCAAGAGCACGACCAGCTGCAGCTCGCCGCGGCCCTGCACCTCCCAGGAGTCGGGGCGCTCGGTGTCGAGCACCCGGATTGAGACGTTGCCGACCAGCTCGGCGTCGAGGCGGTCGCGGACCTGGCGCGCGGTCAGCTTGCTGCCCTCGGTCCCGGCCAGCGGCGAGGTGTTGATGCCGAGCACGATCGAGAGCGAGGGCTCGTCGACGGTGATCACCGGCAGCGGCCGCGGGTCGGCGGGGTCGGCCAGGGTCTCGCCGATCGTGATCTCGGCCATGCCGGCGACGGCGATGATTTCTCCCGGCCCCGCCTCTTTGGCGTCGACCCGTTCCAGCGCCTCGGTGATGTACAGCTCGGAGACGTTGGCGCGAGTGATGGTGCCGTCGGCATGGCACCAGGCGATCTGCTGGCCGGCGCGGATCGTGCCGTTGTGGACGCGGCAGAGGGCGAGGCGGCCGACGTAGGGGGAGGCGTCGAGGTTGGTGACGTGGACCTGCAGGGGGGCGTCGGGGTCGTACTCGGGCGCCGGGATCTTCTCCAGGATCAACTCCATCAGCGGTTTCAGGTCGGTGCCCTCGGCCCCTTCCTCAAGCGCGGCCCAGCCAGCTTTGGCGTTGGTGTAGACGATCGGGAAGTCGATCTGCTCGGAGTCGGCGTCGAGGTCGAGGAAGAGCTCGTAGACCTCGTCGACGACCTCGGCGATGCGGGCGTCGGGGCGGTCGACCTTGTTGATCACGAGGATCACCGGCAGCTTTGCCTCCAGCGCCTTGCGCAGGACGAAGCGGGTCTGGGGGAGGGGGCCCTCGGAGGCGTCGACCAGCAGCAGCACCCCGTCGACCATCGTCAGCCCACGCTCGACCTCGCCGCCGAAGTCGGCGTGGCCGGGGGTGTCGACGATGTTGAGCTTGACCCCGTGGTAGTCGACCGCGGTGTTCTTGGCGAGGATCGTGATCCCCTTCTCGCGCTCGAGATCCATCGAGTCCATCACCCGGTCGGCGACGTCCTGGCCTTTGCGGAAAGCGCCGGACTGCCAGAGCATGGCGTCGACCAGGGTGGTCTTGCCGTGGTCGACGTGGGCGACGATTGCCAGGTTGCGGAGGTCTTCTCGGAGAGCCATGGGGCGCGCAATGCTACGGTGCGGAGGTCGGATGCCGCTGTGGCGTCCTTGAGGTTCCGTCTCTCGCTGCGCTTCTGAGCGTCTTCGGGGTTACAGGATCTCCCCGCAACACTCACATAGGAGTCAGCAAATATGTCGCAGTCCTTCGCCGATCTCGGCGTGTCTAAACCCGTGGTGCGCGCTCTCGCTGCACGCGGTATTGAAAATCCTTTCGCCGTCCAGCGGCTCGTCATCGACGACGTGCTCCACGGCCACGATGTCCTCGTCCAGTCGCCGACCGGGTCGGGCAAGACGCTCGCCTTCGGGGTGCCGCTGGTCGACATCGTCAAAGCCGATGCCCGCCGCCCGGCGGCGCTGATCCTGGCCCCGACCCGCGAGCTCGCCAGCCAGATCGTCGACGAGCTGCAGTCGATCGCGGCCAGCCGCAGCCTCAACATCGCCGCCGTCTACGGCGGCGTCGGCTTCGGCCCGCAGATCAAACGCGCCCAGCGCGCCCACATCCTCGTCGCCACTCCGGGCCGGCTTGAGGATCTGCTCCAGCGCCGGGCGTTCAAGCTCGACCAGGTGCAGGCGCTGGTCCTCGACGAGGCCGACCGCATGCTCGACATGGGGTTCAAGCCGGCCGTCGACCGGATCGTCGCCCAGACCTCTGACGATCGCCAGACCCTCTTCTTCTCCGCGACCCTGGAGGGAGCGATCGGCAAGATCGCCGCCGCCTACACCTTCAAGCCGCGCCGCCACGTGCACGCGCCGAAAGTCGAGAAGAGCGCCGCGATCAGCCACCGCTTCGTCCACGTCGACTCGCAGAGCGCGAAGCTGCCGGCCCTGGTCGGCGCCCTGCGCGATGGCGACCGCGGCCGCACCCTGGTCTTCGTCCGCACCAAGCGCGGCGCGGACCGGCTGGTCAAGCGGCTCGGGGCCAAGGACCTGCGCGCGGTCGCGATGCACGGCGACAAGTCGCAGTCCCAGCGCGAAAAGGCGCTGGCCCGCTTCGAGCGCGGCGACGTCGACACCCTGGTCGCCACCGACGTCGCCGCCCGCGGCATCGACGTCGCCGACGTCACCCACGTGATCAACTTCGACATCCCCGAGGACCGTGATGCCTACGTGCACCGGATCGGCCGCACCGGCCGTGCCGGCGCCACCGGAGCGGGGATCAGCTTTGTGCTGGCAGACCAGGCGCGCGACATGCGCCGGATTGCCAGAGACCTTGGACTAGACCGCGAGTACGACCGGGATCGCTCCCGGAACTAGCCCCAGAAACGACGAAGCCCGCCGAAAGGCGGGCTTCGTCAACAGCTAAGAGCGGGCGCGTCTTACGACGTCTGCTGAACGCTCGCCGCGGCCGGACCTTTAGGCCCGTCCTCGGACTCGTAGCTCACCTTGGCACCCTCGGCCAGGGACTTGAAGCCCTCACCGATGATGGCGCTGTGATGGACGAAGACGTCCTTCGAGCCGTCGTCGGGTGTGATGAACCCGTAGCCCTTGTCGTCGCTGAACCACTTGACAGTTCCCGTAGGCATGCATTGCCTCCACTTAAATGTGCTGCGAACGCGGAGGATGCGGAAAAGCAACGACCTGCGAGCGCTAGACACGACTTTGCCGGAAATTCGATCCGGCCTAACGTTGGCACCGTAGCAGGGTAAGGAGGAGCGGCGTTGCCCTCTTGTGAGCCTGATTTACACAGCCCTTACATGCAGCTGACACCGGCTTGACCGCCCCGGCCGATGCTGCGATCGTCAGCAACGAGGGGAGATGGCGATGAGGGGCACATTCTTGAAGCAGGTTCTGGCGCCGCTGGCGATCTGCCTGGCGGCCACCGGCTTGGCCGGGCTGGGGATGGCGAAGATGACCCTGGGCGCCGGCGCCTCGGCGACAAACCCGGCCGAGCTGCCGATCGGCGACGGCCACGTTTCCACCAGCGGCGCGCAGCGCGGGTACGTCTACGCCTGCCAGAGCGCGATGCCCGGCGGCGCAGGCGCCTTTGCCGAAGGCCCCTGGATCCGCGGCGACGGCACCTTCGACTTGACCGCGAAGGCGATCGTCGACGGCTCGGTCAGCTGGTCGAGCGCGAGCTTCAGCGTCACCCGCACTGCCAGCCGCAGGGTCTTCTCCGGCAACGACCTGCCGACCAAGCAGACCACCGGCGAATTCCCGATCAAGGCCACTGACGATGCCTACAACTACGACCGCAACCCGAACTCGATCCAGGCCCAGAGTGTCAGCTACTCGCTGCCCCTGCGCCCGAAGAAGGCGTCGAGCCCCGGCTGCCTCTCCGGCGGGCCGATCGGGATCGCCAAGAACGGGGTGGCGATCTTCGACGCCCTCGATGCCGAGAACCGCGATGCTGTTGCCCACGAGGTGCAGGACTCCTGCGGCGGCCATCCCCAGCAGCAGGGGATGTACCACTACCACTCGATCCCGGCCTGTCTGACCGCCGGTGAATCGACAAAGAAGGCCTCTGGGTTGGTCGGCTACGCGCTCGACGGGTACCCGATCTACGGCCCGCGCGGCGCCGGCGGCCGGCTGCTGACCGACGACGATCTCGATGCCTGCCACGGCAAGACGAGCAAAGTCTGGCTCGACGGCCGCTGGCAGCGGACCTACCACTACGACGCGACCCTGGAGTACCCGTACACGCTGGGCTGCTTCCACGGCACTGCGGTCAGCAGCGGACGCTAGCGGGGCGGCGCGCGCCGTCCGGGTGTCGATCTAGCTTGGTCGGGTGCAGATTTTCGACCAGATCGACCGCGACGCGATCGCCGGGCTGCTGCAGCGCGACGAGTACTTCTGGCTCGATCTGACCGCGCCGAGCGAAGCTGACTTCGCGGCGCTGAAAGAGCTCTTCGACTTCCACCCGCTGGCGCTCGAGGACGCTCACAAACAGGGGCAGCGGCCGAAGCTCGACGACTTCGGCTCGCACATGTTCCTCGTCTTCTACGGCGCCGAGGAGCGCGAGGGCGGCGAGTTCGCGATGCTTGAGGTCCACGCTTTCCTCAGCGGCAGCTTCATCGTCACCACCCATCGCGATCCCTGCCAGGAGCTGGTCGACATCCGCGAGCGGCTGACCCGGCAGCCGCCGCGCTCGGAGCAGTTCGTCATCTACCGCGTGATCGACGGTCTCACCGACACCTTCTTCCCCGTTCTCGACGATCTCGACCAGCGGATCGAGCGGCTCGACACCGAAATCTTCGAGAGCGCCAGCGAGAATCACCTCAAGGACATCGGCGACCTGCGGCGGCTGCTGGTCGACCTGCGCCGGGTCGTCACCCCGCAGCGCGACCTGCTCGCCCAGCGGATGGACGACATCCTCGAAATCCCCGGGCTCGAGGTCGACTCGCGCAACTACTTCCGCGATGTCTATGACCACCTGATTCGGATCTCCGACCAGATCGACGCCTACCGCGACCTCCTTGCCGGCTCGCGCGACGCCTACCTCTCGGTCGTCTCCAACCGCCTCAACCAGATCACCAAGCAGCTGACGGTGATGGCGACGATCTTCCTGCCGCTCTCCTTCGTGGTCGGCTTCTTCGGCCAGAACTTCAAGTGGCTGGTCACCAACATCCAGTCGCCGGGGGCGTTCTTCGTCCTTGGCATTGGCAGCCTTGTGATCTCGGTGATCGCGCTGTTGGTCTGGTTCAGGCACAACGATTATCTCTAGCGTGACCGTGGCCGCTCGCAATGCCGCTGGCGCGTGTTGAGGAAATTGCATGCGTGGCCGATACATGGCTGAGATGACGCCTGGGACAGAACGCCGCCGGCCGGGGCGAGCGGCGATTGCCGCATTCGCGGCCATCTGCGCGCTTGCCGCGCTGCCACCCTCCGCGCTCGCAAGCGATAGCGGCGACGGCGCCCTCTCGCCGCGTCTGACCGAGCTGGCGCGGCCCGCGCTCGCCGCTGCGCCGCCGGCCAAGCAGGCAAAGAGCTTGAGCCTCGCGCTTTCCGGTCCCGGCAGCCTCCTGCGCAGAGGGGACCGCGTTGTCGTCGAGGTCCGCTTTGACGAAGGCGCCGGGGCCAGCCTCGGCGCGCTTCGCGACGCCGGAGCGCAGATCGTCAGCGTCAGCCCCCGCTACCAGACGGTCACGGTTGCGGCGACCCCTGGCTCGCTGACTGAACTCGGTGAAGTTGCCGGAGTCCAGGGGGTGAGCGAGGACCTGGCGCCGCTGATCTCCAGCGAGGGGCTGCCCCCGGTCACTTCGACGGCGGCGCCCTGTGCCGGAGGCTTCGGTGCGGCGACGTCGGAGGGGGACCTGCAGCTGAACGCGATGAAAGCGCGGACCGAATTCGGCGTCGATGGCAGCGGCGTCACGGTCGGGATCCTCTCCGACTCCTTCAACCGCGATGCCGGCGCGCCAACAAGCGCCGCCGAAGACGTCGCCAGCGGCGACCTGCCCGGCCCCGGCAATCCCTGCGGCCACGAAACTCCCGTCAACGTGATCAGCGACCCGAGCGCGGCGGTTGACTCCGAACCGACCGACGAGGGTCGGGGAATGGCCCAGATCGTCCACGACCTCGCCCCGGGGGCAGCGCTCGCCTTCGCCACCGCCTACCCGAACGAAGTCACCTTCGCCAACAACATCGCCGCCCTAGCCAATGCCGGCGCCAAGGTGATTGTCGACGACATCAGCTACTTCAACGAGCCCTTCTTCCAGGAAGGGCCGGTCGGCGTCGCCGTCAGCGAAGCGACCGCGAAAGGCGTCACCTATTTCTCCGCCGCCGGCAACAACAACCTGATCGATTCCGGCGGCCACAACATCAGCTCCTGGGAAGCGCCTGCCTTCCGCGACTCCGGCGGCTGCCCGGCGGCGCTGGCGGCGATCGCTGAACTGAAAGCCACGCACTGCATGGACTTCAACCCTGCCGCCGGTGTGAGCAATATCGACAACACTTTCGGGATGACGGTCGCCGCCGGGGCGACACTGACGCTTGACCTGCAGTGGGCCGAACCCTGGAATGGCGTCGCGACTGACCTAGACGCCTTCTTGCTCGACTCGAACGGCAATCTGCTCGAAGCCGGCGGCAACTACGTCGGCAGCGCCGATGACAACATCAAAAGCACGCAGAAGCCGGTCGAGATCTTCCAGTGGGAAAACACGACCGGCAGCGCCAAATCGGTGCAGCTGGCGATCAACCGCTTCAGCGGGGCAAGCCCGCGGCTCAAATTCGCCCTTCTGGAGAACGGCAGCGGAGTCACCTCGACCGAGTACCCGACCTCCAAAGAAGGCGATGTGGTGGGGCCGACAATCTTCGGACACAACGGCGGCACCGACACGATGAGCGTGGGGGCGATCCGCTTCAACACCAACTCTTCCCCGGAGAGCTTCTCTTCGCGGGGCCCGGTGACCCATTACTTCGGGCCGGTGGCCGGGGTTTTGCCGGCTTCGCCGATCTCGCCCCTCGCCGTCCACAAACCGGACCTCGTCGCAACTGACGGCGGCGCCGACACCTTCTTCGGCTCCTGCGTCTCCAACGCCTGGCGGTTCTTCGGAACTTCAGCCGCGGCGCCTCATGCCGCGGCGGTGGCGGCGCTCGAGCTGGACGAGGCCCCCGCGGCCACGGTCGCTCAGCTCAAGCAGGCCCAGACTCAGACCGCGGCCAGCGTCGGGGCGTTCGGCCTCGACGCCGTCGGGGCTGGCCTCCTGAACGCATCGGCGGCCCTGGGACAGTTGCATGGGTCCAACCCGGGCGGTGGCACCGCGGCGGGTCCCGGGTTCCCATCGCCAGCCTGCCCGGCCGCGGAAAAACCGGCGCCGTCAACGCCGCCGCCGCCGGTTTCGCCGATCCCCGCGGTTGCTCATATCGCCCCGTCGACCAGCTTCGCGCAGCGCCCTCTCGCCGTCATCCGGACCCGTGGCAGCGCTGCCTTCGCCTCCTTTCGCTTCCGCTCTGACCAGGACGGCTCGTTCTTCTGCAGCATCGATGGCGGCGCCTTCCGCTCCTGCCACCGCAAACTCGCCCGCTGGTTCAAGCTCGGCCCCCACGTCGTGCGGGTCGCGGCGCGCAACGACGAAGGCGAAGTCGATCCGACCCCGGCCGTCTTCCACTTCAAGGTGAAGCGGGCGGGTTAGCCCTCGGCGGGCGTGCGGGCCGCCTGGCGCCGCACGATCCAGTGCCCGATCAGGAGCAGGGCGAGCAGCGCCGCGGCGCTGCCGATCGCGAGCGGGTCGGTCAGGCTCAGACCCTCCAGGCGGGTGCCGAAGTAGACGGCGAGGGCGGTGATCGGCATGTAGCCGACCACCGTTGTCCAGGCGAAGCGCCAGATCGGGACGCGGGCGGCGCCGGCGGCGTAACAGACGAGGCTGAAGGGGAGGATCGGGATCAGGCGCACCGCGATCAAGAGGGTGACCCCGCCGCGCTCGATCATCTTCTCGGTCCGCTCGAAGCGCTCGGCCCCCAGCCAGCGATCGAGCAGCGGCCGCGCCACTGACGCTCCCAGCGCGTAACAGACCATCGCCGAGAGCATCCAGCCGACCGTGACCAGGGCCAGCGCCGGGAAGAAGCCGTAGACAAAGCCGGCCGCGGCGTCGACGATCTCGGCTGGATAGAAGACGACGGTGTGGATCAGGGCGAGGGCGATGATCAGCAGCGGCCCCCAGGCGCCGAGGCTGTCGATCTGCCGGTGGACCTCGTCGCTGTCGCCGTGGATCGCGGCGACGACGGCGTCGTGCAGGGCAGGAACCGCGAAGACCAGCACCGCCAGCAGCGCGAACCCGGCCAGGGTGATCGCGATCTCGATCCAGGGGATAGGGGAGCGGCCGGAGTTGGGGCGGTCCCTCACCCCACGAGTATGTCGCTAGGTCTAGCCGCGCAGACGCTCGGCGAGCCCGGAGTTGCGGCCGCCACCGTCGTCGCGGCCGACCGCCATCGTCAGCGCCGCCCGGTCGCCGACCAGCACACAGCTGTTGCGGGCGCGGGTGATCGCCGTGTAGAGCAGCGGCCGGGTCAGCATCCGCGAGTGCGAGCGGTGGCAGACGCCGACCACCACCGGCACCTCGCAGCCCTGCGCCTTGTGGACCGAGATCGCGTAGGCGAGGCGCAGCGTCGCCGTCTCGCCGTAGGGGATCGTCAGGGTGCCGCCGTCGTCGGTGTCGACGACGATCGCCTCTTCGTCGGGGTCGTCGGCGCGGAGGAAGACGATCGAGCCGTTCATCAGCCCCAGCTCGTGCGAGTTGCGGGTCTGGATCAGGCGGTCGCCGATCCGGAAGCGCTCGTTCAGCGCCTTCTTGCCGTTCGCGTTGAGCTTCGCCTGCAGACGCTCGTTGAGGGCGTCGATCCCGACCGCGCCTTTGTACATCGGCGCCAGCACCTGGACGTCGCGGATCGGGTCGAGTTCGTAGCGCTTCGGCACGCGCTCGGCGACGACCTCGACCACCGTCTCCAGGGCGCGCTCGGGGCTGGGGCGGTCGATGAAGAAGAAGTCGTGGTCCTGGTCGCCCTCTGGCTGCAGGTGCGGCGGCCGCCCCTGGTTGATCTCGTGGGCGGCGGTGGTGATCATCGAGCGCGCCGCCTGGCGGAAAATCTCGGTCAGGCGGACGACGGGCGCGGCTTCTGAGGCGATCAGATCCTCGAAGGGTTTGCCGGCGCCGATCGGCGGCAGCTGGTCGGCATCGCCGACGAGGACGATGTGGGTCGTCTCGGCCAGCCCGCCGAGCAGCACCTCGATCAAACGCAGGTTCAGCATCGAGGACTCGTCGACGATGACGAGGTCGACCGGCAGCGGGTGGCCGGGCTTGAAGCCGGGCTCACGGCCCGGCGACCACTCGAGCATGCGGTGGATTGTCTGGGCCTCGTGGCCGGTCGCCTCCTCCAGCCGCCGCGCCGCCCGCCCGGTTGGCGCGCAAAGGGCGATCGAGGCGTTGGCCGCCCTCGCCTCGGTGACGATCGCCCGCGTGCAGACGGTCTTGCCGACGCCGGGGCCGCCGGTCAGGATCGAGATCCGCGAGGCAAAGGCGCCCCGCACCGCCGCCCACTGCTCCTCCGTCAGTTCCTCCTCGGGGTTCGCGCCCGGCTCGTGGTCGAGGTGGGCGGAGGCGGCGAGGCGGCGGGCGAGGGTGGCGGCGACGTTGAGCTCGCACTCGTGGGTCGGCTCGCGGTAGGCGCGGCCTTCGTCGAGGACAAGGCCGCGGGCGAGCACCAGCACCTCGGGATCGGGATCGAGGCCGAGCAGCTTGGCCGCCCGCCGCTTCAGCTCGGCGACCGGGAGGAAGGTGTGGCCCTGCTGTTCGGCCTCGGCGAGCGCGTAGACAGCCGCCGCCTGGGCGCGGCGATCGGACTCCGGCGGCACGTCGGCCCCGAGGGCGATCTTGTCGGCGCGGGCGAAGCCGACCCCCTCGACCTCGGTCAGCCGGTAGGGGTCCTCGTGCAGGACGACCATGGCGCTGTCGCCATAGCGGTTGTGGATCGGCGCCGCGAGATGGGCGAGGCCGTGGGGCGCGAGCTGGACGTGGAGGTCGCGGACGGCGCGGCTGGCGTGCCAGGAGTCGGTCGCAGCGTGCGCCTGCCTGGCGCTGATCCCGCGCAGCGACCCGAAGACGCCGTCGGGGTCGGCGGCGATCGCCTGCAGCACCGCCTCGCCGTGCTCGTCGGCAAGGCGCTCGGCCCGCGCCGGGCCGATGTGGCGCAGGGTCGTCAGGTAGGCGATCTGCCCGGCGCGGTCGGCGGGGTCCATCGGCACCGCGCCCTGGGCGCGCAGCTGCCGCCCGTAGCGCGAGTGCGTCTGCCACTCGCCGCTGACCTGGGCGCGGTCGCCGGGACCGAGGTGGGCGACTGGGCCGATCAGGGCGAAGCCCTCGCCGGAGTCGGCATCCCGCACCTCCAGCACCGCGTAGCCATCGTCCTCGGCCTGGAAGATCGACCCGAGCACCTCGACGGTCCCCGAGTAGGACGCTTCATTGGCATCGAAGAGGGTGGCTGTGCCGCTCACACACCAAAGCTAGCCGCCGTCGAGGCGGGATCTTGCCGCCTGCGCCCGCACTTTGCGCGATATCGCGCAACCAGCCCATAGCATCGGCGGATGAACTCAACCGCCGATCGCCTGCCTTACATAGATGAGCACGCCGCCGTGATCGAGGCCCCCGCCGATGCTGCCTGGAGCTCCCTGCTGCGGGTGGCCGAGGGCTCGGTCTCCTCTGGGGCGGCGCCCCACTTTGCCCGCCTCGTCGGCTGCGCCGACCTCAAAGCCGGCGGTCCCCGCCCGCTGGCCGAGGGTTCGGCCCTGCCCGGCTTCCACGTCGCCACGGCCGATCCACCCCGGCAGCTGGCTCTGGCCGGCAGCCATCGCTTCTCCAACTACGCCCTGGTCTTCCACCTCGACGACCTCGGCTCGGGTCGCACCCGGGTCAGAGCGGAAACCAGGGCCGAGTTCCCCGGCTTGAAGGGGGGCGCCTACCGGGCGATGGTGATCGGGACCCGCATGCACGTCCTCGTCACCCGGCGCATGCTCTCGGCGACAAAACGCCGCGCCGAGCGCGCCTGAGGTTGGGCGGTGGCCGCCCTGTCGCGCAACGGGCTCTGTGACAGCTGCCGGCACCAGCGGCTGGTGCCGAACACTCGCGGCTCGGTCTTCTCGCTCTGTGAGCGCTCGCGGACCGATCCGCGCTACCCGCGCTATCCCAGGATCCCGGTCGGGAGCTGCCCCGGTCACGAGCCTCGCGACCGGGGCGCCCCGCCTGAAGATTCCGGGGCTGAGGGTCCTTAGCCGGCCGCCATCGGGTCGGGTTCGCCCAGCTTGGTGATGTCGGGGGCCTCGTAGGCCTCGCCGGCCTTGCCGCCGAGGACGAGGATGCGGATGCCGTCGTCGCCTGGCCAGACCTTGCGTTTGATGCCGGGGCCGACCTTGGCGACGTGATCGTCGTCGAGCGGGAAGCGCTCGCCTTCGATCTCGATCTCGCCGCTGCCGCGCAGGGTCACGTAGACCTCCTCCTGGCCGTCCTCGCCGTGATCGTGCTCGGGGTAGTTGTCGTAGTTGGGCGGCATGTCGATGATCTGCATGCCGAACGATTCGACGCCGAGCTCGGCCCGGGCGCGCTTGAAGCCGCCGCCGAAGACCGCCTCCATGTCGTCGATTTTCTTCACTGCGTGGGTAGTCATCCGTCCTCCTTGAAGTTGCCGATCGCTGACTGGGTTTAAGGCGGCGCGATCCTACCTCGCGTACGAACGTTCGTGCTTTTACACTTGCTAGGGTGGCACCGATGACCACCGCGACACAGACCCGCGGCGCCCAGGCAAAGGGGGTCGAGACGCGGGCCGCGATCCTTGAGCGGGCGGTCGACCTCGCCTCGGCGGAGGGGTTGGAGGGGCTGACGATCGGCCGCCTCGCCGCCGACCTGGAGATGAGCAAGAGCGGCCTCTTCGCCCACTTCGGGTCCAAGCAGGAGCTGCAGCTGGCGACGATCGAGGCGGCGGCGGAGCGCTTCCGCGCCGCCGTGATCGAACCGGCCGCGATCGCCCCCGAGGGCGCCCCGCGGCTGCGGGCGATGGCCGACAGCTACCTCGCCCATCTCGACAGCGACGCCTACGCCGGCGGCTGCTTCTGGGGCGCCACCTCAGCCGAGTACGACGATCGGCCGGGGCCGGTTCGCGACGCGATCGTCGCCGCCCTCGACGCCTGGCTGGCCGAGCTCGAACGCCAGGCGCGGTCTGCCGGGCTGGAGCGGCCCGACCGCGTCGCCTTCGAGCTCTACGCGGTCGTGATGGGCGCCAATTCCAGGTTCAGGCTCTCGGGCGACCGGCACGTCTTCGGGCTTGCCCGCGAGACGATCGAGCGGCTGCTGGCGGAGGCGCCCGGGTGAGCGCGATCGGGGAGACCGGATCGGCCGTCCCAGGGGGCGCGCCAGACGCGGCGGCACAGGCTGCTGCCGCCGACTTCGTGCGCCGCTTCGCCGACTTCTGGAAATGGCCCAATCCCGAACGGCTCGACACCGTGCTGGCGCCAAAAGCTCACCTGGTTGCGCCCTTGGTCCCCACCGGCCACAGCCTCGCCGAAGGCCAGGCCATCTTCGCGGACTTGTTCGAGCTGATGCCCGACCTGACCGCCGAGGTCCACCGCTGGGGCGCCACCTCCGATGGAGTGATGCTCGAGTTCACGCTCAGCGGCACGGCCGGCGGCAAGCCGATCTCCTGGACCTCGGTCGATCGCTTCACGATCGGGGAGGACGGCCTCGCGACCGAGCGCGTCACCTATTTCGACTCGGCGCCGCTTGCCCTGAGCCTGGCCCGCAGCCCCAAAGCCTGGCCCGGGTTCATCCGCGGCCAGATCCGCCAGCGCCGCGGCTGAGCCGCGTCTTCCCGATCAGGGCGCCATGTGCTGGACCCGCTCCGGCCGCACCTTGACTTTCAGCCGCGTTTCGCCTGGCTGGCGCAGCGGATACTCGTCAACACCCATGTAGCGCTTGGCAAGTGCGTCGATGTGCTCGTCGGCGCCCTCGTCGGTGATCTCGACTGCGGCGCCGCGGATCAGCAGGCTCTCATAGGGGTTCTCGGCGTTGGCGATTGAGATCGCGACCCGCGGATCGCGGCGCAGGTTCTTCGGCTTCAGCCGATCGTCGTTTGTGTTGAAGACGACCAAGCCGTCCTCGGAGTCGATCCAGACCGGGGACACCTGGGGAGAGCCGTCCTCCATCAGGGTTGCGACGTGGGCAAAGTTCTTGCCATCAAGCAGATGCTGGGCCTCTGCTGGGATGTCTGCCATCTGAGCCTCCTGGCGCTTGCGGGGGTGGGCGTTGCCCAGATGACGATAGCCAGGCTGAATCGTCGGCTGGCAGGGTCAGTCGAGCAGGCCGACCTGGCGCAGGATCGAGACCGAGTCCGAGTAGACGTCCTTGCGCTTGACCAGGCCGTCCTCGAACGGGATCGAGTCAATCCCGTTCCAGCTCAGCTCGCGACCCGACGGCGGCGCCTCGATATCCCCGCGCCGCATCGCCTTCGAGTGGGTTGCCGTCGCCGTCCACTCCTGCACGACCAGCCCCTCCCTGACGTAGAGCCGGCGGCCGGCGAAGGTCATATCGGGCCATGACTCGAAGATCGCGGCGATGTGGCCGCGGACCTGATCGCCGGCCGCGCTCTCGCCGGCGGTGTGGTTGGCGAAGACCATGTCGGGCGCGTGCATCGCGATGATCGCCTCAAGGTCCTGCGCGTTCCAGGCGTCGTTGTAACGGCCGATCGCCGCGGTCAGTGCCTCGATGCCGTCGGGTTCGCTCATGGAATGACCCTAACTGGCAGAAGATCGCGATAGCGCTCGACCTATCAGCCGCTTGAGTCGGAATCATCTCCCCATGGCCGATGACCTGCCGATCGTTCTTTTCGCCGCTCCCGCGGAGATGGAGGCTTGGCTTGAGGAGAATCATGAGAGCCTCGCGGGCGTCTGGCTGAAGATCGCGAAGAAGGGCTCCGGGGTCGAGAGCGTCACCTATGCCGAGGCGCTGGAGCTGGCGCTCTGCTTCGGCTGGATCGACAGCCAGAAGCGGGGATTTGACGAGCGGTACTTCTTGCAGCGGTTCACGCCGCGGCGACCGCGTGGGAAATGGTCGCGGATCAATCGCGACAAAGCCGAGGAGCTGATCGCCTCGGGCTCGATGCGGCCCGCTGGGATGGCCGAGGTCGAGGCGGCCAAAACCGACGGCCGCTGGCAGGCAGCCTACGAGGGCCAGCGCACGGCGACGACCCCCGACGATCTTCAGCGCGAGCTCGACTCCAACCCGGCCGCGCGCGAGTTCTTCACCACCCTCAGCAGCGCCAATCGCTACGCGATCGTCTACCGCCTCAACGATGCCAAGAAGCCAGAGACCCGCGAGCGGCGCCTGCGCAAATTCGTCGCGATGCTGGAGCGCGGGGAGGCGATCCACTGATGGCAGCGGCGCCGGTCCTCAGCCCGCGGCAGCTCAACCGCGCCACCCTGGCACGCCAGATGCTGCTGGAGCGGCAGGCGGTTCCCGTGCCCGAGGCGGTGGAGCGGCTGGCGGGGATGCAGGCGCAGGAGCCGCGGCCGCCGTTCGTCGGCCTCTGGTCGCGGTTGCAGGGGTTCCGGCGCGAGGATCTGGTCGAGGCGCTGCGCGGGTACGAGGTCGTGCGCGGGCCGCTGATGCGGAGCACGCTGCACCTGCTCAGCGCCGCCGACTTCGCCGCCTTCCGCCCGGCCCTGGCCCCGGCGCTGAATGCCGCAGTGCGGGTTATGGGCCCATCGGCCAAAGCCCTCGACTCAATCGAGTTCCTCCCTGCCGCGGTCGAGTTTCTGGAAGAGGAGCCGCGTGCCTACAACGACCTGCGCCTGCTGCTCGCCGAGCGCTTCCCCGACGTCAACCACCGCGCGCTCGGCTACGCGGTCCGCACCCAGCTGCCGCTGGTGATGGTGCCGACTGAAGATCCCTGGGCCTTCCCCCGGGTGGCCAAGTTCGCGCTCGCCGAGGGCAGCCTCGGCCGGCCGATCGCGGCCGATGGGCCACCGGAGGCGATGATCCGCGGCTACCTGGCCGCCTTCGGCCCGGCCAGCGTCGCCGACTTTGTCGAGTGGTCGGGCCTGAAGCGGATGAAGCCTGCCTTCGAGGAGCTGCGCCCGACGCTCGAGGTCTTCGCCGACGAGAACGGGCGCGAGCTGTTCGACCTTCCCGGCGCCCCGCGTCCCGATCCCGACACGCCGGCGCCGGCTCGCTTCCTGCCGGAGTTCGACAACCTCGTCCTCGCCCACGCCGATCGCAGCCGCCTGCTGGCGGACGAGCACCGCCCCGGGCTGGTGACCAAAAACCTGCGGGTCAAGGCCACCTTTCTCCAGGACGGCTCGGTGGCAGGAACCTGGACGGTCGAGCGCAAACGCGGCAAGGCGACCTTGCGCATCGCCCCCTTCGAGCCGCTCTCGCGCAAGGCGGCGGCCGAGCTCGCCGCGGAGGGCGAGCGGCTGCTGCGCTTCAGCGAGGGCGAGGATTCAGCCCTCGACCTGAAGATCGACTCAGCCTGACGCTGACCTACACTCGGCGGATGGACCGCGCCCTGCTCGATCGCACCCTTGCCGACTCCGGCGAGCCCGCCTACCGCGCCTCCCAGGTCTGGGAGTGGGTCGCGCGTGGGGTCGGGAGCTACGAGGAGATGACCAACCTGCCCGGCGTCCTGCGCGACCGGCTCGAGGCGGCGGTGCCGCTCTCCACGCTGGCGCTGCAGACCGAGGCCCGCTCCGACGACGGCACCGTCAAGGCACTTTTCCACACCGGCGACGGCCGCCCGATCGAGGCCGTGCTGATGCGCTACCGCGACGGCCGCCGCTCGGTCTGCGTCTCCTCGCAGTCGGGCTGCCCGCTGACCTGCAAGTTCTGCGCGACCGGCTCGATGAAGTTCGGCCGCAACCTGAGCGCGGACGAGATCCTCGACCAGGCCCTGCACTTCCGCCGGGTCGAGCCGATCGACCACGTCGTCTTCATGGGCATGGGGGAGCCGACGATGAACCTCGACGCCGTGCTCGGCGCCTGCGAGCGGCTGCCTGAGCTCGGCGTCAGCCACCGCCGCACTGCGATCTCGACCGTCGGCTGGGTGCCGGGGATCGACGCGATCACCGAGTGCGAGATGCCGATCAGCCTGGCGCTCTCGCTGCACGCGCCCAACGACGAGCTGCGCTCGGAGCTGATGCCGGTCAACGACCGCTACCCGCTGGCCGAGGTGCTCGCTGCCTGCGAGCGCTACCGTGCCCGCCGCCGCCGCAAGGTCTTCGTCGAGTACGTGATGCTGGCCGGCGTCAACGACCGCCCGGAGCACGCCCGCCAGCTGGCGGGGTTGCTCGATTTCCGCGTCTACAAGGTCAATCTGATCCCCTACAACCCGACCGGCTCCTTCAACGGCTCGGCCCCTGAGGAGATCGAGCGCTTCCGGGCGATCCTCGCCGAGCACCGGATCGGCGCCACTGTGCGCCTCACCCGCGGCCGCGACATCGACGCCGCCTGCGGGCAGCTCGCCGCCAGCGCATCGACAAGCTCAGCTGGGTAGCCGATTCGCCGTTTGGCTGCGCAGCCAGTTAGCATCCGCGCGATGGCTGTAGAGACCACGCCCCCCTCGGTCCGCCCGCCGCAGATCACGGCCAACCCGGTGCGCAGGATCGCCGGCGACTTTGTCGCCGAGTGGCACGGCCGCGGCAAGTTCCCGCCGGGGCCTAACAACTTCAGCCCCACCCGCACCCACCAGATCGCCCACGATCCGCTGCCCCTCCTGCTCTCCAACTACGAGAAGCACGGCCCGATCTTCAGCCTGCGCCTGCTGCACTCGCGGGTCATCTTCATGCTCGGGCCCGAGGCCAACCACTTCGTCACCGTCGGCCACCCGGAGAACTTTCACTGGCGCGAGTCGAGCTTTGGCGACCTGATCCCGCTGCTCGGCGACGGCCTGCTCACGGTCGACGACGACTACCACGACCGCGCCCGGGCGATCATGATGCCCGCCTTCCATCGCGAGCAGGTGGTCTCGATGATCGACTCGATGGCAGCCGAGGCTGGGGCGGCGATCGACTCCTTGCGCCCGGGCGTCGTCTTCGACCTCTACGACTGGATGCGCAACCTGGCGATGCGGATCGCGATGCGAGCCTTGCTCGGGCTCGACCCCGATGGCGCCGGCAGGGGCGCCGCGGCCGCCGAGCACTTCGAGCGCGCGCTGGGCTATTACGGCATCGATTTCCAGTTGCGGCTGCTGCGCGGGCCGGGAACGCCGTGGCGCAAGATGGTCTCCTCCCGGGCGGTGCTTGACGAGATCGTCTTCGGCGAGATCACCGCCCGGCGCGATGCCCCCGACCCTGGCCGCCGCGACATCCTCAGCCTCCTGCTCGGCGCCCGCGGCGAGGGCGGCGAGGCCTTCACCGACCGCGAGGTCCGCGACCAGGTGATGACGCTGATGTTCGCCGGCCACGACACCTCAACCTCGACCCTGACCTTCATGATGCATGAGCTCGCGCGCCACCCCGAGGTGCTGGCGCGCCTCTGCGAGGAGCAGGACAGGGTGCTTGGAGGAGCGACCCCCACGGTCGACCAGCTCGAGCGCGAGATGCCCTACCTGGAGATGGTCCTCGACGAGGTCCTGCGCCTCTACCCGCCGGCCTGGATCGGCCCGCGCCGCGCCGTCCGCGAGTTCAGCTTCGGCGGCTACACCGTGCCCGAGGGCGCCTACGTCAACTACTGCTCCTGGGCGAGCCACCGCATCCCTGAGGTCTTTCCCGACCCCGAGGCGTTTGTCCCCGAGCGCTTCACCCGCGAGCGCAAGGCGGCCCTGCCGCGCGGCGCCTACATCCCCTTTGGCGGCGGCTCGCGGATCTGCATCGGCAAGCGCTTCGGCCAGACCGAGGTGAAGCTGGTGGCGACGATGCTGCTGCAGCGCCTGCGCCTTGACGCGATGCCCGGCCGGACGATGACCGTGCGCCAGATGCCGACGCTCTCACCCAAGGGAGGGCTTGAGATGCGAGTCGAGGAGCGTCGGGTTGCCGCTGGCAGCTGAGGCCTGGCCGGCGGTCTTCGGCGGCTTCATCCCGATCATCGGCCTGGTCGCGATCGGCTGGCTGATCTACAAAGCGGTGCGCCCGCCGGATGACGAGGGCGACGGCTAGCGGGTCGATTCGCGGCCCAGGGGAGACGGGCCTGGCCGCCCTCTGGCCGAATTGACTCGTCCGCCAGTCGCGGACTCGGATGTCGCAGCGCGGCTACGCCGCGCGATCATCAGATTGCATATCGCGGCTTCGCCACATTCGTCCAGAGGGCGGCCAGCCCCGTCCCTCGAAGCGCCCCCGAGACCCCAGCTTTAAGCGGGAATCCGGGTCGGCCGTCGCCTTCATGCCTGGGCGCTTGAGACCAGGGCGCTTCGAATGGGGATGGAGGCCCACCCTCCATCCCCCCGGGACACCCGTCGTGAATCAAATGCCTAGAAAGAAAGAGCCCCGCCGGGGCGGGGCTCTTCTCGTTCGCTCTGTCGGAGGGGAACTACTTGATGAAGAGCATCTCCTCGTACTTCGGCAGCGGCCAGAGATCGTCGGCGACGACCTTCTCCAGCTTGTCCGCCGCCTCGCGGACCGCGGCCATCGCCGTCAGCTGCTCGTCGCGAGCGTGCAGGGCCAGGTCCATGCCCTCGAGGTCGTCCGGGTAGGCGTTCGCCTTTTCCAGCGTCGCCAGGGCGCCGACCAGCTCCTCGATCAGCTCCCGCACCTTGCCCTCCAGCTCGGAGACTCCGGCGTCGCCGATCAAGGCCAGATGCCGCAGCGCCGCCGGCAGCAGCATCGTCTGCGCGATCGTGAAGGTCTCCTCGGCCTCGATGTTGGCCCGCAGCGAGTACTGCTCGACCCAGACCTCGAAACGCGACTCAAGCTCGCGCTGGGAGAGCACGTCGTAGTTTTCGAAGGCGGCGACGGTCTTCTCGTCGAGCACCTCAGGCAGGGCGTCGGGCGTGGTCTTCAGGTTCTTCAGCCCGCGCTGCTCGGCCTCGACGTGCCACTCCTCGGAGTAGTTGTCGCCGCCGAAGCAGACCTGCTTGTTGGCCGCGTAGGACTCTTTGACCAGCTCGATCACGGCCTCCGGCATGCCCGCCCCGCCGGAGATCTTCGCCTCCAGCTTGCCGGCCAGCTCGTCGATCGCCTCGGCGGCGATCGTGTTCAGGACCGTGTTCGGGAAGGCCAGCGACATGCTGGAGCCGAGCGCCCGGAACTCGAATTTGTTGCCGGTGAAGGCGAACGGCGAGGTCCGGTTGCGGTCGGCGCCGTGCATCGGCAGCTTCGGCAGCACGGTCGCGCCGAGGTCGAGGAACGAGGCCGGCGTGTTGGGGTCGCCCTCGCCGCTCTCGATCGCGTCGAAGACCCTTTCCAGCTCGCTGCCGAGGAAGATCGAGATGATCGCCGGCGGCGCCTCGTTGGCGCCGAGGCGATGGTCCTGGCCGATGTTGGCGACCGAGGCCCGCAGCAGCCCCTGGTGCTTGTTGACGGCCTGGATCACAGCCGCGCAGAAGAACAGGAAGTGGATGTTGTCGGCTGGCGTGTCGCCCGGGTTGAGCAGGTTGGCGCCGGTATCGGTCCCCATCGACCAGTTGTTGTGCTTGCCGGAGCCGTTGACGCCGGCGAACGGCTTCTCGTGCAGGAGGCAGACCAGCCCGTAGCGGCGGGCGACGCTCTCCAGCACCTGCATCAGCAGCTGCTGGTGGTCGGAGCCGACGTTGGAGTTCTCGAACATCGGCGCGACCTCGTACTGGGCCGGCGCGACCTCGTTATGGCGGGTCTTGACCGGGATGCCGAGCTTGCGCATCTCGAGTTCGGACTCCATCATGCAGGCGAGCACCCGCTCCGGGATCGTGCCGAAGTAGTGGTCGTCGAGCTCGTGGCCTTTCGGCGGCTTGGCCCCGAACAAGGTGCGGCCGGTGGAGATCAGGTCGGGCCGCTCGAAGAAGTACTGCTCGTCGATCAGGAAGTACTCCTGCTCGGCGCCGACCGTGGTGAAGACGCGCTGGGACTCGTCGTCGCCGAGCAGCCGCAGCGCCTTGATCGCCGAGCGTGAGAGCGCGTCCATTGAGCGCAGCAGCGGGATCTTGCCGTCCAGCGCCTCGCCGGTCCAAGAGGCGAAGGCGGTCGGGATGCAGAGCAGGGCGCCGTTCGGGTTCTCGAGGATGAAAGCGGGGCTGGTCGGGTCCCAGGCGGTGTAGCCGCGGGCCTCGAAGGTGGCGCGGACGCCGCCGGTGGGGAAGGAGGAGGCGTCGGGCTCGCCCTGGATCAGCTCCTTGCCGGAGAAGCCGGCGAGCGCTTCGCCGTCGCCCGAGGGCTCGAAGAAGGAGTCGTGCTTCTCGGCGGTGGAGCCGGTCAGCGGCTGGAAGACGTGGGTGAAGTGGGTGGCGCCCATCTCCAGCGCCCATTCCTTCATCGCCTCGGCGACCGTGTCGGCTAGCTCCGCGTCGAGCGGCTCGCCGCCGGCGAGGCTTGCCTGCAGCTTGGCGAAGGCGTCGCTGGGCAGCCGTTCGCGCTGCGCGGTGACCGAGAACACGTTGGCCCCAAAGGGGTTGTTCTCGGGCTGGGTAAGGTCGAGCGCGCCAAGAGCCTCTCCGTTGGAGCTCCACTGCGCGGCGGTCACGTTCTGCTGGCGAATACGGGTCATCGCTTGGTTTAGCCCCTCACTCGGCGGCGCACCCACGGCTACGGGCGCGCAATTGACGGTCCGGTCTTGCTCCCCTTATGAGGAGAAGATGCAGAGTAATGGGAGGGCGGCGATCACGCCTTTGTACTCCCGTACAACGTTCCGCCCCGGCGCTTGTCCCGAGTGTAGGAGCTAGGAAAGGGGCGTGGCCTGCAGCAGCCCCAGCGGATGGCGCAGGCGGAAGCCGCCGGTCGGCCGCATCGTTTCGCTCCAGCCAGGGCCGCTGCGGTCGCCGTCGGTGCTGTAGGAGGTGTCCCAGCGCAGCCCGGCGATGATCGCAAAGACGTGTTCGTGGCTGGCGTATATGCGGACCCAGCCGCCGCCGCCACCTTTGCCCCAGCGCATGAACCCGGTCGAGTCAAGCGGCGATTCGAGCAGGCCGGCAGCGTGCATCACGTAGCTGACCGAGCCGGAGCAGTCATAGCCACGTGAGTTCCAGTGCCTGTGGCCGCCGCCCCAGCGATAAGGGCGGTGGTGAATCCGGTTCGCAGCCTCGATCATCGCCTTCACTGCGGGTGGCGCCGAGGGTGGGGCGATGGCACGCCCGCCGGGCAGCAGCTTGGCCTGAGGCACCCGGGCAGCGGCAAGCGGGGCCTGGGAGCCGATCAGCGACACCAGCAGCAGAACCAAGCTGAGGGCCAGCAATTGTGCGCCCCTGCGCATGAAATAGCTCTATCGGCAGCGATCTCGCAAACCTTTAGCCCTGACCAAAACTTTTTTTTGAGACGCCACCGGCAACGGCCTGCCAGGCTCGACCGGATAGCCTGCGGCCCCGCGGCGATTGCCGCATTCCAAAGCCAGAACTCCGGAGGATCAACTCGCATGTTCGTTTCCAAGGCCGCCGTCGTCGGCGGAGGCACAATGGGTGGTGAGATCGCCCAGGCGGTCGCCGCTGCCGACATTCCCGTCGTCGTCAAGGACATCGACCAGAAGTTCGTCGATGCAGCGGTCGAGAAGGCACGCGCCGTCACCGAGGGCCAGCTCTCGCGCCTGGTCAAGAAGGAGAAGCTGACCCAGGAGCAGGCCGATGCCCGCCTCGTCGAGGTGATGGGCCTGATCACCGGCACCACCAGCTACGCCGAGTTCGGCGACGTCGACTTCGTGATCGAGGCGGTGCCGGAGAAGATGGCGATCAAGCAGGCCGTCTTCCGTGAGCTCGACGCCGCCACCCCCGGCCACGCGATCCTCGCCTCCAACACTTCCTCGCTCTCGATCACCGAGATCGGCGAAGCGACGCTGCGTCCCGACAAGGTCGTCGGCTTCCATTTCTTCTACCCGGCCTCGGTGATGCCCCTGGTCGAGGTGATCGTCGGCGAGGACACAACCCCGGAGACCGCCAACGCCTCCTACAACTTCGCCCAGGCGATCAAGAAGCAGCCGATCGTCTGCGGCGAGGTCCCCGGCTTCGTCGTCAACCGGATCCTGATGGCGACGATCGGCGAGGTCTGGCGCGTGCAGGAGGACCAGGGCCTCTCGTTGAAGGCGATCGACGAGGCGATCGCGGCCGCCAAGGTCGCCCCGATGGGCCCCTTCTTCCTCACCGACCTGCTCGGCCTGGACACGGTCCTGCACGTCGCCGAGCACCTGAACGAGTCCTACGGCGAGACCTTCTACGTCCACCAGGGCCTGAAGCAGCTGGTCGCCGACGGCAAGCTCGGCGCCAAGAGCGGCGGCGAGGGCTTCTTCAAGGACGGCGAGCAGAACGTGCCCGGCGACGCCGACCCCGATGCCGAGGAGCTGGTCGCGCTGTTCACCAGCCGGGCGCTGATCGAGGCCTGCCAGCTGGTCGAGGAGGGTGTCTGCTCGGTCCGCGACATCGACCTCGGGATGATGTCCGGCGCCGGGCTCGACCCGCGCCGCGGCCTGCTGCCCCCGTTCTGGAAAGCCGACGTCGAGGGCCTCGACACGGCGCTGGAGCGGATGGAGCAGCTGCAGGAGAAGTACGGCGAGCGCTTCGCCCCGCCGATCACGCTCAGGCGCCTCGTCGCCCAGGGCCGCCTCGGCCTCAAGTCCGGCCAGGGCTTCTACCCCTACCCGCAGCCCGACGAGGGCGAGCAGGCCGAGACGGTGAAGTTGGAGACGCGCGGCAACGTCGCCATCGCCTGGCTCGCCAACGCGCCGATGAACGCTGTCTCCCCGGACGTGATTCGCGACCTGGGCATCGTCTGGGAGAAGGTCAAGGCCTCCGGCGAGATCGGCGCGATGGTGATCGCCTCTTCGATCCCGATCGTCTTCTCGGCCGGGGCCGACATCAAGGCCTTCACCCAGATGGACGAGTCGGGCGGCGAGGAGCTGATCAACACCGCCCACGCCCTGCTGCGCGACTTCGGCCAGGCCAAGGTGGCGACGATCGCCGCCGTCAACGCGATCGCCTTCGGCGGCGGCTGCGAGGTGGCGATGGCCTGCGACGTGCGGATCGCCGCCGACGCCGCCGTCTTCGGCCAGCCCGAGATCAAGCTCGGGATCATCCCCGGCTTCGGCGGCACCCAGCGCCTGCCGCGCCTGGTCGGCGAGAACAAAGCGCTGGAGATGAACCTGATCGGCGACGCGATCCCGTCTGACGAGGCGCTCGAGTACGGCCTCGTCAACCGCGTCGTCCCCGACCATGAGTTGTTCGAGACGGCGCTGATGTGGGGCAAGAAGCTGGCCGCCCAGCCGCCGCTGGCGGTCGAGCAGATCAAGCTCGTCTCTCACAAGGGCGACCTCGACGAGGGCATCGCGGCCGAGAAGCAGGGCTTCGCTGCCGCCTTCCAGACCGCGGACGCCAAAGAGGGCATTGGCGCCTTCCTCGGCAAGCGCACCCCGAAGTGGAGCGGCAAGTAACGACAGCGCCGCCGGCGGCGGGGGGGGGGCGGGGCGGGGGCCGCGGGGGGGGGCCCCCCCGCCCCGGGGGGGGGGGGGGGGGGGGGGCCCGCGGGGGGGGGGGGCGGCCCCCCCCCGCGC
>CAYOAP010000009.1:0-26060 GCA_964401995.1 uncultured Conexibacteraceae bacterium | reverse complement strand
GGGCTTCGCTGCCGCCTACCAGACCGCGGCCCCCACAGTGGGCTTGGGCGCCTCCCTCGCACACCGCACCCCCACGTGGCCCGCAAAGCATCGGCCGCGCCGCCGGCGGCGCGACTCGCGGAGCTGATCCGCGAGTCGCGCTCCACCGTTGCCCTGACCGGGGCGGGGATCTCGGTCCCGTCTGGGATTCCCGACTTCCGCACGCCCGAGACCGGGATCTGGGCCAACGTCGACCCGATGGAGGTCGCCCACATCGACGTCTTCGAACGCGACCCGGCTCGCTTCTGGTCCTATTACCGCCCGCGCTTCCAGTCGCTGGGCGACAAACGTCCCAATCCCGCCCACGAGGCGCTGGCGGAGTTAGAGCGCCGTGGGCTGTTGGACGGCGTGATCACCCAGAACATCGACCGCCTGCACCGGGCGGCAGGGTCTGAGGAGGTGGTCGAGGTCCACGGCTCGATCGAGACCTCCTCCTGCACCAGCTGCGGCCGCAGCTATGAGATCGAGCAGGTCGAGGAGCTGTTCGCCGATGGCGTCGTCAACTGCTCGGCCTGTGCCGGCCCGGTCAAACCCGACGTCGTCCTCTTCGGCGAGCTCTTGCCGGAGAGCGCGATGGCGCGGGCCCGGCAGCTGGCCCAGGGCGCCGACCTGATGCTCTGCATCGGCTCCTCGCTGGTCGTCCACCCGGTTGCGGCCTTGCCGCAGGTGACGCTCGAGCATGGGGGAGGCCTGGCGATCGTCACCCAGGGCGCCACGCCCTACGACAGCGAGGCTCGGCTACGGCTCGACGGCGACGTCGTCGACGAGCTGGAAGCGCTGCTGGCCGCGCTCGGCTAGCGGGAAGAGGACGAGCCGGCGGCAGCCGGCGCGGCGAGCGGGCGGATGTTCTGATCGCTGCAGCCAGCGGCGATCGCGAGATCCTGGGGGTCGTCGAGGCCCGCGACCTGGGCACAGAGTTCCCTTGCTTCGAGGCCGCAGCCGTGCACCAGCTCGGCGCCGGTGCGCCCGGCCACGGAGACTGAGATGCACCCTGGCGCCGGTGGCGGCCGGGTGTCTCCCGCGGTGGCGAGGACCAGCGCCAGAAGGGCGATGAAGGTCACCGCGACAGCGCCGATGACGACGTTGCGCTCGCGCTTGGTCAGGCGCCGCAGGGGCGTGTTCACGCGCTGGAAATGTCCTTCGAGCGGCATCGGAGCGCAGGTTAACGGGTCCGTGGGGCACCGCGAACCTCCAATCTGGCGAACCGCTTGGGCCGATCTTTAGACACCTGTACGTGGTGGCGCCCAGCCGGCGAAGGCAGGCTTACTGCAATTCATTGGGCGCTTGGTGCCGGCGGCAGTTTTTCGCGATCGGCAGCCCTCAACTAGAAAGGAAACACCGGATCTATGGAATGGTTGAGCGAAGGGGCCAACTCTTGGCAGCTCACCGCCGCGACCCTGGTCGGCCTGATGAGCATTCCGGGGCTGGTCGTTCTCTATGGCGGCGTGATGCAGAAGCGCTGGTCGGTGAACTCGATGATGATGGCTTTTGTCGCCTTCGCGATCGTGCTCATCCTCTGGTGCTTGTTCGCGTTCAAGATGGCGTTTGGAGAGCCGATGCACATCTTTGGGGCAGGAGGCGGCAGCTTCCTCGCCAATATGTGGGGTCATCCAGGCTCGATCCTGAGCAGTGCCAGCGAGCTCGGACACGGCCACATCCCACTGTTGCCCGTGGTCTCTGAAGAAATCGAATTCCCGCAGTCGACGCTCGCCTATTTCCAGATCGTCTTCGCGGCAATCACGCCGCTGCTGATGCTGGGATCGGTGCTCGGGCGGATCAATTTCAAAGCGTGGATTCCTTTCGTCGCGCTCTGGACCGTCTTCGTCTACACGATCAACGCCTTCCTGATCTGGGGCGGTGGCTACTTCGCCCAGCACGGCGCGGTTGACTTCTCCGGCGGTTACGTGATCCACCTCGCCGCAGGCGTCTCCGGTTTCGTCGCTGCCTGGGTCATCGGCCCGCGCCTGCAGCGTGACCGCGAGGTCGACGCTCCGAACAACCTGGCGATGGTCGCGGTCGGGGCCGGGCTGCTCTGGCTCGGCTGGAACGGCTTCAACGGCGGTGACTGGTACTCCGCCGGCGCGATCGCTTCTGCGGCGGTGCTCAACACCAACCTCTGCACCGCGGTCGCCTTCCTGGTCTGGGTCGTGTGGGACTACGCCACAGGGCGCAAGCCGAGCCTGATCGGCAGCGTCAACGGCATGATCGTCGGCCTCGTCGCGATCACCCCCGGCGCCGGTTTCGTCAACGGCTGGGGCGCGATCATCATCGGCGTCGTCGCCAGCACGTTGGTCTACTTCGCGCTCAACTACCTGAGCCGGATGAAACCGTTCCGCAACGTCGACGACACCCTGGGCGTGGTCTACACCCACGGTTTCGCCGGAGTCGCGGGCGGGCTGTTGGTCGGCATCTTCGCCAACAGCGCGATGGCGGAAACGACGCTGGCAGGAACGATCTCCGGCGGCGGGCTGCACCTGCTCGGATGGCAGGCGCTGACCGCGCTCTGGGTGATCGTCTTCTCGGCGATCGGCACCTTCATCCTCCTCAAACTGGTCAGCCTCGTGGTTCCGCTGCGGATGACCGACGAGGAAATGGAGATCGGCGACATCGCCGTCCACGGGCACGAGGTTTACCCCTCGGACGTGCCCTCGCTCGGATTCCCTGCCGGCGTTTCACAGTCGGCCCCAGCGGCGGGAGGCGCGAGCTAGCCGAGCGTCCCCCAACCAGTGCCCACGCTCGGCACGCGAAAACCCACCACGGAACCGCCCCCGCCCCCTCTCCCCGGGGGCGGTTCCCGTTTGTGGGGCCGTTTGCGGCTCCTCAGGGGGCGTCGGCGTGCGGACGGGCGATCTCGCGCAGGATGTCGAGCATCGTCGTCAGCGCCGGCGTCACCGCCGCGCCGCGTGGGGTGGCGGCAAGCACCTTGCGCACCGGGCTCTGCGGGTGCAGCGCCCGCACGCGGATGTCGGGGCGCACGGTCGAGAGCGCCAGCTGCGGGATCAGCGCCACCCCGACGCCGGCCGCGACCAGGCCCTGCACGGTCTGGTAGTCGTCGCTTTCAAAGGAGACGCTGGGCTCGAAACCGGCCCCGTGGCACGAGCGCACCACGTGCCTCGCGCAGGGGCTGGCAGCGGAGGTCTGGATCCAGGACTCGCGCCTGAGGTCCTCCAGCCGCAGCTGTTTGCGCTGCGCCAGCGGGTGATCGCTGCGCAGGGTCAGGTGCAGGGGGTCCTCGAGCAGCTCGAAACGTCGGATCCCGGCGCCGAGCCGCTCGCCCACGCCCTCGAACTCAAAGAGCAGGACAAGGTCGAATTCGCCCGCCCGCAGGCGCGGGGCGATCTCCTCCGGCTCACCCTCGGCCAGGGTGACGTCGACCCCGGGGTGGGAGGCGCGGAAGGCGGCGATCGCCTGCGGCATCAACGTCGCCCCGGCGGTCGGGAAGGAGGCCATCCGCAGCTGGCCGCCGTGGCCGGCGGCGATCGCCGCGATCTCGGCCTCGGCGGTCTCCATCTGGGCGAGGATGCCGCCGATGTGGCCGTTCAGGGCAGCGCCGGCGGCCGTTGCCCGAACGCCACCGCGGTTGCGCTCGATCAAGGAGACGCCGAGCTCCCCCTCCAGGGTCGCGATCGCCTGCGAGACGGCTGACTGCGAGTAGGAGAGGGCGTCGGCCGCGGCCGAGAACGAGCCGTGGGCGACGACTTCGCGGAAGACGTTGAGCCGGCTCGTATTCAACATAAGTAAATCTTATTTTATACATAGGCATTAACAGTTGTGCTAATGCCAAGTCGGCGCCACTATCGACTTCGAACTTCGAATCCCACTCAATGGAGGCACACCATGGCTCTGAAGATCATCGTTTCCTACGACGACACCGATAACGATCGCGACGCACTCGCTCTCGGCCGCCTGCTTGCGGTGAACGGCGCCGAGCTCTCGCTCGCCTACGTCCGCCACTCCGTCGGCGGCGCGCTGGAGGAGAAGGAGGCGGACGAGATGCTGGCCCGCGGCGCGGCCTCGGTCGGCGCTCCGGACATGCCCCGCCACGTCGTCGTCAACGCCGGCACCAGCGTCGGCCTGACCGAGCTGGCCGAGCGCGAGGGCGCCGACGTGATCGTCTTCGGCTCCGAGTACCGCACCGCCCCTGGCACGGTCAAGCCGGGTATTCCGGCCCACAAACTGCTGCTGGGAGGACCGGCGGCGATCGCCGTCGCCCCTTCGGGCCTGCGCTCGCATCCCTCGGTCGGCATCAACACGGTCGGCGTCATCGACGAGGGCGACGCCAGCGCCAGGGAGACGGCTGCCAGCCTCGCCGGCGCGCTCGGCGCCAACGTCGTCGATCACAGCGGCGGCCCGGTCGACCTTCTCGTCGTCGGCTCGCGCCCCGAGTCGCCGCAGGGCAAGGTCACCCTCAGCGCCGCCAGCGACTACGCGGTCGAGGCCGCCAGCTACCCAGTGCTGGTCACCCCGCGCGGCGTGTCGCTCAGCTTCGCGGCCTAAGGAGCAGGCGGCCTGAGCACCAGGATCACAGCCGCGACCGCAGGGTCGCGGCTGTCGATCCGCTCTTTTGCCTCGGCCCATTCGATCATCGCCGGGCTTGCCCCGGCCTTGATCTGCTCAAGGCCGGCGTCGAGGGAGTCGGCCTCGACCACGGCCGCGCCCGGTGGCGGGGTCCGCGTCTCAGCGGTATCCAGCACCGCTCGGGTCACGTCCTGCGAGGAGCGCAGCGCGTTGGTCCAGCCCTGGCCGAAGGAGAGGTCTGGACCCTCCATCGTCTTGCCGTCGAGGATCGTCAGCTTGCTTTCGCGGGGATCAAACTCCTGTTCGCCGAACTCGAACGTCTGGCCGCGGAGCCAGGGCTCGAGCACCGTCTGCCAGAGCTCGGCCTCGCCGACATTGAAGACCCGGGCGCGCTGGGGAGAGGAATCGACCTCGACGTGAAATGGCATGGGGCGAACCTAGCGGCTGTTTCGCGATGATGCGCTGATGCAACCCCTGCCCGACGCCGTCGTCTTCGACAACGACGGCCTCCTGCTTGACACGGAGTCGGTCTGGACCCGGGCCGAGCAGGATCTCTTCGCACAACGGGGGACCGAGTTCAGCCCTGCCGACAAGCTCGAACTCGTTGGAACTTCGGCCGAGATTGCCGGCGGCATCCTTGAGCGGCGGCTGGACGAGCCGGGCCGGGCTGTGGAGTTGATCGAGGAGTTGAACGAGCTAGTCGTCGCCGAGCTCGAGCATGGTGTCGAGGCGATGGTCGGCGCCCGTGAGCTGCTGGAGGCGCTGAAAGAGCGGGGGACCCCGATCGGCCTGGTCTCCAACTCGCCGCTGATCTTCGTCCGGCGCTCGCTTGAGATCGTCGGCTTCAGCGACAGCTTCGACGTGATCCTCAGCGCCCACGAGGTGGCGGCGCCGAAGCCGGCGCCCGATCCCTACCTGGAGGCTTGCCGCCGGCTCGGCGTCGAGCCTGGCCCCGACGTTGTCGCCCTCGAGGACTCACCGACCGGCGTCGCCGCTGCCCGGGCGGCGGGTTTGACCGTGATCGGAGTGCCGTCGCTGGAGGGGATTGCGCTCGACGAGGCTCATCACCTGGCCGAGTCCCTGCTTGACGATGTGGTGGCGCAAAGACTCGCTCTTTAGGCTAACTCTAAGTCTCTAGTAGAAGCTGAGACTTAGCCTCAGCCAGCCAGCACGCGACGCCTGCGCAGCGCCCGCTCGCAGATCTCGATCAGCTCACGCACCCCGGCTGCCGTCTCGGCGTCCAGGTCGCCGTTCAAGGCTAGGTTCGCCGCCTCGCCAGCCTCGTGGCGACGCTCGTGCAGCGCTCCGATGTCGCTTTCGTGATCAGGGTCGTCGAGGGCGCCGGGCAGCTCTGCCAGCAGCGCCTCGAGGCCGACTCGCAGCTGCAGCGCCGCCTCCCGTGTCCGTCCCCCATCAAGGTCGGCGCGGGCGCGGGGGATCAGCGTCTCGCAGGCCGCCAGCTGCTCGCGGCCGCCGAGCACGGCGGCAAGCCGCTCCTGGGGGCGCAGGTCGTTAGCCCGCTGGCGTTTGAGCGAGCGGCCGATCGCCCTGGCATCGACCTCGAGCGCTTCGGAAAACTCGCTCGCCGCAACCTGCTCGCCACTGCCGAAGCCGATCCGCGCGATCGTCGCCCGCTCGGGGCTGAGCTCCTGGGCGTAAGGGTTGCCGCTTGCAGCGCCATGGGCGTGCAGGGCGCGGTTGAGCAGCGCGATTCCCTCCTCCAGCACCGAGTCGATCGTCTCTTCGGCCTCGACTACGCCGTCAAGCCAGGCCGCCGCCTCGCTCTCTTCCTCAAACGGCTGGAAGGCTCGCACCGCGGTGACCCGGGTCAGGGGCAGCTGCGAGGCCTGGTCGCCAGGCTCGGCCTCGCGCGGCCTCCGCCGGCGGCGCGAGGCCGGTGGCGGCGCCCCCAGGGTGTCGATCACCAGCACGCTCTGGGGGCCGTCCGCAGCGCCGGGCGCCCGCGCCAGGTAGCGGCCATCGGCGACCATGACGGTGCCGGCAAACTCGAACTGCGCGAATCCGAAGAGCTGGGTCAGAAGACCCGATTCTGCCGGATCGTCAGTCGCCGCTGCTGGCGCCGCCGTTGCCGGCAGCGTTCCCGGGTTTGCCCTGTTTGTCGGGCACTGAGAAAGGCGACGGCGTGGTCGGCACCTGCGGGTTTTCGATGTCGCCGAGCTGGTTGGTCAGGCGCAGCCACTGGCTGGGCTTGAGCAGGGCCGAGAACTGCTCGTCGAAGGGGCTGGCGGTGGGGCGGTAGCCGACGTGGACGTGGTCATAGTGATCGGCCATCGCGAAGCTTGTTTCGCCGGGCAGGTCCTCGAGCGAGATCACCTGGTGCGGGTGCATCGTCCCCTGCAGCTGCAGGACCGTTTTGATCAGTTCGTCGGCCAGCGTCCCCGGGCCCTGGTGGCCGGTCACCGGCACGCCGTCGATGACGGCGATATCGACCGCGTCGCCGGTGACGTGCTCGGAGACGTTGCCGGAGGTGGTGAGCAGGCTGTGGCCGCACTTGAGGGCGGTGATCGTCAGTTCGAAGCCTTTCGAGCGCAGGTACTCCAGCATCGCCAGGACGCGGCGGTCGATCTGCCCGGTGGCGATGTCTTCGCGCCCGCATTCATAAATCGAGAGGCCCTTGTCGTCCAGCACCCGCTTCTGCAGCTCCTCCTTGGAGAGCAGCAGGACGCCGGCGCCGCTGAGGTCGGAGGCGAACGGGTTCTTGCCTTTGGCCCGGTAGATCGCCGTCGCCTCCAGCAGCTTCCAGCCATCGAGGATCGGCTTCGGATCGATCCGCGGCGCCCCGCGCCCGGCCGGCTGGATCGAGAAGTTGATGTGGGGGTCGACGCCGTCGCTGGCGCCCGCCATCCGCGCCAACACGGTGCCGGCGATCACCTTGGAGCCGACCTTCAGCGACTGCGTGTCGCCGTTGCTGTTGGTCGTCGTGAAGCTCTCGCTGACCGGCTGGCTTTCTTCAGCGACGGCCGGCGTGCCGGTCGGCTGCTGGGTGTGATGGGTGCGGTCCGGCAGGGCGTAGATCCGCGGCCGCAGGTTTTCGCTGTCGACCGGCACCTGCTGCTGCCCGCCCGTCGGCGTCACCACGGTGTGGTTGCGCTGCTCGAGTTCGCCCAGTTCGGCGTAGGTGTAGCGGTTGCCGTAGGCGTCCTGGAGGACGATGTAGTTGCCGAGCTGGGGAGATGTCCCCGCTTTCTCGATCACCCCGTCGTTGACGGCGACGATCGGGGCCCCCTGCTTGGAGTAGATGTTGATGCCGCGGCGGGTGGGGGAGGAGTCGATCACGTCGGCCGCGTTGCCGTAGGCGCTGCTGCCGGGTGTCGAGCGCTTCAGCGCCACCCGGGCGGAGATTTCGTCGGCGTAGCGGGCGTTGGCGGCGACCGGGAAGTGGGCCCCCTCGGTCAGCCCCGTCAGCGAGCTGACCAGGCCGGTCGGCAGCTTGCCGTAGGCGCGGGCATAGAGCAGCACCTCCTGCGCGTACCAGTCGGCGTGGTTGTAGGAGAGGATCGCGTTGTAGATGTCTTTGTTGCCGCCGGAGGCCTTCAGGTAGTTGGCCGCGGCGCAGATCGCGTCGACCGGGTTGTAGGGATCTTTGCGGCCGTCGCCATTGGCGTCGACGCCGTACGTTTCCCAGGTCGAGGGCAGGAACTGCATCCAGCCGACGGCGCCGGCGGTGGAGACGTTGAGGTTGGTGCCGAAGGCGGTCTCGATTTTGTTGATCGAGGCCAGCACCTCCCAGGGGATCCCGTACTCGGTTCCGCAGGCCTGGTAGATCGGCAGCAGGAAGGGCGGGATCTCAAACGAGTCGATGACGAAGTTGGGGACGCCGATCGGGGCCGGGCCGAAGGGGGCGAAGGTGGTGGTCGGGTTGGCCGAGGTGGGGACGCCGCCGTCGCTGAACTGGGCGCCGCCGCTGGGCGCTTCGGGCTGGGGCTGGTCGCCGCCGCCGGTGGCGCTGGGGAAGCTGACGCCGCCGTTTTCGGCGCCGCCGCCTTCCGGGCTTTCGAGGCCCTGGTTCTGGCCGACGCCGCCTCCCTTGCCGGCGTTGCCCGCGGCGCCGTTGCCGCCGATCGTCGAGCCGACGTGGACGCCCTGCCCCTGTTTGTGTTCGGCCGTTTCGGCTGGCGGGGCGACCACGTTGCCGGCCGAGGCCGGGGCCTGGGTCGGCGCCTCGCTGGTGCCGCTGGGAGAGGTGCAGTCGGGGTCGCTGAGGTCGACGAGGCCGTCGCCGTCATCATCGACGCCGTTTGAGCAGGCCGGGGTCTGCGCAGAGGGGACCGCGGGCGGCTGGCTCAGAGGAGTGGTGGCCACGCCTGTTTCGGGAAGCGTCACCGATTCGGCGCCGGCCATCCCGACGCCAAGCGCTGTGACCGCCGCAAAGCTGGCCAGAGCAATGATCAGTGAGAGCTTGTTTCTCATCCCTTGAAGCATCGATACCCGCTATTTCGGAAGGCGCAACCCAAGTCCGCCTTCTCCCCGCGCAGCAGGCTCGCCCACGCTACCCGTTCGCCCATAGGCACGCAACGGCCGGAGCCGCCTCCCAACAAGGGCTTAATCAAGGCTGGACTCATGCCTGTCAGGCGGGAGACTTTCAGTCGAGCCGGATGCGCTCGTTAAGGTGGTGTCAATGAGCGTGGATCACGACGAGCAGGATGGCCTCCGGGCCCGCAGCGAGCAGGCGATCGGGGAGATCGCCCAGGCCGTCCTCGACAACCCCACTCTGCACAACGCCCTCTCCGCCGCTTTCGGCGCCCGCGAGAAGGCGATCGAGGCGCAGCAGGCGGCGATGAACGCCCTCAACCTGCCCTCGGGGACCGATGTGGAACGGCTCGAGCGCCGCTTGCGCTCGCTTTCCGGCCGTCTTGAGGATGTCGAGGAGCAGATCGACCAGGTTGTCCGCGATCTCGGCGAGATCCGCCGAAAACTCGCCAAACCAGGCAAAGACTAACCCTCGACTTTAGGGTTAGAGTGAGGTCGCGGCGGCCCGCCCGGCCAGTTTTGCCGCCCCCTCCAGAGCCTTGTCCGAGATTCGCTCTCCGCTCGCCGTGGTCTCGACGATCAGGACGGCGGCGACCGCCAGCCCCAGGGCTCGGCCGCAGGCGAAGAGCGTCGCGGTCTGCATGTCGGCGGCGACGATCTCGGCCCCCGGCGTCGGCTCGGCCGCGATCGTGTCGAAGCTGGCGACAGCGGCTGGGCGCAGGTTCAGCTTCTTTCCCAGCTCCTGGGTCAGCCCGGGATCGGGGTGGGCGACGTCGCCGGCGGCAAGGTCGAAGCTCGCCGCGCTGGCGCCTTCGGCTCGGGCGCTCTCGACGACGAGCAGGTCGCCGGCGGCGAGCTCGGCGGAGATCGCGGTCGCGGTCCCGACCCGCACCGCCCGGCGCAGGCCGAGCTTGGCCAGGTCGGTCAGCACCATCGCCGCGCTTGGCCCGCCGATCCCAGTCGACTGGATCGTCAGCGCCTGGCCGTCGGCGGTTTGGCCGCCGTAGCCCCAGAGGCCGCGGGCGTGGTTGCTCATCTTCGGCTGGTCCAGCAGCTCCTGGGCGAGCAGCAGGGCCCGGCCGGGGTCGCCGACGAGCACGGCGGCGGCTGCGGTCGGGGCTGTCGGTCGCAGGCGCCGGGGCATGGCGAGGGGCATCTTTCCACTGATGAGAATCCCAGCGCCGGGATTTTCGCCAGCCGTCTAAACAATGTCGTCGAGCGCCTTCATACCGTGGTGCCTATGAAGAAGGTCGAGGCATTCATCCGCCACGAGGCGTTCGAGCCGATCCGGGCCGAGCTGCTCGACAAGGGCTTCCCCTCGCTCTCGATCATCGAGGCGAAGGGGTCCGGCCGCCAGAAAGGGATCGTCGAGAACTACCGGGGCTCGGCCCTGACGGTCAACGTGCGGCCGAAGTTGAAGCTCGAGGTCGTGGTCGAGGACAAAGACAAAGCGGTGATCGTCGAGACGATCCTCAAGCACGCCCGCACCGGCGAGGTCGGCGACGGCAAGATCTTCGTGATCCCGGTTGAGGAGGCGATCCGGATCCGCACCGGCGAGAACGGAGAGCCCGTGCTGCAGCTGCACGAGGAGTCCGAAATCTCCACTTAGCGGAGAGCAAAGACAAACGTTCGTTCGTTAGGTCCCCCGGTCCGGCTAGCCTCGATCTTTCGATGCCTGCCGATGAGCGGATATCCCTGAGTGAGGCGTCGCGCCGCTCCGGCGTTCCCGCCAGCACGCTCAAACGCTGGGCGCAGGAGCGGATCGTGCCGGTCAAACGTGGCCGCTGGACTGTGGCGGCGGCGGCTCAGGCCCGGGTGGTGGCGCGGATGCGCGATCGCGGCCACTCGCTGGAGGACTTGAAAAAAGCCGGCAGCGAGGGGCGGCTCGCCTTCGGCTTCGCCGAGGAGCTGTTCTCCGAGACCGATGAGCAGGTGACGGTCGGGGACGTCTCGCGGGAGACCGGGCTGGAGCCAGAGCTGATCGAGCGCATCCTCGTCATCCTCGGCACCCCGAAGGGCGGCGAGCGCACCCTCGGCCCCAGCGACGTCGCGGCGCTGCGCCACTGCGCCCGTGTCCTCGCCGCCGGCTTTCCGCTTGTCGCCTTCCTGCAGCTGGTCCGCGTCTATGTGCAGTCGCTGCGGCGGATCGCCGACGCCGAGGTCAGGTTGTTCCACCTATATGTCCACGAACCGATGATCCGCGACGGGGTGCCGGAGCTGGAGATGGCGTCGGAGATCGGCGAGCTGGCCGGCGACATGCTGCCGCTGGCCGCGCCCCTGACCGAGTACCTCCACACCCGCTACCTGCGCTTCTTCCTCGAACAGGATGTGGTTGGGCACATGGAGAGCGAACTTGGCGAAGACACCAGCGAACTGGGCCAGGTGACCGTCGCCCTCTGCTTCATCGACATCACCGGCTTCACCCGCTTCACCGAGGAGGAGGGCGATCTCGAGGCGCTTGACCTGGTCGAGCATTTCGTCGCCACGGTCGAAGGGACGCTGCCGCCAGAGGCGACGATCGTGAAGACAATCGGCGACGAGGTGATGGTCGTCTCGCCCGACGCGGCCTCGCTGACCGAATGGGCCGTCGGCTTCCTGGCCGGCTTCCCACAGCGGCCGCAGCCGCGGGTCGGCATCCACTGCGGCGAGGCCGTCTACCGCGATGGCGACTACTTCGGCAGCCAGGTCAACCTCGCCCACCGGGTCGTCAACCGCGCCCAGGCAGGCGAGGTACTGGCGACCGACCGGGTGATCTCCTCCCTGAAGGAAAGGCCGCAGCTCGAGTTCGAGCCGATCGGCGAGGTCAACCTCAAGGGCTTCCCGCTGCCGACCCCGCTCTTCCTGGTCCGCGCCACGGCGGGCTGAGGCGATGGAGGCCGCCCGCATGCTCGAGCAGGTGCGGGACGGGGGGGTGCTGCCACTCGACGCCCCAGCGGTCGTGCTGCTCTCGGGCGGCCGCGATTCGGTCTGCATGGTTGACCTGGCGGCGTCGCTGCTCGGCGCCGCTCGCGTCTCCGCGCTCCATGTCAATTACGGCCTCCGCGATGACGCTGTCGGCGACGAGCGCCACTGCGCCGAGCTCTGCGAGCGGCTTGGGGTCGCGCTTGCCGTCGAGCGCCCGCGCCGGCCCGAGGGCCCCGGCAATCTCCAGGCCTGGGCCCGCGACGCTCGCTATGCGGCTGCGGCGCGCCTGGCTCTGCCGCAGGGAGCCGTGATCGCCACCGGCCACACCGCCGACGACCAGGTCGAGACGATCCTCTACCGCCTCGCCTCTTCGCCGAGCCGCCGGGCGCTGCTGGGGATGCGGGCCCGCGACGGGCAGCTGGCGCGGCCGCTGCTCGCCTTCACCCGGGCGCAGACGACGGCTTATTGCGAGGAGCGCGGGCTCGCCTGGCGCGAAGACGCCAGCAACGCCGAAGACACATATGCCCGCAATCGCGTTCGCCACGGGCTGCTGCCGGCGCTAGAGACGATCCATCCCGCGGCGAAGTCGAACGTGCTCCGCACCGCCGAGCTGCTGCGGGCCGAGGCCGAGGTGCTCGACGGGCTGGTCTCCGCCGAGCTCGGCGGGCCCCGCGGCAAGACGATCGAGCTTGAGCGGCTGGCGGCGTTGCCGCCGGCGCTGCGCCGCCTCGTCGTCCAGCGGCTGGCCGACGCCGCCGCCGGGCGGCCGGTGCCGGGAGCGGCGAACCACGCCGACGAGGTCGCCGCCCTGCGCCGCACCGGCACGGCGATGCTCGACCTCGGCGCCGGCGTCCGCGCCGTGGTCGAGCGCGGCGTCCTTCGCGCCGACCATCCATAGACTGCGGCGAGTGAGCGACCCGCAGATCGGCGAGATCCTCGTCAGCAACGAAGACCTGAAGCGCCGCATCGCCGAGCTGGGGGCCGAGGTCAGCCGTGATTACGCCGATCGCGACCTCTTCATGGTCGGCATCCTCAAGGGGGCCGTCCTCTTCCTCGCCGATCTGATGCGGCACGTCACCGTCCCCTGCGAGATCGACTTCATGGCGGTCTCCAGCTACGGATCGCAGACCGACTCCTCGGGCGTGGTCCGCATCCTCAAGGATCTCGACGCCCCGATCGAGGGGCGCCATGTGCTGATCGTCGAGGACATCATCGACTCCGGCCTCACCCTCCAGTACCTGATGCGCAACCTCAAGGCACGGCGGCCGGCCTCGCTCGAGGTCTGCTCGCTGCTGACCAAGCCGGAACGCCTGCGAGTCGAACTTTCGCCGCGCTACGTCGGCTTCGAGATCCCGAATCGCTTTGCGATCGGGTACGGCCTCGACCATGGCCAGCGCTATCGCAACCTTGATTACGTCGCGGCTTTGAACACCTAGGGCGCAAAACTGCCCTGGTACGCTGAATTTTCCCTGTGAGGCGTTTTTTCAAAAGCGCGGCTTTTCCGATCCTGCTGGTGGTGATCCTTGCCTTCATCGCCCAGAAGCTGATCAACAGCCCCGACGGCCCCAAGCCGCCGTCATACAGCACGCTGGTCAGGCCGGAAACAGGCCTTATCGCGACCGGCAAGATCGAAGAAGTCTCGATCAACGTCAAGGACAGCACGCTCGACGTCAAGAAGGCGAACGGCGAAAGCTTCTCGACCGGATACCCGCCGAACACCGAGCAGAGCCTGCTCAACCTGCTCGACAAGAGCGACACGACGAACACGGTGGTGCACGGGACGGGCAGCTCGGGGCTGCTCTCGCTGCTCACCTACGTCCTCCCCTTCGTCCTCTTCTTTGGTTTCTGGATCTTCCTCATGAACCAGATGCAGGGCGGTGGCTCGCGGGTGATGAACTTCGGCAAATCCAAAGCCAAGCGAATGTCGGTCGACGCGCCGAAGATCACCTTCCGCGACGTCGCCGGCGTTGACGAGGCGGTGCAGGAGCTGGAGGAGATCAAGGAATTCCTTGAGAACCCGAAGAAGTTCCAGTCGCTCGGCGCCCGCATTCCCAAGGGGGTCCTGCTCTACGGCCCTCCGGGCACCGGCAAGACCCTGCTCGCCCGCGCCGTCGCCGGCGAGGCCGGGGTGCCGTTCTTCTCGATCTCCGGCTCGGACTTCGTCGAGATGTTCGTCGGCGTCGGCGCCAGCCGCGTCCGCGACCTCTTCGAGCAGGCCAAACAGAACTCCCCCTGCATCATCTTCATGGACGAGATCGACGCTGTCGGCCGCCACCGTGGCGCCGGCATGGGCGGCGGCCACGACGAGCGTGAGCAGACGCTGAACCAGCTCCTGGTCGAGATGGACGGCTTCGAGATGAAGGACAACATCATCTTGATCGCGGCCACCAACCGGCCCGACATCCTCGACCCGGCGCTGCTGCGGCCGGGCCGCTTCGACCGCCAGGTCGTCGTCGACCGCCCCGATCGCAAGGGCCGCAAGCACATCCTCGAGGTCCACACCCGTGGCAAGCCGCTGGCCAAGGTGATCGACCTCGATGCGCTCGCCGGCCAGACCCCCGGCTTTACCGGCGCCGACCTCGCCAACCTGATCAACGAGGCGGCGCTGCTGACCGCCCGCACCGGCAGCCGCGAGATCACGATGAAGGAGCTCGAGGAGGGGATCATGCGCGTGATCGCCGGCCCCGAGAAGAAAACCCGCGTGATGAGCGAGAAGGAGCGCTTGATCACCGCCTTCCACGAGCTCGGCCACGCGATCGTCGGCCACCTGCTGCCCAACTGCGACCCGGTCCACAAGATCTCGATCATCAGCCGCGGCCAGGCGCTCGGCTACACGATCAGCCTGCCGACCGAGGACAAGTTCCTCACATCGCGCGCCGAGCTGACCGACACGATGGCGATGACTCTTGGCGGCCGCGCCGCCGAGGAGATCGTCTTCGGCGAGATCACGACCGGTGCCTCAAACGACCTCGAAAAGGTGACCGAGACCGCGAAGCAGATGGTGATGCGGTTCGGCATGTCGGAGCGGCTCGGCCCGCGCGTCTTCGGCCATGATCGTGGCCAGCCCTTCCTCGGCCGCGAATTCTCGGCTGAACCCGACTATTCCGACGAGATCGCCCGCGAGATCGACGACGAGATCCGCCGCATCGTCGAGGGCGCCCACCAGACCGCGAAGGACCTGCTGACCGAAAAGCGCGAGGAGCTCGACCTGATCTCCAACATCCTGCTCGAGCGCGAGACGATCGACGCCGAGCAGTTCTTCGCCCTGATGGACGGCAAGTCCGAGGACGAGGTCTTCGTCGACGAGGAGGAGCCCGCCAAGGCCGCCGAGCCGGCTGCCGAGCCCGAACGCCCGCAGCGCGGCGGCGCCCGCCCGATGCCGTCACCCCCTCGCCCCGGTTACGCCGGCGGCGACGCCAGCTAGGGGCCCGCCGTGAAATTGATGGGGGTGGTCAACGTCACCCCCGACTCGTTTTCGGACGGGGGCCTGTACCTCGATGCGGAGGCAGCCATCGCGCACGGGCATGAGCTGGCGCGGGATGGGGCGGAGATTCTGGATGTTGGGGGGGAATCGACACGGCCGGGCGCTGCGGAGGTGAGTGTCGATGAGGAGGTGGCGCGGACTCGGCCTGTGATCGAAGGTTTGGCTGGGATTGGGGTTGAGATCTCGATCGACACCTCGAAGCTGGCGGTCGCTGAGGCGGCGCTCGATGCCGGGGCTTCGATCGTCAATGACGTGACTGCCTTGCGGGGAGATCCCGAGATTGGGGTTCTTTGCGGCGAGCGGCGGGTAGGTCTAGTCCTCATGCATATGCAGGGAACTCCGAGGACGATGCAGGCCAGCCCCGCTTACGACGACGTTGTTGATGACGTCAAGGCCTTTCTGGCGGAGCGGACGGAAGCGGCGGTTGCGGCGGGGGTGGAGGAGGAGCTGATCTGGCTTGACCCGGGGATTGGGTTCGGCAAGACCCTGGAGCACAACATGGAGTTGCTGCGGCGTCTGCCGGAGCTGGCTGAGCTGGGGCGTCCCCTGCTCGTCGGCACTTCGCGCAAGAGCTTTATCGGCAAGATCGACGGCTCTGAGGCCGGCGATCGCCTCGGTGGCACGATTGCCTCTTCGGTCCTGGCGGCAGCCGCGGGCGCCGAGATTCTGCGGGTGCACGATGTCGCCGAGGCCGCCCAGGCCCTCAAGGTTGCGGGCGCGATCCTCGGGGGCCCGAGCCAGTGAGCCAGGTCGCTTCGAAGCTTGCGGATCTGATCGTCGGCGGTGACGTGCACTCCGTCTACCAGCCGATCGTGCGCCTCAGCGATCGCCGCCCGGTTGGCTATGAGGCTCTGGCCCGGGGGCCGTCTGGGTCTTCACTTGAGTCTCCCGCCGCCCTTTTCGCCCTTGCCGGCGAGGAGGGGCTGACGACCGAACTCGACTGGGAGTGCCGCCGGGCGGCACTGCAGGGCGCTCTCGATGCCGGGCTGCGAAGCGACGAGGCGATCTTCGTCAACCTTGAGCCAGCCACCCTGGGCACTGAGCCGCCGCCCCAGATCCGCCCTCTGCTCGAAGACGCGGTCGAGCGCCTCAACGTCTTTGTCGAGTTCACCGAGCGCGACCTCAGTGATCGCCCGACCGAGCTGCTCCAGCAGGTGAACCGGCTGCGCAGCCTCGGCATCGGCGTCGCCCTCGACGATGTCGGCGCCGACCCGCGTTCGCTGGCGCTGATGCCGTTTCTCGCGCCGGAGGTGATCAAGCTCGATCTCAGCTTGATCCAGGGGCGGCTCTCCCGCGACACCGCTGAAATCGTCCACGCGGTCAACGCCGAGGTCGAGCGCGGCGGCGCCCTCCTGGTGGCTGAGGGGATTGAAACCGAGAGCCACATCCGTCGGGCGCTGGCGCTTGGCGCCGAGTATGGGCAGGGCTGGCTTTTCGGCCGGCCGGGGCCACTGCCGTCAGAGCGCGGGGACGGGGCAGGCCCGGCGCTCCCCCGGCGCGAGCCGTTCGCCAGCGAGGCAACTCCGTTTGAGATCGTCGCCGGCCAGCGGCCGCTGCGCCGCGGGGCGAAGTGGCTGCTGCTGGAGCTGAGCCGCTCGATCGAGGCCCAGACCGCCAACCAGGGCGGCGCGGCGGTGATCCTCAGCACCTTTCAGTCAGCCGAGTACTTCACGCCCCAGACTGCCGCCCGCTACTCATCCCTCGCCGGGGACGCCGCCCTGGTTGGAGCGCTGGGAGTGGGTCTCACGGCTGAGCCCGCGCCCGGCGTGCGCGGGGTCTCGCTGGAGGAGGCGGAGCCGCTGCGCGGCGAGTGGGATGTGACCGTGATCGCCCCGCACTTCGCGGCGGCCTTTGTCGCTCGCGACCTGGGCGACGGCGGAGCGGATATGGAGCGACGCTTCGACTTCGCCCTCAGCTACGACCGCGATCTGGTCGTCGAAGCGGCGCGGGCGATGATGAAGCGGGTTGCCGCGGCCTCGTGAGCGCGCCTGCAACGCCGGTGACGCAGTAGGTTGCGGCTGTGGAGGCTCACGGAAACGGGATCGAGTCGAGCGTCGAGGTCGAGCTGCGCGGCCTCTCGATCTACACCCACCACGGCGTCAGCGACGCCGAGCAGGAGGTGGGCCAGCGGCTTGAATTCGACGTCTCCTTCGACGTCCCCGACTGCGACGCGGTCCTCACCGACCGGCTTGAGGACACGGTCGACTACGCCCAGGTCTGCGACATCGTCGCCCTCGCCGCCACCGAGCGCAGCTACAAGACCCTGGAGCGGCTGGCCCAGATCGTCGGCGAGCGGCTGATGGAGCGCTACGGCTGCGACTCGGTCCGGGTCCGCGCTGCCAAGCCCGAGCCGCCGTTGCCGCTGGCGATCCAGGAGGTCGCCGTCGAGGTGACCCACGAGCGGGCGATCGACGACGGCAGCGGCGACGCTGCCGAGTAGATGCGCACCGGCTACCTCGGCCTCGGCTCCAACGTCGGCGACCGCGAGGGCCATCTGCGGGCGGCGATTGAGCTGCTCGGCGACCGCGGGGTGGAGGTCGAGGCCGTCTCCTCCGCCTACGAGACCGAGCCGGTTGGCGAGGTGCTCGACCAGGCTGACTTCCTCAACGCCGCGATCCGCATCCGCACCGAGCTTGAGCCCGAGGCCCTGCTCGACGTCTGCAAGGCGGTCGAGGCCGAGCGCGGCCGCGCCCTCGACGCCCCCCGCCACAGCCCCCGCCCGCTCGACGTCGACCTCTTGCTGCTCGGCGACCTGGAGCTGGAGACCGATCGCCTCACCCTGCCGCATCGCGAGGTGACGAGCCGCCGCTTCGTGCTCGCGCCGCTGCTGGAGCTCGACCCCGAGTTGGCGCTGCCAGATGGGACGCGTCTCGCCGAGGCGATGGTCGCCCTGGGGCCGGGACAGCGAGCGCAGCGGGTCGGCGGCCTCTAGGCCGGCGACGCCGTCTGGCGCAGCGGCTCGAGCCAGGCGGTGGGGAAGATCGGCGGCGTCTTGCCGGGGTAGTCCGGGACGACGCGCTTGGCCAGCGCGCCGGCCGGCCGCGACTCGATCGCCGGCCGCAGGTCCTCGAGGGTCAGGGCCAGCCCGATGCTGGGGGCGATCTGGAAGTCGGCGGCGTTGAGCTGGTCGCCGTTCAGCACCCCGGCGGCGATCCAGTCATCGACCTTCTGCAGCAGGCCCGGCAGCGCCGCCAGGTCGCGGCGGACGTTGTCGTCGCTGGCCTCGTTGAAGCGGGCCGAGAGGGCGACGACCGGGGCGGCGGTTTTCATCGCCAGCGAGAGCGGCACACCCAGCTTGGCGCCTTCGGAGTAGCTGCGCAGCGGCGCCTTGTCCTGCTTGATCGCCCACCACAAGAGCTGGCGGATCGGGTGCTGCAGCTCCTCGTCGCCAAAGCGCTCGGCCTCCTCGACCGCGACCCGTTTCTCGGGGTCGGCGGGGAAGAGCGGCGGCTCGGGCTGGATCCGCTCCAGCTCGCGGGCGATCTCCCGCGTGCCCTGCACCCGGGCGCCGTCAAGTTTCAGCGCCGGCACCGTGTTGCGGGGAAAGCCAAGGGCGCGCAGCGCGCCCTTGGAGATCACCGGCAGCAGGTCGGTCCGCTTGTAGGCGATGCCCTTGTACTCGAGCATCAGCGCCGAGGTGATGCTCGGGTGCGAGGCGGGGATGACGAAGAGACGGGCGCTCATTGCCGCCCGATCCTATGCGTACTTGCCCCCGGCTGGCCAGTCCCCGTCCATTCCAGTGATAATCGCGGCGATGCTGCTCGCGGTAGACGTAGGCAACACCCAGACCCACCTCGGCGCCTTCGATGGCGAGAGCCTGGTCGAGCACTGGCGCTTCCAGACCCGCGCCGGCGCCACCGGCGACGAGCTGGCGGAGCGGATTGGCGGCCTGCTCAACCTGCGCGAGATGAAGCTCGCCGACCTCTCGGCGGTCTGCGTCTCCTCGGTGGTGCCGCCGCTTGGCAACGAGTACGAGCAGCTGACCGGCCGCTACCTCGACGCCGACTGCCTGCTGGTCGGGCCCGGGGTCAAGACCGGGATGCCGATCCGGATCGACAACCCGCTTGAGGTGGGCGCCGACCGCCTCGTCAACGCTGTCGCCGCCTACGACCGGATCGGCGACGCCTGCGTCGTCGTCGACTTCGGCACCGGGATCAACTTCGACGCGGTCTCCTCCGAGGGCGAATACCTGGGCGGGGCGATCGCCCCCGGCATCGAGGTCTCGCTCACCGCCCTGGTCGAACGCGCGGCCCGCATCCCCCGCATCGACCTGGCCGCGCCGGAGACGGCGATCGGCCGCTCCAGCCGGACCGCGATCCAGTCTGGCGTCATCTTCGGCTTCGCCGGCCTGATCGATGGCGTCGCCCGGCGGATCGAGGCCGAGCTGGAGGACGCCCGCTTCCTCGCCACCGGCGGCCTCGCCGCGGCGATCGTCCCCTTCACCGAGACGATCGAGGAGGTCGACGACCTGCTTACCCTGAAGGGGCTGCGCCTGATCTATGACCGCAACACGCCCACAGCTGACTGATCCGTTCCGGATCGGCGACGTCGAGATCTCCAACCGCGTCCTGCTCGCCCCGCTGGCGGGGATCGGCAACTGGTTCGTGCGCCTGCAGGCCAAACGCCACGGCGCCGGGCTCGCCGTCTCCGAGATGGTCTCCAGCTTCGGCCTGCACCACCGCAACGAGCGCACTCTGCGCGAGCTGATGCGGATCCACCCCGACGAGCACCCGGTCTCGATCCAGCTCTTCGGCCATGACGCCGAGGTGATGCGCTCGGGGGCGGCAATCGCCGCCGAAGCCGGCGCCGACCTGATCGACATCAACATGGGCTGCCCGGTCCGCAAGGTCCGCCGCACCGGGGCCGGGGCCGAGCTGCTGCGCGATCCTGAGCTGGCGCTGGCGCTGGCCCGGGGCGCGGTCGAGGGCAGCGGCCTGCCGGTCACGGTCAAGCTGCGCTCGGGCATCGAGGCGGGCGACCGTTCCGGCTTCGAGCTGGCCCTGCGCCTGGCCGCCGAGGGCGGGGTGGCGGCGATCGGCTTTCACCCGCGGGCCGCCAAGGTCGGCCATAAGGGCAGTCCCGACTACGCCCTCACCCGCGAGCTGGTCGAAGCGATCGAGATCCCCGTGATCGTCTCCGGCGGCCTCAGCAGCGCCGAGGCCGCCCGCGCTGCCTACGAGGAGTCCGGCGCCGACGCGGTGATGATCGCCCGCGGCTCGCTCGGCAACCCCTGGGTCTTCGAGGAACTGACCGGGCGCCGCGCCGAGCCGCCCGCGCCGGAGGAGGTCGCCGCCGAGCTGCTCTGGGTGATGGACCGGGCCGAGGAGCATCTGGGCGCCGAGCGGGCGACCCGCTACCTGCGCAAGTTCTACCCCTGGTACCTCACTTCTCTCGACGCTCCCGAGCCGCTTGCCGACGAGCTCCAGCGCCGGGCCGACCTGGCCCGCGCCCGGGAGCTGGTGCAGGCGCTGGCCACGCCTGCCGCGATTGCTTAGAAGCCCCCTGATTGCCGGGGTTCACCCCTCGCTATAATCCCGCGACTCCGTGCCCTGGTGTGGAAGGCGAAAGCCGCTGCACCCGGGCGTTTTTGGGTCTGGGAGCTAATTCCCGACTCTATCTGCAAGCAAAGCGAGGATGGACAAGTGAGTCGCCAGGCCGTCATAACCCCAGAAGGTCTCGAGAAACTGAAGGCAGAGATCGAGCACCTCTCCACCACGAAACGCCGTGAGGTGGCGGCCCGGATCAAGGAGGCGCGCGAGTTTGGCGACATCTCCGAGAACGCCGAGTACGACGACGCCAAGAACGAGCAGGCGCTGCTTGAGGGCCGGATCGCGCAACTCGAGGAACGGCTGCGCCGCTCGACCGTGATCGACGAGACCGCGCTCGGCACCGACGAGGTCAAGTTCGGCTCGATCGTCCACGTCAAAGACCAGAAGACCGGCGACTCGCAGAAATTTCAGATCGTCGGCTCGACCGAGGCCAACCCGCTCGATCACAAACTTTCCAACGAATCGCCGATCGGCAAAGCCCTGGTCGGGCGCAAACGCAACGACGTGGTCACGGTCGAGGTCCCGCGCGGGCCGAAGAAGAAATTCAAAATCACCAAGATCGAGACCGCTTAGCTGTCGACTAGGCTCGCGCGATGAGCGAGCCCGAGATCTCCGATGTCCTGGCCGACCGCCGGGACAAGCTGGAGCGCCTGCGCAAGGCGGGGATAGACCCCTTCCCGCGCGAGTTCTCCGAACGTGAGGACATCGCCGAGGTGCGAGCCGCCCACGAGGGGCTGGCGCCCGGGGTCGAGACCGAGTCGCGCCACCGCGTCGCCGGCCGCCTCGTCAGCCGCCGCGGCCACGGCAAGGCCTGCTTCCTCGACCTCCGCGACGGCAGCGGCCAGATCCAGCTGCACGCCCGCGAGGACCTGCTCGGCGCCGAGCCCTACGAGCAGCTGGTCGGCCTTGACCTCGGCGACATCGTCGGCGTCGAGGGCACGGCGCTGGCGACCCGCCGCGGCGGCGAGCTCTCGCTGGCGATCGACCGCTGGCGCCTGCTCGCCAAGAGCCTGCGCCCGCCGCCCGACAAGTTCCACGGCCTCGAGGACACCGAGACTCGTTACCGCCGTCGCGAGCTCGACCTGATCGCCAACGAGGAGAGCCGCCGCATCTTCACCCTCCGCGCTCGGACCGTGACCGAGGTCCGCCGCTGGCTCGACGAACACGGCTTCATCGAGGTTGAGACGCCGGTCCTGCAGCCGCTTTATGGCGGCGCCCTGGCCCGCCCCTTCACCACCCACCACAACGCGCTCGACCGCGACCTCTACCTGCGGATCGCCACCGAGCTCTATCTCAAGCGCCTCGTCGTCGGCGGCATCGACCGCGTCTACGAGCTCGGCAAGGACTTCCGCAACGAGGGGGTCTCCCACAAGCACAACCCCGAGTTCACGATGCTCGAGTGGTACGAGGCCTACGCCGACTACAAGAAGACCGCGCATGACATCGAGCTGCTGGTCTCCGAGACGGTCGAGCGGGTGCTGGGCACGACCAAGGTCGCCCGTGGCGAGGAGACGATCGACTTCGCCCCGCCCTGGAAACGGATCACCCTGCGCGAGGCGATCAAAGAGCGGGCCGGGATCGACATCGCCGAGCACCCGACCCGCGAGGCGCTGGCGACGGCGATGGGCAGCGAGGCCAGCCCCAAAGAGGGTTGGGGCAAGCTGGTCGACGGGCTGCTCTCGAAGGCGGTCGAGCCGGGGCTGATCCAGCCAACCTTCATCCTCGACTACCCGGTCGAGCTCTCGCCCTTCGCCAAGGCCCACCCGACCGAGGAGGGCCTGGTCGAGCGTTGGGAGGCCTTCGTCGGCGGGGTCGAGATCGCCAACTCCTTCAGCGAGCTCAACGACCCCGACGAGCAGCGCCGCCGCTTCGAGCAGCAGGCGGCGGAGATCGACCGCGGCGACGAGGAGGCCCAGCCCTACGACGAGGCTTTCGTCGAGGCGCTCGAGCAGGGGATGCCGCCGACCGGCGGCGTCGGCCTCGGGATCGACCGCCTGGTGATGATGCTGACCGGGGCGAACTCGCTGCGCGAGGTGGTGCTGTTCCCGGCGATGCGGACCTGAGCGCGGCGGCGCTCAGGCTTTCTGCGGAGCGGTGACCGCCTCCTCGAGGCGTTCGACGTAGCCGTCGAGCAGCTTGGCGGTGATGCCGGAGGCTTCGGCCTTGAGCTCGGCGTCGGCGTAGGGCCCGCGCGGCCCGGCGACCATCGCGATCCGCCCGGAGCGCTTGGACCCGTCGCCGGTCAGGACCAGTGAGCCTTCGAGGCCGCCCGGAAGGTTGCCGCTCAGCACCCGCTCGGGCTTGAAGGGCAGTTTCGCCTCGGCGTGGGTGGCGGCGAACTGCAGCGGCGGTTCGAGCTTGAGGTTGCGGTCGGCCGCGTAGGCCCGGTAGAAGGCCTCGACCGCGTACTTGTCCGAGCGGACGCGGACGACGCGGCGCAGGCCGAAGGCGAAGAGCAGGAGCAGCAGCGCCGCCTCGATCACGTACGTCACGGTCTTCGCCGAGTCGTTGGCCTGGACGAGGACGTTGATCGTCAGGGCGGAGGCAAAGAGGTTGATGACCAGCCAGATCAGGACCGCCCGCCCGAGCGCCGAGAGATAGGTCGACGGCGCCTGCAGGAGGTCGCTGCCGAAGGCGTCGGCGGCGCTGCCGACCGATGAGGGCGAGGGCACCTTGGCCTTCGCCAGCGCCGCCTCCATGCGGGGGTCGTCGGCGCCCACTTCTTTTGCCGAGTCGGCCGCGGCGTCGCCGCTTTCGACCTCCTCCATGCACTCTTTGCGGATCGCGCCCGCCAGGTGGCCGCCGTCCTCCCAGACCGCCTCCAGCTGGCTGGCGTCGGTCAGCCTGCTGCTGTGGCCGACGCAGAGGACCCCGTTGGCCAGCTCGAAGCCGAAGTCGTCGTCGCTGCGTGCCAGCCAGTCGAGCAGCGAGGGCGAGAAGAGCTGCTTCAGCCAGCTTTTGCTGGCGCCCTTGTAGGCGCAGGCGTTGTAGCTGTCGAGGGCCTTGTCTTCGCCGAGGTCGATGCCCTCGGTCTCGTTGCTGCCGGCGAAGGGGCTGAACTGGCTCGAGGGCCCGGAGAAGCCGAGGTAGGGGATGAAGCCGATGCTCTCGGGGAGCTCGGTGACGACGAAGGTGAAGTGGCGGGTCTCGGAGTGGGTGTGATTGTCGGCGTCGGTGGTGGTGTGGACGTAGGAGTAGCGAGCGAGGGTGGCGTCGAGGTCGCCGGGGAGTTTGCCGACGGCCCCATCCTCGACCGTGCCGCCCGTGCCCAGCGTGCCTCCCTGGTTCGGCAGCGAGGCCGAGGTCGAGTACTTGAGGCCGTGAAGCTGGGCGAACTGCTCCAGCGGGTCGCTTGGCTGAGCCTCTGTCATCGCGGCGATCCTAGTCGGCAAGGCCCCTTCTGCCGCCAAATCTTGCTCGGAATCGCCTGAAATCCCGCTGTTAGCGGATATTTGGGGCCAAAGGCCGGGTGGGCGCTCTCGGTATCGTTTAATGAACACATGGGCGCCTTCCGATAACCGATGGGTGTCTGCCGCTACTTACTCAGCCAATCTGAGTTTGTCTAACTAGGGATAGATCTTTGTTCGAGCGATTCACAGAGCGAGCCCGCCAGGTTGTTGTCCTAGCCCAGGAAGAGGCGCGCACGCTCAAGCACAACTACATCGGCACCGAGCACATCCTGCTCGGATTGCTGCGCGAGGAGGAGGGCCTGGCGGCCCGCGTCCTCGAGTCCCTCGACATCACCGTCGAACGCGTCCGCTCGCAGGTCGTGCGGATCGTCGGCTCCGGTGAGGAAGTCACCTCCGGCCAGATCCCGTTCACGCCGCGGGCCAAGAAGGTGCTTGAGCTGGCCCTGCGCGAGGCGCTCTCCCTCGGCCACAACTACATCGGCACCGAGCACATCCTGCTCGGCCTGGTGCGCGAGAACGAGGGCGTCGCCGCCCGCATCCTGCTCGACTTCGACGCCGACTCCGACAAGATCCGCAACGAGGTGATCCGGATGCTGTCCGGCCCCGGCGGCCGTCGCCAGGGCTCCGGCGGCGGCAGCGGCCAGGGTGAGGGCAAGAAGTCTTCGAAGCTGCTCGACCAGTTCGGCCGCAATCTGACCAAGCTCGCCGAGGAGGGCAAGCTCGACCCCGTGATCGGCCGTGAGACCGAGATCGAGCGGATCATGCAGATCCTCTCCCGCCGGACCAAGAACAACCCGGTGCTGCTCGGTGAGCCCGGCGTCGGCAAGACCGCCGTGGTCGAGGGCCTCGCCGCCCGCATCAACAAAGGCGAGGTGCCGGAGCTGCTCAAGAACAAACAGATCTACACGCTCGACCTGGCGGCGCTGGTCGCCGGCTCGAAGTACCGCGGCGAGTTCGAGGAGCGGCTGAAGAAGGTGATGAAAGAGATCACCCAGCGCGGCGACATCATCCTTTTCATCGACGAGCTCCACAACCTGGTCGGCGCCGGCGCCGCCGAGGGCGCGATCGACGCGGCCTCGATCCTGAAGCCGGCTCTGGCCCGCGGCGAGCTGCAGACGATCGGCGCGACCACGCTCGACGAGTACCGCAAGTACCTGGAGCGCGACTCGGCGCTGGAGCGCCGCTTCGCCCAGATCCGGGTCGACCAGCCTTCGGTCTCCGACACGGTGAAGATCCTCGAAGGGCTGCGCGAGCGCTACGAGCAGCACCACCGCGTCAACATCACCGACGAAGCGCTGGAAGCTGCCGCCGAACTTGCTGACCGCTACATCTCCGACCGCTTCCTGCCCGACAAGGCGATCGACCTGATCGACGAGGCCGCCTCGCGGCTGCGGATCAAGTCGATGAGCGCTCCCCCCGTCTACCGCGATCTCGAGGAGGAAATCGAGACGACGCGGCGCGACAAGGAGTCGGCGATCGAAGCCCAGGAGTTCGAGAAAGCCGCCAACCTGCGCGACTCAGAGCGCCAGCTGACGACCCGTAAACGCCAGCTCGAGGACGAGTGGGCGGAGGGTGAGAACGGCGAGCGGCCTGACGTCGGCGAGGAGGAGATCGCCGACATCGTCTCGATGTGGACCGGGATCCCGGTCTTCAAGCTGACCGAGG
>CAYOAP010000008.1:0-135058 GCA_964401995.1 uncultured Conexibacteraceae bacterium | reverse complement strand
CTCTGGGAGGGCCCGGATGGCCTTTCAGGCGTTCACAACGTGTGTGGGCGGGTCAACTAGTGCCCAAAATGACGCCGATGTGCGACGATTAGCGTCGATTTCGGCCGCTTTTCCGAAGCCGAGGCTGGCGTTGTCCCCATGTCCACCTGGGGAGGGGGCTATAGCCTGGGTGTTGCCTCCCGTTTCGGTGGATCTGACTTCGCTTGCTCAGGCGCTTTTGCCACGGGTCCACCCGGCGCCACGCGGGTAGGCCGACGCTGATCGCTCGCCCGTTTGCGCGTGCTGCCCGACCACCGGGACCGCCATTTGGGAACGAAGCCAACCTCAGTCAGCAGGGCTGGAATCTCCATCGATAGGAGACTGCTCGACTGGTCGAAGCTTGTCGATCTCCTTGCGGACGTGGACGAGGGCTTTGTCCCGCTTGAGGACCCTGCCAATGCGAGACGTGGCGGCGAGACGGAGACACCTACTCAAGCGCTTACCAGTCGCCAGAACGCGACGAGACGCCGATGCATCTCGATGATTCGCCATGGGAGCTGGGCGCGTGCTGGCACTGTGCCCGGACCGCGTCCCGACCCCCTGTGAGTGCGACCTCGGGTGGGCGATCTCGATGCTGCGGCTGGCGGTGCCCGCCGCCGACGTGGACGCGCTGCTGCGGTGCGAGCTGGCCGCGGCCTAGTTCTCGACCAGCAGCGACTCGGCGTACTCGACGCCTTTGGGTGACAGCTGGACCGTGCCCGCGTCCTGGTCGTACTCGAGGAGCCGTTTTTTGTGCTCCTTCCGCAGAATGTCACGCCGGTAGACGGTGGAGTTCGAGTGTTCGGTCCAGGCGAACAGGTCTGACTCCTGGACGGGACCGGCGACAGCGTGCAGCAGGATCATGGTCGCGTCTTTGTAGGAGAGCCCGGGATCGAGGACGCGCATCTTGTCATCCACCTTCCAGACCAGCGGCACCTCGCGCTCGACCACAGCGTCGACCAGGGCGGCGGCGTCGTCAACCGGCAGTTCGTGGAGAACGCGGATCAGCTCGGCCACGACCCACTTAGACATCTGGAGCACGCACACCGCGTCCATGTGGTTCGGATCCACTTCGCCGCCGACGTGCCCGACGTTCCGGTTGTTCCTGACCTCGTAGAGGGCGACGATCATCCGGGGAATCTGGATGCGGACCGACCGGGCGGCGGCGGTCTGCTGCTCCAGCGCCTGGCACGCCGCGACCATGTTCCGCGGCTTCGTCGCGCGTTTCGGGAACTTCCCCTCGGCGATTCCCTTGACCACGCAGTATGCGACCTCGCACAGCTTGCCGCCGTTCAACTCGGCGGGCTCCCACCGCCGCTCGGCGTAGTTGGTAACGATCTCCGAAAAGGCGGAGACCAGTTCCCCGCGCAGTTTCTCGGGCAGGGCCGAGAAGACGTCCTCGCGGACGAGGCCGGCGCCTCCGTCGGTCACTTCTCTGAGGAGGCGGGCAGGTCGTGCCGGACGAAGTCTTCGCCCGACGTCGTGATCTTGATGTCCTCCGAGTCCGCGGTGTCAATCCAGCCCTTCTTGCTGGCCGTCAGCCGGAGCGCGTTGCGGAGTTCGGAGGGCCGCTTCCATCCGACGTGCGCGTAGCACGTGTTCACGGCCTCGGGCGACGCCTTCTCTCCCGCCTCAAGGGCGAGCCAGTACACGCAGACGGCGCTCTTGGCGTGGTTGCTCGTCGGCTTCTTCTCTTCGGCGAAGTCCTTGAAGGACGTCTTTCCCTTCGGACGGAGGCTCAAATCCTTGAGGACGCCGACGGAGGTCTTGCGCGCCCTTTTTGGGCTGGCTTTTTTGGCCGGCCCTTTCGATTTGGCGCCGCTTCGTTTGGCGGCGCGGGCTTTGCGCTTTGCGCTGTTCCCGCCGTCTCCCGCGTCGTCGTCCTCGGGGTCTGGGTCGGCTGGGAGCCCGCCGCCCATCAGCAGGTTGACGACCCTGAGGGCGGTGGCCTGGTCGACCTTCTGGTCCATCGCCAGACCGCCGCCGTTGACGGTGACCTTGAAGTCCTCTGCCATGTGCCAAGCCTAACGCCTCAATAACCCGCCCGGCGAGCTGGCGGTGCAGGTAGAAACGGTGGGCCGGGGGGCACCCCGGATCGTGCAGGGCGTCCTTGAATGTGGCCTCGCTGATGGCGAGGTCCGAGATCGTTGCCGAGAGCATGAGCACCCAGCGGTCAACGAAATCGTCGGGGTTGAAGAGATCGCGCAGCTCAAGATCGCGCCCGGTCACGTTGCCCCACCATAAGCGGAGGCGGCGCCAGGGCGAGCGCACTTACTCGGTTCGCCGGCGCAGCTTGTAGAAAGGGACGCGCCCGGTGGTGCCCTCACGGTCGCCTTCTTCGAAAGTGACCCGAGCGGCGTCCCGGTCGATCCCGTTGACGTTGACCGCTTCGCCGATCGCTATGGCGAGGAAGGTCGCCCGAATCTCGCCCTTGGCGTCGGGGTTGGGAGCCCAGACCTTCGCGTTCTCCTCCATATCGCCTCCGATTTTATCCTCGCCCCAGAGGCAGCAGGGGCTCCTAGTGCTACGAGCTGCAGCTCTCCGAGGCCTGGTTGAATCATGTACTCGACGTAGTGATATACGACCCCGTCAACCAAGATCTATTTCCCGAAGGCTGGCGGGATACGGCTTGAATCGCCCAGACTGAGGGGCAATGGCGGTCAACGCCGCCGTGCGTTTTTCGCTGCTCCCCGGTGCGATGGGCGAGGTGGTGAAAGGGCAGGCGAGGATCAAACCGCCACCTCAAGTTTCGGGCACTCGTGCGCACGAGTGCCCGAGTCGCCGCATATCGCTGCGTATCCGCGCGTATCTCTGGCCAGGGTTTCCGTGGTGCCATTACGAAAGCCCTGCAAAGCCGCGACATCCGGGGCGTGCCGCTTCGAAGCCCGGCCTAATTGCCATGCAGAAGGTCGTGGGTTCGAATCCCATCAGCCGCTTCTCGCGGAATCTCGCTCTAGGGCGGGATTTCGTCGTTCGTGGAGGCCCAAAGGGAAATGGAACCAGTTGAGCGGCACGGCTCCTTGAGAAGTGCGTTGGTCAGCGTGGGCGTCAACCGGCTACGCTGAGGGTGGCCAGGTGCGCACCCGCGTTGCGCGCCACGTCCGCAAGCCCGGCGCGCTCGCCTAGCTCGATCGCCCGATTCAGTGCGCTGCGGGCATCCTCGGCCCGCGTGGGGAGATCCTTGAAGCAGACGCCTGCGAGCAGGGCCATGCTTGCGGCAGCGCCGACGACGCCGGTGCGCAGGTACAATTCCATCGCCAGGAGCCGTTCGTCGCCCGCCCTCTCGGGCTCGCCCAGCTCGCTCATCGCCTTGCCTCGCCCGTGATGGGCACGCGCGAGCATCGACAGCTCGCCGGCCAGGCGCGCGTCGTCGCGCACGAGCGTGAACATCCGCCCCGAGTCGTCCCAGGCGCGGTGGTGGTCGTAGTGTTCGGCGAACGCCTGCTCGCGCTGCAGACGGACTTGCTGGTCCAGGACGTGCGGCAGCGCGACCTCCTCGGCGCGCAGCACCGCCAGCGATGCCGCGACGTCCCCGGCGCGCTCGTGGGCGTTCGCTAGGTTGACCGCGCGCAGCGTCGCCTCCTCGGCGTCGGCGAGTGTCCGGGCGCAGCTCAACGAGGCCGACAGCAGCGCCACTGCCCGCTCCGGCTCGCCGAGGTTCGAGCAGGCCATCCCCGCGTCGTTGAGGTAGACGCCGGCTGACCACAGGTCGCCGACGGCGTCGGCCACCTCGAATGCGAAGATTGACCACTGGGCGATCGCCGCGAAGTCCTGGGCCTCTAGCTGGGGCTCGGTGACCCGCTTGACCGCCGCGTTGATCGCAAGCGCCGCCGCCTCGGCGTCGGGCGCCTGCTCAAGCCGGGACCGGACGTTTCCCCCGGGCGCGACCGCGCTGTCGTCGAGCAGTGCCATAAGCGCCTCCTCCGAAAGTCCCGAGTTGCTCATTGCGCTGAGGACGACCGGTGCGAGCTCCCAGCGTGGTCCGCCGCGTCGCTCGGCGAGGAGCGGCGCCATTGCCTTCAACAATTTGCCGAGCTCTCCGTAGATCGCCGCCCGTCGGTAGAGCGCAACCGCCTGCTGGTAGTGCTGGAGCGCGACCTCGGGTTCGCCGGAGGCCTGCTCGATGGGGGCGAGCCGGGAGGTCGCGAGCGCGGCGCCGTGGGAGTCGTTGGCCGTCATAAGGAGCTCCAGGGCCTCTTCGATCAGCGGCCGCGGGTCCTCATCGTCGTTGACCAAGCCCGCTGCCGACAGAAGCGCCATGCCGACAAGGCGCGGCCCGCTCTCCGCGCGTATCTCCTCCACGACTTGTAGTTGCAGCGCGCGAGCGCCTGGGCGGTCGCCGGAGAGCGCAGCGACCTTCGCCAGCGAGTCACGGACCAACGTGCTCATCGACGTCTCATGCGCGATCTCCAGCTCCTGGAGCGCCCGCTCCAGCACGAGCCGCGCACCGACGAGGTCTCTTCGGATGATCAATACCGTGCCCGTCTGGAACAGAACCTCCCCGAGGAGCCCGCGATCACCGTAGGTCAGCGCGGCGTCGCGCGCCCGCTCGAGCGCCCGCTCGGCCTCGGAGACCTCGCCCCACTTCAGGTGCAGGTCGGCCTGGCCGATCAGCGCGTCCGCGACTACTCGCAGTGCGCCGGCCCCGAGTGTCGCCGCCTCGGCCTGCTCGTAGAGCGTCATCGCCTCCTCGAAGCGGCCTCGATCGCGCTCAAGCTTGCCCATTTTGAACTGGACGCGTGCGACCGCCACCTGGTCGCCGAGCTCCGACAGCTCCAGAAGGGCCTCGCCGAATCGTCGCAGCGCGATCGCCGTGCTCCCGACCGACCCGTGCATTGACGCCTCAAAGCTCAGAGCCGCAGCCAGTCGCCGGTGATCGTCGAGCATCCGGGCCAACTCCTGCACGCGTAGCGCGGCGTCCATCGCCTCCGCCCCTCGGCCGAGCGCGAGTAGCGGCTCCTTCGACAGGTCCAGCGCGACCATCATCGTGTTGACATCGTGCTCGGCGGCGAGGTCCGCGACGTGGTGTGCACAGGCCAGCACGCGCTCCCACTCGCCAGCCACGAGCAGCAGCTCCGCGATGACCTGGCACGCCCCGAGTGGGGCAACTGCCGCTTCCGCCCACGCCATCAGCGCCGCGCGCAGCCGCTCGGTCTTGGTCTCGCGCAGCTTTGACCGCTCGGCGTCCGAGACCGCGGTGGCCGGCCCTACGGTCGCTGGCCCGAGCACCTCGTCGAACGCCGCCGGGAGCAGGTTGTGCCCCAACATCCCACGCTCGCCGTACTCGCCGACGAGGTCGGTCACGTACGTGTTAGGGGCCTCCTCAAAGCCACCGCTGGCGAACAGGCTCCAGACCACGCCGGCCGCGGTGTCACGGTTGGTCTGCCCGCGCAGGTAGTCGAGGTCGATCTTGAGGTCCGCGCCGCTGTAGCCCCAGAACACCTGCCAACGACCGGGAAGGAGCCGGTCCATCGCTGCGATCTTGGCGGCACCAAGTCCCACCGTCTCCTGCTCAACCGTCGCGATGATCGTGTCCGGCACGGTGATGCAGCCGTGAATCTTCAGGAGCTGCACACCATCGGCGTGTGGGTCGAAGGCTGCGAACTCGGCCGCCGTCCGGCAGCACGTAAACGCGACGCCGGCAGCATCGAGCGCGCGCTCGATGAATACATCGAAGTTCGTCGTGACAATCAACGAGACGGCGCCAGCTCCGGCCGCCTCGGCGAGCCGGCGGTGGTTCGCATTTGGCTCTCCGTCCTCCAAAGCAGCGAACGACTCGAAGTACCCCGGGCAGTGGCTCCGGACGGTGCCCGCGACGAGCTCCGGGCTCATCCCGCGCTTGCCGGGCAGCGCCAGCATCTCGGCGGAGGTCAGCGTCGGCACATGCTCAGCCAGCCCGGGATGACGAGCGGCGATCGCGCGGATCGTGCCGTCACGCAGCTCGTGCCAATCCGGGAGCCCGGCGGGCGGGTCGAGGCTGATCCCGGCGCCGCAGACGACGACCAGGTTGCGGCGACGGAGCGCGTCGGTTACGGCCAAGAGCGGCGAACTCACAGGAATCCGCACTGTAGTTCACGTGCTGGCTCACGATGGAATCGCTCACTGAGCCAGGCCGGTTCCACGGACTCCGTCAAACCCGGCCTGGCTCAACTCCCATATTTTTGCTTCCGCTTAGGGCATTGGTTCGCAAATCGACGACGAATGCGGGCGATTGGAACCAGTCCCCTCGATTTCAGGCACTTCTGCGCCGAAGTTCCCTAGTCGCTGCATATCGGCGCATATCCGCGCGTATTCTCGAATAGTGACCACTTGACACGCCGGTACAAAATCCCTGCAGGCAGGCATATTTCATCTACGCCGGTCTCCAGGAGCGGCCTAATTGCCATGCAGAAGGTCGAGAGTTCGAATCTCTTCAGCCGCTTGAGGAAACCCGGCCCAGCGCCGGGTTTTCGCTTTTTGGTTAGGGCAGGCAGGGCGAATCGACTCCGGCCCTACCTGCGATGGCTCGATCCGGCCGTTGCGACCGGCCCACCGTCTTGGCCTTCTACGGCCGGTTCGTGCGTCGAGTCAACGACCTTTGACTGCAGGTAGGCGACGTCGCGGAGCGTGAGGCCCGCTTCGTACCCCTTCCACTCCACAGGATCCTGTCCGGGGTCGGCGAGGACTACGCGTTCGCCGAGGAACGCCGAGGTCTCCGGGTCGAAGATCAGCGCGATCCGAAAGCTATGCCCGTTGGAGTAGCTGATCGCGTAGCCGGGACGGCCGACGAGATCTGTGGCATTGCGGTCGAGTTCGACCCCGGGCAGTTCGGCCAGGGCGTTGAACGCCGCCGCCCGCAGCGCCGGGGACGCGTTCGGATGGCTGAGCAGCCCCCCGAGGTCTTCGATCGTTTCCAGGGCGCCCAGCGGCTTGCCCCCTTCGTCTGAGACTCCGGGCGCCTCGTGGTTCTGGATCGCGAGGCGGAGCTTTTCGGGGTCTGTCGGGAGGCCCGAGAGGTCGGGGTAGACGAGTTCGGGATTCGCCGCGCCATTCGGCCCCGGGCGTTCGATATCGAGGACTCCGCGGCGCACTTCGAGAAAGCGCTCGCCCGATTCGCTCGACAGGCGCTGAAGTTCTTCCTGGCGCGCCGGTTCGAAGGCGCTAGGCAGGGGCGATCCTGCCTCTTCCCAGCGGCTCTGTTCGGCGCTCGACAGGAATCGGGGAGCGCCGATCGCCTGGCGGGTGCGACTGCCACCTTCCGGGGAGATCCACCACTCGCTTTCGGACGGAACGAGGGCGGAGAACCCGCCGGGCCGGGTGGCGCGCCCCTCGGGAACTTCATAGCTCCCGGGGTACCAGCCTTTGAATTCAAGTTCCTTCCTCTTCGTGAAGTAGTACTGCCCCGGTCCGGCCTGCAACGTAGGCGCGCCTTCGCCCGAAGCCGCGACCGCAGCGGCCTGGTGCAGGGCCTCGGCGACGGCGGGTTCAGCGCTGGGGCCGGAGCTGAGCAGGAGGACGGCGGCGGCGATCGCAACCAGGGCGCCGACGCTCGCGATTGCCAACAGCGGCCGACGGTGCGGGCGCAGAGGAGCGCTCGGCGTGGGCGGGGATGCTTCGTCGAGTTTCAGCACCAGCTCTCCCCAGGCCGCGTCGCGCGCCCGCGGGTCGCGGTCTGCGCGCTCGGCGCGGAAGCTTCTGATCAAGGTCTCGTGGTCCATGGCTACCTCCGGGGCAAGGTCGAGTTAGTCGGCGGGACGGATGCTGGAGTTCCGAGGGCGGCCTGCAGGCGCCCGCGGGCGCGAGAAAGGCGCGACTTGACGGTGCCGAGCGGGATCGCCAACGCGTCGGCGATCTCCGGCTGCGCGAGTTCTGCCCAGACCAGAAGGAGGAGGACGTCTGCCTCCTCCTGGGGCAGCTGGGCAAGGGCGGTCGCGAGCAGGCCCCGCATCCGTTCGGCGTCGATCCGCGACTCAACTCCGTCAATCGCCATCACGGGGTCGGGCGCCAGCCGCGCCATCGCCCGCAGCTCGCGCAACTCGCTGCGGCGATGCTCGCGCACCAGGTTGGTCGCGATGCCGAAGAGCCAAGGACGCGAGCTGGCGCTGCGCGAGTCGAAGGCGGCTCGGCGGTCGAAGGCGGTCAGGAAGGTTTGAGAGGCGAGCTCATCGGCGAGCTGGCGGTCGAGGCGGCGGCGCAGGTAATCGTGGATCGCCCAGAAGTGGCGCTCGAAGATGACGCCAAAGGCGCGCGGCTGGGCAAGCGAGGCGCGGATCGCCTCACTATCCGGATCGGGCACGCTCATATCTAGTACTTGACCGCAGTCGAGATTCGGTTCGCGGTGGATCTCACCGCCACAGCTCGCGGCGCAGCATCGCATTGCCGCGCTCGAGCTGCTCGATGGTTGCGCCGGAGACCGAGCGCGCCCTGGTGGCGCGATTGATGCGGGCCTGGATCTCCCGGTGCGACTTGCTGGTGCGGCGGGCGACGTCGCCGACCAGGCGGCTGCGCTCGCCGCGCAGCCGCTCTCGGATCGCATAGGCCGACTCCCGCTCGGATTTGCGGTCCTCCGACGCGGCTTTGGGCCTGGCGAGGGCGGTCGCCTTCTTCGCCCCCGGCTCAGGATCATCGGTGGGGAAGAGCTGAAGCGCGGTCTCGCTCATGATCGCCTCGTCCAGTTCGGCGTCGCCCGAGCTCAGGGGGGCAAAGCCGCCGCCCGGCTCGCCCTGCTCCGGATCGAAGTCGTCCGTCTCCCCCTCTTCCTCCTCGGCGTCCGGCGAGAGGTCGAGTGCGTGACGGCGCTCCAGCTCGATCTCGTGGGCGAGTGCCTTAAGCCGCGGGTCGGCGGGCATCAGCAGGTAGCTCATCTGGCGGCGCGGCCTCGGGGTGGTGCGGATGAAGCGGCCGACCACCTGGCGGAAGAAGAGCTCGGTCCGGGCCGCCGTCGCGTAGACGCCGACCCGCAGGCGGGGGATGTCGACGCCCTCTGAGACCATCAGGACGGAGACCAGCCAGCGTCGATCGGAGGAGGCGAAATCGGCGATGCGCTGGCTGGCGCCCGGCTCGTCGCTCATCACCAGCTCGGGTTGCTCCTCCGAGATCGACCCGAGGCGAGCCGCAATCGCCCGGGCGTGATCCTGATCGGAGGCGATCACCAGGCCGCCCGCGTCAGGGTGCCCGTCGGCGCGCACCTCGCTCAGCCTGGCATCGCCGTCGCGCAGCACCTCGCCCATCCACTCGCCATCCGGGCTGAGCGCCGTCCGCAGGCGCCGGGCTGCCTCGGCCGCCGGCAGGACAAGGTCGAAATCGGCACTGCGCAGCCGACCGTCCGAGAGCCACTCCATCTCGCCGTCGTACGGCAGGAAGGTGATCGGGCGGCATACCCGGTCGACCAATGCCTGCGGATAGCCGTAGGCGTAGTCGGCCCGGCTGAGGCCGTCCTCGTCGTAGGTGACCCAGGGAATGGCCGAGTTGTCGGAGCGGAAGGGGGTGCCCGAAAGAAGCAGCCGGAAGCGGGCGCCGTCGAAGGCCCTGCGGGTTTGCACGCCCCAGGCGGCCAGATCGCCCATGTGGTGCGGCTCGTCGGCGATCAGCAGGGTCGGCCGGCGGCCGGCGGCCAGCCGGTGCATATCCGCTCCGGCCGCGATCGTCTGGTAGGTGACGGCGACGCCGTGGAAGTCGGCCGACTCCGGCCCATCCGAGTTTGGCCTGTTCGGCTCGAGGTCGATCCCGTAGCGGCCCGCGTCGGCGGCCCACTGCCGGCAGATGTGGGTGGTCGGGCCGGCCACGACAACGCGCGAGACGAAGTTGGCGCTCAGCATCCGGTGGGCGATGTGCAGGCCGAAGGTGGTCTTGCCGGCCGCCGGTGTAGCCGAGGCCAAGAAGCTGGTGGCCGAGTGCGCCCGCACGGCCTCGGTCGCCTGCTCCTGCCACGAGCGGAGGGGGCGGGCATCGGGCCAATCCGGAAGCGATCGGGCACGCGCCCCGCCGCTGGTCAGGTGCTGAGAGGCGTCGTACAAGGGCCGGCCACAATAGGGTCGCCCGCGGTCGGAGGACGGCCGACCCCACACGGGCTCGATCAGCGTTCGCGCTCAGCTCACTCTGCGGGCTGCCAGAGCTCGATCCGGTTGCCCTCGGGATCGGTGACCCAGCCGAACCGGCCGACGCCCTCCATGTCCTGTGTCCCTTCAGCCACATCCGCTCCCTTGGCGTGCAGCTGGGCGAGCATCGCATCCAGGTCGCGGACCCGGAAGTTGATCATCGCCTGCTGGGCATGGGACCCGAAGTAGTCGGTCTCGGACTCGAACGTCGCGAACACCGTCGGCCCGGCTTCCTGGCGCCACAGGCCGTTCTCATCGGCGTCCAGGCCCAGGCAATCGCGATACCACGCGCCCAGGGCTGCCGGGTCGGCGGCCCGCATGAAGTACCCACCGATTCCCAGCACACGCTCCATGCCGCCATCTTGCCAGAGCAACCTTCCTGCTCGGCCCAGCGGCAGTGGGATCAGCTTTCGATCGTGACCAGGGTGCCGACCGGCGTGTAGGGCCAGATTGCGGCGGCGTCTTCGAGCTGCATCTCGACGCAGCCGAGGCTCTGGGGGCTGCCGTAGGAGGGACGGTCGAAGGAGTGGAGGGCGTCGCCGCCGTTGAAGTAGCTGACCCACATGATCCCCGGGTCTTCGTAGTGGGAGCCGTCGGGGTTTTCGCCGCTCATCGTCGTTTCTTCGAGGTGCTCGAAGACCGGGAAGGTGCCGAGTTCGGTTTCGGCGCCGGGGATGCCGGTGTTGGCGGCGGCGGTGTGGATGGTGTGCCCGTTGTGCCAGAGGGTGACCTGCTCGGGCAGGGTCTCGCTGACGTAGACGTAGCTGTAGCCGGATTCGGGGTTGCGCTTGCCGGCGATTGCCGCTTTCAGCACCGCGTCCCAGACATCCGCGCCCGCGACTCCGTCCAGTTCCATTTCGTGGGCGCCCTCGAAGGCCATCACCGCCCCTTCGGTGGCGACGTTCTCCTTGCCCGCTGACCAGGATTCGTGCAGGCTGGCGGGGACATTCGAGTAGCGCCAGGAGAAGTGGCCCTTGGGCGGTTCGACCGCGGCGCGCAGCTCGGCGGCCGGCGTGTGGGCGACGGGGGCGCCCGATGGCTTCCAGTCGACCGGCAGGTAGCCGGCTTCGGCGAGCAGCTGCTGCAGCCTCAGGGTCGAGCCCGGCGGGATGTTCCAGGCGATGCTGCGGCCGCCGTGCAGCGAGCCATCCGCTGCGATCACGTCGACGCGCTTCGGCAGCTGGGCTTCGAGGCTGGTGCTGAGCCCGGCCCCGTAGCCCGAGGGGCGGAAGAGCAGCGTGTGGCTGTCGACGTGATGCCACTTGCCGGTCGCCTCCGGCGACAGCGTCGGCATCGCCGAGCCGAGGACCTTGCGGACCGGCTTGGAGAAGGTGAGCCGCAGCGGCGTCGCCGGCGAGACATCGGCGCCGGGGGCCGGGCTGGCGGCGACGCTGGGCGAGTCGCCGGCGGGGAACCAGGTGACGCTCTGCGGCATTCCGAGCCGCTCCCAGGAGCGGGGCGCGCCGGCGATCACGACCGTCCCGGCCGACTGGCGCGAGCCGAGGCTGACCGATCGCTGGGGGTGGACGAAGACGCGGCGCTGGAGATGGCCGGGGGCGCCGAAGGCGACGGAGCGCACCGGCTGGTCGAAGGAGATCCTGGGCGGGGCAGAGGGCTTCACCGTCAGCCAGCGGCTCCGCACCCGGGCGGCCGGCGCGCGCAGGGTCAGGTGCTGGTGCTGCTCGTTGCCGACCAGCCAGCCGACCCAGCCGGGGCGCTTGACGACGACGTCGACCGAGACGGTCTCGCCAGGCCGGAGCTTGCGCTTCGGGATCAGGCGGCCGTCGTGGACGGCGATCGGGATTGGCTTCCCGTTCGGGCCGGTGGCGTGGACCTGCTCCACTGTGCCGCCAAATGTCTGCGTGTCGACCCGCGCCAGCGCGGCAGGGTCAGAGCCGAGGGTGGCGCCCGACATCGCGAAGGCGGCGACGGCAAATCCAGCGAAGATGATCGCGGCCACGCCGCAGCCGATGAGAACGGCTCGCAGCCGCCGCGAGGACCCAGTGTCGGGCGTGAAGTCGGCGTCTGGTTTTGTTTCTCCGCTCACGAAGCAGAGAATAGGGCGGCAGTCGGCTTTCCTGGCGGTTTGAGCCTGCGCCTGGGAGCAATCCACCGCGCTGCTTGGCTCGCCAGCCAACCCGGTCGAACCGATACCATTGCAAGAATAGATGACAACGTCTGAACATCTCGACGTTTTGATCGTCGGCGCCGGCCTTTCCGGCATCGGCACCGCCCACCATCTGCAGCAGCGCTGCCCTGGCAAGAGCTACGCGATCCTCGAGGCGCGCGCCGACATCGGAGGCACCTGGGATCTCTTCCGCTATCCGGGCATCCGCTCGGACTCGGATATGCACACCCTCGGCTACCGCTTCCGGCCCTGGACCGAGGCGAAGACGATCGCCGACGGCTCCTCGATCCTCAGCTATGTCCGCCAGACGGCGAGCGACGCCGGCATCGATCGCAAGATCCGCTTCCACCATCGCGTCGTCAGCGCCGACTGGTCGAGCGCAGACGGCCGCTGGACGGTCGAGGCCGAGCGCTCCGACAGCGGCGAGACGGTTCAGCTGACCTGTGGGTTCTTCTTCGTCTGCAGCGGCTATTACCGCTACGACGAGGGCTACACGCCGGAGTTCCCCGGCCTCGATCGCTTCGGCGGGGAGGTCGTCCACCCCCAGCATTGGCCCGAGGACATTGACTACACCGGCAAGCGCGTGGTCGTGATCGGCAGCGGCGCCACCGCGGTGACGCTGATTCCCTCGCTGGCGGAGAAGGCCGAGCAGGTGACGATGCTGCAGCGCTCGCCGACCTATGTGGTCTCGATGCCGGGCGAAGACGGCCTCGCCAAGAAGCTGCGCCGGGTCCTGCCGGACCGGGTCGCCTATCCGATCGTGCGCTGGAAGAACGTGCTCCTGCAGATGCTGAGCTACCAGCTCAGCCGCCGCCGGCCGCGGATCATGAAGGCGGCGCTGCGGCGTGGCGTGCAAAAAGCGCTGCCCGCCGGCTACGACATCGACACCCACTTCAAGCCCAGCTACGACCCCTGGGACCAGCGCCTCTGCCTGGTTCCCGACGGCGATCTCTTCAAGGCGATCTCCTCAGGCAGCGCTGAGATCGTCACCGACCGGATCGAGGCCTTCACCGAGGGCGGGATCAAGCTCGAGTCCGGCGCCGACCTCGACGCCGACCTGATCGTCACCGCGACCGGGCTCAATCTGCTCTTCCTCGGCGGCATGCGGGTCTCGGTCGACGGCGAGGAGGCCGACATGACCAAGGCGTTGACCTACAAGGGCATGATGCTGAGCGAGGTGCCGAACTTCGCCTTCACGCTCGGCTACACCAACGCCTCCTGGACGCTGAAAGCCGACCTCACCGCCGAATACGTCTGCCGCCTGCTCGCCCACATGGACGCCCACGGATACAGGCAGTGCGTCCCCCGGGTGACCGATCCCTCGATCACGCCGGAGCCGCTGATGCCGCTCACCGCCGGCTACGTCCTGCGCTCGGTCGACCAGCTCCCCAAACAGGGCTCCAAGGAGCCCTGGAAGCTGCGGATGAACTACCCGATCGATCTGCGGATGCTGCGCTACGGCGAGCTCGACGACGGCGCCCTGACCTTCTCCAGCGCCACGCCACGAGCCCAGCCCCTGGCGCAGGCGACCGCCTGAGCATGCCTGGCTGCCGCTAGGCTTCACAGCGCCTCCCGGCGCCTTGGCGGAGTGGCTACGCAGCGGCCTGCAAAGCCGTTTACACCAGTTCGATTCTGGTAGGCGCCTTCCCGCAGGCGACATTTGCCGCTTAGGCCGGCTTGGTCACGGCAACCATCGGAACGACCGGCTCGACTTTCGTCATCTTCATTGCGTGCTTACCCCTTCCCTACGAGGCTGGTTTGCATCGATTCAGACAACCAGTCAATCAAGCGAGTTCCATTGGTGCCTCGGCCATAGCGAGCTTCCTGCCTGCACTGGATCAAGTGTTTGTACCGGATTCCTAAGTCACTTCTACTTCTAGGTATGCGTGGCCTGGTATTTCTTCCTCGTGGTCATCCGTAAAGGTGCCTTATTGCGGACTGGTGGACTAACCGAGCGTCGGCGATGGTCGTCTGCCTGGATTCAGAGGGCACGAGTCATCGGCCTAGGGTTGGCCATGTCATTGTGGCTGGCAAGCACACCGGTTTCAGCGGAAGGACCCGTACGTCCTCCACAGCTCATTTTGACAACGGTTCATATTGAGAGAGATTCCTGGCGGTTAGTTGCGGCAGAAGGGATTGGCCGCTCCCCGCGCCGAGTGTGTTTCGGAGTCGGGTTTAGACCCAAGCCAGGATCCCCTTATTTGTTTTCAAGCACGTCAACCTGCCCGACGCCGGCGTTCAGTGGACCCATCGACGCGAGGCATGAGGTGGAAAAAGAGGTCCTTGGCATGGTGTTCCCCCGCAATGTGGTGCAGGTGCATCTGGATCTGGACGAAGCTGGCAAGCGCGACCTCAATCTTCGGCTCGTGTCTTACGAGCAGGCTCGCAAGATTCACGTTGATCGCTTTCGCTGGGGATATGTGAAGGTACTCGGCCCCAGCTGCCTGCACGAAGCCGTGGGCTACAACGCATCCGGCAATATTGTCTATCGAGGTGAAGATGAGCCAGGGGCTTTGTGTGTCCTCTGAGCCCCGGCTCGGTGCCTGTATGGCAGATCACCTTGATCTCCATCCGACCCTTTCCAGGCATTGGGGCAGTCATGTTCGTGGGCCAGCGAATGAGTTGCGGGTTCAGCATTAGCCTGTGGGAGGCGGAATGAAAAAGGCACTCGTCGTCGGTTTGGTGAGCATCGTCGCGCTCGTCGGAGCAGCGTGCGCATTCAGCAATTCTGGACAGGCAGCAGGCCACCGGCCCTTCCCCACCCACCCAAGTGAAGTGGAAAAGCCAAGCGGGGTGGTGCTGCTGGGCTCCGGCAGGATCAAGCAGTTCATCTGGTATGTCGCTGTCGAGCGCGGGGGCGGTGGGCCACCATGTTTTGACGTCAGCGTCGCGGGACCGGTCCACAAGTTTCCCGGAGTTGGTCTAGGTGGCGAGCAGTTTGGTGAAACGCAGTGTGGCTTGGGGCCATCCCAGCACGCCCGGGTCCTGACTGTGCCGGTGCCGGCTAATGCTGACTGGCAGCCATTCGACATCGGCATCGCGGCCTACGACACCCCGGTAGCCCATGTGCGTCTGGATTTCTCCGGCGGGGGCCGGGAAGAACTCCGCACGCGGCGCATGCGGAGCGGCTTTGACATCTCGGGGATCGCTGGGCTTCGATATGCCGTGTTCGCGGTAGAAGGCTGCGCCAGCAAGATTTCGGGGCTGGAGAAAGGCCGAGTCGTCGCAAGCGCTGGCGATTGGGAATGCGGGACTGAGTAGAGACTTGACCTTGCGCAGCGGCCTGCAAGGGTGGGCAAGATGAAGATGGAACAGACAACTGCCGTCCTGCCGATGGTCTCGATCAGGAAGTCCAACTAGGCGACATCGAGCAGCGTTCGGATTGCCTGCCTTTCATCATCTGTCAGGCTGAATTCGTGAGCATCGATACTGCGAGCGCAGTTCGGCAGGCGCCTTCGGGCCAGGTGCCGCAGGACCAGGTGGTTGTCCTCTTCGGGGCGACCGGGGATCTGGCGAAACGGAAGCTGCTGCCGGGGATGTTCCATCTCGCCGAGGCGGGGCTGATGCCGGAGCGGTTTCGGATCATCGGGGCCGCCCGCGGCGACCTCTCGGAGGACGAGTTTCGCGAGATGGCGCACGCCGCGGTCGACGATTCGGGTCGCAAGCCGGCCTCGGCCGAGGCTTGGGAGCGGTTCGAGCAGAACCTTGGCTACGCCTCGGTCGGTGAGGGCTTCGAGGATCTCGGCCGGGCGGTTGCCGCTGCTCGCGAGGACCTTGGCCCGCAGGCAGGCCTCCTGCACTACCTCTCGCTGCCGCCGCGGGCAGCTGCTGGGACGATCGAGGGTCTGGGGGAGGCTGGGCTCGGCCGCGGCGCCCGCGTCATCACCGAGAAGCCGTTTGGCACCGACCTCGCTTCCGCGAAGGAGCTGAACGCACACCTCTGCGGCGTCTTCAACGAGGGCGACATCTTCCGCATCGACCATTACCTGGGCCGGGAGGCAGTTCAGAACCTGCTGGCGCTGCGCTTCGCCAACGGCATGTTCGAGCCGGTCTGGAACCGCAACCACATCGATCACATCCAGATCGACGTCCCCGAGACCCTCTCGATCGAGATGCGCGGCAGCTTCTACGAGCAGACCGGGGCCTTCCGCGACATGATCGTCACCCACCTCTTCCAGGTGCTCAGCTTCGTCGCGATGGAGCCGCCGGTCTCGCTCGATTCGAAGGCGCTGATGATCGAGCGCCAGAAGGTCTTCGACTCGCTGCTGCCGCTCGCGCCCGGCGACGTGGTCCGCGGCCAGTACTCCGGCTATCGCGCCGAGGAGGGCGTCGCCGCCGACTCGGAGACGGAGACGTTTGTGGCGCTGCGGGCCTTTGTCGACAACTGGCGCTGGGAGGGCGTGCCCTTCTATCTGCGCTCGGGCAAGCGGCTCGCCCAGAACCGCCATCTGCTCACCGTCGCCTTCAAGCAGCCGCCGCGGCGGATGTTCCCGCTCGACTGCGACCAGGTCGCCGAGTCCTTCGGCCACGACCACCTCACCTTCGAGCTTGGCGACCCGGGCAGTATCTCGGCCAGCTTCCTGGCCAAGGTCCCGGGGCCGGCGATGCGCCTCGGCGAGGCGCACATGCGCTTCAACTACGCCGACAGCTTCGGCGGCAACCATCAGGCGCTCGACGCCTACGAGCGCCTGATCCACGACGTCATGGTCGGCGACCGCACCCTGTTCACCAGCTCGGAAGGGATCGAGCGCCTCTGGGAGGTCTCCCAGCCGGTGCTGGATGAGCCCACCCCGGCCCAGGTCTATGAGCCCGGCTCCTGGGGCCCCGCCACGATCGGCGAGCTGATCGCGCCGCGCCGCTGGCACTTGCCGAGCGACCACATCTGAGCCCGGCACGCAGCAGAACGGAAAAGGGCCCCGTATAGGGGCCCTCTGTGTTCCGAAGGACGTGCCACCGGCAGGCCTTGGTCGCCGGCTCGTCAGTCCTCAAGTCTTGTGTGATGCGCTCTGACTCTGACTAAATAAACACCAGGTATGCCCGGAAGTTGCACTGGTTGCATCGGCTTTTGCAGGCTCAGACTTGAGTTTCTCGGCGTCGGTCGATCGCCCTACCTAGGGGAGCGTGATCGGACGACGAATATTGGCTTGCAAACGAAAATGTTTTTGCTTCTTGGAAGCCAACAAATAGGAGAAGCCAGTCAATGCGAAAAGCCCTAGCAACCGTCGCAATCGCAGCCCTGGGGGCGATCGCGGCGGTCGGTCCCGCTACTGCGCCGGCCCAGCCCATAGCTCAGGCCAGTTGCGTCAACGCTTCGACGCCAGGTGGAACAAAATGCCTCGCTGCGGGCGAGTTCTGCTCTCACAAACCCGGCTACGCGCAGGCTTACAAGAACGCCGGCTTCAAGTGCAAGGCCAACGGGCACCTGACCTACCGATAGCAGCGGCGAGCGCCCGGGACTGCTTTGCATAGAATCGCCGTCCCGGGCGTTTAGCTCAGTTGGGAGAGCGCCACCTCGACAAGGTGGAGGTCACTGGTTCGAGCCCAGTAACGCCCATGAGTGATCGGCACCTATGCAGCCGTGCTGGCGGTATGCGCCGCCTCGCTGGCGCTCGGACAGGCGGCGGTCGCGCTCTGCGGAGTGAGGCAATGGTCGTGGCTGTCGCCCGCGGTCGGCTTGGCCCTGCTCTGCGCGATCTGCTGGGGGACGGTGCGCCTGCCAGGCGACGGTGTGATCTCGGCGGTAGCCGTGCTGGTGCTGACCGTCGGCACCGTCCTCTTCCTCAGAGGCCGCACCGAAGGCGTGGGCACTGCGCTGAGAACCGGCGCGCCGGTCGCGCTCCTGGCGCTGGCGGCGGCATCGCTCCCCTTCGTCGCCGAAGGCCATTTCGGCATCCTCGGCACCAGCTTCAACCCAGACATGTCCCAGCACCTGCTGGCAACCGATCATCTGGCCCACGGCGCCGGCTCGCCGCTGCTCCACCAGGGATACCCCTTGGGCCCGCACTCGATCGTGGTGGCCCTGAGCAAGGGCTTGGGGGTCAACCTGGTCCAGGGATTCACCGGCCTGACGATTGCCGCAGCAATCCTCGCCTCGCTAACGGCCCTAACGGCTTTCGCCAACCTCCCGTCCCTGCGCCGGACGGCAGGCGCCCTTGCGGTCGGCCTGACATACATGGTCGCCTCCTACTACGCCCAGGGCTCCTTCAAGGAGACAATCCAGGCCCTCTACGTCCTCGCTTTCGCCTTGTCTCTGAGAGAGGCGACGCGCAACGAGTCCTGGCGGAATCTGCCCCTCCGCTTCATCCCCGCAGCCGTAATTGCAGCAGGCAGCGTCTACACCTACAGCTTCCCGGGCCTCATCTGGCTAGTCGGCACCGCAGCCATCTGGCTGCTTGCAGAACTCACCTTGAAGGGGGTCGGCAGCTCTGCGAGCGGCGGGATGAGGGGGGCCGAGAACGGACCCAGTTTGGCCCGCCCGCAGGCCCCCCTCATCCCGCCGCCGGCAGCCTGGCGGTCTGTCCTTCTGGCAGTTCTTCTGTTCGTCGTCCTCGTGGCTCCAGAGATCGGCCGGATGATCGACTTCCACAGCTTCGAGACCTTTGACCCCAACGGCCCCGGCCTCGGCAACCTCTTCGGCCAGGTCTCGCCCTTCGAGGCGCTGGGGATCTGGCCCTCGGGAGACTTCCGCCTCGCCCCTGGCGACGGCGCGGTCCCGGCCTTCGGCTATCACCTCGGCGCCGCCTTCGCCCTGGCGCTGCTCGCTTACGGCGCAGTGCGCTGCATCCGCCGTCGCGAGACGGCGATCCTCTCCGGCTTCGCCGCCGCCTGCCTCGCCTACGCCGCCGCCCGGGTCGGCGGCACTCCCTACACCGCCGCCAAGGCGATCGAGATCGCGGCCCCGCTCTGCGCCCTCGTCATCGTCCTGCCGTTGCTCGATCGCCCGGCCGATGCGGGGGAGAGGCGGTTCTCTGGAGGCGCGATTGCCGGCCTGGCGGCGCTTGTCTATCTCGCTGCGGCCGCTGTCTGCTCGCTGCTCGCTTTCGCCAACGCCCCGGTCGGGCCGCCCTCGTACTCGCCGGCGCTGACCGGCTTTCGCCCGCTGATCGCCGCCGACTCGACCCTGGTGCTCGCCTCGCCCCAGCTGCTCGCCGAACAGCACGGCGCTCCCTACATCTCCTGGGAGCTGCGCGGCGGCCGCGTCTGCATCAAGTCGGCAGACGAAGCCGGACATGCCCTGCTGCCTGGGGTGCGATTTGTCGTCACCCAGGGCGGCCTCAAGCAGCAGCCCTATTCGGGCCTGCGGGTGCTCAAGGTCGCGCCTCCCTACGTGCTGTGGGAAACGGTCGATCCGGTTCGTGGCAGCAGCCCCTGCCCGCTGATTGCCGTCCGCCAGGCGCGCCAGGGACCACGAAGCCACTGAGTGCGTTCGAGCTTGTTCCCGCTATCCGGGACAAAGCTCGAACGCGTCCTGGCTGGCCACTGCCCGGCGGCGCCGTGGATACCATGCCCGCGTGGAGGCCGCGACCGAGAAGATCACCGTCAGCCTGCCTGACGGCACCCCGCTGGAGCTGCCCGGGGGCGCGACCGGCGCCGATGCCGCCGCGGCGATCGGCCCCGGCCTGGCCAAGGCGGCGCTGGCGATCCGCTTCGGCGACGAGCTGCACGATCTCTCGGCGCCGCTCCCCGACGGGACCGAGATCGCGATCCTCACCGACCGCGACCCCGAGGCGCTCGACCTGATCCGCCACGATGCCGCCCACGTCATGGCCGAGGCGGTGCAGGAGCTCTACCCGGGGGTCAAGGTGACGATCGGGCCGGCGATCGAAAACGGCTTCTACTACGACTTCGACTTCCCTGACGCGGTGAAGATCACCGACGCCGACCTGGAGAAGATCGAGGCGGCGATGCGCGCCCACATCGAGGCCGACGAGGAGTTCTCGCGCCGCGACGTTCCGGTCGCCGAGGCGATCGAGATCTTCGAGGCCCAGGGCGAGAGCTACAAGGTCGAGCTGATCAAGGACCTGATTGAGGGCGAAGGCGTCGAGACCGTCTCGCTCTACCGCAACGGCCCCTTCGAGGATCTCTGCCGCGGCCCGCACGGGCCGTCGACTGGCCGGATCAAGGCGATCAAGCTCAGCTCGCTCGCCGGCGCCTACTGGCGCGGCGACGAGAAGCGCCAGATGCTGACCCGGATCTACGGCACCGCCTTCTTCTCGAAGAAGGAGCTGAGCAAGCACCTGGAGCGGATCGAGCAGGCCAAAGCCCGCGACCACCGCCGCCTCGGACCACAGCTCGGCCTCTTCATGCTGCGCGAAGAGGCGCCGGGGATGCCGTTCTGGCTGCCCAACGGGACCACGCTTCTGCACCTGATCGAGGCCGAGGTCCAGGACCAGCTGCGCAAGCGCGGATACAAGGAGATCGCCACCCCGCAGGTGCTCGACGAGGAGCTCTGGCACCGCTCCGGGCACTGGGAGAACTACCGCGACGACATGTACTTCATGGAGGTCGACGGGCGCAGGTTCGCGCTGCGGCCGATGAACTGCCCCGGCGCCTGCCTCGTCTTCGACTCCGAGCGCCACTCCTACCGCGAGCTGCCGCTGCGCCTGGCCGAGTTCGGCCGCGTCTCCCGCAACGAGCGCGAGGGGGTGCTGCACGGGCTGCTGCGGGTGCGCGCCTTCACCCAGGACGACGCCCACGTCTACTGCACCGAGGACCAGATTGCCGACGAGGTGGCGAGCATCTGCGAGGCGATCGACGAGCTCTACGCCCGCTTCGGCTTCGAGGACGTCAAAGTTGAGCTCTCGACCCGGCCGGAGAAGTCGATGGGCAGCCCCGAGCAGTGGGACAAGGCCGAGGCGGCGCTGACCGAGGCGCTCGACCGCCAGAACCGCGAGTACGAGCTCAACCCGGGCGATGGCGCCTTCTACGGGCCGAAGATCGACTTCCACGTCACCGACGCGCTCGGCCGCTCCTGGCAGTGCGGCACCTGCCAGCTCGACTTCCAGATGCCGGAGCGCTTTGATCTCTCCTACGTCGGCGCCGACGACGGCCAGCACCGGCCAGTGATGATCCACCGCGCCCTGCTCGGCTCGATGGAGCGCTTCGCCGGGATCCTGATCGAGCACTACGCCGGGCGGTTCCCGACCTGGCTCGCGCCGGTGCAGGCGATCGTGCTGCCGGTCTCCGACCGCCACAACGAGTACGCCGATCGGATCGCCGCCGAACTGGGCGAGGCCGGGGTCCGGGTCACCGTCGACGAGCGCTCGGAGTCGGTCGGCCGCAAGATCCGCGACGCCGAGCTCGGCCGCTACCCCTACATGCTTGTGGTCGGAGATCGCGAGCAGGAGGCGGGCGCGATCGCCGTCCGCTCGCACGAAGAGGGCGAGCTGGGGGCGATGCCGGTCGGCGACTTCGCTGGCCGCGTCGCCGACCAGGACAATCGCTCCTGAAAAATCGAGCGGTTGCTTATCTCTCGCTTGCCTCTATACTGCGCCGACTTGATCGTAGGCACCTCAAACACCCCGCGCCGCTGAGCGTCCCGTGCCTGCTTCCCTACCTCTCGTCCACTTGAAGTTCCAGCGCTCCTTCCGCTAGTGCCGGTCCCGCGTAGGTTCGATCGGCGCCCACCAGAGCGCGACACGACTCGGGTCAACGAGCGCATCCGCGTGCCCCAGGTCCGCCTGATCGGCGCCGACGGCGAGCAGCTCGGGATCGTCGAGATCGCCGATGCCCTGAAACGGGCCCAGGACGCCGACCTCGACCTGGTCGAGGTCGCCGCCGGCTCGAAACCGCCGGTCACCCGCCTGCTCGACTACTCGAAGTACAAATACGAGCAGGAGCAGAAGCTGAAGCAGGCGCGCAAGCACCAGCAGCAGGTCAACATCCGCGAGATCAAGCTGCGGCCCAAGATCGCGACCCACGACTACGAGACCAAGAAGGGCCACGTCGAGCGCTTCCTCCGCCACCAGGACAAGGTCAAGATCACGATCATGTTCCGCGGCCGCGAGCAGGCGCATCCGGAGCGGGGCAGGGCGCTCTTGCAGAAACTCTTTGAGGATCTCGGCGGGCTCGCCGTGATCGAGTCGGACCCGCTGCAGGAAGGCCGCAACATGAGCATGTTGCTGGCCCCGGGCAAAGACGCCGCGAAAGCGGAGCCCGACGCTGACTCAACAGCACCCGTCGAGGCCGCTGAGCCGGCCGACGACGCCGCTGTGTAGGGGCCATCCCGGTAGGGGTTCCACTTAACTTTTTCGACGGGCCGCGGTGGCTGTCGCCCGAAGGGAGGCGGCGAAAAAGTGCAAGACGTTCCACCCCTATCGGGATGGCCCTTAGCCCGCTATGACATCGGCGATCCGCTCGGCGGCATGGCCGTCCCAGAGCGGTGGAGGATCGGGCCGCTCGCTTGATCGAGCAGCCAGCGCGGCCGGGATGGTTGCGATTGCCGCCGGGTCTAGGCCCAGGAGGGTATTGGTGCCGGCGCGGATCGTGACTGGGCGCTCGGTGTTGTCGCGCAGCGTGAAGCAGGGGACGCCGAGGTAGGTCGTCTCCTCCTGGATGCCGCCGGAGTCGGTCAGGACCGCGCCGGCATCGGCCACCAGCGAGAGGAAGTCGAGGTAGCCGAGCGGCTCGATCAGCATCAGGCCGGGATGGTCGGCGGCGGAGGCCGCTTCCATCATCTTGCGGGTGCGGGGGTGGACCGGGAAGACGACCGGCATCTCCTCCGCCAGCGCCGCGAGCCGGCTGACGGTCTCCGGCAGCAAAGGCCCGTCGACCAGCGCCGGGCGGTGCAGGGTGACGAGCGTGTAGCCGCCGGGCTCGACGCCGAGGCGCGCGGCGCTGCCGGCCTCACCGATGCGGCCTTCGAGCGCGACCAGGGTGTCGATCATCGTGTTGCCGACGAAGTGCATGCGCTCGTCGGCAATGCCCTCGGCGCGCAGGTTCTCGATCGCCTCGTCGGAGTGGAGGAAGAGGTACTCGGAGAACTCGTCGGCGACGATCCGGTTGACCTCCTCCGGCATCGTGCGGTCGAAGCTGCGCAGGCCGGACTCGATGTGGGCGACCGGTATCCCCATCTTGGTCGCGGTCAGGACTGCGGCCAGGGTTGAGTTGACGTCGCCGGGGACCATGACCAGGTCGGGGCGCTCGGCTTCGAGCACCGGCTCCAGCCGCTCCATCACCCGCGCCGTCTGCTGCGCGTGGCTGCCGGAGCCGACCTCGAGCATGTGGTCGGGCGCCGGCACCCCCAGCTCCTCGAGGAAGACGTCGGACATCAGCCGGTCGTAATGCTGGCCGGTGTGGACGATCGTGTGGCGCCCCTCGGGCAGCCGTTTGCGCAGGGCCGCGATCACCGGCGCCGTCTTGACGAAGTTGGGCCGGGTCCCGATCACGTAGACGATCCGCATCGCGGCGCAGGGTATCCGCGAGCGGGGTCGGCTGCGCCTGCTTCAATCCCGGCGGTGGCCCGAACGCCTGACACAGAGCCCAGGGCCGCTGCGCCGGCCGCCGTTGACAGCGAGGTTGAGATCGTGGTGGTGGACAGCCTCGATGACCTCAAGGACGACTGGCTGCGACTGGGCGAGGTGGCGGGGCACCCCTTTGCCACCTGGGAGTGGAACTCAATCTGGTGGCGGCATCTGGGCGGCGGCAAACCACTGCAAACCTTGGTCTGTCGCGATCGGGACGGCGAGACGATCGCCATCGTGCCGCTCTACTCGATGAAGGCCGGGCCGTTTCGAATCGCCCGCTTCATCGGCGACGGGGACCTGCGCTCGCCGGTTTGCGCTCCGCAGCATCGCCCCGCCGCGGGCGAGGGGATCCGCCGGGCAACGAGACTGGGAGGGGGCTTCCCTTCGGTGGTGCTGGCGGAGCGGTTGCCGGGGGACCAGGGTTGGGGCGAGCTTGTCAGTGGCAAGAGAGTTGCCACGCACCCCGACCCCGTCGTCAGCCTTGCCGGGACGAGCTGGGACCAGCTGCTCGCGGCGAGGAGTCGCAACTTCCGGCAGCAGGTGCGTCGCCGCGAGCGGCGCCTGGTCGAGGAGCAGGCGCTCTCGTTTCGCCTCTCGACCGAGTCCGCCCGGCTCGAATCCGACCTCGATGCTCTCTTTCGCCTTCACGGCGAGCGCTGGGAAGGGGAGTCATCCGGGGTCTTCGAAGGCGCCCGTGGCGAGTTCCACCGTGAGTTCGCTGCCGCGGCCCAGAAGCGGGGCTGGTTGCGACTCTGGCTCGCCGAAATCGAGGGCGAGACGGTTGCCGCCTGGTACGGGTGGCGCTTCGCTGGATCGGAGTGGTACTACCAGGCCGGCAGGGACCGTCGTTTCGACGACCTATCTCTCGGCTTCGTCCTGCTTGCCCACACTGTGCGCGAGGCTTGTGGGGACGGGGTTGTCGCCTATCGATTCTTGGACGGGGCAGAGTCCTACAAGTGGCGTTTTGCCGATGCCGACCTTTGCGCCGAATCCAGGGTTTTCGCCTCTGGGGCTTGGGGTGGGATCGGCGCGACAGCGATCGCTACCGCGGCTGGATTGCCCAACCCCCTGCGGCGTCGCGTCATCCGGAACATGGGCTGAGGCCCAGGTCTGCTTCAATAGCGGACCCGATGCCCAAGATGAAAACTCATTCCGGCGCCAAGAAGCGCTTCCGCAAGACCGGCACAGGCAAGCTGCGTGGGCGGCGCGCCTACTCAAGCCACATCCTCGAGAAGAAGTCGCCGAAGCGGAAGCGGCGGATGGCGCGCCCGGTTGAGATCTCCCCGGCCGATGCGAAGACGGTGCGGGCACTGCTTGGGGGCGGCAAGTGAGCCGCGTCAAGCGCTCGGTCCACGCGCGCAAGAAGCGGCGCAAGGTTCTGAAGGAGGCGAAAGGCTATTTCGGCCGCAAGCACTCCTCCTACCGTTTCGCCAAAGAGCAGGTTCAGCGCTCGGGCATGTACGCCTACCGCGACCGGCGCAACCGCAAGCGTGATTTCCGCCGTCTCTGGATCACGCGGATCAACGCTGCCGCCCGGCTTGAGGGCATGAGCTACTCCGAACTTATCCACGGCCTCAGCAAGGCCGAGGTCGAGGTCAATCGCAAGATGCTCGCCGACATCGCGGTCACCGACCGCGATGCGTTCCGCCGATTTGTGGAGCTTGCCCGGGAGGGTGCGGCCGCCTAGTCGCAGCCATGCACTCCAGTTTCCCGGGCGGGCCGTCTTCACGGCCCGCCTTTTTTTGTTCCCAGGAGAAGATTCGCCAGACAAGAACTGACAACAGATGATCGCCAGCCCCCACAACGAGAAGCTGAAACTGGTCCGCAAGCTGCGCGACCGCAAGCACCGCGAACGCGAGGGCGCCTTCGTCACCGAGGGCGAGGATCTGGTCGAGGCTGGGCTGGCGGCCGGGGTCGAGCCCCGCTTGCTGCTGACCGCGGCCGGCGCCGGGCTTGGCGGCGACGAGGTCGAGCCGGCTCTGCTGGCCGAGGTCTCGACCCTGGGGTCGGGCACCCGGGCGATCGCGGTCTGGCCCCAGCGCTGGGCCGATCCGGCAGGCATGACCTGCCTCTACCTGCACGGCGTCGCCGACCCCGGCAACGTCGGCGCGATCCTGCGCACCGCCCACGCACTGATCGACGGCGCCGTGGTGCTCGGCCCCGGCTGCGCCGACCCCTTCTCGCCGAAGGCGGTGCGGGCGAGCATGGGCTCGATCTTTGGCCAGCCCCTGGCCCGGGCCGAGATTGACGGCACCCCGGCGCCACGGGCGGCGCTTGTCGCCCACGGCGGCGATGGCCTCGGGGCGATCGACAGCGCGGCGACGCTCTGCCTCGGCGCCGAGCGCGAGGGCCTGCCCGCCGAGGTCCTCGGCCAGTGTGAGGCAAAGGTGACGATTCCGGTCCGGCCGGGAGGCGCGGAGTCGCTCAACGTCGCCGCCGCGGCGGCGATCGTCTGCGAGCGGATATCGTCGCTCGCGATGTCGGAGGAGACGCCAGATGCTTGATCGAGTAGCCGCTATCCAGGCTGAGGCCGAGGCTGCGATCGGCGCTGCCGCGAGCAGCGCCGAGCTGGAGGAGCTGCGGGTTCGCTACCTCGGTCGCAAAGCCGAGCTGACGACGATCCTGCGGGGCATCGCCGACCTCCCGGGCGAGGAACGGGGCAAGGTGGGAGGGGCCGCCAACCAGGCGCGCAAGGCGCTGGAGTCCTTGCTTGAGGCGAGGGCTGCCGGGCTCGACGCCTCAGAGCTCGACGCCCAGCTTGCCGCGGACCAGGTTGACGTCACCCTGCCGGGCGCCCCCGCGCATCCGGCTGGCCACCTGCACCTGATCACCCGCACCATGCGGCAGATCGAGGACGTGATGGTCGGACTCGGCTACCGGGTGATGGAGGGTCCCGAGATCGAGCACGACTACTACAACTTCACCGCTCTCAACCACCCGGAGGGCCATCCCGCGCGGATGCTGCAGGACACTTTCTATGTGCAGTCCCACCCCGACGTGCTGCTGCGCACCCACACCTCGCCGATGCAGATCCGGGCGATGGAGACGCAGGCGCCGCCGATCTTCATCGTCGTCCCGGGCAAGGTCTACCGGCGCGACTCCGACGCCACCCACAGCCCGATGTTCCATCAGGTCGAGGGGCTGGCGATCGGCGAGGGCATCACCCTCGCCGACCTGCAGGGGACGCTGTTGGAGATGCTGCGGGCGATCTTCGGCGAGACCCGCCAGGCGCGGATGCGGCCGCACTTCTTCCCCTTCACCGAGCCCAGCGTCGAGTTCGACGTCTCCTGCTTCCAGTGCGAGGGGACCGGCAGCCTGGCCGATGGTGAGCGCTGCAACCTCTGCAAGGGGATCGGCTGGATCGAGGTCGGCGGCGCCGGCATGGTCGATCCCAACGTGCTCGGCTTCGTCGAGGGCAACGGCTACGACGCCGAGCGGGTTCAGGGGTTCGCCTTCGGCATGGGCGTCGAGCGGATCGCGATGCTGCGCCACGGCGTGCCGGACCTGCGGCGCTTCTTCGACAACGACGTGCGGATGCTGGGGCAGTTCCTGTGAGGGTCCCGTACTCATGGCTGCAGGAGCACTGCGATCCCGGGATCGAGCCGGAGCTGCTGGCCGAGCGGATGGCGATGACCGGGACCGAGGTCGAGCGGGTGGCCACGATCGGGCCACCGTCGGCCGAGAATTTCGTCGTCGGCAAGGTTGTCGCCGCCGAGCCGCATCCCGACGCCGACCGGTTGCGGGTCTGCACGGTCGACAGCGGCGACGGCGAGCGCACGATCGTCTGCGGCGCGCCCAACGTCGCCGCCGGGCAGACCGTTCCAGTGGCGCTGCCGGGAGCGGTGATGCCGGGCGGCCACAAGATCGGCAAGGCGAAGCTGCGCGGGGTCGAGTCGAGCGGGATGATCCTCTCCGCCTCTGAGCTCGAAGTCGGCGAGGGGGCCGACGGCATCCTCGTCCTCGGAGACGGCATTGCCGCCGGCACGCCGCTCTCGGAGGTGCTGCCGCTGGCCGAGGCAGTGCTGGAGCTGGAGGTGACGCCGAACCGGGTCGACTGCTTCGGCATCTACGGGGTGGCTCGCGAGGTCCACGCGATCAGCGCCGCCCCGCTCGGGCCCGAGCCCTGGGCGGACGACGCTGCGGCCGAGGGCGGGGGCGAGGTCGGCGACTACGCCTCGGTCGCGGTCGAGGTTCCCGAGCTCTGCCCGCGCTTCACCGCCCGCGTTTTCACCGATGTGACGATTGCTCCCTCGCCGGCCTGGCTGCAGGCGCGCCTGACCGCCGCCGGCCAGCGGCCGATCAACAACGTCGTCGACATCACCAACTACGTGATGCTGCTGACCGCGCAGCCGCTGCACGCCTTCGACCTCGACAAGGTCCCGGATGGAGCGCTCACGGTCCGCGGCGCGGCGGAGGGCGAGAAGATGACCACCCTCGACGGCGTCGAGCGCACCCTCGACGCCGAGACGGTTCTGGTCTGCGACAACAACGGCCCCTCGGGCATCGCCGGGATCATGGGTGGCCAGGTCTCCGAGGTCTCAGCTGAGACGACCCGGGTCCTGCTCGAGGTCGCCAACTGGAACGGCAAGAACATCCTCCGCACCTCGCGCCTGCTTGGGCTGCGCTCGGAGGCATCGTCGCGCTTCGAGAAGCAGCTGCACCCAGACCTCTGTCTGCGGGCGCAGCAGCTGGCTTCGCGGTTGATGGTCGAGCTCTGTGGGGCCAAGCTCGTCCCCGGCACGATCGACGTCGCCGCCGAGATTCCGGCGCCGTCGCGCCTGCGCCTGCGCGCCGCCCGGGTCGAGGGCCTGCTGGGGATGCGGATCGAGCAGTCCGATCAGATCGCCTACCTGGAGCGGCTCGGCTTCGGCGTCGAGGCCAAAGGGGAAGACCTTGAGGTCACGGTGCCCGCCGACCGCCACTACGACGTCACCCGCGAGGTCGACCTGATCGAGGAGGTGGGCCGGGTCCACGGCCTGGCCGAGAACCTGCCGACGACGCTGCCGGGCAGCGCCGGCCAGGTCGGCGGCCTCAGCCGCGAGCAGCGGCTGCGGCGGCGGGCGGAGGACGCGGCCCGCGACCTCGGTTTCGACGAGATCGTCGGCCTCAGCTTCACCGACCCCGGCGAGGCGGGACGGCTGCGGCTGCCGGAGGGCGATCCGCGGGCGAGCGGCGTGATCGTCGCAAACCCGCTCTCCGAGGACCAGTCGGTGATGCGGACGATCGTGCTCGGCTCGCTGCTCGACGCCGCCCAGCGCAACCTGGCCCGCGGCGCCGACCGCATTGCCCTCTTCGAGTCAGGCCGCGTCTACCTAACCACCCCGCCGACGGGCCTAAAACGGGACGTAGAGGCCCGTTTGAGCCCCGTCGGCACCCTTGGTGGGGAGTTTCCCGGCGAGCAGGAGGCGCCGTTTGTCGAGCCGCACCGGCTTGGCTGTCTCGCGGTGGGGCCGCTGACACCCAAATCGTGGCGGGGGGGTGGCGAGGCTGCCGATTTCTTTGCGCTGAAGGGCGTGTTGGAAGCGATTGCCGCGCGGCTTGGGGTCGAGCTGGCCTTCGAGGCCGGGGCCGAGCCCTTCCTGCACCCTGGCCGCTCGGCCCAGGTCAGCATTGGCGGCGAACCGGCGGGGTGGATCGGCGAGCTGCACCCGCTGGCCTGCCGCGAGTGGGATCTGGAGGCGGCCGTCGCCTTCGAGGTCGAGCTAGCGGCGCTGGTCGCCGCTGCCTCGGCCGGCGAAGAGACTTATGAAGACGTCACCACCTTTCCGGCGGTCTACCAGGACCTGGCGGTGGTGATCGCCGCCGATGTCGCCGCCACCGCCGTGCGGGCGGCCGTGGTCGCCGGTGGCGGTGAGCTGCTGCGCTCGGCCGAGGTCTTCGACCTCTTCGCAGGCGAGCAGGTCGGCGAGGGCAACAAGAGCCTGGCGCTGCGGCTGGAGTTCCGGGCCGGCGACCGCACGCTCACCGACGAGGAGGTCACCAGGCAGCGCAACTCGATTGAGTTCGAGCTGAAGAGGATCGGGGGGTCGCTGCGTGGCTGACTCACCCAAACAGCCACTTTCAGGAGATCCCGTCGCCCGGGTGCTGGTCGCTGGCGCTTCCGGCTTCACCGGCGCGCTGGCGGCGCAGATCGTCTGGCGCCACCCGCGGCTGGAGCTGGTCGCCGTCACCTCGCGCAGCGACGCCGGCAAACGGCTCGACAGCCTCTACCCGCGCTACCGGGTGCCGCTGGAGCTGACCGAGCTCGACCTTGACCAGGTCGATGGCGTCGACGCCGCGATCGTCGCCTACCCGCACGGCGCCTCGGCCCCGACCGTGGCTGCCCTGCGCGGGCTGGGGGCGATCGTCGCCGACCTCTCCGCCGACTTCCGCCTCCGCGACATGGCTACCTATGAGCGCTGGTACGGCGAGCATGGCGCTCCCGAGCTGCTCGACGGCGCCGTCTACGGGCTGACCGAGCTCTACCGCGAGCAGCTGCGCGAGGCCGAGCTGGTGGCGACCCCCGGCTGCTACCCGACCGCGAGCGTGCTGGCGCTGGCGCCGCTGGCCGAACGCGGCCTGCTCGCCGATGTCGTGATCGACGCCAAGCAGGGCGTCTCCGGCGCCGGCCGGGGCGGCGGCGACTCGATGCACTACGTGGCGATGGACGAGAACGCCTTCGCCTACAAGACTGAGGGCCACCGCCACCGGCCCGAGATCGAGCAGGAGCTGGCGGCGCTGGGAAGCCCGGCGCCGGTCACCTTCGTCCCCCATCTGCTGCCGCTCGACCAGGGCGAGCTGACCAGCTGTTACGCGCAGACGACCGAGCCGATCTCCAAGGACGAGGTCCAGGCGCTCTACCGCGAGCGCTATGCCGATGAGCCCTTCGTCCACGTCGTCGACGGCCCGCCCGGGCTGCGCGACGTGCGCGACACCAACGAGTGCCACGTCTACGTCACGGTCGAGGAGCGGGGAAGAGTGCTCGCCTTCTCGGCGATCGACAACCTCTGGAAGGGCGCCTCCGGGCAGGCGGTGCAGTGCCTCAACCTGATGCTGGGGCTCGACGAGACCGAGGGGCTGAAATGAGCGGCGGCGGCTTTTTCAAGTCGCGCTGGGTGCAGGCGCCGGATGGGGTCGAGGAGCTGGACTCCGCGCAGCTGGCACCCGGCTTCCGGGCCGGCGGCGCCCACTGCGGGCTGAAGGGCGGCGGCAAGACCGACGTCGGCCTGGTCGTCTGCGATGCCGAGGATGTCACCTCCTCGATCCTGCTCACCCGCAACGCTTCCTCGGCGGCGCCGGTCCGGGTCTGCCGCGATCGCTGCGAGCGGGGGGCGATCCGCGCCGCGGTCGTCAACTCCGGCAACGCCAACGCCGAGACCGGGGAGAAGGGCTACGCCGACGCGGTCGCGATGTGCGACGAGGCCGCCGCCCAGCTTGGCCTGCGGCCGGAGCTGGTGGCCGTCGCCGAGACCGGGGTGATCGGCGTGCCGCTGCCGGTCGAGACCGTCCTCGGCGGGATCGGCGAGGCCGCCGCGGACCTCTCCGAGTCCGGTGGCGCGAACTTCTCTGACGCGATCGTCACCACCGACCGTTGGCCGAAGCGCTGCTCGCTGCGCGCCGGCGGCGTCACGATCTCAGCTCAGGCCAAGGGCGGCGGCATGATCCAGCCCAACATGGCGACGATGCTCTGCTTCGTCCAGACCGACGCCGTGGTCGAGGATGCCGATGCGGCGCTGCGGGCGGCGACCGACGCTTCCTTCGAGCGGATCACGGTCGACGGGCAGATGAGCACCAACGACACCGTCCTGCTGCAGGCGACGGGGACGGCGGGCGCGCCGCTGCCGGAGGGCTTGCTTGAGGCGGTGCTGCTGCAGCTCGCGATCGAGGTCGTCGCCGATGGCGAGGGCTCTTCCCGGGTCGGGCGGGTCCAGGTCGACGGGGCCGCTTCCGCCGCCGAGGCCGAGCGGGTTGCGCGGGCGATCGCCAACTCGCCGCTGGTGAAGACGGCGTTGTTCGGCCGTGATCCCAACTGGGGGCGGATCGCGCAGGCCGCCGGGATGGCTCTGGCCGGTGAGGACCTGGAGGAGATCGGGGCCGACTCGATCGACGCCGCCGAGCTGGCCGAGGACGTCGCCGAGGCGGAGATCGGGATCAGGCTCGACCGCGGCGAGCACCGGGCCCACGTCTGGTTCTCCGACCTTGGCTATGAGTACGTTCGGATCAACGCGGAGTACACGACGTGAGCGTCTACGGAAGGGACTGGCAATGACCGAGCGGGCGCCGCAGTCACGGGGGGCCGGGACCAGCGTCGAGACGCTGCTGGAGGCCCTGCCCTATATCCGCGAGTTCCACGGCCGCACGGTCGTGATCAAGTACGGCGGCGCGGCGATGCGCGAGGAGGCCCTGCGCGACGCCTTCGCCACCGACGTGGTCCTGCTCAAGTACGTCGGGCTCAACCCGGTGATCGTCCATGGCGGCGGCCCCGAGATCACCGAGCACATGGAGCGGCTCGGGCTCGAGGTCCGTTTCCACGAGGGCCTGCGCGTCTCCGACGCCGACACCGTCGAGGTGGCGAAGATGGTCCTGATCGGCAAGGTAAACGCCGACATCGTCGAGCGGCTCAACCGCCACGGCCAGCCCTCGGTCGGCCTCTCCGGCAGCGACGGTTCCCTCTTCGAGGTGAAGCCGGCGCCGAACGCCGAGCAGGTCGGCTTCGTCGGCTCGATCGAACGGGTCGACGTCGACGTCCTCAACCACATCGCCGTCGACTACATCCCGGTGATCGCCTCCTCGGCCTCCGACCGCGACGGCCAGTCCTACAACGTCAACGCCGACGAGGCGGCCGGCAAGGTCGCCGCCGCCCTCGGCGCTTACAAGACGATCTTCCTCACCGATGTCGAGGGCTGGCGCGCCGACGCCGCCGACGAGGGCTCGCTGATCTCGCGGGCGACCGTAGCCGAGGTCGAAGAGCGGCTGGTCTCGATCGACGGCGGCATGCGGCCGAAGATGCAGGCCTGCGTCGACGCGATTCGCGGCGGCGCCCAGTCGGCCCACATCATCGACGGCCGCAAGCCCCACTCGCTGCTGCTGGAGCTGTTCACCGACGCCGGGATCGGGACGATGGTGACGCCGTGAACCTGACCGACCTGCAGTCGCTCGAGGGCCGCTACCTGATGCAGACCTACCGGCGGGCGCCGGTCGAGTTCGTCCGCGGCGAAGGGGCGCGGCTCTGGGACGCCGAGGGCAAGGAGTACCTCGACTTCCTGGCCGGGATCTCGGTCTGCTCGGTCGGCCACTGCAACCCGGCCGTGGTCGAGGCGGTCCGCGAGCAGGCCGGGCGGCTGATGCACACCTCCAACCTCTTCTACACCGAGCCGATGGTGCGGCTGGCCGAGCGGCTCTCCGAGTCGAGCCTGGGTGGCCGCGTCTTCTTCTCCAACTCCGGCACAGAGGCCAACGAGTGCGCGATCAAGATCGCCCGCAAGCGCGCCCACCGGCGCGGGGTGGAGGCGCCGGAGATCGTCAGCTTCGAGCGCGACTTCCACGGCCGCACCTACGGGTCACTGGCGGCGACCCCGGCGCTGGCGGCCAACCCCGACCTCGGCCCGATGCTGGCGGGCTTCCGCGCGGTCCCGATCAACGACGCGGCCGCCCTGCGCGAGGCGGTCGGCGAGAACACGGCGGCGGTGCTGATCGAGCCGATCCAGGGCGAGAGCGGCATCTACCCGGTCAGCGACGAGGCCCTGCTGGCAGCGCGCCAGGCCTGTGACGAGGCCGGGGCGCTCTTGATCTTCGACGAGATCCAGACGGGCGTCGGCCGGACAGGATCGCTCTGGGCTTACGAGCAGACGCCGGCGCGGCCCGACGTCCTCACTTCCGCCAAGGCGCTCGGCGGCGGCATGCCGATTGGCGCCTGCGTGACGACGCCGGAGGCGGGCGAGATCCTTGAGCCGGGTGATCACGGCTCGACTTTTGCCGGTGGCCCACTTGTGGCAAGCGCCGCGCTCGCGGTGCTTGAGATTGTCAACGACCCGGGGCTTCTGCGCGGGGTGCGTGAGATCGGGGCAGAGCTCCAAGCGGGGCTTCTCTCCCTCGACGGTGTCCGCGAGGTCCGCGGTCGCGGCTTGATGTTTGGCGTCGGCTTGGAGGAGGGGATTGACGCCTCGGCCCTCCGCGACGACCTGCTTCAGCATGGCCTGGTCGTGAACGCCCCTGAGCCGGGCACGATTCGCCTGCTGCCGCCACTGCTCATCGACGCGGAGGATGTCCGGGCAGCTCTTGAGGCGTTTGGCAAGAGCCTCGGCTAGGTCTGCCGCGCCCGCTGACGATCGCGCAGCGCAATCGTTGCCCGCAAGCCTCCGGCCGCGACCTTGCCCCGCAGGCCGGGCGCTGGCAGGGCGATCGTGGAAAGGGCGCGGCGTTCCGGCCAGAGGCGGCGGAACACCTCGTTGCCGGGGTCGGCGCAGGAGTCCATCCAGTTGAGGCTCTCGTCGGAGTCGAAGCGCTCGATCAGCCGCAGCTCGAGCTCGCGGCCAGGGGAGAAGCGGCTGAAGCGCTCGTCGTAGGCGATCTTGAAGCAGAAGTTGGCGCCGCCGGCGAGGAGGCTGCAGCGGATGGCTACCGGCCGGCCGTCGGCTTCGAGGAAGAGCATTTCCAATGCCCCGCGCTCGGCAAAGGACCTCGCCGCCTCGCGCAGGAACTCCGCATGGGCTGGGTCCGAGGCTAGAGCCGTGCCCTGCTGCCCCTTCCAGCCTGCTGCCTCCAGGCTGAGAAAGGACTCGACTGCCGCCGCGTCTCCGGCCCTGTCGACCAGCTCAAGCGGGGCGTCGAGCTCCGCTTCGAGGCCGCGGGCGAGCCGCTTGAACTCACGGCGGTGCTTGCCCTTGACGTTCTCGAGGTAGTCGCCGTTCTGCCGGCGCGACAGGATCGGCCGCGAGAAGTCGTCGAAAGCGATTGCGCTGGCCGGAGAGGCCGCGCCGACCGCCTCGGCCAACGGGCCGTCGGCCGGGATCCACTCGAGTCCGGCGAAGGCCGTGCCGCCGGCCTCGCGCATCGCGGCGACTATCGCCTCCATCGCCTTCTGCTCGTGCCCGGGCGCGAGCAGGGGCGTGCCGAGCAGGCAGTAGCTGTGCCGCCAGGTCGCCAGGCAGGGGAGGGGCAGCCGGTGCCACCGCGAGTAGCGGCGCAGCGGCAGGCAGGCAATCCAATCGGCGCCCTCCAGCAGGCGGAAGATGCCGACCTCCTCCCATTCGCCGAGGCCCCGCGCCGCGGGCAGCACGAAGTCGGGATCGAAGAAAGGGTTCGGCTCGACGGCTCGCTGGGCCAGCTCGCGCCAAGCGCCGAGGTCGCGGTCGGTGAGCGCCGCGATCGGCGTCAGCTGCCCGCTCAACTGCGTCGCAGCGACTTCAACGTCCGGTGGACCGCGAACTTTGCCTTGTCGGTGGCGATGTGCTCGCCGGGCGGACGGGGGGAGATCTTCAGCTTGCGGAGCCGGCGGTTGATCGAGTGGACCACGGCGCCGCGCTCGGTCACCGGCGTGCGGAAGGTGATCGAGAGCGAGACGGAGACGGACGGGCCGTTGAGCACCCAGTGGGGGGCGTTGGGGGGCACGTAGACGCCGTCTCCCGGGCTCAGCTCGTAGGCGGTTGGTTCGTCGGGGAGCCGGTCCATGTTGCGATCGCCGGCGAACATTTTCTCGACCTGCAGCTGTTCGACTTCAGGGTCGGCGAAGCGGCCGAGGTTCATCTGCTTGCTGCCCCGGATCTGCAAGAGGAAGTTGTGCTCGTGATCGGTGTGGGCAGGGGTGGTCGAGTTTGGCGCGGAGAGGAAGATGTATCCCTCGCGCAGGTTCATCCCGCCCTCGCGGCCCTGTACCAGCGGGTCGACCTCGTTCAGGGCTTCGTCAAGAAGGCGGTGGTAGGCGGGAATCTGCTCGATGTTCTTGAGAACCATCCAGCAGCCGTTGGTCTCGATATTGCGGGCGATCTCGCCCGGGGTCTCGTCGACCGAGACAACCTGCCCGGCGGTGACGACGGCGGGCACGTCGCCGCGGTTGTGCTCGATGTCGTTGGCGGGCAGCTGTTCGGCCAGCTTCGCCACTGCCTCGACGGTGAGCAGCTCGTGCTGGGCGAGGTTGTGATGGACGCTGAACGGTTCGTCGGCGAAGTTCGACGCTAGGCGGTCCGCGTCTATCTCCAGTAGCTGGGTCATCGGTTCCTCCTCTCGCGCTTGAAATCGCGCAGTGAGCGGGCGGCAGCAAGGGCCGGCCTGGTGGCGCGGCCGGTCAGTCCGGCCGCGGGAAGCAGGTGGGTGATGAGCTCGCGCCGGTCGGGCCAGAGGCGGTTGATCATCGAGTTGTTGGCGTCGGCGCAGGAGTCCATTAGGTCGACATCGGAATTCTCGTGAAAGAGCTTGAGCATCTCCAGCTCGAGCAGGATGCCGGGGGAGTAGGCGGACCACCGCTCGTCGTAGGCGATCTTGAAGAAGAAGATCGTAGAGCCGGCAATCAGATTGCACTTCATCGCGACCGTCTGGTCGCCGGCTTGCAGCGCCAGCAGCTGCAGGCGTCCGCGGGCGGCGAAGGCGCGGCACATCGCCGTGAAGAAGGCGACGTGCCCGGGGTCGGCGGCGATCACCGTGCCGCTCTTGGCGAGGCTGCCGGCTGCCTCAAGCGCGACGAAATCGGCGTAGGCGCTGTCGTCGCCGGCGCGGTCGACAACGGTCGGCTCGCCGCCGAGCTCCTCGCCCAGCTTGCGGCGCAGGCGGCGAAGCTCACGGCGGTGCTTGGAACTGAGCGTCTCCTCGATATAGGTCGGCTTGGGGCGGCGGCGCAGCGCCGCTCGCTCGTAGCGCTCGAAGAGGAGCGGCGCCGGGCGCCGCTCCTCCAGCAGCGCCATCAGGGGCTGGCCCAGCGGCCCGTCACTCGTCACCCGCTCCAGGGCGCCGAACTTCGCGCCTCGCACCGATCCCGGGATGCCGTCGAGCAGCTCGGCCAGCGACTCGCCGCTGCGCTCGGGGGCGACGAGGGGGGTGCCGAGCAGACCGTAAAGGGGGTGGCCCAGCCAGGTCGCGAGAGAGCGGATCGGGAGCCCGTGCCAGCGCTTTTCCGTGTGCACAGGCATGCAGGCGCGCCATCGATCGCGATCGCGGACGACCAGCAGCTGCACCTCCTGCTCGCAGTTGAGGCCGCTGGCCAGGGGCAGGACGTACTCCTGCTCGAAGAAGGGATTTGGCTCAACCGCGCGCGCGGCCAGCTCCCGCCACTGCGTCAGATCGCGCCTGGACAGCTCCGCTGCGGCGATCAACTCGGCTGGCACGCGATAAGTATGCCCACTCGCCTCGCCCGCCTGTGGTCACTGTCAATCGCCTGAATTGGAGGATTCAGGCCGCCGAGGAGATACTCCTTAGGTTTGTGCGAGTCCTGATCTTCAGCCAGTACTTCACGCCCGAGGTCACTGCGGCCAGCTTCCGCCTGCAGCCGCTTGCCGAGCGACTCGCCGCGGGCGGCCATGAGGTTGAGGTCATCTGCGAGATCCCCAACCATCCGGAGGGGGTCGTTCGCGACGAGTTCCGCGGCAAGGCGGTTCAGAAGCGGCGGCTCGGCGGTTTCACGGCGCGGTATGTGTGGGTGCGGGTCTCTCCCGCCAAGGGCATGAAGGCGCGGGCTCTCGCTTATGGCAGCTACGCCCTGATGGCCGCCTTGGCCGGGATCGCTGCCAGGCGGCCGGATGTGATCCTCGCCTCCTCGCCGCCACTGCCTGTGGCGGCCGCGGCGATGGCGGTGGCAAGCCTGCGCCGCGTGCCTTGGGTGATGGATGTCCGCGACCCCTGGCCGGATGCCGCCGTCGCCCTTGGCGAACTGTCCAATCCCAAGGCGGTCGGAGCGCTTGAGCGGCTTGAGCAGAGGCTGTACAAGTCGTCGTCGGCGATCGTCACCGTAACCGAGCCGTTTCGACGCGACATCGCGGCGAAGGTCGCCGATCCAGGCAAGGTGTCGGTGGCCCCCAACGGCACCACCGACGCTTGGATCGAGGCCGGCGGGCAGGAGGAGGAGCGCTCGGCGCTCGGGATGCCGGAGGATCGCTTCGTCCTCACCTACGCGGGCAACGTCGGGATTGCCCAGGGACTGCAGACGGCGGTCGAGGCTGCCGGCCTGCTCGACGATGGCTTCCAGCTGCAAGTGGTCGGGGCGGGCCCGAGGCTCGCCGGCCTCCAGGAGCAGGCGGAATCCCTGCCGCCGGGCCGGGTCTCGTTCCGCGGGGTGGTTTCGCCCGAGCTGGCGGCTCGCTACCTGCGCGCCTCCGACGCTTCGCTTGTCTCACTCGGCGTCACCCGCGAGCGCCAGAGGTCGATCCCGATCAAGCTCTTCGACTGCTGCGCGATCGGGCGGCCCGTGATCGTCTCGGCCGCGGGCGAGGCAGCCAGAGTGGCAAGCGAGGCTGAGGCCGCCCTCTGCATTGCCCCCGAGGATCCCGCCGCCCTGATCGAGGCGGTGCTTCGCCTTCGCGATGACGCGGAGTTGCGTGTCCGGCTCTCCGAGAATGCCCGCGCCTTCGCCAAAGAAAACCGACGTGAGGATGGGCTCGAGCGGCTCGAGCGGGTTCTGGCCGCGGTCGCGGCCGGGGAGGGGGCCTCGGGTGCCGTCTAGCGAGATTCGCGTCGCCTACATCGTCACCGCTCATAAGCACCCTCAGCAGGTCGCCCGCATGGTGCGGCGCCTGGCGGTGCCCGGGACCGCTTTCCTGATCCATGTCGACCGCAAGGCGGACCCGTCGGTAGAGCGCGGGATCCGCAGCGGCATCGCCGGCTTCGAGAACGTTCACTTTCTCGACCGGCAACCGGTTCACTGGGGCCACTTCAGCCTGCTGGGGGCAATCGTGCGCGCGCTGGCGGCGATGCGCGATCTTGGGCTCGACCCTGATCAGACCGTGATCTCGACCGGCCAGGACTATCCGATCGCCGACCCGGAGGCGATCGCCCGGCGCCTCTCCTCGGAGTCCGAGCTCGCCTACGTCCTCTATTCGGCGCTGCCCAACATGGATTGGTGGCCCAGCGACCGGGGTGGGCTCGATCGCCTCGAGCGGGTCTATCTGCGGATGCCGCGTCGCGGCATGGTGAGGACGCGACTGAAGAGGCGCATCCCTCATGGCTGGCGGCCGTACGGGGGCGGGGCGAATCTGGCCCTCGGCCGCCCTCACCGCGAGTACGTTCAGGACCTGATCGCGAGCGACCCGCGCGCGGTGCGTTTCTTCCGGCGCGGAAACACCCCTGACGAGACCTTTTTCCAGACGGTGCTGATGAACTCGCCGCTGCGTGATTCGGTCGTCAACGACCACCTTCTCTACGCCCGCTGGCAGCAGGGCGCGAACCACCCCGACCTGCTCGGCATCGAGGATCTCGGCGAGGCTCTTGCCTCATCCGCCCTGTTCGCCAGGAAGTTCGACAGCGAGCATGATCCGGAGGTGCTTGACGAGCTGGAGAGGCGAGTCGAGCGGGGCCTTGACCAACCGACTGCAGGGCATTGACCGGACGACGTAGAGATCTGCTTGTCGCGGCCGTGCTGCTGGTGTTTGGCCTGTTGCTGGTTCTTCCTCAGGCGCTGTCCGCGGTCCAGTGGAGTCCCGATGGGTTGTTTTACGAGGCGCAGAAGCGCGAGCTGCAAGGGATGGATCGCGGCGCTGCCCTGAAGAGCGTCTTCGAAAGCGATCTGGCTTTGCCGTTGAAGCGAGGGGAACGAGATCTGCCGCCGCGACTTAGAGGCGTGGACAATCCGCGCTGGGTTGCCTACAGCTCGCGCTTCTATCGGCGTCGCTGGGTGGTCCCAGCGCTGGCGGCGCTGATCGACCCGATAGCGGGCACGCGAAGCCTTGAGCTCGTCTCGTTGTTCGGGATTGCGCTGCTGCCGATGCTTCTGTATCTGCTTCTGCGCTGGCGCTTCAGCTTGGCTGTCAGCGTCACGAGCAGCGTCTTCTGCGCACTGTTGCCGCCCCTCTTTGTGCTCGCCCCCCATCCCGGCACCGATTCATGGGGCCTGGCACTGCTGATTGTCGGTTTGATCTCCGCGCTGCAGGTGAGGGATCGCGGCCTGCGGTGGCTGCCGATGTGGATTTTCGTCGTCTTGGCCCTCTCGTTCACCCGGGATGCGACCGTCGTGTTGATTGTTGCTGCCGCTTGGCTCGCCCTCCGGGAACGCTCGCGAAGGATGCTTGCGCTGGTCGGCAGCGGGGTCCTTCTCTCACTTCCAGCGCCGCTGATCTTCTCGGTCCCGGTGCGCGACAACCTGGCATACGTACTGAACGATTTCCGCATTCCAACTGACACAAGCTGGGGGGTGATTCTCGGCGAGTATCCACACAGCCTCTGGTGGGTGGTTCGCTCAGACGCTGCCTTTCCGCTTGGAACTGGCGTGCCCCTGCTTGCCTTCGCAATGGGAGCGATTGCCATTGCAGGTTTTGTCGCGCTGTTCGTCTCGACCGCGCGAGATCGTCCACTGGAGGCCCTCGCCAGAGGAAGTGCCATCGGCGCGGCACTCACGATTCTTCTCTCGGTCAACTACACATATCTCCGGCTCGAGCTGGTATTCGTCCCTGCCGTTGCGGTGGGGGTCGCCCTGCTTGGCGAGAGGCTGCTTCTCCGCCTGCAACGCAGTTCAGGCGGACGAGAGGAACTCGGCCAGGCGTGACACCTCCGCCTGGATCGTGGAAGCCTCGACGATCGCGTGCCCGGCGAGCACTCGCTGTTCGCGCAGAGCCTGATTGCCAGCTAGCTTACGCAGCGCCTTCGCAGCGGCCTCGGCGTCGCCGGCGGGGATCAGCGAGATCGCGCCATCGGTTGCTTCCGCGACTCCCCCGACGTCGGTTGCCGTCACTGGCAGAGCGGCGGCGAAGGCCTCGAACAGGACCTGTGGCAGACCCTCGGTCCAGGAGACATGCAGGAGCAGCTGGCACTGCGAGTACATCTGCCTCAGCGAGGAGTGGGAGACGTAGCCTTCGAGATTCGCCCGCTCCCTGACCCCCAGCTCGGAGAGCCGCTCCTCGAGCTGGCTGGACATCGACCCCTCGCCGCAGACGACCAACTCCCAGCGGCCCGGCTCGTCGCGGTCGAGCAGGGCAAGCACGTCGGCGAGCAGGAGTGGGTTCTTCTCGGGGTCGAGCCGGCCAACGCTGAGGATCCTGAGCTTGCCGCTGTAGTCGGACTGTCGCGACGCGGGCGAGACGACCTCATCCTCGTCGACCAGCGATACGGTCAGGCGCAGCAGCCGTCGCGCGCGCCGGTAGTTGTGGGCGAGCTTCGGGCCGACGGCGATCACGGAGCAGGATCGGCCCAGCGTGCGGAACGCGAACTCAAGCGCGCCAGCCGTGAAGCGCAAAAGCCGCTTGTGCGGATGGCGGTTGCGCACGTACTCCGGCAGGTCCTGGCGGACGCCGAGGGCTACCTGCTTGCGGCGGAGCTTGGCCAGGGCGGCGAAGACGATCGCGAATGGGTGGGGCCCGAGCAGCCAGACGCAATCCACATCATCGAGCGCCCGCCAGTAGCGGCGGATCGAGCCAGCCAGAGCCTTCATCACCGGAACTGGCTGGCTCAGCTTTCTGTAATAAGGGAGGGGGACGAACTCGACCTGCTCGCCGAGCGGGTAGCGGGCGCCTGACGGCTCCGGAGTCAGGCGCCCGATCAGGGCCAGGCTCTCGAACTGCGGCGCCAGGCGGGAGAGGAAGATGGCGAACGCGCGCTCCGCGTAGATCTGGCCATCGATGCTGTGGTAGGCGTAGTCCGTGTAGATGGCCAACCGCATGAAGGGCGCGATCATAGTCGGCCGCAATCGGAATACAGTCGGGCCTCAATGGACGCCGGAGAGCGCATCAAGGTTGTGGTGCTCGTGCACGTTGTGGCGCCCGGCGGGGCGGAGAAGATGGCGGTCGAGTCGGTGGTCGGCCTGGATGACGAGCGCTTTGCGCGTGTCCTCTGCGCCGGCCGTGAGCACATTTTCGCCGGCACCGAAGAGGCCACGCGCGAGATGCTGCGCCGGGTTCAGGAGGCCGGGGTCGAGGTGCTGTCGCTGCGCCGGAAGTCGCGCTTCGCGATCTGGTCCTGGCTGCCGCTGTTGCGGCTTCTGCGCCGCGAGCGGATCGATATCCTGCACAGCCACCTCTTCGGCTCCAACCTCTGGGGGTGCCTGCTTGGGCGGCTGGCCGGCGTGCCGGTGATCGTCTGCCATGAGCACATGTGGTCGTATGGTGGCTCGCGATTCCGCACCCTGGTCGATCGCTGGCTGATCGCTCGCTGGTCGAACGCTTTCATTGCGGTCTCGGAGGCCGGGCGCCGCTCGATGATCGAGTTGGAGGGGATCCGGCAGCAGGACGTCGTCCTGCTCCGCAACGGCATTCGGCCGCTTCCCGCGGGAGACCCTAAAAAGGTCCGGGACGAGCTTGGGATCGGTGCCGACCAGCCCGTCGTTTTGACTATCGGCATGCTGCGGCCGGAGAAGGCCCATGAGGTCTTGATCGAAGCCGCGGCAGAGCTCGTGAAGCAATCGGTCGCGGGCCTGAGGGTGCTGATTGCCGGCGAGGGCCAGGAGCGAGCAAAGCTGGAAGCGCTGATTGCTGAGCTGGGCCTTGCGCAGGTGGTGACGATGCTTGGCAACCGAACCGATATCCCCGACGTCTTGGCTGCCGCCGACATCGCGGTCTGCTGCTCGGATTTTGAGGGAGGGCCGCTCTCGGTGATGGAGTACATGGGGGCGGAGCTGCCGGTGATCGCGACGGAGGTCGGTGGGCTTCCCGAGCTCGTCCGCAGTGAGAGCGGGGTTTTGATCCCACCTCGCGACCCGTCCAGGCTCGCGGAGGAGATTGCAGGGCTGCTCACCGACGTCGAGCGGCGCCGGCGGATGGGCAAAGCCGGCAAGGAGCTGCGCGATCAGGAGTACGGCATCGATGTTTACATCCGCCGGCTGGAAGCCCTTTACGAGCAGCTGCTGGAGGCGGCCGGTAGCAGGCGATCGCGCCTGCGCCGCTCATCGGTGTCGAACTAGACGGCCGGCCCGCTCGAGCGCCGACCGGGCTGGCAACGGCAGGCGGCGCACTAGTGGAGAGGTCTTGAGCCGGAAGATCGCCGGCCCGTCAGCGTGGTACACGCCCACCCGCGGCCTGGCGAACCTCGACGCCCGAACCCGATCGGAGGAGAGCAGCGCTGCCGCTGAGTAGCCGGCTTCTTCAGAGGCGGACAGCACCCGGTCGTCGACGGCGCCGTAGGGATAGGCGATCGACGTGCACTCGACGCCGATCATCTCGGTGCATTCCCGCCTCGAGGTGGCGAGCTGATCGCGCAGCTCGCCGTCATCGAGATGGGGGAGTTTGGGGTGGGTGAGCGAGTGTGAGCCAATCTCCCAGCCGCTGTCCGCGAGCGAGCGGAGCTGATCGATCGACATCGGCGCCAGCTCGTCTTCGTGCGGTCCGTCGAGCCACCTGTCGGTCCCGGCCCAGGCCAGCTGGTGCTGGCCTTTGACGAGCTGGGTGGGGATGAAGACGGTTGCGGGGAAACCGTGGCGATCGAGGATCGGGCGGGCGTGCTCGTAGACCGATCGGTAGCCATCGTCGAAGGTCACCGCCACGACCCTGCCTTCGATCTGATCAAGCGCGGCGCGCGTGAATGTGGTCCCCTGGTAGCCCTGCGACGCGAGCAGCTCGATCTGGGATTCGAAGTGCTGCAGAGTCACCGAGAGAGCCGCCGGCCAGTCCTCGCTGACCGCGTGATAGCAGAGGACAAGCAGGTCAGCGTCAGTCATGGTCGGCAGCCTGACCTCTTCCCGCTCGACCACGCCGCTCCTGCTCTGCCGTCAATGCTTTCACCCCTGCGATGAAGGTTTGCGTCGCTTCTTTCGACTATACCCTCGCGATTGTCGCGGCCCTCGCCGGCGGCCTCGCCGGGAGGATCCGTAAGCTCGCGGGCGACTATGGCTCCTGGGAAGACGTTTGCGCCGGTGTCGCTCGGCGACAGCAGCGGCGCGTCGTGGGAGGGCCGGTGGCGCGGCTGATTCATCTCGCCGCCTATCGGTCGGCTCACACCGGCTCGTTCGTTCCGTTTCTGCGGAGCGTGCTGAGTGCGGGGCAGGCGCGCGGCTGGAGCGTTGGCGCCGTGCTTCCGGGCGAGGCCGCCGGCAGGGATTGGGCGGGTGAGTTCGAGCAGGATTCGATCCCAGTGGAGTATGTGGACGGCTCGCGGCGGTCGGTGACCAGCTGGGCCCGAGATCGCCTCGGCGACAGCGACGAGCCGACCATCCTCCACACCCATTTCACCGCCTACGACGTGCCGGCGGCGCTTGCCGCCCGGGGACGCTCAAACGTGAGGGTTTACTGGCACATTCACACGGTGCTGTCGAACCGTCCACAGACCCGGCTCGCGAACATGCTGAAGCTGAGGCTGGTCGGGTCCCAAGTGGACCGGATCCTGACCCCGGCTGAGGATGTCGCGGCCGAGCTGGTCCGCCGGGGCGCCGCTCGCGACAAGGTCGCCGTTTTTCCCAACACGATCGATTCCGGCGCCTTTGGACTTATCTCCCCGGCCCAGCGGGCCGCCTACCGCAAGGAGTTGGAGATCCCGGCGGACCGCGAGGTCCTGCTCCATTTCGGGCGTGACTGGCGCTTGAAGGATGGCGATGCCTTCCTCGACGCGCTGGCGGTTCTGGTCGAGCAGGGACGGCCGGTTGTCGGCATCGTCAACCAGGGCGGCGAGGCAGCGCTCCAGGCGGCGCGTAGCCGTGGCATCGAGGAGCGCGTGCGGGTGATTGGCCCGTTGCCCAACTCGCGCAGCCTGTACGGCGTCGCGGACCTGCTGGTCGCCTGCAGCCGGGGGGAGGCGATGCCCTTCACCGCGATCGAGGCGCTTTGCAGCGGCATTCCCGTCGTCGCCAGCGATCTGGCCGGCCACCGGTACCTGAGCGATCGAGTTCGATCCTGCGCGATCGCGCCCCGCGACCCCGCTCAGATGGCCGCGGCGATCACCGCTTTTCTTGAGATCAGCCCGCAAGAGCGGCTGGCGGATGGAGAGGCCGCTCACGCTTGGGTGGCCGAGCATCTTGACGTGGGCAACGCCGCTGAGCGCCTGCTTGACGAATACGAGCGCAGCTTCGGCGGCGCAGGCGAGTTGACTGGGTTGCCGCGATGAGCGCCCCCGGGTGTGTCTACGTCCCGCCGGACTCGCGGATCGCCACCTTCGCGAAGGCGCTGGCGGGCTTGTGGAGGCTGGGCCCGCTGCTTGACTCCCCGCAGCGCCAGGCGGTGGGCTTCGGCTGGCAGGAGGAGGCATCGCAGCTCCGCGCTGACGTCAAGGAGGGCCGCCTTGCGGGCGCGGTCGTTTTTGCCAGCCGGCCCGGCCCGGAAGGCGCCGGCCTGCCGAGCCGTGGCTGGGCCTCCGGCGTCGCCTCGTTTGGCCCGGGCCTGCGCGTCCACGGCCGTTTCTGCCTGCTGGACGGGACGCCCGCGGTTCGCTCCTCGCTGGGCGCTCACGCGGTCCGCGACGGGCGCTGCATGGTCGTCGGGGCCGATCCCGAGAGCAGCTGGGGCACGCTTCAGGACTTCTGGGTGTTGCCGGCGCTGGCCGACTTCCTGGTTGATGTCCTCGACCGGCCCCTGGCCATGCTGCCGCCGATCGGCTGGGTCCGCTACGACGATCTTCCAGGGACCGCCTACCACCAGGTCAGTGGCAAAGACAAGAGCGATGCCCGTGTTCGCCGTCGGATCGAGGCGGTGACGAAGACGTTTGCCGAGCACGGATCCCCGATCAACCTCGCGCTTGCCTCACGCGCGTTCGTCGATGGCGAGGAGGTCGGGATCGAGCAGGTCTGGCCGGAGTCGATCGAGGCGGTCGCAGAGGGCATCGAGGCGGGGGCGATGGAGCCGGTCTGCCACGGCTACCTGCACCTCAATACCGATGCGTGGGCGCAGGGAGAGGTCAACCCACGGGAGTTCAAGGACGTCGACGCGGTTGAGGCCGGACGCCGGATCGATCACTCGATGGGCTGGTTTGAGCGGACGCTTGGCGCCCGACCCGACACCTTTGTCGCGCCGACCTGGGCGTATAGCGCCGGCTTGCTAGACGCTCTTGCCGAGCGCGCGCTGCCGGCCTGGCTGCCGCCGCGGCCAGGATCTCTGGTCGACGGCCTGAACGGCCGCGAGACGATCTCCAGCGGGATGGACGGCCTTTACCGCCTCGATTACGGGCCATTTGGCGCCCTGGCCTCTGCCGGGCTGCCCCCCTCGATCGTCGTCCACGGTGGCCTCTTCGATCTGCGCGCCAACCTCTTGCACAGCCTCCGCGAGGCGCCGACGACGATGCGCCTGGTGCTGCGGCGGGATCTCTTCAGGTTCCCCTGGGCGCCCGGGGTCCGCTGGCTTGGCGCCGGCGAGCTCCTCGATCGGCTTCAGGGCCACGATCAGGTCGAGGTCCACGGCGACGAGATCTCAAACCCAGCCGGGTTCGAGATCGCCGTGCGCGGCCCTGCCGGCCGCTGATCGGCCAGACTCGGCCTAGAACAAACGTCCAGTATGCGCACGGCAAGGTGAGGGCAGTCGCCAAACCTCCGATCAAGCCTTTCGATGAAGGCGATCGGAAAAAACGTGAGGGTGGCGCTGCTGGCGGTGGCGCTTGCGGTCTCCGCTTGGGCCCTGCTTCCGATCGGCCACTCCAGCGCTGCTGTCAACTGCGACAAGGTCGCCTCTCCTGCGGGCAGCGATGCAAATGCCGGGTCCGCGGAATCGCCCTGGCTGAGCGCTCAGCACCTGGCCGAAAACCTCGCCCCTGGAGAAACCGGGTGCTTCCGATCCGGCACCTTTGCCTTCGACGAGATCGACATCAGCCAGAGCAACGTGACCTTGACCAGCTACCCGGGCGAACGAGCCACCTTGCAGGGCACGATCAAGGTTGAAGTCGGCGCCAACCAGGTCACCGTCAGCGACCTCAACCTCGACAGCCAGGGCGCCAGTGACATTGGCCCCTTTGTCTTCGCCAACGAAACGACCTTCGACAACGACGACGTGACCAACAACCACACCGAGATCTGCTTCGTGATCGGGTCGGCTGACCCCAGCGATCCGCCGGCTACTCGCACGGTGATCGAGAACAGCCATATCCACGATTGCGGCAAGCTGCCCTCGGGAAACCAGGACCACGGCATCTACGTCAGCCGCGCGAACGAAACGATCATCCGCAACAACTGGATCTACGACAACGCCGATCGCGGGGTCCAGCTCTACCCCGAATCCCATGGGGCGCAGGTGTACGGAAATGTGATCGACGGCAACGGCGAGGGCGTCATCGTCTCCGAGGCATCGTCGGACAACGTGGTCCGCGACAACGTGATCAGCAACTCCAAGATCCGCTGGAACATCGAAACCAGCAATCTCTACGGAACTGGCAACGTGGTCCGCGACAACTGCGTCTGGACCGGCAGCTCGGGACAGAGCGGTTATTCCGAAAACGGCGGGATCATGTCCGCCGCGGAAGCCGGCCCCGGCCTCAAAGTTGTGGGCAACACCGTCGCCGACCCTCACTTCGTGAACGCTGCCGCCAACAACTTCAGCACCAGCGGTGCAAGCAGCTGCTCGGCCTCGCCGGCACCAGTGGCCATCACCCTGCAGCCGGTTGCCAACCGAGTCAGCTCCGGCGCGCCGGTGGCAGTGCACGGCTCCGTCACGGCAGCCAAGCACGGGCACGTCACGATCCAGATCTTGAAGGACAAGCGCTGGAAGAAGTTCGCCAGCGCCCATGTCGACCCAAGCGGCAAGTTCAAGCTGCGCAAGCACTTGCGCCGGGGCCTGCAGACGCCTCGGGTCCACCTTCGCGCCAAGATGGCGAGCGTCGGCAGCTCGCGCCCGGTGGCGATTCAGGTCGCCGGCTAGCGCTAGCGCCGCTTGCCGAGCTCCGCGAGTTCGGGGAACGCGTTGGCCACCTCCGGCGGCGTGCCGGGGTACCAGAAGCTCCTGCCCAGGGTCGCCTTGTAGAGCGAGCCGAGCTGGCGACGAAGCGCTTTGCGGGCCTGGCCCGAGGCGCCGGTGTCCAGTGCCCGGTACTCGCCTTCGATTTCCTCCACACGGCGTCGGGCGATCGCCGTGATCCGATCGGAAGTCTCGAGATCGTCGACGACGACCCGATAGACGTCGCGAAGGTGCGCCAGCATCGCTCGGTCGTCCGTGTGCAGCGCTCCGCTTCGGTCCCGCACGATCGCCAGCCGCCCCGGGGCTCGGGCAGCGCGGTAGCCATGGCTGAGCAACCTCATCCATAGCTCGTAGTCCTCGCCTGCCCTCAGGGCGCCGTTGAAGCCGCCCATCTCCTGCAGCGCGGCGCGGCGAATGGTCGCCAAGCCAAAGACGAAGTTGCGCTCGAGCAAGAGGCTGAGGAACTCCTCCGGATCGACCGGCGGTGGGTCGGGCTCACCCATGCGGGCATTCGAGCTGATGCGCCAGAAGCGGCCACGGTTGTGATCCAGGCACCAAGCGTCGGTATAGGCGAAGCCGGCGCCCGGATCCTCGTCAAGGACGCGCCCCATCTCCTCGAGGTAGGTCGGCATCCAGAGGTCGTCGGCATCGATCAGCGATACGTACGGGGCGCTGCCGGCTGCGATGCCCGTGTTCAACGCCCCGGCCAGGCCGCGGTTCTCCTGGCTGATCAATCGCACCCTGGGATCGGAATCAAACTCCCTGACCACATCGATGGTCGCATCGGTAGAGCCGTCGTCGACGACGATCAGCTCGAAGTCCTCGCGCGTCTGCGAGAGGACCGAGCGGATTGCCGATGCGACCCAGTCCTCCTCGTTGTGGGCGCCAAGCACTGCGCTGAAGGTGGGGGAGGCCATCGATCGAGATTGTCTAGCTTGGCGCGCCTCGGCGCGAGGTCAGGCGCCGGATCAGCGCAGTCAGCTCTGTGAACTGCCCGCGCGAGGCCAGCCGCAGGGTGAGCAGATAGATCCCGGCGCCGAGCAGCGCCTCGAAGGCCAGCAGCACCAGGCCGATGATGGTTCCGTGCGTGCTTGCCTGGATCAGCAGGAACTCGATCGGGGTGAGCACAGCAGCCATGGCGATCGCTGCGATCGCCGAGGGCAGGATCTCGCGCACCAGCGCCCAGGGGGCGATCTCCAACTGCCGGCCGACGATCACCAGCGCGTAGCCGGCGCCGATCGTGGCGCCGATCGTGAGCCCCGCGCAGACACCGACGAGGTCGAAGGGGAGCAGGGCGATCATGAACACGATTGACGCGATCAGGCTCACCCCTCGCACCCGGGTCAGCCGGTCGGGCCGTCCATCCGCCTTCAGGACCTCGGAGGCGAAGGAGATCATCGTGCCGCTGGCCGCGATCCCCGCCAGCGCCATCGCGGCGTATCCGGCGCTCTTCCAGATCTCTCCAAAAGCGACCACGGCGGCGGGAACGCCAAGCGGGACGAGGATCAATCCCATCGGAAAGCCGATCATCGCCATCGCTCGAATCGAGCGATGGCAGGCGGCGCGAAGCCTGTCGCGGTCGTTGGTGATGCGGGCAAGCGCCGGGAAGAGGACATATGCGGCCGAATGCACGACGACCGCCCCCGCGGTGGACTCCATGCGGGCCGCGTAGCGGTACTGCCCGAGCTGCGCCGCCCCCGAGAAGCGGCCGAGGAGCAGCACCGGCACCTGCTGTTCGGCGCTCTGCAGGGCGCTGGTAGCAATGCCCCAGCGGCCGTAGCGGACCAGCTCTCGCCACATCGCCATCGAAACGTCCCGCCGCTTCGGCCGCCAGCGCAGCAGCGCCCAGGAGAGGATCGCCTCGCCAAGGGCCGAGGCGTAGTAGGCGAGAAGCAGCCCCCAGACGCCGAGCCCGTTCGCCGTCAGAACGACGGCGGCGATGCCGAAGGCGGCGACTCCGCCCGGTTCGATCACGACTCGGCGAAGGAATGAGAATCGGCGCTGCAGAAGGGCCTCGGGGACGATCACCAGAGAGCGAATGAGGAGCAGCCCTGAGCTGGCCGCCGCAACCTGGCCCACCCGTGAGCTGTGAAAGAGAGCTCCGATCAGAGGGCTTGCGGCAAGGGCTGCCAGCGCCATGCCCAGGCCACCCAGGAAGGTGGCCACGGTGGCGGTGCTCGCCGCCTCGTCGAGCCGATCCTTGCGGTGGATCAACGCCGCCAGCATCCCGGACTCGGTGAACAGCAAGCCGACGTTGACCAGCAGCGTCCCCGCGGCGAGATCGCCGAAGTCGGCCGGGGAGGCGAGGCGGGCCAGGGCGGCAAAGATTCCCAGGGAGAGGATCTGGGTGGCGATGTAGCCGCCGCTGGCGAATCCGGCGCCCCGCATCACGGTCCCGGTCAGCTCCGCGGGCTCCGCGTCCGGTTCCAGGGGCGGCTCTAGGTCCGGGGCGGTCACGCTCGGCCGGATCGGGCGGTGACGGCCGCGGCTTCTGGGGCGCGAGCCTCCCGCGCGGTCCTCTCCGCGATTCCGAGCAGCGCTGGGCCGACGCCCAGCATCAGCCAGAGCTGCTTGCTGAACATCTCGGAGATGAAGAAGTCGGCGACGAGCAGGCCGATCATCGCAACGATCATGCTGCGGGCCAGTGCCTCGCCGCGAACGTCGAGGCAATCGCGGAAACGCCCCGCGGCGCGCACCAGGCAGGCGAAGGAGAAGGCGATGATCGCTATGAACAGGCCGAAGCCGACGAGGCCCAGCTCGGCGGCGGTCTGCAGGTAGGTGTTGTGGGTGACCTTTTCGCCCGTGAAGACTTCATCGCTGCGGGCAAGCGTTCCCGGCTGCAGCACGTAGTGCCTCGAGGAATTCTGGAAGTTTCCCGCCCCGACGCCGTTGATCGGGTGCGCGCGGATCATCCGCCCGGCGACCTCCCAGAGTGTCGTGCGCCCCTCCTGCTGTGTCGACTCACCCGCCGTCTGGGTGATCCTTTCGCGCACCGGCGCCGGCGCCAGCGAGGTGATGTAGAAGGCTCCCAGCAGGGCGATGACCACGCCTCCCACGGCAAGCTGGGCTCGCCACCGGCCGCCGAAGATAACTGCGCCGATGATCATGCAGGTGATCGCCACGAGGCCGCCACGGGAGCCGGTCAGGGTCGCCGCGAGGAAGCAGAAGCCGCCGGCCGAAACTGCCGCCAGGCGTAAGCCTGGATCCTTGACGTTGGCTGCGAAGCCGACCGAAAGCGCCATGCCGGCGACCAGGACCGAGGCCAGTTCGTTGGGGTCTAGGTTGGTGCCGGTGAGGCGGCCGGCGGAGCCGATTGGCACCACAGCGCTGGCGAACAGGAGGCCGTAGATCCCGGCTGCGGTGGCGCCCGCCAGGAAGCCGCCGATCACCATCACCGCCTGGCGGCGGGTCCGGACCGCGGAGAAGACGATCAGAAACAGGATCGCGTTGAGGGCATAGCGCCATAGCGAGCTGGTGACCGCTCCGGAGCTTTCTGCCCAGAGCGAGCTCAGCGCCACCCAGCCGAGGAACAGCCCCAAGAGGACCGACACCCCGGGATACGCGGAGAGGAAGTCGCTTTTCGCGTCTTCCCTGGTCAGCACGAATGCGAGCCAGCCAATCCCGAGCAGGACGCCACCCAGCTTGCCGACGCTGACGGCCGAGCCCAGCTGCAGCAGTTCGAGGAAGCTGAAAAAGCCAAAGATCGCCAGGCCTGCGGCGAGGTCGACAAAGACGATCAGGACGAAGGCCGCCGCGATCGCCGCCGCGATCGCCAGCTTAGGTTCGGTCGCCGCCAGGAATCCAACCAGCGCCGCGAACAGGGCGAGGCCGGCGATCCAGATTGCGACAGCTGGATTGAAGCGGGCCGCCATCTCGTCCCGCCTAGGAGCGGCGGCGAGAGCCCAGCAGCTGCCGCTTGCCTCCACCCGCGTTCGTGGCGTCAAAGGCGGTGGCGTAGTAGTGGTACTCGCCTCGGCTTGGACGTGGGACCCCGACCACGGCAAAGCCGGCCGGCCGCACTCCGTTCTCGGCCAAGAGCTCTCCGAGCTGCCCGAGCTTGTCGAGCTTGGTCGTCCCGAGCTTGACCACGACCAGGACCGCATCTGCGAGGCGGGCCAGGGGAAGGGCGTCGACGACCTCGTTGAGAGGAGGGCTGTCGATGATCACGTAGTCCGCCATCTGCCTCGCGTCCTCGATCAGGCGCTCGGCGGCCGGGATCGAGAACAGCTCGGCGATCCACCCGCCCTCGTAGTCGGCCAGGAGAAGCTGCAGGTTCGGCCCGTAGAGATCGGTGGGAGTGAGGGCATCGGCAAGGCTGATGTTCTCGATCAGGACGCCGACGACGCCGCCATGTGTGGGCTGGACCTGAAGGGTGGCGCCGAGGACCGGCCGCCGCAGGTCGGACTCGATCAGGATCACCCGTTTGCCCGAGAGCGCCAGGGAGACCGCCAGGTTGACGGCGGTCGTCGTCTTGCCCTCGGATGGAGCGGAGCCCGTGATCAGGACCACTCGCCCGGCCTCGTCCCTGCTTGCGGTTGCGGTCAGGGTCGCGCGCAGCGTCCTGTAAGCCTCACTGGTGACGGGTGAGAGCCGGCGGGGCGAAAGCGGTTTCTCTTCGGTGCGCGACTCCTTTGGGATGCGGCCGAGGATCGGGAGCCGGTAGAGGCGGCGGAGCTGAGACTCGCGACGCAGGCGTGGGTCGAGCACCTGCGCCCCGAATGCCGCGACGACGCCGAGGATCGCGCCGGCCATGATCCCCGCGACGACGCTCAGCACCGGACGCGGCGAAGCCTGGGTGGTTGGGACCGTGGCGAGCGTCTGCACCCTCATGTCTGGGGTCGGGGCGCTAGTGAGGAGCTGGAGCTGGGCGATCTGATCGGCGATCGAAGCTTCGCCGACGGTTGAGTCGCCGTTGGCTGCCAGCTGGGCTTCGAGCACAGGCAGCTGCTGTTCGATCTGTTCGTGCAGGCTGTTCGTCCTCGTTGTAACCGCTTCGGCGGCAAATGCGTCGGCGAGCCGTTTTGCTTCGACCGGGGACGTTTCGGTGGCGGTGACGGCGACGAAGTTGCTCTGGGCGACGGGAACCGCGCTCACTTTTGCCAGCAGGGCCTCGCCGCTGAGGGGGGAGTGAAGCGATTTCTTGACCGCTTCGCCGACTTCGTTGTTGGTGACCAGCCGCGAAGCGGTCTCAACGTCGCGTGTTGGTTCTGCCGAGCCGCCGATCAGGCCCAGGCTCGCCAGGACCGGGTCGGTGCCGGTCACCGGGGTGATCAGGAGGTCGGCCTCGGCCTGGTAAGTCTTTGTCGCGGTGGAGACGTAGAGAACCGCGATGCCGGTCGTGATCGCCGTGATCAGGATGATCAGCCAGATCCGCTCGCGAAAGGTCTCCACATAACGCTTTAGACCCTCCTGCTCCTCGGGGGGGCGAAGCCAGTCGGTGGATGAGGGGTCGGGGGGGTTTGCCACGGCAAATCTCCTTCGTGGCACAGGCCGATCATCCTGCGCTGCGCCATTCTGACAGTCAGGGTCGTCGCAACCGTTCGCTAGCGTGGCGGGGGATGACGGACCCGCGCATCCGGATCGCGGCGCTGCTGCTGGTCGCCGTCACCACGTTGATCGGCTGGTGGGCCTGGAAGCAGGGCGCTTACTTTGGCCCCGTCTTCTATCCCGGGGCGTTTGTCGTTTTCGGCCTGCTGGCGATGGTGGTCGCGCTCGCGCCTCTTGCGGCGCGGCTGAGGGGGCCGGCGCGGGTGGCTCTTTTGGCCCTTGTCGCCCTTGCGGCTTGGATGCTGCTCTCGGCCCTGTGGTCTCCGACCCCGGCGGCTGCCGTCAAATACGCCGAGCACATTTTTCTCTACGCGGCGGTCTTCGGCCTTGGGATCTGGATCACCAACCTCCTGGCGGCGCGGATGCTGCTGGCGCTGACGCCACTGGCAATTGCCGGGACTCTGGTCGCGATCGCAACGGTCATCGTGCTCGCAACCGGCGCCGATGTGACCTGGTACCTGCACGAAGACGCGACCCTGCGGTTTCCGATCGGCTATCGCAACGCCAACGCCGCCTTTTTCATGATTTGCCTCTGGTCGGTCCTGGCGCTCGCGGTCGAGACCGATTGGCGCTGGGAGCTGCGGGCGCTGGCCATCGGCGCCGGGACGATTCTGATCGAGCTGACGTTTCTGGCTCAGAGCCGTGGCTCGGTGCCGGGGGTGGCCCTGGCCCTGCTCGTCTATCTGATCCTGACTTCGAACCGACTCCGAGCGGCAGTGATGTTGGGCCTGATGGTGCTGCCGGCCCTGCTCGCGATTCCGACCCTGCTCGACGTCTACCGGCACGGAAGCGCGGATGCGGCGGTGATCCCCTTGCTGCGCAGCTCGGCGAAGGCGATCGGGATTACGGGCGTGGTCTCGCTCCTGGTCTCGAGCCTGGCCTTGGGCGGGATCGCCCCCCGTCTATGGCTCCGCGAGCGGACCATCTCCTCGATTGGTCGGATCGCCGCTGTCACGGCCCTGCTCGTGGTCTTGATTGGAGGCTCGCTCTTTGTCTCCAGGCATGGTGGGCCGGTTGGCTTCGTCGATCAGCGCGTGAAGGAGTTCAACCGGGTCGGATACCCCGATCTCCATGGCCAGGGCATCCGCTACGGCGCCAATGTCGGGTCAAACCGCCATGATTTCTGGCGGGTCGCGATCGACGAGGGCAACGATCACCCGTTGCTGGGAGGGGGCGGCGGCGCATTTCAGGTCGTCTATCTCGAGCACCGGCTCAGCGACGAGGGCCCTGAAGACCCGCACAGCATGGAGGCGCTGATGTTCTCCGAGCTGGGTTTTCCGGGGCTGGCCTTGTTGCTGGCCTTCTTGCTCAGCGCGGCCCTCGCCGCTTGGAAGTCGAAGCGCCTCGGCCCGCGCGCGGCAGGACTGGTCGCCGGATGTCTGGCCGGGGCTGCCCAGTGGTTCGTGCAGGGCTCCTTCGACTGGCTTTGGAACTATCCGGGCATCACCGCGCCTGCGATCTTCCTGCTCGGTGTCGCCGCTGCGCCTGCACTGCTCGATCCTTTCGCGTCACGCAGTGGCCGCTGGCGTCGCCCGGCAGTTGTGGCGCTGGCAGTCCTGGCGCTCGTCACCGTGCCGCTGTTCCTCTCGGATCGATACGCGCAGCGCGCCTATGACGAGTCGACAGCCGACCCCCATGCCGCCATCTCTGATTTCGAAAGAGCGGCCAAGCTCGATCCGCTCGATGCCGGGCCGCTGCTTTCCAAGGGGTCGGTCGAGCTCAAGCTGGGGGAGGCCCCGGCAGCCTTGAAGACGTTTCGCGAAGCCGTGGACCGCGAGCCCGACAACTACGCGGCGCAGTATTACCTTGCCAGCGGATTGGCTGAATCGGACGCGGATGCCGCCCGGGTGGCCGCCGACAAGGCTCATCAGCTCAACCCGCAGGACCCTGGGATCACGGCTCTGCAGCGACGTCTGGACGAAAAGCCCAGCGGCGGCTAAAAGCGCCTGCTCCCAGGCGTGAAGCGAAGGGCGTGGCTGCAGGATCTCCTTCGTCCGCTTGTGCGGGTGCGGGTCGTTTGCCACACTGATCTGACCGCGCGCGCTCGGCCCCTGCTGCCGATTTCTCACGCGGGGGCAAATGAACCAACCCGATCCAACCGCCAACAGCCGCCGCTTGCCGCTCACCCGAGTTGCTGCGGTCGCCTGCGCCATCGCGGCGCTCGCGCTTGTTGTCGCGGGGCCGGCGCTGGCTCAGGATCCAACCGCGGCCCAGTACAGCACCCCCGTCACCCACGTCAGCGAATCCCGCGGCCCGAGCTCGCCCTCGGCCGACACGTCGGGGCTGCAGAGCAGTGTCGTCGGCGGCCTTCCTTTCACCGGCCTGGATCTGATCGCCCTGGTCGCGGTCGCGGTCGCTTTCACTTCCGTCGGCTTCGCCCTGCGGCGGATGACGGTCAGCAAGCACGCCGACCGCGTCGCCTAGCGCGGTTCGAAGCTCAGCATCGCCTTCTGCGCGGTGGCCTGGAGGGACTTTGACGTCCCCGGATCGGCGCTGACGATCACCAGGTACCGGTACGGGTCGGCGAGAACTCCAAGCGCGGTCTGGGTGCCCGCCGGTCCGTTGGCGCTGACTTCGAAGGCTGGGTCGCCGGCGATGCTCAGCGTCTTCGCCGCCGAGACCGCGGCCTCGGGATCGCGCGAGCTGAGGAAGCCGGCTGTCTGGACGCTCATCTTTCCCGAAGAGAGGCTTGGGTCGTCTTCATAGAAGACCTGCAGGGATATCGGGGCGTCCCCGGGCGGCGCCAGCAGTGTGCCGCCGCCGGCGGCTGTCCTTTCGGTCCAGTCCTGGGGGACGGTCACGGTGAAGCGTTCGGTCTTTACGACTCGCGTGTCAGGCGGCGGCTTCTGCGGTTTCGGCTTTGCGGCTGGCTTCGGCTTCGGCTCTGGGGCTGGGGGGGAGTGGTGTGCCGGCGGGGTGACGGCCGGCTTAGCGTGCTTCGTGGGGGTGGTTGCCACCGGAGGGGTGGGCACCTGGCCGGTCGATTCACCGCTGTCGCCGGCGATGCGAATCACGGCAAAGGCAAGGGCGGCGACGGAGAAGAGCAAGAGGCCGCCGGTGATCAGCCGATCGCGTGTCCATCCCTTAGGGGGCCGCCGCCCGCCGGGTGGCGGCCCCTTCGCCTCTGTCTCGGCCTCTGCCGCCGCAGGCGCAGCGGCTATGACCTCCAGTTCATCCGTGGGCGCCTCCTCGGCGGGCGCCTCGATCTCGGGGACGGCGGGCTGGGCCACGTAAACAGGGGGCGATGGCGGTGTCGGGGCCGCGTCTTCCCGCAGCCCGGTCCCGATCGGCTCGAACTCGACTTCGCGCTCGAATTCGATCGTCGCCGTCGCGTACTCGTAGGTGGCGCCACAGCCGCGGCAGGTCATTGAGACCCGGCCGCTGCCGAGGCCGGACGGGTGGGAAACGTCGAAGCCGGCGCCGCAGGGCTCATGCTCGACGAGGAAACTGCTCAAGCCTTTCAGCGTCTGCGGCTGCCGCCAGGTGGCCTCCATATTCCTACGGTAGAGCACGCGCACGCCGTTACGACCGACGGCAAATGGACAATGCCGGGGCAATGCTGCCCGAGCGCCAGACAGTCGCCCCGGCCGAGCCGCCAAGCGCGACCTTGGCTGCCGCCCCGCCGCTGGCGCCGACGACTTCAGACGCGGTCGACAGGATCCTCGCCTACACCGAGTCCGCGGTGGCCTCGATTGTGCGCCGGACCGAGCATCAGGTGCGCGAGATCGCAGCCGATGTCGACGCTCGCGCCACCCGCGACGCTGCAGAGCGCAGCGCCCAGCTCGCCCAGCTGCGTCGCGATCTGACCGAGCGGGCGACCGCGCTGGCGGTCCACTACGAGGACATCCTCGACCAGCTCGATGCGGTCGAGGCCGCCCTCGCCGCGCTTGGTGGCGAACAGAAGACAGCGAGGGAGCAGCAGCCTGAGCCCGACCAGAACGACGCTCGGATCGCCGCGATCAAGATGACCCTGCGCGAGCGGCAGCGAATCAGCTTCGCTTACGAGACTTCGACCCCCGCCGTGATCGAGGCCCAGCCGCAGGCGGTGGCCGCGGTTGCCCCGCAGCCGATTCCGATGCCGCCGCCCGCGCCAATGCCAATGGTTGATTCGCTGCCGCGCCGACGCTGGTGGCATTTGTGGCATCGAGAAGCTGCGTAGAATCGATCTGGCAGGACCCTCGGCACTCGGCGGCGAAGAACGTCGCTCGGAACCGACTACCCGTCAATCCAAGCCGATGAACGATCAGCCAACACCTCCAGGCGCAAGCGGCGAAGGCCCGCAGCCTCCCAGGCAGTCCCCGTTGCAGGGGTCGGTCGCGTCGGCGACGGCGCGAATCCAGGTGATCATCGAGGCCGCCGAGCAGGCCGCCGCCGGGATCATCGACGACGCTGAGGCGCAGGCCCGCAACTACCTAGAGGAATCGCGCGTCAGGGCGGACCGGATCGCCGACCAGCGAGCCCAGGAGATGTCAACCCTGGCCGACACCCTGGTCGAGCGCGCCGAGGCCGTAAAGCACCAGTCCGACGAGCTTCTGCGCGCTCTGGACCAGGCAAAGCTCCAGGTGGAGGAGAAGTTCCGCGCCGAGGGAATCGCCCTCTCCTCGGCCGCGCAGCCCGAACTGCAGCCAGAGCCGACGCCGCCGCCCTTGGTGCAGGAGGCCCCGCCCGCGGTTGAAGAGCCGCCGGTGCCGCAGGCTCCGGTCCACCACCTCAAGCCCGTCGGTCAGCCCCCTTGGGAATCGGAGTTGCCTCCTGTCGGGGGGCCACCCCCTGTCTCGGCGCCACCTCCCGCGGTCAGCCCAGCTCCGCAGGCACAGCCAGCCGACGTCGGTGGCTGGGAAGCCCCGCCCGAGCAGCCAGTGCCACCACCGCCTCCTGTTCAGCAGATCGACAGCCCGTTGCCGCCGCCTCCACCTAGCGCCCGCGCCGCCGGGGCGCCGCCATCTGACGGCGCCCGCCTGCTGGCGACGCAGATGGCCGTGGCCGGCAGCAGCCGCTCCGAGATCGAGGGCCGGCTGCAGAACGAGTTCGGCATCCACGACGCCGGCCCGATGCTGGACGCGATCTTGGGGCGAGAGGACTGAGCCGCAGTGCACGAGGACCCGACCCGAATCATGGGCCCGCAGGGCCGCGAGCCGCAGGGCGGCCGCCCCCACGGCAACACCCATCTGCTGATCGCCGGGCTGGTCGCCGTGATCATCGGTCTGGTCGTGGCGGTCTTCGTGATCGCCAGCGACAACGGCAATAGCAGCAGCAGCTCAAGCCTTTCCACGGAATCTTCGATCACAACCTTGCCCAGCACCGAGACGACGACCCCATCGACGACCGAGACCACCACCGGGACGACGACGGCAACCACGACTCCGACCACCACTTCCACCACTACGACGGCGCCGACGACCACCACCACTCCGACCACGACGCCGACTGAAGAAAGCAGCGGCAGCGGCGGAGTCCCGGCGCCTTAGGCGCGATCAGAAGAATCGATCGGCGGCGTAGATTCGGTAGAAGCCGAGGCTTGAGTTGTAGAGCTGCCAGATACCGACGGCTCGACCGCTATCGGCCATCGCCACATTGGGATTGAGCGCCGCCGAGCTGGGCGCGACGCTTGAAGCAGATTCGGTGCTTCCCCATGAGTTGCCCAGCGAAGTCGAGCTTGATTCGACTCTGGCGTAGCCGAGGGCTGCGTCTTTACGGGTCCAGGTCGCAATGGCGTTTCCGTTCTCGCTGACGGTGATCCAGGGCGAGCTGTCGGCGTCCTGGCCTGACCCTGAGAGCGTGCTCGGGGATCCCCATGTGCCTGACACGTACTGGGCGGCCTGGGCGCGCCAGTTTGTGCCATCGAATCGACGCCAGACCGCAGCGGCATTGCCGCTGTTATCGATTCCGATTCGGGGATCTTCAGCGTCCTGTCCGGATTCCGAGAGGGTGGCCACCGAGCCCCAGGCGCCGCCGCTCAAGACTCGGGCCTGGATCCGGGTGTGAGAGCCGTCGTATCGGTACCAGGTTGCCGCGGCCTGTCCGCTGTCGTTCATTGCCACTCGCGGCCACCAAGTGTTCCCACCGGTTTCAGATAGGGCCGTTTCCGAGCCCCAGGTCCCTCCGGTGGATCGCACGCGCGCCTCGACGGTGACGTAGCCGCTGACTGAGCGGCGCCACTGGGCGATGGCCGCCCCGCTGTTTCCCGCCGCTATCTGCGGGTCGCTTGGTTCGCCGGCGCCGCTGTACAGGTTGACGGCGGATTCCCAGCTTCCGCCGCTGTAGCGGCGGGCTTTGACGTACCAGGTGCCTGACTCCTGCACTGCCCAGATCGCATATGCCTGGCCATCGTCGGCGACGGCGAGGCACGGCGATTCGGCGTCTCCCGAACTGTTGTAAAGCGTTGTCGTTTCGGCCCAGGATTCGGAGTTGGCTGCCCGTGTTCGTGCCTGGATGTTCCAGTGGGTTCCGTCGAATCGTCGCCAGAGCACGAACGCATTGCCGCTGTCATCGAGCCCTACCTTGACGTTGTTGGCGTCCTGGCCCGTGGCGGAAAGGGTCGTGGGGGACTCCCAGGTCAGCTCGGGGCCGGCGTACGAGCTGCTCTGCTTCGAGCGCAGCGTCGCCTGGATCAGCCAGTGTTTGTTGGTTGAGTCGTAATAGCGCCACGCCGCAGCGCTGGCGCCGCTGGCGCTGAGGGCGACCGACGGGTAATAGCTATCGCCGGAAGCGCCGTCGGCTGGGCCTGGGGCTCGCCAGCCGCTGGCGGCACTGGCTGCTTCCGAATTGATGCCCGCCAGCTCGAGGCAATCGTTCCCAGCGCCGGCATTCGACTGAAGATGGAAGTCATCATTTCCTCGTCCGGAGTAGAGGTGGGGATTGCTGTTCGATTCGAGGGCGAGGTTTGCGTTTTTGCCTTCCGTCGGGTGGGCGAAGCTGGTGTCGCCCGGATCCATGCCGCCAGGCTGGTTGTAGTAGGCAGGTTCGTAATCGTTCGGATTGTCTGCGTACATGCAGTTGAGATAAGCCACGTTTCCGGAGCCGGCGTAGCCATCGGAGTACAGGTTCCAGCCGGGGCCATTCTCGCCTTCGGCGCTTCCGATCGAGTTGGCCATCACGTTGTGTTCGTACTTGTTGTTCGACGATGCGTATGGCGGGTCGCCACCGAAGTTCCCCGCCTGCCCGTTGCCATCGAAGATATTTCCTTCGACGGTGGTTTCCTGGCTGTCGGGATACAGCTGCACGCCGCGGTCGGCGTTGTCGTAGAACAGATTGTGTTTGATCAAGGCTTTGACAGAGCTGCTCACATAGATCCCGTGGGTGTTGTTGTCTCGCGGAACCTCGCCGCAGCCGTGAATCCGGTTGCTTTCGACCACCGCGTTTTCGATCTGGACTTCTCCGGCGACGGTTCCCAGGCCCACGCATATGTTCTGGCCGATGCTGGTGATGTCGTTGTTTCGCACAGCATCGCTATCGCCCAGAACCAACAGCCCGATTGACCCTGGATTCGAATAATTGAGCTGCAGGTCGAGGTTTTCGACGGCATCGTTATCTCCATCGACGACTATGCGGCCGACGACGCGCGCCCGTTCCCCTGGAACGCTGGAGAGCGTGGTGTTGGAACTGGACATCGAAGACTGGGTTTCCACCCCCGCGTATGTCCCGGCCCGCAGGCAGCCGGTGCGTTCACCGACTTTCTTAGCTGCCAGTTTGGCGAGCAGCGTTTCAACCGAGTGGTACGGGTTCCCCAGGGAGCCATTCCCTGATTCATCGGAGCCGGTCAAGGAGGCGTAGAGATTGCAGGTCACGGAGGCATGTCCGCGGCTTGGCTGCAGAGCGGCCAGGACGCATATCGCCAGGACGCTGAATCCGATGAGAAGACGAGTCAGGGGAATTCGAGTATTGACCGACAAGAAGAAGTCCTTTAATCAGGGGATATGTCGGCGAGATGCTCGTCGCTGAGACGAGAATGCGCAAGGCCGAAATTGAGTACTCCCCTTTTCAGGCGCGTTTTCAAGCGCCGTGCGCGAGCGTCTCGCGCACCAGCTTGGCGAAGACGATGTAGCGCTGTTCGGCGCTGTAGAGCGGGTTGCAGGCGCTGAGCACGAGCCGCTCGTAGCCGACTGACCTGACGATGCCGACGTCGCTGGGGTCAACGATCGCGGTCTTCTCGACCCGGTAGAAGAAGCGGGCGTAGGGCATTTCCAAGATGATCCGGTCGTTCGGCTTCATCGAGTCGATGTGGCGGAACGGCGCCAGGTAGGTGGTCCGGTGCCCGGCGATGCCGACGGTTCCGCCCTCGCCCGGGAACGGGGTTTCCGGGTAGTGCCCCGGCCCCTTCTCGAGGCTGGCCTCGTCGGTCCCCTGGACGACGACGATGTTGAGGCCGTCCATCCCGGATGCCTTGATCCGGCCGAAGGCATCGCCGATCGAGGTGTGGCGGGCGAAGCGGCGGGCGAGGACGGCGATGCGCTGCTCGCGCCCCCTGATTCGGGCGATCGCCCGCCGGTCGGCCGCGCTCGGGTATTCGGCTTCGATCTCGCTGAGCTGGCTGGCGGCTTCGCCCTGCTTGATCGATCCGTAGATCGAGGAGATCGGCTCCCTGTAGGCGAGGGTGACGGCGACATCGGCGATCACGACCAGCCCGGCGGTGATCAGGGCGATCGAGAGGATGTGTCCCAGGCGCGCGATTTTTAGAAGTCTGGCAGCGCCGGCCGTCGTGCGGGGATTCGGCGTGCGAGACTTGCGGCCCCGTGCCCTCCGAGCAACCCATCGAACAGATCCGCAGCGCCAGCTATGAGGCCGACCCGGCTGAGGTCAACCGCGTGCTGCTGCTCTACTCGGGCGGCCTCGACACCAGCGTCATGTTGAAGTGGATCCAGGACTCCTACGACGCCGAGGTCGTCTGCCTCACCGTCAACCTCGGCCAGCCTGGCGAGGACTACGAGGTGATCGAAGCCAAGGCCAAGCAGCTCGGCGCGCTCGAGTGCCATGTCGTCGACGCCCGCGAACAGTTCGCCGAGGAGTTCCTGACGCCGGCGATCAAAGCCAACGCGCTCTACGGCGGCGGCTACCCGCTCTTCACCGCTTTGGGCAGGCCCCTGATCGCCCAGCTTGCGGTCGAGCACGCCCGCCGCAGCGGCTGCGACACGATCGCCCACGGCTGCACCGGCAAGGGCAACGACCAGGTCCGGATCGAGGCGACGGTGGCGACGCTGGCGCCGGAGCTGAAAACCATCGCCCCCGTCCGCTCCTGGCAGATGGGGCGCGAGGAGGAGATCGCCTACGCCCGCGAGCACGGGATCCCGGTCAAGGGCGGCACCGAGGTGACGCCTTACTCAATTGACGACAACCTTTGGGGCCGCTCTTCGGAGGGTCGCTGGATCGAGGACCTCGACCACGCTCCCGAGGACGATGTCTTCCAGCTGGTCACCCGTCCCGAGGAGGCGCCCGACAAGGCCGAGGTCGTCACCGTCGGCTTCGAGGCGGGGGTTCCGGTTGAGCTCAACGGCGAGCGCCTGGGCCTGGTCGACCTGCTTGAAAAGGCAGCCGAGATCGGCTGCCGCCACGGGGTCGGCATCGTCGACCACATCGAGGACCGCATCGTCGGGCTCAAGGTGCGAGATATCTACGAGGTGCCCGCCGCCGCGATCATCCTGCCCGCCCACCAGGAGCTGGAGAAGCTGGTCGGCACGATCCACCAGAACCAGTTCAAGCCAGGCCTCGACCAGAAGTGGGGCTACCTCGTCTACGCCGGCCTCTGGTGGGAGCCGCTGCGCACCGATCTCGACGCTTACATGGACGCGGTCAACGCCCAGGTGACGGGGACAATCGGCCTCAAGCTCTTCAAGGGCACGGCCCGCGTCGTCACCCGCAGCTCGCCAAACTCGGTCTACGACGCCAGCCTCGCCTCCTTCTCTGAGTCCGGCGGCCTCTTTTCTCAGACCGCCTCGCCGGGCTTTATCGAGCTCTGGTCGTTGCAGTCGCGGATGGCCCATCAGGTAAGGCAGCGCGGGGAGAAGGAGGGAAGCTGATGTACGACAAGGTCGGCAAAGCGGCGATCCGCTTCGCGATCACGTACGCCCGGCACCGCTACCGGCGCGAGATCCGGATCGGCGTCGGCGCTGCCGTCGTCGCGGTCGGCGTCGGGGTCTACCTGGCGAGCCGCAACGTTCCCGAGGGATAGCCCTCGGCTGCAAGTTTTCTTGCGGATTATTGGCAACTCATGAGGGTTTCTTAACAAAGTCCGCTAGTCTCGCCGGCTTCGTGCCGCGATCTATCGCGACAGAGTTCGGGATCCGACGGCTGCTAGGCGTTCTCGCCTGCGGCTCGCTGCTCTGTGTGCTTGTCGTCTGCGCCAACGCCGGCGCCGCCGGCTCGCTGCAGGCCAAAGTCGAGGCGGCTCGCGCCCAGGCGGCCTCGCTTGCCTCGGACCTGCAGGCGAAGCAGGGTGAGCTTGCCGCCGCCCAGGGCCAGGCAGCCGAAGCCGCCGCCCGCGAGGAACAGCTGAGTGGATTGCTCGCCAGCGGCCAGGAACGCGCCGCTGCCTTGAGCGACAAGGTCGCAGGCTCAGAACACCATCTCGCGCTTGAGAAAGGCCACCTGCGCCGTGCCCGCCAGGCGCTTTCGCAGCGCCTGGTCGCGATCTACGAGAGCGGCTCGCCGAGCACCGCGAGCGTCGTCTTGGCCTCCAGCGACTTCGAAGAACTGAGCGCTCGCACCGAATATCTGAAGCAGATCGAGAACTCAGACACGGCGCTTGCCGATCGAGTTGAGCAGGTCCGCAACGAGGTCAGCCGCCAGCTGAAGCTGGTCGCGGCGACGAAAGCTCGGGTCGACGCGTACAACGCCCGCCTTGCCGCCGCCCGCTCACAGATCTCGGCCGTGCGCCAGAGCGCCGAAAGCTCGGCATCGGAACTGCAGTCGCTGGCGGCCGCCCGCCAGGCATCTCTCGCAACCCTGAAATCGAATATCGGCGGCTGGGTCAGCGACATCCAGGCGGCCAAGGCCGCCGCGGCTGAACGAGCGACCGCCTCCGAAGCCCGGACCGAAGTCGACCGCTGGCTCGGCGGCCCCTACTCGATCCCCTCCTACATCGTGATGTGCGAGTCGGGCGGCAACTACAGCGCCGTCAACCCCTCCAGCGGCGCCGGCGGGGCCTACCAGATCCTGCCCTCGACCTGGCAGCTCTACGGCGGCCAGGGCGCCCCGCAGGACGGCTCCAAGGCCGAACAGGACGCGATCGCCGCCGAAATCTGGGCCGACTCTGGCTCCAGCGCCTGGGTATGTGGCTAAAAGCCACGCGGCTGTAACGAAATACACACGGAGATAGCGCGGAAGACGCGCAAGAGGAGGGTCTTGCCATCTGCCCCTCTTGGCATGATCGGCCGAGTCCGTGAGCGCACCCTCTGCCGTACACCTGCACGCCCACAGCGAGTACTCGCTGCTCGATGGCGCCTGCAAGATCGACGCGATGGCGGCGCGGGCGGCCGAAATGGGGCAGCCCGCCCTCGGGCTCACCGACCACGGCGTGATGAACGGCGCCGTCGAGCTCTACAAGGCCTGCAACAAGCATGGGATCAAACCGATCGTCGGCCTTGAGGCCTACTTCGTCGAGGATCGCCACGCGATCAAGGAGCAGCCGCGCTACGAGCGCAACCACCTGACCCTGCTTGCCTCCAGCGACACCGGCTTCTCCAACCTGGTCAAGCTGACCTCGGCCGGCTTCCTCGAGGGCTTCTCGCGCGGCAAGGCCAACGTCGACATGGAGCTGCTCGCGGCCCACGCCGAGGGCGTGATCGTCCTCACCGGCTGCCTGCAGTCGCGCTTCTGCCGCCGCCTGGTCGAGGAGCGCCACGACGATGCCCGCGCCCACCTCGACGACCTGATCCAGGCTTTCGGCCCTGAGCAGGTCTATTTCGAGGTGCAGAAGAACGGGATCGCCGACCAGGACAAGGCGAACGAGGGCATCGTCCGCTTCGCCCGCGAGCTCAACCGCCCCGTGGTCGGCACCGCCGACGTCCACTACCTGCGGCGCGAGGACTTCAACAACCACGCGGCGCTGCTCTGCGTCCAGACCAAGTCGACGCTGGAAGCGCCGAAGATGAGCTTCGACACCAACGAGTTCTACCTCAAGACCTCCGAGGAAATGACCGAGTCCTTCGCCGAGTGGCCGGAGGCGGTGCCGACCTCGCTGGAGATCGCCGAGCGCTGCGAGCTGGAGATCGAGCTCGGCAAGCTGCTGCTGCCGGGCTACCCGACCGACGACGGCGAGGAGCCGGAGCAGATGCTGCGGCGGATCGCGACCGAGGGCATGCGCGGCCGCTACGGCGACCCGATCCCGGCCGCGGCTCAGGAGCGGCTCGACTTCGAGCTCGGCGTGATCGAGGAGATGGGCTTCCCCTCCTACTTCCTGATCGTCTGGGACTTCATCCGCTTCGCCAAGGAGAACGGGATCGCCGTCGGCCCGGGCCGCGGCTCGGCGGCCGGCTCGATCGTCGCCTACAGCCTCGGCATCACCGACCTCGACCCGCTCGCCAACGACCTCCTCTTCGAGCGCTTCCTCAACCCCGGCCGCAAATCGATGCCGGATATCGACATCGATTTCTCGGTCCGCGGCCGCGAGCGGGTGATCCGCTACGTCGCCGAGAAATACGGCCGCGAGTCGGTCGCCCAGATCATCACCTTCGGCAAGATGGCGCCACGCGCGGCCACCCGCGACGCCGCCCGCGTGCTCGGCTTCGACTACGGCACCGGAGACCGCCTCGCGAAGCAGATCCCGGAGCCGATCATGGGCCGCAGCCCCTCCTTCGCCGAATGCCTGAAGCCGGGCCAGGAGCTGAAACGGACCTACGACTCCGAGCCCGACGCGAAACGGGTGATAGACGTCGCCCAGGGCCTTGAGGGGATCGTCCGCAACAACTCGATCCATGCCGCCGCGGTGGTGATCTCCGACCGGCCGCTGCAGGAGATAGTGCCGCTGCAGCTGGCCGAGGACCGCAGCGCGCCGGCCGCGGCCGGCGGCAACGGCTCCGGCAAGCCTGAGCGCCAGTACAAGATCGTCACCCAGTACTCGATGGGCCCGATCGAGGAGCTCGGCCTGTTGAAGATGGACTTCCTCGGGTTGCGCAACCTCGACGTGATCGAGGACGCGATCGCGATCATCCAGCGCTCGCGCGGCGAGACGATCGACATGGAGAAGATCCCGCTCGACGACGCCAAGACCTACGCGATGCTGGCCGAGGGGGATTCGACCGGCGTCTTCCAGTTCGAGTCCGAGGGGATGCGGGACGCGCTGCGCAAGGTCGGGCCGACCGAGTTCGCCGACCTGGTCGCGCTCGGCGCCCTCTACCGGCCGGGCGCGATGGCCTACATCCCCGCCTATGCCAAAGGCAAGAAGGACCCCTCGACGGTCCGCTACCCCGACCCGCGCCTGCGGGCGATCACGCAGGAGACACACGGCTGCGTCATCTACCAGGAGCAGTTGATGGAGATCTCGCGCTCGATGGCCGGCTTCACCGGGGCCGAGGCAGACGATCTGCGCAAGGCGATCGGCAAGAAGAAGCGCGACCTGATGGCGACGATGAAAGACAAATTCATGCAGGGCCTGAAGGAATCGAAAACCGAGCCAAGCGTTGCCAAGGACCTCTGGAAGCTGAACGAAGCGGCCGCCGACTACTCGTTCAACAAGTCCCACGCCGCCTGCTACGGGCTGATCTCCTACCGCACCGCCTACCTCAAGGCCAACTACCCGGCCGAGTACATGGCGGCGGTGATCTCCTCGGTGATGAGCACCAAAGACAAGGTCCCGTTCTTCGTCAACCGCTGCGCCGAGATGGGGATCGAAGTGCTGCCGCCAGACGTCAACTCCTCCGACCACGACTTCGTCGTCTCCGCCAAGGCGATCCGCTTTGGCCTCGACGCGGTCAAGAACGTCGGCCACGCGGCGGTCGATGCGATCCTGCGCGCCCGTGAGGACGCTGACATCGCCTCGATCTGGGATTTTTGCGAGCGGGTCGACTCTCGCGCGGTCAACAAACGCGCGATCGAATGCTTGATCAAATGCGGCGCGCTCGATTCCACCGGCGGCACCCGCCAGGGGATGCTGGAGGCGCTGCCGGCGGCGCAGTCGGCCGGCCAGAAGGCGCAGGAAGACGCGCAGATGGGACAGGGCTCGATCTTCGACTTCGGCGAAGCCGAAGCTGGGGAAGGGGGCGCCTCGCAGGCCCATCACCGTCCGCCGATCTCCGCGGTCGAGTTCGATCGGCGCGAGCTGCTGGCGATGGAGAAGGAGACGCTCGGCACCTATCTCTCCTCGCACCCGCTGACCGAAGTTCGCGACGCCCTGCGCGCCCGAGTCGATTGCTCGCTGGCCGAGCTCGGCGGCAAGGCCGACGGGTCGTGGGTGACGGTCGGCGGGATCGTGGTCGACTGCAAAAAGATCCGCACCAAGAGCGGCTCGCAGATGATGTTCGCCACCCTCGACGACGTCGAGGGCCAGGTCGAGCTGCTGGTCTTCAAGGCCGACCAGGCCGAGAGCGCCGCCGTGATCGCGCCCGATGCGGTCGTCCTCGTCAGGGGCCGCCTCGACCACAAGGACCGGGGTGAGACCAAGCTCGTCGTCCAGGAGGCCCAGCGCTTCGAGCCCGACGGTGAGGAGATGGCGAAGGCGACCGCAGCCGCCACTGCGCCCTCGCAGCCACTGCTGCTGACGATCGACGTCGCCAAGGTCAACCCGGGCCTGGTCGAGGAGCTGAAGGCCGTCTTCGAGCACCACAAAGGCGAGGCCGACGTCCACCTGGTGATGCAGATGAGCGACGGCAAGCGCAGCCTGCGCTTCGGCAGCGAGTACCGCGTCCGCCCCTCAAGCGGGCTGCGGGCGGAGCTGGGCCACATGCTCGGGCCCGACGCTCTCGCCGCCTGAGCCCTCGCGTCCAGCCACCCCGGCGCCTACACTGATTCGGTGGCTACGCGCCAGAAAGAGGACAAGACAGCCCGCGCCGGCGAGTGCCGCCAGTGCCGCTCGTTCTGCGACAAGATGGTCGAGCCCCGCAGCTGCTTGGAAATGGGCTGCCGCTTCCTCTACGGCTTCGTCGACTCGCTCACCGGCGTCCAGTACGTCGGCTGCATGCAGGAGGTCTTCGGGGCCGAGATCGAGCTTGAGGCCGTGCTTGAGCCCGGCGGGTTCGGCGGGGTCAAGGTGACCGGCTCGCCGCTGCCCCACTGCCAGTTCACGGTCGAGCGCGCCTACGAGGGCGCCGGCCCCTCTTATGACTGCGTCAACCCCCGTTTCTTCGACTGCAGCGACCAGGGCCCTGAGGGCCTGAGGGCCTTTGACCTGCGCGACATCTAACTACTCAGCAATCATCTAACCATTTCATAATGTAACGAGACATAGTTCCATGTAATATTGGAGCTATGGATGAAACTTCAGTAGTCACAGAGGCAGAGGAGATGCTGGCCGAGGTCACCGGGGACGGTGGACCGAAGGTTCCGGGCGAAGCCAAATTCACGCTTGAGCTGAACCAGGACCAGAAGGACATTCGCGACTGGGTGCACGGCTTCGCCGAGGGCGTGGCCAGGCCGGCAGCAGCCGAGTGGGACGAGCGCGAGGAGACGCCTTGGGCCGTGATCCAGGAGGCGGCCAAGATCGGCCTCTACGGGTTCGAAGCGCTCGGCCAGTTCTGGGCCGACGAGACCGGCCTGACGCTGCCGATCGCCAACGAGGAGCTGTTCTGGGGCGATGCCGGCATCGGCATGGCGATCATGGGCACCTCGCTCGCTGTCGCCGCGATCTTCGGACAGGGGACGCCTGAGCAGATGGGGGAGTGGATCCCGCAGTGCTTCGGCACTCCCGACGACGTCAAGCTCGGCGCCTTCTGTGCCTCTGAGCCCGACGCCGGCTCCGATGTCTCCGCGATCCGCACCACCGCCAAGTACGACGAAGCTGCGGATGAGTGGGTGATCAACGGGCAGAAGGCCTGGGCCACCAACGGCGGCATCGCCAATATCCACGTGATCATCGCCTCGGTCGACCGCGAGCTTGGCTCGCGCGGCCACGCCGCCTTCGTCATCCCCCCGGGCACGAAAGGCTGCGAGCAGGGGGCGAAGGTCAAGAAGCACGGCCTCCGCGCCTCCCACACTGCTGACGTCCACCTCGACGACTGCCGCGTCCCCGGCGCCTGCCTGCTCGGCGGCAAAGAGAAACTTGACGAGCGGCTGGCCCGGGTCCGTGAGGGCAAGAAGGGCAAAGGCCAGGCGGCAATGCAGACCTTTGAGGCAAGCCGGCCGACGGTCGGGGCCCAGGCGCTAGGCATCGCCCGCGCCGCCTACGAGTACGCGCTCGACTACGCCAAGGAGCGCCGGCAGTTTGGCCGGGCGATCATCGAGAACCAGTCGATCGCCTTCACCCTGGCCGACATGAAGCTGGAGATCGACGCTGCCCGCCTGCTCGTCTGGCGCGCCGCTTGGATGGGGCGCAGCGGCCAGAAATTCGAAAACGCCGAGGGCTCGATGTCGAAGCTGAAGGCGGGCGAAGTCGCCGTCTGGTCAACCGAGCGAGCGATCCAGATCCTCGGCGGCAACGGCTACACCCGAGAGTTCCCGGTCGAGCGTATGCATCGTGACGCCAAGATCTACACGATCTTCGAGGGGACCTCCGAGATCCAGCGTCTGGTGATCTCGCGGGCTATCTCGGGCGTGCACGTCAAATAGGAGCGCACGGGAGCGCGCATCCGACTTTTGCCCCACTCCAGTGTGGTCAATGTCGGATGCGCTGCCGACGCGTAAGCCCGGTTTTGCGCAACCTCTTCGCGGCCTGCACTTCTTTTTTGTCCGACCCTTTCTTTTCGGGCCCAGGAGTCTCCAGCGTCGCCGGCAGCCCCTCAAACCGAGGCTCGGAAAGAAACGCGGCCAAGCCCTGTTTCCCCATCTCGCCCTTGCCGATGTTGGCGTGGCGGTCGCGGCAGGAGCCGAGCGGGGCGGCGGCGTCATTTACGTGGACGCACTGCAGGCGCTCTAGGCCGACCTTTTCGTCGGCTTCTTTGAGCACGCCGTCGAGGTGGGATTCGTCGGTTATGTCGTAGCCCTGGACGAAGAGGTGGCAGGAGTCGAGGCAGAGCCCGAGGCGTTTGCCGCCGCCGGCGCCGTCGATCAGCTCCGCGGTCTGGTCGAAGTCGCGGCCGAGCAGGCCTTTGTGGCCGGCGGTCTGCTCGAGCAGCAGCGGGCAGCTGTCGCTGTCTTTGAGCGCCGCCGCGATCACCTTGGAGGCGCGCTTGATCGAGGGGGCCAGCTCCTCGCCTTTCTGCGCGCCGGGGTGGAGGACGACCCCGGCGGCGCCGATCCCGTCGCCGATCCGCAGCGCGTGGGTCAGCGAGGCCAAGGACTTCTTGCGCAGCTCGGCGTCGGTCGTCGCGCAGTTGATCAGGTAGACGGCGTGGATCACGACCGCTTCCACCGGCGAGGCATCCATTGCCTCCCGAAAAGCCGCAAAGTCCTCGTCGCCGTAGCGGGTCGGCCGCCACATTCGCGGACTCTGGTGGAATATCTGAATCGATTCACAGCCAAGACCGGCGCCACGCTCGACCGCCTTGTCCAGCCCGCCAGCTGTGGAAACATGCGCGCCGATCAACATGACCTCAGACCTCCGACTTAGATTTGCCCCCTCGCCGACCGGTGCGCTGCACATCGGCGGGGCGAGGACGGCACTCTATAACTGGCTCGCGGCGCGTCATTCGGGCGGCGAATTGGTGCTTCGGATCGAGGACACCGATCGCGAGCGCTCGACCGAGGCCAACGTCGAGCAGATCCTCGACGCGATGCGCTGGCTGCAGCTGGACTGGGACGAGGGCCCGGTCTCGCAGGTCGCGCGCGCCGAGCGCCACGCCGACGCCCTGCAGCGCCTGCTCGACTCCGGCGCCGCCTACCACGATGGCGCCACGGCCAAGGACGTCGAGGCTTGGAAGGCCGAGCACGGCGCCGACCGCGGCTATCGCGGCAAGCCGACCAGCGACGAGGGGGCGGCGATCCGCCTCCGGGTTCCCGACGGCGGCGAGACCGTGGTCGACGACCTGATCCGCGGCGAGGTGCGCTTCCCCAACCGCAGCTACGACGACTTCGTGATCGCCCGCGGCGACGGCTCCGTCCTCTACAACTTCGCGGTCGCCGTCGACGACGCCGAGATGGGGATCTCCGAGGTGGTCCGCGGCGACGACCACCTCTCCAACACCCCCAAGCAGCTGCTTGTCCTCGCCGCGCTCGGGCACGAGGCGCCGCGCTACGCCCACCTGCCGCTGCTGCACGGCCCCGATGGCAAGAAGCTCTCCAAGCGCCACGGCGCCGCCTCCGTGCAGGAGCTGCGCGACTCCGGCTATCTGCCGGCCGCGGTCCGCAACTACCTCGCCCTGCTCGGCTGGGGCACCGACGACGACACGACCCTGATGTCGACCGAGGAGCTGGTCGGGCGCTTCCGGGTCGAGGACGTCGGCAAGGCGGCGGCGATCTTCGACGAGAAGAAGCTGCGCTGGGTCAACGGCCGCTTCATGCGCGAGATGCCGCTCGACGAGTACACCGCGGCGGTCGCCCGCCACCTTGGCCGCGATGACGACCAGCGCCTGCGCGATGCCTGCGAGATCGTGCAGGAGAAAGCGCAGACCCTGGATGAGGTCTGGGTCTTGATCCGCTTCCTCTTCGAACCGCCGGTCGACGATCCGAAGGCCTGGGCCAAGGTGATGAAGGACGGGTCGCGGGCTGTGCTGGAAGCGGCAGGCAAGGCGCTGGCGGGCGCCGACGGCTTCGATCCCGACGCGGTCGAGGCGGCGCTGTCGCCATTGCCAGAGCAGCTTGAGATCAAGGCGGGAAAGCTCTACCAGCCGATCCGGGTGGCGATCACCGGCGCCGCTGTCTCCCCCGGCATCTTCGAGTCCCTGTCCGTGCTTGGCCGCGAGTCGTCGCTGGCCCGCATCGACGCTGCGGTCCAGCGCCTGGCCGCCGACGGCCTCGGGTAACGTCAGCCGCGATGCGCCCCCGCCTCACGATCCTGACCTGCCTGGCTGTGCTCGTGCCCGCCGGCGCGGTTGGCTGTGGAGGCAGCAGCCAGACCCCGGCGCCACTCGCGATCTCGATCAGCGAAGCCGGCGGCGAAGCAAGCTTCAAGGCGCCCAAGTCGACCGAAGGCGGCCTGGTCGAAATCAAGTTCGAGAACAAGGGCAAGGCGCCGCACTCGGTTCAGCTCGCCCTGCTCAAGGGCGATCACTCAATTGAAGAAGGCCTGAAGATCATCCAGGGCAACAGCCCGAAGACGCCGGAATGGCTGCGGGCCGAGGGCGGCGTCGGGACCACCGCTCCCGGGCAGACCGCCACCGCGGTCCTCAACCTCCCTTCGGGCAGCTACGCGCTGACCGAGCTCGGCGGTCCTGGCCTCACCGGCGCTCCCGCCACCGGGTCGCTTGAAGTCACGGCTGGCGACGAAGGCGACCTGCCGAGCACGCCGGCGACGGTGACCGCGGCGGAAACCGGCAAAGACAGTTTCGCCTGGGAAATCTCCGGCCTGAAGGCGGGGGAGAACGAATTGACCTTCCACAGCGAGGGCGACAAGGCCCTGCACCTGATCGCCGCCTATCGCCTCAAGGATGGCCAGGACCCCTCGCTGGCCGAAATCGAAAAGTCCTTCCGCTCGCCGAAGCCACCGGCATTTGCCGAACTGGAAACGGTGATCCAGAGCCCGGTGCTCGATGGCGGAAACTCGCAGACGACCACTCTGGACCTGAAAAAAGGCGTCTACGTCTTCTTCTGCCCACTGACCGATCGCGACGGCGGCAAGCCCCATTTTGAAGAGGGATTGCTGAAAAAAGTCGAGATCAAGTAGGAAAGTTGCAGATTTTCATCATTTTTGGGTAGGAAATTGCTAAACCGAACGTCCCTTCTTGCCGATGAAGCGTTCGAATGGGCGCAACAAAACTTCAAAGCAATGGCAAGGGAAGCTCGCACGAGGTTCCAAGGAAGAGCGCTGACGGCCGTTCCGGGCCCGCGCCCGGCAGCCGGCTGGCCGATGCCTTCGAGGCGGTCGAGCGTTTCCCGGTCCTGATCGAGTCACGCGAGCGGGTGATGCGGGCGGCGACGGCGGAGACCTCACGGATCGGCGATCTGGTCGAGGCGGTCGAGTCCGACGTCGCCCTGACTATTGCCGTCCTGCGCTTCGCCAACCGCAGCGGCCTGGTCGCCGGCGGCATCGCCGGGGTTCCCGCTGCGATCGACATCCTCAAGCCCTCAGGCGTGCTCGCGATCGCCGGCACCGCGCCCAGCTTCGACTTCTTCGAGTCAAACGGCGGCTGGGAGCTGAAACCCGAGCGCTTCCGCATCCACGCCCTGGCCACTCAGCGGGCAGCTGACGAGATCGGCCGCGCGGTCGGCTGGGCCGAGCGCGACGAGCTTGCCGTCGCCGCCCTCCTGCACGACGTCGGGCGGCTGGTGATCTCGCGCCTGCACCCAGGCTTCAAGAGCTACTTCGACGCTGTCTCCCGCACCCCCGAGCAGCGCCTGCGCGACGAACGCGACCAGCTTGGAATCGACCATGCCCTGGTCGGCGGCGTCCTCGCCCGGCGTTGGAACGTCCCCCAGCGGATCGCGATCGCGATCGAGCGCCACCACTCCGAGGATGCCGACGGGCTGGCGGCGATGGTCGCCGCGGCCGACATGGTCGCCCACTACTCCCAGGGCGAGGCCGTCACCCCGGATCGGCTCCGCTCCGCGACGAAGCGCTGCGGCCTCGACGATGAGGGCCTGCGCGATCTTCTCTACGACCTGCCCTATCCACGCCAGGAGGGCAACCGGATCAGCGAGCCCTGCCCGCTCTCGGCTCGCGAGCTCGACGTCCTCAGGCACCTCTCCGAGGGCATGGTCTACAAGCAGATCGCCGGCGAAATGCACCTCTCCGTCTCGACCATCCGAACGCACCTGCACAACGTCTACGGCAAGATCGGCGCCGTCGACCGCGCCCAGGCAGTCCTAACCGCGCGCGATCGCGGTTGGATCTAGGCGAGATTCGAAACAGCACTGACCTTGGGGCGGCGGGTGCTGCCTCGCCTGTGCCTATCACCGGCCTTCGGCCGGTGAAATCGAGTGCCCCTTCGGGGCAAGGATCACTCCGCGGTGCCGGGGGAGGCACCGTCGAGGCAGCACCCGCCGCCCTCAACGCCTCTCCAGCTTCAAACGTCGCTTGGTCCCGCCGCAATCTCCCGAAGTGAGGTCTGGGCCCGATCTCTCTATCGCTTAGCTGAGGTTGTGCTCCACCGCTCGAAGCTCGTGATTAGTGAGCCGGGTTCGATTTGACCGCGGGTGGCGGCGGTGCGGGGGTGGACTCCGCCGCGCGGAGTCTGCTGAGGGCGAGGCTTCTGCCCTGCAAGCGCTTTCGGCCCTTCGCCCGAAGCAGATCGCAGCGCAAGGAGGGTACCCCCGCGGCGACGTCAGGACCCGCGGCCGAGCGCCCCGTCTACTCGACCAGAGACTCCCGCAGCGCAATCGCCACAGCATGCGTCCGGTTCCTGGCCCCCAGCCGAGCCAGCGTGTTCTTCATGTGCGTCTTCACCGTCTCCTCGCTGACCCCCAGCTCGCGTGCCGCCATCGTCGCCGACTCTCCGTCAGCCAGGCGCTGCAGGATCTGGCGCTGGCGGCGGGTCAACTTGCCACGGCTGCCTGGGGCCGGCACGGCGGAGTCGACGAAGCGCTCCTGGGCGAGGGCCGCCTGGACCGCGCGCAGCAGCTCGTCGGCGCCGGCGGTGCGGGAGACGTAGGCGCTGGCCCCGGCCTGCAGGGCGGCGGAGGCGAGGTGGCGCTCGGCCCACTCGCCGTGGGCGACGATCCCCAGTCCCGGCTCGTCTTTGCGCAGGGCGCGGATCGCCTCGTCGCCGCTCAGGCCAGGGCCGCTGCCGTTTACGCGGGGGCGCATGTCGACGATCGTGACGTCGAAGCTGCCGATATCGCGGACCAGCTCCAGGCCCTCCTCGCGGCTGCTGGACTCGTGCACCTCGAATCCGTCTTCGAGCACGCCACGCACTCCTAGGCGGACGAGCGGGTGACCGTCGATCACAAGGCAGTTTGGGCGCTCGCTCAGGACTGCTTCCGATCTGGTGGGGTTCGGCGAAGGCTCCATCCGAGGTGACGGAGCCGATGCAGTTCGATCCTAACCCAGCCGGGTCCGGATCGTGCGGTAGAAAGTGGAGACGTGATTTCAATCACCTCAAAGTCCCGCTACGCCGTGGTCGCGATGGCCGAGCTGGCCCGCTCAGCAGAGCGGCCGGTGCCGATCAAAGAGCTGGCCGAGCGGCGGGCGATCCCCGACCAGTTCCTCGAGCAGCTCTTCTCGACCCTGCGCCGGGCGGGCCTGTTGACCAGCCACCGTGGGATGAAAGGCGGCTACACCCTGTCCAAGCCGGCTGATGAGATCACCGTGCTCGAGGTGGTCCAGGCCCTCGACGGCAAGATCGGCCAGGAGGCAGACGAGGCTGGCGGGATTTGGGCCGAGGGGGTGACGGCGCTGCGCAAGGTCTTCGGCCAGACCACGATCGCCGAAGTCGCCCGTCGCGAGGCGGCCGAGTCCGGCTCCGGGATGTACTGGATCTGATGGATTCCGCGGCGGAGGCATCGGCAGCCGTCGGCAATACGCCGATGGTCAGCCTCGGGCGCCTCTCGGAGGGGCTCGCTGGAGACGTCAGCGCCAAGCTTGAGTACCTCAACCCCGGCGGCTCGGTCAAGGACCGGATCGGGGTGGCGATGATCGACGCCGCCGAACGCGACGGGCTGATCCGTCCCGGCCAGTCGGTGATCGTCGAGCCGACCAGCGGCAATACAGGGATCGCCCTGGCGATGGTCTGCGCTGCCCGGGGCTATGAGCTGATCCTGACCCTGCCGGAGGGGATGAGCCGGGAGCGGTCGAAGCTGCTGCGCGCCTATGGCGCCAAAGTGCGCGAGACGCCCTCGCTCGGCGGCATGACCGAGGCGGTCGAGCTGGCCGAAGACATCTGCGAGCAGCGCAAGGGGTTCATGCCGCAGCAGTTCTCCAATCCGGCCAACCCCGAGGTCCATCGCCGCACCACCGCCGAGGAGATCTGGCGCGATTGCGACGGCGAGGTCGGCGCCTTCGTCGCCGGCGTCGGCACCGGTGGAACGATCACGGGCGTGGGGGGGCTGCTGAAGGAGCGCAGCCCCGATGCGTTGGTAGTTGCGGTCGAGCCGGCCACCTCGCCGGTGCTCTCCGGCGGCGTTGCCGGGCCGCACCGGATCCAGGGGATCGGCGCCGGGTTTGTCCCAGCGGTGCTCGATCGATCGCTGATCGACGAGGTGATCGCGGTCTCCGACGAGGAGGCGCTGGAGATGGCGCGGCTGGCGGCACAGCGCGAGGGTGTGCTGGCCGGGATTTCGGCCGGGGCCAACATCAAAGCGGCGCTCGACGTCGCCGCCCGGCCAGAGATGGTCGGCAAGCGGGTGGTTACGATCGTCTGCGACTCCGGGGAGCGCTACGTCTCCCTGCCATTCTTCTACCCCTGATGCCAAGTGCTCTGACGCGAGTCCTGGGGGAGATCCGCTCTGACGTGGCGGCGGCGCGGGACCGCGATCCCGCTGCCCAGGGGGTCTCGACCTTCGAGATCCTGACCAGCTGGGCGGGGGTGCAGGCGCTCTTGGCCCATCGGGCCGCCCACGCGATGGACGAGGCGGGCGTGCCGCTGCTGCCGCGGTTGCTTGCCTACGTGACCCGCTCGATCACCGGGATCGAGATCCACCCGGCGGCGAAGATCGGCGGCGAGTTCTTCATCGACCACGGTTCGGGGGTGGTGATCGGCGAGACGGCCGAGATCGGCCAGCGGGTCACGCTCTACCAGGGGGTGACTCTCGGCGGCACCGGATTTCAGCGCGGCAAGCGCCACCCGACCCTGGGCGACAACGTCACCGTCGGCTCTGGGGCCAAGCTGCTTGGCCCGATCGTCGTCGGCGACGGCGCCAAGATCGGCGCCAACACCGTCGTCGTCGAGGATGTGCCGGCACAAGCGACGGTTGTCGGCAATCCCGGGCACCCGGTCAAGGTCGAAGGCAAGCGGGTCGAGGGGCCCGATGCGGATTGGATCCACCTGCCCGACCCGATCGCCGAGGCGATCAAAGGCCTCTCGGAGAAGATCGTCGACCTCGAGCGGCGGCTGGCTGAACTCGACGGCGAGAGGCCCGATTCCGCGGCGCCTCAGATTCGGCCGCGGACCGGGCGCTCATCGGCGGGCGGCTGAAGTATTCTCATCCCCAGTTAACTTAGATTTCATTAACTGAAGGGATTGTTTTGAGCAACCGCCGCTTCCTGGTCTCGGCTTTTGTCATCGCCTCGATGCTTGCTTTCGCCGCCTGTGGCAGCAGCGGCGGCAGCACCAGCAGCGCCGGCAGCAGCGACGAAGAACAGATCTCCGCGGCGATCAAAGTTGTGACCAGCGCCGATCCCAGCGGCTGCAAGAAGTTCGAGACACAGTCCTTCATGGAACAGAGCACGCAGACCAGCGGCAAGGAAGCGGTCAAATCGTGCGAAGAACATCTGAAAGAAGCCAAGGACAACCCCAAGTCGGTGGTGGTCTCCAAGGTCAAGGTCGTTGGGTCTGGGGCGACCGCGGATGTTGCCTTCACCGGCGGTGGGTTCAACGGGCAGGTGACGACGATCGGGTTGCGCAAGGAAGGCAGCCAGTGGAAGCTCAACCACGTTGAAGGCTTCGCCAAGCTGGACACGGCGAAGCTGGCGGAAGAGTTCGAAACCCAGCTTTCGAGCCCGACAAGCAGGCTGAGCAAGAAAGCTGTCGCCTGCGTCGTCGGCGAAGTCGAAAAGGCCTCGCGGGCCAAGGCCGAAGAACTGCTGCTCAGCGGCTCCACGGAACCGGTCGCGAAACTTGTTGAAAGCTGCTCCTAGGGCGAGATCTGCCGGGCGCTGGAGTAGGCTGCGCCCGATTCCCGCCCAACCTCTTGCCTCACGAAAGGACCACCCCTTTGTATAAGCGCTATCTCGTCCTTCCCGTCCTGCTGGTCGTCTCGGCGCTTGCTTTCGCCGCCTGCGGCAGCAGCGGCAGCAGCGACGAAGACCAGATCACGGAAGCAATCCAGACCTCCGCGACCAGCACCGACCCGACCGTCTGCGCCGAATTCCAGACACAGGCCTTCATGGAACAGAGCAGCGACAAAGAAGGCAAGGAAGCGGTCGAACAGTGCGAAGAAGACGCGACCAAAGGCGACGAAAATGCCGAATCCGTCGCCGTCTCCGAAGTAGAAGTCGAAGGCTCCAGCTCCACCGCCGACGCTGCCTTCACCGGCGGCTCATTCGACGGCCAGACCCTGAGCGTCGCCCTGGTCAAGGAAGGCGACCAGTGGCAGCTCGACGAAATCACCGGCTTCGTCAAGCTCGACAACGTCAAGCTGGCCGAAACGCTCGAAGAAAAACTCGAAGAAACGAAGGAAATCCCCGCCGAAACGGCGAGCTGCATCGTCGAAACGTTCGAAGAATCCTCGCAGTCCGAAGTCGAAGAACTGCTGCTCAGCGGCTCCTCTGAACCGTTCGTCGAACTGGCTGAAGAATGCTCGTAGGGCAGTAACTGCTGGCAGCGCCCGCCGAGCGTCTGGCTATGCTCGGCGGGCGATGCTGCAGACCGAGTTCGAGACCCCTCCAGAAGATTCCGGGGCCCTGTCCGGGGCACCGACAGAACCCGGTGCCGACCGCGCCGAGCGCCTGCTTGCCGGGCTCAACGATCCCCAGCGCAAGGCGGTTTGCCACGGCGAAGGCCCACTGCTTGTAATCGCCGGTGCGGGCTCAGGCAAGACCCGGGTCTTGACTCACCGGATCGCCTACCTGCTGGCGACCGGAGCGGCGCGGCCGGGCGAGATCCTGGCGATCACCTTCACCAACAAGGCAGCTTCGGAGATGCGCGAGCGGGTCGAGGAGCTGGTCGGCCGCTCGGCCCGGGCGATGTGGGTGACGACCTTCCACTCGGCTTGTGCCCGGATGCTGCGCGCCGACGCCGAGCGGCTTGGCTATTCCCGCAGCTTCACGATCTATGACCAGTCCGATTCGCTGCGGATGTTGAAGCGCTGCATGACCGAGCTCGGGATCGACCCGAAACGCTACCCGGCGCGGGCGATCCAGTCCCAGATCTCCGGCGCCAAGAACCAGCTGATCGATTCCGGCGCCTATTCCGAAACGCAGGGCAGCATCTTTGAAGAGACCGTCGCCGAGGCTTACGCGCTCTACGAAAAGCGGATGCTGGCGGCCAACGCGATGGACTTCGACGATCTTCTGGTCCGCACCGTCAACGCGATGGAGTTGTTCGCGGAGGTCCGCGATCGCTGGCGGCGGGTTTTCCGCCACGTCCTTGTCGACGAGTACCAGGACACCAACCACGCCCAGTATCGGCTGCTGCAGCTGCTCGCCTCCGAGCACGGCAACCTGATGGTGGTCGGCGACGAGGATCAGTCGATCTACGGCTTCCGCCACGCAGACATTCGCAACATCCTCGATTTCGAGCACGACTTCCCCGAGGCCGAGGTGGTCAAGCTTGAGCAGAACTACCGCTCGACCCAGACCATCCTCTCTGCTGCCAACGCCATCGTCGAGCGCAACCGCGAGCGCCGCCCGAAGAAACTCTGGACCGAAATCAGCGGTGGCGAGCAGGTGCAGCTCTCCGAACTCTCCGACGAGCACGAGGAGGCGCGCTGGATCGCGGGAGAGATCCAGCGGCTCGGCGAGGAGCACGGGGTGCGGCGCGAGGACATCGCCGTCTTCTACCGGACCAATGCGATGAGCCGGGTGCTTGAGGACACGCTCGTCCGTTTCGAGCTTCCTTACCAGGTGATCGGCGGCACCAAGTTCTACGAACGGGCCGAGGTCAAGGATGCGGTCGCCTATCTCAGCCTGCTGGTCAACCCTGCCGACCAGGTTTCCTTCTCGCGCGTGATCAACTCGCCGCGGCGCGGGATCGGCAACACCAGCCAGGGCCGGCTTGCCTCGCACGCAAATACGACCGGGCTGCCGATCTGGGAGGTGGCCGGGCGGGCCGAGGAGGTGCCTGGCTTGAGCGCTGCCGCGATCAAGTCCGTGGGGCGCTTCCACGAGATCATCGAGGGGTTGCGGGCGCGGGCCGACTCCGCCTCTGTCGCCGAGCTCCTGCAGGCGACGCTGGAGGAGACGGGCTATCTCGAAGCGCTGGCGGCGGAGCGCACGATCGAGGCCGAGGGCCGGGCTGAGAACCTCGAGGCGCTGGTCGACGGCGCCGCCGAGTTCGACGTCAACCACGAGCTTGAGGGCGAAGGCGAAGTCTCGCCGCTGGAAGAGTTTCTGCAGCAGATATCGCTCTATAGCGAGCAGGACGGGCTGCGCGACGACGAGTCGCTGATCACCTTGATGACCCTTCACAACGCCAAGGGCCTGGAGTACGACACCGTCTTCATCGTCGGTTGTGAGGATGGAACCTTTCCCCATATGCGGGCGCTGGAAGAGGGTGGGGAAGAGGAGGAGCGGCGGCTCTGTTACGTCGGCATCACCCGCGCCCGCCAGCGCCTCTATATGACTTGGACGCGAGAGCGCCGCCTCTTCGGACGCTCCGAGCGCAACCTGCCCTCGCGCTTCATCGACGAGCTGCCGGTCGAGCTGACCGAGCGCCACTCCAGCCTCCCGGCCAGCGTCGGCGGGTTCGGCTGGCAGCCCTCGAGCCAGGCCAGCGGGGTCGATCCGGTCGACCCGGGCCCAACCCTGGAGCTGCAGACCGGCGACGACGTGGTCCACGCCAGCTTCGGCGACGGCGTCGTCACCGGGGTCGAGCCCGGGGGCGTCGTCATCGTGCGCTTTGCCGGCGATGGATCGGAGCGGAAGCTGATGGCCGACTACGCGCCGATCCGGAAGCGATGAGCGTGGCGGCGCGGACGATTGATGGCAAGGCTGTCGCCGCCGAGGTGAGGGCGAGCGTCGCCGACGAAGTCACTGCGTACGAGGCGCAGGCCGGCAGGGCGCCGGTCCTCGCCACCGTGATCGTCGGCGAGGACCCGGCATCGCAGATCTACATCCGCAACAAGCGCAAGGCCTGCGAGGAAGTCGGGATGCGCTCGGCCCATCACGAGCTGCCCGACACCGCCTCGGAGGCGGAGCTGCTCGGCCTTGTCGCCGAGCTGGGGCGCGATGACGATGTCGACGGCATCCTCGTCCAGCTGCCCGTCCCAGCTCAGATCGATCCCGACAAGGTCGTCGCGGCGATCGATCCCGGCAAGGATGTCGATGGGCTGACCCCGGCCAATGCTGGGCTGCTGGCTCATGGCACTCCCGGCCTGGTTCCCTGCACTCCCGCCGGCGTGATGGAGCTGCTTCGCCACGAGGGCGTCGATCTCGAAGGCGCCGAGGCGGTGGTGGTCGGGCGCTCGAAGCTGGTCGGGGTGCCGGTGGCGCGGCTGTTGCTGGCCGCCAACGCGACGGTGACGGTCTGCCACTCGCGCACTCGTGATCTGGCTGGGACCTGCCGGCGAGGCGATGTGCTGGTCGCCGCGGTCGGAGTTCCGCGCCTGCTTGGCGCCGATGCGATCAAGCCTGGGGCGGTGGTGATCGACGTCGGCATGAACCGCGCCGAGGACGGCCTCTGTGGCGACGTCGACTTCGACGCCGCCGCCACGGTGGCGTCCGCGATCACCCCTGTCCCCGGCGGCGTCGGGCCGATGACGATCGCGATGTTGCTGGTCAACACCCTTGCCGCCGCGCGGGCCCGCACCTTGTCCGCAGCGAACTAAAAGAAAGTCGGCTATTTCCTCACATTTCCGCCCTATGGCGGGTGTAAGGTCGGTGCGACCCCTAGTCCCACGGAGGGATATGTAGATGGATGTGAACAGACTTACCCAGGGAGAGAAGATCGCCGGCGCCTCGGCCGTCTTGCTCTTCATTTTCATGTTCTTCGATTGGTTCAGCTATTCGGTCTCAGGTGGCGCATTCACGATCAGCAGCGGCGGCAACGCGTGGGACACGCTGGACTTCATCCCGATCGTCCTGCTGGTCACCGTGATCGCGACGATCGCGAATGCGGCGATCGAGGCCAGCGAGTCGGATGTCGAGACGCCGGTTCACGGGGCCACCGTGGTCACGGTCCTCGGCGCGATCTCGGTCCTGCTGATCCTCTTCCGGATCATCGATCCTCCGGGCTCGTCCGTCGGTGGCGTCTCGGTCGATGTCTCGATTGAGTTCGGGATCATCATCTCCTTCCTGGCAGCGGCCGGGATTGCCTACGGTGGCTACCGGGCGATGCAGGAAGAGGGCGTCACTTTCGGCGATGCTGCCGACAGCCTCTCCGGCGGCGCCGGGGGAGGGCCAAGCGCAAGCCCGCCACCTCCGCCTCCACCACCCCCGCCAGCATCTCCACCCCCGCCACCGCCATCTGCATCGCCACCGCCTCCACCTCCGCCGCCCCCTCCGAGCAGCGGGGTCTAGAGACTCCAAGGGGTTCACGGCCCCGGAGCGCTTCTGGCGCTCCGGGGCCGTTTCTTTTGCGCGCTAGCCCGCGATCCGCGCCGCGATGCCGCGCGAAATCTGCTTGGAGAAGGCGATCGCGGTCATCATCGGGTTGACACCGACCGAGGTGGGGAAGAGTGAGGTGTCGGCGACGTAGAGGGCTGTTGTGCCGTTGACCGAGCCGTCGCTGGCGCAGACGCCTTCGCCGGGGTCGGCGGCGATCCGGGCGGTCCCCATCGGGTGGAAGGCCTCCAACCGCAGCTCCGAGGCCTTGAAGGCGGTCGCCTCGAACTCGGCCAGCCGTCCCGGCTGCAGCACGCCGACCCGGCCGATGTTGGGATAGACCTCGGTCGCGCCGGCGGCGAAATGGATTTCGGCGGCGCGGGCGATGCCGTAGGCAAGGAGGCGGGCGTCCGCCTCGGTCAGCTTGTAGCTGGCCTTCGTCGAGCCGTCGCTGGCGACGTTGATGTGGCCGGACGAGCGGTCGGAGAGGTGGACGCCGATCGAGCCGATGTGGCCGAAATCGAGCATCGCCCGCTGGTGCTCGCGGCCGGCGCCGAGCAGCCAGGCGCCGCCGAAGGCAAGCGGGGTGAAGGTCGCCTCCAGCAGGAGCCCGCGCTGCTCCCACTGGTCGACGTAATAGCTCTGCATGACTCCATCCCAGCCCCGCACCTCCTCCTCGTAGCGGGCGCCGACCCAGCAGGCGGGATGCATGTGGAAGTTGCGCCCGACCTGGCGGCCGCCGAGGCCGGAGCGCAGCAACAGCTCCGGCGTTCCCAGGGCACCCCCGGCGACGATCACGGCGTGACGCGCCCGCACGGTGTAGGCGCGGCGGCGGTCGTTGCCGCCGGCGACGCCGCGAACCCCGACCGCTCGGCCGTCCTCGACCAGGACCCGGTTCACCTGCACGCCGGCGCGGATCCGCGCTCCGGCGGCGACGGCGCGGGGCAGGTAGCTGACGTGCATGCCGCGCTTGGCGTCGATCTCGCAGCCAAAGGGGCAGGAGCTGCACTGGTTGCAGCTGCCCGCGTTGCGTGAGATCGGTCCGCCGCTGGCGCCGATCGCGGCGGCGCCTTCCATCGCCAGCTGTCCGTTGCGTCCCATCGTCGCCGGGTCGAGCGGCGTCACCCGTAGGAACTCCTCCGCCTCGGCGTAGTCGGAGTCGAGCTCGCCCGCCCACTCGATCCCAAAGCGCTGGCGCCAGTCCTCAAGGACAGGATCGGGAGCGCGGAAGCAGGTGCCGGAGTTGATCACCGTGGTGCCGCCGACGACCTTGGCCACCGGCACCGGGATCGGCGGCCGGCCTTCGGCGATCGTCAGGCCGGCGTCGCGGTAGAGGCTGGCAACCGCCTCCAGCGGGTCGCTCGGGTAGTTATCGCGGTTGTAATGCTCGCCCGCCTCGAGCACGATCACGTCGAGCCCGGCCGCGGCCAGCTCGGCCGCGGCGGCCGCGCCGCCAGCCCCGGAGCCGACGATGACGACGTCGCACTCCTCGCCTTCGCCGCTGGGAGCGGTGTCTCCCAGGCTGCCCGCCGGCGCCGGTATCGACCCGTCTGCCAGGGCGCAGGTGGTCTCGAAGCCGATCCGCTCCTTCACCTGCGGGGTGACCGCGTAGCCGAGGGTCGAGAAGAGCTTTGCCATCAGCAGGAGGTCGTGGTAGATCGAGAGCCGCGACTCCTCCATGCGGTGCAGGAAATCCTCGCGGGCGGCCTGGTCGAGGCGGCTGAAGCGCCAGGGGAAGGGCAGCCACTCGAAGACGCGCAGGGCGAGGCGGAGCCGCTTCAGCATCCTTGGCGAGACCGAGCGCAGGAACTCGGCGACCGGGCCGGAGACGTCGACCTCGCGCTCGGCGGCGGGCAGGCCGTCGATGCCCGGCGCCATCGCCGCGCAGATCGCGCTCAGGGTCCGTTGCTCAGCGGCCGAGAGCCCCGGCGCGGGCCTTCAACCGGGGTCGGCGGGGCGACCGACCCTGCCGATCAGCGACCAGAGCCAGAGCGAGAGCAGGGCGAGGAAGCCGTCGACGAGGAAGTTGAGCAGGTAGATGAAGACGTGCTGGTCGAAGAGGTAGAAGCCGAGCGAGCCGAGCGAGGAGGCCGTCTTGCCGGCGGCGAGGACCAGCAGCAACGGCCGGTAGCGGACGACGTCGGCCTGGGCGACGAGGCAGATGCCGGTGATCACGACCATGTAGGCGAAGGCCAGCGCCAGCCAGAGCTGCTCGGTCGAGTGGGGGGCGCGCGGGAAGCTGCCGATCCAGTCGCCGAGGTCGGAGATCGTGTCGGCGGTGCCGTTGGGCACGGCGATGAAGAAGAGGCCGACGACGGCGAAGCTGATCGCGAGCAGGCGCAGGCTGAAGACGACGAAGCGCTCGGCGGCCGGTCCCTGCATCGAGCGGACAATAACTGGCTGGGCAGCCAGACGAGGCCTCGCTCGGCTGACGCCTAGAATCCGGCCGGTGATCGATCGAGAGCAGGTACTTCATGTCGCGAGGCTGGCTCGCCTGCGGCTTTCCGACGCCGAGGTCGAGACGATGACCGGGGAGCTGTCGGGGATCCTTGGCCATGTCGATCGGATCGGGAAGCTGGATCTGGAGGGAGTTGAGCCGACCTCGCACGTGGTCGCGCTGGAGAACGTGCTGCGGGCTGATGAGCCGTGGCCGAGCCTTCCCCGGGAGGCGGCGCTCGCCTCGGCGCCGGAACCGCTTGACGGGGCCTTCAGGGTCCCGCCGCCGCAGGCCGAGGCTTAGGTGGCCAAGCTCGTCGAGTTGACGGCCCTCGAGGCCCACGGCGCGATGGTCGCCGGCGAGATCTCGGCCGAGGAGTGCGCAGGCGCCTGGGCTGAGGCCGCCGCCGGCGACGACCTCAACGCCTACCTCTGGCGCAACGAGGGTGACGATGCCGCCGCGCTCGAGGTCGACCGGGTCTGCGTCGCGCCGATCGCCGTCAAGGACATCTTCTGCACCGAGGGGGTGCCGACCACGGCCGGCTCGCGCATCCTCGAGGGCTACCGCCCGCCCTACACCTCGACCGCCGTGCGGCGCCTGGTCGAGGCGGGCGCGCCGGTGCTCGGCAAGACCAACATGGACGAGTTCGCGATGGGATCGTCGAACGAGAACTCCGCCTATGGCCCCGTGCTCAACCCTTGGGATAGGACCCGCGTCCCCGGCGGTTCCTCCGGCGGCTCGGCCGCCGCTGTCGCCGGCGGCCTCGCGCCCTGGGCGCTCGGCACCGACACCGGCGGCTCGATCCGCCAGCCAGCGGCGCTCTGCGGGATCGTCGGCCTGAAGCCGACCTATGGCGCGATCTCGCGCTACGGGATGATCGCCTTCGCTTCATCCCTGGACCAGTGTGGCCCGCTCACCCGCGACGTCAGCGACGCCGCCCTGCTGCTCGCGATCCTCCAGGGCAGCGATCCCCTGGATTCGACTTCCGTCGGCCTTTCGGGGGGAATCTGCCTGCCGGACCGCGAGGATCTCTCGGGGCTGCGCTTCGGGGTGCCTAGCGACCTCACCGGCCAGGTTTTCGACGCCGGCGTCCGCGCCGTCTTCGAGGCGACGCTGGAGAAGATCGAGAGCCTTGGCGGCGAGATCGCCGAGGTTGCGCTGCCCAGCGCCGAGCACGGCATCTCCGCCTACTACGTGATCGCCCCGGCCGAGGCCTCTTCCAACCTCGCCCGCTACGACGGCGTCCGCTACGGGATGCGGGCGGAGGGCGTCGACGATCTGCTCGAGATGTACGAGCTGACCCGGGCCGAGGGGTTCGGGGCCGAGGTCAAGCGGCGGATCATGCTCGGCACCTACGCGCTCTCCTCGGGTTACTACGACGCCTATTACGGCCAGGCGCAGAAGGTCCGGACCAAGATCGCCGACGACTTCTCCACCGCCTTCGCCGGCGTCGACTTTGTGATCACCCCGACCTCGCCCTCGGTCGCCTTCGAGCTCGGTGAGAAGACCGCCGACCCGCTCTCGATGTACCTCAACGACTTCTTCACGGTGCCGATGAGCCTGGCCGGCATCCCGGCGATCTCGATCCCGGCTGGCCTCGCCGAGCCGGAGGGCGGTGGCCCGCGGCTGCCGGTCGGCTTCCAGATCGCCGCCCCCGCCTTCGCCGAGCAGAAGCTCCTCGACGCCGCCTTCGCCCTGGAGCAGGCAATCGGATTCGATGCCAGGCCGGAGGGCGTCGATGGCTGAGCTGGAGGCGGTGATCGGGCTGGAGATCCACGTCCAGCTGGCGACCAAGACGAAGATGTTCTGCGGCTGCGAGCTCTCCTTCGGCGACGAGGCCAACGTCCACACCTGCCCGATCTGCCTCGCCCATCCGGGGGTCCTGCCGGTGCCCAACGAGCAGGCGATCTTTTACGCCCTGCAGATCGCCGCCGCGCTTGGCTGTGAAGTAGCCCCGCGCTCGATCTTCCACCGCAAGAACTACTTCTATCCCGACAGTCCGAAGGCGTACCAGATCAGCCAGTACGACATTCCGATTGCCAGCAACGGGCGGCTCGGCGATATCCGCATCCACCGCGCCCACCTCGAGGAGGACGCGGCGAAGATGATCCACGTCGGCGAGTCCGGCCGCATCCACGGCGCCGGCGCCTCGCTCGTCGACTTCAACCGCGGTGGCACGCCGCTGGTCGAGATCGTCACCGAGCCCGACCTGCGCAGCGCGGCTGAAGCCGCCGAGTGGGCGCGCCTGCTGCGGACCACAGTCCAGCAGCTCGGCGTCTCCGACGTGAACATGGAGGAGGGCAGCCTGCGCTGCGACGCTAACGTCTCCGTGCGGCCGGCCGGCAGCAAGGAGTTGGGGACCAAGACCGAGCTGAAGAACATGAACAGCTTCCGTTTCCTCCAGCGCGGGGTCGAAGCCGAGCTGGAGCGCCAGCGCGAGCTGGTCGAAGCGGGGGGGACCGTGACCCAGGAGACGCTCCACTTCGAACCCCAGACCGGCGCCCTCACCTCGCTGCGCTCGAAGGAGGAAGCCCACGACTACCGCTACTTCCCCGAGCCCGACCTGGTCCCGATCGTGCCGACCGAGGAGATGCTGCGCGAGGCACGCGAGTCGCTGCCCGAGCTGCCGGCGGCGAGGATCGAGCGCTATGTAGGGGACCTGAAGCTCTCAACTGAGACGGCTGCGCAGCTCGCCGGAGATCCAGATATAGCCAAATACTTCGAGGGCGTTGCGGAAATGACAGACGACATCGAGTCCCAGGTGGTGGCGAACTGGGTGACTGGGGATCTGGCCGCTGCGCTGCGGCAGCTAAATAGGTCGGCTGAGGATCGACCAGAGCCTGGGAGCCTGGCCAAGATCATCAAGATGGTTTCGGAGAAGCAAATTTCTCACAAGTCTGGGCGCGAAACGCTTTTTGCCGTTGTGGAGAACACCGAACTCGACCCTCAGGAATATGTCGATAGAAAAGGCCTTGCCCAGATGTCATCCGACAGCAACGAGCTGGAGTCGATCGTCGCCGCCGCCGTTGAGTCCAACCCCGAGGCGGCGGAGCAGATCCGAGCTGGCAACGGAAAGGCGATCGGCGCGATCGTCGGCGCGGTGATGAAGGAGACCAAGGGCCGGGCAGACGGCGGCGAGGTAAACCGGCTGATCAAGGAGAAGTTGGCCGAGTAGTTCCCGCAGGGGAGAGTTTCAGGCGCTGCATGCTTATGAAGGGGTGACCAACGCAGAAGCGGTGGTTTTCTTGGCATACGCGGGTGTGATGCGGGCGCTGATCGCGCTTGCATCAAAGCTCGCGGATCGCTAGGGCCATCGCAAAAATAAAACGGCCCCGGGGGACCAATCCCCGGGGCCGTCTCAGATTGTGACCAGCGCAGGACCGAAACTTTAGCGCTACATCCGGAGGCTCGCTGTGGCGGCCCTGTATCAAGGTGATGATCGTGCGTTAAGATACTTTGTAACAACTTGTTACAAGCTTGCTATCGTGGCCGTATGGCCTGGAATGTCGTCATCGCCGGTGGTGGATTTGCGGGGGCGGCGGCTGCTCGGGAGCTGGAGAAGCTGATGCCGCACCAGTCGGCGCGGCTGATGCTGGTCAACGAGACCAACTTCATGCTCTACACGCCGTTCCTGCCTGAGGCCGCCGCCGGGACGCTGGAGCCGCGGCATGTGGTGACGCCGCTGCGCGACATGTTGAAGCGGACTTACTTGCGGCTGGGTTCGATCGTCGGTCACGACCCGGCGGCCAAGACCGTCGAGCTGAGAGCCAAAGACGGAGAAACAGAGCAGCTGCCCTATGACCAGTTGCTGCTGGCCCTGGGATCTGTCTCGCGAGTCCTGCCGGTTCCGGGCCTGGCCGAGCACGCGGTCGGCTTCAAGGGGTTGGCCGACGCGATCTGGCTGCGCAATCACGTGGTCGAGACCTTGGAGGAAGCGAACGCCACCGAGGATCCCGCCCGCCGCGACGAGCTGCTGACCTACGTCTTCGTCGGCGGCGGCTACGCCGGGTTGGAGGCGCTGGCCGAGCTTCAGGACTTCGCCGCCGACGCGATGGAGAGCTATCCGCGGGCGCGCCTGCACGGGATGCGATGGGTCCTGGTCGAGGCCAGCGACCGGGTGCTGCCCGAGATCGATATCCAGCTTGCCGAGTATGCCCTGCGTGAGCTGCGCGGGCGTGGGATCGACATCCGCCTCAGCACAACCCTCGAGGAGGTGGGTCCGCACAGCGCCCGCCTCTCCAGCGGCGAGACCCTGCCGACCCGCACGGTGGTCTGGACCGCCGGCGTCTCCGCGCAGCCGATGCTGAAGCAGCTCAACCTGCCGCTTGACGAGCGCGGGCGCGTCCCCACCGACGACCACCTGCGGGTCGAGGGCATGGACTCGGTCTGGGCGATCGGCGACTGCGCCGCGGTGCCGGACCCGCGCGGCGGGCAATGTCCTCCGACCGCCCAGCACGCGGTCCGGCAGGGCCCGGTCGCGGCCCGCAACATCGCCGCCGAGCTGGGCGTCGGCGCCTCGCAGCCATTCGAGTACCGCAGCAACGCTTCCTTCGTCAACCTCGGCCGCTACAAGGCGGTGGGCAAGGTCGGGGACCGCACCTTCCGCGGGTTCCCTGCCTGGTGGATGGCCCGGACCTACCACATGAGCCAGATTCCTGGCGCCGCTCGCAAGACCCGCGCCGTGATCGACTGGACCTCCAGCCTGCCTTTCCGCCGTGATATCTCCGAGGTCGGCTCCATCGGCCACCCAAAGCCGCTGAAATAGCGGCATGGGCTTCGAGTATCCGGTTATCGCCTTCTTCTTCGGCCTCGCCACCGGCATCATCGGCAAGGGCAAGGGGAGTTCCTTCTGGCTCTGGCTGATCATCGGCGCAGTGCTCCCGATCCTCGGCCTGGTCGCGGTGGTCCTCTACCGCTCCGAGAAGATCGAACCCGAACGCCAGTGCCCTAACTGCCACAAGGCGCTCAAGCTCTACGTGCAGGTCTGTCCGCGGTGTGGGACGGACCTTTATCTGCCCGATCCGGCTGAGGTTCGGCATCCGGGGGTTCCGGGGGTGGAGTAGGGCTCCTACGGCCGATTACCGCAGCCAAGTACGCACGATCGCGTTCGCAAATCCCAGCCCGTACCGCACAACCGCTGGCTTCTTCGAGTGCCCATGCAGCCGCTGCTCGACGGTGATCGGAATCTCTTTTGCCGGAATCCCCCGCTTGATCGCCTCGATCATGAACTCGGAGGTGTGGAACTGCTCCTGGCGCAGGACCAGCTGGGGGAGGACCGTGGTGCGGACGGCGCGGTAGCCGTTGGAGCAGTCGGTGACGTGGGTGCGGGTGATCAGCGAGACGAGGCGGTTGAAGAAGACGATGCCGAGCTCGCGGGCGAAGTGGTTGCGGTCGGCATGGCCGAGCACGCGGGAGCCGTGGGCGACGTCGACCTCGCCGTCGAGGACTGGTTTGACCAGCCGTTCCATCTCCGAGGGCAGGTGCTGGCCGTCGGCGTCGAGGGTGACGACGATCTCGGCCCCCGATTCGACCATCAGGCGGTAGCCGGTCCGCAGGGCGGCGCCACCGCCGCGGTTGATCACCTGGCGGGCGACAGCAGCGCCGTGCTCGGCGGCGACATCGGCGGTGCCGTCGCGGGAGCCGTCGTCGACGACCAGGACCGAGGTCTGCACGCCGCAGACCTCGCTTGGCATCTGGTCGAGCACGTGGCCGATGTTTTCGACCTCGTTGTAGGCGGGGATCAGGATCGCGATCTTGCCGTAGAAGCGCTGTGGCAGGTCGGCCTGGCGGAACTGCTCCCAGGCCAGGCCCTCGAGCGCGGCGGATAGCTGGCGTGAGTTGCGGCTGGCCTGCGCCAGCGCCCGCAGCACCAGCAGGAAGAGGACGAAGATGGCGAAGACGGCGAGGCCGAGGATGCGGCCGCCGTTGCCCTTCTGGAAGGAGAAGGCCGAGAGCAGCTTGTCGGTGACTTCGGTGCCGGAGACGATCGCCAGCCCGAGGCCGGCGGCGAGCAGGATCAGGACGTCGACGTTGCGCAGCGAGCGGCGGCGGATCAGCGCGTAGGCGATGGTCGCGATCGCGGCGATCAGCCCTGCGCTGCGCAGCGCGGTCAGTTCTGGGGGGAGGATTCCTGCCTGGAGGGCCATCGGCCGCTAGACAATAGGGCCGCGACCCCCCGCGAAAGGGCCGCGGCGGCCAGCGGAAAGACAAGTGTCATCAGCACCTCGTTGCGCCGGCTCGCCGCTAGCGAGGCCGCGCCGATCAATGTCACCAGCACGATCGGCGTCGCCATCGCGACCAGCTCCCACCACCAACGCCGCCAGGCGAGCACGCCGAAGCCGCCCAGCGCCAGGGCCACGATCAGCAGCTGCATCGCCCTGCCGGCGGTGCTGCTCATCGCTTCGCCGACGCCGCTGCCCCACATCCGGCCGACCTTGCGCACCGTCATCCCCAGGTAGCCGAGCGGGTCTTCGCCGAAGTAGTGGGAGAAGTTCTGCTTGCCGATCTTGCCCAGGGCGGAGTCGCGTGGCAGGTTCGGGTAGCGGGCGGCGACGCGGTTGAAGAGCCGCGTCGGGTTGACTGCGTCGAGCGCCTGGGAGTTGGGATCCAGGTCGCGGTGCAGGTAGCGCTTGGCCAACAGCGCCTTGACCCGCTGGTATTCGCCATCGGCTGGCAGGAAGGTGCCGACGTAGAGGGCCTTGCCGCCGCCGGTCGAGATCGGGACGAAGCGGCCGAGCACGTCGTAGTTGCGGATCGTCCAGGGGACCATCGGCAGGATGAAGGCGACGAGCAGCAGCGCCGCGCCCTTGGCGCCTGGCCGCCAGCCGCGCTCTCGCCCGACCCTGATCAGGGCGAGGAGGACGAAGGCGCCGCCGACGATCAGGTACTCGGGGCGGATCAGCGCGGTCAGGCCGAAGAGCAGCCCCGGCAGCAGCCAGGCGCGCAGGCGTTGCTGGTCGCTTGCCCAGAGGAAGGCGAGCACCGCAGCCGGCAGGGTGAAGATCGCCGGCGGCTCGCTCATCAGGGCGCCGGTGGAATGGATGAACGGTGGATAGACGGCCACCCCGAAGGCGGCGACCAGGCCCGCCGGGCTGCAGGCGATCCGTTTGCCGAGGGCGAAGACGACGACGATCGCCGCCAGCCCCAGCAGGGTCTCGACGATGCGGCCGACGCCTTCGCGGGCGCCGCCGGTGGCGTAGAAGCTGGCCGCGTAGAGCAGCGGCGCCCCCGGCGACCAATCGCTGGAGTCGTGGAAAGTCGATCCGCCGAAGCTGCCTTCGACGTAGAGCGACTTGGAGAGCGCGTAATAAGCGTGGGCGTCGTCGCCGGGCGAGGCAAGCGGCTCCGCCACCCGGTAGGCGCGCAGGCCGAAGCCCAGCAGGAGGATCAGGCCGAGCGCAACGAGCGTCCCGCGGCCGTAGCGCTCGGGCAGGGCTCTGATCCGGTCGCCGATCGCTGTCACAGCGGCTCAGGCTATCCACGCAGGCTCGATGTGGCGCGCAGCCGACATTGACCACAGCGGGGTGGGGTCAATGTCGGCTGCGCGCTGATTCCCACAGACACGTTGCGCTGACCCCGGCCAGCGGAGCGACAAGGGGGAGCATCACCAGCACCCGGCGGGGGGAGGCGACCAGCAGGGCGCTGATCGCCGTAATCGTGAGGAAGATCGTCGCCAGGACCAAGGCCTCCCAGCGTCGCTGGGAGGCCAGGACGATCAGGCCGAGGAGGCCGAAGGCGACCAGGGCCCAGTGCAGGGCCTCCCAGAGGGGCTCTCGCATCACGTCGCGGGGGCCGTGGGACCAGATCCGGCCGATCTTGGCTGCCACGAAGCCGGCGTATTCGAGTGGGTTTTCGGAGATGTCGTCCCAGAGCTGTTCCCTTCCCATCCGGGAGAGGGCCTTGTCGCTTTCCAGGTTCGGGTAGCGCTCGGCGGCCAGGGCGGCGAGGATCTGCTCCAGGCGCGGGTCTGCTCCCAGTCGGCTGACCAGCTCTGGGTGGCGCTGCAGGACCTCTTCGCCGACCCGTTCCGGGTCGCCGTCGGAGGGGAGGTAGGCGCCGGCGAAGAGGACCTGGCCACCGCCGGTGGAGATCGGGACGAAGCGGTCGAGGGCGATCGCGTTGCGGATCGTCCAGGGGGCGACGATGACGATGACTCCGGCGAGCAGGATCGCCGCCTGGGCCAGCGATCGCCGCCAATCGGCGCGGGCGCGGCGGGCGAAGACCACGACCGCCAGCAGGAAGGCGACCGCCAGGTACTCGGGCCGGACCATCGCCGTGGCGCCGAGCAGGGCGCCGGGGAGGAGCCAGGCGGCACGCTGTTGGCGATCCGCCGCCCAGAGCATCGCCAGCACCGACCCCGAGAGCAGAGCCGCTGCCAGCGGCTCTGACATCAGCATCCCCTGGTACTCGAGCAAGGCTGGGTAAATCGCGATCGCGGCGGCGCCGACCAGGCCCGCCGCCGGGCCGGAGAGGCGGCGGCCGATCAGGTAGGCGAAGAGAACCGAGAGCGAGCCGATCAGGGCGAGGACGATGCGGGCCAGCCGTTCGTGGGCGCCGCCGCTGAGCTTGTAGATGCCGGCGGCGAAGAGCGGCAGGCCCGGCGAGTAGTTGTCGGCCGGCTGGGTCGCGGCCTGGCCGAGCGTGAAGCCGCGATCCTGGTCGAGGTTGCGGGCGATCGTCGAGTAGGCCTGGGCGTCGAAGACGGGCGCGCGGCCGTCCCAGGCGTAATCGAGGCGCAAGCCGACGCCGAGCAGCAGGATCGCAGCCAGGGCGATCAGGCCTGCCCGGCCCCCGTTGCGTGCCGCCAGACCGGTCACCATCGGCGGATCGTATGCCGCATCGCCACGGGCATCGCGGGTGCGGGGCATCGACCCGGTCCGGTACTCTGCCGCGCCTATGCGAGTTCTCATCCTCGGGGGCGACGGCTACCTGGGATGGCCGACCGCGCTGAGGTTTTCGGCGCGCGGCCATGATGTTGCCGTCGTCGACAACTTTGCCCGCCGCCGCTGGGTCCGCGATGCCGGCAGCGACTCGCTGACGCCGATCCGCGACCTCGACGAGCGGATCGCGGCCTGGCGCGAGATCTCGGGCAAGGAGATCCAGAGCTACGTCGGCGCGGTCGAGGACGGCGACTTTCTCGACCGCGTTGTCGCCGAGACCCGCCCTGAGGCGGTCATCAACTACGGCCAGCAGCCATCGGCGCCCTACTCGATGGCCTCGCGCGAGAAAGCGGTGGAGACCCAGCACGCCAACGTGATCGGCAACCTCAACCTGCTCTTCGCGATCCGCGACCACGTGCCCGAGTGCCATCTGGTCAAGCTTGGGACGATGGGCGAGTACGGCCAGCCCAACATCGATATCGAGGAGGGCTACATCGAGATCGAGCACAAGGGGCGGAAGGACACGCTGCCGTTTCCCAAGCTCCCCGCCTCGCTCTACCACTGCTCCAAGGTCCACGACTCGACCAACATCCACTTCGCCTGCCGCACCTGGGGCCTGCGCGCGACCGACCTCAACCAGGGCGTCGTCTACGGGATCGAGACCGAGGAGACGGCGCGCGACGAGCGCCTGATCACCCGCTTCGACTACGACGAGATCTTCGGCACCGTGCTCAACCGCTTCTGCCTGCAGGCGGTGATCGGGCACCCGCTCACGGTCTACGGCAGCGGCGGCCAGACCCGTGGCTTCCTCAACATCCGCGACACCCTCAGCTGCGTCGAGCTGGCGGTTGAAAATCCCGCCGCCGGCGGCGAGTTCCGCGTCTTCAACCAGTTCACCGAGCAGTTCTCGGTGCTTGAGCTGGCCGCGATGGTCAAGGAGGCGGGGCAGCACCTCGGCTACTCGGTCGCGATCCAGCACTGCGAGAACCCGCGGGTCGAGAAGGAAGAGCACTACTACAACGCGATCCACACCAAGCTGCTCGATCTCGGCCTCAAACCCACCCTGCTCGGCGAGGAGCTGGTCGAGTCGATGATCCACGTGATCGAGCGCTACAAAGGCCTCGTGATCGAGGACGCGATCGACCCCCGCACGCGCTGGAATCCCGGCGAGCCGGTCAGCCTCTAAATCGCCTGCAGGCCAGCCGTCAGGCCGCTGGTACCATCGCCATCCCATGCGAGCCGCTGACGCACTAATGCAGAGCCTCAAAGCCGAGGCCGTCGAGCACATCTTCGGTATCCCCGGCGGGGCCAACCTGCCCACCTACGACGCCCTGGTCGACGCCGACCTGCGCCACATCCAGGTCCGCCACGAGCAGGGCGGCGGCCACGCGGCTGAGGGCTACGCCCGCGCCTCGGGCCGGGTCGGCGTCGCGTTCGCCACCTCGGGGCCCGGTGCGACGAACCTGGTGACCGCGATCGCCGACGCGATGATGGACTCGACCCCGACCGTCTTCGTCACCGGCCAGGTCCGGACCGAGCTGATCGGCACCGACGGCTTCCAGGAGGCCGACATCCTCGGCGCGACGCTGCCCTTCGTCAAGCACTCCTTCCAGGTCACCGACCCGCGCCAGATCCCCGAGTACGTACACGAGGCTTTCCATCTCGCCTCGACCGGGCGCCCGGGGCCGGTCCTGATCGATATCCCGCAGGATCTCTCCCGCGCCGACATCGACTACTCGGATCCCAGCGGCGCCGTCGACCTCGCCGGCTACAAGCCTTCGACCGACGGCAACCTGAAGCAGATCCGGATTGCCGCCAAAGCGCTCGCCAATGCGCGGCGCCCGGTGCTCTACACCGGCGGCGGCGTGATCAACGCCAACGCCTCGACCGAGCTGCGGGACCTGGCCGCCGCCGACCGATTCCCGGTCACCTCGACCCTGATGGGCCTCGGCGCCTTCCCCTCATCGGATGGGAACTGGCTCGGGATGCTGGGAATGCATGGCACTGTCACCGCCAACTGGGCGATTGACAACGCCGACCTGATCGTCGCAATCGGCGCCCGCTTTGACGATCGCATTACCGGCAAGCTGGACGAGTTCGCGCCCCACGCGAAAGTCATCCACATCGACGTCGATCCGGCCGAGATCTCCAAGAACGTCGGCGCCCACATCCCGATCGTCGGCGACGCGAGGCTGGTCTTGCCGGAGCTGACCCGCGAGTACCGGGCCCTGCAGACCGACAGCTCGCGCCTCGACGCCTGGTGGAAGCAGCTGCGCTCCTGGCAGGAGGAGCACCCGCTGCGCTACGAGCCCGGCAAGGACGGCGAGATCAAGCCGCAGTTCATGGTCGAGGCGATGCACCGGGCGACGGGCGGCGACGCGATCATCACCTCCGACGTCGGCCAGCACCAGATGTGGGCGGCGCAGTACTACGGCTTTAACAAACCCCGGCGCTGGATCAACTCCGGCGGGCTGGGGACGATGGGCTTCGGCCTGCCCGCCGCGGTCGGCGCCAAGGTCGCCTGCCCGGACGACACCGTCGTCTGCCTCGCTGGCGACGGCAGCCTGATCATGAACTGCCAGGAGCTGGCGACCTGCGTCAGCGAGAACATCCCGGTCAAGGTCTTCCTCATGAACAACGGCTACATGGGCATGGTCCGCCAGTGGCAGGAGCTGTTCTGGGACCGGCGTTACAGCTCGGTCGAGATGGGCGCCAGCCCGGACTGGGTCAAGCTCGCCGAGGCGTTCGGCGCGACCGGCATGCGCTGCGAAGACTCCGCTGACCTGGAGGAGATGATGACCAGCGCGATCGAGACCGACGGCCCGGTCCTGGTCGACGTCCGCGTCGCCCAGGAGGAGAACTGCTACCCGATGATCCCGCCCGGCCAAGCCGCCCGCGACATGGTCGAGGCGCCGAAGACGGTGAGCTGATGGAGGCCGGCACCCCGCAGATGGTGAAACTGGAGGACCTGCACCTGTCCGGCCAGCTCAGCGGCCGCAAGCACGTGCTTTCGATCCTGGTCGAGAACAAGCCTGGCGTCCTGGCCCGGATAGCCGGCCTCTTCTCGCGGCGCGGCTTCAACATCGACACCCTCGCCGTCGGCCCGACCGACGATCCCAGCGTCTCGCGGGTGACGCTGACCCTGGACGGCGCCGTGCACCCGATCGACCAGGTCACCAAGCAGCTGCACAAGCTGGTCAACGTGCTCAAGATCCGCGACATGGAGCCGGAAGAGACGGTAGCTCGCGAGATGGCGATGTTCAAAGTCTCCTCGGCGGTCGAGAACCGGGCCGAGATCATCCAGTTCGCCGACATCTTCCGAGCCAAGATCGTCGACGTCTCGCGGCGCTCGATGACGATCGAGGTGACCGGCTCGGCCGACAAGATCGAGGCTTTCGAGCGGATGGTCCGCCCGCATGGCCTGATCGAGATGGTTCGCACCGGCGAGATCGCAATCGCTCGTGGTAGCGACTAGCGGCCTGCTCGACAGCCTTCGCGACCGCATAGAGCGAGCAGCTCGCGACGAGCGCAGGACGCTGGTCAGCGTCACCGTTCCCGTCGAGGCCGTCGATCCTTGCGCGGTCGTCTTCGCTTCGCGGCTGGCTTCGGATCGCTGGTTCTGCTGGGAGCAGCCGGACCGCGAGTTCGCGCTGGCGGCGATCGGGGTCGCGCAAGAGGCGACTTCGCGCGGGGACGGTCGCTTCCGCGACATCGGGCGCGAGTGCCTGGCAGCGATCGGCCGCAGCGACATCGAGCAACCGCGCCGGCTGCCGGCTGGTGCCGGCCCGGCCTGGGTCGGGGGCTTCGCCTTCGCCCCCGACGGCGGCGCCTCGTCAACCTGGTCCTCGCTCTCGCCGGGGACGATGGTCCTGCCCGAGCTCTCGATCTGTCGCAGCGGCGACGAGGTGTTTGTCACCGCCAACGCCCTGGTGCAGCCGGGAGAGGGCCAGGCCGATCGCATCGGTCGCATCGCCTCGCGGCTCTCGGGCCTGCGGGCCGAGCCGTTGCCGATGCTCGATCCCAGCCTGATGTCGCGTCCTCAGATCCGCAGCGTCCGGCCGCCTGGCGAGTTCGAGCGCGCGGTCGAGGCGGCAACGTCGCGGATCGAGACGACCGAGCTGCGCAAGGTCGTGCTCGCCCGCGAGGTCGTCGTCACCGGGGCCGCCGCCCACGACCCAGCCGCCCTCTTCGGGGCGATGCGCGAGCAGTTCCCATCCTGTTTCTGCTTTTGCTGCGGGACGCCGGAGGCTGCCTTCATCGGCGCCAGCCCGGAGCTCCTTGTCCGCCGCTCCGGCGCCAGCGTCTCCACCGTGTCGCTGGCCGGCTCTACCCGCCGCAGCTCCGACCCCGCCGTCGACGACCATCTCGGCGAGCAGCTCCTGCGCAGCGACAAGGACCGCCGCGAGCAGCGGATCGTCAGCGACCGGATCGTCCGCAAGCTGAGGCCGCATGCGGTCTGGGTCGAGACGGCAGCGGAGCCCGAGGTGGTCAAGGTCGCCAACATCCAGCACCTCGCCACCCCGGTCATCGCCCAGCTGGCAGAGCCCCACTCGGCGATCGAGATGGCCGGGCTGCTGCACCCGACGCCGGCCGTCGGCGGCGAGCCCTGGCCCGGGGCGGCGGAGACGATCGCCGATCTAGAGCAGATGGACCGCGGCTGGTATGCCGGCCCGGTCGGCTGGATGGACGCCACCGAGGACGGCGAATTCTGCGTTGCCCTGCGCAGCGCCCTGTTGCGCGACCGCGAGGCTCATCTCTACGCCGGGGTGGGCGTGGTGGCGGGCTCCGACCCGGCAGCCGAGCTCGCGGAGACCGAGGTCAAGCTCGGCGCGTTGCTGCCGCTGCTGGCGGAATAGCGCGCTAGTCTGGGCAAGAGAAGTGGAATTCGAGGGGACTTGGCAATGGTTCGATTGGCATGTAGAGCAGCAGTTCCGGCGGTGCTGGCGATGTTCATCGCGGCGGTCGGTGCGGGTGGCGCTGCGGCGGCGGTGCGCTACGCGGGTCCCGGCGGAACCGGCGCCAATCCATGCTCGAACCCAGGTGCCCCCTGCTCGATCTACACCGCCGCTTCGACAACCGCGCCGGGCACGACGGTTCAGAGCGGCGACGAAGTTTTGCTGGCCCCTGGCGACTACTCGGACAGCGCCGGCGATCTCGGCCCCAATGAGTTCGTTCAGCTGAAAGAAGGCATCAAAGTCCACGGTCCCGCCGGCCAGCCCCGCCCGGTGATCACGCTTAACCACAACACCGCCCTGGTTGGCGCCTTCTATGTCGAAGCTAACGATGTCCTCTCGCACGTGGAGATCGACACTGCCGCCTCGCGCTCGAACGTCGAGGTTTTCGGTGGGGTGATGGAAGACGTGATCGCGCGCTCGTCTTCGACGGTTGCCTTGACGACCGTCTGCGTCCATGTGGCCGGGGTCATCCGCAACAGCGCCTGTCTCGCGACCGGCGCCAACGCGACCGCGATCGGCGAGGCCAACGCGACCGCGGCAACCTCGACGGCCACCCTGCGCAACGTCACCGCAGTCAGCAGCGGCGCTGGTGGCAAGGGTCTCTCCTACACGATCTTCAACGGTGGCACCACTACCGTCAGCGCCAAGGCGGTGATTGCGAAGGGCAGCGTCACTGATGTCGCCGCCACCGGGACGAGCACGACCCATAATCCGGGCACTGGCGGGCATGTGACGATCAATCTCGATCACTCCGACTTCTCCACCACCGAAGCGACCCAGGACAACCCCTCGGGCGGGACGGCTACGGTCACTTCTTCCGCGGTCAACAGCAACGTCAGCGCCCTGCCCCTGCTGGCCGCCGATGGTTACCACCAGCTGGCTTCCTCGCCGACCATCGACAAAGGCGCGAGCGATGGCTCCACCGGTTCGGCCGACATCGACGGCCAGTTGCGGAAAATCGGTTCCGAAGTGGACATCGGCGCCGACGAGATGGCGGACACCACCTCGACGACGATCTCCTGTGCGCCGGCGACGCTCACGCTCGGTGCTGGCGCCACCGCTTGCACCGCGTCCGTGGTCGACACGTCGGCAGGGGTCCTGACACCGACCGGGACTGTGGTTTTCAGCGCTGGCGTCGGTGGTGCCTTCGCTGCTCCGGGCAACTGCACGCTGGCGACGGCAAGTCCCGGAAAAGCGGGCTGCCAGCTGGCTTACACGCCGCAGCTGATCGGCTCTGGCGCCCACCTGCTCGGGGCCGCATATGCGGGAGACACCAGCCACGACGGCAGCCAGGCCACGACCTCCGTCGCCGTGACTGCTCCAGCCGTGGGCGGCGGCGCGGGGAGCGGGAACGTGACTCCATCGCCCTTGGCCCCGGCGACCACGCTGAACAAAGCACCGGCCAAGAAATCGGCCAGGCGCATGGCGAAGTTCACCTTCTCCTCCGACCAGGCTGGGTCGACGTTCGAATGCAAGCTCGACAAGAAGCCGTTCAAGCCCTGTTCGTCGCCTTTCAAAAAGCCAGTGAAACCGGGTGGACACAACTTCAAGGTCCGCGCGGTCAACTCCGCGGGCGCCGCGGATCCAACTCCGGCGACCTTTCATTGGAAGGTCCTCGCCGGCTGATCGAGTAGATCGGCAAGCATGCTCTACGTGATCCGGCGAGCGGTGGGGTTGGCGATGCTGTTAAGCGCGCTCTTTGCGGCTGCGGCGTCTGCGGCTGCGCCTGAAGGTCCCCGGCTGGCATTCGTCAGGTGGACCACGAAACCGCCGAAGCTGGAGCTGCTGAGCATCGATGCCACCGGATCCGGACTGCGCAAGATCGCCGGTGGCAATGTTGGAAAGAAAAAAGCCGCCAGGGGCGCTCCGACCCCGTTCGAAGGGCCGACATGGTCTCCCGATGGGACTCGGATTGCCTACAGCGGCGGCTTCGGCAAGAGTCGCGCCGTCTGGATCGGCGCTCCAGACGGCAGCGGCATGCAGGTTGTTCCTGGGCTGAGGGAAGCGACTGGCCCCATCTTTGCGCCAGACGGTCACACGATCGCCTTCTCGCGGACTCGCGCGCGTCAGCACATAGACATCAAACACCCAGAGAAATACAGGTCCTACTTCAGCACCAGTGCCTGGACTGTTGATCTTGAAACTGGAACCGAGCGCCGGCTGACGCCGTGGCGCAATGGCCTCAGCAACGAACCCAGCTCGTTTTCTCCCGATGGCTCGACGCTGGCGATGTCGCGCGCCGATGCAGATGGCGAAGATGCTGTCGCGCTCAATCTGATCGATGGGAGCACAAAGGTGCTTGCCCGCAGCGCCGAACAGCCGGTCTACTCACCGGACGGCTCTCGCGTCGCCTTCATCAGCTACCGCGACCGTAATCAGATCGAAGGATTCGACCGCCCCGTCCTCGTGGGCGAGCTCTACGTCAGCAACGTCGACGGCTCAGGGCCAAGGCGGCTCACCCACACGATCGACAAGCAGGAGTCCGCGCCGAGCTGGGATCCCTCGGGACAGCGCCTCGCCTACACGCAGTCGAGCGATCCCGAAGCGCTCGGCCTGGACAATGTGATCATGGAGATCAACGCTGACGGAAGCTGCAGGAAAGACCTTTTCGACGGGCTCCGTAAGCCAAAGACCCTTGGTCCTGGCCTTTACGGCCCGGTGTGGCAGCCGGGTCTTGGCCGTGAAGCTGGACGCATCGACTGCACGTCCCGCTAGCTGGCCAGCGCTGTTGCCACTGCCGCGCTGAGGTGTCGGTGCAGATCGACGTTGGCCTGGCGGTCGACTTTGACCTCGATCAGGCCTGTGCCTAAGGCGAGTGCCCCTGGCAGCGTCGCCAAAGAGTTGACCTCGAAGTAGGAAAGGCCGAAGAGGTCTGCTGCCTTGGCCACATTGACCCCGCGTGGGGTGCCGAGCAGCGCCTCGTACTCGGACTCGCCGAGCGCCTCCGCCTGGGGGAGGAAGCCGAAGATGCCGCCGCCGTCGTTGTTGATGACGACGATCCGGACCGGAGTCGATACCTCGCGGAGGGCAGCCAGGCCGCCGAGATCATGGAGGAAGCCGAGGTCGCCGCTGACGATCGTGGTCGGGCGGCCGCTGGCATGGGCGGCGCCGATTCCGGAAGAGAGCAGGCCATCGATCCCGTTGGCGCCGCGGTTGCAGAGGAAATGGACATCGGTCGGCTCGTTGGGCAGGAAGGCCTCCTGGTCGCGGATCGGCATGCTCGACGCCGTGTAGACAAGGTCGCCCTCGGTGTGGGCGCGGCCGAGCGCCAGGTGAAGGGCCGGCTCAGTGATCTGACCCTCCTGGCCGAGCGCCGCCTCGATCGCCGACCTCGCCGCCTGCTCGGCGTCCAGCCATGCCTGTGGCGCGCTCCGGGCCTCGCCCTCCAGCCGGGTCGCCCAGCCGGCCGCCAGCTCGGTCGGGTCGGCTCGCAGGATCGCCGCCGCCCTGTTGGTCGGCTCGTTCCAGCCGCCGACGGGATCGACGACGATCTCATCGGCCCCCGAGGCCGCCAGCCAGGCCCGCAACGGCTTGCTGGTCGGCATCTCCCCGAAGCGCAGGACCAGGTCGGGTTTGACCGCCTTGCGGAAGCTCTCGTCGCGGAGCAGCTGGTCGTAGGTGGTGATGACGTGGGAGCGGTCGTGTGGCCCGCAGCGAAGCTGCGAGGTGGGCTCGGCGAGGATCGGGAAGCCGGCGGCGCGGGCGAGGTGGGCGAGCGGCTCGCGCAGCTCGGGGTCGAGCTGGCGGCCGGCGACGATCACTCCCGAGTTTGCGTTGCCGATATGGCCGGCGACCTCCTCCAGCAGAAACTGTGAGGGCTCGAGGTCGATTGCCGTTACCGCGGTCAGCGGCCGCTCGCCGCGCCCATCCAGCGCCAGCGGATCGGTTGCGGTTACCGCCCCCTCGACCGCGATCGGGGCCAGCGGCTCGCGCCAGGCGAGGTTGAGGTGGACCGGCCCCGGGCGTGGCTCGCCCTTGGCGGCGGCGAGCGCGCGGCAGGCGACGGAGCGCAAATGCAGCAGCCCGTCGTCGTCGGCCTCGTGGGTCCCGACCTCGCAGAACCAGCGCACCGAGGAGCCGAAGAGCTTGATCTGGTCGATCGTCTGCCCGGCGCCGATCCCCCGCAGCTCGGGCGGCCTGTCGGCGGAGAGCGCGATCAGCGGCACCGCTGATTCGTCGGCCTCGCAGATCGCCGGATGGAAGTTGGCCGCGGCGGTGCCCGAGGTGCAGAGCATCGCCACTGGCGCGCGGCTGGCCTGGGCCGCGCCAAGCGCGAAGAAGGCAGCAGAGCGCTCGTCGAGGATCACCGAGACCTCGATCTCGGGCTGGCGCCAGAGGGCGACCGCGAGCGGGGTCGAGCGCGAGCCGGGTGAGACGACCGCGTGGCGCACGCCGCCGCGGGAGAGCTCCTCGACGAAGGCAGAGGCGAGAGCTGTGTTGACGTTGGTCGGGTCCACGGTCAGAACCTAAAGCCGGTGCGCCTGCAGCGCGTCCTCGTCGATCTCGACTCCCAGGCCCGGCCCATCGGGCAGGTGAAGCATCCCATCGCGCAGCTCGCACTCGGTCGAGGCGATGGTCGAGGAGAAGAGCCGCTGGGTCGCGAGCCCGTGGGCGAGCCCGGGGTCGCCGCGGCCGCCGACCTCCCGCAGGGTCTGCGCGACCTGTGCCGCCGCCGCGATCCCCACCGGCCCGTCGAGGGCGCTTGAGAGGTAGGACGGCAGCAGCTCGGCAATTTCGATCGCTGCCTCTGGCCCGCCGACCTTGGAAAGCTTCACCCCCGCCAAGCGACAGGCGCCAATCGCGTTCGCTCGCTCGGCGTCGGCGCGGGTCTCGATGCTCTCGTCGCCGGCGATCGGGATCGAGGTCGACTGCGCCAAGGTCGCCATTTCCTCGAGCGTCGCCACCGGCTGCTCGGCCAGCTCGATCTCGAACGGCGCCAGCGCCTCCAGGGTGCGGCTGGCAGTCTCCAGGTCCCAGGCGGCGTTGGCGTCGATCCGGATCCGCGCCGCGGGGCCGACAGCCTCTCGCACCGCCCGGACCTGGCCGACATCGTCGCCGGCGCCCAGCTTCAGCTTGAAGCTGGAGAAGCCGTCCTCTGCCCAGCGCAGGGCGTCTTCGGCGACGGCGGCGGGCTCGCCAGCGACCAGGGTCGCGTTGCACGGCAGCGGCGCGGAATCGGCCAGCGGCGCCGATGATGGGCTTTCAGCGGCGGCCTGCCGCCCGCGAAGGTCCAGCAGGGCAGTCAGGGCGGCGCAGCGGGCGGGGGCCGAGAGGGTCATCGCGCCGCTCGTCAGGCTGTCCTCGTCAAGCTCCCCGAGCTCGCCGAGCAGCTCCAGCTCCTTGACGACCTGCTCCAAGGCGGCGCCGCCGCGTAGCGATAGCGGCACCGCTTCGCCGAGGCCGATCAGCCCGTCCTCGGAACGGAGCCGCAGCAGCACCATCTCGCGCTGGTCGAGCTGCCCCCGCGCGGTCACGTAAGGGCGGCGGAAGGGAAGCGCGTAGGGGATGACCTCTATGGAGGCGAGGCGCACCCGGGAAGCTTCTCAGCTCGCCAGCAGAAGGCCGATCGAGACCAGCACGCTGAAGGCGGCCAGCACCGCGCCTGTTCCCGCCAGAGCGCCGTTCAGCGATGGCCCGTCGGTGCGGTTGGTCATCGCCCGCATCGGCCCGATCGCCAACGGCAACGAGAGCCAGGCGATCATCGGCAGCGCCCCCGTGCCCGAGCCGAGCAGGGCGACGGGCAGCACGACGTAGGCCCCGAGCACCAGCATCCGGTAGAGCGCGACCGCATTCGAGCGTCCCATCCGCACCGCCAGCGTCATCTTGCCTGCCCGCCGGTCGGTCTCAAGGTCGCGGACGTTGTTGACGACCAGGATCGCCGTGGCGAGGGCGCCGATCGCCAGCGAGAGGCCGAGCGGCAGCGCGTCGAGATGCTCGACCTGCACATAGTAGGCGCCGTTGACCGCGACCAGGCCGAAGAAGAGGAAGACGAAGATCTCGCCCAGACCGGCGTAGCCGTAGGGGCGGGGGCCGCCGGTGTAGAGCACGCCGGCGGCGATCGAGACCGCGCCGACGACGAGGATGATCGCCCCGGCGACTGTGGCCAGGTAGATGCCGCAGGCGATGGCGACGGCAAAGGCGATCCAGGTCGCCCGCATCACCCGCTGCGGAGTCACCAGCCCGGCAGAGGTGACCCGCACCGGCCCCAGCCGGTCGGCGGTGTCGGCGCCGCGCTTGGCGTCGGAGTAGTCGTTCGCCAGGTTGGTCCCGATCTGGATGAAGATCGAGCCGACCAGGGCGGCGACAAAGGCCCCGGCCCGCGGCAGCCGCCCGAACCACTCGACGGCAGCCGCCGTCCCGACCAGCACCGGGGCGATCGCCGCCGGCAGCGTCCGCGGCCGCGCCGCCATCAACCAGATCCTCATCTTGCGTCCTCCGCTCGCCCAGCGCTCATGGTCGCCGTGGAAACTTCGAGAAGTCGGGCTGGCGCTTCTGCTTGAAGGCCTCGCGGCCCTCGTGCGCCTCCTCGTTGCCGTAGAAGAGCAGGTTGGCGTCATGGGCGAGCTGCTGGATCCCGGCATAGCCGTCCTCGTGAGCGTTGAAGCCGGCTTTGGCCAGGCGCAGCGAGAAGGGCGAGAGGGCGAGCATGTCGCGGCACCAGGCGACCGTCTCACGCTCGAGCTCGGCGACCGGCACGACGGCGTTGACCAGGCCCATCTCGCGGGCCTCCTCGGCGTCGTACTGGCGGCACAGCAGCCAGAACTCCTTCGCCTTCTTGGTGCCAACCAGATCGCGCAGGAGGGAGGCGCCGAAGCCGCCGTCCCAGGAGCCGACCCGCGGCCCCGTCTGCCCGAAGCGGGCGTTGTCGGCGGCGATCGTCAGGTCGCAGCAGAGGTGGAGGATGTGGCCGCCGCCGATCGCGTAGCCGGCGACCATCGCCACGACCGGCTTTGGCAGCCGCCGCATCTGCACCTGCAGGTCGGTGACGTGGAAGCGGCCGAGAGATGTGCCCTCGGCGACGTAGCCGGTGTCGCCGCGGACGTTCTGGTCGCCGCCCGAGCAGAACGCTCGCTCCCCCTCCCCGGTGAGGATGACGGCGCCGACCTCGGTGTCCTCGCGGGCCAGCTCCAGGGCCGCGGAGACCTCGATCAGCGTCTGCGGGCGGAAGGCGTTGAGAACCTCGGGCCGGTTGATCGTGACCTTGGCGATCCCGTCGGCCTTCTCATAGCGGATGTCGCCGTAATCGGCGACGCTGCGCCACTCGATCGGGGCGTAGAGATCCTGCTCGGGCGGGGCGTCCTTGTGGCGTTGGGGCAAGCTTCCTCCGTCTCTCGGCGGTCAGGGGCCGCGCATGTGCGCAGCCCGCAAGAATGCGGGAGCAACGATAACCAGCGACAGACGGCAGGCGTTCCCATCCGATGAAACTTGACAACTGGCTGGCCCAGCGATCGCAGAGCTGCCCCGACCGAACCGCCCTTGTCGCGGACGGGTCCGAGGTCACATATGCCGAGCTCGAGGCGGAGTCGACCTGGGTCGCCCGCCGCCTCGCCGCCTATGGCGTCCGCCGCGGCTCGGTCGCCGCGTTGACGATGGAGCCGGGCCGCGAGCAGGTCGTCCTCCTCCACGCCTTGATGAAGGTCGGAGCGGCAGTGCTGCCGCTCAGCCCGCGGTTCTCCGCCGCGGAGCGCGCCGCCGTGATCGCTGCCGAGGATCCCGACGTCGACCTCAGCGACCCCGACCAGCTGACCCAGACCGAGGCCGACCTGCCGCTGCTCGGCGAGCACGACATGAACGACCCCTACTGCCGGATGCTGACCAGCGGCAGCACCGGTGTGCCGCACGCGGTCGGGCTCACCTACGGCAACTTCCTCTGGAGCGCTGTCGGCTCCGGCTTCAACATCGGCGTCGAACCGCAGGACCGCTGGCTCTGCTGCCTGCCGCTCAGCCACATCTCCGGCCTGGGGATCGTGATGCGCTCGGTCATCTACGGCACCACCGCGGTCCTCCACGACGGCTTCGACGTCGACCGCGTCGCCGCCGCCCTCGACGAGGACGGGATCACCCTCGTCTCGGTGGTGACGACGATGCTGACCCGGCTGCTGGAGGCTGGCGCCAACCTCTCCGGCCCGCGGGCGATCCTGGTCGGCGGCGGGCCGGTGCCGGAGGAGCCGCTGCGCGAGGCGATTGGCCGCGGCGCGACCGTGGTCCAGACCTACGGCCTGACCGAGGCCTGCTCGCAGGTGACGACGCTCTCGCCCGCCGATGCCCAGCGCAAGCTCGGCTCGGCCGGGCGGCCGCTGCTGACCACCCACCTGCGGATCCAAGACGGCGAGATCCTGGTCCAGGGCCCGACGGTCGCACCCGGGCTGGCCGACGCCGACGGCTGGCTGCACACCGGCGACCTCGGCCGGATCGACGAGGAAGGCTTCCTCTACGTCGAGGACCGGATCGACGACATGATCGTCACCGGCGGCGAGAACGTGGTCCCGGCCGAGGTCGAGGGCGTCCTCCTGCGCCACCCCGAGGTCGCCGATGCGGCGGTCGTTGGGCGTGAGGATCCCGAGTGGCAGCAGGCGGTCACCGCGGTCGTCGTTTTGCAGGCAGGCTCGGAAGCCTCGCCCGACGAGCTGCGCCGTCACTGCGCCGAGGCGCTGGCCGGATACAAGGTCCCGAAGCGGATCGAGCTGGCCGCGGCCTTGCCCCGCACACCCTCGGGCAAGCTGATGCGTCGCGCCCTTCGTTAGAGTCCCGCGCGCACATGGCTGACGACATCTTTTACGACAGCGACGCGGACCTCGGCAAGCTCGAGGGCAAGACCGTCGCGATCCTCGGTTACGGCTCGCAGGGGCACGCCCACGCGCTCAACCTGAAGGACTCCGGCATCGATGTCGTCGTCGGGCTCCGCTCCGACTCTTCCAGCCGCGCCAAGGCCGAAGCCGCCGGGCTCGAGGTGCTCGACATCGCCGAAGCCGCCAGCCGCGGCGATCTGGTCATGATCCTGCTGCCGGACGAGAAACAGGGCGAGCTCTGGGAGTCGGATATCTCCGACGGGATCGCCCCCGGCAACCTTCTGCTCTTCGCCCACGGCTTCGCCATCCACTTCGAGCAGATCGCGCCCCCGCCCGGCGTCGACATCGGCATGGTCGCGCCCAAGGGCCCTGGCCACCTGGTCCGCCGCCAGTTTGAGGAAGGCAACGGCGTGCCCTGCTTGATGGCCGTCCACCAGGACGCCACTGGCAACGCCCACGACCTCGTCCTCGCCTACGCCTCCGGCATCGGCGGCGGCCGCGCCGCGATCATCGAGACGACCTTCAAGGACGAGTGCGAGACTGACCTCTTCGGCGAGCAGGCCGTCCTCTGCGGCGGCGCCAGCGAGCTGGTCCGCGCCGGCTACGAGACCCTGGTCGAGGCCGGCTATGACCCGCGCCTCGCCTACTTCGAGTGCCTGCACGAGCTGAAGCTGATCGCCGACCTGATGTACGAGAAGGGCATCCAGGGGATGCGCTACTCGATCTCCAACACCGCCGAGTACGGCGACATGACCCGCGGCAAACGGGTCATCGGCCCCGAGTCACGGGCGGCGATGAAAGAGATCCTCGGCGAGATCCAGTCGGGCGAGTTCGCCCGCGAGTGGATCGCCGAGAACCGCGCCGGCGGCGAGAACCTTGCGCGGATGCGCGAGGAGGGCGCCGCGCACCCGGTCGAGGAGGTCGGCAAAGGCCTCCGCGACATGATGCCCTGGGTGGATCAGGAGTTCTAAGCGGCTGCTGGTGGTGGGCCGGGGGTGGTGGCCCCGTCCTCGGAAATTGACTCGTCCGCCTGTCGCGGACTCGGATGTTGGAGCGCGGCTGACGCCGCGCAATTAAGAGATTGCATATCGCGCCTTCGGCACATTCCCGAGGACGGGGCCACCACCCCCGGCCACGAGCCCGCCCCGCAGCTAGAGCGACTGCCGGGCGTGAGCGCAGTTTTCTCTCGCCGCGTAGATGCAGTGTGTTCGCTGCTTTAGCCGGGTCGCTATAGGAGCTAGAAGCTTTAACGGGTTGACTGAGCGCTGGGAGAGGCGCGCCTGGTAGGTCCCTGGGCGAATGTCGCCGAAGGCGCGATATGCAATCTGATGATCGCGCGGCGAAGCCGCGCTCCAACATCCGGCAGGCCCGCCATAGGCGGGCGCCGCAATTCGCCCAGGGACCTACCGGGCGCGCCCCCGGTCTCAGCGGTGAGCCTCACCCTCGGGCAGTTTGCCGTCCCGGCCGACGTACCCGTCCTTGCCCCCGACGACCACGTAGACCGCCTCTTCCGAGTCGCTCGGATTGGCGACTTTGCGGACCGTCGAGGCGTCGACCCAGGCGAGCCCGCCTGGGTCGAGTGTCTGGGACGAGCCGTCGCCGAACGTCATCACGATCTGGCCGCTGTGCAGGAAGTACAGCTCCTCCTGCTCGTCGTGGTAGTGGCTGCCCGTCTCGTATGAAGGCGGCAGCACGATCGCGTTGACGCCGAACGCCGTCACCCCAAGCTCCTTGCGGATCTTGCGGAACCCCGGCCCATCGCCAAGGTCGTCCAGGTTGGCGACCGCGTAGCCGTCGCCTTTGGTCACGTTCTCTGCTGCCGCCTCGGTCATCGTCTAACCCCTAGACCGTCGGCGCCGCGGGCGGGACCGGGGGAGGGGTCGGGGCGACGCCGCCTGCCGGGGCTGCGGCCTCGAGGCCGACCGGCGGGTAGTCGTCGGTGAGGATCATCAGGTAGCCGCCGACGCGGGCGTAGAGGCCGTTGACGAAGGTCATCGCGTTGTTGATGCCCTCCGGCAGGTAGCCGCGGAAGACGATCGTCAGCCAGGCGACGAAGGCCAGCCCGTTGTGGATGGCGCCGATGGCGTAGACGACGACGATCATCGGCAGGGCGAGGATGACGCGGAAGAACGCCTTCAGGCGGCTCTGACGCTCCGCCGCGGGCGCGATGTTGAGCCGAATCGGGTAGGACGGGTCATCGCTGATCCCGAACGGCGGCCAGGCATCCGTCTGCAGGTAGGCGAACGCGTTGAAACGGGTCAGGTAGCGGATCACGCCCGAGTTGAAGCTGTACAGCCACTGTGGATAGCGGCCGAGGATGACGACAGCCACCCAGGCGAACAGGTGCGTGAACGCCGAGAGGATGATGTAGACGTAGCCGACGATCAGCCACGGGATGATCAGGATGAGCCGGAAGAACGTCGTCCCTCGGCTTGGATGCGGGTTGAAATCCGCCTCGTATTCAACTGGGTACATCTTGCTCCCCTCTCGTTTGATCCTGCCTAAATCGACAGCGCGGCCAGCCTATCCGCGACCCCGGCCGGAGTCCACCCGCGAGTGTCAATAACCTGTCGCCGCGATGGCCTTCCCGAAGATGACCCCAGGCGGCGCCCGATGACGACGACGACCGGCACGGCGACGATCCCTGAGGCGATCAAGCCCGCCGACGGGCGTTTTGGCTGCGGGCCGTCCAAGGTCAGGCCTGAGGCCTTGGCCAGGCTGGCCGAGCAGGCGCAGCTGATGGGCACCTCGCATCGGCAGGCGCCGGTCCGCGACCTGGTTGCCCGGATTCAGGACGGCTTGGCCGAGCTTTTCGCGCTTCCCGACAGCTACGAGGTCGTGCTTGGCAACGGCGGCACCACCGCTTTCTGGGACGCTGCAACGGCCTGGCTGGTGCGGGATCGCGCCCTCCACCTCACCTACGGCGAGTTCTCACAGAAGTTCGCTAAGGCGACGGCCGCCGCGCCCTTCCTAGCCGATCCGATCGTGATCGAGGCCGAGTCGGGCGACGCGCCCGCGCCGGTTGCCGATCCCGAGGCCGACGTCCTCGCCTGGGCGCACAACGAGACCTCGACCGGAGTCATGGTCGACGTTCGCCGGCCCGACGAAGCTGGCGAGGCGCTCGTCCTCGTCGACGCCACCTCGGGCGCAGGCGGCCTGCCCGTCGACGTCAGCCAGGCCGACGCCTACTACTTCGCCCCGCAGAAGGCCTTCGGCGCTGACGGCGGCCTCTGGCTGGCCCTGCTCAGCCCCGAGGCGCTGGCGCGGATCGTCGAACTCGATGGCGCTGAAGACCGCTGGCAGCCTGGCTTTCTCTCGCTGCAGACGGCAGTCGAGAACTCCCGCAAGAACCAGACCTACAACACGCCGGCGCTGGCGACGCTGCTGCTGCTTGCCGACCAGGTCGAGTGGATGCTGGCCGGCGGCGGGCTCGACTGGTGCGTGCAGCGGACCAGCGCTTCCTCGGGGCATCTCTACGGCTGGGCCGAGCGCACCGCCTTCACCTCTCCCTTCGTCGCCGACCCCGCCAAACGCTCGCTGGTCGTCGGCACGATCGACTTCGACGACGCCGTCGATGCCGCCGTCGTCGCCGCGACCCTGCGGGCTAACGGGATCGTCGATGTCGAGCCCTACCGCAAGCTCGGCCGCAACCAGCTGCGGATCGGGATGTTCCCGGCGGTCGAGCCGGCCGACGTCGAAGCGCTCACCGCCTGCATCGACTGGGTGGCCGAGAACGTCAGCGAGGCGGCCCGATGAAGGTCCTGGTCAAGGAGAAGATCGCCGACACCGGCGTCGACCTGCTGCGGGCAAACTTCGATGTCGACCTCGGCTTGGAGATGTCGGCCGAGGAGCTGGCCGAGGCGATCGGCGCCTACGACGCGATCCTGATCCGTTCCGCCACCAAGCTGACCGCCGAGCTGATTGAGCGGGCCGACAACCTGAAGGTGATCGGCCGCGCCGGCACCGGCGTCGACAACGTCGACATTCCCGCCGCGACCCGCCGCGGCATCATCGTCGCCAACGCCCCGGAGTCGAACTCGGTCGCCGCCGCCGAGCACACGTTGGCACTGATGCTGTCCCTCTTCCGCAACGTTCCGCAGGCGCATGGCTCGCTGGTCGACGGGCGTTGGGACCGCGCCAAGTACAAGGGCGCCGAGCTTTACGGCAAGACCCTTGGCGTGGTCGGCTTTGGCCGCATCGGCCAGCTCGTCGCCAAGCGCGCGCAGAGTTTTGAGATGGATGTCGTCGCCTTTGACAAGTTTGTCTCGGCCGAGCGCTTCAAAGAGCTCGGGGTCGTGGGCATGGCCAGCGTCGAGGAGGTCTTCGAGCGCTCCGACGTGATCACCCTTCACGTCCCTAAGACACCGGAGACGATCAACCTGATCGATGCCGAGGCGATCGCGGCGATGAAGCCGGGCGCCCGTGTCGTCAACTGCGCCCGGGGCGAGCTGATCGACCTCGACGCGCTGTTCGCCGGCCTCGAGTCCGGCAAGGTGGGGGGCGCCGCGCTCGACGTCTTCCCGTCCGAGCCGTTCACCGAGCACCCGATCTTCGCCCGTTCCGACGTCGTCGTCACCCCGCACCTGGGCGCCTCGACCGCCGAGGCGCAGGACCGCGCCGGCGTCGTCACCGCCGAGCAGGTGACCGCCGCCCTGACTGGCGGGGTCGTCACCAACGCGGTCAACATCGCCGCCGTCCGGCCGGAGGAGATGGAGGCGCTGGCCCCGTTCGTGCCGCTTTGCGAGAAATTGGGCCGCCTCGCCCAGGGCCTCGGCGGCGGTTCGGTCGACCGCGTCACCGCTGAGTTCCGCGGCCGCATCGCCGCCCACGACACCCGCCTGCTCGGGATCGCGGTCTTGGTCGGAATCCTCTCCGGCCACACCGAGGAGCCGGTCAATCTGGTCAACGCCCCGCAGATGGCGGAGGAGCGTGGGATCGAGCTGACCGAGACCAAGGACTCCAGCGCCGAGGACTTCACCGAGCTGGTCACGGTGCGGCTGCACTCCAGCGAGGGAGAGGTCGAGGTCGCCGGCACCGGCGTCGGGCCCCGCAACGAGCCCTACCTGGTCTCCGCCTGGGGCGAGAGCTTCTACCTTCCCTTCGCCGAGCACCTGGCCGTCTTCCGCTATGCCGACCGCCCCGGAATGATCGGCAAGGTCGGGACGATGTTCGGCGAGGAGTCGGTCAACATCATCTCCGCCGCCGTCGGCGCCGAGCCCGGTGGCGAGAGCGCGGTGATGGCCCTGACCACCGACGCCCCGGTCCGCGAGGAGACGATCGAGAAGATCCTCGAGGTCGATGGCTTCACGGTCGGCCGCTCCGTCGACCTCTAGGCTTGTTGCGATGAAAGCAGTTGTTCTCACAGGCACCGGCGGCCCTGAGGTGATGCAGGTGCGCGAGATGCCCGACCCCGCGGTCGGGCCAGGCGACGTGCGGATCGCGGTCAAGGCCGCTGGGATCAACTTCGCCGACACGATGGCCCGGGTCGGAATCTACCCCGACGCCCCTAAGCCTCCATGTGTGCTCGGCTATGAGGTCGCGGGCGAGGTCGAGTCGGTCGGCGCCGACGTCACCTCCCACAAGGTCGGCGACCGTGTCGTCGCCGGCACCAACTTCGGCGGCCAGGCCGAGCTGGTCAGCGTGCCCGAGGCGCAGGCGCTGTCGCTTCCGGCCAGCCTCAGCTTCGAGCAGGGCGCCGCTTTCCCCGTCAACTACGGGACAGCCTACGCGGCGCTGGTGATCATGGGTGGGCTGAGGCCCAAGGACCGGGTCCTGATCCATGCCGCCGCGGGTGGCGTCGGCATCTCCGCCACCCAGATTGCCCGCAACATCGGCGCTGAGATCTTCGGCACCGCCTCGCCCTCAAAGCACGACGCGATCCGCGCCCAGGGCGTCACCCACGCGATCGACTACCGCAACCAGGACTTCGAGCAGGAGACGATGCGGCTGACTGGGGGAGAGGGAGTCGATCTCGTGATCGACGCGCTTGGCCCCACCTCCTTCCGCAAGGATTACCGCCTGCTGCGGCCGGGCGGGCGGATGGTCATGTACGGGCTCTCCGAGGCAACCAACGAAAGTGGCCGCGATATCCCGGCCATGCTGAAGAGCCTGGTCAAGATGCCGTTCGCGACGCTGCCCTGGTGGAAGAGCCTGCCGCTGATGAACGAGAACAAAGGCGTCTTCGGGCTCAACATGCTGCACTGGTGGGAACGGGAGGGCAGCCTTGATCGCCTCACCGAGCCGTTGCTGGCCGATCTTGCCGAGGGGCGCCTCGATCCCGTCGTCGCCGAGGCATTCCCGTTCGAGCGAGCCGGCGATGCTCACAAATTCATCGCCGAGCGCCGAAACATTGGCAAGGTCGTGCTGTTCCCCAGTCAATGAGGAAATTTTTCCTATGCGGCGCGCTGCTGCTGGCGGCACAGCTTCCCCTGGCCGGGCCTGCCGGCGCGGCGGAAACCTACAGCGTGGTCCTCGCCGGCGGGGTTGAACCGAACACGATCTCGATCCAACTCAGCGCCGACGGCCGCTCCTACGTGATCGACTCGATCGTGCCGCTGGAAGTGGGTGGCTCCGTCTGCAGCAATCCGCCCGGCATCGACACCCAGTTGGTCTGCCAGGCGACGGCAATCTCCTCCTTCGAAGTCAACGCCGGCGGCGGCGACGACACGGTCACGGTCTCACGAGCGGTCCCGATCCCAATCACGCTCAGGGGCGGCCCCGGCAACGACAATCTCAGCGGCGGCAGTGGAGCGGACAAGCTGATCGGCGGCGAAGGCAACGATCGCCTCGTCGGCCGCGCCGGGGACGACTCGCTCTTCGGCGGCAATGGGGACGACACCTTGATCGGCTGCAGCGGCAACGACATCCTCCGCGGCGGCCCGGGCACGGACGTGCTCCACGGCGGCGCCGGCAGCAACGACGAACTGCAGTAGAGGTCAGGCCGCGGGCGCCGGCCGGCGCCCGCGCGCGAAGAGCCGGCCGCCGACGAAGAGCAGGGCGACGACGAAGCCGACCAGCGAGAGCGCGGCGTCGAGCCGGAACGCCGCCTCGATCCCGTCCGAGAACGATGCCTGGGCGGAGAAGACCGTGGTCGTCAGGCCGAGTCCGATCGAGCCGCCGGCGATCTGGAACATGTAGACGATGCCGCCGGCCAGGCTGGTCTGGGAGGCGTCGACCGAGGTCACCCCGGCGGTCGTCGCGGTCGGGTAGAAGGCGCCGACCCCGATCCCGAGCACGACCATGCCGATCAGCAGCGAGCTGTAGCCAGAGTTGGCGTCGGCGAGCGAGAAGAGGAAGGGGGCGATGGTGATGCAGGCGGCGCCGATGCTGGCCAGCACCTTGGCGCCGACCCGGTTGTAGAGCGGCCCGGCGCCGAAGGAGACGAGCGCGAACGTCGCCAGAAAGGGCAGCATCCCGACCCCAGCTTCCAGCGGCGAGTAGCCGAGCTGTGTCTGCATGAACTGCGGCAGGTAGAGGAGCGAGGCGAAGAAGGTCGCCGACATGAAGAGGATCGCGATGCAGGAGGCGGTGAAGCTCTCGTTGCGCATCACCGCTCGTGGCACCAGCGCCTTCAGCCCGGCCCGGCGCTCGATCGGGACGAAGGCGACGATCAGCACGGCGGCGAGGGCCAGCAGCCCGAGCACTTTGGGGTCGGTCACGCCCCAGTCATCGATCTGGTCGAGGGCGACGAGCAGCGAGACCAGCCCGATCGAGAGGGCGGAGACGCCCGCGTAGTCAATCCGGTGGTCGCTCGCCTCGGGCTCTTTGACGTGGACGAGGAAGTAGGTGACCGCGACCGCGAAGATCGAGATCGGGACGTTGAGGAAGAAGATCCAGCGCCAGCTGAGGACGTCGGTGAGGACGCCGCCGATCAGCGGCCCGATCGCGTTGCCGAGCCCGGCGGCGCCGATGATGATGCCGCCGGCCAGGCCGGCTTTCTCTTCCGGCAGCAGCTCGTAGGTCATGCCGAGGATCGCCGGCCACATCAGCGCCCCGCCGATCCCCATCACCGTGCGGCTGGCGATCAGCCAGGTCTCGGTCTGGGCGGCGCCGCCGAGCGCCGACATCGAGGCGAAGATCGCCGTGCCGAGAAAAAACGCGTTGCGGCGGCCGAACATGTCGGCGAGGCGGCCGCCGGTGACGATCATCACCCCGAAGGTGAGCGCGTAGGCGTTGACCACCCACTGGATCGTGTTGACGTTGGTGTCGAAGTCCTTCTCCATCGTCGGCAGGGCGACGTTGATCGCGGAGAAGTCGTTGGCGATCACCACAACCGCGATGCCCATCGCGAAGAGGGCGAGCCAGCTTGTGCGCTGCGGTTTTGCGATGGCCTGAGCGTACGCTAAGCTCGGCGGCGAATGGTCAACCGCTTCGACAGCCTGTCGCTTCTCCTTCTCCTCCCCCCTCGGGGGGAATAGCGCTGGGCGGCGCGATAGCCGCGAGACAACAGGATCATTCAAAAGTAACGAGAAGGAGGAGGTTCCAATGGAGCCGGTAGTTGACGCCAACCGCGTCCACATATTCGACACAACCTTGCGAGACGGCGAGCAGTCGCCTGGCATCTCGCTGAACACCGCCGAGAAGGTCGAGATCGCCCAGCAGCTCGCCCGCCTGGGGGTCGACGTGATCGAGGCGGGTTTCCCGATCACCTCGCCCGGCGACTTCGAGGCCGTGCAGGAGATTTCGCGCAAGGTCGAGGGTCCGGTCATCTGTGGCCTGGCCCGCACCCACAAGGCCGATATCGATGCTGCCTGGAACGCGGTCAAGGACTCACAGCGCCCGCGCATTCACACCTTCATCTCCACCTCTGACATCCACATCGAGCACCAGCTGCAGACCGACCGCGAGGACGTCAAGGGCCAGGCCAGGGCCGCGGTGACGCTGGCCAAGTCCTACTGCGAGGACGTCGAGTTCTCGCCGATGGATGCGACCCGCGCCGACATCGAGTTCACGGCAGAGGTCTGCGCGATCGCTGTCGAGGAGGGCGCGACCGTGATCAACATTCCCGACACGGTCGGCTACACGACGCCAGAGGAGTACGGCGAGTACTTCCAGCGCCTCTACGAGCTGGTGCCGGGATTGCGCGAGGTCGAGCTGTCGGTCCACTGCCACGACGATCTGGGGCTGGCGGTGGCCAACTCCTACGCGGGGGTGCTGGCCGGCGCCCGTCAGGTCGAGTGCGCGATCAACGGGATCGGCGAGCGGGCCGGCAACTGCTCGCTGGAGGAGATCGTGATGCTGATCAAGACCCGCGAGGACAGGCATCACCTCAGCACCGGTGTCGACAGCCGCGAGCTGGCCCGCAGCAGCCGCATGATCTCGCGCCTGACCGGCTACGCGATCCAGCCCAACAAGGCGATCGTCGGCCGCAACGCTTTTGCCCACGAGTCCGGCATCCACCAGGACGGGGTGCTGAAGGAGCGCACCACCTACGAGATCATGGACGCGACCGAAGTCGGCCTGGAGTCGAACTCGCTGGTCCTGGGCAAGCATTCGGGGCGCCACGCCCTGCGCGATGCGCTGGAGCAGCTGGGCTTCCAGGTCGAGGGCAACGCCCTCAACGCGGCCTTCAAGCGCTTTAAGGAAGTCGCCGACCGCAAGAAGCAGGTCACTGCCCTGGACCTGGAGGCGCTCGTCTCCGATGAGATGCGCGAGCGCGCCGACACCCATGAGCTGGCTTGGTTCGAGGTCGAGGCGGGCTCGCGCCGCGAGCCGGTCGCCCGGGTCGCGGTGAAGATGCCCTCGGGCGAGGAGTCGGTCGGCGAGTCCGGCGGCGACGGCCCGGTCGACGCGATCTTCCAGGCGATCCAGAAAGCGGCGGGCACCGAGTGCGAGCTGCGCCAGTACACGGTCGCGGCCGTGACCGGGGGAGAGGACGCCCTCGGCGAGGTCAGCGTGATGCTGCGGGCGGCGAGCCGCCTGGCCACCGGCCAGGGCGTCGCCACCGACATCCTCGAGGCATCCGCCCGAGCCTACGTCCGCGCCCTCTCCAACGCCCTGGAGGGCGCCGCGATCCGCGAGGCCGAGGCGGCAACCGCCGAGGCAGCAGTAGAACGAACTCCGGGCCCCTAGCCCTTAGTCGGGAGACAGCACGGCAGCAACCCGCGCGGAACACAGTTCCGCGCGGGTTGCGTGACGAATCCCTGACACGTGTGCGCCACTTGTGCGCCCGGAATAGGCAGCCTGGGCGGCATGCCCCGCGAAGTTGCATATGACCCCTCTATGCGGGGCCAAACGCAATCTCACGGGGTCGACGCTGAGATCGCCAGGATCGCCGGGCGACAGCATGGGGTGGTGGCTCGGTGGCAGTTGGTTGAAATGGGACTTGGGACCAGCACGATCGACCGCTGGGTGGACAAGCGACGGTTGCATCGCATGCGATCGGGCGTCTATTCCGTCGGACACTCAGTCGTCTCCGTGCGCGGAAGATGGATGGCGGCCGTGCTCGCGGGGGGAGAGGGGGCGGTGCTGAGCCATCGCTCTGCGGCGGCGCTCTGGGGGGTCGCCAGTTTGGGGAGTGGTGCTCTCGAGATCACCAGTCCGAGATCCACTCGTTCCCAGCCTGGGATTGAGCGCCACTATGGGCGAGTCAGAGACGATGAAAGGACGGTGTGCGATGGCATCCCGGTCACCACCGTGCCGCGAACGCTGCTGGACTTCGCCGCCGTTGTTTCGCGAGATCGGTTTGAGCGGGCGCTGCGGGAGGCCGAAGTGCGCCGCCTCTATGACTCCTTATCGCTGGAAGATTTGCTGGACCGGCACCCCGGGCGGCGGGGCAATAAGATCGTTCGGGCCGGTCTGGAGCGGTTGCGCCATGAGCCGGCGGGTCTCACTCGTGAAGAGCTGGAGCACCGGTTCTCGGTCTTCCTCGACCGCTTCCACCTGCCCAGGCCACGGTTCAATGCCTGGCTGCAGATCGGGGAACGGTGGATCCAGGTCGATTGCCTCTGGCGGAGCAACGGCCTGATCGCGGAGCTGGATGGGAACGCGGTGCACGGGACCCGGCACGCCTTCGAGAGCGATCGCGAGAGGGACCGGCGCCTGCAGGCGGAAGGGTGGCGCGTGGTGCGGATCACCTGGCGCCAGCTGCGCGATGACAAAGAGGCGATCGCCGACGATCTGCGGCGCATGTTGAGCGCAGCCAATTACAAACGTTCGTGATAACGTACAAGCCATGACGACGGCAACCGAGCCCGCTGAGACTGTCCAGCCCGCAGCCTCTGAGCCTGCGGCGACAATCGGGCCGCGGGTCAAAGCGCTGCGCGAGGCGATGGGTTTCTCGCTGCGCGACCTCAGTGAGCGCTCGGGGGTGAGCGCGCCGATGCTGTCCCAGGTCGAGCGCGGAGAGACCAGCCCGACCCTGGCAGTCGCGACCAAGATCGCGGCCGGGTTGGAGCTGACGCTCTCACAGCTGCTGCGCCTGGACGAGGGCCAGCACGTCGCGGTCAGCCGCGCCCGCGGGCGGCGCCGCAACGAGCGTGGCGGCCACCTGGTCGAGGAGATGACCCCGCCTCTGCCCGGTCAGCGCGCCGACGTCTCCCTGCACACGCTGAAGCCGGGCGCGAGCACCGGCGGCCGCGCCGACCCGCCGATGCACGAGCCAGGCAGCCGCGAGACCGCGGTGGTCTTGACCGGGACGCTGGCGCTGATCGTCGACGGCGCCCGGTACGACCTGCGCGAGGGAGACAGCGTCACCTTCGACGCCGACCTGCCACACCACTTTGAGAACGATGGCGAGGAGCCGACCCGCTTCTTCGCCGTGATCGCCGCCGGCCTTAGGCGCGGCTAGGAGGAGGAGCGAATGCCGAAGTCCATGTTCGAGAAGATCTGGAAGGCCCACGAGGTCTCCGACGGGTTGACCTACATCGACCTGCACCTGGTCCACGAGGTGACGTCGCCGCAGGCCTTCGACGGGCTGCGGCTGGCCGGCCGCGGGGTGCGCCGCCCGGACAAGACCGTCGCCACCGCCGATCACAACGTCCCGACCGACGGGACCAAAGTGGCGCGGATGATCGCCGACGAGCTGAGCCGGATCCAGGTCGAAACCCTGGAGCGCAACTGTGAGGAGTTCGGGATCCCGATCTACTCGCTGGGCTCCGAGCGCCAGGGCATCGTCCACGTGATCGGGCCGGAGCTGGGCGTGACCCAGCCAGGGATGACGATTGTCTGCGGCGACAGCCACACCTCGACCCACGGTGCCTTCGGGGCGCTGGCCTTTGGGATCGGCACCTCGGAGGTCGAGCACGTGCTGGCGACCCAGTGCCTGGTCCAGAAGCGGCCGAAGACGATGCGGATCTCCTACGCCGGCGTGCTCGGCGCCGGCGTCACCCCCAAGGACCTGATCCTGGCGACGATCGGCCGCCTCGGCACCGGCGGCATGGTCGGCCACGCGGTCGAGTACGCCGGCCCCGCGATCGAGGCGCTCTCGATGCCGGGGCGGATGACCGTCTGCAACATGACGATCGAGGGTGGCGGCCGGGCGGGCATGATCGCCCCCGACGAGACCACCTTCGAGTGGGTCCGCGGCCGTCCCGCCGCGCCCGTGGACTTCGAGGCCGCGGTCGAGCGCTGGCGCCAGCTGCCGAGCGACCCCGGGGCGACCTTCGACACCGAGCTCGAGGTCGATGCTTCGGCGATCTCGCCGATGGTCACCTGGGGCACCAACCCCGGCATGGTCGTCGAGGTCACCGACAGGGTCCCCGATCCAGCGGCGATGGAGTCTCCGGCCGACCGCGAATCGGCCGAGCGGGCGCTTGCCTACATGGGCCTGGAGGCTGGCACGCCGATGACCGAGGTCGCCCCGGAACGCGTCTTCATCGGCTCCTGCACCAACTCGCGGATCGAGGATCTGCGCGAGGCGGCTGAGGTTGTCGACGGCCGCAAGGTCGCCAGCTCGGTGCGGGCGATGGTCGTCCCCGGCTCCCAGCAGGTGAAGGCGGCCGCCGAGGCGGAGGGCCTGCACGAGGTCTTCCGCGGCGCCGGCTTCGAATGGCGAGAGGCGGGCTGCTCGATGTGCCTGGGGATGAACCCGGACATCCTGATCGAGGGCGAGCGCTGCGCCTCGACCTCGAACCGCAATTTCGAGGGACGGCAGGGCAAGGGTGGGAGAACCCACCTGGTCAGCCCGAAGATGGCGGCCGCGGCCGCGATCGAGGGACATTTTGTTGACATCAGGGATTGGAGCTGAAGATGAGGCCGATCGATGTGATCGAGGGCAAGGTGTCGGTGCTGGACCGCGCCGACGTCGATACCGACCAGATCATCCCCAAGCAGTTCCTGAAGCGGGTCGAGCGGACCGGCTTCGGCAAGTTCCTCTTCTACGACTGGATCCGCGACGGAGAGATCGAGCTCGATCCGAACCCGATCCTGGTCACCGGCCGCAACTTCGGCTGCGGCTCCTCCCGCGAGCACGCCCCCTGGGCGCTGGAGGACTTCGGCTTCGAGGCGATCGTCGCCCCGTCCTTCGCCGACATCTTCTACGTCAACTGCACCAAGGTCGGCCTGCTGCCGGCGATCCTCGACGAGGCCCACTGCAAGGCCGTCGCCGAAGCGGGGGAGGCGCGGATCGACGTCGATGACGAGACGATCACCTGCGCCGCCGGAGTCTTCGAGTTCGAGGTCGAGCCCGACGTCAAGCACCGCCTGCTGAACGGGCTCGACGACATTGGGATCACACTGGGCAACGCGGCGGCAATCGACTCCTTCGAGGCATCCGGCGCCGCCGAGCTGGGGCCCGTGACGACCGCGATCTGATGGGCTCGGCAACCCGCGACTGGGACGCGAGCAGCTACCACCGGGTCTCTGTCCCGCACGAAGAGTGGGCGAGGTCGGTCCTCGACCGGCTGCCGCTTACGGGGGAGGAGACCGTGCTCGACGCCGGTTGCGGCAGCGGCCGGGTGACGGGCCTCCTGATCGAGAGGCTTCCCCAGGGTCGCGTGATCGCGGTCGATGGCTCGGCCTCGATGGTCGGAAAGGTCAAGGAGACCCTTCGCCCCGGAGACCGGGCACTGGTTGCAGACCTGACCGCGGTCAAACTGGAGGAGCCGGTCGACGCGGTCTTCTCCAGCGCGGTTTTTCACTGGATCGCCGATCACGAGCTGCTTTTCCGTCGCATGCGCGCTGCCCTCAAGCCAGGGAAACGCATCGCCGCTCAGTGCGGCGGCGCCGGCAATATCGCTCGCCTGCGCCAGATCAGCGAAGAGGTGTCGGCCCGCGATCCCTTCGCGGCGTATTTCGAGGGTTTTGAGACGCCTTGGAACTACGCCGGCGCCGAGGAGACTGAAGCGCACCTGATCTCGGCCGGCTTCATCGACGCCCGCTGCTGGTTGCAGCCCTGGACGATCAGCCCGCCCGAGCCGGCTGAGTTTTTGCGCACGGTCTGCCTCGGCCCACAGCTGGACAGGCTGCCGCCCGAGCTGAAAGACCCCTACGTCGCCGCCGTTCTTGCCGACGAGCCCGAGCCGTTCGAGATGGAGTACGTGCGGCTCAACATCGAGGCTCGCGCCCAGAGTTAGATGGCTTACCAGAGGCGCTAGCGGTGGTTATAATTCAAAATTATTGACTATTCATTGGTGGGGTTTAAGCATTGGCCCCCGCGCCCTGATCGGAGACGTAGCCATGAGAATGCTGAGGGTTGTCGGGATCTCCGTCGCCGTGATCCTCGTTGGCACGGCGCTATTCGGAACATCCGCTGCCGCGGCGGAAGAAACTGAATACACCGTGCTGTGCGCGACCACCCAGGAAAGTGGTACCTGCGGCGAAGAAGCCGAAGACATCTATCCGGTTCAAACGCCGATCAGAGCGGCCTCCACCAACGCTGTGATCGCCGGCAAAGTGCTGGGAATCCCGTACACCGTCAGCTGCGAAGAATCGACTCTTGAAGGTGAAACCACGGAATCGAGCGAAACGACCGAACTGGAGGGCACGGTCTCCTCGCTTGCTTTCAGTGGCTGCAAAGAGAGCATCGGCAAAAGCGAATGCTCGGTCACAACGGAAAACCTTCCCTTCAAAATCGCCGTTTCGCGCGGGGGGGAAAGCGTGGGAAACGGCCGGCTTCTGCTCTGGTCGCCGAGCTCCCAGCCGACCTTTGACGTCACATGTGGCATCGGCCTGCACTGCGTCTTCAAAGCGGCCGACGAATTGGAACCGGAATCCGCGGAAAGTTCGGTCCAAGGGGCCGAATTCCGGGTGCTGGGAGGGAGTACAGCCCAGTTGCAGGTGGGGTCGGCGCCGGTGACGGCCGCTGCGGGGGAAGGTTGCCCCGGAGGCTCCGCCGCCTCGGTCAGCGCCGAATATGCAGTGGCCGAACCGGTGCCGCTCTTCGTCGAAGAGACGCCGGTGGGGATCGACCTCAACCCGGATCCGATGAAATTTGCAAAACCGGAAACGATCAATCAGACGATCACGAATTCAAGCCCGAAAACCTCTTGGAAAATCATCCTCCTGGGTGCTGATCCGCCGAACTTTGGCTTCAAAGATCCCAACACCTGCTTTAAAAAATCACTCGATGCGACCAAATCGTGCGTGGTGCCGGTCACCTGCTTCAACGCTGGGAACAAAGCTACTTTCCAGGTTGGCTACGCGTTGCCGTGGGGCGCCTCCGGGAAATATGTGATCGAACTCATTTGCTAGTTCGAGTCTTCGGCCGTGGCCCGGGGCAGCGACGGTCCCGGCGGACCGACCAGCTCGGGAGGGCGGTGGCTGGCTAGAGTCCCGCCCCGTGAGCAACGCACCGCGCATAGTCGTCCTCCCCGGAGACGGGATCGGACCCGAGATCGTCGCCGCCGCGCAGGAGCTGCTGGGCGTCTTCGGCGCGTTCGATTTCGACGAGCGCCTGATCGGCGGCATCTCGATCGACGCCCACGGCACGGCGCTGACCGATGAGGTCCTCGACGCCTGCCGCAGCGCCGACGCCGTCCTCCTCGGCGCGGTCGGCGGTCCCAAATGGGACACCACCGACCCCGACGCGCCGCGCCCCGAGCAGGGGCTGCTGGGCCTGCGCAAGGGGATGGGCCTCTACGCCAACCTGCGCCCGGTCCGGCCCAGCCCGGCCCTGGTCTCCTCCAGCCCCCTGCGCGAAGAGCGGATCGCCGGCACCGACCTGCTGGTCGTGCGCGAGCTGACCGGCGGCATCTACTTTGGCGACAGCGGCCGCGACGGCGACACTGCCCACGACACCTGCGAGTACTCGGCCGGCGAGATCGAGCGGATCGCCCGCGCCGCCTTCGAGGCCGCCGGGCGCCGGGCCGAAGGCTCGCGCCGCGCGCCCCGCGTCACCTCGGTCGACAAGGCGAACGTGCTGGAGACCTCGAGGCTCTGGCGCGAGGTGGTCGGCCGTGTCGCCCCCGACTACCCCGCGATCACGCTCGACCACCTGCTCGTCGACAACGCCGCGATGCAGCTGGTCTCGCGGCCGGCCGACTTCGACGTGATCGTGACCGAGAACCTCTTCGGCGACATCCTCAGCGACGAGGCGGCGATGCTGACCGGCTCGCTGGGGATGCTGCCCTCGGCCAGCCTCGGCGCCGACGGCGAGCCCGGCCTCTTCGAGCCGGTCCACGGCTCGGCCCCCGATATCGCCGGCAAGGGGATCGCCAACCCGCTCGCCACCTTCCTCTCGGTGGCGATGATGCTGCGCCACGGCCTCGACCGCCCCGACGACGCCCTCCGCATCGAGGATGCGGTCGACGCCGTCCTTGAGCGGGGCCTGCGCACCCCCGACCTCGCGGGCGGGACGGTGGCGTTGCCACCGCTGCCCGAGGTCCCGCGAGAGGTCGAGGTCGGCACCGCGGAGATGACCGCCGCGATGCTGGCAGCGCTCGGCGCCTAGGGCGCCGTCACCGCCCACTGGCCGGAAGCGACGTAGGCGCCTTCGACCGCTGCTGACTTGACCACCAGGCCGAATCCCAGCCGCGTGTTGTTCTCCGCCGCAAGCGGAGTCGTCGCGTCAAGATTGGTTTCCGTGGTCAGGTAGATGCAGAGATTGCCGGCGGTGGCCTGCGGCGTCTGTTCGTTGCCACCGCTGAGGCCGGCGCAGTTTGCCGTTTTTTCACCTTTTTTGAGCACCGTGACGGTCGCCGCGTTGTTCATTGGCAGCGGGTAGCTGACCGCTCCGTTGGCGGTGGCAAAAGCAGCTGCTTTCTGATTGGTTGCGCCGACATCGAAGACGCCGCGCAGGGTCTGTCCCGGTTTCAGGGTCGAGACGGTGCCGCCGATTTCGCTGGAGAGCTTGGCCGGCGTGACCGAGCCATCGGCGAGTTTCGTCGTGCTGACGGCAGCGGTGCCGAGTTTGTTGTTGGTGATGACGCCGTTCTTGATCGAGCTGGCGATCACCGAGGCGGCGCCGAGCTTGGCTGAGGTGACGGCGCCGTTGCCGAGCGCGCCCGGCCCGACCGAGTTCGGCGCCAGCTTGCCGCCAAGCACAGACTTGTTGGCCAGCTTGGCGCTGGTCACGGCAAACTTGCCCAGTGCCGCGGATGTGACCGCGCCGCGCTTCAGCTGCTTGGCGCCGACACTGTGGTTGGGAAGGCCGGCGGCGACGGCGGCGCCGCCAAGGGCGACGAAGAGGGCGATCGTCGCGATCGCATTCGAGTAATTCAACTTTGGCCTGAGTCGAGAGAACATGTGTGGAGGGGCTCCTTTCGATTGCTTGCGCAATGTTTCGCGGCGGGGGCCTGGATGGCCTTCGTCGCATCGGGCATACTTCTCCGAACCCTCAAACTCAGACGACGGCCGGTGTTGCGGTTGTCGCACTAACCCGGAGGAAGACGTGGAGACGGCAGAGCTGATTTGGCACAACGGAGAGTTCGTCGCCTGGGAGGACGCCAAGGTTCACGTTCTCAGCCACGGCCTGCACTACGGAACCGGCGTTTTCGAGGGTGTCCGCTGCTACGAGACCGAGCGCGGCCCGGCGATCTTCCGCCACCAGGACCACCTCGACCGCCTCGCCAAGTCGGCCGAGCTCTACTACATGCAGCTGCCCTACTCGGCGGAGGAGATCGGCGAGGCGACCCGCGAGCTGATCCGCCGCAACGGCCTCCGCTCCTGTTACATCCGGCCGCTTGCCTTCCGCGGCTACGGCAACCTTGGCCTCTATGCCAACGACGCTCCGATCGACGTCATCATCGCCGCCTTCCCCTGGGGCGCCTACCTCGGCGAGGAGGGCCAGCGCAAGGGCATCCGCGCCAAGGTCTCAAGCTGGCGGCGGATCGATCCGGGCGGCCTGATCCCGCACGCCAAGGCCTCCGGCCAGTACCTCAACTCGATCCTGGCCAAGACCGAGTCGAGCAACGCCGGCTACGAAGAGGCGATCCTGCTCGACGAGCGCGGCTTCGTCTGCGAGGGCTCGGGCGAGAACATCTTCCTCGTCCGCGACGGCCTGATCGTGACGCCGCCGCACGTCGCCTCGATCCTCGACGGCATCAACCGCAAATCGGTGATCCAGATCGCCCGCGACCTCGGCTATACCGTGGTCGAGCGCGATATCGCCCGCGCCGAGCTCTACCTGGCGGAGGAGATCTTCCTCACCGGCACCGCCGCCGAACTGGTCCCGGTGCGCGAGATCGACGACCACCCGATCGGCGACCCGGGCGAGATAACCCGCCACGTCCAGGCCAAGTTCCTCGACGCCCTCAACGGGCGCGCCGAGGAGTACCTCGAGTGGCTGGACCCGGTCGAGGCCCCAGCCGCCGTTGACGGACCGAGTAAAGTCGTTTCCTGATGCGCGTTTTCGAGACTTTCGGGCGAATTACCGCAGCCGCCTAGCGGCTGGCGCGGCGCCTGCCGTGCGGATGGGCCAAAGGCCCTTTCCCCGATCTCTCGAATCGAAAGGCATCAGATGGAACAGGTAAAGCTCTACGACACGACTCTGCGTGATGGCATGCAGGGCGAGGGCATGTCGCTCTCGGCCCCGGAGAAGGTGCGGGTGGTGCAGGCGCTCGACGATCTCGGCGTGCAGCTGATCGAGGCTGGCTTCCCCAGCTCCAACCCGAAGGAAGTCGAGCTCTTCGGCCTGCTCAGCGAGCTGGAGTTGAGCCAGGCGACGATCTGCGCCTTCGGCATGACCAGGCGCCGCGATCTCGCTGCCGAGGACGATCCCGCCCTGCGCACCCTGGTCGACTGCTTCGCCCCGGTGGTCACCCTGGTCGGCAAGACCTGGGCCCTGCACCTGCAGAAGGTGACCAAGGTCTCCCGCGAGGAGAACCTGGCGATGATCGCCGACTCGGTCGCCTTCTGCCGCGAGCAGGGCAAACGGGTCATCTACGACCCCGAGCACTTCTTCGACGCATACCGCGACGACTCCGTCTACGCCCTCGAGTGCCTGCGGGCTGCGGTCGACGCCGGGGCCGAGAACGTCACCCTCTGCGACACCAACGGTTCCAGCCTGCCCGACCAGATCGGCGAGGCGACCGCCGCTGTGGCGGCCGAGCTCGGCGAGCGGGTCGAGGTCGGCATCCACGTCCACGACGACGCTGGCTGCGGCGTCGCCAACTCGCTGGCCGCGGTGCGCGAGGGCGCCCGCCTGGTCCAGGGCACGATCAACGGCTACGGCGAGCGCTGCGGCAACGCCAACCTGGTCTCGATCCTGCCGGCGCTGCAGCTGAAGATGGGCTTCGAGTGCGTCAGCTCCGAGCAGCTCGCCGGCCTCGGCGACACGGCCCACTTCATCGACGAGCTCTGCAACGTCACCCCGAACCCCGACCAGCCATATGTAGGCCGCAACGCCTTTGCCCACAAGGGGGGGATGCACGTCGCCGGGGTCGAGGTCGACGCCCGCACCTTCGAGCACATCGACCCCGAAGCGGTCGGCAATCGCCGCTACATCCTGCCCTCCGAGCTCTCCGGCAAGGCGACGATCCGCAGCCAGGCCGAGCAGGCGGGGCTGGAGCTGGACGAGGCGGCCGCCTCGCGCGCGGTCGAGCGGCTGAAGGAGCGTGAGCACCGCGGCTACCACTACGAGGCGGCCCCGGCATCGTTCGAGCTGCTGCTGCGGCGTGAGGCCGGCGCCTATCAGCCGCTGTTCGAGCTGGAGGGGTTCAAGGTCGTGACCGAGAAGCGGGCCGGTGAGGGGGTCCGGACCGAGGCGACGATCGAAGTCAAGGTCGAGGGCGAGAGCTACTCCCGCTCCGCCGAGGGCAACGGCCCGGTCAACGCGCTCGACCGCGCCCTGCGCGGGGCGATCGTCGACCAGCATCCTCACCTCGCCGATATCGAGCTGACCAACTACAAGGTCCGCATCCTCGATGAGACCCACGGCACCGACGCGGTCACCCGCGTGCTCCTCGACTCTTCCGACGGCGAGCGCGAGTGGGGCACGATCGGAGTCTCCGAGAACATCATCGAGGCGTCCTGGGAGGCCTTGGTCGACTCGCTGGAGTACGCCTTCCAGCCGCGCTGAGGGGCGATCGCCGGATAGGGTTGCGCCAATGAATGACTCATCCGATCTGCCGCCGTTAGCGCTGGCCCGACCTCAGGTAGGCGAGCGCGAGGAAGAGCTGGTCGGCGAGGTCTTGCGCTCGGGCCGGCTCTCGCTGGGCCCGATGCAGGATCGCTTCGAGTCGGGCTTTGCCTCTTGGCTCGGCGCCGAGGACGCGATCGCGGTCTCCAGCGGCACCACCGCTTTGCACCTTGGCGTGCGGGCGCTGGGCTGGGACCGCGGCTCGGAGGCGCTGACCAGCCCCTTCAGCTTCGTCGCCTCGGCCAACTGCCTGCTCTACGAGGGGGTGAAGCCGGTCTTCTGCGACATCGATCCGGTGACGCTGAACATCAACCCCGAGATCGTCGAGTCCGAGATCTGCGAGCGCACGGCCGGGATCCTGCCAGTCCACATCTTCGGCTACCCGGCCGACATGCCCGAGATCCAACGGATCGCCGAAGACAACGCCTTGAACATCCTCGAGGACGCCTGCGAGGCGCTTGGGGCGGTCGACGCCGAAGGGACTGCGGTCGGCGCCCGCGGCAACCTCGCCACCTTCGCCTTCTACGCCAACAAGCAGATGACCACCGGCGAGGGCGGGATGATCATTCCTTACTCGGCGCCGATGGCCGAGCGCCTGCGCAGCGAGCGCAACCAAGGGCGGGCGGCGGATATGGGCTGGCTCGACCACGGCGGGCTCGGCTTCAACTACCGCCTCTCCGATATCGCCGCCGCTCTCGGCGTCGCCCAGCTCGAGAAGCTCGACGCGATGCTGGAGCGGCGCTCCGAGATCGCGGCGATGTACGAGCGCGCGCTGGAGGGGATCGAGGGCGTCAAGGCGCCGATCGCCGGCCGCGGCCAGGAGCGGCGCAGCTGGTTCGTCTACGTGATCCGCCTGCCCGAACGGACCGACCGCTACGGCGTGATCGAGACCCTGGCCGAACGCGGCATCGCCAGCAAGGCCTACCTGCCCTGCATCCACCTCTTCCCCCACCTGCGCGAACTCGGCTACAGCAAGGGCCAGTTCCCGGTCGCCGAAGACGCCGCCGCCCACTCGCTGGCGCTGCCTTTCCACACGGCGATGACCGAGTCCGATGTGGCCCGGGTCTGCCAGGAGCTGGCGGCAGCGCTCGGCCAGCCGACCCGAACGGGATAATCCCCGCCTCGATGTCGCGCTTTCGCAAAGACCCGGACCCGCGCTTCTGGCGGCTCAACCGCTCGATCGAGTTCGATTGGCGGCTTGCGCCCTACGACATCGACCAGTCCCAGGCCCACGCCCGCGGCCTGCAGGAGATCGGCGTCCTCGATGCCGAGGAGCTGCGCCAGATCGACGCCGGCCTCGAGCAGGTCCGCCAGCAGATGGCCTCGCACGGGTTCGAATTCGCCGACTCCGACGAGGACATCCACATGGCGATCGAGCGCCTGTTGGGCGAGGCGATCGGCCCGCTCGCCGGCAAGCTCCACACCGGCCGCTCCCGCAACGACCAGGTCGCCACCGACGTGGCGATGGTGGTCCAGGCCCACTCGCTACGGGCGATCGAGCTGGCCGGGGCGACGATGGAGCGGCTGCTTGAGCTCGCCGAGCGCCACCGCGACTGGCCGATGCCCGGCTATACCCACCTGCAGCGCGCCCAGCCCGTCTACCTCGGCCACCATCTGCTCGCCTACTTCTGGATGCTGGCCCGCGACGTCCTGCGCTTCCAGTTCGCGCTCGACAGCGCCAGCGTGATGCCGCTCGGCTCCGGCGCCCTGGCCGGGGTCAACTGGGAGATCGACCGCGAGGCGGTCGCCGCCGACCTCGGCTTCGAGCACGTCAGCCACAACTCGATCGACGGCGCCTCCAACCGCGACTTCGTCCTCGACTACCTCTCCGCCGCCTCGACCTGCGCCATGCACCTTTCCCGGCTCGGCTCCGAAATCGTGATCTGGTCGAGCACCGAGTTTGGCTTCTGCGAGCTTGACGAGTCCTTCTCCTCGGGCTCGTCGATCATGCCGCAGAAGAAGAACCCTGACTCGGCCGAGCTGCTGCGGGCGAAGAGCCCGCGGGTGGCCGCCGACTATGCCTCGGTCGTCGGCGTCATGCACGCGCTGCCGCTGACCTATGGCAAGGACATGCAGGAGGACAAGGAGCCGCTCTTCGACGCGATCGACACGGTCGAGCTCTGCCTCGACGCGACCGAGGGGATGCTGGCCGGGATCGCCTTTGACCGCGAGCGGATGGAGGACGCCTCCGGCGACGAGATGCTGGCGGCGACGGAGATCGCCGATCTCCTGGTCCGCCGCGGAGTGCCGTTCCGCGAGGCCCACGGCATCGTCGGCGGCCTCGTCCGCGATGTGGTCGAGCAGGACAAGTCGCTCTCCGACCTCACCCTCGAGGAGCTGCGCCAGCGCTCCGAGCACCTCGACGAGAGCTATTACGAGGTGCTGAAGCGCTCCAGCTGGCTGGAGTCGAAGCAGATCGAGGGCGGGACCGGCTCGGAGGCCCTCGCCGAGCAGATCGGCCTCGCCCGCGACACTCTCGCCGCGGTTAAGGCGCGGGTCATCGACGAGCGCTCTTAGCTGCCGTGGCTGCCGCAGCCGAGACCCGGCTCGGCCCCAAGTTCTTCAGCCGCTCGGTCCACGAGGTCGCCCGCGACCTGATCGGCTGCCAGCTCTTCTATGACGGCTGTGGCGGCACGATCGTCGAGACCGAGAGCTACGAGCGCGACGATCCTGCCTGCCACGCCTACGTCGGCCTGACCAAACGGACGGCGCCTCTGTTCGGCCCTCCCGGCCGCGCCTATGTCTATCTCTCCTACGGGATCCACAGCCTGCTCAACGCGGTCTCCGAACCAGAGGGTGAGGCGGCCGCGGTGCTGTTCCGGGCGCTGGCGCCGACCGCCGGCTTGGAGCGGATGCGCGCCCGCCGCGGACCCCGCCCTGACCGCGACCTCTGCTCGGGCCCCGGCAAGCTGACCGAGGCGCTCGGAATCGGGCTCGAGGCCAACGGCGGCGACCTCTCGGCCGATCCCTTCCTGTTGCTGCCCCGCGAGCAGGACTGGGCGGGGGAGATCGCCACCGGCCCGCGCATAGGGATCACCAAGGCGGTAGAGCTGCCCTGGCGCTTCAGCCTCGCCGGCAGCCCCTTCGTCTCCAAGCCCTGGCCGGCGGCGCCCTAGCCGGGCGCGGCGCCGCCGGTGCCGCCCGAGGTGCCGCCACTGGGGGCGGGCGCTTCTTCTACTGGCGGCGCGGCTTCGGCTGGTTCGGCGGGCGCTTCCGGTTCGGCCGGAGCTTCTTCTGGAGCTGGTTCGGCCGAGGATTCTTCGGGGGCTGAGTAGCTGGGCGCTTCTTCTTCGCTCGGGATGTAGGTGCTGCCGGCGCCGGAGTGGTGTTCGCCGGCCGCCTTTTCCGCGGCCCGTTCGGCTTTGATCCGCTCCCAGGCGGAGACGACGCTGGCCCAGATCAGGGCCGGGAAGGTGCCGCCCATCACTGGCCCGCCCGCGTAGAGCGTGGTCATCGGCGTGGTCGAGTCCTCATAGCCGACCCAGACGCAGGCGGTGACGTCGGAGACGGCCCCGCAGAACCAGGCGTCGCCGTTGTTCTCGGTCGTCCCCGTCTTGCCCCACTGGCCTTCGGCGCCGATGTTGGCGTGAGTGCCGGTGCCGCTGCTGACCACGGTTTCGAGGATGCTCTTGGCCTCGGTGGCGACGCTTTCGGGGATCACCTGCTTGTGGGTCGAGTCGTTGTCGCCGCCCTTGATCACGTGGCCGGCCTTGTCGGTCACCTGGGTGTAGGCGACCGGGCTGTCGCCGGGATCGGGCGCCAGGGTGCCGCTGACGCGGTCGCCGTTGTTGGCGAGCGTCATGTAGGCGTAGGCCCAGCCCAGCGGCGTCACCCCTTCTTTCAAGCCACCGAGAACCATCGCCGGGTTGGTCGAGATCGGGTCGGTGTAGCCCATCGAGTGGATCGTGCGGGCGATCGAGCGGGTCCGGTCCTGGACGGTCTTGCCCTTCAGCCCTTCGAGCCCGAGCTGGGCGTAGATCGAGTTGTCGGAGTAGGTCGTCGCGCAGATGATGTCGCAGGAGCCGAGATAGGAGTCCTCGTCGTTATGGACGACGAAGACTTCCTGGCCGTGTTTGCCGAAGTGGAATTCCTGGGGCGCGGATTCGTAGGTCGTGTAGGGGGAGATCCCCTCCTTCAGCGCCGTCACCAGCGTGAACGGCTTGATCGAGGAGCCGGGCTGGCGGTGGCCCTCAGTCGCCAGGTTGAAGGGCAGGGTTTCGAAGTCCGGCCCGGCGACCATCGCCTTGATCCCGGCGTTTTTGTTGTCGAGGACGACGACGGAGGCGGTCGGCGGAATCCCGCTCAGGTAGGAGCCAGCGGCTTCTTCGGCCGCGGCCTGCAGGCGCAGATCGAGGGTCGTCTTCACTTTGAGCCCGCCGAAGAACGCTTTCGAGGCGCCGTAGCGGTCGACCAGCTGCTGCCGCAGCCAGGAGGTGAAGTAGGGCGCTTTGGAGTCGATCTTGGGCGGTTCGATGTCGTTGGGGGAGGGGAGCGCCTGCTTGATCCCTTCCTCGTACTGGGCCTGGGTGATGTAGCCCTGTTCGTACATTTTTTCCAGGACGAGGTTGCGCCGCCCGAGCGAGTTTTCGGGATAGATCTTGGGGTCGAAGGCGGAGGGCGAGGCGATCGCCGCCGCCAGGGTCGCCGCCTCCCAAGGCTCCAGGACAGAGGCGCAGGGCTCGGCTTCGGTGCCGCAACCCGGATGGGCCTTGCCGAAGTAGGTGCGGGCGGCCGCCTCGATCCCGTAGGCGCCCTCGCCGAAGTAGATCGTGTTCAGATACTCGGTCAGGATCTTGTCCTTGCTCCAGTGGCGCTCAAGTTTGTAGGCCAGCGCCGCCTCGCGGAACTTCTCCAGGATCGTGCGGCTGCTTTCGGCTTCGAGCGCGTTCTTGACGAACTGCTCGGTGATCGTCGAGGCCCCCTGCTGGGCGCTCTGGCTGAGCACGTCTTTGACCAGGGCGCGGCCGATGCCCTGGAAGTCGACCCCGTTGTGTTCGTAGAAGCGCGAGTCCTCGATCGAGACCACCGCGTTCTTGATGTTGGGAGAGATCTGCCCGGAGCTGAGCAGGATCTTGTTCTGGTTGCTGGTCAGGGTGCCGATCGGTTCGCCGCTGGCGTCGACGACCTCGCTGTTTTTGGATGCCTTGTACTGGGCGAAGTTGTAGATCGACGGCAGATCCTGCGAGACCGCGGCCATCATCCCGAAGACCATCGAGACCAGGGCCAGCACGCCGAGGCCGAGCAGGACGAAGAGGATGCGCAGCTTCTTCAGCCGCGGCTTAGCGCGCTTGGTCGTGGGAGTCGAGGCCGGTGGCGGTGGAACTGCGCCGTCCCGCCGGCGGGACTTTGTTCGAAGGGCCGCCATCAAAGGGGGTCTCGGCTCGGCGCGCGGCATACCTCAGCCCGTCGAGCGGAGGCGGCAGTCTAGCATTCGCCCCATGTCGGATCTGGCGCGAAACGCGGTCGATGTGCTGCCCAAAGGGATGCTCGACGAGCAGCTCGCCGCGGGCAAGCCGCTGCGGGTCAAGCTCGGGATCGACCCAACCACGGCCGACATCCACCTCGGCCACACCGTCGTCCTCAACAAGCTGCGCGAGTTCCAGGATGCCGGCCACACCGTCGTCCTCATCATCGGCGACTTCACCGCCCGGGTCGGCGACCCGAGCGGCCGCTCGGCCCAGCGGCCGATGCCGTCGGCGGAGGAGATCGTCGCCAACGCCGCCACCTACCAGGAGCAGGCTTTCAAGGTACTCGACCGCGAGCGGACCGAGGTTCGCTTCAACAGCGAGTGGCTGCGGATGGACCCCGAGGCGCTGCTCGGCCTGCTGGCGCAGACGACGGTCGCCCGGCTGCTGGAGCGAGACGACTTCCAGAAGCGGCTGGCGGCGGGGACGCCGATCGCCGCCCTTGAGCTGCTCTACCCGCTGCTGCAGGGATACGACTCGGTCGCGATCGAGGCCGACGTCGAGCTGGGGGGGACCGACCAGAAATTCAACCTGCTCTTCGGCCGCGACATCCAGTCCGCCTACGGCCGCAAGCCGCAGTCGATCCTGACGATGCCGATCTTGGTCGGCATCGACGGCGTGCAGAAGATGAGCAAGTCGCTCGACAACTACATCGGCGTCACCGATGCCCCGGAGCAGATGTTCGGGAAGCTGATGCGGATCCCGGACGAGGCGATGCCGGAGTACTACCGGCTGCTGCTCGGCGACGAGCCGGAGGACGGGCAGGCGCCAAACGAGGCCAAGCGCGCCCTCGGCCGGCGCATCGTCGAGCGCTTCCACGATGCCGCCGCGGCCGATGCCGCCGAGGCCCACTTCAACCGCCTCTTCGTCAGCCACGAGGCGCCCGACGACGTCGAGGAGATCGCGATCGACCCCTTCGTCGGCGCTGACGGCGGCCTGATCCACCTGCCCCTGCTGCTCGGCAAAGCCTTCGAGATCAGCTCCAGCGAGGCCCGCCGCCTGATTCAGCAGGGGGGCGTAAAACTCGATGGCAAAGCCATTTCTGCTGATAGCCTCGACCTCGACCCGACCGGGGTTGACGGCAAGGTCCTGCAGGTCGGCAAGCGCCGATTTCGCAAGTTGCGCTCGACCGTCTAGGCAAACCGCCTGCGTAGCGCTATACTCCCGCGTCCTTCCGGGGTTGGCCCTGTGGCTGCCCCGTGCGTGACGAGCGCCGAGTCCCGGCGCAAAGGCGCAGCGGTCTTTGAAAACTGAGCAGCGTGCACCCCGCGGACATTCGTGTCCGTGGGTTGTTTGAGCCCGATCTACTCGGTCACGTCAGCGTGCCGAGTAGTCTGATTTACCCGTCATGCCGGTCACCGAGTATGTGTGCGCGGTGGCCAGCCAGGCATGGCAGCTCTTCGTTAGTAACTTTCACGGAGAGTTTGATCCTGGCTCAGGACGAACGCTGGCGGCGTGCTTAACA
>CAYOAP010000007.1:0-157394 GCA_964401995.1 uncultured Conexibacteraceae bacterium | reverse complement strand
GATCTCGGCGACGACCCCCGAGCCGACGGTGCGGCCACCCTCGCGGATGGCGAACCGCAGGCCCTGATCCATGGCGATCGGCTGGATCAGCTCGATCGTCATCTCAACGTTGTCTCCAGGCATGACCATCTCCGTCCCCTCGGGGAGGTTGGCGATCCCGGTCACGTCGGTGGTGCGGAAGTAGAACTGAGGCCGGTAGCCGGAGAAGAACGGCGTGTGACGGCCACCCTCCTCCTTCTTCAGGCAGTAGACCTCGGCTTTGAACTTGGTGTGCGGCGTGATCGAGCCCGGCTTGCAGAGAACCTGGCCACGCTCGATCTCCTCGCGCTTGGTGCCGCGCAGGAGGGCGCCGATGTTGTCGCCGGCCTGGCCCTCGTCGAGGATCTTGCGGAACATCTCAACGCCGGTGACGACGGTTTTGGTGGTGTCGTTGATGCCGACGATCTCGACCTCGTCGCCGGTGTTGACGATCCCCTGCTCGACACGCCCGGTCGCAACGGTGCCGCGGCCGGTGATCGAGAAGATGTCCTCGATCGGCATCAGGAAGGGCTTGTCGAGCTCGCGGACCGGCTCCGGGATGTAGGAGTCGAGCGCATCGGCCAGTTCGAAGACGGCCTTCTGAGCCTCTTCGTCACCCTCGAGCGCCTTCAGCGCCGAGCCCTTGACGATCGGTGTGTCGTCGCCCGGGAAGTCGTACTCGTCGAGAAGTTCCTTGACCTCCTCCTCGACCAGCTCGATCAATTCGTCGTCATCGACCTGGTCAACCTTGTTGAGGAAGACCACGACGTGCGGGACGTTGACCTGGCGGGCCAGGAGGATGTGCTCGCGCGTCTGCGGCATGACGCCGTCAGCTGCGGAGACAACCAGGATCGCGCCGTCCATCTGGGCGGCGCCGGTGATCATGTTCTTGACGTAGTCGGCGTGGCCGGGACAATCGACGTGGGCGTAGTGCCGGGCGTCGGTCTCGTACTCGACGTGTGACGTAGCGATCGTGATCCCACGCTCCTTCTCCTCGGGAGCGTTGTCGATCTCGGCGAAGCTCTTCGCCTCGGCACCGCCCTTCGTGGAGAGGGTCTGGGTGATCGCGGCCGTCAGCGTCGTCTTGCCGTGATCGATGTGACCGATCGTGCCGACGTTCACATGCGGCTTATCGCGCTCAAACTTCTCCTTGGACATCTCTCTCCGTTCTACCTTTCGAAGTCGGGTTCTGTCTGGTTTGACTGATTAAGTTCTTGGTTGGTGCCTGGCAGGGCATATCGTCCTGCCTGCGGGCGAACCTGGGAAATATAGCCAGATCCCGGCCTCGCTCGCGGTTGGGCCTAAGAAGCTGCAGCTGAAGGTTCTCCCGAGCGGTGCTCCACGATCTCTTCGGCGATGTTGCCCGGGACCTCCTCGTAACGCTCAAACTGCATCGTGTAAGTGGCGCGCCCCTGAGTTGAGGAGCGAAGATCGGTGGCGTAGCCGAACATCTCGCCAAGCGGCACGTAGGCGTGAACGGCGAGCGCGTTGCCGCGCTGCTCCTGGCCCTGGACTTTGCCGCGGCGGCGGGAGAGGTCGCCGATCACGTCGCCGAGGAAGTCCTCCGGCGTCACGACCTCGACCGACATCACCGGCTCCAGCAGGACCGGCTTCGCTTTGCGCGCGCCCTCCTGGATTGCCATCGAGCCGGCGATTTTGAAAGCCATCTCCGAGGAGTCGACGTCGTGGTAAGAGCCATCGACAAGTTCGACCCGGACGTCGACCATCGGGTAGCCGGCCTTGACGCCGTTCTCCAGCGCCTCCTCCATGCCCTGTTCGGCCGGGCCGATGAATTCACCGGGAATCGTGCCGCCCTTGATTTTGTTGATGAACTCGAAGCCCTCGCCCGGGGCGGGCTCAAGGTTGATCACGACGTGGCCGAACTGGCCGCGGCCACCGGTCTGGCGGACGAACCTGCCCTGGACCTTCTCGACCCGCTGGCGGATCGTCTCGCGATAGGCGACCTGAGGACGGCCGACGTTGGCGTCGACTTTGAACTCGCGCAGCATGCGGTCGACGATCACCTCGAGGTGGAGCTCGCCCATGCCGTGGATCAGGGTCTGCCCCGTCTCCTCGTCGGATTCGATCTGGAAGGTCGGGTCCTCCTCGCCCAGGCGCTGCAGGGCGGTGCCCATCTTCTCCTGGTCGGCTTTCGTTTTCGGCTCGATCGCGACCGCGATCACCGGCTCCGGGAATTCGATGTTCTCCAGCGCGACCGGCGCGTCGGGCGCGGCCAGCGTGTCGCCGGTCCCGGTCTGCTTGAGGCCGACGCCGGCGCAGATGTCGCCTGAGTAGCACTCCTGGATCTCCTCGCGGCTGTTGGCGTGCATCATCAGCAGCCGGCCGATCCGCTCGGTCTTGCCGGTGGTCACGTTGAGAACGCGGCCCCCCGCCTCGAGCTTGCCGGAGTAGACGCGGAAGTAGGTGAGTTTGCCGACGTAGGGGTCGGTCATGACCTTGAAGGCGAGGGCGGCGAAGGGCCCGCTGTCATCGGCGGGGCGCGCGGCCTCCTCCCCCTCGGACTCGCCCTTGGCGGCGGGCATGATGCCAACCACCGGCGGCACCTCGAGCGGCGAGGGCAGCAGCTCGACGATCGCGTCGAGCAGCGGCTGCACACCCTTGTTCTTGAAGGAGGAGCCGCAGAGGACGGGCGTGACCTTGGTGTCGAGGCAGGCGCGATGCAGCGACTTGGCGATCCGCTCGTGGGGAATGTCCTCCTCGGCCAGGTAAAGCTCCATCAGCTCGTCGTCGTAGTCGGCGCAGGCCTCGATCAGCTGGGTCCGGTATTCCTCGGCCTGCTCGCGCAGATCGGCGGGGATCTCCTCGACCTCGAACTCGGTGCCGAGTTCGTCCTTCCAGACCAGCGCCTTCATCTCAATCAGGTCGATGACACCGATGAAGTCGCCCTCGCTGCCGATCGGCAGCTGGATCGGCAGCGGATTCGCGCCGAGGCGGTCCTTCATCGTCTCGACGGCATTGAAGAAGTCGGCCCCGGTGCGGTCCATCTTGTTGATGTAGGCGAAGCGCGGGACCTTGTACTTGTCCGCCTGGCGCCAGACCGTCTCGGACTGGGGCTCGACGCCAGCGACGGCATCGAAGACGGCGATCGCGCCGTCGAGGACGCGGAGGCTGCGCTCGACCTCGACCGTGAAGTCGACGTGGCCGGGCGTGTCGATGATGTTGATGCGGTGGCCCTTCCACTCGCAGGCGGTGGCGGCGGAGGTGATCGTGATCCCGCGCTCCTGCTCCTGCTCCATCCAGTCCATCACCGCGGCGCCGTCGTGGACCTCCCCGATCTTGTGGGTGCGGCCCGTGTAATAGAGGATGCGCTCGGTCGTCGTCGTCTTACCGGCGTCGATGTGAGCCATGATTCCGATGTTGCGCGTTTTCTCTAGGGGGAATGAGCGTGGCATGGTCCGTAGGGTGGGGGTTGTCGTGAAGTCGGGTCGAAAGAAATCAACGCCGCCCGGCAAGGGCCGGGATCGGCGCATGAAAAAGGCCCTCGCGGGCCCGGCAAAACCTGCAGCGCGGAAAAAACCTAAGCGGCGCGCGATGATAGCAACCGTGGGGCTGCGCATCCGCGCGGCTGCCGCGGCCGTCGCAAAGTGGGAGCGTGAGACCGAGCGGAAGATAGAACGGCGGGCGGGGCCGCCGCTGGCTCGTGGGTGGCGCAAGGCTCGGACGGTCGGCCGGCGCTGGTCAGGGCGGGTCAAGGTAAGCCTGCGCCAGATCAGTAGGCAGGCGGGCAAACGCCTGCGCCCGCTCGGCGCCCGGCTCTTCCGCATCCTGGCCGCAATCGATGCCTGGCTGCGCAAGGCCGGGGCCTGGTCCGCCCGCTCGGCAACCCGCGCCAGCGCCGTGGTCACGCCGGAGCGCGCGATCTGCGCTGTCGTCGTCGCGGCCGCCGCCTGCCTGGTCGCCTCTCAGTTCGTCGATTACCGCGGGGTCCAGATCGGCCAGCCCGGATACGAAGGTCTGCCGGCGGTCGCCGACGCGCCGACCGAAGCGGTCCGAACCGCCGGCGCCGCCCACGCCTATCTATTGGTCCCGCTGGCGATTGCCGCGGCCGTGCTCTCGGCGCTGGCGCTGCGGCCGAGGCGCCGCCGCCTCGGCCGCGTCGTCTTCGGCCTCGGCCTGCTCTCGATCGCGGTCATCCTGCTCGTCGACCTGCCGGCTGGCCTCGATGCCGGGTCGCAGGCGTCGAGGTTTGCCGGGGCCACCGCGGTCCTCGACAACGGCTTCTACGCGGAGCTGGCGGCCTCGGCCGTGATCGCGCTGGGAGGCCTCTTGCTGGCGCTCAAACCGCTCGGTTCGCGGCGGCCCGCTATTGTCCCGCGTCGTGCCTAATACGAATCAGCTAGTCAGAAAGGGTCGCAAGCGGCCCAAGAAGAAGACCACCACCCCCGGACTGAAGTCTGGGCAGGGTCGCAAGAAGAGCGTTGCCGCTCCGCAGCGGCGCGGCGTCTGCACCCGCGTGGCGACGGTCACACCGAAGAAGCCGAACTCGGCGCTTCGCAAGATCGCCCGTGTGCGCCTGACCAACGGCATGGAGGTCACCACCTACATCCCGGGCGAGGGCCACAACCTGCAGGAGCACTCCGTCGTCCTCGTTCGTGGCGGCCGGGTCAAGGACTTGCCGGGTGTTCGTTACAAGGTGATTCGCGGGACCCTCGACGCGGCCGGCGTCTCCGACCGCAAGCAGGCGCGTTCCCGCTACGGAGTCAAAGCTTCCTAATGCCCCGCCGCTCGGCAGCGCAGATCCGTCCGGTTGAGCCCGATGCCCGGCATCGCAACAGGCTCGTCCAGCAGCTGATCAACAAAGTCATGAGCGACGGCAAGAAGTCCCTTGCCGAGCGGATCGTCTACGACGCCTTGGCGATCGTCGGCGAGCGCAACGGCGAGGATCCGGTCGAGACGCTGGAGACAGCGGTCAAGCAGCTGACCCCGGTGCTCGAGGTCCGCTCCCGCCGCGTAGGTGGCGCCACCTACCAGGTTCCCGTAGAGGTTCCCGCCCGCCGCGCCCGCACCTTGGCGGTCCGCTGGCTCGTCAGCTTCGCCCGCAACCGCCGCGAGTACTCGATGGCCGAGCGCCTCGCCAACGAGATCCTCGACGCGACGCAGCAGCAGGGCAGCGCCTGGAAGCGCAAGGACGACATTTACCGCATGGCCCAGGCCAATAAGGCCTTCGCGCATTACCGCTGGTAGCTAGGCATGGCTCGATGAGCCGGCCGATCCTCGCTGTTGATGTCGATGGGGTGATCAGCCTCTTTGGATTTGAGGAGCCGCCGCCTCGGGATCAGGCTCAGTTTCAGCTTGTCGACGGGATGATGCACTGCATCTCGCTGCCGGCCGGCGATCGGCTGCGGCGGTTGGCTGAGCACTATGACCTGGTCTGGGCAAGCGGCTGGGAGGACAAAGCCAACTACTACCTGCCCAACGTGCTCGGCCTGCCGGAGCTCCCTCACCTGACCTTCGATGGCGCCGCCCGCTTCGGCTCCGCCCACTGGAAGCTGGGGCCGCTTGACGAGTACGGGCGCGGGCGGGCAATGGCCTGGATCGACGACAACTTCGACCAGAGCTGTTACCAGTGGGCCCGCGACCGCGCCGAGCCGACGCTCTTGATCCCAACCGAGGCGCACCTCGGAATCGAGGAGGCCCACACCGAGGCCCTGATCGCCTGGGCCCGTGGCCTCGAGCGCGAAGGCCGCGAAAACCCCTAGCCGCCGATGGGCCTAAAAGTGAACCTATGAGTCACTTCTAGGCCCATCGGCGGGGGTTCGTGTCTAGACTAATCGCGTGGTGGGTTTCTGGCCGATCTTTTTCCTGATTGTCGTCTTGAAGATTCCCGTGCTCGCGGCGATGTGGCTGGTCTGGTGGGCCGGCAAGGCGGCCCCGGAGCCGGAGGGCGCTGCTGAGGATTCCGACGGCGGCTTCAAGCGCTGGAAACCGCAGCCGAAGCTGCCTCGTGGGCCGCGGCGCGGGCCGCACGGAGGCGGAGCTGCAGCGCCACTGCCGCCCTGTCCGCCGACCGGGCGGCGCCGAGGCGTCAGGCCCGCGCGGCCTGCTTTCGCTCCCGCCGGATCTCGCGCAGATACGGGTGGAAGTCCACCTGGATCGTGTGACGCTTAGAGGCGACATAGCGCTTCTTCATCTTCCGTTCGGCAGCGGCGATCTCGCTCTGCATCTCAGCCGGTGACGGCAGCGAGCAGCGCCCGCCAAGGATGTCGGCAATCCACTCCGACTGCGCCTCGGCAATCGGCATGATCGGGCCGAGGGGCTGGATGAAGCCGATGAAGAAGAGGCCCGGATGCGCGGCCGAGACCACCCGGCGGTAGAGCTGCAGGCGGTTGTCGCGGGCAGCGACCACCTGCTCGTCAAAGAAGGGGAAGGTGATCTTGTAGCCGGTGCAGTAGACGACGAGATCGATCTCCTCCTCGCTGCCATCGACGAAGCGAACCGTGCGGCCACCGCTGAAGCGATCGATGTTCGGCTTGACCAAGATGTCGCCGTGGCCGAGGCGCGGGAGCAGCTCGGAGGAGACGGTGGGGTGCGCCTCAAGCAGCTTGTGATCGGGCTGGGGAAGGCCGTAGGAGGTCATATCGCCGGCGGCCATGTCCAGCATCCGGGCCATGAAGAAGCGCTGGACCGATAGCGGCAGCCTCGACGCGATCGGCGGCGCGGCTTCATCGACCGGCTTGCCATTGAGGAACTTGGGCAAGACATAGGCCCCGCGGCGCATCGTCAGGAAGGTCTTGTCGGCGATCCGCGAGGACTCGACCGCGATGTCGGTCGCCGAGTTGCCGATCCCGAGCACCAGCACCCGCTTGCCCTCCAGCACGTCGGGCTCGCGGTAGTGGTGGACGTGAAGCTGCTCGCCGGTGAACTCCTCCGAGCCTGGGAAGGCCGGCTCCGGCCAGCGCGGATCCCAGTGATGGCCGTTGGCGACGAGGACGGCGCGGTAGCGAATCGTCTCGCGCTTCCCCTCGGCGTCCTCGACCGTGACCTCCCACTCTCCGTCAACTGGCTCGACGCTGAGCACAGTGGTCCGGAAGCGGATGTTGTCCCTGAGACCAAAGTGCTCGACGAAGTCGTCGAAGTATTTGGCGATCTGAAAATGGCTCGGGTAGTCGGGAAGGTGGTCCGGCATCGGAAACGTCTTGAACGCCATCAATTTCCGCGAGCTGTTGATGTGCAGCGAGCGATATGCGGACGACTGGCCGTTGTCGTTTTCAAAGCGCCAGTTGCCGCCGACCTGCGAGCCCTTCTCGAAGCAGTCGTAGGGAATTCGACGAGCGCTGAGCACCTGGCAGGACGCGATGCCGGAGCTGCCGGCGCCGATCACGCAAACTTTCTCGGCGGCAGTCACGCCATGGAATCTATCCAAGCGGACGCGCGACTGGCTGCCTGGCCAAACCGCTTGCCCAGGGGTGAACAACTCCACCCCTGGGGTCCGTAGAGAGATCGGCCGATCCGCCGGAAGCTGGGTTCATCGGAACTTTGAAACCAACTGAAAGGAGATTCCGATGAACAACTCAACTCACACCAGCCGCCGCCGTCGTCCTTCCGCAGCCCTCTTGATCAGCTGCGTGGCGCTGTTCCTGACCCTCGGCGGCACCGCCCTGGCGCTGCCCCACCTGTCGGTCCGCTCCGCCCAGATCGTCGATGGCACCGTGCGGACGGTCGACATTCGCGACAACGCGGTCACCGCACCGAAAATCGCGCCCGACGCGGTCACCGCTACGCAGATCGCCGAAAACGCGGTCGCATCGCCAGAGGTAGCCCCCGACTCGCTGACAGCCAGCGACCTCGGGCCCGCTTCGGTCACCTCCTCCGAGGTAGCCGACCAGTCGCTGACCAGCAGCGACCTCGGCCCTGACTCGGTCGGCGCCAGCGAGCTGGGCAACATCACTGTCCGCACCAACGCCCAGGCGATCGCCAAAGACGCCAACGGCTCCGTCAGCGTCAACTGCGCCGCCGGCGAACAGGTGATCAGCGGCGGCGGCCAGCCCGGCAACTTCGGAGTCGAGATGACTTCGACCCGCCCAAGCGGCAACGGCTGGCTCTACCAGGCAAAGAACAACAGCGGCGCAGACTCAACGATCACCGCATTCGCCGTCTGCCTCGGTTAATCAGAAAAGCAACGCAACTAGCTGGCCCTCGGAGACGCCCTCCGGCGGCCAGCTTTTTGCGTTCCGTGAGAGGGGTTGGGGTGCCCTCCGCCGGAGACTGGGGAGGCCCCATAAGGGCCGACGGTCTCCGCCGGAGGGTGCGCCAACCCCTCCGGCAGAACCGTTAACTACTCGTCAGACGTAGTCTCAATCTCCTGGGCGAGCTCCTCAAGCTCCTCTGCAAACGAGGGGCCAAAGCTCTCCACCGTCGACTCGCCACCGCCGTCAACCCCAAGCTCGGCCGCCAGCTCTTCTTCGTCGAGCAGGCCGTCCTCGTTGGGAGGCTCGATCGCCACCGCAGGCTCGACCGAGAGCGTGCGGTAGTGCTTGAGCCCGGTCGCGGCGGGGATCAGCTTGCCGATGATGACGTTCTCCTTGAGGCCGACGAGGCGATCCCGCTTGCCCTCCAGCGCCGCATCGGTGAGCACCTTGGTCGTCTCCTGGAAAGAAGCCGCCGAGAGGAAGGACTCCGTCGCCAGCGAGGCCTTGGTGATCCCGAGGATGACCTCCTCGCCTTTGGCCGGGGTGCCGCCCTCTTCCTTGGTCTTCTTGTTGAGGCGTTTGAGGCTGCCGCGATCCTCGAGCTGGCCAGGCAGCAAGCTGGTCGAGCCCTTGGCGTCGATCCGCACCTTCTTCAGCATCTGGCGGGCGATCAGCTCGATGTGCTTGTCGTTGATGTCCACTCCCTGGGCGCGGTAGACCTTCTGCACCTCGTCGACGAGGTAGAGCTCGGTCGCCGTGCGCCCGCGGATCGCGAGCAGGTCAGCCGGGTAGAGCGAGCCCTCGTTGAGCTGCTGGCCGACCTCGACTTTCTCGCCGTCGGAGACGTGCAGGCGGGTGCGCGCCGGGAAGCTGTAGGAGTGCTCCTCGCCGCTGGACTCGATCACGTTGACTTTCATCGCCTTGTCGGTCTCATCGACTGAGACCTTTCCGGCGGCCTCAGCCATCTGCGCCAAGCCCTTTGGTTTACGCGCCTCGAAAAGCTCGACGATGCGCGGCAGTCCCTGGGTGATGTCCTGGCCTGCGACACCTCCCGTGTGGAAGGTGCGCATGGTGAGCTGGGTTCCGGGCTCGCCGATCGACTGGGCGGCGATGATGCCGACCGCGTCGCCGATGTTGACCGTGTAGCCAGTCGCCGGGGCGACCCCGTAACAGGCGCGGCACACGCCGGAGTCGGCGTCGCACTTCAGCGCCGAGCGGACCGGGACCTTGATCTCTTCGCCCTCGAAGGCCTCGATGATGGCTTCGACGTCGGGCAGGGTGATCTCCTGGTTGCGCTTGAGCAGCTCGCGGCCTCGTTTGGTCTCGAGCTTTTTCGCGGCCAGGCGGCCGACCAGGTTGTCGTTGATCGAGTTGTCGTCCTTGTGCAGGACCATCTCGATGTGGTCTTTGGTTTTGCAGTCCTCCTGGCGCACGATCACGTCCTGGGCGACGTCGACAAGACGGCGCGTCAGATAGCCGGAATCGGCGGTGCGCAGGGCGGTGTCAGCCAGCCCCTTTCGGGCGCCGTGGGTGGAGATGAAGTACTCCAGCACCGAGAGGCCCTCCATGAAGTTGGCCTTGATCGGGCGCTCGATGATCTCGCCTTTCGGGTTGGCCATCAGACCGCGCATGCCGGCCAGCTGTCGAATCTGTTTGAAGGAGCCGCGAGCGCCTGAGTTGGCCATCATGAAGATGGGGTTCAGCTCGTCGAGGTTGTCCTCCATCGCCTGGGCTACCTCATCGGTCGCCCGGTTCCAGTCGGCGGTGACCGCCTCGTGGCGCTCCTCGGCCGTGATGTAGCCGTCGTCGTACTGGCCCCTGATCGCCGCGGTCTTCTCCTCGTAACGCTCGAGGATTTCGGCCTTCTCGGGCGGCGAGACCACGTAGTTCTTGGAGACCGTGATCCCCGCCTGGCTGGCGAAGTGGAATCCGAGGTCTTTGAACGCGTCGAGCATCTGCGAGACGACCGGCGCCCCGTGGGCCTCGACCAGGTCGGAAACCATCGCGTTGACGTCCTTCTTCTTCAGCGAGTGGTTGACGAACTCGTAGGCCTCGGGATCGAACTCATCGCCGAGGGTGTCGGCCAGGGCGCGCTCGATCTTCTCGTTGAAGATGATCCGCCCGACCGTGGTCAGGAAGTGCTCGTGCCCGGCCCGCCGGTACTCAGCCTGATCGTGCAGTTTGGTGCCGCCGTTCTCGTAGACGAGCTCGGCCTCCTGCGCGGAGCGGAACACCTTGACGCTCGGCGTCGAGCCGTTGCGGCCAGCGCTCTTGCCGGCTTTCAGCTCCTCGTCGATCTTGGCCAGCTCGGCCTCGTCTGGGCCATAGGTCAGGTAGTAGATCCCGAGCACCATGTCCTGGGTCGGCGTCGCCAACGGCGCGCCGTGTGCCGGCGAGAGGATGTTGTTCGCCGACAGCATCAGGATCCGCGCCTCAGCCTGGGCCTCGGCGGAGAGCGGCACGTGGACCGCCATCTGGTCGCCGTCGAAGTCGGCGTTGAACGCCTGGCAGACCAGCGGGTGGACCTGGATCGCCTTGCCCTCGACCAGCACCGGCTCGAAAGCCTGGATGCCGAGGCGGTGCAGGGTCGGCGCGCGGTTGAGCAGCACCGGGTGTTCGTTGATGACCTCCTCGAGCACATCCCAGACCTCGGGAATCATCGACTCGACCATCTTCTTCGCGGCCTTGATGTTCTGGACCGATTTGCGCTCGACCAGCTGGGCCATGATGAATGGCTTGAACAGCTCCAAAGCCATGAGCTTCGGCAGGCCGCACTGGTGCAGCCTCAGGCTCGGCCCGGAAACGATCACCGAACGGCCGGAGTAGTCGACGCGCTTGCCGAGCAGGTTCTGACGGAAGCGACCCTGCTTGCCCTTGAGCATGTCCGAGAGCGACTTCAGGGGACGGTTGCCGGGGCCCGTGACCGGGCGGCCGCGACGGCCGTTGTCGAACAGCGCGTCGACCGCCTCCTGCAGCATCCGCTTCTCGTTGTTGACGATGATCTCCGGCGCGCCGAGATCGAGCAGCCTTTTCAACCGGTTGTTGCGGTTGATCACGCGGCGGTAGAGGTCGTTGAGGTCCGAGGTCGCGAAGCGGCCACCGTCGAGCTGCACCATCGGGCGCAGCTCCGGCGGGATCACCGGCACGCAGTCGAGGATCATCCAGTCGGGCTGGTTGTCCGAGTTGAGGAAGGCGGAGGCGACTTTCAGCCGCTTCACCGCGCGGGCCTGTTTCTGGCCTTTGGAGCTGTTGATGATCTGCTCCAGTTCCTCGCAGTCGGCAGCGAGATCGACCTGTTCAAGCAGATCGCGAACCGCTTCCGCGCCCATGCTGCCGCGGAAGTACTCACCCCAGCCGAACGGCGAGCCGAAGCGATCCTTGAGCTCACGGAAGACCGTCTCGTCGTTGACGACGTCCTTCGGCTTCATGTCGGTGAAGATCTTCCAGACTTCGGCCATCCGCTCGATCGCCTCGTCGATGTAGGCCTCGGTGTCGGAAATCTCCGCGTCGAACGCTTTGCGCAGTTCTTTGACCAGCTTGCCGCGCTCGTCGTCCTTCAGTTTGCGCAGCTGCGTCGCGGTCAGTTTCAGCGACTCGGCCCAGATCTCGTCGTCTTCGTCGAAAAGTTTGCCGGAGTCACCGCTGTCGAGGTACTTCAGCCGCCGCTCCAGGGTCTCGTTCAGCTCCTGGGTGCGCTTCTGGCGTTCAGCCTCGTACTCATCGGTGACTTTTTTGACCTCTTTCTCAAGTTTGCCGATGTCCTTTTCGCGGGCCTCGACATCGACCCAGGTGATCATCGACGCAGCGAAGTAGAGGACCTTCTCGAGCTCTTTCGGCGCCATGTCGATCAGGTAGCCGATCCGGCTCGGGACTCCCTTGAAGAACCAGATGTGGGAGACCGGCGAGGCGAGGTCGACGTGACCCATGCGCTCGCGACGAACCTTCGAGCGCGTCACCTCGACGCCGCAGCGCTCGCAGACGATGCCCTTGTAGCGGACCCGCTTGTACTTGCCGCAGTAGCACTCCCAGTCCTTGGTCGGACCGAAGATGCGCTCGCAGAAGAGGCCGTCTTTCTCCGGCTTCAGCGTGCGGTAGTTAATGGTCTCCGGCTTGGTGACCTCGCCCCAACTCCAGGAGCGGATCTTCTTCGAGGAGGCGAGTCCGATCTCGATCGCGTCGAAGTTATTGATGTCGATCATCAGTCCTCCACCTTCGCTTCCTCGGCCGTAGCCCCGTCGGTTCCGCCTTCGCCCTCTTTCACAACCTGCTCCTCCTGCTCGTCGGCGGCGCCGTTGGAAGAGTCGGCGCGAACCCCGGTCAGGTCCATGCCCAGCTCCTCGGCCGCTTTCAGGAGGTCGTCCTCCTCGTCGGAGATCTCGACGTCGCCACCCTCGGAGACGACGTTGGCGTCGAGCGAGAGGCTCTGGATCTCCTTCAACAGCACTTTGAATGACTCCGGGATCGACGGCTCGGGGATGTTCTCCCCCTTGACGATCGCCTCGTATGCCTTGACCCGCCCGACCGTGTCGTCGGACTTGACCGTCAGCATCTCCTGCAGCGTGTAGGCCGCGCCGTATGCCTCCAGCGCCCAGACCTCCATCTCGCCGAAGCGCTGACCGCCGAACTGCGCCTTGCCGCCCAGCGGCTGCTGGGTGACGAGCGAGTAAGGGCCGGTCGAACGAGCGTGGATCTTGTCGTCGACGAGGTGGAGCAGCTTCAGGATGTACATGTAGCCGACCGTGACCTGGCCCTCGTAGGGCTCGCCGGTGCGGCCGTTGTAAAGCTGAGCGGTGCCGGCGCACCGGGCCCCGGCTTTGGCGCTCTTGTCGATGCCAAGGTCGATGCCGCGCTCGGCGTTCTCATCCTGCCAGCTGACCAGAGCCTGGTCGACATCCTCGACCGTGGCGCCGTCGAAGACCGAGGTCGCCACGTAGACGCGACCGTCGCCCTCCTCTGAGTGAGCCTCTTTGTAAGAGACCGAGCCATCGTCGTACCAGCCGTTGGCAGCGACCCAGCCCAGATGCGTCTCCAGGATCTGGCCGATGTTCATGCGGCTCGGCACGCCGAGCGGGTTGAGGATGACGTCGACGGGGGTGCCGTCGGCGAGGTGGGGCATGTCCTCCTCGGGCACGATCTTGGAGATCACACCCTTGTTCCCGTGACGGCCGGCGAGCTTGTCGCCCTCGGCGATCTTGCGCTTGGTCGCAACGTAGACGCGGACCAGGTCGTTGACGCCCGGGGGCAGGTCGTCGCCGTCGTCGCGGCTGAAGGTGAGGACGTCGATGACGACTCCACCCTCGCCGTGGGGAACCTTGAGCGAGGTGTCGCGGACCTCGCGCGCCTTCTCCTTGAAGATCGCGCGGATCAGCTTCTCCTCTGCGGTCAGCTCGGTCTCGCCCTTGGGCGTGACCTTGCCGACGAGCAGGTCGCCGGAGACAACCTCGGCGCCGACGCGGACGATGCCGCGCTCGTCGAGGTTGCGCAGGCTCTCCTCGGAGCGGTTCGGGATATCGCGGGTGATCTCCTCGTCGCCGAGCTTGGTCGTGCGGGCGTCGATCTCGTACTCCTCGATGTGGATCGAGGTGAGTTCGTCGTCCTTGACCAGGCGCTCGGAGAGGATGATCGCGTCCTCGAAGTTGTAGCCCTCCCAGGACATGAAGGCGACCAGGCAGTTCTTGCCCAGCGCGATCTCACCGCCGGCGGTGGAGGAGCCATCGGCGAGCACGTCGCCCTCCTTCACCTGCTGCCCGGACTTGACGATCGGGCGCTGGTGGATGATCGTTCCCTGGTTGGAGCGCATGAACTTGTGCAGCAGGTACTCGTCCTTTTTGCCGCCGTGGCTGATCACAACCCGCTCGGAGTCGACGTGCGAAACCTCGCCGGCGTTCCTGGCCAGGGTGACGTCGCCGGTGTCGACGGCGGCGCGGCGCTCCATGCCGGTGCCGATCAGGGGCGGGTCGGGTTTGAGCAGCGGCACAGCCTGGCGCTGCATGTTGGAGCCCATCAGCGCGCGGTTGGCGTCGTCGTGCTCGAGGAAGGGGATCAACGCCGTCGCCACCGACCAGATCTGGGTCGGCGAGACGTCCATGAAGTCGACTTCCTTAGGGGCAGCGGTCGCGTACTCGTCCTCGCTGGCGCGGACCACGACCTCGGGGCCCTTGAGCTTGCCGCTGTCGGGGTCGAACTCAGCGTTCGCCTGAGCGATGACTTTCTCTTCCTCCTGGGTCGCGTCCAGGTGGACGATCTCTTTGGTGACGACGCCGTCGGTGACCACCCGGTAGGGGGTCGTGACGAAACCGTGCTCGGAGATCTGCGCGTAGGAGGAGAGCGAGCCGATCAGGCCGATGTTCGGACCCTCAGGCGTCTCGATCGGGCACATCCGGCCGTAATGGGTCGGGTGCACGTCGCGAACCTCGATCGGGGCCCGCTCACGGGTCAGCCCGCCCGCGCCGAGCGCCGAGAGGCGGCGGCGGTGGGTGAGGCCGGCCAGCGAGTTGGTCTGGTCCATGAACTGGGAGAGCTGCGAGGAGCCGAAGAACTCCTTCATCGCCGCCACCACCGGGCGGATGTTGATGATCGTCTGCGGCGTGATCGCGTCCGAGTCCTCGGTGGTGAGGCGCTCGCGGACGACGCGCTCCATCCGGTAGAGGCCGATCCGGAAGGCCTCCTGGATCAGCTCGCCGACGGTGCGCAGGCGGCGGTTGCCGAAGTGCTCGTACTCGTCGAGGTGCTCGTAGACCGGCTCGCGGGGGTAGGTGATCGCCTCCGCGGCGTAGTCTTTGATCGGATTCTCCTCGTCGACCTCCTCGGGGATGCCGAGCAGTTTCGGCAGCAGAACCAGCTCCTTGACCAAGGCGATGATGTCGTCGTGGGTGAGGACCCGGGTCTCGAGATCGATGTCGAGGTCGAGGCGCGCGTTGAGCTTGTAACGGCCGACGCGGGTCAGGTCGTAGCGCTTGGGATCGAAGAAGAGCTGCTCGAGCAGGTTTTTGGCGGCGTCGACTGAGGGCGGCTCGCCCGGACGCTGCTTTTTGAAGAGCTCGATCAGCGCGCCCTCTTCGGTCTGGGTCGCCTCGGTGTCGGACTCGATCGTGTGGCGCATGTAGATCGAGTTGTCGAACATCTCCAACAGCTGGGAGTCCTCGACGTAGCCCATCGCGCGCAGCAGGACGGTGACCGGCAGCTTGCGCTTACGGTCGATGCGGACGTAGACGCGGCCTTTTTTGTCGATCTCCAGCTCCAGCCAAGAGCCACGGGCCGGCATCAGGTTGGCGATGAAGACCTGCTTCTCGGCGTCCTTGGGCGCCATCACGTAGGCGCCCGGCGAACGCACGAGCTGGGTGACGACGACGCGCTCGGTGCCGTTGATGATGAAGGTGCCGCGCTCGGTCATCCAGGGGAAATCCCCCATGAAGACGGCCTGCTCGCGGATCTCTCCCGTCTCCTTGTTCTGGAAGGCGACGGTCGCGGTCAGCGGCCGTGAGTACGTCATGTCCTTCTCGCGGCACTCCTCGATCGTGTGAGCCGGGTCTTCGAACTTGAACTCGCCGAAGACGATCGCGAGGTTCCCCGTGTAGTCCTCAATCGGGGATATGTCGTTGATGGTCTCTCGCAGCCCACCACTTTTCGGATCCGTCAGCTCCTCAAAGGAGCGGCGCTGGATATCGATCAGATGGGGGACCTCAAGGGGGTTCTGCAGTCGGGAGAAACTCCTGCGGGTTACGGGGGCAGCGTTAGAACGTGCCAAAGTTGGCGACTCCTCAGGCGGTCAGAGGGACGTGGGTAAGGCGCAGATCGGAGCAGAGGAACACAACGGGCGCGCGACCGCAAAAAATAACACACGGCCGCGCCCGGCACCCAAGCTGGCTCCCAGCCTGGGATTTGCGAGGTTCAGAGCAGAAGTTACTTGAGCTCGACGGTGGCGCCGGCCTCCTCGAGCTCGGCCTTGAGTTTCTCGGCCTCGTCGCGCTCGATGCCCTCCTTGATGGCTTTCGGCGCCTCATCGACGAGGGCCTTTGCCTCTTTCAGGCCAAGTCCGGTTGCCGAGCGCACGACCTTGATCACGGGGACTTTCTGGCCGCCGACCTCGGTCAGCATCACGTCGACCGTGGAAGCCTCTTCCTCGCCGCCACCCTCAGCAGGGGCGCTGCCCGCTGCCGGAGCAGCCGCGGCGACAGCGGTCGCGGAGACGCCGAACTCCTCCTCGAGCGCTTTGATCCGCTCGGAGAGCTCCAGCACCGAGATGCCTTTCAGCTCCTCGATCCAATCGTCGGTTGAAATCTTGGTTGCCACTTGTTTACTCCTCCTCGTTTGCAGCTTCGCTTGAAGTTGTCTGGCCGACCAGGCCCTGCTCCTGAATCTGCTGGAGCTGGATCGCAAGGCCGGAAATCATTGAGCCGAGCCCGCGGACCAGGCCCGTCAGGGGGCTGGCGACGACGCCGGCGAACTGGCCGTTGAGCACGTCGCGTGAAGGCAGGCGGGCGATCGATTTGAACCTGTCCTCGTCAAGGCTGAGGCTTTCCATGAAGCCGCCCTTGAAGGCGAGGACATCGTGCTCGCGGTTGAAGGTCGAGATCGTCTTCGCGGCCAGCGCGGTGTCACCGCGGACGAAGGTCAGCGCGGTCGGGCCCTTGAGCAGCTCGGCGAGGCGCTCCTCGCCGGCTTTGTCGGCGGCAAGTTTGGTCAGCCGGTTCTTGACGACGCGGAAGCTGGCGTCGGCGTCACGCAGCTTGGAGCGCAGCTCGGCGGCCTGGGGGACGCTGATGCCGCGGTAGTCAACGGCAAAGATCGCCTCCGAGCCCTCGATCTGGGCTGCGATCTCCGCGATTGTGGCTGTCTTCTCGTCTCGGTTCATTGGCTACCTGCATCGGGCTTCTGGGCCTTGGGCCCCGCCGATGGTCTCGGGTGCAGCGGCGCAGTTTAGGCGGTCACCGGCTCCTCTGCGGCCTGGGGGGCCGCGGCGGCGGGCTGATCGCGATCGCTGCTCTTGGTCGCATCGACGCGAATGCCAGGCCCCATCGTCGTCGCCAGCGTGCAGGAGACGATGTAGCGGCCCTTTGCCGAAGAAGGCTTGGCGCGGACGATCTCCTCGATCACCGCGGTGAAGTTGTCCAGAAGTTTGTCCTCGTCGAAGCTGGCCTTGCCGATCGCCATGTGGACGATCGCCTGGCGGTCAGTGCGGTACTCGACCTTGCCGGCCTTGGACTCGGTGACCGCCTTCTCGACATCGTCGGTGACGGTGCCAACCTTGGGGTTCGGCATCTTGCCCTGGGGGCCGAGCACGCGGCCGAGCCTGCCGACCATCGGCATCATGTCCGGGGTCGAGATCGCGACGTCGAAGCCGGTCCAGCCCTCCTCGACTTTCTTGGCCAGGTCGCCGGCGCCGACGAAGTCCGCTCCAGCGGCCTCGGCGTCACGCGCCTGCTGGCCCTGGGCGAAGACCGCGATCGAGACGTCTTTGCCAAGCCCGTGCGGGAGGGCGAGGGTGCCGCGCAGCTGCTCCTCGGCGTGGCGGACGTTGACTCCAAGCAGGATGTGGACCTCGACCGTCTCGTCGAATTTGGCGCTGGCGGTCTCTTTGGCCAGGGCGATCGCCTCGGCCGGCGCGTAGGGCCGGTCGCGGTCGAACTTGCCGTACTGCTCGCGGTAGCGTTTGCCGTGAGCCATGGCTATTTGACGTCCACGCCCATCGAGCGGGCGGTGCCGGCGATGATTTTGGAGGCGGCGTCGAGGTCGTTGGCGTTGAGGTCGGGCATCTTGCGCTCGGCGATCTGGCGGATCTGGTCCGGCGTGATCGTGCCGACCTTGTTGACGTGGGGCTCGCCCGAGCCCTTCGAGATCCCGATCGCCTCCTTGATCAAGACCGCAGCGGGCGGGGTCTTGGTGATGAAGGTGAAGGTGCGGTCCTCGTAGACCGTGATTTCGACCGGGATGATCGTCCCGGTTTCAGACTGGGTCTGCGAGTTGAAGGCTTTGCAGAACTCCATGATGTTGACGCCGTGCTGGCCCAGCGCCGGGCCGACCGGCGGCGCCGGGTTGGCGTTGCCAGCCTGAATCTGGAGCTTGATGAGTGTGAGGACTTTCTTTGCCATGAGCGGTTGGAGAGGGTAGCGGGCCGGGGCCTAAATCTTCTTTACCTGGTCATATCCGACCTCGACCGGGGTCTCCCGGCCGAAGATCGAGACCAGCACCTTGAGTTTGGCCGCGTCCTCGTTGATCTCGGCGATCTCGCCTGAGAAGTCCGAGAGCGGGCCGGAGATGACCTTGACCGATTCGCCGATCGTGAACTGGGCCTGCGTGCGCGGCCGCTCGGCGGTCTCGCGATGCAGCAGGCGGTCGACCTCTGGTTTGGAGAGCGGCACCGGTTTGTTGCGGGCGCCGACGAATCCGGTGACGCCGGGGGTGTTCTTGACCAGGCCCCAGGCGTCGTCGGTCATCTCCATGTTGACGAGGACGTAGCCGGGCATCGTCCGTTTCTCTTTCTGGATTTTCTGCCCGTCCTTCATTTCCGAGATCTGCTCGGTGGGGACGACGACCTGGCGCACGTTGCGGTTCTGACTCATCGTCTGAACCCGGTGCTCGAGGTTGTGCTTGACCTTGTTCTCGTGCCCGGAATATGTGTTGATCACGTACCAGCGATACATCTGAAGCCTTTGTTCGGGGATCCCGGAACTACAGGATCTGCTTGATCAGGAAGTTGAAGGCCGCGTCAAGGGCGCCAAGGTAGGCGGCTGCGACGGCGACGAAGATGATTGTGACCGCGGTCGCCTGGATCAGGGTCTCGCGGTCGGGCCACTGCACTTTCTTCAGCTCGGCCCAGCAGGAGGTGAGGAACCCGATGACGCCGCCCCGCTGCCGTTCTCCGGCAGCCTGTTTCTGTTTGCGGGCGAGCTGCTCGCTCTCCTTGCGCTTCTGCTCGCTGCGGCTGCGCTTTTCGGATTCCTTCAGCTGTTTCTGCTCGGCGCGGCGATCGGCCCGCGAAGTCTTCGGGGCATCGGGCGTCTCCAGCGTGCTTTCGGGCGCGCCCGCAGCCATCCCGGCCTCCATCGCCTCGATCTCGGCGATGTCGCCCGAGATCGGAACCTGGGTGTTGTGCTGCGCGCGCGACTCGACGCCGCGCGCATCGCCGAGGCGTTTGTTCTCCTCGGCTTCGCGAGCGCGGCGCTCGGCCTTGCGCTGTGCGCGGGTTTTGGCCATGGCCGGTTACCGCGTCTCCTTGTGGGCCGTGTGATGCCCACACCAGCGGCAAAACTTGCGCAGCTCAACACGATCCGGCGAGTTTCGCCGGGACTTATTTGTCTGGTAGTTGCGACGCTTGCACTCTTCGCAAGCCATCGTCACCGCAATGCGGACATCTCCGCGAGCCATTGCATCCCTCGATTAGACAGACGTCATTACAGAAGAAAAACCCCGGGCCGAGGCACGAGGCTGTGCGAAGGATAGCGTCCTGGGGCTTGCCTGGACGGGACGTCCGAACGCTACTGCTATGGCCTGACGATATTCGCCGTAAATGGGCCGCTTCCGCGGACGCTGCTGACTTCGAGCTGCAGGGTCTGATGACCGCAGTTGCCGAAGGCGAGGCTGGCTGAGCCGGCTTCGTCGCTGACCTTGCGGGCAAGGATGCGGCCGCTGGCCGGATCGCGCAGGACGACCGCGTAGGCGGTTCCAGCCGGAGCCGTGAGAGAAATCGAGACGGTTCCGTCGAGGGGTGTGGAGACAAGGCGGGAAGCGGTCCACGGCTCGCCGACGAGTTCGGCCTCGCCGACCGAGGGCCCGCCCGAGTTGTGGGCGGCGGGGACGGGGCGGCTGGCCGGCTTTGCTTCGACCGAGCCACGCCAGGCGGTCGAGACCGGCCCGCTCCAGGGACGCGAGACGTCAGCCCGGATCTTCGCCAGCGAGGCCGTCGTCGGCCGCAGCAGCGGCGAGTACTGCCAGGAAACCTTGGCGGCGGGGTCGCTGAGATGGGCGTAGGTCTCGGCGAAGGCCTCCTCCGGGTCCTCGAAGTAGTGGCGGCCCTGGTCGCCGGGGAAGAGCTTGCGGGCGCGGCTGTACTGGCAGACGCGCTCGTAGGTGGCCCAGCGGATCGTCCCGGTCGAGATCGCCGGGAAGCTGGCGCCGCTCTGGCTGTTGGCGATGTGGTGGCCGTACTCGTGGGCGATCGCGAAATCGCGGGGAACGCCGTCGACCGGGTGATCCTCGCCGGAGATGATCATCCGCTCCGGCTGCGGCATGTAACAGGCGAGGACGGTCGCGCCGCAGATCTGGGCGATCTCTTCCGGCGTCGCCACATATACGGAGAGCTGGGCGAGCTCGGGGCCGTGATCGAGCGAGCCGAGCACGTTGACCACCGACTGCACTTCGGCTTCGCCATAGGCCGTCGAAGCTGCCTCTACCGAGTAGCCCCCGGCAGCTGGGTAAGCGTGGTATTCGTCTCCCTCGACCGGCGTGCTCGCAGGAGTTTCGGGCTCGCTGGACGCGGTGGCAGCCAGTGGGTTCGGGGCCGAGAAGGCACGGGCCGAGAGCCCAGCAGGGAACGGCTTGCGGGTCGCTGCCTGGCCTGCCGGGGCCAGCAGCGCGGCAAGCGCGAACGCCATCGCCAGCGCCGCCCAGAACCTCTTTTCGCTCCGTATATGCACCCACGCCGTATCGGAGGCATGGGCGTCGCCAACTCAATCCTGGGACGGATCTTGGACGTAAATTTTAAAAAAGTGAGTAAGGGCACGCCGACGGGGCCCGGTTATGTGAACCGGGCCCCGCCTGCTGTGCTTCCCCCCTACTTCAGCTGCAGCTTGTGGCTCGAGCGGAAGGCCGCGCCCGATGCCTGCTTCGTGCTGGCGACAGCGCTGACCGTCAGCGCTGTGGACCCAGTGCTCTTCGTTTCGATCAGGAGGCTCTGCATCTGGGTCCCGAGCGGGACCTTGATCGTCGCCTTCTTGCCCTTCGCGATCGAGTAGGCCTTCTGCGAGGTCGTCCCGCCAGCCTTCAGGGTCAGCGTGCCGACACAGCGGCTTGCGGTGGAGCCGTTGCAGCGAACCGCAACCGGCGCCTTGTCGCTGCTGACCGTCACGGCCGACTTGACGAAGCTGAGGCTCATCTTTCGTTTCAACGCGATCGATGCATTCGAGCCCGAGGCCCCGGTTGCCCCAGTTGCTCCAACCGGGCCGCTAGGACCGGCTGGCCCTGTGGATCCGGTGGTGCCCGTCGCTCCGGTGCTGCCGGTGGCGCCCGTAGCGCCTTTGGTGCCAGTGGAACCGGTCGCGCCGGTTGCTCCGGTCGAGCCGGTGCCGCCTGTGGCGCCGGTCGAGCCAGTGGCCCCAGTTGAACCGGTGACACCGGTGTTACCCGTGGCGCCGGTGCTGCCAGTTGCCCCAGTGGACCCGGTACCGCCAGTTGCTCCAGTCGATCCGGTTGCGCCGGTCGAGCCCGTGGCGCCGGTGTTGCCTGTGGCGCCCGTTGAGCCGGTAGCGCCTGTGGAGCCGGTCGAACCGGTGGCGCCGGTGTTACCCGTCGCGCCGGTGCTGCCGGTGGCGCCCGTCGATCCGGTCGAACCCGTGGATCCGGTGGCGCCGGTGTTACCCGTGGCGCCAGTTGATCCTGTGGATCCAGTCGCTCCCGTGCTGCCAGTGGCGCCAGTGCCGCCCGTCGCGCCAGTTGAACCGGTGGCGCCGGTCGAACCTGTGGATCCGGTGGCGCCGGTGGCCCCCGTTGCGCCGGTTGGCGCTTCGACGATCTGGATCGACGCGCTGGCCGTTGCTTTGTCGAGCGTCGCCGAGCCTTCGCCGGCACCAACCGCCGGGCCTGCGCTGAACAGGCTCGCGGCCTTGCCATTGACCGTGGCGTCGCTGGCCGGGCTGACCGTGCCGCCGAAGCCGCTGAAGGCGACGGCGGTGTTGTCGGGGAAGCCGCTGCCGGCGACCGCGTTGTTTGAGTTGTGGGTGAGGTCGGCGGTCAGCTGCGACTGGCCGACGTTTTTGTAGACGGTCGACGGATTCGCGTTGATCTGCAGAACCAGCCAGGGCGAGAAGTCGACGGAGCCTTCGATGCTCTCTTTGACTTTGTCGCAGCCAGCGGCGCCGGGGCCGCCGTTGCAGCCCCACCAGTTGTTCTGGGCTTCGATCGCGCCCGGCGCTTCGTCAAGGGCGCCGAGGGTGTTGCCGGCGATCCGATTGAAGTGGGCGTTCATGTGAGCTGAATAGGCGTCGTCTTCAAAGTCGGCCAGGGCCAATGCCGCTTCGGTGTTGCCGAGCAGCGTGTTGCGGTTCGCCGTGACCAAGAAGCTGGCGTGGCCTTCGGACTCAGCCGCAAAGATCCCCTCAGAATCCGGGAATCCGCCGCCGCGAGAGTCGATCGTGTTGCCGTTGACCGTCGCCGCGTTGTCGATCAGCGTCACCACGTAGCGGTTTTTGGTCAGCGTGTTTTCTTCGATCGTGACCGGGCCACCGCCTTCGGCGTAGATCCCGCACTGGATGTTGCTGAGCGTGTTGCCGACGACCGTCGCTTCAGGCGCTTCCAACAGCAAGACGCCGACGGCGCAGACCGAGTTCGGCGCGTAGCCAATGTTGGAGATCAGGTTGTCTTCGACCGAGCCCGCAGCGCCGCCGCTGAGCTGGACGCCGTTCTGGGCGGTGATCCCGGTGAAGCCCGCGCCTTCGATCGTGTTGTTGCTGACTTCGGCGTTGAGGCCTTTGCCATTGATCGTGATCGCGTTCTTCTGGAAATCGGTGACGGTGACGCCTCGAATCTGAAGAGACCGCGGTTCGCCATCTTCATTCACAGCGATCAGCCCGACACCAGCCTGGGCGCCGTCGAAGGGCGTGTTGCGGACATGGACGATCGAGCTGTTGCGGACGCTGCCGTCAGCATTGAAGAAGGCGATTCCATCGATGCGGTGATTGGCGTTGCCGTTGCCGTTGCCGTCAACGGTCAGACCACGCAGGGATGCGGTGGCATCGTTATGGACATAGACGACGGGCTTATTGGGTTCGCTGGTGGTGAACTTGGTTTCCAGCGATGCCGGAGATTTGACGGTCGTGTCCCCCGCCGCGTGACCGATGACGGTGAGCGACTTGGGAATGTCGACCTGTTCGACATAGGTGCCGGCGCAGACCAGGATGGTTGAGCCGGCTGGAACGCTGTTGACCGCTCCCTGGATCGTGTTGTAGTCGGGGTTCGCGCAGTCGGCGCCACTCGGCCCTGCGCCGGTGGCGTCGTCATTGACCACGAAACCGCGGGTCACCGCCGAAACCCTGACTGCCGGCTGGTAGCCAGTCCAGCAACCGGCGTCGCGACGGAACGTGCCGACGCCGCCGGCGCCGCCGTCGCAGTACTGGCCAGCGGTGCTCGAGTTGTAATAGGTGTCGTCCGGCAGCGGAACGGAGCCGGTGGTCGGGGAGGGAGCGGTTCCGACGTTGAGCGAGTCGTATCCACAGCCTGCGAGCGTGGCCGAGCAGGCGGATGGGCCGATCGGGTTAGCTCCGTAGTTGGACGTGTTGTAGGCAACCCCGATGATCACTTTTGCGGGCAGCAGAACGTGCTGGGAGGCGAGGTTGAAGGTGATCGGGGCGGCAAAGCCGTTGAAGCATTCTCCGGCCCCGTTCTTCCACCGGGCGCCGACCGGCACTTCTGTGGTGGCGGGGCAGCTCGGATCGCCCGAAGGGCGGAAAGGGATATTGAACGTCTGGGTGACCGACGTGATCAGGCTGCCGACAGAGTTGCCAGCGCCGACGTTGTAGACGTTGAGGGTGATCGGGTGAGAGAACGTGGCTCCGGGGGTGGTCACGCAATTGCCTTCGTTCCAGTTGCCGGCCTGGCATCCCCAGCTGCTCATCAGGACCGTTACCGCGGCGTCCTGGCGCTCGCTGCCGGCAAGCTGAACCTGGCCCCCCCACTCAGAAGCCTGGGTCGCCTGGAAGGCAACGCTTGGCACATTCCCGGGCTGCGGAGTGGGAATGTTGTCGTAGACGACCGCGGCGCCGGCGCTGGGCGCGACAACGGCCGCGGCAAGCGCGACGGCGGCAAATGCGCTGACGGCGATTCGAAGGCTTCGGCGTGTGGGACGGTGCGAACTCAAAGTAAATCCTCCCTGCTGGCGCATGCGCTCCGAGTGGCGCTGCGGGTTGGAGCCAGTTTTCGTTGGTGCGTTGCTGACCGTTCAACGTCTGCCCACCAAAAGCGAGCGGGGCGGGAGAGTAGACAGCTCCACAGGCATGGTCAAACCCAAAGTCCTAGTAGATACGTCCGTTCCTACCTAAAAAGCTCAAGTCGTTCTTTGAGCCCAGGCAGGAAACCGGCGCCTGGCGGCGACGTGTTAAGCGGAAGCGAAGTTCAGAGACCGAGCGTTTTGGCGATGATGTTGCGCTGAATCTCCGAGGTTCCGCCGTAAATGGTGGAGACCAGAGTGGTGCGGACGAGCCGCTCCATGTCGTACTCGGAGGAGTAGCCGTAGCCACCCATCAGCTGCATGCCGGCGAGGGCGACCCGCTGGGCGACCTCGGTCACGTGGAGCTTGACCATCGAGGCCTCGCGGGGCAGCATCCGGCCGGGGTCTTCATCGGTGAGGGTGGCAACCCAGCGCGTCATCAGGCGGGCCGCCTCGAGATCGGTCGCCATGTCGGCGAGGCGATGCTGCAGCGACTGGAAAGACCCGATCGGGCGGCCGAACTGGCGGCGCTCCTTTACATAGGCGAGGGCGTCGTCGAAGGCGCGCTGGCCGATCCCGAGCATCGTCGCGGCGAGGATCAGGCGCTCGACGTTGAGGCCGGCCATCAGCTGGGTCCAGGCCTGGTCGACCTCGCCGAGCACGGCATCCTCGGGAACGGCGCAATCGGTGAAGTAGACGTAATTGGTCTCGCGCCCGCCCATCGTGTCGATCGGCTTCACTTCCATCCCCTCGGCGCCTTTCGGAACCCAGAGCATGGTCAGGCCCTCGTGCTTGGACTCGCCTTTGGTCGTGCGGCAGACGACGAGGACATGGTCGGAGATGTGGGCGTTGGAGATGAAGACCTTCTGGCCGTTGATGACGAAGCCGCCGTCGACGCGCTCGGCGAAGGTGGTGAGCGAGCCGACGTCGGAGCCGGCCTCGGGCTCGGTCATCGCGATCGCCTCGACCGAGCCGCCGGCGATCCCGCCGAGGATTTTCGCCTTCTGCTCCTCGCTGCCGAAGCGCCCAGTCGCGCCGGCGACGATCAGGGTCGTGGCGTAGCCGCCGATCGGGGCCAGGCCGCGTGAAGTCTCTTCCATAAAGAGACAGGCATCGAGCATCGAGCCGCCCGAGCCGCCGTACTGCTCGGGAATCGTGACCCCGAGCCAGCCGAGGTCGGCCATCTTGCCGTAGAGCTCGAAGCTGTGGTGGTCCTCATAAGAATCGGTGAGCCGCTCGCGCTGCTCCTGCGTGCCGCACTCGCGGGCGCAGAAGTCGCGGATCGCAGCGACAAAGTCGCTCTGCTCATCGGTGAGGGAGAAGTCCATCGGCGCGGGAGCCTATAGCTCAGTGCTTCCTTTTGCTCCACTGGACCACCGCTTTTCATCACATTTTCGTTATAATTTGACAATGACCGCCGGCCAGCTGATACGCGCAACTCGCATCCACAGGGGCCTGAGCCAGGCCACCTTGGCGCGACGGACAGGAACCCGGCAGTCGGCAATCAGCCGGCTTGAGGCTGATCAGATCTCGCCTCGGCTCGAGACCCTGGATCTCCTGCTGCGAGCCATGGGGGAGCGACTGGTGCTCTCCGGGGAAGCGCAGGAACGCGATTACGACCTCCTTCATCGCCGCGCTACCGCGGATCGATCCCCGAGCGAGCGCCTGGCGTTGGGAATCTCCTGGAATCGAATGGCAGGCCGCCTCGCCGCGGCCGGACGAGCAGCGCGTGACCGAGGCTGAAATCCCGCTCGATGCCGAGCGCATTCTCCGTGCCCTCGCCGAACATGAGGTCGCATATGTCTTGATCGGGGGCCTCGCCGTTCAGACGCACGGACATGTGAGAACGACCAACGACGCCGACCTGATCCCAGCGCCCGACCCAGCCAATCTCGCGCGGCTCGCCGCGACCCTGCGCGCCCTCGACGCGCGAATACTCAACCCCGGCAACGAGACCACCGAGATCGACGCGAAGATGCTACCTAGGGCCACGATCTGGCAGTTCGCCACTCGCGACGGAGGCATCGACGTGATGCACGAAGTTCCCGGAGGTCGCTCTTACGATGAGTTGAGCGAACGGGCGCTGAGCGTGCAACTCGGCGATATCAACGTGCCGGTGGTGGGTCTAGACGACCTGATCCAGATGAAGCTCGCCAGAGGACGCCCGATCGACCTCTCCGACGTCGCATCTTTGACGGATCCGGCCGTGGAGCCCAACATAAAGACACCTCAAAGCCCGGAACGAGACTCGAACTCGTGACCCCTTCCTTACCATGGAAGTGCTCTACCAACTGAGCTATCCGGGCGGGTTGGCTCCTGCGGCGCCGGCACGATCTTAAAGCTTCCGCGAGGGCCCCGGCCGCACTTGGCCGGGGGACTACAATTTCCCTGCAATGAGGGGATGGGGAATCGGGCTGAGAACGACGTTTGCGTTGCTGCTCGCCCTGGCCGCGGCGGCGGTTGCCTGCGCGAGCGCGTCGGCTGCCCAGGGGCCGTACGAGCCCAACGACTCGATCCTCAGCCCGGCCGGCCCGCTGGCGCTCGGGCAGACCTATGCCGCGGCGCTCGAGACGCCGACCGACAAAGACTTCTACTTCTTCTACGTCACCTCGCCGCAGGGCTCGAACGTGACCCTGACCGTCGCCAATCTGGGCGGCAGCGCTTCGGTTGCCGACCTCGACGCGAGGATCGTGGACTCGCTGGGCACCTCCGTCGGCAACGACGTCTCCTATGTGTCGAAAGGCGAATCGAGGACCGCGACGGCGACCTTGCCGCCGGGGAAGTACTTCGTCGAAGTGGCGGCCGGGGAAGGATACGGAGACGCCTACACCCTGGCCCCCGGCGGCGCGGGCGCCTTCGGCAGCTATGGGCGGATCGCCTCCCGCTGCGCGACCGCGACCGCCTCGGTCAAAGCCCTGACCGCCGGCCTCAGCAAGGCGAAAGGGGGGCTGCAGCGGGCGACCAACCTCGTGCGCCGCAGCCGCTACAGCGGCCGCGATGCGCGCAAAGCGGCTCGGGCCGAGCTGGTGAAGGCGAGGGCCCGGGTCGCCGCCAAGAAGGCGGCGCTCAAATCCGCCACGGCCTCGCAGCAGCCGTGGTGCGGCATCCCGCAGTAGGCCCGCGGAGAGCTGCTTCCTTCACCGCACCGCGCAGCTGCGGTTGAGGGTGCTGGTCAGGGTGCGGCCGTCGTCGAAGCTCATCGAGGCGCGGGCGAAGGGGAAGACGGCCTCGGTGAAGCCCGCCGGGGCGGCGCAGCTGGCGCTGAGGTAGGCGCGAGGGTGGCCGTGGACGACGTAGCGGCGCTGCAGCTGCAGGTAGATCGATTTGAGGTAGCCGTTGTTGTCGGTTTCTTCGGGCAGTTCGCCGGTGATGACGGTGCCGAAGGTGCCGCTGCTGCGATGGATCTTGAAGACGACGGCCCGCGTGGCCGGGGCTGGGTCCTTCTGAAATATGTGGGCGAGGATCGCCGCGTGCCCATGGACGACGCTGTTGAAGAGCAGGATTTCCCCGTGCATCAGGTAGGTGGGCTGATCCGGGAAGGAGGTGATCGCGGTAAAGCCGCCGCCGCCGACCAAGGCGGGCGCACAGGCGGCAAGCGCTTCAGAGGGGGTGGCAGCGTCGAGCTGGTCCTGGCGGCAGCGCGGCAGGCCGCTCGTGCTCAAGCGGCCGCTGCTGTTGAGGGCAATCTTGATCTTCCGCAGGGGCGGCGGGACCTGTCCCGGGGGCGTCTTGATCGTCCCTTCGATCCGCACCGCGATCGGGGCGAGCGCATTGCGGGGCAGGGCGCGCGGGGAGATGCCGCCGCTGAAACGCACGAAGAGGTTGCCGCTCTGGGTCAGCTCGGCCGATGCGGTTGCGGCTAGGAGGCCGACGAGAATCGAAGTGACAACAAAGACCCGCAGCCGACCGGGCAAAATCCTCACGGGAGCTCGGATGCAGAAAGGGTGCCGACCTTCCACTGGCCAGCTTCGTAAACCATCGGCATCGAGAAGTCGAGGTGATCGGCTCCGTGGTAGAGGAGCAGGCCTTTGGTCGGACCCTGGACACGGAATGAGCCAACATCGGCCTCTGCTGCCTGCGCCAAATTCCGCGGAGCCACATGCGCCCAGAGAGCGGTCAGGTCAGTAACGCACTTCTTGGCACTCGGATTACGCTCGCCGAGATAGGCGGCCGGGGTCTCCTTGCCCGTCTTGGACAGGTAGCTGCAGGCCGTTTTTGCGTCACGCCGGGCCCCGGCGTCGAGATAGCCGTGAAGAGCGGCGGCGGCTCGCTCCAGGGTCAATGCATCGGCTTCATGGCCGGATTCCTGGACTGAGTTGTCGCCCTTATTGGAGCGGAACTGGGCAGCGCCGCCGCCGGAGTCGTGGTGACGGACCTTGACCACAAACGGTGTGCCCGAGGGCGAGTGGGAGGGGTTCTTGGCGTTGGCCTGCGACTTGCGATCGGTCTGCAGTTCAGCGCTTTCCGTGCTCGACGTGTTGTTTTCGGCCGCGGTGCTCAAGGCCGAAACCGAGGTCGACCCGCTGTCGCCGCCCCCGCCACAGCCGGCAACGGCCAGGGCGAAGAGGGCGGCAGCTAGTGCAAGGCGGGGCTTCAGGGCCTCACCTTGCAGTCATCGGTCAAAACCGAGGTGATGGGCGGGGCGCCGACAAAGCCAAAGCTGGTGCGGGCCATGCTGTAGACGGCGGCGGTGAAGCCTTTTGGCGCCGGGCAGCCAGCCGAGAGGTAGCTGCGCTGCTTGCCTTCGAAGCCGTACTTGCGCGAGAGGGTCATTTCGATGCTGGTCAGATTGCCCCAAGCACGAAGGGTCGCTGGCAGGGTGGCGCTGAGCGCGGTGCCGTATGTGCCCTTGGCGATCTTGGAGACCTTGAAGGTGATCACGAAGGAGTTGGCAAAGGGCAGGGCCGAGTAGATCTGCCCATAGAGGACCGGCTTGCCGCCTTTTTCGCCGTTGAAGACGAGCATTTCGCCGGCGGCAGCATACGATTCCTGGCCTTCAAGGCCGACGATCGCCGTGAACTTTCCCCTGCCGACCAGCGACGAGCGGCAGTTAGAGAGAGCACGAGAGGTGCTTGCCGGCTGGATCTTTTCGTAGGGGCAGACCGGCAGGCCGGTGGGATCGAGGACCCCGTTGCGGTTGATTTCGATCTTCAGCTGCTTCAGCTTCGGCGGCGGGGCCCCGTCGGTGGTGCCGATGTTCCAGCCGACCGAGACCGAGATCGGCGCCTTGCCTTCGCGCGGAAGCTTTTTCGGCGCCAGCTTGCCGTCGACGGAAACCTGCAGAGTCCCCACCACCTGGGTGACCTGTGCGTGGGCGGCGGCGGTGCCGACGGCCGCGACAAGCAAAGCGAGCAGGGCAAAAAGCTTGGTGGAACGACTTCTCATTGGAATTCTCCTCTTCTAGCGGTGCTGCCGGGCGTGGTGGCGATGCTTTGCCCTGTGGCGGTGCCTGATCTTGTGGTGGCGACCGCGGTGCTGGACGGCCGTTGTGATGGGGGGTGAGGAGACACTAGAGCCAGGAGCAGCGATTGTCTCGTCGCCGGAAGAACTTGAAGGGAGTTCGGCGAACTCGGCGCTGATGGAGGTGGCCTGGCTCATGTTGACCACGCAGTCACCGGTCCCCGAGCAACCGCCGCCGGACCAGCCGACGAAGCTCGATCCTGCGTCGGGCGAAGCGCTAAGCGGGACCTTTTCGCCACCGAACATCTCGGCGCCGCAGGCCGTCGAGCAGTCGATCCCAGCCGCACTGCTGACGATCGAGCCGGCGCCATCCCCATCAGAGGCAACGGAGAGGGAGAAAACCGCGGGAAGACCGTTTTCGACAGAGACGGCAGAGCCTGGCGCATAGCCGTAGACAGTTGCTTTGATCGAGTTCCCTGAGGTGACGTAGACGCGACCTTGGTTGGCGCCGGCCGAGTTATCGACGGCGAGGCCGACGGGGGACGCGTTGACGACGTTGTATTTGAGCCGGCCTTTGAAACCACCGCTGGAGTCGAAGACGTAAATAGTCGATTCGGGATGTTCGGAGAGCTGAGAGCCGGCGGCGGCGGCGATATAGACATCGCCGGTGACAGAGTCGACGGCGGCAGCGGAGTCGGCCAGGGACACAAACTGTTTGCCGGGCCCGGGCCCGGCGATCGTTCCCGCCAGCGTTCCCGATTCCGAGTTGTAGATCTTGACTTTGTTGTCGGAGGCGTCGGGCACGTAGACAAAGCCGTTAGTCAACGGAAACCGCGAGAAGGCGATGCCGCGGCCATCGCCAAGGCTGCCTGCTCCGATTTTTGGCAGTTCGGCGCCAGAGGAGTCGTACACCGCGATGTAGCTGCGATCGTCGACGAAGACATTGTTCGTCAACGGATCCACCGCAACGCCAGTCGAATTGTGAGAGTCGACCGTCGTTGAGGTGCCGTATTTGGTCGAGGTCGTAACCGGGAAAGCCGAGGGCATGAACTTGACGACATTGCGGTGGTAGTTGTTGACGTAGAGCTTGCCGGTCGAGTCCACCGCCGCGCCGCAGGGCCCATCCAGAGGTTCCACGTTGGTGAGCTGAGTCTGGTAGGTGCGACTGGAGTTGAAGACGTCGACGATGTCGTGGTAATAGTCGGAGACATAGAGGCTGCCGGCGACGTCCACCGCCAGCCCACATGGACCCTGGAAGCCGGTGCCGGGCGGCACCGTCGCAGGAGCGGAGAAGTTGAAGAGCGGATCACCCGTAGCCCCTTGGGCCGGCGTCGCGGCGACCCCGAGGGCCAGCGCCAGCGCGCCGAGTGTGATCGCCAATCTCAACCTGTCGCCGAGTGCCTTCATCGGTCCCCTCGCCTATGGATCTGGTGGCGCTTGCTGTGTTTCTTCTTGCACTGGCCTCGCAACACCGAGCTGAATTCAGTGCCGAGGTTGTTCTGCCCCAGTGCTTTCACCGACGCCAGCGGCGGTTCGACGCAGATGTTGGAGGAGTTCTGCAGCAGGCCGCGCTTGCCGCCGTTTAGCGTCATCACGAATTTTTCCAAGGGCTCATCCGGCAGTTCCCTGAACAGGGCCCTGATTCCACCCTGTTTGGTGCCACCGACTTCCCCTTCCAAGACGATGTGGATGGCCCCGCTGTAAAGCGAGGCAACCAGATCTGGCAGCTGGTGGGGGGAAGAGCGGAGATAGACGTTGCCGCGCAGCGGCTGGTCGAAGAGCGGCGTGTAGGCGACCGCCGAGCCGTAGACCGACCCCGCCGGACACTTGTCAACCTTGAACTGCGCCCGGGTGCAGATTTCACGGATGTGCTCCTGTGCCAGGAACTCCGAATGGGGCATGCTGACCTCGATTTCTTTGAGGTTCGTGTCGCCCTGTCCCCGGGCGGTGAAGGTGACCGTCAGCTGCGGATAAGCACGGCGCTTGGTCCCGCCCTTCAGTTCCACGCCGAGTTTCGGCTTGAAGTCGAGCGTGCGGCAGTTGAGCAGCTGGAAATGGACACTGGAGCTCGAGGAGGAATCGTCGGCGGCAGATTCGAAGTTGGCGCCCGCCCCGGTCAGCGTCGAAGACAAGTTGGAGGGAGCGCAACTCGATGGGTTGTGGGTGAACTGCGGCCGATCCAGGTAGATGAGAACGTCGCGCAGGTGGAGCGGGACGCCACCGAGGATGTGGGGAATCCGGTCCGAGGCGCCGGCGTCGATCTGCACCTGCGCGGTGTGTTCATCGACGCTCAGGGCCGAGCGAATGACGACGTTGCCGAGATCGAAGGGGCCGACGGTCGCCGGATTTATCGTCACCACCGAGAGCGGCTCGCCGTTGTAGGGGCCGGCAAGGTAGATCTTCCCCTTTGTGTAGCTGCGGGTTTCGCCAACCCCGTAACCGCTGAGCGTATGTCCGACCTGGCTTGCCACCGGGCAGGATGGAGACGCTTCCTCGGCGATGCCGCGGCGCCCACGCGCTGCTGCGATCGCCGCGTCCGAGCAGAAGGGGATGCCGGCCAACTTGGCGGTGATCCCCTTTGGCAGGACCAACGAGTAAGAGGTGATCTCCTGTTCGGTGTCCTGGCGGGCAAGGTGGATGAAATAGGGGGTGTAGGAGTTGACATTGGAGTTGACGCCGCCCGCCACCGCCGTCGGGGCGAAGGGCAAGGCGCCAAAGGGGCAGGGCCCGCCGCCGATGCCTGCCGTGATCGGAGAGTTGTTGGTCGCATGGACGCTAAGCGAGCCTGCCCACGGGGCCAGATCCATTGTTGTCGTCGCCGTGCCGCAGCTCGGCGGGCCAACCAAGAAGGCGCGCTGGCCCTGGGTGAAATTGAGGTTGAGTTCGGAATATGGAAGCTGCGGAAGACCGTCGAAGGTGGCGGTGATCTGACCGCTGCCGAGATCGGGTTCGATCCTGCCCGGAACCTTGATCAGGACCCCCCGATTTGGCAGCTTCGCGATCAAGTAGACACCGATCAACGCGTCGAAGGGATTCTCCGCGCCTGGGGTAGCGGTGGTGGGATCGTCGGGCTTCGCCAGGTAGATGGCACCTTCGAAGAATTCTTCGAACAGCGGCGAGCGCACGGTGAATTTGCCGATGTTCGATTCGTTCGGGCAGCCGGCGCCAACCGCTGAGAAAGCGGTCTCAGCCGCGTACTGAGCCGGGGTGCAGACACCAAGGCCCGCGCCCACCGACGGGTTGATCGAGACTCCCGCAGGCAGCTTGACGACCGCCCTCTTGGTCGGCACCGCCGCGCGCTGAGCGGGATTGGTGAAGGCTTCGTTGTTGACGCTGAGCTGGAAGTTGAAGCCCGTCGGTGAAGAGGCTTTGTTGCTGGTCAGCAGGCCCACCGGCTGGGGTTTGAAGTCAAAGGAGGCGCAGGCGCCCATTTCGGCCGGCTGGCCCAGTTCGTTGCGGTTGACGGCGGTGGTGGTGACTTCAGCCGGCTGCTGCCAACTGGTCGCTTTGGCGGTGAAGGCAAGCGAGCCGGAGCACTTGTGCGGCAGGGTCAAGTAGGCGAGCGTGATCAAGCTCTGGGGATCGCCGACTGAACATTTGGCCCGGGGGAATCCGGCCTCTGCCTCATTCAGGCAATTTCCTCGTTCGCCATCGTGGGAAGCGGCCCAGGGCGCCCCCCAAAGCGTCATTTTGAAGCCGTGGAAATCGAGTGACTGGGGAATGTTGGTGGCATCGAGGGTCAACGCGTAGGAGCCGTCTGCGCCGGGGCGCAGATTCTCGTTGAGCGTGATCGGCGCCCCGAACGGCGAGAAACCGATCTGAGCCGGGATCCCTGGCGCGGGCGCCAAATTGAAGAGACCGAAACGCCGCACCACCCCGCCGCCGAGACTCGATTCGACTTCGGCCGTGCCAACCTGCGACCGGTCAGGACAGCTCTCGCCTGAGCGGCTGGCTTCAAAGGGCGACGAACGAGGCGTGTGGAACTGGGCCAGGGTGCACTTCGGCAGCGCCGCGGGATTCTCGATCAGGCCAGCGGGCGTTTCTATGTGCAGATCGCGGAGATCGCCATCGGGAAAGGCAACGCCCGGCTGATCCTCGAATTCCCCACCTTCGCGCAGGCCGATCTTGAAAGAGAGCTGATAAGGGTGCGAGCCGGCGCCGGTAGCCGCGGCACCGCCGTCGGCAACCGCGCTGACGGCAAAACCAGACGTGCCGGGCAGGAACCCAAAGCCCGCGGTGGTGACAAAGGTCGCGGGCGTGCCAGTGGTGATGCCAGACGCGTTGGTCGCAACCAGCCGGTAGTAGTAAGTGGTGCTGGGCGCGAGACTGGAGATCGCGGCACGAGCGGCGATCGGGTTGGAACCCGACCCCGCCGAGGTAGCGGAGGTTTTGGCCGCTCCGGCGAAGTTGGACGCGGTCCCATATTCGAAGCTGTAGGTGGTGGCAAGCCCTTCAGGATCGACGCTGCCCTTGAGCAGAGCCGAAACTCCCTGGATGTTCGTCACCGAAATGGCGCCAAGGGCGGGAACGGCGGCCTGCGCGGATGTCGCGATCAACAGGAGGGCCGCCATGGCAGCGCAGATCGCAACCGTCGCGCGCCTCATCGTCCGCTCCTCTTGTGGTGGCTCTTTTTCTTGCCGCCCTTCTTCACGCACTTTCCTTTTTTGGTCTTGACCTGAGTCTTCTTGCAGTGCTTTTCACCGGGATAGTGCGGCGCGTCGTTACCCGGGCCTTCTCCCAAGGTCGTCAGCGTGGGGTCGACCGGCTGCGGTTCCAGCGGATGGCAGTTTTCGCCGATGCACTGGACCGGCGCCGGTGCTTCGGCAAAGCCGCCGCCCTCGTGAGCGTCGTAGAGATCGACCGAGCCAGCGATGTCGGATTTGACCAAGGAGCGATCGCCGATGAAGAACGCATCCGATCCATCGGCCGAAGCATCGACGAAGGTGGCGCCTTTTTCGTCACGGCCACTGGAAATCAGACCGAGACAACCGCCCGGTCGCGTGCAGCTGCCACTGCCCTGGGCCTCCCACTCGTAGACGTCGGGAAGGCCGACGCCATTGATGTCGGTCGCGGCAAGGACGTCGGTGGACTGGAAGAAAACGCGGCGACCGTCGTTGGAGAGAGCACGGGGCTTGTAGGCATCGGTAGCTGACGGCCCCTGGCCGTTGGCCACGGCGCCGGGGATCGTCGAGCTGCCACTCGGCCGGACATTGGTCGGGTTGCAGGAGACGCAGGTCAAGGAACCGCCGCCGTTGTCGTTGTAGAGATAGACCTGGGAGTCGAGATTGCCGGTAACGGCGTCTTTGTTGTCATAGCCCGTAAGTGCCGGGGTCGAGACGAAAAGCAGGCGGGTTCCGTCGGCGCTGACCCGAGAGGTGCCGGTCGTCGGGGGGTAGTTGCTCGTGTCGGCGGCGGCTGCGGCCGAGCTTGTCGTCGCTCCATGACGCAGAAAGAGCCCCGATCCGTTCAGGTAGTAGACGTAAGATCCGTCTTCAGAGGCGCCCAGCACCCCGGTCACGCCACCCGAAGGCGTCAAATCGGTGCTCGTTGCCGGCCCTGCTTCGTAGCGATAGAGGTGGCCGGCCTTCGTATAAAAAGCGATCGAGCCATCTGCTGAGGCGGTCTGAAACACCCCTCCCCCTCCGGCTGCGGTGTCCACCTGTTTGGTCTGGCCCGCTTCGCGTACGTAGAGGTTGCCGGTGGCAAGGTCGTTCCAGTAGACGCGAGCGCCGTTGCTCGAAACGGCTGCGGCCTGGGCGCCGAGCGCGGCGCCGGGAGTGCCGATCGTCTGCGCCGGCAGCAGATTGACCAGGCCGAGGCCCGCCCCGGGCGAGAACTCGTAGAGGTTTGGTTTTGCCGAGTCGCAGCCCTGCCCGGCGGGAACTTCCGTTGCGCTCGGCGTCAGTGCCGCGCAGGTAGAGAGGACGACATGGCGCAGGTCCGACGCGGCGCCGGCGAACCTCAGTTCGAAGTCGGAAGGATCGAGTGTCGGAAAGCCGCCATTGGCAGGGCCGAGCAGCGCTTCGAACCCCGAGCTTGCGCTGTCACGCAGGTAGAAGTTCTGATAGCCGGCCGGGGCGCCAGTTCCCGCTAGCGGCGGATTCGGCACCGCGCAATCGGTCGCTTCGCCCCGGCAGTGACGGCCGTTGAGCAAGAGGCCCCGGGCGAGATCACCCGAGAAGAGCTGGAACGGAACCCCTTCGTTGCCGGCGCCATAGGAGTCGGAGTAAAGCGGGGTGCTGATGTTCTGGGTCGCCCAGCCTCCGGAACCGCGAGTGGAGATGTACTGGCTGGCAGACGGCGAGCCAGTAGCACCGGCGCCAAACGAAGCGGAGGAGCCATAGGTAATCGCGCCACCGCCAGCCGAGGCCTGCAACACGCCGCCGCCGGCTAGCGTCCCGGGGAGATCGATCTGGCCGCCGTTTTTGTCGATCGGCGAGACCAGCTCGAAGGCGCGGCAGTCCAAGAGGGCGGTAGAGGTCGTCTGTTCCCGAGCCACCTTGTTGGCGCAAGGGTCCGCGCTTGTATTGACCGCCTGGGTGACGAACGCGAGGGTCGGGCCAAAGACGCTGCCTTCGGCGTTCTTCGCCACCACCCGGTAGCGATATGCCTTATCGGAAGCAAGCAGAGACAGGGGCTGCTGCGCGGCAACCGGCGAACTGCCCACGCCCGGAAGGTTGGCTTCAGTCGCCAGCGGAACTCGTGACGTCCCGGAAAAGGGGTCTTTGGCTGCGCTGACGTTGGCGTCGTAAGCGGCTTTGGTGATGTAGTCGAAGTGGTAGCTGCTGGCGAAGCCGTTAGGGGTGATCTGGGCCTGGAGGACAGCGGCGCTGGAGGTAACCGAAGAGGACCAGACTTCGCCGATTATGGGAGTCCCGGCCGCGCTCGCCGGCGCCGCCCCCAACCCCAGCAGAGCGAGGGCGGTCAACAACACGGCACCGCCCCCGAACCGGAGGCGGTGCTTGCGGCTCGTGCTCATTCAGTCAGGCCTCTCCGCTTACCTCACGCTGCGGTGGCTGCCAGCGTGCCGCTGCGCGTGACGGAGATGGTGCTTTTTGTGGTGTTTCTTCTTCTTTTTCGGGCAGCCGGCCTTGAGCAGCGGATGCTGTTCGAAGGTGGCCCCGTTGTGAGCGACATATTTGACTGTCGCAGTCAACTTCTGCCCACAGATATCGCTCGAGTTCACAATCAGCCCCCTGTTGCCACCGGGCAAGCTGAAGACAAGCTTGCTGAAGGGAGCGTCGGGGACGAATTCGAAGCTGTTTCGAATTCCACCGTGGACGGAATCGGTGCGTCCTGCCGATTCCAGTTTGATCGGCTGGGTCGCAGGGCCACGAAGATCCGGAACCAGATCCGGAAGCGTGTTATCCGAGGAGCGCAGGTAGACCGGGCCGGTCAGCGGGTAGTCGAGCAGCGGCGTGTTCACCGTTGCCGATCCGTAGACAGCCCCCGCCGGACAGGCGCTGGCCGCGAACTGGACCCTGGTGCAGACGGTCCCGATATGGCTCTGATCGAGGAGCTCGTTGTGCGGGAAGGCGACGGAAACGCTTTTGATGTTGGCGTCGCCCGGGCGTGTTTCCAGGGTTGCAGTGAGTGCCGGGTGCCCGCGGCGCTTGATCCCACCGGTAAGGCTCAGCGACATCTTCGGTTCGAAGCCCAGGCGCCCACACTCGGCGAGCTGGAAGCGATTCTGGAGTGCCGCCGGCTGACTCAGCGTCGAGATCAGCTGGCCGGTGAACGCCATGGGGTCGCAGCTGGTTGGGTTGCGGGTGAATTCGGGTCGATCCATCTTGATCTGGATCGAGCGGACGTCGAGCTGGATCCCCTGCAGAATGCTCGGGATCGGATCGGAGACCGCCGTGATCTGGGCCGTTTTCGGATCGATGTAAAGAGCTGCTTTGGTGACGATGGTGCCGAGGTCGAAGGGCCCGGCGACGGCCGGCGTGACGATCGCCACGCCGAGCGGGGCGCCTTTGTAGGGGCCGATCAAGTAGGCCTTGCCCGGCGCGTAGTACGGTGCCGGCCCGGCGCCGGCGGCGGCGATGACGCTGCCGAGTTCCGATGTAGCCGGACAGCTGGGCGAAGCCTTCTCTTCAGCGCCGGTCTTCGCGGCAGCCGCCGTGAGGGCGGCATCGGAGCAGTAGGGGATGCCGGCGAGCTTGCCGACGAGCCCCGGCGGTGGGGTCAACGTCACCGACGAGAACTGCTGGGAGCCGTCGGCGCGACGCAGGGTGACCACCAGCGGGCTATTGGCGCCGGCGATCGGCGTCACTGTCCCGGCGTCGAAGGACGGCGCGTTGGGCCGTGCGCCCGACGTTGTCGGGCAGTTGGCGCTGCCGCTCGAACTCTGGGAAATTGTGACGGCATCGGTCGGATTTGCGGGCGGGCCGGAGTCCGGCGCCGACCACGGGGTCAGCGACGAGGCAGTGGTGTAGGTGCCGCAGACATCAGGCGTGCGCAGTGGCGCGTTGGCGCCGCTGAAGATATGCACCTTGAAGTCTTCGAACGGCACCTGTGGGTTTTCGTCGAACGTCGCCGTCAGCTGCCCGGTTGCCGGATCGGTTTTGACTTCGCCGGGGAGCTTGATGATCGTGCCGCTCTGTTCGTCATTGATGGAGATGTAGAGCGCCAGCAGCGAGTTGAACGGGTTGTCGTGCGGTGAGGCGACGTAGACGCTGCCGAGCACGGTGTGATCGAGCAGCGGGGTGTTGACTTCAACCGAGCCGACCCTGGAGGCATCCGGGCAGTTGGCCGGTTCGCCGCTGGCAAGGTCGACCTGGGCGGGGGCACACGCGTTCAGGCCGTTTGCGCCAGACGGGTTAATGACGAGGCCTTCAGGCAAGGTGATTTCGGCCTTGCGCAGGTGGGCCGAGACATTGCTGGTCGGGCTCTGATTCTGCGGCACATGGATGTCTACGTTGAGGCCGCTGGCGGCGTCGGCCACGTTGGTCGTCGGCCGCGCTTCGAGCGTGGGCGAGAAATTCAGCGCGTTGCAGCCGGTGTTGCCGATTGGGTTCGGCACCGGTTCGGTGTTGTCGTGGGAGAGGAAGGAGCCGCTGGCGGAGCCTCCCTGCCAGCCGGTGACGCTGACATTCGTTTCCACCGGCCCGACGCAGGAGGTCGGCAGCGTGAAGTACGGCGCCGGAGTAGTCCCAGCGGAATGGCTGCAGTTCACAGCTGTTCCCGGGCTTGCGCAGGGGAATATCGAAAGTCCAGACCCTTCGTGGCCACGCTGTCTGTCGTGGCCTGGTTCGGCAGGCACACCCCAGAGGACGGGTTCGATACCCCCCATCGGAAGCGTCTGCGGCGCATTGAGCGAGCTGGCCACCGGACGGTAGCTGAGGGGGTCCAGCTTGCCGGTGATGTGGTAGATCGCTCCGATGAAGCTGAAGCCGATCAGGGTTCCCGTGCCTTTCGGTGCTTCCATGTTGAAAAGCTCGGCGGCTCGGGGGGCAAGCGAACCTGCGGCTGCATAGTTTCCGGCGAGCAATATGTTGATGTAGCCCACCTGAGATTTCAGAGGGCAGAGCGGTTCGTTCTGCTGGGCGCCTCCCTCCAGCTGGTACTCCGAACAGGTGGGGATATTGAGCGGATTGGGAAGCGCGCCAGCGGGCAGCGTGATCACGGAGTCCTTCAGATCCTGAGCTGGATACGCGAACCCGTCGCTAGCAACGTAATTGCTGAAGACATACCTGGTGGACGCCTGCCACGGATGCGAGCCAGCCTGAGTCGCCGGTTCGCCATTCTGCAAAAACGCACCTCCGTCCACGCTCGTGAGAGTGAACGGCGCGGCTGACGCCTGGACAGCGCCAAACGCCGCGAGGATCAAGCAGGCGCCGGCAATGAGGGCCGTGAGGCGCCCGAGGCGCCGAACCGGTGAAAATGTGTGAGTGGCGGTGGTCATCGTCTTGTTCTCCTTGGTCATCGCTCGCTCACCGGCCCTTCTGGGTCGAGTGGCGCCGGTGCGTCTTCTCCGCATGGCGCTTTTTCTGCGGTTTTTTCACGCATTTGCTGTGTCGCTTGACGAAGCCCTTCTTGCAGCTGGTCGGTTTGGGCGTCGTTTTTTTCGTTTCATTGCCGGGGCCTTCGAAGGCAGCGGTCCCGGCCGGACTGGCGGCGGGTGCCTTGCTGCCGGCGTCACGGCAAGCATCGCCTTCGCAGGGTGAGCCGGTTGGCGAAGGTTCAGGAAAGCCACCACCAACGCGTGCGTCATAGAAGTCGCTGTTCTTATCGACATCCCAACCGACCAGTTTCTGGTCGGTGACAAATATGACATCGTCACCCGATTCGCCCGCACCGAGAAGTGTGGTGTCATTTTCCGCGGTACCGGTCGAAATTAGGCTCACCTTGCCTTCGTTCCACTCGTAGACGTCAAGGAGGGGAGTGTTGATATCGGCTGGCACGAGTGCGTCTTTAGATGCAAAGAAGACACGACCGTCCTCGGTCATGACAATACGTTCATTGGTCGTTACGAAGTTCTTAGCAGTCGCACCGACTCCACCTGCTGCAGTGTTGAAGAAGAACACGTCACCGGAAGAGGCGACACCCGGCTTCTGGCAGCTGACACAGCGCCAACCGCCCTGTTCGTCCCAGCGATAGACATCTCTATCGCTGTCGGTATCGACGGCAGGATCGAGTCGTTCGAGCGTCGCCAGCACCAAGTATTTGCCGTTTCTACTGACCAACCTATTGGCGCCTTCGGCCCGCCAGTTTCGTTCGTCGGCTTCAACGTTTCCTTCTGGTGTGGGGATTGGCGTCCCGTTCAGTGCGCCCAAGTAGTCGACCGTCGGACTACCACCGTTCCAGCGCCAGCGATAAACCTTGAATTTCCCTGCGGTCGGCGCATTGGACACGATCTGTCCTTCGGCAACAAAAAAGGCAGTGTTGCCATCGTCCGATTTTCCGAGCAGGGTGACGAAGTTGGCGCCAAGACCATCTTCTGGTTCCTGATCGGGAGTCATCAAGACCAGGTTGTGGGCTTCAGCATCAGGATTCGGGCCATTCCGATACTCGTAAAGATCGCGAGCGGCATTACCAGAAGTATCTTCGTCGGTCAGTTTCTCCCCACTTGAGATAAAGACTTTTGCACCGTCAAATGTCGACCCAACGTCGGTCGCACCCGAATCGACACCACAGGGCGGGGGCGAAGTGCACTCTGACTTTGAGATGTCAACCGTCGTCGTGCCGTTTTCGCGCATGTAAACCTCCTGGTTTGCAGCAGGAGAGGAGGAATATGGCGCCATAAAGAACACGCGGCTTGGATCCCCCGCAAGCCCAGGACCCCCGGCCACGGTGATGACTCCACGAGCCGGACCCGCCAATTCAACAGAGGCGGCACTCAGCTGAACGCCGCTTGGGTCTTTGGAGACCAGAGTTGTGGTTCCTGCGTACCATTCATATAGCTTTTCATTGCTTCCGGATGCGCCAGGAGCAAGATTTTCGGAGGACTTGTAATAGACGTGTTTGGAGTCGGGGCTAATTGCCGAGATGGTCTGGAAGCTTGGTGATCCTGACCGGATAAATTCGTATGTACCCGTTTCGTAGTCGGTCCGGTACCAGTTAGTGCCGTTTGGAGTCCCCGGCACCAAATGGGGGATCGAGCATCCTTCGGGCTCAACCATTGTCAGGAATGAGCTTTTGAGATCGGCGGAGAACACGTTCTTGATCTCAAATGGGTAGGTCGCCGGGGGGGCGGTTCCGTGCTGGCAGATGTAAGGGCTGGCTGCATGAGTTTTCCAGCCGGCCGAAGTTCGCTGTATAACCAGAGGCGCGCAATAGTTGTTCTGCACACTGGCTGGTTCGCCGAAGAGCGAGGTCGTGCAGGTAGCAACACCTTCCCCACTAGTTGCCACATCGGCCATATGGGCGCTTGAGGTGGTAAAGATACCGCCGAAGTTCTTGTCCGGAGGGCTCATCATCTCGTATTTACGGCTCTCCGGATTTGGCACCGGCGCCGCCAACGTGGTGAAGGTTTTGGTGACGCTTGACGTCGAGCCAATCAAGTTTTCGGCCACCAACTTGTAGTAATAGGTCGTGTTGGGGCTGAGGTTTTCAATCAACTGGGAGACGACCACCGGGGAGACCCCTTCGCCGATCGCAACCGCCGCCGTCTGAGACGTGAGCGACGGTGTGGTGCCGTATTTGAAGACGTATCCGGTCGGTGAATGGCGCGCGTCGATCTGACCGACGAGGCGGACAGAAGTGTTGTTGAGATCGAGCATGCCGACGTTGGTGACGAGTGGGGGAACACCGTCGGTGTTGAAGGATTTAACCGCCGAGATGACCGTCGAATTGGCAACGAGAGTCCGAGACACCGCAAAGCGGACGAAGTAGTGGGTATTGGGAGCGAGGCCAGTGACTTCCTGGCTGAGGGTCTGGGCACCACCTTCGTCGGCAAGCGTGGTGCAGGAAGGCACTGCTACATCGATCCAGGTGACCTGATCGGTCGAGTACTGGTATTTGCATGTCACCATGCCGCCGTTGGGGTTGGTGGTGCCGCTGAAGGTGGCTGTGGTCGAGGCTTTGGTGTTGACCGGGTTCATCGTGCTTGTCGGGGCTGACAGCGGGGTGCTGGTGAGCATGAGCACGCTGCGGGGGCTCGGCGTCGGGGTAGTCGTGGTCGCGTAGACGGCGCCTGTCGTCGTGTTTTCAGCCACCCCTTTGATGCTGGTGAGCCCGGAGCCGACGAGGCTCGTTTCTTTCGCGGCGCCGCTGGTGTCGAGTTCGACCAGCTGGCGCTCGTTGCCACTGAGGTTGTTGTTGACGCCAAAGAGCAGGCGATTGCCGCCCTGGGTTGCAACCAGGCGTTCAGGGGCGACAGTGGTGAAGCCAGCAAGGGCGGAAGCGCCGAAGGTTTCCACCGAGGTGAGGGCGGAATTGAACTTCTGCACGCGTTTGTTGCCGGTATCGATCGCGTAGAGATTGCCCGCGGAATCGAAAGCCAGGTCGCCTGGGCTGGCGCTGGCGAACTGGCCGAGGCCGGTGCCGGTTGAGGCGATTCGACATTCGGCGGCGACGGAGCAGACTTCCCAGCCGTTGGCGCTGGTGACGCTGAGGGTGGGCTGGCCGGCGCCGGCGAAGAGACCGCCAGTGCTGGGGACGATCGCGGGGACGTCGCTGTCGGCGTAACGGGTGCCTTTGAATTCGACCACCCAGGGCCCTCCGTTGGGACCAGTGACGCTGACCGAGCCTCCGGCGGCGCCAACCGAGGGCAGCGCGTTGAGGTGCGATTCAACTTCGCTTGCCGGGGCGTTGTAGCTGAGGTCGTAACCGGTGATGGTGACGGTGCCCCCTGGTGAGATGCTCTGGCCACCGAGAGCATTCGAGAGAGTGATGGTGGTGGCGGTCATCGAGACGATCGTGGTGTTGCGCGGCACTTCGTCTTTGGCGCTGGCGACAACGCCGATATTCATGCCGACTTTGAATTCGCCATTGGTGGTGGCGACGTTGGTGATGGTTTTGTTGCCCGGGAACCCTTTGGCGGTGCCGCTGGCGCCGGTGATTTTGTTGTTGAAGGTCAGCGCAAATTTGCTGCCGGGTTCCGGGGTGATCGCACCGTAGGAGATCGTCTGTTTCTCGTTAGTGGGCACGTTGCCCACGCCGGCGGGAGCAGTGATGGTCTGGACGCCGCCGGCATTGGCGGCTTTGGAGAGGGTGATGGTCGAGTTGGCGGGAGTGGTGAAGGCGCCAACGGCAGTGATCGTGGTCCCGGCCTGAATCCCAGTGCCGCTCACCGCCTGGCCGATCTCGAAGAACTTTTTCGTCAGCGCCACGGCGGTGACCGAGGTTGAGGCATTGGTCAGGGTTCCCGTCCCTTCGGCGCCGTCGGTGATGACGTCGCCGCCGACCAGTTTCAGGAACTGGCCGGTGGAGCTGAACTCCTGGATCCTGGCGGTGGTGCCGCTGTCGGCAACCCAGACGTTGCCGGAGGAGTCAAGCGTCAGCGGCCCCGGGTTGGCGCCAAACTGGCCGGCTGCCTGGGACGTCGCGGTGACCGCCGCGCCGGCCGCTTTGCAGTCGGCGGCGACGTTGCCCGCTGTCGTATCGCAGACCTCGAAGGCAGCGGTGCCTTTGTCGTTCGGTTTGCCGGTGGTGATGACGTCCCAGCCCCAAAGGCGGACGAAGTTGCCGTCGGCGTCGAACTCGTCAATCCGCCGGCCAGTTGCCTCGCTCACATATACGTGTCCGGTCGTCTGATTGACAGCGACGCTGCTCGGTTTGCTCAGCTGGCCCCCATTGGCGGTTGTCGCCGTTGTGATGCCGGCCTTGCAGACATCGCCCGAGGCCGCGGTGCAGATCTCAAAGCCGGTGCTGGGGGTGGTGCTGTCGACATCGAAGCCCCAGGTCCTTTCGAAGACGCCGGTCGGGCTGAAGCGCTGGATGCGGTTCTGATTCGCGTCGGCGATGTAGACGGTGCCGATCGGGACGCCACCGGCGCCGGAGTTGTTGATTGCGACGCCACCCGGTTCGGTTCCGAACTGCCCACCCAAGGCGCCGGGCAGGCCGAAGGCTTTGACAACCGTTTTGGCCTGCGACATCGGCGCGAAGGCGAGCAGGGCGAGGGCCATGATCGCGAGGGCGAGGACCGTGACTCGGCTCCTGGCTGCGGGCGCACTACTCCCGGCGTTGCCACGAGAGGCGACACGGGTGGCGAAGGAACGGCGGATGGAGCCGGCGCTGCGGCTCGGGTTCAGGTTCGATCCGGCGGACAGATCCTTCGCTTCGCTTCTCACCTTGTGTTCATTCCTTCCGGTTGAGGAAGCACTCGCGGTTGAGCGAGTGCTCGTCATCGCTGGGCTCGTAGCGGTGGTGGCCGGGACAGGCAACGCAGAAGCTCGCGCAGCGTTGTGCGCGAGATCGGTGACGGTGCTGCCACCCCTGATCGGGGCAACCCTCGAAGGGGTCGTTGTCATCCTGCGTGCCTCTTTCCCTAGTTCCCTGGCCACGCGCTGCGAGACCGTTCTTTCCCTGTGTCAAGCTCGTTCCCTTACGAGCCGACGGCGCCAGTAAAGCACAGCGGATTTCTGGTGTCAACCCGGGTACGTGATGAGTTGTAAAACTAGGTACACGCGAGGATCAGGCGTCAAAAAGCAACTGGGGAGCCATACATGGCTCCCCAGTGCTACCTCTCAAAAATTCCTGTCAAGTTGGGTACAGGATGTTTATAAACCCCTGTACCCGCTTGGCTAGGTGAACTTCGACGGTTCCAGCTTGCAGTAGCGGAAGCCGAAACTGATCACCTCGTTGTTGGCCAGGTTGGCGGTGTGGGTGAGCTTCACGACCACCGTCTGGGCCTTGGTTTTGTTGCCGGCCTTGAGCGCGGCGGCGCCGGTTTCGAAGAGCTTGGACTCTTCGCTGACGTAAGCGAGCCACTTGGTCAATTTGGCCGCGTCGGCGGTGGGCGGCGGCACCGCCTTGAGCTGGCCGACGGCTTTCTTCAACGCCGTCGCCGCCTTCGAGAACTGGGCGCCGGCGAGCTTCAGCTTGCCCTGCTTGACATCGGAACGGACGTCTCCGAGGATTTTTTCGTTGGCTTCGGTGTTCGACTTGCAGATCGGTTCCACCGCCGCTTTGTAGGAGTCGCGGGTGACTTCGTCGGCCACGGCCAGTGAGGCGCCGGCGACGAGGAGCGCGAAGAGGGCAAAGATTAGGACTCTCATGGTTTGACCTGCCTTGGATCGATTGTTTGAGGGTCCCTTCCGGGGGCCCTGCTCCCTGTTGGTGCCTCCCCTAAGACCCATCCGAAGCTCGGAAATACCGGTGCCGATCGGCCGCAGGGGAAGCCACCGTACTTGATCAAGCCTCTGCCTGGAGAGGCTCCTCGCCGTGTAGATCGATTTCCGGCAGCAGCCGCTGAAGCGGCCGCGGCAGCCACCAGACCCGGTCTCCGAGCAGCAGCATCAGCGCTGGCAGAAGGACGATCCGGACCACCGTCGCGTCGAGGATGACGGCGATCGTGAGGCCGATGCCGAGCTGGCTCACGGTCGCGATCGGGGCGCCGGCGAAGACGATGAAGACGGCCATCATGATCGCCGCCGCGCCGGTGATCACGCGGGCGGTTTTCTCCAACCCGAAGGCGATCGCGGCGGCGTTGTCACCGTCCTGCTCGTAGCTCTCCCGCATCCGCATCAGGAGGAAGACCGCGTAATCGATCGAGAGCCCGAAGATGACGCCGAAGATCATCGTCGCCCCGACCGCGTCGACATAGGTGTTGCCGCCCAGGGGATAGCCGGCGGGGACGTTGAAGAGCAGGGTGAGGACGCCGAAGGCGACAGCGACGGTGGCGAGGTTGAGGGCGACCGCGAGCGCCGCCAGCAGCAGGGCGCGCAGGACCACGACCATGACCAGGAAGGTGACCAGGGTGATGACCGCGACCACGATCGGGATCGAGGCCCGGGTGACGCGGTTGTAGTCGGTCAGCTGGGCGGCCCCGCCGGCGACGCCGGCATTGACGCCGGCGGACGCGCTGAGCCCCTTGGCGTCGTCCTGGAGGCGTTCGTAGAGGGCGATCGAGCCCGGGGTGTTGAAGGTGTAGCGAGGGATGACCAGCATCGCTGCGCCCTGGCCACCGTGGTCGAGGTCGATCGCCGAGGCGGCGCTCTGGCGTTCGGCGTGGTGGGCGCCGTCGAGGGCGGAGAGCACGTAGTAGCCGGAGTCGAAGAGGCCAGGAGACTGGCGGTGGAGGCGGCCGACCTGGTCGCCCAGCGCGCCGGCGCCGGCGGTGACCTTGACGCTGGCCTGGCGCAGCCCGGTCTGCAGCGGCTGGGAGTGGTGGAAGCCTTCGGCCAGCCTGCGTTCGAGTTCGTCAGCGCCGCCGCGCAGCTGGGCGATGCCGAGCACCAGGCGCTGCGCTCCCGAGCCGAGCCTGGAGAGCCCTTCCGGCAGGCCCCCGGCTGCGCTGGACAGCTTCTGGGCGCCGCGATGGAGGGTCGTGTTGCCGGCCAGCAATTTGCCCTCGCCTTCGTGCAGGCGCTGGGATTCGCCGCGCAGGCGGCGGACTTCGTTGCGGTTGATCGCCAGGTGTTCGACCAGCTGGGCGGCTTCCCTGGCCTCGGGGGCGAGGGCCGGGTTTTCGGCGGCGGCGGCATTGAGGTTGGCGCGCAGGCGCCTGGCCCGCGCCAACCCGTTGGGGCGGATGTCTTTGAGCAGATGGGCGAGGCCGAGCTTGAGCAGCAGCGCCCCGGCTTTGGCTTCGCTCTGGCCTTCGGCGAGTTCGCCCGAGCCTTCGGTCAGGCGGTTGACCGCGGCCACCGCCCGTTCGCCGCCCTGCTCGGCCTTTTCGAGGCCGGCGGCAATCGCCGAGGCGCCCTGTTCGGCGCGCCCGGAGCCGGTCCCGAGCAGGCCCGCCCCGGCCGCCGCATCGACCAGCCCGGCCCGGACCTGGGCGACCCCGTTTTCGGCTTCTTTCAGCTTCGGGCCAAGTTCTGTCAGTTCGGCCAGATGCCCGCCTTCGGCCCCGTTGCCCAGCAGTTCCTTGGTCGACTGCTTCAACGGCGCCACCTTGCGCGAGATCTGGGCGGGGCCGATCACCGCCTGCACACCGGGGTCTTCGGCGATCTTTTCCTGCCAGCGGGTGATCTCGGCGAAGCGGGGTTCTTCGGTGATCGTCCCGACCGGGGTCGAGGCGACGATGACGAAGGGCGACTCGAAGCCGGGGCCGATCGCGGCATCGATTTCTTCGGCGTCCTTGCGAGCCTGGCTGTCGGTCGGCAGCTGCTCGGTCGACGGCGGGCCGGTCTTCAGCCCGATCGCCGGCGTCGCCAGCAGCAGGACGACGCCGCCGATAACCACGACGGCGAGGACGGGCCGGCGCAGCGCCGCGTCAACCGAGCGCATCAACCGGGAGCGGCCGGCGACCGGGCGGCCGATCCGCCAGCGGTCGACGTTGGGCCCAACCAGGGTCAGCAGCGGCGGCGCGACCAGGGTCGCGACCATGACGCTGAGGATGACGACGATGATCACGGTCCCGGCCAGGGAGACGAGCAGCGCCCCCGGCAGGATGAAGATCGAGACGAACATCGAGAGGAAGAGGGTGCTGCCGGCGAAGAGGATCGTGCGCCCGGCGGTGCGGCGGGTCGCCCGGGCGGCCTCGGCCGGGTCCGCCCCGGCCGCCAGCTCCTCGCGGAAGCGCGAGACCATTAAGAGGGCATAGTCGACCCCGAGGGCGAGGCCCATCATCGTGCTCACGGTGAGGGCGAAGGCGTCGATCGAGATGTAGGAGGTGGCGAGGGCGAGGACCCCGCGCGAGGTGATCACCGTGATCGCGCCGAAGGCGAGCGGGATCAGGGCGGCGATCGGCGAGCGGAAGACCATCAGCAGGACCAACAGCAGGACCGGCAGGGCAATCAGCTCGCTCTGCTCGGAGGCGCTGATCGATTCGTCCTGGATCGCGCTCGAGAGGCTGGCGAAGCCAGTCTGGGTGGCGTGCACCGGCGCGGTGATCTTGGTTTCGAGCAGTTCGTTCAGGTGGGGAACGGACTTATCGACCGCTTCGTCGATCCCGACGTGGAAGTCGACGAGGATCAGCGCCCGGTTCGGCCCCGGCCGCAGGCGGGCGACGCTGCCCCTGTCCCAGGGGGAGATCGTCGTCACCCTGGGATCGGTGCGGAGGGCGTGGATCAGCGCTGGGCCCTGCTCTTCCAGCGAGGCCGATGGACCCCGCAGCAGGACCGCGAAGGGGGCGGAGTCGCCGAAGTAACGGTGCAGCGATTCCCCGGCGCGCGAGGACTCGGTGCCGGAGACGTCGAGCGAGGTCGGCTTCAGGCCGTTCTCGACGTGGAGGCCGATGATGCCGAGGATGCAGATGAAGACGAAGGAGATCGCCAACACCAAGCGCGGACGGCGGAGCGAGAACGGCAGCGCCGCTCGAGCCTCTTTCCCCTTTACCTTTTCGCTAGTCATCCCAAGTCACGCTAGCCGTCCGCTTCCCAACGGAACGCCAACAGTCTGTAAGAGCTGGTACGTAACTCTAGCGGCGGGGCGGCGGATCTGAGGGCGAAGCGGCTGTGACTACCCAAGCGCGGGGCAGAGGCGAAGGCCGGCTGGGCGCAGGGCACGACGGACACGCTTGTCGAAGGAGGCGACGGTGGCGTCATGCGCCACTGCCGTGGCGAGCGCAAAGCCGTCGGCAAGGCTGATTCCCAACCCCCGGTGCTTGGCCGCGTTGCGGGCAACGACGGCGTCAGGAGAGACGACGCGGATCCGTAACGACGCGATCGCGTCGACGGCAGCGCGCAGCGTCCGCTCGTCCTCGGCGGGGCGGACCAGCGACTCGGCGTAGTTCACCGCTGAAAGGAGAAGGTGCGTCTCCACCCGCGCCAACCGCTCGACCGCTCGAGCCGCAGCGTCGTGATGGGCATCCCTCCTATCGAGCGCAGCGATGACGACATCGGTGTCGAGCACGCAGGCGCTCAAGCGCGCTCCTCGGACCGCAGGCGATCGAGGTGCCCCGGCTCGTAGAGGCCATCGAAGACTCCAAGCGCGTTAGAGAGATCGGGGTCGGCGCGATGGACGACGATTCGGTCAGGCCCCTCGGGCTCGATGGTCACCTCGTCGCCAGGCCCCATGCCCGCCGCCCTGAGGCTCTCAACCGGAAGGGTGATCTGGTGCTTGGAAGAGATTCTGGGCATCGCTTTACTTTAACGTAAAGGAAGCCTCCGGCCGGGGGCAGCCACGCTAGGGGGACGGGGGATCGAGCAGGATCGCGCCCTGCTCGTCGGCCTCATCGGGAGGGATGAGGGCGTTGGTCCGCTCAAGCTGGGCCAGAGCCCTCGACATGGTCGTCCAGTCGACAAGAGAGGACCAGCGCTGGGCACGCTCGACCGCCCGCAGCAATGGCTCGGGGCTGCCCTGGCGGCTGAGCGCGCGGAGCGCGCCAAGGTAGTCGGTCCGAAAGCAGAGCGGGATCACGACCCGGCACTGGCCGGCAGCGCTGAGCTCGGCGTTGAGCAGGGCGCGGGAGACGCGGCCGTTGCCATCGGCGAAGGGGTGAACCTCGCTGGCAGCGAACATCGCGAACACCGCGCGGGGGAAACCCGGTGGAAGCGTCGCGTAGAAGCGCCAGGCCTCGCGCAGGGTGCCGAGGACCAGATCGGGGGCGACGAAGCTGGTCGCTCCGGCGCGGTTGGCTCGCTGCTTCCACTCGCCGGGCCTTTTGTCGGGGCGGAGCTCGAGGATGCGCCGGTTCAACTCTCGCAGATGACCGCTGAAACCCTCGGCGTCAGCGGGGATGCGAGTTCGAAGATCGGGGTCGGTGACGACCCCGAAGGTGCCGAGGATGTCGTGGGCATCTTCCGGACGCTCGCTGGGGATGACTCCCTCGAAGACAATTTCCTCGGCCTCTCCGACCTCGAATTCCGTGCCCTCGATGAAGTTGGAGAAGTAGGCCTCGAAGAAGGCGAAGACCCGGTTTGGGTCGGCGGGCTCGGGATGCAGCGGGGCGATGTGGCCGGCGAGAGCGCCATGCAGGGTCTCGAAGAGGGCGACACGAGGAGCGTCAAACGGCTCACCGCGGCCTCTTGCCCTGCCGGACGCGGTGGCGAGACGAGCGTCGCCGGTGCCCAGCAGGGAGGCGGCGATTAGGCGATCGAGCTTCACCTGCGCGGCGTCCGCTTCGAGAGCGGGGGCGATCTCGCGAGCCTCGTCTCGAATCCTCAGCAGCTCATCCTCCCCTCGGTTGCGGGCGATGCGCTCCAGCCACTCCTCCAGCTCGGCTGCATTTAGAGTCCTCGCCACCCCGGAGCGGGCCCTCGAGGGGCGCATATTGTCCAGCGCGGTGCGGGCCTCGCCGCTGCGGTGCAGATCCCCGAACGGCATGTCGCCCTCCAGCGGCCCAGGGCCCTGGCGAGGCTTCAAGGCCAGGCCCGGAAGCCGCACTGCGCTCGGATGGGAGTGGCGCGATCCGGAATCGAGGAAGAGCGAGCCGTCGCCTGCGGGACGTCCTTCGACCGCCGAGCGATCGACGATGACGGCCCCCGGGAAGTAGAGCGCCGCGACCTCCATCCAGCTGCGACGAACGAGCTGCTCGGCGGGCTCGTCGGGGTTGGACGTATAGAGCCCACGCCCGAGGCGCCGGAGGTCGCCCCGGCGCATCGCGCGGCTGGCGGCGGCTGGATCTGCCGGCCGGAAGATCTCGGCCTCGTCCAAGAAGTCGTTTTTAGGACGCGCCATCACCTGTCTTTCGTTCAAGAACCCCTATATAAGGGGCGAATAAAGACAATAACTGGTGTTTAAGACGTGGCCCTGCGCCTGCTCTTCTTGGAAGAGCCGCTGGTCTCCAGCTGGAGGGTGCGCTCGCTGGCGCGTTCGCTGGCCTCGCTCATCACCAGCTGGAAGATCGCGAGCAGGCCGCCGGCGGCGAGGGGGCGCAGGCGCTCGAGCGCTTCGCGCACCTTGGGCCAGTCCTCCTCGGGACGGCCGGCGGCATCGAAGGGCTCCCAGACCTCGTTGACGAAGAGGTCGATGAAGGTGCGGGCGACGCCCTCGGCGTGTTGGCGCAACTGTTCGACCGTGTCGAGGGCGGCTTCGGGTTTGATCCCGAGCCGGGCCAGCTCGACCCCGGCGCGCTGCAGGCGGGGGCTGATGATCTCGTAGCGCCCCTCGGGCAGTTCGCGCATGATGCCGAGGCGCTCGGCGCGCTGGATCAGCTTCGGGTCGGGATCGACCCCCCAGAGGTTTGTCATCTCGGCCGCGTCGACGATTTCCGGCGCCTCGTCCTCATAAGGGGCGCGCAGGGCGCGGGTGAAGTCGAGGATCTCGGTGCTGCCGCTGCCATCGGAGCTTTCCAGCAGGAGCCGGATCGCCTCGAGGTTGAGGCCGTCGGCCTGCATCTCGCGGGTGAGGGCGATGCGGGCGACGTGCTCCTCGCCGTAATAGCCGGTGCGGCCGCGCACCTCCGGCGGGGGCAACAGGCCCCGGGTCTGGTGGGCGCGGATGTTGCGCACGGTCATGCCGGTGCGCCGTGCCAGCTCACCGATCGTCATCTGGGCCTCGCCAGACTTGTCCTGTGCCTCCCCAGGCTTGCTCATCCGCGCATCGTAAGCGGAAATCGCTGCCCGTTCATCTTCGCCCCCGCATCCGAGCAGAGAAATGCGATCGCCTCGGCCAGGTGCTCGGCCGGGGTGAAGGTCGGAAACTCCTCGCCGGGGCTCTCCTCCCGCATCCGCGGGGTGAGGATCGCCTCGACGACGAGGATGTTGGCGGTCGCGCCGGTTCCTTCGAATCCGTCGGCCAGGGCCAACGTCCAGGCCTCGGCCGCCGCCTTCGCCGCTGCATAGGCGGCGTTCTCGTTCGAGGGCGCCTGGGCCTGCTTGGCGGAGACGAGGACGAAGCGGCCGCGGCCGCTGGCGAGCAGAGCGTCGTGGAAGCCGCGGCTGGTGTGCTGGACGGTGCGGATCAGCAGGTCGTGCAGCAGATCCCAGTCCGAGAGGGGCTCTTCGTGCAGCGGCTGGCCGCCCTTCCAGCCGCCGACCAGGTGCATCAGGCCGTCGACCTTGCCGAAGCGCTCGACCAGGGCGGCGCACCACTCGCCGGTCGCGCCTTCGTCGAGCAGGTCGACCGCGCGCCCGTCCCAGCGGTTCTCGGCGAGGCCGAGGTCAGCGGCGATCTGGTCGAGGCGCCCCTGGTCGCGATCGGTGGCGGCGATGGTGGCGCCAGCCGCGGCCAAGCGCTCGGCCACAACCGGGCCCAGCCCGCCGCCGGCTCCGGCGATGGCGATAACTCGATCGTCGAGGCTGCTCACGTGCTGGACGTTAGCGAGGCGGGAGGTGGCTCGATGCGTTCGAGCACGACCCGGCCATCGCAATGGCTTCGCACGCGAAGACGATCGCCGTCTTGCAGCCCAGCCTCGATGCACGCACGCCGAGGCAACGTCACTCGTCGCTTCTGGTTGACGATCGCCTGGCCGCTCCGCCCCAATCTGCGGTCGCGCTTCCCAGCCTTGAAGCCGGGCCTTGGGCGGAATGGGGGAGGCAGGATTCGAACCTGCGAAGGCTGAGCCGGACGATTTACAGTCGCCATCCGTTGACCGCTTGGATACTCCCCCGCGGCGGGCGATTCTATAGACGGATCCCCGCCGTACACGAGACGATCAATCGGGCGGCCTGGCTCGATCTCGAACTCCGAGTACTTGGTGCCGCCGAGGGTGATTGCAGCTAAGGCCTCTATTGCTGTCGACGGGATGAACCAGCGACGTCCATCGCCGGTGTGAGCGAACAGATAGTCGAGCTGGGCGGGGTCAATCTTCTTCTTGACTCCGGCCCCGCTCTGATTGCCGCCGCTCGTAGCCAGCTCCACCATGCTGCGCGCATGGCCGCCCGGCGTTGTCGAGCGTTGGGTCGATGTCTTCACCTGGATGCGCAGCAGCCGTCCGTTCGCGCAAGCGACAAGATCGATGTCCGGACTGTGACCAAAGGGGACAAAGACAGTCGCGCCCACGCTGATTAGCCATTCGACTGCGGATGCCTCGCCCAGATCGCCCTGTTCTCGTCGATTGATCCTCCGTTCCACAGAACGAACATATGTTCTATTGCGGATGGAAGCCGGCGTTCTAGGAAGGCGCGACGCCGAGGCGCTCGGACATGCGCTCGTTGAAGCGGGTCAGGGCTGACATCGGCCGCATGAAGACGGTCAGCTCGCGGACCAGGCCCTGCTCGTCGAGCTCGAGGAAGTCGATGCCCTCCAGCTCGCGATCCTCGACCGTCGCTTTGAAGCGCAGGGCGACGGTGCCATCGCCGACCAGTTCATCGACGTAGGTGAGCCCCTCGAGCGTGGCGGAAACGTGGGTGAGGACGGTGATCACCATCTCGCGTCCCTCGAAGCCGCGGAAGAGGATCGGGCTGTGGAGGACAACGTCCTCGCTCAGCGTCTCCTTCAGGAGGTCAAGATCTTTGGCTTCGGCGGCGCGCCGGAAGGGGTGTGGCTCGGCCATTGACGCCACTCTAGAGCCTGCGATACTCGCGCCGTGCCGAGCGACCGCTTCTACACCAAGATGTCGACCTCGATCGGGGCGACCGGGCTGCGCTGGACCGGCAAGCTCAACATCCCGCTCTACCGGCTCAGCGGTGGCCGCATCGGCGGCAGCCTGGCCGGCTCGCCGGTGCTGCTGCTGACCACGACCGGGCGCAAATCGGGGCAGCAGCGCACGGCGCCGGTCGTCTACCTCGCCGACGGCGAGCGCCAGGTCGTGATCGGCTCCAACGCCGGCCACAGCAAGACCCCGGCCTGGTCGCTGAACCTGAAGGCGAACCCGGAGGCCGAGGTCGAGATCGGCCGCAAGCGGCGCCCGGTGCGGGCCCGGGTCGCCGAGGGCGAGGAGCGGGCCGAGCTCTGGCGCAGGATCAACCAGCAGTACTCGGGCTTCGACGACTACGAGGCGAGGACCGACCGCGAGATCGCGGTCTTCGTGCTGGAGCCGCGCTAGCTCGCTTCGCGCAGCATCTGCGCCTCGGGCAGGCGCTTCAGTTTTTTCAGCGTGTTGTTCTCGATCTGGCGGATCCGCTCGCGGGTGACGCCGAAGGTGCGGCCCACTTCCTCGAGCGTCAGCGGCTCCAGGCCGGAGAGTCCGTAGCGAAGTTCGATCACCTGGCGCTCGCGGTCGGGCAGCGCTTCCAGCGCTTTGCGCACGCCCTCTTTCTGCAGGTGCTCGCTGGCCTCCTCGAAGGGCTCGGCGACATCGTCGTCGGCGACGAAGTCGCCGAGCTCGGATTCATCCTCGTCGCCGACCGGTTTCTCCAGTGAAACCGGCAGCTGCGCGACCCGCAGCACGTCGCGGACGTCGCCGACCGACCAGCGCAGTTCGGCGGCGATCTCGTGCGGCTCCGGCTCGCGGCCGAGCCGCTGCACGAGCTGGCGCTCGACGTGGGCAACCCGGTTCAGTTTCTCGACCATGTGGACCGGGATGCGGATCGTCCGCGCCTTGTCGGCGATCGCCCTGGTCACCGCCTGGCGGATCCACCAGGTGGCATAGGTGGAGAACTTGTAGCCGCGGCGATAGTCGAACTTCTCGACCGCCCGGATCAGGCCCAGCGAGCCCTCCTGGATCAGGTCGAGGAAGCTCAGGCCGCGGCCCAAATAGCCTTTGGCGATCGAGACGACGAGGCGCAGGTTGGCCTCGACCATTTGACGCTTGGCCAGCATGTCGCCGCGCTCGATCCGCTTCGCCAGTTCGACCTCCTGTTCGGCGGTCAGCAGCTCGACCTTGCCGATCGATCGCAGGTACAGGCGCAGCGAGTCGAGGCTGGGCTCGACGGTCAGGTCGAGGTCCGATTTCTTCGACTGGCTGCTGGACGAGTCCGCCCCGCGCTGTTCTTCTTTGTAGGCGGTGACGCCGTCCTCGGCGATCACTTCGACGCCGTGCTCGACCAGGTGGGCGTGCAGGCCGGAGACCTGCTCCTTGGTCACCTCGACCTCCTCCAGCGTCGAGGCGATCCGCTCGAAGGTGAGGTAGCCGTGCTCGCGGCCGAGCGCGATCAAACCTCGCAGCTCTTCGGAGTCCTCGAAGGACGCCCCACCCGAATCCTGATCCAGCCCCTGCGGGACCGTCTCTAACGGTTCGATTTCACAGCCTCCACTGTCACCCTGACCCCATCCCCGGGGAGCCGGCCCTAATGCTCCAGCTCGGCGAAGTATAGGCAGAAGATCTCTTTCAAATGCGAAGGCGGCCGCTCGCCGGCGCTTCCAGTTCCTTACTCTTCATAAGCCGATGGCGAGCCAGACGACCTTCTCCCCCTCCGCCCCCGACGTGCAGTCCTCGGTCCCGGCGACCCAGGTCAGCCTCTCGCGGGTCGGCGTCACCGGGGTCGAGAAGGTGATCCGGGTCAAGGCGGGCGAGGCCGAGAACCTCTTTTACGCCAACTTCGAGTGCTTCGTCGACCTCAATGCGCGCCAGGCCGGCGTCCACATGTCCCGCTTCGAGGAAATCGTCGGCGAGGCGATCGACGAGGTCGTGCTCAGCGAGGCCTTCCGGGCCGAGATCCTCGCCGCCCACATCGCCGAGAAGGTGCGTGAGCGCCAGGGCGGGATGCGGGCCGAGGTCTCGGTCACCGCGCGCTACCCCGAGACCGTCTCGACCCCGGCGACCGGGCAGCGGACCCAGGAGATCTACGTGCTCTTCGGCACCGCGGTCGCCTCCGAGCGCGGGACGCGGACCTTGACCGGGGTCCAGGCCCAGGGCATGACCGCCTGCCCCTGCGCCCAGGAGATGGTCGCCGGCCTCGCCCGCGAACGGCTCGCCGAGCAGGGCTTCGACGGCGAGCAGATCGAGCGCGTGATCGAGGCGGTGCCGATCGCGACCCACAACCAGCGCGGCATCGGCACCCTCCACATCGGCTGCCCCGAGGGCGGCCCGGCCTGGATCGACGCGCCGGAGCTGCTGCGGATCGTCGAGCAGTCGATGAGCTCGGAGATCTACGAGCTGATGAAGCGCCCGGACGAGCTGGCCGTCGTCGCCAAGGCGCACGAACAGCCCCGCTTCGTCGAGGACTGCGTGCGCGAGATGGTGCGCCGCGTGGTCGAGGACTACCCCGACCTGCCGGCCGGGGCGTTCGTGATGGCGCGCCAGGAGAACCTGGAGACGATCCACCGCCACAACGTCGTCGCCGAGCGCTACGGGCTGCTCGGCGACCTCGGCGCCGAGCTTGGCGGCGGCGAGGCCCAGAGCCGCCACCTGACGATGCGCGAGTGGCTGGAAGCGCCGCCGAGCGCTTAGCTCGTCGGCTTCGCCTTCACCGCCGCCCGCGCCGCCTGATCTTCCTCGAAGCGCTTGCGCAGGCCGAAGAAGTAGTCGGCGCCGCTGATCACCGTCGCCGCCAGGGCGATGTAGACGAGGACGTTGACCCAGACCGGCGCCGGGTTGGTCGCGATCAGGGCGATCACGGCGGCGATCTGCAGCACTGTCTTCACCTTGCCGAGCCAGCTGGCGGCGATCACGACGCCGCGCTCGGCGGCGATCGCCCGCATCACGGTGACGGCGAACTCGCGGGCGATGATCACCATCGCCACCCAGGCGTCGAGCCGGTGCAGCGAGACGAGTGAGACCAGCGCCGCGGTGATCAGCAGCTTGTCGGCGATCGGATCCATCAGCTTGCCGAAGTTAGTGACGGCGTCGCGGGAGCGGGCGAAGTAGCCGTCGAGGCCGTCGGTGGCGGCGGCGAGGGCGAAGACGGCGGCGGCGAGGGCATCGCCGTTGGGCGTCTCGCCGAGCAGGGCGACGACGACGACCGGCACCGCAAGGATGCGCAGAAGCGTCAGCGCATTAGGCAGGTTGAGCGGAAACACCCGCTCACTCACCCCCCTCCGAGGGTCGACGGGCCGATGAGTCGCCTATACGGTCACTTTTAGGCCCGTCGGCGGCGAGTTTGGCGTCGCGGGCGGCGAAGTACTCCTCGCCCTCGATGCTGATGTGGGGGACGAAGCGCTCCATCCAGCGCGGCATCCACCAGGCGCGCTTGCCAAGCAGGACCATCACCGCGGGGACCAGCAGGCAGCGGACCAGGGTCGAGTCGATCGCGATCGCCACCGCGAGGCCGACGCCGAACTCCTTGACGATCGGGTTGCCGTTGAGGACGAAGCTGGTGAAGACGCAGACCATGATCGCCGCCGCCGAGGTGATCACCCGGCCGGTGTTGGCGAGGCCTTCGACGACGGCGCGGTGCTCGTCGCCATTTTGTTTGAAGTGCTCCCGCATCTGGGTCAGGAGGAAGACCTCGTAGTCCATCGAGAGCCCGAAGAGGATCGCGAACATCAGCAGCGGCACGAAGCTGACGATCGGGATCGGGTGGTCGAGCCCGATCAGCGAGGAGCCCCAGCCGAGCTGGAAGACCGCGGTGACGACGCCGTAGGCGGCGGCGACCGAGATCAGGTTCATCGCCGCCGCCTTGATCGGCACCAGCAGCGAGCGGAAGGCGATCAGCAGGACGAGGAAGCTGAGGGCGACGACGATCGCGATCATCAGCGGCAGCTTGTCGCCGATCTGGGTGGCGAGGTCGATGTAGCCGGCGGTCTGGCCGCCGACGTAGGCGGCGCCGCCGGTCTTCTTCACCGCGGTCGGGATCGTCGTCTCGCGCAGTTCTTCGACGAGCGAGACGGTCTCGTCGGCCCAGGGCGCCGATTTCGAGATCGCCGTGAAGACCGCCACCGTCCCCTGCTTGTCGAGGGTCGCCGGCGAGACCGCGTCGACGTCAGGGGCGCCGGCGACCTGCTTCTCGATCACCGGCAGGCTCAATTTGGCCTCTTCGGCGGTCTTGAACTTGGCCGCGATCAGCAGCGGGCCGTTGACGCCGGGGCCGAAGCCCTGGGTCAGCGAGTCGTAGTTCTGGCGCGCGGTGGTCGACTTCGGCAGGGCGCTGAGATCGTTCTGGCCGAGCTCGAGCTGGAAGATCGGGATCGCGAGCACGACGAGGACGAGCAGGGCGGCGATCGCCGAGCGCCAGGGCCGGTTGGCGACCCCCTGCGCCCAGCGGGTCCAGCCACGCGCCTCTTCCTGGTCGTCGGGATGGGCCTTGCCGATCTGGACCCGCAGCGAGTTGATGTGGGGGCCGAGCGCGCCGAGCATCGCCGGCAGCAGGGTGGCGGCGGCGAGGACCGCGATGACGACGGCGATCGCCGCGGTGACGCCGAGGGTGCTGACCAGCGGGATCCCGGCGAAGGCGAGCGAGCAGAGCGCGATGACGACGGTGAAGCCGGCGAAGACGACGGCGCCGCCGGCGGTCGCGGTGGCGCGGGCGATCGACTCGCGCAGCTCCATCCCTTCGCCGAGCTGGAGTTTGTGGCGGGTGACGATGAAGAGCGCGTAGTCGATCCCGACCCCGAGGCCGATCATCGTCGCCAGGGTCGAGGCCACACTCGGCACCTGGATCACGTTCTCCAGCAGGCGGATGATCGAGAGAGCGCAGGCGAGGCCGATCACGGCGGAGGCGATCGGCATCACCATCGCCGTCGCCGTGCCGAAGGCGAAGAGCAGGATCACAATTGCGGCGGCGATCCCGATCGCGTCGCTGACGCCGGTGTCGGGCTTGGAGAGCTGGCTGCCGACGTAGCCGCCGACGGAGGTCTTGAGCCCGGCCGCTGCGGCCGGGTCGGCGGCGGCGAGCACGGCTTCGGCCTGCTCCTCGGTCAATTCCGCCGGGCTGACGCCGAGGACCACCGGGATGTAGGCGACCCGTTTGTCCTGGCTGAGGAAGCTGGCGCCCGCCGGGGTCAGCGGGCTGACCGCCGAGTTGACCTCGTGCATCGATTCCAGCCGCTTGACCGCCTTTTCGATCGTCGCCGCGTATTTCGGTTCGGTCAGCGACCCTTCGCGCGCCTCGAAGGCCAGCGGGTTGCTGCCGTAGGCCTGCTGGGGCAGGTTGTCTTCCAGCAGTTCGGTCGCCTTGGTCGAGTCGGTGCCGGGGAGGGTGAGGTTGTCGTTGGTCTTGTCGCCCGAGGCCTGGCCGGCGATGACCAGGACCACGGCGGCGATCAGCCAGAGCGCGATCGTCGGGTAGTGGTGCCGCGAGCAGAAGCGGCCGATCGCGTAAAGCGGGGCGGTCATGCGGGCATCATGCCCTACGGTTCCGGCGGCGGCGCCTCGCCGGTCTCAAACGCCTCGGGGACGAGCTCGTCGGGACGGGCGCCGAGCGCCTGGCGGATGACGACCAGGTGCTGAGCCTCGTTGGCGGCGATCGCGGCCAGCATCGAGCGCGGCCCGCTCGTCTCCAGCTTGGGGATCGCGTTCATATAGAAGGCGATCAGAGCGTTCTCCTCGTCGTAGGCGAGGGAGAAGAAGTCGGCCTTGGTTTTGAGCCCGCTGTAGTCGAGCGGGTTCTTTTCGACTTCGGTGGCGCCGCCGAGGCCGCGGATCGAGCGGGTGATGCCATCGGCGTGTTCCTGCTCCTGGGTCCGGAACTGGCGGGCGACGGCGAGCGCTTCGCCGTGCAGTAGCGGCAGGCCGTGGCTGTAGGCGTCGACCGCGGTCAGCTCCTGGGAGAGGGCCGCGTTGAGGACCTCGACATCGCCGGCCTTTTCGCTCTCGGTCGCCGAGCTGCCGCCCTTGCCGCCACAGCCGCAGAGGGCGAGGGCAAATACGGCGCAGAGGGCAAACATGATTCGTTTCCGTGTGATGAGCAAGACGCGCAAGCCTATGGACTCGCTCGCCGCCGAGATCCACGGCTGCCGGCTTTGCCCGCGGCTAGTCGAGTGGCGAGAGGCATCGGCCGCCGACCCGCCCCGCCGCTACCGGGGCCAGGACTACTGGGCGCGGCCGCTGAGCGGCTTCGGCGATCCCGGGGCACGGCTGGCGATCGTCGGGCTGGCGCCGGCCGCCCACGGGGCGAACCGCACCGGGCGGATGTTCACCGGCGACCGCTCCGGCGACTGGCTCTACGCCGCCCTGCACCGGGCCGGCTACGCGAATCAGCCGCAGGCCGAGCACCGCGACGACGGGCTGCGCCTGTCCGACGCCTACGTGACGGCGGTGGTGCGCTGCGCGCCGCCCGCCAACAAGCCGGCCCCGGGCGAGCGCGACAACTGCCTCCCTTATCTAGAGAGAGAGCTGGAGCTGCTCGGCCAGTGCCGCACGATCGTCGCCCTCGGCGGCTTCGCCTGGGACGGGGTGCTGCGCGCGGCCGCGGCCACCGGCGGCAAGATCCCCAGCCCGAAACCGAAGTTCGGCCACGGCGCGGAAGCTGCGCTGGGGCGGTGGCAGCTCTTGGGCTGCTACCACCCCAGCCAGCAGAACACCTTCACCGGGCGGCTGACCGAGCCGATGCTGGACTCGGTCTTCGAGCGCGCGAAGGCGCTCTCGGCCTAGGCCTTCTCGCCCTCGTCCTTCTTTACCGCAGCGGGAGATTCGAAGCCGAGGATCGCCACCGTGGCGGGAATCCCGTTGGCCTGAGCCTCGGCCAGGCGGCCGGCGCTCTTGGCCTGGATGTCGAGCACCTGCTCCAAAGCGGTGGCGAGAACGGCTGAGAGCTCGCCCCAGCCTTGCTCGTCGACGATCACCGGCGTGCAACTCAGGTGTGAGTCGTCACGGGCATCGAAGGTGCCGGCCCCTAGCGCCCCGATCGCCTCGCTCATGATCATCCGCACCCCAGCGACTGAGATTCCCTCCTTCGCCGAAGGCGAGAGGCCCTCCCAATTCACGTCGTTGAGGAACGAGCGTTTCATCCCGCGGTAGTAGTGCTCGACGGCGCCGCGGCGCGGCTCGGTCTTGACCAGCTCGATGCACTCGTAATCGCGCAGGACTTTGACGTGGTAGCTGACCTGGCTCAGCCCCTCTCCCAGCTCCTGCGAAAGCTCGTTGGGGCTGGCGACCCTTTCGTTGAGGATCGCCAGGATCTGCGCCCGCAGCGGATGGGCCAGAGCCTTCACCAGCTGCTGGTCGACGATCTCCCGGATTTTCGTCTTGTTCTTGCTGTTCGTCTTAGGGGCCAAAGCGAATTCCTCCGTTCGTTTTGCAGCAGCTTGATCACTCCAATCGTATTGGCTTCATTGGTCGGGCAAAAGCGAAAACCCCCTGGATATGTCGCCCTTTTCGATTAGTCGAAACCGATCGACACAATGCATGGGTCTAAACCACTGGCGGCTGCGGAGCCTGTTCCAAAGGCCGATACCGGGGATTCAAGGGGGATGAGCAGAGGGTGAAGATCAGTCAGACAAAGCGCCTGATTCCATCGATTTCGATCCGCAAGCTGGGCTGATGAAAAGGCCGCGGATAAAACGAACGACCGAACTGGTCGAGATGCCGGGCGGCGATCTGTATTTGATGCGGGCAAGTGCCGGGAACGACATCCGCGTCGAGAAACCCGACGAGGAGCAGCGCCAGCTCCTTGCCGGCTTTGACGGCGAGCACTCGCGCGAGCAGCTGGAGGCTCGCTTCGGCGCTGAGAAAGTCGCCGAGCTGATCTCCCAGCTGCAGGAGCTGGAGCTGCTTGAGGACGGGGCCGACGACGACCTCGTGCCGGCGGCCGAGATGGCCCGTTTCGATCGCCAGCTGCGCTACTTCAGCGACATCGGCAGCAACGGGTCCACCCCATCGCAGTGCCAGGACCGGCTGCGCGGGGCGAAGCTCGCGGTGCTGGGGGTCGGCGGGCTCGGCGGCTGGGCCGCCTGGGCCCTGGCCTGCACTGGTGTCGGCGAGATGTGGCTGGTCGACGGCGACCGGGTCGAGGTCAGCAACCTCAACCGCCAGATCCTCTATACCGAGTCCGACATCGGCCGGCTCAAGGCCGAGGCCGCCGCCGAACGGCTGGGCGCCTTCAACTCGGCGATGAAGATCAAGGCGACGGCGAAACGGCTCGAGAGCGAGGCCGAGCTCGCCGAGTTCATCGCCGGCGCCGACATCGTGATCGACGCCGCCGACTGGCCCGCGCACGAGATCGAGCGCTGGTGCAACTCGGCCTGCTTCGAGGCCGGCATCCCCTACATCACGATGAGCCACTTCCCGCCGGTGGCGCGGGTCGGGCCGCTCTACGTGCCGGGGAAAACGGGTTGCTTCGCCTGCCAGGAAGCTGCCTACCGCCGCGACTACCCGCTCTTCGACCTCGTCATCGAGGAGCAGCGGGCGAAACCGTCCCCGGCGGCGACGCTCGGCCCGGCCTGCGGGCTGATCGGCGGCCAGGTCGGGCTCGACGTGATGCACCACATCACCGGGCTCTGCGAGGCATCGACCCTCGGCGTCGCCCACATCTACGACCTGCGGACGATGGAGGTCAAACGCGAGGCAGTCGTGCCGGAGCCGGGCTGCCCGGTCTGCGGCGAGCTCGAGCACAGCGCAACCGAGAAGCAGTTACAGGAGAGTGCGTCCGGGTAGATTGACGGCGACTCCGATGCGGATCGCCGGCCCACTTCTCTGCCTCGCCCTCGTCGCCGCCCTGCTCGGCGGCTGCGGCAGCTCTTCGTCGAGCGACTCAAGCGACAAGACGCAGCCCGCCACCCAGCAGAGCCCTGGCCCCGCCTCGACCTCGACTGCCCCGGCGGGGGCCTCGGCCCAGGCCTGCGACTCCTACGCGGTCGACGCGAGCGCCCTGCGCGCGACCGGCATCGCCTGCGGCGAGGCGCGCCAGGTGATGTTCGGCTGGCAGCGCTCCCACAACTGCTCGGCGGCGGCCGGCGCCTCGCGCAACTCCTGCACGATCCGCGGCTACCGCTGCCTCGGCGCCACGACCGACCGCGGGATCGCGGTCAGCTGCGCGACCGCAGGCCGCTCGATCTCCTTTATCGCCAAGCGCGGCTAGTCCCTCTTAGGCGCGGCGGCGCGACCGGATCCCGGTCGGGTTGAGGAAGAGGGCGAGCCAGAGAAAGGGCACGATCTTCGGGTCGATGAAGGCGGCCGGGATCGAGGCGAAGAAGACCGCGGCCGTGATCAGCCCTCGACGCCGGTTCTGGCGCTCCGTCTCCGGGTCCATCTCCACCAGCCCGGCCCGGCGGGCGTCGGCGAACATCCAGGCGCCGACGAGGGTGACGCCGATCAGGTTGACCGCGTAGACGACGATCGCCGCGGTGTCGCTGCCATGATCGCCAAGCACCTGGCTGCTGAACGGGATCAGCACGATCCAACCGAGGTAGAAGAGGTTGAGCCCGATCAGCCTGCCGTCGAAACCGGTGACGTCGCCGAAGAAGCGGTGGTGGACGACCCAAAAGCGGCCAATCACCGCGAAGCTGACCGCGTAGGCGATGAAGGTCTGGCGCTGATCCCAGATCGCGTCGGTCAAATCCTTGCCATGAATGTGGGCGGGAACGCTGAGATTGAGGACCAGCAAGGTGATCGCGATCGCGAAGACCCCGTCGCTGAAGGCGACGATCCGCGAGAACTCGATCTCGTTGTCCTCCCGCCGCTGCGCTGTCGCCGCCCTGGACACGATCGGATCATCCTCGGCCGACTCGGACGGAACCCCGGCCCAATGCCTCCTAGAATGCAGCCAACCCCGCCGGCGTAGCTCAGTTGGTAGAGCACTTCACTCGTAATGAAGGGGTCAGCGGTTCAAATCCGCTCGCCGGCTTTCCCAGTATCAAGCGGTCACCCAGGGGGATCTTTCACTGCTCGCCTACGGTGTTCCGCTCTCTATAGCGATGCGGAATTGACCACCTGGCTTCCGCCCGTTTCTGAGCGAAAGCGCGTAGAGATATGGGGGCTGAAACTGAATTAACCACCCGGTTTGCAAGCCCTACGGCGTGAAAGGATCGGCACCATGGCCAGCCAGTCGCCTAGAGCCCTGCGGTCGATGCGCAAGGATATTGAAGTCTTCCGGGCCGAGTACGTCGCCTATTTGGAGAACGGCGAGGAGGAGCGCCACGGCGAGAAGCGGCGGCGGGTGCATGAGCTGATGCCGGCAGCCGACCATGCAATGACGATCGCGGACGCTCAAATTGCCGTTGCCGATCCGCCTGCGATGGGGACCGGGCGCGTTCACCACGGGCTTGCCGCAGTCGCCTTCCTCCATGAGCATGTCGGCTACGACATCTCGACTGTCTGGGGTGGACCGGAGCCACGGCAGCTCTATGACGGCGTAATCGACTCGCTCGACCTTGGAGCCGCCAACCTCACAGAGCGCGAGCGCATCCTCAAGCAAAAGCGGCGCAATCCCCTCTACTGGCTCGATCGCATGGCCCGGTTGCTGGTCATGTTCCCGGCCTACCTGGTCGGCCTTCTCATCGGCCAGTCCACCGCGAAGGTAAACGCATCGCAGTTAGGCCTCCTGCTTCGACTGCTCGGCGTCGTCGCAGATTGCCTTGCCGTCTATTTCGGGGGCAGGGCGTTCGGCGTTTGGTGAGGGTTGAGCTTGACCGCTTGCTACTTCGCGTGGTCAATGCCGGTAGCCGCTCTAGGCTTGCCCTGCCATGGGAGATTTCGTCTACTGGGTCGCAGTGGCGGTGGTGGCCGGTTTGGTCCTGGCGGGGCTCGGCTTCGCCTTCCGCTGGCTACAAGGGGAAGAACACCGCGAACACCTAAGACAGGTCTTCTGCCAGCATGACTGGAAGCAGATCGATCACGGCATCGGAAGCAGCGTTGTCTTCGTGACCCAGTACGACGAAGAGTGCCGAAAGTGTCACCGACAGAGAGTCCGTCCAGAGTGACCCTGCCACTTGCCATCTCCGCCCCGGGTTGGACCGCGATCGGTGCCGTGGGTGGCGCTCTGGTCGGCGCAACCGCCGGCAGCCTCATTGACTACTTGTTTCAACATCGCCGGGAGCGAGGCGAGGCGATGGCCGGCGCTCGATTGGTCGCGGGGGAAATCGCCATCGCTGACAGCCAGCTCAAGAACGCGCAAGCGGACAAAAAATGGTGGGGCTTCGTGGAAATGCCGATGACAGCTTGGCCCGAATACCGGGCGGTCCTCGCAAAGGCGCTAACCGTGGCTGAGTACGAGACGGTCTCGCAGGCGATCGAGGGCTTGCGGTTGCTCGGAGAGAAGATGCCGCTCTCTCCCGGCTGGCCTAAAGACGGCTCCTACATGGAGCTGACCGAAAAGACGATCAACTACCTCGATCCGCCCCGTAGAGACGCAGCTCGGGCCTACAACGCTCTATCGAAGCTCGCCGGCCACGATCGGGTCGGGGACCGCATCCACCCGCCTAGCCCAGACGCTCCCCAGCAATCACCCGAGTAAGCGATGGGCCAGGTCAATCTTGGGTTGCGGGCTCTTGCGTTCTTTTGGCGCGTCCACTTTCGCATCCCCGAGCCGGCGTTTTGGGCGCTCCTCTGCGCCTCGCTACTAATCGGGGTGCCGACCTTGGGAGCCGCGATTCCGGTCACCTTGATTTGCCTGCTTGGATTCGTCATAGCGACCCAAGGAATCGCCCGTTGGCGCTTAACTCGGCGGAAAGCCAGGGGGAGATTGGTGATTGCTCTCTTTCGCTGCACCTCTCAAGCGAAAGCAATCGAGATTCGAGACACGATCGTCAAGACACTTCAAGATCACCTGAGTCCCGATGAGATTAAAGCCGTCTATTTGCTTCCCGCCATTGTCGGAGTCGCGGAAAGGGAGTTTGCGTCGAAGCTGTGTGCGCGGCTTCGCGCGTTCTTGTTACTCCAAGGCGACATCCGGCAAGAGACCGGTGGGGCATGGTCTGTTTACACGGCGACCTGCCACCGCGATTCGACTGTTCGCCATATCGATCCGCATACGCGAGACGAGACTCCGACAAAGGCTCGTTGGAAGTGGGCCTTTGAAAATCTCACCGGGGTTCCAAACATCCCTCAGACCGAGTATCCGCTTGAGTTCGCCAACGAGCTGCGGGCTGTCATTCAGGGAACGGCGGGCCTGATAGCGGAGCATTTCGGAGATGTCAACCGGGCAGTCGAACTTCTCGCTGACGGCATCGCAATAGCTCCCGAAAGCAAGAGCGCTCAAATCGATCTATTGCGATGCGTCCAGGCGAAAGCCCTCGTCGCCAACGGTGAAAGAGAAGAGGGACTTCGCCGGCTCCGCGCAAGGTACGAAGACGGAGACGCATCCCCTGAATTGCTCCGCACTTTCTCCTATTTGCTTGTCGATCCGACTCAGCACACAACCGAAGCCGAGGCCCGCGAGGGAATCGACGCGTTGCGCAAAGCTGCCGAAGATCACGCGGACCACCGGCGCGACCAAACGCTTTACAACCTCTCTCAGCAGATTGCCTGGTCGCCCGACCCCGCTGAGCAACAGGAAGGACGAGAGCTGATGGAGCAACTATCTCACAGCGCGAGCCATTACCGGGACGCTTGGTACTTCAAGAGAACCCTCGGCGCAATCGCATGGGACAGATACTCGGATGACTTGGGCAACGGAAAGGGGAACCCGGACCTAGCCGCAGATGCCGCACGTTGGTACACCCGAGCTATACGTGCGCGACCCAAGGTTCGGTTCATGTATCGCCGCCCGGGCCGGCCCAAGGAAATCGTCACTCGCTTCGTCATTCCCCCGGTTATGTTTGCCAACGCGAAGGATGCTCACAAGGCTGCCGGCCATCGCGTCAGGGCAGCTTGGTACGAGAGACGCTTTCAGCGAAAGCGATCGAAATTGGTGAAGAAAGGGGAGCGATGCCTTCGCAAGGCTCAATGGCGAAAGGCGATTGCCTGGCTCGATTGGGCCAGCTCTACCGGGCGAAGGGACTTGATCGATGCCGAGACTCTGACCATGCTCGCCATCGCGCTCAAAGAAGCCGGACGGCCCGACAGTCGTGTCGAGGCAGTCCTTAAACACGCGCTCGAGATCGACTCAGAGATGGTGGAGATGACACTTGAAATTGCCGCCGCTCTCTATCCCATCGAAGAACCAGACCAGAGCTAGAAATAGGCCGGGCCATCGCTACCGCGCCAGCGTCAAGCCCACCGATCAGGGACCTCTTCCCAGCGATAGCCACAATAGCGGCACTTCCTGGCCGCCTCCAAGACTCTCTCTGCACAATCCGGACATTTTTTGAACTGGGCTTCGTACTTACCGCTGATCCGCACATAGAGCAAATAGCCGAGCACCAAAAGCCCTAAGATCGCCAGCACATGCATGAGGCTGAAATGGTGGTGTTCGGTCAGGCGCGGATCTACTACTTCAAGCGTTCCCCACAACGCGAAGACAAGAAAGAACGCCACGAAGTAAAGGATGCCCTTGACCGCCCAGTGGTCGCTATTGACTAGAGCGGTGAACCAAAACCCTAGATAGATGGCGAGGAAACTGAGGACGTAATCTCCGAGGAAGCCGAGGATGCTGATGAACTCGTAGGAGCCAACTATGCCTATGACTACCGAAAGTAGAGCCACCGCTGCAGCCAGCTGAGTCAGGCGTTCTGTCATCAGCTTGCTCATGAGTCGTCACCAAGAGTTGGCCGTGGCTCCCAGCGGAAGGCGCAGAATTTGCAGACCTTCGTGTCTCGGTGGACCGTCTCCATGCAATCGGGACAGGTCTTCGTTGGTGGCCGCGTGATGTAGAACCACAAAATAACTCCTGGAACGAGTCCTGTGAGCGCAATACATCCCACCACTGGAGGACGCCGAATTGGTTGAGATCGGGCGGCTTTTCGATGAGCCCCAGAGGATCAGCCCGAGGTCGGCGACAAGGAAGCTCGTCGAGCGGCCTGACGAGTTTGGGCCGGTCTTCGTCAAGGACGAGCGAGTAAACGCCCATCGGGAAGCCAACGAAGATGTAGAAGAGGTGGTTTCGAACGAGGAGATCCCAAGCAATGCCGCGATCTGAGACAGGCATTGGCCCACCGAGCCGCTCATCTACCCGAGACTAGCTTCCGTGGGTGTCGCTCGGCAGGGCAGTACTCTTTCTGTAAAAAGGTGGCGTAGCAATGGGCGTGGAGAAGAAGCCAGGCATGTACTGCGAGAGTTGCGAAAAGCCGGTGGCGGCTGAGAAGAACGTCCCGTCCGGTGCGATGTTCTGGGGCGGGCTCATCGGAAAGAAGCTGGCCTCTAGCGACTGGTTCTGCCCTGACTGCGGCGGACCAGTTGTGAAGAAAAAGGTCATGTAATGAGCGACGGCAAGGCACCACCCGGCTTCCCGATTGAAAAAATGTTGCTTCCGGACGAGTGCTTGGAGTGCGGTGGCCGTGTCGAATCCAGCAGCGCTTATGGCAGGGTCAGCGTCGGAGCGGTGCCCGATATTGGCATCATCACAATTACTGAAGCTCAGAAGAAATACTGCGTTGCTGAACCCAAGATCGGGGACGAAGTCTTCTGGGCGAGCGTCGATGGTCATTGCACCGTCTGTTCGTGGCGGGCCGGGACGATGGCAGCAAGGATCGCCCCGGTCGAGAGCGCCTAGCTCGATCCAGGTCACCGACTTTTCTCTCTTGACACTGGTGGAGTATTTGGTAATCGCTTGAAAGCTGGCCGGTAACCCGATTTAACGTCAAGGGTGAGCGCAACTGCCACCCCAGCAACTCCAACCCCGACGCTGGCGGTCGGGCTTGATCCCAAGAAGGCAAGCGCGGCAGAGCGCAGACCACTGCCGCTAGCTCGTAATGAATGGGTCAGCGGTTCAAATCCGCTCGCCGGCTTTGTCCGGGCTGAGACGCGGCTCGGTGCGGGTGTCGTCTGCCGCCACCGCGACCAAGACTGCGGTGGCAGCGATGACCGCCGCTAGAAGGCCGAGGGGGAGGGTCGCTGCGCCGAGCACGAGCAGGGCGATGCAGGCGAGGGCCCGGGAGCGCGGCGCCTGGCCGGTTGCTTCGCGCATGAAGCCGAGCTGGGCGAGGAGAAAGATGATCGGGCCGCCGAAGATGAGGACGGCTGTGTTGAGGGTGTTCGGGTCGTGGGGGTTGGCGATTGCCAGCTCGTCGCCGACGGCGATCGCGATGATGCCGATCACCATCGCGATCAGGGTGTAGTTGCCGACGCCGACTATCCGCGAGGCGTCGGCGACGCCCTCGATGGCGTTTTTGCCGATGTCCTCGGCCCGGTGGAAGTAGCACCACCAGAGCGCGACAGTGCCGGTGAAGGCGACGGCGAGGACGAGCAGGCGGTCGGCCTCGACCGGCTGGTCGGCGAAGGCGTTGCCGATCGTGAGCACGGTCTCGCCGAGGGCGATCAGGAAGAAGAGGCGGAAGCGCTCAAGCAGGTGCTCGGCATAGATCTGGCTGTCGGAGCTGAAGGGGCTTTTGCGGCCGGGCAGCGGGTGGCCGGCGATGACGCCGCCGTAGGTGACCAGCACCGCCACTGCCCAGAGCGCGAGGCGGGCGTCGCCGTCGACCGCGATCCCGGCGATCCAAATCGGCGCCGTCCCGATCTCCCAGGCCAGGGCGTTGACGAAGTGCATATGGAGCCGGTGGCCGCGGAAGCTGGCGACGGCGAAGGCGGTCCGCCCGATCTGGATCGCGAGGTAGCCGATCACGAAGAGGCCGGCGCGGTCGCCGAATGCCTCCGAGACCGAGGTCGACATCAAGAGGCTGGCGAACATCAGGCCGAGCAGCATCAGGCGGACCGGCTGGCGCTCGCCGTCGAGCCAGTTCGAGGTCCAGACGGTCATGAACCAGGCGTACATCACGGCCAGGGTCAGGACCAACGTCTCGGCCATGCCGCGGGCGTCGACGTGGTCGAGCAGGTTGTGGGCGAGCTGGCTGACGGTGAAGACGTAGACGAGGTCGAAGAACAGCTCCAGCGGCGTCACCGCCCGCTCGACCTCGCGCGGCCGGACCAGGGAGGAGACCTGAGGGAGGCCGGCTGTCGAGGCCATCAGGCCGGCATCTGCAGCGGCTCGTCGGCGGCGAGCCGCGCTCGCTCGATTGCCTCGGCGTAGGCGCCGTGGATCGCGCCCCGCGGCCTCAGCCCGGCGACCCCATAGCCCTCGCCCATCGCCCGCGCCAGCGTCCCCTTGAAGGTCCGGCCATGCCAGGCATGGGCTTCGGCGGCGCGGCCGACGTGGAGGTGGACCAGCTCGTGCAGGAGCGTCTCGAGGATGTCGCCGGGGCGGATCCCCGGATAGGCGGTGACGGAGAGTCGGAACTGGCTCGGCACGGCGAAGCCGAGCCGGTTCGGGCGGGTGCGCGCCCGCCGCACCTTGAGCTCGGGCTCGCGCGCCGCCAGGGGCCCGCCGGCGAAGGCCGGCAGCGCCCGCAGCCGGCTCATCTCCTGGCGGAGCGGGACCCCCGCGACGAGGAAGTAAGAAGAGTTGCGCCTCAAAGCCCGGCGAAGGATGCCGCCGGGCGCGGATGACAAGCCCTTCTAGCGGGAGGGGCGGGGAAACGAGTCGCCGAGGATCAAGCGGGCCCGGTAGTAGAGGGCCTCGTAGGCGTTGGTGTCGAGCTCGGTGGACCCGTTCGCGGCCGGGGTGCCCTGAGTGGTCTGGCGCCGGCCCAGCGCGTCCTGGCGGAGCACGCCGTTGAGCCTGCCTCGCGAGCGGAAGGATGTGGTGCGGGGGGGGATGCTCATCATGCTCTCCTTCTGGAGTTTGTTAACTAACTAACTCAAGAATAACAAATAAGCAATTTTGGAGGCCTGCGCCTGGTCAACGCCTGGCTCTAGGAGGCTCTAGCCGTCGCCGTTGAACTTGTAGCCGATGCCGCGCACGGTGAGGACGAGCTCGGGGTTCTGCGGGTCGCGCTCGACCTTCTGGCGCAGGTTGGAGATGTGGACGTCGCAGGCGCGCTCGTCGCCGTCGAACTCGGTCTGCCAGAGCTCCTCCATGATCTGGGCGCGGGCGAAGACCTCGCCGGGGCGGCCGACCAGGAGGCGCAGCAGCTGGAACTCGGAGCGGGTGAGGTTGACGGGGGCGCCACGGACTGTGGCGACGTGGCGGACGAGGTCGATCGCGACCGGGCCGGCCTCGATCCTCGCCGCCTGGGCCAGCGGCGAGCGGTCGAGCTCGCGGCGGCGCAGCTGGGCGCGGACGCGGCCGAGCAGCTCGCGGACCGAGAAGGGCTTGGTCACGTAGTCGTCGGCACCGACCTCGAGCCCGACGACCTTGTCCACCTCGGCGTCCTTGGCGGTGAGGACGATGATCGGGACGGCGCTGCGCGAGCGCACGTCGCGGCAGATGTCGAGCCCGCTCGGCCCCGGCATCATGATGTCGAGGATCAGCAGGTCGAAGGGGATCGCCTCGCCGATCTGCGCCGTCGCCACGTCGCCGTCCTCGGCCGCGGTCACCTCGAAGCCCTCCTGGGCCAGCGCGTAGCCGACCGAGTCGCGGACCGAGGGCTCGTCGTCAGCGATCAGGATGCGGCCGCTGCTCATCGCCTGCCGCCGCTCATGCGACCGGGGTCGGGCTTGGCTGGGCGACCGGGAGGCGGACCCAGAAGGTGCTGCCCTCTCCCTGCACGGAGGTGGCGCCGATCTGACCGCCCATGACGTCGACCATGCGGCGGGCGATCGCCAGCCCAAGGCCGAAGCCCTCCTGCTTGCGCGACTCCGTGCGGCGATAGAAGCGCTCGAAAACTCGCTCGATCTCTGCCGCCGGGATGCCGGTTCCTGTGTCGATCACTTCCAATACAACCTCCGTCTCGCCGTCGTGGCGGCCGCGAACGGTAACGGCGCCGGGGGGTGGCGTGTTCTTGAAGGCGTTGGTGAGCAGGCCGATCAGCACCTGGCGCAGCAGCGTCGGGTCGCCCTTGGCGGTCAGGTCGGGCTCGACTTCGACCTGCAGCTCGACGTGTTTGGGCGCCTCGGCGGCGGCGACCACGTCGCGGATCGCGATCGGCACGTCGACCACCTCGGTCTCGCCGGCGCCGATCGACTCGACCCGGGCCAGGGTCAGCAGCGACTGGGTCAGGCGGCTCATCCGCTCGGCGTCGTCGCTGAGCCGGGAGAGGAAGTGCTCGCGCGCCTCGGGGTCGTCCTTGGCCCCGTCCTGCAAGACCTCGATCGCGCTGGCGATCCCTGCCAGCGGGTTGCGCAGCTCGTGGGCGGCGTTGGAGACGAAGTCGGCTTCGGCGAACTCGCGCCGCATCTCTTCGGTGCGGTCGCGGACGACGGCGAGGACCGCCCGCTCGTCGGGCAGCGAGCGGGCCTGCATCGAGTAGGCGCGGTCGCCGATCCGCAGCGCCGGATGGGCGGCGAAGCCGATCTCGGCGGCGCGGCGCAGGTTTGGCAGCAGCGCCTCCGAGGGCATGCCGCTGGAGTCGAGCAGCGAGGCCGCGGCGCTGTTGGAGAAGCGGACGCTGCCGTCTTCGTCGACCACCATCACCGCGTCGGTGAGGCCGTCGAAGATCGCCGCCAGCTTGTTGCGGTCGGCGGTGAGGACGCCGAAGCTCTCCTTCAGCGAGGCGCGCATCGTCTCCAGCGCCCGCGCCAGGTCGCCGATCTCATCCGGGCCGTAGACGCCGAGCGGCGCGTCGAAGGAGCCGGCCGCCATCTCCCCCGCCGCCTGCGCCAGCCGCGCCACCCGGTGGGAGATCGCGGCAGCGATCAGGAAGCCGGCGAGAACGCCGATCAGGATCGCCCCGACCAGCGCCCGCTGGTTGTCGCCGAAGAAGTAGACGGCACCGGCCGTGATCACGCTGACAGCGGCGAAGGCGGTGGCGAGCCAGAGCCGCATGCCGATCCGCGGGCCCGGCCATGGCGCCCGGCGGCTGACCTCGCTTGCGCTCTGCGTCATGAAGGTTTACTAACACAATTCGCCCGCCGCCCTGGGCACGGCAGGGCGGATCCGCCTGTTCATGGGAGAATCGGCCGGGTGCGCACGCTGGTATTCATCCCCGCCTGGAACGAGCAGGCTTCGATCGCCGCGGTGATCGCCGATGTGCGCGAGCACATGCCCGCGGCCGACATCCTCGTCGTCGACGACGGCTCCGGTGACGGAACCGTGGCGACGGCCCGCGAGGCCGGCGCCCTGGTCGCCTCACTGCCCTTCAACCAGGGCCTGGGGGCGGCGCTGCAGACCGGCTACCTCTACGCGCTGCGCGAGGGCTATGAGTGCTGCGCCCACCTCGACGCCGACGGCCAGCACCCCCCGGTCGAGGTCGCCCGCCTGCTGGCGGAGGTCTACGCCGACCACGCCGACCTCGTGATCGGCTCGCGCTACCGCGACCCCGGCACGGCCGAGAGCGACGACTACAAGCCGACCCTCTCGCGGCGGATCGGCACCAGCCTCTTCCGCTTCTTCCTCACCCTGGCGACGCGCCAGCGCTTCACCGACACGACCAGCGGCATGCGGGCGGCGAACCGGCGGGTGATGTCGCTGTTCAGCGAGAACTACTCGCCCGACTTCGCCGAGATCGAGTCGCTGCAGCTCGCCGTGCGGCAGGGGCTGCGGGTCGAGGAGGTGCCGGTGCGGATGCTGGAGCGGGCCGGCGGCTCCTCCTTCCTGACCCCGCTGCGCTCGGCCTTCTTCATCTTCAAGAGCCTGATCGTGCTGCTGGTCGGCCAGTTCCGCCCGCGCCAGGTGGAGGCGGAGCGATGAGGGCGCTGGTGCTGGGGGCCAGCGACCCGACCGTCAACCTGACCCCGCAGACGCGGATCTTGGCGGCGCTGATCGCGATCGCCTTCATGCTGATGATCCTCGATCTGATCCGCCGCAACCGCCTGCAGGAGCGCTACAGCGTCGTCTGGTTCGTCTTCGGCGTGGGGATGCTGGTCGGCGCCGCTTTCCCCAGCCTGCTCAAGTTCGTCGCCGACGCGATGGGCGTCCGCAACACCAACGTGGCGCTGTTCTCGATCGTGCTGCTGCTGCTGCTCGGGCTGGCGCTCAACTTCAGCGTGATCATGTCGCGCCAGGCCGCCCAGATAACCCGGCTGGCGCAGGAGCGGGCGCTGGAAAAAGCCCGCGAGCAGGCTCGCTTAGCCGAAGATGCGCTGCACGCGAAAGACAAGAGCCTCTAGCGCCAGCTCCTCGGAGACGTTGAGGTCGAGGCGGCGGCGGGTGTCCTCGACCAGCTCGGCGGCGCGGCGGGGGCGGGCCGAGTCGAGGCCGGCGGCCTGGGCTTTCAGCTCGGCGAGGAGGTCACGGTTGAAGACGACCTCGGAGGCGCCGGTGGCAAGGGCGGCCAGGTCCCGGTACCAGCCGGCGCAGAGCTCAAGCCCAAGGTCGAGGATCTCGGTGCGGCGGCGGCGGCCGGCGCGTTTGGCAGCGTCGGCAATGTCGCGGGCGCTGCGTTTGAGACCCGAGGCTTTCTCTTCCTCGAGAAAGTCACGGGCTGTCTCCTCGGCGTCGCTGCCAGCGGACTCAGCGGTCCTCAAAAGATCTCGAAAAGAATCGGGGCCTGCAGCTTTTGCCAGTTCGAAAGCCGCTGCACGGAGATGCCTGCCCTCGTCGCTGAGCAGGAACCGGGCGCGAACGAGGTCGCCGGCTGCGAGACGGGCGGCGGCGGCTCTCTCGTCGGGGTCGCCAGCGCCAGCGAGAGAGGCTTCGATCGCCGCGATCGGCAATGGCGAGAAGTCGATCGGCTGGCAGCGGGAGGCGATCGTCTCCAGCAGCGCCTCGGGCTCGGAGGTGAGGAGGATCACGTGGACGAACTGGGCCGGCTCCTCCAGCGTCTTCAGCAGCGCGTTCTGGCTCTCGTCGCGCATCGCCTCGGCGGCCTCGACGACGAAGACGCGCTTGCCGCCTTCGAAGGGGCGATAGGAGGCGGCCCGGATCACCCGCTCGCGGACCTCCTCGACCATGTGCTGGGAACCGCCGGGGGTAAGCCAGACCAGGTCGGGATGGGGCGAGGGGTCCAGCAGCGCCCGGCGGCGGGCGTCGTTGGGGTCGCTCGTCGCCCCCTCGGCCAGGATCTCGGCGGCGAAGGCGCGGGCCGCCGCGCTCTTGCCGGCGCCGCGGGGGCCACGGAAGATGTAGGCGTGCGAGGGGCCAGAGGCGAGGGCTGCGCTGAGCGCGAGGCGGGCCCGCGGCTGGTGCTCGGTGCTCTCCTGCAGGACGCCGGTCATCGACTGCGGACGACCGCCATCACCCGCTCGTGGACCTCCTCGACCGTGCCGGCGGCGTCGACGACGACGACCCGGTCGGCGGCGACCTTGGCGATCTCCTCGTAGGCCTCGGCGACGGCGCGCTGGAACTCGACCCCCTCGGACTCGATCCGGTCCTCCCCCCCGGCCCGGCCGAGGCCGACCTCGGGGTCGACCCGCAGCAACACGGTCAGATCGGGCCAGAGGCCGTCGATCACGGTGTCGGTCAGCGAGAGCACGTGGCTGGTCCCCAGTTCGCGGGCGCCGCCCTGGTAGGCGACGCTGGAGTCGGCGAAGCGGTCGGCGACGATGTCGCGCTCGGCCTCGACCGCGGGGCGGATCACGCGGCTGACGAGGTCGGCGCGGGCGGCCGAGAAGAGCAGCAGCTCGGCGAAATGGTCAAGCTCGACGGCGGGGTCGGCGAGCAGCTCGCGGATGCGCTCGGCGGCGTCGGTGCCGCCGGGCTCGCGGATCAGCAGGGTGTCGGCGCCGAGTGCCTCGGCCAGCAGTCGCGCCTGGGTGCTCTTGCCCGAGCCGTCGACGCCCTCGAGCGAAACAAACAAGGCCTGGGCCTCAGCCTTTGGTCGCCGCTTTGGCGCGTTTGCGCCCGCGGGTGGCGGTGTCGGCTTTGCTGACTTTTTTGCGTTTTTTCGCCGGCACTTTTTCCTCGCTGCCGTCAAGCGGGGGCTTTTTCTCCATCGCCGCTTTCGCGGCTTTGGCAGCTTCGCGCTCGGCCCGCCGTTTCTTCATCTCCTGCATCGACTCACAGTCATCGTTGAGGCAAAGGTTCCATGGCCGGCCGCGGAAGGGGACGACTTTGAGCCGCGGCGTCTGCTCGCAGATCGAGCAGCGGTCTTCGAGCTTGAAGACGTCGCCGCGCTGGGGCAGCGGGAAGGTCTGGTCGCACGACTCGGGATCGTCGAGGGTCCAGCCGGAGCAGCCGACGAAGCGTTTGCCGGATTTTTTGGCGCGGATGATCCGCAGCATGTGCGGCGAGCCATCCTCCTTTTTGCGACCGGCTTCCTCACAGACCTTGCAGGGGCCGAGGATGCGGTCCTCGTCCATCCCTTTCCAGATGACTTTGGCCAGGTCCTCGCGGCTGCCGTCGATTTCGGTCCAGGTCTTGTGCAGCAGGTCGCGGCTTTCGCCGACGACCGCGCCCTTGGTCATCTCGCCGGCGGCGATCCGGTCCATCTCGGCCTCGAGCTGGGCGGTCATCTCCGGCGTCGCCATCGCCGGCACGTAGTTCTTGAAGGCCGCGTAGAGGGCGATCCCGGTCTCAGAAGGGACCGGCGGGTTGCCGTAGACGTAGCCGCGGTCGAAGAGCTTCTGGATGATGTCGGCGCGGGTCGCCTTGGTGCCGAGGCCGCGCTCCTCCATCATCTCGATCAGTTTTGCCTGGGAGAGGCGCGAGGGCGGCTGCGTCTCCTTGTCGACGATCCAGGGCGCGCCGTTGAGGTCGAGGCTCTGGCCCTCCTGCAGGGCCGGGATCTCGTCGTCGGCTGAGCGGGCGTAGGTGTAGATGCCGGCGTAGCCGGGGTCGACGACGACCGAGCCGCGGACGAAGTAGGTCTCCGAGCCGGCCTCGATGTCGGCCCGGGTCGACTCGGTGATCATCGGCGGGCTGAAGGTGGCGAGGAAGCGGCGCACGACCAGTTCGTAGACGCGCTTCTTCGAGCCGTCGAGGGCGCCGGGGTGGATCGCCTGGGTCGGGTAGATCGGCGGGTGGTCGGTCGTCTCTTTTTTGCCGCGGGTCGCTTTCAGCTCGCCGTCGAGCAGGCCAGCGGCGGCGGAGAACTCCGGCACCCGGACCAGCGAGGAGACCAGCTCCTTGACCGGCAGCGAGGCCGGGTAGACCGTGTTGTCGGTGCGCGGGTAGGAGATGAAGCCGTCCATATAAAGGTCCTCGGCGATCCGCATCGCGCTGGCGGGAGTGATGCCGAGGCGACTGGAGGCGTCGGTGCTGAAAGCGGTCGTGTTGTAGGGAGTCGGCGGTTTGCGCGTGTTCTTGCGCGCCGTGACCGCTTTGACGACGCCGGGGCCGGAGGTGCCGGCAAAGGCGGCGTCGGCCTCGGCTTTGTCCCAGAATTTGTCGACCGAGTGATGGGTCTCGAAGACGCCATCGGGGTGCTGGAACTTGGCGAACAGCTCCCAGAAGGGTTTGGCGACGTGGGCGCGGCGCTCCATCTCGCGCTCGACGATCAGGCCCAGGGTCGGGCTCTGCACGCGGCCGACGGAGAGGAAGTTGGAGCCGAAGCGGCGGCTGGCGAGGGAGACGGCGCGGGTCAGCGTCGCCCCCCAGAGCAGGTCGATGTCCTGGCGGGCGGCGCCGGCGTTGGCGAGCGGGTAGGAGAGCGTGTCGAGGTTGTTGAAGGCGCGCTCGATCTCTTCCTTGGTCAGGGCCGAGTAGCGGGCGCGCTGGATCACGAGGCTGCCGTCGGCAGTGCCCTCGCGGGAGCCGAGCTCGGGGTTGGCGTCGAGCATCTCCTCCAGGGCCTCGAGCCCGATCAGCTCGCCCTCGCGGTCGAAGTCGGTCGCGATCACCAGCTCGTCGGCCTCTTTGGCGACCTTTTTGATCGCTTTGACGACGTTTTTGTCGGTCGGCTCCTTGATCAGCTTGGCGTCGATCAGGTCGTGCAGGTCGGTTTTCTGCCAGTTCGAGTAGCCCTCAGGGAAGGCGGGGCCGAGCACGTGGCCCTTGAGCCCGATCGTCATGTGGTCGCCGTCGGCGTCGGTCCACGTGTAATACGGGACTTTGAAAGTTTTGTCGCTGGCGGGGCCACCGTTGGCGGCGCCGAGGATCTCGGCGATCTTCTTGGCGCTGTTGTTCTTCTCTGTGACGATCAGCCTCATGGGTCGGCAAAGGTAGCAGGGGCGCTCGGCGACCCTGGCCGGGCCGCAATCGCCGATCCCCTTAGGATCGGCGCGCGAATGAGGTGCTTGGTCACAGGTGGCGCGGGGTTCATCGGCTCGAATCTGGTCGATGCGCTGCTCGCGCGTGGCGACGAGGTGACGGTGGTCGACGACCTCCGGACCGGGCGCCGCAGCAACCTCGAGGGAGCGCTGGCGGCCGGGGCCGAGCTGGTCGAGCTCGACATCCGTGAGGCCGCCACGCTAGCCGAGCTGGCGACCGAGAAGCAGCCGGAGACGGTCTTCCACCTGGCGGCGCAGATCGACGTCCGCAAGTCGATCGAGGACCCCGCCTTCGATGCCGCGATCAACGTCGGCGGCACCGCCAACGTGCTCGAGGCGGCGCGCGCCGCGGGCGCCGGCCGGGTCGTCTTCGTCTCCACCGGCGGCGCGATCTACGGCGAGGGCGAGGGACAGCAGCTGCCGCTCGACGAGGGGACCGCGATCGCGCCGATGTCCGCCTACGGCCAGAGCAAGTACGCGGCCGAGGGCTACCTGGCGCTGTACGAGCGGCTCTACGGGCTTTCCGGGATATCGCTGCGGCTCGGCAACGTCTACGGGCCGCGCCAGGACCCGCTCGGCGAGGCGGGGGTGATCGCGATCTTCTGCGGCAAGCTGCGAGCCGGGGGGCGGCCGCTGATCTACGGCGACGGCAGCCAGACCCGTGACTACATATATGTGGGGGACGTGGTCGCGGCGGCGCTGGCAGCAGCCGGGTCGGAGCTGACTGGCCCGGTCAACATCGGCACCGGCCGCGAGGCGAACGTGCTGGAGCTAGCCGAGACCCTCGGGCGGCTGAGCGGAGTCGAGAGCTTCGAGCCCGAGTTCGCGCCGCCACGGGCGGGCGAGGTGCAGCGAATCTCGATCGACGCCGGCCGGGCTGAGCGCGAGCTGGGCTGGCGCCCGGGCACGAGCCTCGAGGACGGCCTGCGGCTCACCCTCGACTCCCTCTGAGCCCGCATCACTAACCTTCATCCCATGCCCGCCCAGGCCTATGCCGGCAAGGAGTGCGTCTGCCAGTTCCGCAAAGGGATCTGCGACCAGTCCTGCGTGCGCGACATGCTGGAGACGCCGTTCTACATCGCCTGCCTGAAACTTTCGGGGCGGCGCTGCCTGGTGATCGGCGGCGGCGACATCGGCCTTGAGAAGGTCGAGGGGCTGCTCGCCTGCGACGGCGACGTCACCCTGATCGCCCCGACCGCGCATCCGGCGCTGGAGGAGATGGCGGCCGAGGGTTCGATCAAGTGGGAGAAGCGGCCCTACGCCGGCGCCGCCGACCTCGAGGGCATCTTCATGGTGATCGCCGCCACCGACGACAGCGAGGTCAACATCGGCGTCTTCGACGATGCCGAGAAGCGGGCGATGCTGGTCAACATCGTCGATGTGCCGCCGCTCTGCAACTTCATCCTGCCGGCGATCGTCCGCACCGGGCCGCTGGCGATCGCGATCTCCACCGCCGGCGCCTCCCCCGCCCTGGCGAAGCGGATGAAGCGGCAGGTGGCGGCGCTGTTCGGCGAGGAGTACGCGCGGCTGGCGGTGATCCTCAACGACGCCCGCGGCTGGGCCAAGGGGACGCTGCCGACCTACCAAGACCGCAAGGACTTCTTCGAGGGGATCGTCAACGGCGACCCCGATCCGATCGCGCTGGTCCGCGACGGCCGCGAGGCCGAGCTGCTGGCGCTGATCGAGGCCGCCAAAGAGCGCGCCGCAGCGGCCCTGGCCTGAGGCTCAGTGGCCTCCGCCGCAGGCGGAGGAGCGAACCCGGTCGAGCGTGTCACGGAGGTCGTTGGCCTCGGCGACGCTGAGCTTGGCGGAGAAGGCGATCTTCAGCTCGGCGACGACCACCGGCCGCATCTCATCCAGCAGGTCGTCGCCGGCGGGCAGCAGGGTCGCGTAGCTGACCCGGCGATCGGTCTCGCAGAAGGTGCGCTCGAGCAGGCCGGCCTTGACCAAGCGGTCGACCAGCTTGGTCAGGCCGCCGCGGGTGATCACCAGCGCCTCGGCAAGGTCGCCCATCCGCATCCGCGCGTCGGGGGCGTCGGCGACCGTGCTCAGCACCTCGTACCAGGGCAGCGGCGGGAAGCCCGACTCGGTCAGGGCCTCCTGCAGGCGCTGGCTGACCGCTGCCTGGGTCCGCGATAGCGCCCCCCAGGCCTCGCCGTGGGGAGATTTGGAGGCGGCCGCAGGCTTGCCGGATGCGACTGTCGTCTCGTTTGCCATCACATCCATGGTCGCAGATAACCCTTTGCGGATCAATAGTTGACATAGAAATTATTTCCTCTATATTGGTTTCTACGACAAGCATTTCTTAGGAAACCAACTACTAGGAGCAGACAATGACGACGCAGACGCAGCAGCAGATTCCGACCGGCGCCTGGGTGGTGGATCCGGTCCATTCCTCGATCGGCTTCGCGATCACCCACAACGGCGTCTCCACCTTCCGCAGCGGCTTCAGCGCATACGAGACGAAGCTGACCGGCGGCGACTCCCCCCAGCTCGAGGGCACGGTCGATGTCGCCGGGATCGAGATCGCCGAGGAGCAGCTCAAGGGCCACCTCCTCTCCCCCGACTTCTTCGACGCCGAGCGCTACCCGCAGCTGCGCTTCCGCTCGACCGCGATCGAGGTCGCCGAGGACGGCAGCGCGACGGTGCGCGGCGAGCTCGAGATCCGGGGCGAGAAGCACGAGGTGGAGGCAAGCGGCAAGTTCGCCCAGCTCGGCGCCGACCTCGGCGGCAATGCCCGAGTCGGCCTCTCGCTGGCGGCCAGCGTCGACCGGCGCAGCTTCGGCCTCGACTGGAACGCCGACCTGCCGAGCGGCGGCCAGGCCCTCGAGTACGAGGTCGCCATCACCGTCGACCTGGAGCTGGTCGAGGAGGCCGCATAGCGATGAGGGTCCTGGGGATATCCGGGAGCCTGCGCAGCGAGTCGCTGAACAGCGCCCTGCTGCGGGCAGCCGCCGAGCGGCTGCCCGCCGGGGCGGAGCTGGTCGAGCTCAAGGGCCTGCGGGAGATCCCGCCCTACGACGCCGACGCGGAACTGGAGGGGACGCCCGAGGCCGTGCGCGAGCTGCGCGAGGCGATCAGCGGCGCCGACGCCGTCCTGGCGGCGACGCCGGAGTACAACCACTCGATCCCCGGCCAGCTCAAGAACGCGCTCGACTGGGCCTCGCGCCCGGCCGGGCAGAGCGCCCTGAGCGGCAAGCCGGCAGCGGTGATCGGCGCCTCGACTGGCATGTTTGGCGCAGTCTGGGCCCAGGCCGAGCTGCGCAAAGTCCTCGGCGCGATGGGCGGCCGCGTGATCGAGGCCGAGCTGCCGGTGGCCCAGGCGCACGAGCACCTGGTCGGCGACCGGCTGGAGCTGGCGCCGGGCCAGTCCGAGCGGCTGGAGGAGATCCTGGCTGAGCTGGTCGCCGCGGTCGAGGAGCTACAGCCGGTCGCGGCCTAACAACCCTCGAACTGCATCAAATTCTCCCTCCAGCAGGTAGAGAATTTGATGCAGTTCGCTCTGGGCGGCTTGGCTAGCTCGCAGGCAGGGCGAAAAAGGCGATCGCGGCGAAGTGGGCTGCGGCGGCGAGGATGACGAAGGCGTGGAAGACCTCGTGGTAGCCGAAGACGCGGGGGTTGGGATTGGGGCGCTGGGTCGCGTAGACGACGGCGCCGGCCGTGTAAAGGAGGCCGCCGGCGGCGAGCAGCAGCGTGCCGGGCACGCCCATCGAGTTCCAGAGCTCGGGGAAGGCAGCGACGGCGACCCAGCCGAGCGCGAGGTAGATCAGCGCGCCCACCCATTTGGGGTGCTCGATCCAGACCATCTCGACGATCGCGCCGGCGATCGCGCCGATCCAGACGACAGCGAGGATCGCGTCGGCAAGCGGCCCGTTGAGAACCAGCAGCGCAAATGGCGTGTAGGTGCCGGCGATCAGGAAGAAGATCATCGAGTGATCGAGCCGGCGCATCCAGCGCCGCACGTTGGGCCGTTTCCAGTTGACCCGGTGGTAGAGGGCGCTGGTCCCGAGCAGGGCGCTGAGGCTGACCGCGTAGATCGCAACCGCAAGCGTCGCCTTCGGGGTCTTGGCGGCAAAAATCAGCGCCGCGCCGAGGAAGAGGGAGATGAAGAAGGCCCACTCGTGCGAGACCCCGCGCAGCTTCGGCTTGACCGCGGCGATCGCGTCAACGGCAGCGTCGCGCGCCGTCTCCAGGCGCTCGCCCATCCGCTCCGCGCCTTTGCGCAGGTCTTCGACCATTGATCGAGGGTACCGGCCTACGGTCCGCTTGTCCCAAACCTTTAAGTGCCGACTTTGCGGACTTGCCACCATGTAAAGAGGTCTTGCTACCCAACGGGACGTCCCTTATTTGCGAAATTGAGGGCGTGTTCCGTCCGATTTGGGGCTGGTTCCGTCCGAGCACTTAACGATCCTGCGTAGTTACCCCTGAAAGTCCCCGCGAGAGGAGCAGTTTGATGTCCAAGACCGCCACGAGCAGCCAGTCAACCGGTCTCAAGGGCCTCGCGATAGAACGCCGTTTTTCCTCTCCCGGGGTGCATCCGTTCGACGAGATCGAGTGGGAGATCCGCGATGCGGTGATCGGCAATCCCGAGAGCCCTGCCTTTGAGCAGCGCGGGGTCGAGTTCCCCAAGAGCTGGTCCCAGAACGCGACCAACATCGTCGCCCAGAAGTACTTCCGCGGGCAGCTCGGCAGCCCCGAGCGCGAGAGCTCGGTCAAACAGATGATCGGCCGCGTCGCCGGGACGATCTCGAACTGGGGGCGCGACGGCGGCTACTTCGCCTCCGACGAGGACGCCGGCGCCTTCGAGGCGGAGCTGACCTCGATCCTGCTCAACCAGAAAGCGGCCTTCAACTCGCCGGTCTGGTTCAACGTCGGCTTCGAGGAGACGCCGCAGTGCTCGGCCTGCTTCATCCTCAGCGTCGAGGACACGATGGACTCGATCCTCGACTGGAACACCAAAGAGGGCCGGATCTTCCGCGGCGGCTCCGGCTCCGGAATCAACCTCTCCAACATCCGCGGCTCAATGGAGCCGCTGAAGAAGGGCGGGACCGCGAGCGGCCCGGTCAGCTTCATGCGCGGCGCCGACTCCTGGGCGGGGACGATCAAGTCCGGCGGCAAGACCAGGCGGGCGGCGAAGATGGTCGTGCTCGACGTCGACCATCCGGACATCGAGCACTTCATCTGGTGCAAGGCCGACGAGGAGAAGAAGGCCGAAGCGCTGCGCGAAGCCGGCTTCGACATGTCGATCGACGGCGAGGGCTTCACCTCGATCCAGTACCAGAACGCCAACAACTCGGTCCGCGTCACCGACGACTTCATGCAGGCGGTCGAGGCCGGCGAGGACTGGCAGCTGACCGCGCGGGTCACCGGCGAGCCGGTGGAGACGCTCGACGCGCGCGGGCTGATGAACCAGATCGCCGACGCCGCTTGGCGCTGCGCCGACCCCGGCATCCAGTACGACACCACGATCAACCGCTGGCACACCTGCCCCGAGTCGGGCCGGATCAACGCCTCCAACCCCTGCAGCGAGTACATGCACGTCGACGACTCGGCCTGCAACCTGGCCTCGCTCAACCTGATGAAATTCCGCCGCGCCGACGGCTCCTTCAACATCGGCGAGTTCGAGCACGCGGTCGACATCGTCTTCCTCGCCCAGGAGATCGTCGTCGGCTACTCCAGCTACCCGACCGAGGAGATCGGCGCCAACGCCAACGCCTTCCGCCAGCTCGGGCTCGGCTACGCCAACCTCGGCGCCCTGCTGATGTCGGACGGCCTGCCCTACGACTCCGACACGGGCCGCAACGTCGCCGCCGCGATCACGGCGCTGATGACCGGCCGGGCCTACCGCCAGTCGGCGCTGATCGCCGGCGAGGCGACTGGCCCCTACGACGAGTACGGCAAGAACCGCGAGCCCCACAACGGGGTGATGCGGATGCACCGCGACGCCTCTTACGACATCGACCCGAGCGGGATCAAGGGCGACCTGCTGGCAGCGGCGCAGAAGGCCTGGGAGGAGGCGGTCGAGCTCGGCGAGGAGCACGGCTACCGAAACGCGCAGGCGACGGTGCTGGCGCCGACCGGGACGATCAGCTTCCTGATGGATTGCGACACGACCGGGATCGAGCCCGACTTCTCACTGGTCAAGTTCAAGGAGCTGGTCGGCGGCGGCAAAATGACGATCGTCAACCAGTCGGTGCCGCTGGCCCTGCGCACGCTCGGCTACTCGGAGGCAGAGGTCGACCAGATCAACGCCCACATCGCCGAGCAGAACACGATCATCGGAGCGCCGGGCCTGAAGGACGAGCACCTGCCGGTCTTCGACGTCGCCGTCGGCGAGCGGGCGATCACCCACACCGGCCACATCGACATGATGGCCGCGACCCAGCCGTTCATCTCCGGGGCGATCTCGAAGACGGTCAACCTGCCGCAGTCGGCGACGATCGCCGACATCGCCGACGCCTACACGCGCGGCTGGACCGGCGGCCTCAAGGCGCTGGCGATCTACCGCGACGGCTCGAAGACGGCGCAGGCGCTGCGCACCGACGCCCAGAACGAGAAGGACGCCGAGCCAGAGGTGATCGTCGCCCCACCGGAGCGCAAGCGGATGCCGCGCGAGCGCGAATCGATCACCCATAAGTTCTCGATCGCCGGCCACGAGGGCTACATCACCGCCGGCAAGTACGACGATGGCTCGGTCGGGGAGATCTTCCTCACCGACATCGGCAAGGAGGGCTCGACGATGCGGGGGCTGATGAACGCCTTCGCGACGGCGATCTCGCTCGGGCTCCAGTACGGCGTGCCGCTCGAAGACTTCGTGCGCAAGTTCAGCTACATGCGCTTCGAGCCGGAGGGCATCACCGGCAACCCGGAGATCCCCTTCGCCAAATCGCTGCCCGACTACATCATGCGCTGGGTCGCCAGCCGCTTCATCGAGGACACCGAAACGCTTGAGGAACTGGGGATCATGACCAGCGAGGTCCGCGCCAAGCAGGAGGCGGAGACCTCTCAGCTCGGCCTCGGCATCGACACCAGCGGCGGCACCGCCGGCCCGGCCAACGGCCACTCCAAGCCCGGCAACGGCAATGGCGGCGCGGTCCCGGCGGCGTCTGCCTTCACCGAAACGCCTCCCGTGGTCCCGGCCAAGATGTCCGGCCTCGACCTCGGCCCCGCCTGCGAGCAGTGCGGCGGCATGATGCAGCGCACGGGCAGTTGCTACACGTGCTCGTCCTGCGGCAACAACACCGGCTGCGGCTGATCTGACGAGAGGGTCGGCTCACGACCACAGAGCCGTTCTTTAGGCTGCGGTCGTGAGCGGTGGGCGAAATCAGACGGGCGTAGTCCTTGGCGTGCTTCTCTGCCTGGGCGCGGCAGCCCTGATCGTCAAGATCGGCGGGCACTCTGGCTTCTCCGACGGGCGGGCTCAGGCCACCGGCATGGCGTTTGCCGCAGTTTTCTTCCTGCTGACCGCGATGGCCGGGGTCAGCCTGACCAGGAACCGGCCGGAGCTGGCCTGGCTCGGCCACCTCACGGCAACCGCTTCGGCCTTTGCCGTGGCCGGGATCGCGCTCGCGATCTGGGGCCATCCCGGCGACGGGACCGGAAAGGTGATCGCGGTGATGGCGCTGCTCGCCTTCGCCGGATCGCAGGCCTCGCTTCTGCTCGGCCTGCGATCCAAGGGCGACAGCGGCAACGTGCTCCTGCTGCGCAACGTGGCCCTGGTCTTACTGGCCCTGCTGACTGTCCTCGTCACCTACGCGATCCTCTCCAAGGGGGGCGGGCTGAACGGCCGCGAGGTCGCGGTGGTGGCGATCCTCTACGTGCTCGGGGCAGCGCTGCTGGCGGTGTTCAGGAGCACAGCCACGACGTCTCCCGCGCCCCAGCCGTCACCAGGCGCAAGCGGCGCGGCGTTGATCGAGCAGCTGCGGCAAAACGGATTCGAGCCCGTCGACGCCCCGGCCGAGACACTCGGCACTCCGGGCCACAGCGTCTATTTCCGCGGCCCGGACGGGTCGCTGATCGCGCTGACCAACTACAGCTGAGCTGCTCAGCCGAGGATCACTTCGGCGTCGTGCCTGGGCGTCTCGGTGATCGCGCGGCGGAAGGGCCGCTCGGACTCCGCTTTCGCCGGGCGGACCTGCCAGCGCTTGACCAGCTCGCGGAGGACGACCGCCATCTCGAACTGGGCGAAGGAGGCGCCGAGGCAGCGGCGGACGCCTCCGCCGAAAGGGATCCAGGTGTAAGTGCCAGGCGAGTTATCTATGAAGCGCTCGGGCTGGAAGCTGTGCGGGTCGGGGTAGATCTCGGGGTTGCGGTGGACGAGGTGGATGCAGGGGGTGACTTTGACCCCGGCGGGCAGCTCGTAGCCGCCGATCTCGACCGGCTCGGTCAGGTGCCTGATGACGAGGACGATCACCGGGCGCAGGCGCAGCGTCTCCTGGATCGTCGCCGTCAGGTAGGCCTCGTCGCCGGCCAGGGTGTCGGCGCGCAGGCGCTCGAGCTTGTCGGGGTGGCGGCTGAGCCGCTCCATCGCCCAGGAGAGCGCAGTCGCCGTCGTCTCGTGGCCGGCAACCAGCAGCGTCAGCAGCTCGTCGCGGATCTCGGCCTCGCTCATCGGGCTGCCGTCCTCGTGCCGGGCGGAGACCATCATCGAGAGGATGTCGTCGCGCTCGGCGAGGTCGGGAGCGACCCTGCGCTCGGCGATCTCGCTGTGCAGCAGCTCGTCGACCCGATCGACGCGGCGGCGGTAGGCGGGAAAGCGCCTGATCCTGGTCGGGCCGGCGAGGATGATCGGGGCCAGCATCAGCGGGTTGGTGGTGAGGTCGAGGAACTCGCGCAACGCTGCCCGCAGCGCGCTCATCCGCTCGCCGCCGTGCAGGCCGAAGACGGTCTCGAGAATGATCTCCAGGGTGATCGCCTGCATCCGCGGCCGCAGCTTGTGGGGGACGCCGGCGGGCCAGCTGTCGATCTCGCGGGCGGCGATCTCGGTCATCTTCTCGCCGTAGGCCTGCATCCGCTCGCCGTGGAAGGGCGGCAGCAGCAGCTTGCGCTGACTCATGTGCGGCTTCTCGTCAAGGACCAGCATCGAGTTCTCGCCGAGGATCGGGGCGAGGATCTCGTTGCCCTCGCCGGCGTGGAAGACGCGCGGGTCGCCGGTGAAGACCTGCTTGATCATCGCCGGGTCGGAGACCATCACCCAGGTTCCTTCGTAGGCGATCCGGATCGTGAACATGTCGCCGAAGCGGGCGCGCGACTGCTCCAGCATCCACTGCGCCCGGCGCGACCAGATCGCCGTCTGCGCCGCCCGCGGCATCCGTGGGCCCGGCGGGAGGCCCCGGACCAGATCGCGGGGCGCCGCTGGTGGAGCTGCCGTTGTCAGCGTTGCCTCCATAGCGCCCGTCAACCGTACAGGCAAGTTGCACCAAAGCGTGTGACATTCGTCCGGCGAAAGTCGCGGGGTTCTCTCCCGTTCAGACGCATTCCGGCCCGCTCGTTTTTTCGGGCGTCTGGGACGCTCTTCCGATCTCGGGCTCTCGAATTCCCCCATCAATTGTCGCCCTGCCAATGGAACGCGCCAGCCCAGTGGCGCTAAACGCGATTACCGCAAGAAACTAACCTTCCTGCGATGCGTCAGCCCCTCAATCAAGAAGAGTTCCTCGCGCTCAGCAACCAGAAGGCAGCCGATTGGCGGGAAATCACGGCAATAAGTGCCTCCTTTCTGGCGATTGCGGCGGCCTTCTTCACCGCCGGCGTAACCAAAAATTCAGCTTGGGTCATTGTGATGTCACCAGTACCCCTGCAACTTGGCGTCCTGCAAATGACGAGGAATGCGCGGCTCCAGCTGCAGGTGACAACCTATCTCGCCGCCTTTACACCGTTCACCGACACGTCTTGGGAGAAAGACGTAGCTGTCGTCCGCCCTCGATTTTGGGCAGAGGCCGAGGACGGAAGGATCGCGAGCAAGCTGCGTGCCTCCAAGTCGAAGGCCGCGAAGACTCTGGCCAGACACATCACCAACCCTTCCGCCTGGGACCTTTGGCTATTGATCTCGCTGCTAGTCGGAATCGGAGTGGACGCGGTACCCCTGTTTCTAGTGCTCGGTGACGGTCTTCCCGCTTTCCTCGTTGGCTTGGTCCTGCTATCTCTCGGCACTTTGTGGCTGGCCCGCGACATCGCCCGGATCGAGCCTGAGCGTGAACGCTGGGGGACGCTCTGGGCTCGCTACAGGGAAGAAAGCGCCGAGGCAAACACGCCCAGTCATGAGCCGTCCCCCTGACTGACTCATCGCCGAACGTGAGCGTCGTGGTACCCGCTTACAACGAGGCCCGTCATCTCCGGCGGTGCCTGCGCTCGCTTCGATCCCAAACCCTCGCGCCTCGCGAGCTGATCGTCGTCGACGATGGCTCGCGCGACGAGACTGCCGCGATCGCAGACGGACTGGGGGCCACAGTGATTCGAACTCCCCACCGTGGCCCCGCTCACGCGCGCAACCGCGGTGCGGCCCTGGCCCGCGGCGACATCCTGGTGTTCGTCGACGCCGACATCGAGTGCTCGCCAGCCTACCTCGAGAACTTAGTCGTGCCGATCACTCGCGACGGCGCCACCGGTGCTTTTTCCAAGGAGATTTACATTGGCAATCTCTCCAGTCGGTGGGCGCGCGCCTATGCGCTGATCCGCCGCTTGGCGTTGCCCCGACTTCTCCCCGAAAGCCACCCCGACGAGTCAGGCAACTACCGAGCGATCATCCGCCAGCGCTTCCTGGATGTCAGCGGATATGACGAAGTCGGATACGGCGAGGACATGACCCTGGCACCGAAGCTGGGTGAGCTGGCAGTCGCGGCACCGAAGGCGCTGTGTTGGCACTACAACCCGGACTCGCTCTGGGAGATCTTCGAGAACGCTCGCTGGATCGGTCGCGGGCATGACATCGGAGAGGTCGAACGTCCGTGGCTCTCGAACCTTCCCACCTCTGCGCTGAGGAAGGGTGCCTGCGAGGTAGCAAGGGGGGCGGAGCTGGCGATCATTCCGGCACGGCTTGTCTACAGCGCCGGAATCTTGGCGGGACTCGCCCGTCGCGCCACCAGGCCGAATCGGCACTGGAAGTGAGCATCGCTACCCCGGCGGCCAGTGTCGTGATCCCGGCTTTCAATGCTCGGGACTTGATCGAGCAAGCCCTTGAAGCGCTGTATGCGCAGGAGTTGGCCGCGCCCTTCGAGATCATTGTCGTTGCCTCAGGAGGGGACGATTGTGCGGACTATCTGAGAGAGCACCATTCCTCGGTTCGAGTTCATCACTGTGCGGATCGAATGCTTCCGGGGCCGGCCCGCAACGCCGGGGTCCGGATGGCAATCGGCGAGGTGATCGCGTTTGCCTCCGCCGACACCAGGGCTGAGCCGCGCTGGCTCTCAGAACGTCTGCGACTTCACCGCGCAGGCTGCGATCTAGTCGGCGGATCGATTCTCAATGGAACTCCCAAGAGCTGGATCGGCACCGCCGGCTACCTCATGGAGTACTCGGCTCTACTGCCGGTCGAGGCGTTGCTGCGGCAACAGGATGTCGCGCATGCCCTTTCCTTTAGACGCTCCGTATTCGAGCTGGTCGGCGAATATCCAGAGGACATCGCAACTGGAGAGGACACGATCTTCAACCAGCGGTGCCTTGCTGCGGGACTGCGCCTTGGCTTCGCGCCTCAAGCCGGGCTTTATCACGACAATCCGAGACATCTAGGTGAGTTCCTCCACCATGCCGCGGGCCACGGTCGTGGCTTGGCGCAGTGCATCGAGCGCTACGAATTGGCGACGTCATTCTCCGGCGCCGATGCAGGGTCGGTGTGGGGGCGAGGCGCCGCCATCTTCAGATACACGGCGCTAGCTCTGGCGGCGAAGTACCGACGGGTTGCCCGCTACGCGCCGCACTTCCTACCGGCTCTTCTGGCATGCACGCCGCTCATTGCCGCAGGTTCAGCAGTCACTGCTTGGTCGACACTGAACCAGTTGCACTCGTAACGCTTGGATGTATCCGAAAGGTGTCTGGGTGAGTCCCACCCCCGCCAGCCAACCAATCCGTGTCTCATCGGGTCACATCGCCCCGGCAATCCTGCCATCCGAGCCAACGCCCCTCCTCCTTTCAAGCCATAGCCTGCCTGGGTCGTGGCCGCCCTCCCCCGCCTATCGGCATCGACCGAGCACAGGATCCTGCGCACGGCCTGCGCGCTGCCCGCAGGCGTGCAGCGGCTTCTCTTCGGCTCGAGGCCCGCGATCGACGGCCAGCGGCTGGCCAGCGACATCAACGCCCTCCTGCGCCTCGCGGCGCTGGGCGGGGAGACCTCGGTCACCGGGGGTCTGAGCGTCGAGGAGGCGCGGGCCGAGAACCGCCTCGGCACCGCGATCGCCGCCGGGCCGCCGGTCCCGGTCGCCGCCGTCCGCGAGCTTGAGATCCCGGGTCCGGCCGGGCCGATGCCCGCCCGCCTCTACGCGCCGCTCGACATGCCAAGCGGCGGCCCCTCGCCCCTGCTCGTCTACTTCCACGGTGGCGGCTGGGTGATCGGCGACCTCGAGACCCATGACTCCGCCTGCCGCTTCCTCGCCGCCCGCAGCGGCGCGCTCGTCCTCGCCGTCGACTACCGGCTGGCGCCCGAGCACCCGTTCCCGGCCGCCGTCGACGATTGCGCCGCCGCCTTCCGCTGGGCGGAGCGCAACGCGGCGAGCCTCGGCGCCGACCCGGCCCGGATCGCGGTCGGCGGCGACAGCGCCGGCGGCAACCTGGCGGCCGTCACCTGCCTCGTCGCCCGTGACGAAGGCGAGCCGATGCCGGCGATGCAGCTGCTGATCTACCCGGTCACCGACGGCGAGGGAGAAATGCCCTCCCGCGCCCTGTTTGAAGACGGCTTCCTGCTGACCAAAGCCGACATGGAGTGGTTCGAGCAGCGCTACCTGCCCGACGCAGCGCTGACGTTGCACCCCCGTGTCTCGGTCATGCACGTCGACGACCTCTCCGGCCTGCCGCCCGCCTACGTCACCACCGCCGGCTTCGACCCGTTGCGCGACGAGGGCGAGGCCTACGCCCGCCGGCTGCGAGCCGCCGGCGTCCCGGTCGCCCTGCGCCGCCACCCCGGCCTCGTCCACGGCTTCGCCCACTTCACGGCCGTCAGCCGCAGCAGCCGCGCCGCGATGCTCGAGGCCGCCGGGGCTTTACGAATGGGTCTGGCCTGAGGGCAGGAGACCAAGCAGGTCAAGGACGCAGGGAGCGTGGCGTGCTTCGCACGCAAGCGACCGAGGACGTCGAGATGCGCCGGTCTCCTGCCCTCAGGCAGCTACTCGTACTGCAGCGACTCCAGCACGTTGAGCCGCGAGGCTCGCCGGGCCGGGAAGATCGCCGCCAGCACCCCGGCGAGGCTGGCCAGGCCCAGCAGCACGACCAGCGAGCCGATCGGGTAGGAGATCGTGAAGCCTTCGTCCTTCAGCGGCTGGGCGATCAGGAAGGCGAAAATCACGCCCAGGACCATCCCGAGGATCGCCCCGATCAAAGCAGTGATCACCGCCTCGTAGCGAATCATCGTCCGCACCTGGCGCCGCGACATCCCGATCGCCCGCAGCATCCCCAGCTCGCGGGTGCGTTCGTGGATCGAGAGCGCCAGCGTGTTGGCGATCCCGAACAGGGAGATCACGACCGCCAGGAAGAGCAGGGCGAAAAAGAGGTTGACGAGTTTGTCGACCTGTTCTTCGCGGCTTTCCTTCAGTTCCTGCTGGTTCATCACTTCGGCGGTGGGGAAGGCGATTTCGACGCCTTTCGTCAGCAGCGCCTGGACCTTGGCCGCATCGGCCCCCGGCGCGGTCTTGACGAAATCGATCGTGTCCTGGGTCTGGCCGAATTCGCGCGCCAGCGTCGCCTGGGTGACCAGCGCGCTGCCGAACACCCCGAGCTTGGAAGAGAACTCACCGGCTACTTCGAGGACCGGGCGGTGGCGGGTCTGGCTGAGCAGGCGGAAGTGGTCGCCTGCTTCGAGGCCATTGTCGGAAGCGAACGAGTCGGAGAGGATCGCCTGGTCGTCGGCAAGGGTCCGCAGCGTCTCGGGTCCGCCTTTCTTCCATTCGACCTTGACCGTTTCTTCGATGTCGGGAGTCGGCGCCGAGAGCCTGGCCCCCGCCCCACTGCCGACCAGCTTCGCCTGCTCAGAGCGGATCGTCGCGACCAGGCCGACACCGGGGACCTTGCGGGCAGCGGCGGCCGCCCCGTTGGGGATCGGCGAGAAGCCGTCGCTGTTCTGGATCACCAGCCCACCGGCGAAGTTTTCGTCGACGACCTGGGCGACCGAGCTCTTCAACCCGGCGGAGAAGACGGTGACGAAGGTGACCAGCGCCAGCCCGATCATCAGCGCCGCGGCGGTCACCGCCGTGCGGCTCGGGTTGCGCTGGGCGTTCTCGCGCGCCAGCCTGCCGGTCAAACGCCGCAGCCGCTCAAGCGGCCAGCCCGCCGCGGCCGCCATCGGCGGCACCAGCCGCGGGCTGAAGATCGAGACCGCGATCACGATCACGACCGCGCCGCCTCCCATCAGGCCAGCCGTGGCGCCAGCATCCGCATTGCCGAAAAGCCCGATCAGGACCATGGCCAGGCCGGCGCCGCCGAACAGGAGCGAAAGGACCAGATAGACAAGCCGGCGGCGGCGTGTGGGCGGCGGCATGAACGCCTGCAGCGCGGCGATCGGCGGCACCCGGGTCGAGCGCAGGGCCGGGATCAGCGAGGAGACGAAGGTGACGACGACGCCGACCAGCAAGGAGACGACAATCGTCCGCGACTCCATCACCAGGCCGGTCGTCGGCAGGTCGATCCCGATCGCTTCGAAGAGGGCGTTGAGCAGCAGCGCGATCAGGAAGCCACCGCCGATCCCGATCACTGCCCCGAGCAGGCCGATCGCCAGCGCTTCGGCCAGGACCGAGCTGAGGATCTGGCGCCGTGAGGCGCCGAGCGTGCGCAGCATCCCGAACTCGGTGATCCGCTGGGCGACCGTGATCGAGAAGGTGTTGAAGATCAGGAAGGAGCCGACGAAGACGGCGATGAAGCCGAAGACGAGCAGCAAGGTCGGCAGGAAGCTGAGGTTGTCGCGGATTTCTTCGGAGCTGCGATCGGCGCTTTCGGCGCCGGTCTCGACCCGGACTCCGGCCGGCATCGCACGCTTGATCCGGCGTTTCAGCGCAGCCGGCGAGGCCCCTTTGGCGGCCGCGACCGAGATCTGGTCGAAGTGGCCGACCTTGTGGGTGAGGCCCTGGGCGACCGGCAGCGTGACCTGGGCGATGCTGGCGCCGCCGAAGGATGCGCTGCCGAGCTGGGTGAACCCGACCAGGCGGAACTTTTTGGCGCTGCCCTGGCCGATCAGCTCGATCTCTTCGCCAAGCTTGAGCCCGGAGCTTTCGGACGCGGCCTTGTCGATCGAGGCTTCGGTTGGGCCGCGGGGACGGTGGCCGTCGATGTAGGTGAGCGACTCGAGTTCGCCCGGCAGGGTCGAGGAGATGAACTTGGGGGAGAACTTGTTGCCGATCTTTTCGCCCTTGGCGTTGAAGAACCCGCCGGGCGTGAAGATTGCCCCCGCCGCCAGCTTGACGCCGGCCGTTTTCTGAATCCGCGGCAAGAGCGATGCGCTGACCGTCGGCACTTCGCCGTTGTCCTGTTCGACCGGGTTCTTGGCGGTGATGACGACGCTGGTCCCGCTCAGCGACTCTTCGAAGATTTCGTCGAAGGCGGCGAAAATCGTGTCGGTGAGGATGAAGCTGCCGGCGACGAAGGCGACCCCGATCACGACCGCCAGCGTGGTCCCCATTGCCCGGACCTTGCGAGCCCAGAGGCTCTTGAGGGCGAGGCTAGTCAATCTGCTTCATCAGCTCGATCACATCGTCCGCCGAACCGGGGGCGGCGTCGTGGACGAGCTTGCCGTCACGGAGGGTGATCAGGCGGTCGGCGTGGGCGGCGGCCGCCGGCTCGTGGGTGACCATCACCACTGTCTGGCCGAAATCGTCGACCGCCTGGCGCAGCAGCGCCAGCACGCCGGCGCTCGCCTTCGAGTCAAGGTTGCCGGTCGGCTCGTCGGCGAAGACGACGGCCGGTTTGGAGACCAGGGCGCGGGCGACCGCGACCCGCTGCTGCTGGCCGCCGGAGAGCTCGGAGGGGCGGTGGCTGCGGCGATCGTCGAGGCCGACGGTGCGGATCAGCTGGTCGACCCACTCGGGATCCGGCTTGCGGCCGGCGATCGAGAGCGGCAACACCAGGTTCTCTTCGGCGGTGAGGACGGGCAGCAGGTTGAAGAACTGGAAGACGAAGCCGAGCTTGTCGCGGCGCAGCTTGGTCAGCTCGCCGTCGTCGAGTGCGGTGATCTCGACCCCGTCTAGCTCGACCGTCCCGGTCGTCGGCTTGTCGAGGCCGGCGAGGATGTGCAGCAGCGTCGACTTGCCCGAGCCTGACGGGCCCATGATCGCCGTGAAGCGGTCGCGCTCGAAGGCGGTGCTGACCCCGGCCAGGGCATCGACAGCGGCGTCGCCCTCGCCGTAGCGGCGCGTCAGGTCGGTGGCGACCACAACCTGTCCGTTCACGCTCACTGCTGACACCGTATCGAGATCAGTCAATAGCCTGCGACCGGTGGCGCTCGCAGACGATTTCGACGGGCTTCTGATCGACCTCGACGGGGTGGTCTGGATCGGCCGCGAGCTGGTGCCGGGTTCTGTCGAGGCGCTCAACGCCCTGCTGGCGGCGGGCAAGGAGCTGGCCTTCGTCACCAACAACCCGGGCAAGCCGCCGGCAGCCTACGCGGCCCGGCTCGGCGAAATCGGGGTCGATGTCGGCGAGGACCGGATCGTCACCGCCGGCATCGTGACCGCACGGCTGACGGCCGAATCGGTGGGAAGCGGCGGCACGGCCTTCGTGATCGGGGCGCCGGAGTTCAAGCAGACCGTCGCGGCCGCCGGCCCACGGGTGCTCGAGGGGGAGGCCGGGCGCGAGGCCGACGCGGTCGTCGTCTCCGGCCACCGCGGCTTCGACCACGCCGAGCTGCTGACGGCGACGCTGGCGCTGCAGCGGGGGGCTTCGCTGTTCGCGACCAGCCGCGACCCGACCCTGCCGATGCCCGGCGGCGCCTGGCCGGGGACCGGCGCGATCCTCGCCGCCGTCGAGACCGCGTCGGGGAAGACGGCGGCGATCGGCGGCAAGCCCGAGCGCCACCTCTTCGAGCTGGCCCGCGAGCGGATCGGCAAGGCCGAGCGGGTGGCGATGGTCGGCGACCGGATCGCCTCCGACATCGAGGGCGGCCGGCGGGCCGGACTGGAGACGATCCTCGTCCTCAGCGGGGCCAGCAGCCACGATGACGCAGACGCGGCTGACCCGCCGCCCGACCACGTCGTCGACGACCTCGCCGCGCTGCTGCGATGAGCGCCGAGCCCGCCGCGCCGGCGCTGGCCAGGCCGGGCGCAGCCTTCGCCGGCATCTTCGCCGTCACCTTCTGCGGCCTGGTCGCCGTCGGCGCGGTGCTGCCGGTGCTGCCGCCCTACGTCGACGGGCCGCTCGACGCCGGCAAGATCGCGGTCGGGGTCGTGATCGGCGCCTACGCGATCACCGGCCTGCTGCTGCGGCCCTTCGCCGGCCGCTTCGCCGACCGCCGCGGGCGCAAGCCGGCGGTCCTGATCGGCTCGCTGCTGATGGCCGCCGGCGGCTTCCTCTACCTGCTGCCGCTCGGCGTCGGCGGGCTGATCGTTGCCCGGCTGGTGCTGGGGGCGGGCGAGGGGACCGTCTTCACCGCCGGCTCCGCCTGGATCGTCGACCTGGCGCCGCCGGAGCGCCGCGGCCGCGTGATCGGCCTCTACGGGCTCGCGGTCTGGGCCGGACTCAGCGTCGGGCCGCTGTTCGGCGAGCTGATCCAGCATGGGGCCGGCTACACGCCAGTCTGGATCTTCGCCGGGGTGATGCCGCTGATCGGCGCCCTGGTCGCGCTCAGGGTTCCCGACCCCTTCCGGCCCGGCCCGCCGGCCGAGCACGAGCACCACTCGCTGATCGCCCCCGAGGCGGTCCGCCCCGGCGCCGCCCTCGCCCTCGGCTCGATCGGCTACGCGGCGGTCGCCACCTTCGTCGTCCTCCACCTCGACGATCGCGGCGTCGGCCACGGCGCGCTCGTCTTCGGCGCCTTCGCGACGATGGTGGTCCTGACCCGGCTCGTCGGCGGCGACCTGCCCGACCGGGTCGGCCCGGCCCGGGTCGCCTGCGCCGCGGCCTGCGTCGAGGCGGTCGGGCTGACCGCGATCGCCTTCGCCTACAGCCTGCCGGTGGCGCTGGCCGGAGCGCTGGCGATGGGCGCTGCCTTCTCGCTGCTCTACCCCTCGCTCTCGCTGATCGTCGTCGACCAGATCGACGAAACCCGCCGTGGCGCTGCGCTTGGAACCTTCACCGCCTTCTTCGATGCTGGGGTCGGATTCGGCGCGCCGCTGGCGGGCGCGGCGGCGGCGCTGAGCAGCTACGAGGGCTCCTTCCTGCTGGCGGCGGCAATCGCGCTCGGCTCGGCGGCCCTAATCGCGCTGACGATCGCCCCGCGCAGCCGCGCCCTGGCGGCGGCGCGCTAGCGCTGGGAGATCAGCAGGGTCTGGAGGGCGCGGCCGATCCGGCCCTCGTGGTCGGAAAGCACCGACTCCGCGGTGCCGACGCCGTTTGGCTGCGGCAAAGTCACCGCGTCGACGCAGACCCACTCCCCGGCCGGCATCCGCTCCAGGTGGACGGTGAGGTCGACGTTGATGAAGAGGAAGCTGCGGTAGTCGAGCGTGGCGCTGACGCCGTTGCCGACATCGGCGGCGACGAGGGTGCGCTGCAGGGGCGAGGGCGCCTCGCCGGCGACAAGCGGCTGGCGCATCCGCATCCAGACCGTGGCCGGGCCTGGGTCGAGGAAGCCGCCCTCGACGAACCGGCACTCCATCGCCGTGTGGTAGCCGACGTCCTGACCGGTCGGGAAGAAGGCGACTTCGACGCCCTGCTCAGGACCCGGAGGCGGGGCCAGCGCGGCGGCGGCCTCGGGGGGAAGGTCGACGGGGGCGGTCCGAATCCGCCAGGCGCTGGCCCGCACCAGCGGCTCGCCGGCCTCGTCGCTGAGGATCGCCTCGGCTAGCTGCACCCTCTTGCCGGGACGCAGGATCCGGGCGCTGACCCGCAGTGGCGCAATCGGCACCGAGCGCAGGATCTCGAAGGTGATGCGCCCGACCTGGAAATCGGCCGCGTCGTCCAGCCGCTCGATCTCCCTGCCGAGCAGCGCCGCGGGCGGGCCGGCATGCTGGGCACCAGGATCCCAGGGGCCGCGGGTCAACTCGGTGGCGAGATAACGGTCGCCATCGATCTCATAGAAAGCATCGGCCACGCCAGGATCCTAGGCATGAGAGGCAGATCGCGAGACGTGCCTGAAGTTATGCCCCCATAACGACCCTTAACTTCAGGAACGTCCCTCAGCAGATCGTGCCGAAGTCCTGGGTCCAGACGTGGGCGTTGCCGTGGCCTTCGAGGGTGCCGACCTGGAGGCCGATCCCGATCTGGCGAAAGTGGCCGAGGATGTTCTCGCGGTGGCCGGGAGAGTGGATCCAAGCGACGAACATCGATCTCACGGTGCCGTATTCGCCGGTGCCCCAGGCGATGTTCTCGCCGGCGCTCCAGCAGGAAGAGGAGAAGTAGCCGACCCGGTGCATCCAGTAGGTGAATTCGCGCCCGCAGGCCTCGTGGCTGAAGCTGTCGCACTGGAGGATGTCGTCCGACTTGAAGGTGGCGGAGCGATCGAGCGAATCAACTCCTTCGAGCTTGGCGGCGCCGACATGGCGGCGGGCGTAGTTGGTCATGCAGAGCATCGCCTGCTCCTGGACGGCGGGCGAATCCTCCAGATTCGCCTGGTGCGGACAGGCCGACGGCGGCGCGATCAGCCGGCCCAAGTTCATCGCTCCCGCGCTCGGCGCAACCAGCAGGCAAGCGAGTGCGGCCAGGGCGACGGTGAGTGAGATTCGGCGGGCCATACCCCTCCTTCGCCAGTTTGGCGGCGGGCCACAACCGCGCTTTCCCGCACTGGACGGACGTATGAGCGCCCCGCCCTGTTTGCGGCCTGCCAGGCCGAGGCCGCCGACCCCTTACCCTGTACCCATGGCTGAGAAAGTTCAGAAGACCGAGCAGGAGTGGCGCGACCAGCTGACGCCGGAGCAGTACGAGGTGACCCGCAACGCTGGCACCGAGCGCGCCTTCACCGGCCCTTACGTGGATGAGAAGAACGAGGGGATGTACGCCTGCGTCTGCTGCGGTGCCGAGCTCTTCTCCTCAGGGACCAAGTTCGACTCGGGCACCGGCTGGCCCAGCTTCACCGAGCCGGCCAACCTCGAGCACGTCGAATTGCGCCCCGACAACAGCCTCTTCATGCGGCGGACCGAGGTCATCTGCAAGAACTGCGATGCCCACCTCGGCCACGTCTTCAACGACGGGCCCGGGGCAACCGGGGAGCGTTACTGCATCAACGGCTGCGCGCTGGAGCTCAAGCCGTCCCCCCAGCACCCAGATAGCTGAACTTCACCGCCAGCGCGACCGCCTCGGTTCGGGTGTCGACCTCGAGCTTGGCGATCGCGTTGCGGACGTGGGTGTGGACGGTGGCAGGGCTGAGCGAGAGCCGTTCGGCGATCTCTTTGACCCGCAGGCCCTCGGCCAGCAGCTCCAGGATCTGGCGCTCGCGCGGGGAGAGGTCGAGCAGTTTCTCGACCTCGGAAGGCTTGCCGCCGGCGAAATCGCCGCCGAGGAAGGTGCCGCCGCCGGTCACGGCTTTGACGGCGCGGGCGATGTCCTCGGCCGGCGCCGACTTGAGGACGTAGCCGGAGGCGCCAGCGCGCAGGGCCAGCGCCAGCAGGTCGGGCTGAGCATGGGCGGTGAAGACGATCACCTTCGTCCGCGGCCTGACCTTGAGCACCTCCTTGGTCGCCTCGATGCCGTCGCGCTTGGGCAGCTCGACGTCGATGATGAGCACATCGGGTTCCAGCTCCTTGACGACCTCGACCACATCGCGGCCGTTTGCGGCCTCGCCGACGATCTCGAGAATGCTCGAGTTGGCCATCCTGGCCTTGATCGCCTCGCGGACGATCTCGTGGTCATCGCAGAGGACGACGCGTTTTGCCTCCCGGACGCTCGCGTTCATGATTCGCTGATTCTGTCAGGCGCGCCGTAGCTATGCAAAGTATTAGGTAGCGTGAAACTGCCGTCCCGCTCCTGTCGGTTCTCGATCAGAGCGATCATCGTCCTTCCCACGGCCACTGCCGTGCCGTTCAGCGTATGGACCGCCTGGGGAGATTCGCCGCCGGACGGCCGATACCTACAACCAAGGCGCCGCGCCTGGTAATCGGTCGTGTTCGAGCAGGAGGTGAGCTCGCGGTAGCGGCCCTGGCTCGGGATCCACGCCTCGCAGTCGTACTTCTTCGCCGCCGGCGCGCCAAGGTCGCCCGCCGCCACGTTGACGACGCGGTAGGGGATCTCCAGCTCGGTCAGGATCCGCTCCTCGATCGCCAGCAGGCGTTCGTGCTCGGCCGCCGACTCGCTCGGCTCGACAAACGAGAACATCTCGACCTTGTCGAACTGGTGGACGCGGAAGATGCCGCGGGTGTCGCGGCCGGCGGCGCCGGCCTCGCGGCGAAAGCAGGTGGAGAAGCCGGCGTAGCGCAGCGGCAGCGCCTCGGCGTCAAGGATCTCGCCGGCGTGGAGGCCGGCCAGGGCAACCTCTGAGGTGCCGACCAGGAAGAGGTCGTCCTTGGGGATCTCGTAGATCTGGTCGCGGTCGCCGGGCAAGAAGCCGGTCCCGACCAGCGCCTCTTCGCGGACCAGCACCGGCGGCACCACCGGCTCGTGGCCCTCGGCGCGGACCAGGTCGAGGGCGAAGCGGACCAGCGCCAGCTCCAGCAGGACCAGGTCGCCCTTGACGTAGGCGAAGCGCGAGCCGGAGAGCTTGGCCCCCGCCTCCATATCGATCAGGCCGAGGGCGGTGCCGATGTCGAGGTGGTCGCGCGGCTCGAAGTCGAACTCGGGCAGGGCGCCGACCTCGCGGACGACAACCGCGTCCTCCTCGGTCATCCCATCCGGAGCGTCGGGGTCGGGCAGGTTGGGCAGGGCGGTGGCGATCCGATCAAGGTCGGGCTCGATCTGCTCGAGCTCGGCTTTGCCGGACTCGATCTTCTCCTTCAAGCTCTGGACCTGGGCCATCAGCCCCTCGGCGTCCTCGCTCTTCTGCTTGGCCTCGCCGATCTGCTTGGAGAGGGTCTTGCGCTCGGACTGGGCGTTCTCGATCTCGGGCAGCAGCTGGCGCCGGCGGGCGTCGAGGACGAGCAGCTCGTCGACCTGGTCGGCGGCGCCACGGCGCGCCAAACCAGCCTTGACCCGCTCGGGTTCAGAGCGGATCAGCTTCAGGTCGAGCATCGGCGGATCCGGTTAAGGAGAGGGCTGGCCAGGCCGTGGCGAGGATTCGGCGTCGTCGCCGGCGTACTTGGCGACGAAGCGGGCGAGTTCTTCGGCTTCGGCGCCGACGACGATGTTCTGCGGCATGATCGCGCCGGAGAATCCACCGTTCTGAATCGCGAAGAGAGCGTCTTCATACGTCTCGGTTCGCTGGTCGAGGTTCGGACCCTGCGTGCGCTGGCCGCGATTGCCGGTGCCCTGGGTGCCCGCGGCGCTGAGCGAGTGGCAGCCGGAGCAGTGGGTGGCGAAGGCGACGGCCCCGTTGTAGCTGGGGTCGTTCTTGGAGACCGAGATCCCCTGCTCGCCGAAGCCGCAGGCGACGAGCCCAAATGCCGCGGCAGCGGCCATAGCTATGGCAAGGATGGGACGCACGCGGCGCGCATCATATTGTCTGGACCTGCCATGAGTCCGCCCGACCCCGCCCGATTCCGTGCCGCGATGGGGATGCTGCCCACCGGCGTCACCGTGGTCACCGCCGCTGGGCCCGACAGCCCGGCCGGCGCGACGGCCAACGCGGTCTGCTCGCTCTCGATCGAGCCGATGCTGATGCTGGCCTGCCTCGACCGCGGCTCACGCACGCTGCTGGCCGTGCAGGCGGCCAACCGCTTCGGCGTCAACGTCCTCCACGCGGGGCAGGAGGAGATCGCCCGCGCCTTCGCCACCAAGGCCCCGATCGCCGACAAGTGGGCCGGCGTCGAGTGGAGCGAGCGCGACGGCGTCCCCGCGATCGAAGGCGCCCTCGTCTGGGTCGCCTGCGAGCTGCGCGACGTGATCGCCGGCGGCGACCACGTGATCGTCACCGGCGAGGTGACCGGCTTGGAGACGGGCGCGGGAGCGCCGCTGGTCTTCCACGACGGTGGGTACCAGCCCCCGGGTTGAGTCAGTCGCATCCAGTCGCGATAGCCAGCGCCTCCGCCGCCGCCAGGCGTGGGCGGGGGTTTCGCCAGCCCCTCCTAGAAGTGGCCGCTGGTGGTCGCGGCTCGCAGGGCGAGGAAGAAGATCACTCCGCAGCTGACGGCCATGATCCCCATCTCGCGGCGGACGATCGCCAGGGCGAGGGATTCCTGGGTCTCGGCCGGGAGGGATTCGAAGTCGAGGTCGCCCAGCTCGCGCTCGGCGGCGCCGGCTCGGGCCCCCTCGGCGATCAGGGAGACGACGAGGGGGAGGATCCCGTAGAGGTAGTGGAGGTTGTCTGCCGGCTTGTGGTTGGTGAAGACGAGCAGGCCGCCGAGCATCACCTGGAGGAAGACCGAGGCCTGGGCGGCGCGCAGCAGGTACCAGAAGCGGATCGAGGGCCGATCGCGGAACCAGGAGATGCCGCCGAGGGCGCCGGCGGCGAGATTGAGCAGGATCACCGCACAGCCGACGACGAGATGGGCGACGACCATCTATATCCGCCTTGAAGGGTCGGGATTCGGCTTCCTGATGCGGAAAATCACTATGTAGCAATGTGTCACAAGGTGGGTGTATAACACCGACGACGGGCACCAACGGCGGCTCAACGACGCCCAAGGCTCGCCCGGACCAAAACGGACCCCCAGTGCTTCAGAGCTACCTCCCGATTCTCGTCTTCGCCGTCCTCGGCCTCACGGTCGGAGGGGCGTTCACAATGCTCAACCACCTGATCGGGCCGAAGCGGCCGACGACGGCGACTGCGGCAAGCCGACGCCAGGCCGAGCCCTACGAGTCGGGGATCCCGGTCGAGGCGGTCAAAGGCTTCCGCTTCGGGGTCAGCTTCTACCTGGTGGCGATGCTCTTCATCCTCTTTGACATCGAGGTCGTCTTCCTCTACCCGGTCGGAGTGATCATGCAGGGCGCCAACAGCGTCTTCGTCCTCGGCGAGCTGATCACGTTCATCGTCCTGCTGCTGGTCGCCTTCGTCTACGTCTGGCGAAAGGGTGCGTTGGATTGGAAGTAGAGCGGCAGACGATGCGGTCGAAGCAGCTGCGGGCGCGCGACATGCTGCGCGGCGACCTCGAGGGCGAGGACCTGGAGCGCTACGTCGAGGAACGGGTCGTGATGACCAACTTCGACAAAATGCTCAACTGGGGACGGGCGAACTCGCTCTTCCCGCTCACCTTCGGCCTCGCCTGCTGCGCGATCGAGGCGCCGATCTCGATCGTCACCGCCCGCTACGACCTCGCCCGCTTCGGCGCCGAGGCGCTGCGCGCGTCGCCGCGCCAGGCCGACATGATCATCCTCTCGGGCCGGGTCTCGATCAAGATGGCGCCGGTCGTCCGCCGCCTCTACGACCAGATGCTGGAGCCGAAGTGGGCGATCTCGATGGGCGCCTGCTCCTCCTCCGGCGGCATGTTCGCCAACTACGCGGTGGTCCAGGGCGCCGACAAGTTCATGCCGATCGACCTCCACATCCCCGGCTGCCCGCCGCGGCCGGAGGCGGTGCTCTACGGCTTCACCAAGCTGCAGCGCAAGATCATGGGCAACCCCGACCCGGGCTGGCGCCAGCGCTACAACGCCGGCGGCACCGAGGAGTGGGCGCGCGGCGGGCCGGCGAGCACGCCAAGCGGCGAAGCGCTGGAGGCCTACGGCGCGGCGCGGGAGCTGATCCGTGCCTGACGCCCCCGGGCTTGAGCTGATCCGGGGCGAGATCGAGCAGGACAACCCCGGTGCGGTGCGCGAGACCAGCTTCGACCGCGGCCAGCCGGCGCTGATCGTCGACCCCGAGCAGGTGCTCGCGGTCCTCGGCTGGCTGCGCGACGCGCCCGGCCAGGGCTACACGTTCCTCTCCAGCCTGCACGTCGCCGACTACCTGCCGGCCGAGCCGCGCTTCGCCGTCCACTACGAGCTGCTCAACCGCAACCGGGTCGAGCGGATCCGGGTCAAAGCCATGCTGGGGCCGATCGCGGGAGATGACGCGCTGCCGGAGATCGACTCCTGCGTCGAGCTTTTCCCGACCGCCGAGTTCCAGGAGCGCGAGGCTTACGACTTCTTCGGGATCGTCTTCCGCGGGCATCCCGACATGACCCGGATCCTGCTGCCCGACGACTACGTCGGCTGGCCGCAGCGCCGCGACTTCCCGATCGGCGGCGAGCCCGTCCTCTTCACCTACAACGAGAACGACCGTGGCTGAGAAAGTCCTGGTCGACGACCGCGCGACCGAGGTGATGACCGTCAACATCGGTCCCCACCACCCGGCCACCCACGGCGTCCTGCGTCTGATCGTCGACCTCGAAGGCGAGGTCGTGCGCGACCTCAAGCCGGTGATCGGCTACGTCCACACCGGGATCGAAAAGTCCTGCGAGGACAAGAGCTACTGGAAGGTCATCCCCTTCGTCGAGCGGATGGACTACGTCTCCTACTTCTTCCAGATGGAGGCCTACTGCGGCGCGGTCGAGCGCCTGGTCGGGCTGGAGATCCCCGAGCGGGCCAAGTACCTGCGGGTGATCTTCCTTGAGCTGAACCGGATCCACTCGCACCTGGTCTGGCTGGGGACGACGGCGCTCGACCTTGGCGCGATCTCGATGCTCTGGTACTGCTTCCGCGAGCGCGACAAGATCCTCGACCTCTTCGAAATGGCGACCGGGCAGCGGATGCACACGCGCTACTTCCAGGTCGGCGGCGTGATCGAGGACATCCCGATCGGCTTCGAGAAGAAGCTGCGCGAGTTCGTCGACGACATGCCCACCCGAGTCGAGCAGTACCAGGCGCTGCTCGACCGCAACGAGATCTTCCTCTCGCGGACCAAGGACGTCGGCATCGTCTCCCGCGAGCGGCTGCTGGAGCTGGGCGTGACCGGGCCGCTGCTGCGCGCCGCCGGCGAGCCCTGGGACCTGCGCAAGGCCTTCGACTACCTCTGCTACCCGGAGATGGACTTCAAGATCCCGGTCGGCACCGTCGGCGACGGCTACGACCGCTACCGGGTGCGGCTGGCGGAGATGGTCGAGTCGACGCGGATCGTCAAGCAGGCACTGGAAGGGCTGCCCGAGGGACCGCACATCGCCGACGACCGCAAGTACGTGCTGCCGCCGCGCTCGGAGCTGCCGACCTCGATGGAGTCGCTGATCCACCACTTCAAGCTCGTCACCGAGGGCTTCCGGGTCGAGCCCGGCGAGGTCTACTACGCGATTGAGTCGCCGCGCGGCGAGCTCGGCTGCTTCGTCCTCGCCGACGGCTCCTCGAAGCCCTCGCGGGTCCACTTCCGCGACCCCAGCTTCGTCAACCTGCAGGCCTTCAAGGACATGTCGATCGGCGGCTACGTCGCCGACATGATCGCCAGCCTCGGCATGCTCGACCCGATCCTGGGCGGGGTGGACCGATGAGCCAGGAGGTCAACGCGAAGCTGCCAGTCGACCAGGCGCTGACCGAGGGCCGTGTCCCCGGCCGGGCCGAGGAGGGCATCCCCGAGCTGCACGAGGTCGGCTGCCCGCCCGAGCTGCAGCAGCAGATCGAGACCCTGATGTCGCGCTACCCGGACCGCAAATCGGCCTCGATCCCGGCGCTCTGGGCGGTGCAGCGGCTCTACGGCTGGTGCACGCCGGAGGGCATCCGCCAGGCGGCCGCGGTGATGAAGGTGACGCCCGCCTACCTGGAGTCGGTGGCCAGCTTCTACGACCTGCTCCACACCGATCCGGTCGGCGCCCACAAAGTCGCCGTCTGCACCAACATCAGCTGTTGGATGCGGGGCGGCGACGAGCTGCTCGACGCCTTCCGCGCCGCCGCCGCGGGCAAGGACGCCGAGATCTTCGTCACCGGCTTCGAGTGCCTCGGCGCCTGCGACCTGGCCCCGATGGCCTCGATCGACGAGCGCTACTTCGGCCCGCTGGAGGCGGCCGACGCCGGCGCCGCGATCGGCCAGATCGAGTCCGGGGCCGAGGTGCTGCCGGAGAAGGCGCTGGCCAAGCGGCCGCTGCCGGGGGGACCCGATGCCTGAGACGCGGATGCTGCTGAAGCACGCCGAAGACCCGGCGCTGCGGACGATCGCCGGCTACAAGGGCTACGGCGGCTACGCCACCCTGGAGAAGGCCTACCGCGAGATGGAGGCCGGCGAGGTGCTCAAAGAGCTCGAGGACTCGGGCCTGCGCGGCCGCGGCGGGGCCGGCTTCTCGATGGGCAAAAAGGCGAGCTTCCTGCCCCGCGGCGAGGTTGACAAGTACCTCTGCTGCAACGCCGATGAGTCCGAGCCCGGCGCCTTCAAGGACCGCGAGCTGATGCAGCGCAACCCGCACCAGCTGATCGAGGGGATCGCGATCGCCGCCCTCGCCGCCGACGCCGGCCACGCCTTCATCTTCATCCGCGGCGAGTACGACCTGCAGGCCGACATCCTCGACGAAGCGGTCGCCGAGGCCTACGAGGCCGGCTACCTCGGCAAGGACATCCTCGGCTCACATCGCGATCTTGAGCTGGTCGTGCATCGGGGCGCCGGCGCCTACATCTGCGGCGAGGAGACGGCGCTGCTCGACGCGCTCGAGGGCAAGCGCGGCAACCCGCGGCTGAAGCCGCCGTTCCCGGCGGTACAGGGCCTCTACGGCGGGCCGACCCTGATCAACAACGTCGAGACCCTCTCCAACGTCCCCCACATCGTCGCCCACGGGGCCGAGTGGTTCAAAGGCTTCGGCACCGAGCAGTCGCCGGGGACCAAGGTCGTCTCGATCTCCGGCGGCGTGCGCCGGCCCGGCAACTACGAGATCGAACTGGGAATCCCGACCCGCGAGCTGATCTACGGCCTCGCCGGCGGCCCCCGCGAGGGCCGCGAGATCAAGGCCTTCTACCCGGGCGGCTCCTCCTCCCCGGTGCTGACCGCCGAGGAGGGCCTCGACCTCCCCTACAGCTTCGAGGCGATGGCCGAGGCGGGCTCGATGCTCGGCTCGGGCTCGATCATCGTCGCCGACGACCGCGTCTCGATCCCGCACATGGCGCTGCGCACGGCGCGCTTCTACCACCACGAGTCCTGCGGCAAGTGCACCCCCTGCCGCGAGGGCACGAACTGGACGGTGAAGATGCTGGAGCGGGTCGTCCGTGGCGAGGCGACGCCGATGGACCTCGACATCATCAGCTCGGTCCAGGAAAACATCATCGGCCACTGCCTCTGCGTGCTCGGCGACTCGATGGCGATGCCGGTCAGCGCAATGGTCCGCAAGTTCCGCCCCGAGTTCGAGGCCGTAATCGAAGCTGGACAGGCGGTGGCGGTATGAGCGGCAAAGAGGTGACGCTGATCATCGACGGCCGCGAGGTGACCGCGACCGAGGGCGAGATGCTGCACGACGCGGCGACCCGCGGCGACGTCGAGATCCCGGTCTTCTGTTACGAGCCGAAGCTGGGCGACCCGGTCGGCGCCTGCCGCATGTGCCTGGTCGAGATCGAGGGGATCCCGAAACTGCAGACCTCCTGCTCGACCCCGGTGCGGGAGGGCATGGTCGTCCACACCCGCACCGAGCAGGTCAAGCACGCCCAGAGCGCGGTGGTCGAGTTCCTGCTCGTCAACCACCCGCTCGACTGCCCCGTCTGCGACAAGGGCGGCGAGTGCCCGCTGCAGGACATCACGCAGGGCTGGGGCCCGGGCAAAAGCCGGGTGATCGACGAAAAGCGCCACTTCCAGAAGCCGATCGAACTCTCGCCGCTGGTCGCGATCGACCGCGAGCGCTGCATCCTCTGTTACCGCTGCGTGCGCTTCAGCCAGGAGGTAGCCGAGGACGAGCAGCTGCAGCTGCTGGAGCGCGGCGACCGCAGCTTCGTCGGCACCTTCGACGACCGCCCCTACATCGCCCCCTTCCACGGCAACATCACCGAGCTCTGCCCGGTCGGCGCGCTCACCAGCTACACCTACCGCTTCCGCGCCCGGCCCTGGGACATCGAGCAGGCGGGCTCGGTCTGCACGCTCTGCCCAAGCCAGTGCAACGTCAGCTTCACCGTCCGCGACGAGCAGGTCAAACGGGTGTTGGGGCGCGACAACGCCGAGGTCGATGACGGCTGGCTCTGCGACCGCGGCCGCTACGGCTTCGAGATGTTCGGCGCCGAGCAGCGGATCGACGGGCCACGGCTCAAAGGCGGGGCGGCGACCGATTGGGAGACCGCGATCGAGCGGGCGGCGGCGGGCCTGCGCGCCGCCGAGAGCGCGACCGCCGCGATCGTCGGCGACGCCTCCAACGAGGAGGGCTACCTGCTGCAGCGCATCATCCGCGAGGCGCTCGGCGGCGTCGATATCGACCACCGCGCCACGGGCGGCCCCGGCCGCGAGTCTTTGGTCCGCCTCGCCCAGCCCAAGATCTCGGCCAAGGTCCGCGACATCGACGAGGCCGACGCGATCCTCGTCGTCGGCACCGACCCACTGCACAGCTCCCCGATCCTCGACCTCAGGATCCGCAAGGCGATCCGCCGCAACGGCGCCCGCCTGGCGGTGGCCACCGAGCGCCCGACCCCGCTCGACGGCGGCGCCCAGGCGGCAGTCCGCTACGCGCCCGGAGGCGCCGCCGCCTTCCTCGCCGAAGTGGCTGGGGCGCTGGCCACTGCCGGCGCCCCCTCCTCACTCGGAGATCGGCCAGACGAGGCCGCGATCTCCGCTGGCGTGGCTGGGGCCGACTCCGCAAAACGTTCGGAGGGGGCGCCGGCAGTGGCCGACGTGCTCCAGAACGCCGAGAGCGTCGTGGTCATATGGGGCGAGCGGATCGGCCGCAACGGCGTCGACGCCCTGCTCGACCTGGCCGCGGCCCTGGACATGAGCGACAGCGAGGGCTCGGGCCTGCTCGAAATCCCCGACGCCGCCAACGCACGCGGCCTGCGCGAGGTCGGCTGCCTCCCGGACGCTGGTCCGGGTCTCAGCGAGACGAGACCTACATTTCCCATCTCAGAGAAGGAAAATGTAGGTCTCGTCGGCAGGTCGACCGAGGAGATCCGGTCGGCCTTGGAGTCAGGGGAGCTCAAGTCCCTGATCCTCTTCGGCGTCGACCCGCTCCGTGACTTCCCAGACACCAAGGCCTGGGAGACCGCCATCGCGGCAGCCGACCACGTCGTCGTCTTCTCGATGTTCGAGAACGCCACCACCGCCAAGGCCGACGTGCTCTTCCCGCTGGAGACCCACGCCGAGAAAGACGGCACGGTCACCCATCCCGACGGCCGCCTGCAGCGAGTGCGCCCCAGCGCCTCCCGCCCAGGAGACATCCGTCCCAACGTCCAGGTCCTGGCCAACCTCTCCGCACTTCTCGGCCACGACACAGGGATCACCGCCCAGCCCGAGGCCCTAGCCGCTTTGACGCAGGCAGTGCCGTTCTACGCCGGGATCGACAACGCAGCCATCGCAGGCCGAGGCATCCGCTGGCAGGACGGTCCCTCAGCCTCCGCAGTGCCAAGCCCCGCGAGTGACGGCCCGTCCGGCGCCCCCTCCGAACGTTTTGCGGAATCGGCACAGACCACAACCTCGGACGGCCTTAGCGCTCCTGGCCGACTTCCGAGTGAGGAGGGGGTGCCGGACGGGCCGTCCCACCTGGCCCTAGGCACTTACAGGGACCTGTGGGCAGGCCCAATCACCGAGCTCAATCCCCCCCTGCGCTTCCTCGAGCCCCAGCAGCGCGTAGAAATGTCAGTCGCTGACGCGGAGCGCCTCGGCCTCAGCAACGGCGACCCCGTCAACGTCGCCCAGAACGGCTCGTCCATCTCCGCCCGGGTAGCGATCCGAGAGCGGATCGCCGAGGGCGTCTGCTTCCTGATCGAGGGCACCGCCGAGTCCAACGCCAACGCCCTCCTCAACGGCAGCCCGGTAGCGGTAGAGATCACCAAGGCCAGCGCCTGATGCTGCCGATAGCCGACGCCTACTACGTTGAAGCCGCCTGGGTGATGGTGGTCAAGTCCCTGGTCATCTTCATCGTCATCTTCAGCGTCCTGCCGATGATGACGGTGCTTGAGCGCAAGCTGATCGGCCGCCTCCAGCACCGCTACGGCCCCAACCGGGTCGGCCCCTTCGGCATCCTGCAGCCGCTGGCTGACGTCGGCAAGCTCCTGGGCAAGCAGGCGTTCCGGCCGAAGAACGCGATCCCGACCCTGTTCGTGCTCGGGCCGCTGCTGCCGGTCCTCTCCGGCGTCCTCGCCCTGGCGATCCTGCCCTGGGGCGACGTCCAGGACGGGGTCGGCCTCTACGGGATCGACGTCCCGATCGGCATCCTCTACTTCTTCGCCGTCGGCTCGATCGCTTTCTACGGACTCGTCCTCGGCGGCTGGGCCTCGGGCTCGAAGTACAGCTTTCTCGGCGCGATGCGCTCGGCCGCGCAGCTGATCTCCTACGAGGTGGCGATGGGCCTCTCGCTGCTGGGCGTGATCATGATGAGCGGCTCGCTCTCGCTGGTCTCGATCGTCCACTCCCAGGGCCAGATGTGGTTCATCGTGCCGCAGTTCGTCGGCTTCATCATCTTCATGCTGGCCGGCTTCGCCGAGAGCAACCGCGCCCCCTTCGACCTGGTCGAGGCCGACGCCGAACTGGTCCAGGGCTTCATGACCGAGTACGGCGGCATGCGCTTCGGCAGCTTCCTACTGGTCGAGTACATGGAGATCATCGTCGTCTCCGGGATCGCCGCGGCGATGTTCCTCGGCGGCTGGATGGGCCCCGGGCCGGGCTGGCTCGATCCGATCTGGATGCTTGCGAAGATGCTCTGCCTCGTCGTCTTCTTCATCTGGGTGCGGGCGACGCTGCCGCGCCTTCGCTACGACCAGCTGATGAGCCTCGGCTGGAAAGTGCTGCTCCCCCTGGCAACCCTCAACGTCCTCGTGACCGCCGTCCTGGTGACCCTGACATGACCGACTTCCCCTACTTGAAGGACCAGGACGTGGTCGAGGTCCAGCGCGGGCCCGACGCTGGCGGCGCGGCCGGCGCCTACCGCGCCTTCGGCGAGACCCTGCGCGGCTTGAAGACGACGCTGGCGCGGCTGATCGAGGGCCCGCTGACGATCCAGTACCCGGAGGAGAAGACGCCGGTCTACCCGCGCTTCCGCGGCCGCCACAAACTGCACAAGTTCGAGGACACCCAGCTCGAGAAATGCGTCGGCTGCTCGCTCTGCGCCGCCGCCTGCCCGGCCGACTGCATCCGCGTCGTCGCCGCCGAGAACATCCCCGGCGAGCGGGTCTCGGCCGGCGAGCGCTACGCCGCCGTCTATGAGATCAACCTCTCGCGCTGCATCTTCTGCGGCTACTGCGAGATCGCCTGCCCCTTCGACGCGATCACGATGGGCCACGACTACGAGATGGCCGACTACGACCGCTCCGACCTGATCTTCACCAAGGAGATGCTGCTGGCCGAGCCGATCGAGCGGACGCCGCTGAAAGCGGAGGGCGAGTAAGTGGAAGCGGTGCTCTTCTTCCTCGCCGCGATCGGCGCCCTCGGCGGCGCGGTCGGCGTCGTCGCCCTGCGCAACCCCTTCTTCAGCGTGCTGGCGCTGATCGTCCACCTCTTCTCGCTCTCGGTCCTCTTCCTGCTGCTGGCCTCGGCCTTCGTCGCCGCCGCCCAGGTGGTCGTCTACGCCGGCGCGGTGATGGTCCTCTACGTCTTCGTCGTCGCCTACGTCGGGTCAGACCAGGAGTCGGCCTGGGAGCCGATCCCGGGCCAGCAGTTCCTCGCCCCGCTGCTGGGAGCGGCCCTGTTCATCGAGCTCTCGGTCGCGGTCCTCTCCTCCTCGCTGATCGCGCTCGGCACCGACGGGCCCCACGTCGGCCGCGGCTTCGGCAACCCGGCAGCGATCGGCCACCTCCTGCTCGAAGACTTCCTTCTCCCCTTCGAGGCCTCTTCGATCCTGCTGCTTCTGGCGGCAGTCGGCGCGGTGGTCCTCGCCGGCCGCCGCAAGGAGGAGGGCGAGGCCGCGTGAGCATCGAGTGGTACATCGTCCTCTCCTCGCTGCTGTTCGCGGTCGGCGCGACCGGGATCCTGATCCGCCGCAGCCCGATGGTGATCCTGCTCTGCCTGGAGCTGATGCTGAACGCCGGCAACCTGGCGCTGGTCGCCTTCAGCCGCATGGTCGGCAACCAGCAGGGCCAGGTCTTCGCGATCGTCGTCATGGTGATCGCCGCCTGCGAGGTTGTGATCGGGCTCGGCCTGATCGTCGCCCTCTTCCGCCGCAAGCTGCCGCTCAACGTCGATGACCTGCGGGAGCTGCGCGGATGAGCGCCACCGTCTGGGCTTGGCTGGTCCTGCTCTTCCCGCTGCTCGGCTCGATCGTGATCGGGCTCAGCTTCAAGGTCGTGCCGGCGAAGGCCGCCGGGGTGATCGGCACCGCCGCGATCGCGCTCGCCTTCGCCTGCGGCATCGGCGCCCTGATCAGCCTGCTCGGCGAATCGCCCGAGGCCCGCCACCACGCCTCCTCGCTCTGGGACTACGCCAGCGCTGCCGGGCTCGACATCAAGCTCGGGATCTTCGTCGACCCGCTCTCGATCTTCATGGTCCTGATCGTCACCGGCGTCTCGACCCTGATCCACCTCTACTCGTTCGGCTATATGCAGTCCGACGAGGGCTACCACCGCTTCTTCAGCTACCTCAACTTCTTCGTCTTCTCGATGCTGCTGCTGGTCCTCGCCGGCAACTTCGTCCTGCTGATCGTCGGCTGGGCCTTCGTCGGCTTCGCCTCCTACGCGCTGGTCAGCTTCTGGTACCGGCGGACGACGGCGACGCGAGCGGGGATGAAGGCCTTCGTGATCAACGTCGTCGGCGACATCGGGCTGACCCTGGCCGCCTTCCTCATCTTCCGCGAACTGGGGACCTTCGAATACAGCGAGGTCTTCGCCAAGGCGCCGCACGTCTTCCACACCAACGAGTGGAGCGTGACCGCGATCTGCCTGCTGCTGCTGGTCGGCGCCTTCGCCAAGTCGGCGCAGCTGCCCTTCCACACCTGGCTGCCGGACGCGATGGAGGGCCCGACCCCGGTCTCCTCGCTGATCCACGCGGCGACGATGGTCACCGCCGGCGTCTACCTGATCGCCCGCACCCACGTCCTCTTCGTCCTCGCCCCGACCGCGGCCGACATCGCCGCCTTCGTCGGCCTGGCGACGCTGCTGGTCGCCGGCACGATCGCCCTGGTGATGACCGACCTGAAGCGGGCGATCGCCTACTCGACGATGAGCCAGATCGGCTACATGATCATGGGCGTCTCGATCGGCGCCTACAGCGCCGGCATGTTCCACCTGATGACCCACGCCTTCTTCAAGGCGCTGCTGTTCATGGCCGCCGGCTCGATCATCGCCGCGATGGCCAACGAGCAGAACATCGACAAGATGTCCGGCTTCGGCAAGGCGATGCGCTTCACCTCGTTCACGATGCTCTGCGGCGGCCTCGCCCTGGCCGCCTTCCCCGGCACCTCGGGCTTCTTCTCCAAGGACGAGATCCTCGCCTACGCGACGGCGCGGGGCGGGATGTACGAGATCTTCACCGTGCTCGGCTACTTCGGCGCTCTGCTGACCGCGATCTACACCTTCCGGCTGATCTTCCGCGTGCTGCCCGGCAAGCCCTGCGCCGAGGCGCAGGAGCTGATCGACACAGGGCACGTCCACCACGCCCACCCCTTCAACCCCGCCACCGGTGAGGAGGAGGACACCGATGTCGGCTTCCCCGGGGCTGACCATCACATCGCCGAGCAGTCCTGGCCGATGCGGGTGGCGATGGGCGTGCTCGCCTTCCTCGCCCTCTTCGCCGGGCTGGTCCAGGTGCCGGGCGTCGACGAGACGATCACCCACTTCCTCGACCCGGTCTTCGCCGACTCGCCGCTGGCCGCGATCCAGCCCTCGGTGGCGGCATCGTGGGCGGGCCTGGCGATCGGCGCCGCGATCTCGCTCGCCGGGATCGGCATCGCCTACTGGCTCTACATCGCCCGGCCGGAGACGCCGGCGGCGCTGATCCGCCGCTTCCGCCCGCTCCACACCTTCCTCGTCAACAAGTGGTATTTCGACGAGCTCATAGACATACTCGTCGTTAAGCCGGCGCTGGCGATCGGCCGCTTTGCCGACCGCACCTTCGAGCGCTTCGTCGTCGGCGGCCTGATCACCGGGACCGAGGACGTCGTCGGCGGCACCGGGCGAATCGTCCGCATCGTGCAGAGCGGCTTCCTGCGTAGCTACGCGCTGCTGCTGGTCGCCGGCTTCGCCGGGCTCGGCCTCTACTTCCTGTTGAGCAGCACATGATCAGCGCGCTGCTCTGGGCCCCGCTCGCCTTCGGCCTCGTCGGCCTCTTCCTGCCAAAGCGGGTGGTCGGCTGGTGGGCCGTGCTCGGCGCCCTCGTCACCCTCGGGATCGCGATCGGCTTCCTCTGTGGTTTCGACTCCGGCGCCAGTGGCCTCCAGGACACGGTCGACATCAGCTGGATCTCCGGCCTCGGCGTCGACTACAGCCTCGGCATCGACGGCCTCAACGTCTTCCTGATCCTGCTGACGACGGTGCTCTGGACCGGCGCGACCGCCTTCGCCGCCTTTCGCGAGCAGGATCGCCCACAGCTCTTCTTCCTGATGATGCTGCTCGGCGAGACCGCGACCCTGGGCTCTTTCCTGGCCCAGGACCTGCTGCTCTTCGTCCTCTTCTTCGACCTGATGCTGGTCCCGTTCTACTTTCTCTTCGGCGCCTGGGGGACCGACCGCGAGGACGGCGGCCCGACCGCCGCGGCGGCGACCCTGAAGATGATCGTCTACACCCTGATCGGCTCGCTGCTGATGCTGGTGGCCGCGATCGCGACCGCGATCATCTCCGCCCACGGCGGCCACCTCACCTTCTCGATCGCGGCGATCCAACGGCAGGGAATCGGCGCCGGCAGCCAGCGCTGGATCTTCTGGTTCTTCGCCGCCGCCTTCCTGGTCAAGATGCCGGCCTTCCTCCTGCACGGCTGGATGCCGGACGCCTACCGGGCGGCGCCGCTGCCGGTGCTGGCGGTCTTCTCCGGCGTCCTCGCCAAGGTCGGCGCCTACGGCTTCCTGCGGATCGTGCTGCCGCTGTTCCCGGCGGCGACGGTCGAATTCCAGACCGTGATCCTGGTGATCGCCCTGGCCTCGATCCTCTACGGCTCGGTGATGGCCTTCACCCAGACCAACGTGCGTCTGATCGCCGGCTACTCATCGGTCGCTCAGCTCGGCTTCATCCTCGCCGGCATCTTCGCCCTGCGCGCCGACGGGGCCGACGGGGCGGTCCTGCAGATGGTCAACCACGGCCTGGTGGTGGCGCCGCTCTTCATCATCATCGCGATCCTCGCCGAGCGCTCCGGCAGCGAGGACCTGCGCGAGATGGGCGGGATGGCCCTGCGCGCCCCGGTCCTGGCGGCGCTCTTCCTGATCGTCACCCTGGCGACCCTGGCGATGCCGGGCTCGGCCAACTTCATCGGCGAGTTCTACATCCTCAACGGCCTCTTCCAGTCGAAGATCGTCTTCGCCTTCATCGCCATCTCCGGCGTCGCGATGTCGGCCTACTACGCCCTGCGCCTCTACCAGCGGACGATGCACAACCGCAAGCCGGAGGGGCTCGCCTCGCGTGAGATCGGCTGGCGCGACGGCATCGTCCTGGCGCCGCTGGTGCTCTGCATCGTCGGGCTGGCGCTCTATCCGCAGTTGATCCTCCATCGCACCGACTCCACAGTCCACCAGAACGTCGCCAAGGTAACCGACAGCCCAGCGCTGGAAGCACGGCTGGTGTCATCTAGCGGCCACACCGGCCACGCTCACCTTGGAACAGACGAGATCACCATCATCCCTCCCGATTCTCGGAGTGGCAGGTGATGAACTTCCACGCCCCTCATATCGACTACGCCGGGCTCTCGCCCGTGATCGCGCTCAGCGCAGGGCTCTGCATCGTCCTGCTGACCGCTGTCTTCAAGCCACTGCGGCGGAGCGCTCCGGGGCTGACCCTGCTGGCGCTGGCAGCTGCCGCCGGGCTGCTGATCTGGCAGTGGGGCGACCCCAAGGACCTCGTCACCGGGGCGCTGCGGCTCGACGACCTGGCGATCTCGATTTCGCTGATCGCGATCCTCACCGCCGCCGTCACCGTCGCGCTCTCGATCCGCGAGCCCGCCGCCGAGCAGGCCGGCCACGGCGAGTACCACGCGCTGCTGCTCGGCTCGGTGCTGGGGATGACGCTGTTGGCGCAGGCGCAGAACCTGGTCACCTTCTTCGTCGCGATCGAGACCCTCTCGATCCCGCTCTACATCCTCTGCGCGACCAACATGCGCCGACAGAAGTCGCTTGAGTCGGGGCTGAAGTACCTGATCATCGGCTCGCTCGGCTCGGCGACACTGCTCTACGGGATGGCCTTCATCTACGGCGGCACCGGCTCGACCGACTTCAACGGGATCGCCGCCGGGATCGCCCAGAAAGGCGTGCTCGGCGACCCGCTGATCCTGATCGGGATCGCGATGGCCGCCGTCGGCCTCGCCTTCAAGACCTCGATCGCCCCCTTCCACCAGTGGACGCCCGATGTCTACGAGGGAGCGCCGAGCCCGATCACCTCCTTCATGGCCGTCGCCACCAAGGCGGCCGCCTTTGCCGTCTTCGTCCGCTTCTTCGACGTCGCCCTGGCGCCGCAGGCGGGCGACTGGCAGCCGGCCCTCGCCGTCCTCGCCGCGATCTCGATCGTGGTCGGCAACGTCGGCGCCCTCGGCCAGAACTCGCTGAAGCGGCTGATGGGCTACTCCGGCATCGCCCAGGCCGGTTACATGCTCGGCGGCCTCGTCGTCGCCACCGAGGCGGGCGTCCAGGCCCTCGTCTTCTACCTCGCCGCCTACGCCTTGATGAGCATCGCCGCCTTCGCCGTGATCGTCGCCCGCGAGCGCGAGACCCCCTACGGCGACAGCATCGAGGCGGTCCGCGGCCTCGGCGCCGAGCGGCCACTGCTGGCCTGGCCGCTGACGATCTCGATGTTCGGCCTCGCCGGGCTGCCGATGACGGCAGGCTTCATCGGCAAGCTCTACCTGATCGAGGCCCTCGTTGAAGGTGACTACACCTGGCTAGCCGTCTTCATAGCGGTAGGCACAATGATCTCCCTCGCCTACTACCTGAAAGTGGTGGCGGCAATGTGGATGCGACCAGAGGCCGACGCGGCAAAGCTGCCAGCAATGGCCGGCGCCTCCCCCGAGGCCGACCCGATCGACCCCAAGGCGGGCACTCGCCCCTACATCGTCGGCCCAGCGCTGCTGGCGGCGGCCGCAGTCGTCTTCTTCGGCATCATTCCCCAGCCGCTGGTCGAGTTCGCCCAGCACGCTGGCGCTTCGCTCTTCTAGACGACGCATCCGACTTTTGCCCCACCCTGGTGTGGTCAAAGTCGGATGCGCAAGTCATTCCGACCTGCCAAGCCTGACCGCACGGCGGTATCGTCGCCCGCGTGACCGGCCCACGCGCACTCTCCGCATTGACGATGTGCGAGGCGTTTCAGATCACCGCTGCCGAGCGGGCCGACAGCCCGGCGCTGCGGCTGAAGGACAGCGACTACGAGGCGAGCTTCGCTGACTATGCCGAGGCGGTGCGGCGTCGCGCTGCCGGCTTCGCCGCGCTTGGGGTGAAGCAGGGCGACACGGTTGGGTTCATGTTGGTCAACCGGCCTGCCTTTTTTCTCACCGACTGCGCCGCGATGCACCTCGGGGCGACCTGTTTCTCGGTCTACAACACCTCCTCCCCGGAGCAGATCGAGTACCTGGTCGCCGATGCCGCCAACCGGGTGATCGTCACCGAGCAGGCGTACCTCGAGCGAGTGCTGGAGGCGCGCGAGCGGGTCGACACTCTGGAGCACGTGGTCGTGGTCGACGGCGAGGCCCCTGCGGGGACGATCTCGCTGGCTGAGCTAGAGGCGACGGGCGATCCGCAGTTCGACTTCGAGGCCGCCTGGCGGGCGGTTGAGCCCGAGGACGTGCTCTGCCTGATCTACACCTCCGGCACGACCGGGCCGCCGAAGGGAGTGCAGCTGACCCACGCCAACATGGTCGCCGAGTGGCGGGCCTGCGACGCGGTGCACTCGGCGACGCCGGGTGGCCGCAGCATCTCCTTCCTGCCCAGCGCCCACGTCGCCGACCGCTGGGCGCAGCTCTACGGGCAGATGTTCTACGGCAGCTGCGTCCACTGCTGCCCCGACCCGAGGGAGATGGTCGCCTACACGATCGAGGTCAAGCCGACCATCTGGGGCGGGGTGCCGCGGATCTGGGAAAAACTGAAGACCGCGATGGAAGCGGTGATGGAGGCCGAGCAGGACGCCGCCAAACGCGAGGCGACCGAGCGGGCGATGGAGGTCGGCCGCCGCCGTGTCGCCGCCTACATGGAGGGCGAGGTGCCAGCCGAGCTGCAGGCCGAATGGGACCGCGCCGACGAGCTGGTCTTCTCCAAGGTGAGGGAGATGCTCGGCCTGACCGAGGTCGAGCAGTTCGCGGTCGGCGCGGCGCCGACCCCGCCCGAGGTGCTCGAGTTCTTCCTCGCGATGGGGATCGAGATCTGCGAGCTCTGGGGGATGTCGGAGACCTCCTCGGTGGCGACTCTGAACCCTCCCGGCCGGGTGCGGGTCGGGACTGTCGGACCGCCGCTGCCCGGGGTCGAGGTGAAACTGGCCGACGACGGCGAGGTGATGGTGCGCAGCGCGATCGTGATGAAGGGCTACCGCAACATGCCCGAGCGCACGGCCGAGGCGTTCACCGAGGACGGCTGGCTGCTGAGCGGCGACATCGGCGAGTTCGACGAGCAGGGCTACCTGCGGATCGTCGACCGCAAGAAGGAGCTGATCATCAACGCCGCCGGCAAGAACATGTCGCCGGCCGGGATCGAGGCGAAGCTGAAGGCGGCCTCGCCGCTGATCGCCCAGGCGGTGGCAATCGGCGACCGCCGCCCCTACAACGTGGCCCTGATCACCCTCGACCTTGAGTACCTCGCCGCCCGCGGGGCGCCGGCGGACGATCCCGCGATCGCAGTCGAGGTCGAGCAGGCGGTCGAGGCGGCGAACCAGCGACTCTCCCGGGTCGAGCAGATCAAGCGCTTCCGCGTGCTGGAGGGCGAGTGGGCGCCGGGGGGCGAGGAGCTGACGCCGACGATGAAGCTGCGGCGGCGGCCAATCGAGCGCACTTACGAAGCCGAGATCGAGGCGCTCTACGCGCCCGCCGGCTGAGCCGCCCTCGCGAGGCCCCCGATAGGCGTCGTCCTCACAGCAGCGGCGATCTTCATCGCCACCGGAGTCGGCGTCTGGTCGGAGGGACGCTGGCCGCAGGGCGCCGCCAGGGCGGCCCGCCGCGCCCTGGTCCTGTTGCTCTACGCCTTCCTGCCGCCGGTGATCTTCTTCAACATCGCCGCCGCCAACATCGACCTCAGCCACGGGGTCGGGCTGGCGCTGGGGATCATCGCCTCCTCGCTCGGCGGCCTCTTCGCCTGGTGGGTCTCGAGCCGGGTGCTGAAGCTGAGCCGGCCGCAGACCGGCGCCGTGATCTGCACCGTGCTCAGCGTCAACACCGGCTACCTCGGCTATCCCCTGGCAGTGGCTCTGCTCGGCCGCGACCAGCTCTCCACCGCCGTCCTCTACGACGTGCTCGTCACCGGGCCCTGCCTGCTGCTCGGCGCCTTCGCGGTCGGCGCCGCCTTCGGAACCAAGGCGGGGGAAACCCCGCGCCAGCGAGTGCACGCCTTCTTCACCCGCAACCCGCCCCTCTACGCGGCGATCGCCGGCCTGCTCGCCCCCTCGGCGCTCGCTCCCCACGTCCTCGTCGACGCATCGCAGGCGCTGATCGTGGCGATCCTGCCGATCGGCTTCTTCGCCGTCGGCGCGACCCTGGCCGAGAACGCCGAACACGGCGAGCTGCCGATGCCACCGCCGCTTACCCGGCCCGTGGTCCTGGCCTTGATCACCCGGCTGGCGGTCGTGCCGGCCCTGCTGATGCTGCTGGCAGCGCCGCTGATCGACCTCCCCGCCGCCTACCGCCTGCTCTCGGCGATGCCCTCCGGCCTCAACTCGCTGGTCATCGCCCATGCCTACGGCCTCGACATGGAGATCACCGCCGAGGCCGTCACCTGGTCGACCGCGATCGTCGTTGCCGCGGCGCTCGCATCGCTGCTGTTCTGAGAATCGCCTCTCCTATGCTGGGCGCATGCTCCAGCACGTGACGCTCGAGGTCGCCCCGGCCGAGATCGAGCCCGCCGTCGAGTTCTGGCGCCTGCTCGGCTTCACCCAGGTCGAGGCGCCGGCCGACCTCGCCGCCACCTTCACCTGGCTCGAACGCGAGGGGACCCAGATCCACCTGATGAGGACCGACTCGCCCACGGTCCCGCCCCACGGGCACGTCGCCGTCGTCGTCCCGGATTACGAGCAGACGATCGAGCGGGTCAAAGCGGAGGGGTGCGAGGTCACCGCCAAGCGCGAACGCTGGGGCTCGCCCCGGGCCGAGGCGATCGCCCCCGGCGGCCACCGGGTGGAGCTGATGGCGACGCCGCCAACCGGGGGCGTCAAGGCTTAAACGGAACGGCCGCCCTGCTTCGCCGCCAGCAGATCGCGATCGGCGCTGCCGAACAGCTCCTCGATCGTGCTGCCATCGCCAGGAAAGATCGCGAAGCCGGCGCCGGCCGAGACCTCGACGCTCTCGCCACAGCCGCGCAGCCGTGTCCGCAGCCGCGCCGCGACGTCGATCGCCTCCTCGCTGTTGGTCTCCGGGGCGATCACCGCGAACTCGTCGCCACCCTGGCGGAAGACCGAGTCCTCGCTGCGCACCTCGTCCAGCAGGCTGGCGCCGACCTCCGCCAGCAGCCGGTCGCCTTCGGGGTGGCCGAAGCGCTCGTTGACCTGCTTGAAGCCGTCGAGGTCGAGCAGGATCAGGGCAAACTCGCGCGAGCGCCGGCCATGCCGGGCGACCTCCTGCTCCAGCCGCTCGTGCAGGGCGCGGTAGTTGCCAAGCCCGGTCAACTCGTCGCGGCGGGCAAGATCCCAGAGCGCTTCGTGGCTGGCCTGCAGCCGGCGCGCCAGCAGCACGATCCCGACCGCGACCACAACCAGGCAGGCCACCTCGACGATCGCCAGCGCCGCCAGCTGGCCCTCTGAGAAAGAGCCGAACAGAAGCGGGGCCAGCAGCCCGGCGACGATCGTCACCAGCCCCGCAACGAGGAGGCCGGGGCCGATCGGGCGACGACTCGTGGCTGCGGATTCGGGAGGCTGGATTCTCATCGAAAGTTAGTAGATAACAGAGCAGTACCCGTAAGTCGCGCGGGATATGCGCGGCCGTCTCCGCCCGTCACTACGATGCGCCGGATGCGCTACCCGACCGAGGAGTTCAGCCCCGAGGAGCGAGCGATCCTCGCCCCTCACTTCACCAACCTCGACCGTCCGGTGTTCGCCTTGGTCAACCTGCCGGAGACCGTCAAGGGAGCACTTTTTGCCCGCTATTCGCGCTATTCCGGGACAGTTCGCCAGCTTTATCTGGAGGAGTTCGCGGCCGATGCTGAGGCCGGCGGACGCCCCTTCGACGGCGCCGAGGGGGCCCGCGCCGCCAAGCTCTACGAGCGCGTCTTCCTCGGCTATGGCGACGACTCGATCGCCCAGGTCGGCGGCGCCCACGTCGCCTGCGAGTGGGTCTCCAACATCCTCACCAAGGTCCTGCAGCGCGGCCGCCTCGCCGCCTACCTCGAGCAGTCGACCCGCTATATCCCCTACGACAAGCCGCTCCCCGGTGGCGGCTACCGCTACTACCGCGACGACGACCTCGGCCCGCAGTTTGCCGCGACGATGGATGAGATCTTCGCGATCTACTCGCGCTCGCTGCGCCAGGTCGAGGAGTGGGCGGCAGAGCGCTGGCCGCGCGGCGACTCCGAGCCGGAGGGTCCCTGGATGCGCTCGATCCGGGCCAAGGCGCTTGACCTCCTGCGCGGCCTGCTGCCGGCGGCGACGCTCAGCCACGTCGGCATCTACGCCTCCGGCCAGGCTTACGAGCAGCTGATCCTGCGGCTGATGGCCTCGCCGCTGCCCGAGGCGCGCGAGTACGGCGGGATGATCCTCAGCGAGCTGCAGCAGGTGATGCCGAGCTTCGTCTCCCGGGTCGAGCGGCCCGACCGCGGCGGCGAGTGGGTCACCTACCTGGAGCAGCGCAGGGAGGCGACCGAGCGCTGGGTCTCGCGCCTCGGCCTCGACCGCCGCGACTCCGGCGAGGACACCCCGGCGGTCGAGCTGACCCACGTCGACGGAACTGAAGAGGACCTGCTCGCCTCCTGCCTGTTCGAGTCCGCCGCCGCCTCGGAGACCGAGATCCTCGGACGCCTCGACGTGCTCGACCGCTCCGAGCGGGCCGAGCTGCTCGCCGCCCTGGTCGGCGACCGCGCCAACCGCCGCCACCGCCCCGGCCGTGGCTTCGAGGCCCTGCGCTACCGCTTCGAGATCGTCTCCGACTACGGCGCCTTCCGCGACCTCCAGCGCCACCGGATGCTGACCTGCCAGTGGCAGCGTCTGGGGCCGGACCTCGGCGCGGGCGTGCCCGACGAGGTCCGCGAAGCCGGCGCCGGCGACGAGTTCGAGCGCGCCCTGGAGATCTCCCGCGCCGAGTACGAGCGCCTGGCCGATGCCGGCCTCGGCGACGCCGCCCCCTACGCCCTCTGCCTCGCCTACCGGATCCGCTACTCGCTCGACCTCAACGCCCGCGAGGCGATGCACCTGATCGAGCTCCGCTCCGGCCGCGAGGGCCACCCCACCTACCGCGCCGTCGCCCAGGCGATGCACGAGCGGATCGCGGCGATCCACCCCGCGGTCGCGGCGGCGATGAGCCACGTCGACACCTCCCAGGAGCCCCGCCTGGAGCGGATCATGAGCGAGATTCGGACCCAGCGCAAGCGGGCTCAGGCGGCCGCGCATGGGGCGAGTGGCGATTCACCTCCTGGGCTCAATCCGCTTGGCTGAGAGCCATCCCCGTAGGGGTTCCGCTTAACTTTTTTGTGGATCGCCTAAGGCCGTCCGAGGACCACGGGGGCAAAAAAGTGCAAGACACTCCACCCCTACTGGGATGGCTCTTCGTCAGCCGGATCGTCGGGACCGGAAGGGGTGTCGCGCTGCTTGCGCTTGCGAGGCGGCGTTTCGCTTTCAAGCTCGGCTAGCTCCTCATCGGCAGTGCTCTCCTGGGATGGGCCAGCGAGACCTGCCGCGGCTTTCTCTCCTGGGGTCGGCCAGGGAATCGCTTCTCCCGCCGCCCAGGCTGGCGGGCGGCCTCGGGGGAGCCAGCCTGCCGCTAGGAGGCCGAAGTAGAGGAAGAAGATCAGGGTGAACTGGACCAAGAGGAGCAGGGCCGCGACGCCGAGGGCGATTCCGAGCGAGCCCCAGAAGCGGGTCAGCAGCCCGGTCCGCATGCCCCAGAGGCAGACGTAGAAGAGGGCGAAGGCGATCCCGAGCCGGCCAGCGAGGCCGAAGCCGGTGCCCACGTCGCGCACCGACGCGGCCTTGATCGCGTTTTCGGCGGTGTCGTCGGCGATCTTGGTTTCGACGCACCGGTCCATCGCCGTAGCGCCGGGGCCGCTGTCGAATTCTTCACCGAAGGCCTTGGCTTCCTTGTCCTTGAGGTCGGCATGGCACTTTTCCAGCGCTTCCTTCTTGGTCATCGTCACCGAGGCATGGCCGGCGACGAACTCAGAGGCGGCCTCGCTCGTCGCCGCCGCGTTGAAGCCCGAGGAGAGCGCCAGGAACAGCGGCGCGGCGACGATGATGCCGATGAACTGGGCCCGGACTTTCTTGCTGCGGGCCTGGTCGGCGCGAAAGAGGTAGACCAGCGGCGCAATCAGGAGGATGAAGCCGGCGATCTCAAGCACCGTCGAGAGCACCACCGAGGAGTGGTGCTGGTCGGCGAGGCGGAGGATTTCGGCGCTGCCTTCGCCCCTGACGTCGCCGATCGCGATGATCGAGGCAATCAGGCAGACGACCCCGGCGAGGGTCGCCAGCGCCACCCGCACCGACCATCGCTTCTCCCGCGCCAACACCTGCGATCTGGTCATCTGGAGCTTCAACCCCTCTCGTGGAAGTAGGACTGGGGGCTGCGCGCCCTCGCTGTGGCCGTACGCTACCGCGCATGAACAGAACTCAGCGCACCCCCGTCGTCCCGCTTGAGGCGGGAAGCAGCCCCGACAACCCGCCCTGCCCCGCCTGCGGCGAGCCGCTCTTCGGCTGGATCGGCGCCAGCCCCGGGCTGAGCGGGTCAATCAGCCGCTGCGAGAGCTGCGGCCTCGGCGTGGTCGGCGAGCCCGGCGACGCCGCCGAGGCGCTGCGCGAGCTGGACCTGCACGAGGCCGGCGGCGCGATCCGCATCGCCAACCGGGCGAGCGTCGCCGCCGCCCTCGGCAGCGGCGGCTGGGCCGGCCTGGCACCGGGTTCCCGCTACCTGTTCTCAGTCGAGTCGGCGCGGAGGCTGGCGGCCGTGCGCGATCAGGTCGTGACCAGCAGCCGCTGGGCGCCGCTGGCCAGCCTCGCCTCGATGTGGCAGACGATGCTGAACAGCCTCACCTTCGGCCGCAACGTCGCCCTCGGCGCGCTCGGGCGCGGCACGTCGGCGCCGGCGGCGGAGCGCTGGCAGCGGCGGATCGACGGCCTGATCAGCGTCGTCCTCGCGATCCCGGCCCTGATCGTCGCCCTGCCGCTGGAGATCGGCGGCGCGGCGATGCGGCGCGGCGCGGTTGTCTCTTTACGGCTGCAGTTGCTCTAGCAGACTAGGAAAGGCCCTCGCGGGCCTCGCGAACCAGCGTCACGGCCTCGGGAAAGAGGACGCGGATCGCGTCGCGCACCTGCATTGCCTGCTCGTCGGGGCCACCCGAGAGCTCGAGCCGGGCGATCGAGGCGACGGTCATCTCGACCGCGAGCTTGATCGCGTTGTCGGCCCAGGCGACGCGCTGGGAGGACTGCATCTGCTCCGACATCTCCTCCATCCGAGCGCGGAACTCGTCTGGATCGCCGAACAGGTTGAAAGGGCTTCCCTCCATTGCCAGACATGTAATCAGACCGCCGTGGCCGCGAGATAAAGATTTGACATTCAGCGCGCCACACGCGCGTCGGACCGCCCTAGGTTCGGTCGATGTGGCACGGCAGAGGCAACGACAACGAGCGAGGCTCAGCAAGCGTCGAGCAGGCGGGGCTGGCGGCGTTGATCGCGCTGATCCTGCTGGCGGCAATCGCCGCCGTCGCCGCGGGCGGCGAAGTCGATGCCGGCCGCGTCCTCGGCGCCACGATCGCCCGCCGCCTCGCCTGTGCCCCCCGCATCCCCGACGCCTGCCGCCACCACCCGCTGGTCCCCGCCTACGGCTGGCCGCTGGCGCGGCTGGCGCGGGCGATGGCCCCCGCCCCCTTAGCCAAGCCCGGCCCCAGCGGCCTGCCCCTCGTCCCAGTCGACTTCCGCCGCTGCCGCAGCGAAAGCTGCGCCGTCGCCGCCGGACCCCACCTCACCGCCTCCGGCCGCCGCACCACCGCCTTCACCGAGCTGATCGACCAGCGGCGCAGCTCCGGCTGGGTCGAGATCGTCTACTGGCTCTACCGCCCCGGGCTCGGCTGGGAAGGCATCAGGAGACGGGCGGGCGAGGCTCAAATCGCCGCCGCAAGCGGCACACCTGTCCTGCTCCAAGACGACCCGGCCCTGGTCCCGCTCGAGACCCTCCCCGGCCGCAACCACTACGACTTCCCGGCCGGCGAATCCCCGCCCTGGCAGTGGCACATCGACGGCCGTTACCCGGGGTGGTCAAGTTGAAATCGCTGCTTGACAGGCGCAGTGCGAGTCCCCAAGATGGAGGTAGCTACCTAAGGAGCTACCAAATGCATGAAATTGGTGTCAAGGAACTGAAGAACACGGCCTCACGCGTACTGGAGGAGGTCGAAGCCGGTGAGAGAGTGATCGTTACAAAACGAGGTCGCCCTGCTGCGGTGATCATGTCGATGGAGGACGCCGAGGACTTCGTCCTCGGGCACGCGAAAGAGTTTGCGGAGATGCGAATTAGAGCCCGCCGTGAGCACGTCGCGGGCGAGACAACAAGCCTCGATGACATCGCCTGAGCCTCGGATGACTGCTGGGAGCTCTGATGGCCATCTCGAACTCCTATGGAATTCAGCTCGCGAGTGACGCAGCCAGACAGTTCAAGAAGCTGGACGCTGCTGATCGGGATCGAGTGCGAGCCGCGCTCATCCGCCAGGCCAGACGCTGCGCGGATGGAGATGGCGCCCGAGGCGGCAAGTCGCTGAAACAGATCCAGGGCCGGCGCGATCGATTCTTTCGACTCCGGATTGGTGAATATCGAGTCCTGTTCGATGTCCTCGACAGCGACCACACGCTGCTCGTGCTTGGCATCGTCAACCGGCGCGATCTTGAGCGCTGGCTGCGGGGGCGGTGAACTTCTAAGAGCCTTGGCCCGGCGGCTGCCAGACCTCGCCCTGCTGGACCCGCTCGAAGCCGACCCAGAGCGCGTTCATCGCGGTGGCGACTACCTGCGCGCGGGGCACGTGGGGATGATCGGCCCACCAGAGCGCCAGGCCCTGGAGCACGCCCCTGAGGATCACCCAGGCCATGTCCAGGCCGTCGCCCGTGACCGAGCCGGCCAAGTTCTCGGCGCCCGCCTCGCCGGCGAAGAGGGGCATCACCGCGGCCCGGCTCGCCGCCGCGACCTCGGCGTGGACGACGGCGGTCTGGGGATCGCCCGAGGTGTCGCGGAAGAGCATCCGGCCGGCGAAGGGGTGGCTCTCTATATAGGCGAACCAGGCATCGAAGGAGCGGGCCATCCGCCGTGCCGGGGGATCGTCGCCGACGAAGTGCTGCTGCCAGATCTCGCGCAGATCGGCGAAGTGGCGCTCGAGCAGGCGGCGGTAGAGGTCCAGCTTCGACTCGAAGTGGTCATAGACGACGGGCGGCGTCACCCCCGAGCGCCTGGCGATCTCCTCGATCGACGCTCCCTGGTAGCCGCGCTCGGCAAAAACCTCGGTCGCGGCGCGCTCGATCACCTCACGCCGGGCCGCCGCCGTCAGCCGCTTGCGCGGTTGCGCTGCCTCTGTCTCGCTTGACAACCTAAGCACCCCTAAGTACGGTTTGGCTTCTTCCTAGTCTTCACTAGGTTAATCCCATGAGAGGGGGAATCGCAAATGATCGTCTCCGTCCACCTCGCCAATGTCGGCCCGCGGGCGCTGGCCGGCATCCTCCGCCGCAAGCCCGACCCGGCGCTGCCCGGGCTGCGCTACGCCGAGACGACGATCACCGCCCCGCTCGGCGACAGCCTGCTTCCCACGCCGACCTTCGGGCGGGCGGGGATGATCGCGGCCTGGGATGACGACGCCGCCCTCGACCGCTTCCTGGCCGGCGACCCGCTGGCCGAGCGGTTCGCCGGCGGCTGGATGGCGCGGATGGCGCCGCTGCACGTCTACGGCGCCTGGGCCGGGCTGCCAGGGCTGCCGACCAAGGAGATCGCGGTCGCCGACGACGAGCGGGTCGCGGTGCTGACCCTGGGCCAGCTGCGGCTACGGCGGCTGCGGCCCTTCCTCAAGGCCAGCGCTCGGGCCGAGGGCGAGGCGGTCGCCGACCCGGCGATGTTGGCCTCGACCGGGCTCGCCCGGCCGCCGCGGATGGTCGCCACCTTCTCGATCTGGCGCGATGTCGAGGGCATGCGCGAATACGCTCGCGGCCGCCGCGATGGCGCCCACCCGGCGGCGACCGCCGAGCACCGGGCGAACTCGTTCCACCACGAGTCCGCCTTCGTCCGCTTCCGCCCCTACGCCAGCCAGGGCAGCTGGAGCGGCCGCGACCCGCTCGCCGCCTAGCGCGTCCCCGCCGCTGACGTCCGCGGTTGCTTCTTGCCTTCTTCCTGGTCGGCGTCGGCCTGCGCCTGTTTGATCAAGCCACGCCAATCCGTCGTGCGGAAGACGAGCAGGATCGCGGCGAAGCCGAGCAGCACCGACCAGGCCGCCATCGCGATCTGGGTCCCGACCGAGAAGGAGAGCACCGCCGAGCGCGAGGGCCCGGTCAGGGTCGCTACCAGCAGCGCCTGCTGGGCCCCGGCGCCGCCGGGGGTGAAGGGGATCACGTTGGCGATCCCCTGCACACTCATCACCAGCATCACGTTGGCGATCGAGCCGCCGATCCCGAAGGCGTCGAGGAAGAACCAGAAGGCGGCAAAGCGCAGCAGCCAGCCGATCGCCTGCCAGGCAGCGACCTCGCGCAGGTAGCGGCGCGGCTCGGTGAGGATGGCCAGGCCCTGTTTGACCCGGTCCCAGAAGCGGCGGACCCGGTGGGCGAGCAGGTAGATCCCGACCACGATCCCGACCAGCACGACCCCGGTGGTGATCGCCAGCGCCTGCGGGTGGTTGGCCCAGAAGGAGATCTCGAAGGCGGGCAGCTCGGGCAGCCGCGGCAGTGGCGGCAGCAGCCCCTGGGAGATCGCGTAGAGCAGGACCAGCACTCCGGCGGTGGTGTCGAAGACGGTCTGGACGAGGAAGGAGGAGGTGACCGCCGGGTAGGAGGAGCCGGGGATCTGGCGCTTGACGAGGAAGACTTTGGTGACGTCGCCGACGTGGGCGGGGATGATCGCGTTGATCCCCGCCCCGGCCAGATATGCGGCCGCGAGCCGCAGGAAGGAGATGCGCTCCTTCGGGTAGGCGGCGCGCAGCACGTTGCGCCAGGCCCAGGCACGGGCCAGCTGCATCGCCAGCAGCAGGGCGAGGGCGATCGCGAACGCCGTCCAGTGGATGTCGGAGAGATGCTGGAAGAACGCCCTGGCGCCGGTCAGGAAGTGGTTGACGCTGGAAGCAAGATCGGCAGGCGGCATCGCAGCTAGACTAGCCCGCTCGTGTCCGAGACTGAGACGCAGAACCCGGCACCAGCAGTGCGCCCCGACCCCGCCGACGAGGCGATGTGCGCGCGTGCCCGCGAGCGCTACACGGGCGACCGCAAGAGCCGCTTCCGCCGCCGCCGCAAACGCCACGCGCAGCTGCCCAACCTGATCATCATCGGCGGCCTCAAGTGCGGCACGACCAGCATCCACCACTACCTCGGCCTGCATCCGGAGATCCAGATGTCAAAGCCGAAGGAGCTGAACTTCTTCGTCGAGGAGCTGAACTGGGACCTCGGCCTCGACTGGTACGCGAGCCGCTTCGACGACCGCTTCAAGGTCCGCGGCGAGTCCTCCCCGCACTACACCAACGGGCCCCGTTTCAACGACGTCGCCGAGCGCATCCACGAGCACTGCCCCGACGCCCGCCTGCTCTACATGGTGCGCGACCCGATCAAGCGGATCCTCTCGCACTGGGTCCACGCGACCGGCGCCGGCTACGAGACCCGCGAGCTGGCCCCGACCCTCTCCGAGCCCGACAGCTCCTACATCCAGCGCTCGATGTACTGGATGCAACTCCAGCCCTACCTAGACCTGTTCGACCGCTCCCAGATCGAGATCATCACCCAGGAGGAGCTGCAGCGCGAGCGCGAAGCGACGATGCGCAAAGCCTTCGGCTTCGCCGGCGTCGACGAGGACTTCACCTCCGAGCAGTTCGACCGCGAGTGGGAGAAGTCGGGGGCGAAGGAGGGCGACAAATACCAGCTCATGGAGCGGCTCATAAAGCTGCCGGGCTTCCGCTCCTTCGACCGCAACTTCGACCGCCTGCCCGAGTCGATGCGCTGGATCGTCGAGAAGGTGGTCCACGATCCCGACAAGCCCGCCGCCGAGAAGCCGAAGCTTCCCGACGACCTCTTCGAGACCGTGCGCGGCCGCTTCGGCGCCGATGTCGCCGAGCTGCAGAAATTCGCCGGCCGCGAGTTCGCCGGCTGGCACGACTACAGCTAGCGCGCAGCGTCCAATGTCCGGTGGACATTGGACATAGGCTCTGCGCCACATGCAGCGCCTCCTCCCCGACCCCGGCCCGACCACGGTCGAGCAGCAGCTCGACGGCTACCGCCCCTGGGAGCAGCCACCCGCGGATCGCCCTGCCGTCGCCGTCAATTTCGCCGCCACCGTTGACGGCCGGGCGACGATCGCCGGCGTCTCCGGCCCGATTGGATCCAGCACCGACACCGAAATGCTGGCCCGGCTGCGGACTCGCTTCGACGCGGTGATGATCGGCGCCGGGACGATGCGGGCCGAGCGCTACGGGCGGCTGATCGGCGACCAGGAGCAGCGTCAGCGCCGCGAGCAGATCGGCCTCCCCCACGACCCGCTGATGGTGATCGTCAGCGGCCGCCTCGACCTGCCCTGGGACGCGCCGCTGTTCGCCGACGGCGGCGGCCGGGTGCTGATCTTCACCGCCTCGAAGGCCGAGCCGCCGCCGACCGCAACCAGCGTGCAGGTAGTCCGCCACGAGGGCGCCGTCGATATCGCCGCGGCCCTGCGCCATCTGCGCAAGGAGCTCGGCATCCGCGCCCTGCTCTGCGAGGGCGGGCCGGGCCTGCACGCCGAGCTCGAGGCCGGGGCGATGGTCGACGACCTCTTCCTCACGATCGCCCCGAAACTGGCCGGCGGCGCAGCCCCGCGCATCGTCGAGGGCGAGCTGCCGGCAGTCGCCGAGCTGGAGCTGGCCTGGCTGCTGGAGCGCGAGGGCGAGCTCTTCGCCCGCTACCGGCGACGCTGAGCCAGCTTCAACTCCCAATCCGTAAGAAGCTCGGTCCCAGATTGAGGATTTTGAAATCCCAATCTGTCAGACTATTGATCCCAATCTGTCAGCAATGGCCTTGATCCCACGCCACATCCGCCCCCAGTTGCTCAAAAGTCTCTCCGAGGCTCGCGTCGTCTGCCTGCTCGGCGCCCGCCAGACCGGGAAGAGCACCCTGGTTCAAGCGATTGCCAGGGATGAGCATCCGGCCCACTATCTGACACTCGATGACCCCGCAACGCTGGAGCTTGCCCGAGAAGACCCGACCGGATTCGTCGCCGGCAGCGAGCGCTTGGTTATCGACGAGATCCAGCGCGCCCCCGACCTGATGCTGGCGATCAAGCGGGTCGTCGACAACGAGCCCACTCGGGGCCGGTTCCTGATCACCGGCTCCGCGAACATCATCACCCACCCCCGAATCGCCGATGCGCTCCCTGGCCGCATCGACTACATGACTCTGTGGCCCTTCTCGCAGGACGAGCTTAGAGGCCAGCGGTCAACTTTCCTGACGGACGCGTTTTCAGGAAAGCCGCCTCGCGCCGACAAACCGCCGGACGGACGGGCCGGATATGCCGAGCTGGTCACGCCGGGAGGATTTCCCGAGGCTGTTGATGCAGGCCCCGAGCGCAGGCAGCGCTTCTTCAATGGCTACATCGACTCGATCCTCGGTCGAGAGGTCAAAGAGCTGGCCACCGTCCGCGACAGTGAGCAGGCGGCCCGCGTACTGCGCTTGGCGGCGGCGCGCTCCGCGGCGCTCACCAACCTCTCCTCGATCGGGCAAGAGCTTGGCATCGACCATAAGACCGTGGGCAACTATCTGCGAAGCCTCGAACAGCTCTTCCTGATCGTGCGCCTCCCTGCCTGGCACGCCAATCTCGGCCATCGAGTGATCCGCACCGCCAAGCTCCATGTTGCCGACACCGGTCTTCTCTGTGCATTGATCGGAGTGGATGCCAAGCGGCTGGTCGAGGACGGGGCAATTGCCGGGAGTGTTTTCGAGTCCTTTGCGGTGGCGGAGATGGTTCGTCTGGCCAGCGTCAGCGACCTCACCTCTCGGGTCTTCCTCCATCACTACCGGGACCAGACGGGGCGTGAGGTGGATCTGGTCATGGAACTGGCAAGCGGGGAGGTGGTCGGCATCGAGGTCAAGGCGTCAGCCACGCCACGGCTGCGCGATGCCGCCGGGCTCAGGTTCCTTCGAGACCGGCTGGGAGACCGGTTCAAACTCGGTGTCGTGCTGCACCTCGGATCCGAGACGATCCCGCTCGGCGAGCGCATCTCAGCTGTCCCGCTCGCCGGGCTGTGGGAATCTGTCTAGCGTTTCGCATCCCCGAGCCGACGAGAGGACTAGATGGACTTCAAGCCCAGCCCCCAGGTCGAGGCCCTGCGCGAGCGCATCCTCGACTTCATGGACGCCAACATCTATCCCCAGGAGCGGGAGATCATGGAGGCGCTCGACGCCGAGGTCGGCGCCGGCGTCCCCTACCCGAAGATCCTGGTCGAGGTCCGCGAGCGGGCCAGGTCAGAGGGGCTGTGGAACCTCTTCATGCCCGATGAGCGCTTCGGCCCCGGGCTGACCAACTGGGAGTACGGACTGCTCTGCGAGGAGATGGGGCGCAGCCCGGCGGCGGCGCCGATGGCCTTCAACTGCTCCGCGCCCGACACCGGCAACATGGAGATCCTCGCCGAGCACGGGACCGAGGAGCAGCGCCAGCGCTGGCTGGAGCCGCTGCTCGAGGGCCGCATCCGCTCCTGCTTCTCGATGACCGAGCCCGAGGTCTCTGGCTCGGACCCGACCCTGCTGCAGGCGCGCGCCGTGCGCGACGGCGACGAGTGGGTGATCGACGGCCACAAGTGGTTCACCTCCGGCGCAGTCGGCGCCGAGCTGGCGATCGCGATGGTCGTCACCGACCCCGACGCCCACCCCTACGCCCGCGCCTCGATGATCTGCGTGCCGACCGACGCCCCCGGCTTCAACCTGGTCCGGCCGATCCCGGTGATGGGCCACGACAAGGGGCCGGGCCACTGCGAGATCCGCTACGAAGAATGCCGCGTGCCCGCCGCCAACCTGCTCGGCGACGAGGGGATGGGCTTCGCCGTCGCCCAGGACCGGCTTGGCCCCGGCCGCATCCACCACTGCATGCGCGCGATCGGCACCGCCGAGCGGGCGCTGGAGATGATGTGCCGGCGGGCCAACACCCGCGAAGCCTTCGGCGGGCCGCTGGGCGAGAAGCAGTTCGTCCAGGAGGCGATCTCCGCCTCGCGGATGGAGATCGACCAGGCCCGGCTGCTGACCCTTTACGCAGCCTGGAAGATGGACACCGAGGGCAAGCGCGCCGCCCGCCAGTCGATCTCGGCGATCAAGGTCGTCGCCGCCAACATGGTGATGGACGTGCTCGACCGGGCAATCCAGATCCACGGCTCACTGGGGATGACCGACGACACCCCGCTCGCCTCGCTCTGGCGCTTCAGCCGCATGCTGCGCCTCGCCGACGGCCCCGACGAGGTCCACAAGATGGTCCTCGCCCGCCGCGAGCTCAACCGCTGGGCCAAGCGCGACGAGGCCGCCGCAGCCGGCGAGCTGGCCTCGAAGCACTCGACCCGGATGGTCTAGAGGCAACCGCGGGCTAGCGGGTGCCGATCACGTCGACCGCGCCGCTGGTCGCGGTGATGCCACTCCCCGCTTTGCATTTGCCTTCGACGACGAGAAAGACGCTGTGCGTTTTGGCGACGCCCGGCTCGAACCTGCCGCCCGCCCCAGGGTAGGGGCCGATCTCGATCCGCTTGCTGAGATCGCCGCCTACGGTGTCTTCAGCCTGGCCGACTCCGACGACATCGCTGAGCGTCGGTTTCAGAGGATTGGCGGGATCAACCGCGACGTAGGCAATTGCGGAGCGCGGAACGGTGCAGGCAGCCGGGAAAGTCAGGTCCAGCGCACCCGCATAGCTGTCGACCTCTTCCGGCGCCTGGACATAGGTCGAAGGGCTCAGCGGGTAGATCTGAAACGCGGCGGCCGAGACCGCCAGGGTCGAGTTGCCGCGCATCCGCAAGATCACCCGCGAGAACGGCGTCGCCGGCAGGTTTATGTCGGCGCCGGTCACGGTGCCATCGGCGATTTTGGTCGTGTCGACGGCCCCGCTCTTGATCTTCGCCCTGGAGACCGCGTTGCGCTTCAGTTTGGCGGTGGTGACGGCGTTGACTTTGAGCTGCTTGGCGCCGACGCTGCGGCGGCCGAGGTGATGGGCGGCGTAGGCGGTGGCCCCGGCGAGCACGAAGAAGACGGCAATCGTCGACATCACGTTGGCGTAGGTGAGCCGCTTGCGGATGGAACTCACGGGAACTCTCCCTTGGTCGGTTGGGATCGTGGCTCAGCCGGCGCTGGCCTCGGCCCGCTCGGCCGCTTCCGCCAGGCGCTCGACGATCTTGGCGAAGTGCTGGATCCCCTCGTCGACCTTGCCGTAGCCGCCGGCGGTGTAACGAGCGTAGACGCCCTCGAGGATGATTGCCAACTTCCAGTAGCCGAGGGCGATGAAGAAGTCGATCTGGGAGACGTCGCGGCCCGAGCGCTCCGCGTACCTGTCCTTGAGCTCGTCGTTGGTCGGGAAGCCCGGCGCCAGGTTCGCCGGCTGGCCGAGGGCGATGACCTCCTCGTCGCGGGCAGGCCAGTAGACCATCAGCAGGCCGAGGTCGGCGAGCGGGTCGCCGAGCGTGCAGAGCTCCCAGTCAACGACGGCGGCGACCTCGCCGGTCGCCGAGAGGATCATGTTGTCGAGCCGGTAGTCGCCGTGGACGATCGTCGCTGGGCCCTGCTCGGGGATGCGGGCGGCGAGGCGCTCGTGGACCAGGTCGATCGCCGGCAGCTCGCGGGTCTTCGACTTCTCCCACTGCCCCTGCCAGCGGCGCAGCTGGCGGGCCACGTAGTCCTCCTTGCGGCCAAGGTCGCCGAGCCCGGCGGCGTCGGGGTCGACCGCGTGGATCGCGACCAGAGTGTCGGCGACGCGCTCGCCGATCGCCCGCCGATCGGCCTCGTCGGGGAACTCCTCGGCCTCGGCCAGGCCGCGCAGGATCGGGCCCTCGACGAACTCCATCACGTAGAAGGGCGCCTCGTTGACGCTCTCGTCCTCGCAGAGGCCGACGACCGGCGCCACCGGCACCGCGGTCGGGCCCAGGGCCGAGACCACCTTGTGCTCACGGGCCATGTCGTGGGCGGAGCCGAGCCGCTTGCCCAGCGGCGGCCGGCGCAGAGCCCAGCGCCTGCCCTCGGCGTCGCGCACGCCGTAGGTCAGGTTCGAGTGGCCGCCGGAGATGCGGCTGAAGGAGAGCGGCAGCTTCGCCGCCGGGGCATGCTCGGCGAACCAGGCTTCGATCCCCGTCCGGTCGATGCCCTCCGGAACCTCGGCGTTCCTGTGGTCTGTGCCTGTAGCCTCGTCGCCCATCGCCGCGCAAGCATATGCCCGACGGGGTCGCCGTTTGAACCCATCGCTGGCCAACCGGCTGACGATCGGCTTCGCGATCGCTTTCGCGATCCTCACCGGCCTCGCCGTGATCGGCGTCGGCCGCTTCCTGCAGCAGCGCCAGGACTACGAGAACGCGACCGCCCGCTCTTACCAGCTCGAGATCGCCGCCCGCAACCGCCTCGCCCACGGACAGGGCCCTCAGGCGGCACGAGCGAACATCATCGCCCAGCACGAACACCGCCAGGCGCTAAGCGACGACATCTCCGGCGAGACCCGCGACACGGCGCTGCTGGTCGGGGCCGGCCTGATCGCCGGGTTGACCGGGGCGGCGCTGCTCTTCAGCGGCCTGATCGCCTCGATGCGGAGGCCGCTGGAGGAGCTGGTCGACGCCTCGGGACGGCTGGCGGGAGGGGACCTGGGAGCGCGGGTCAAAGTCGGTGGCCTCTCCGAGACTGCCGTGCTCGGATCGGCCTTCAACGAGATGGCCGACGAGCTGCAGCGGCGGGCCGGCGAGCGCGACCAGCTCGACCGGATGAAGGACGAGTTCGTCCTCACCGCCTCACACGAGCTGCGCAGCCCGCTGACCTCGGTCCAGGGCTTCGCCGAGCTGCTGATGCTCGAGCGCGAGCGGCTCAGCCCGAAGCAGGCCGACACGGTCGAGATCATCCTCGACAACACCCGCCACCTGGTCCGGCTGCTCAACGACCTGCTCGACCTCGCCCGCAGCGATGCCGGGCGGCTGGCGATCAAACCGGCGCCGACCGAGGTCGGCTCGCTGGTCAGCGACGCGGTGAAAACGATGCGGGGCCAGACCGAGTCCTCGCAACAGACCCTGAGCGAATCGGTCGAGCCCGGCCTGCCCCTGGTGAAAGTCGACCCGGACAGGATCCGGCAGGTGCTCGTCAATCTCCTTACCAACGCACACGAGTACTGTCCCGAGCGAGCGGCGATCAAGGTGACAGCAACACTCGACGATGCTGGAGTGAAGATCGCTGTCAGCGACGATGGACCGGGCATGCCAGAGGACCAGCTAGAGCACATCTTCGATCGCTTCACCCGCGGCGACGCTGGGCTGACCCAGCGCGTCGGCGGCACCGGGCTGGGCCTGGCGATCTCGAAGTCCCTGGTCGAGCTGCACGGCGGCACACTCGCCGCCACCTCCAGGCTGGGCGTCGGCTCCACCTTCAGCATCCGCCTGCCGCCAATCGCCGACCTCGACCCCGAGGCGGCAGCCTGATGGCCAAGGTTCTGGTCGCCGACGACTCGGAGACGATCCTCCTCCTGCTCCGGACCAGGCTGGAGATGGCCGGCTACGAGGTCGAGACCGCTGTCGACGGCCAGGAGGTGGTCGAGAAGCTGGAGGCCAAGGCGCCCGGCGAGGGCCCCGACCTGCTCCTGCTCGACGCGATGATGCCGCGCATGTCCGGCATCGACGCCCTGCGCAAGCTGCGCGCGGATGGAGTCGAGACCCCGGCCCTGATCGTCAGCGCCCACCAGGACGAGGGCGACACCGCCTCTCCCACCGACCTCGGGATCGGCGGCTACTTGACCAAGCCGATCGATTTCGACCTGCTGCTCAACAGCATCGCCGAGCTGACGGCTGGCTAAGAGGGCCTGCCATCCGAATCGCGCGATTTCTGACTCGATAATTTGACTTTTGTCGCACTCAGGTGCGATTTGCATCCCTAGCGTTCCGGGGGTCGCGCAAAGCGGCGGTCGCCCCCGCCGGTGGACGCCGGCCCCCAGGGTCGCACCTAGGGAAGAGAGGGTTCGATTCCTTCCGGGGGCGCTACAATCGCGCTGCGACCCTGGGGATTGGCGGTATTCACCGGTCTTCCCAAGATTCGCAAACGGCCCGCTTCGGCGGGCCGTTTGCATTTCGCCGCACGGTGCTACTTCTTAGCGATCTCCAGGCGGATCTCTTTGCCTTTGAGCTTGGTGCCGTCGAGGAACTCAACCGCGCGCTCGGCCTGATCGGCCGTCAGCTCGACGAAAGAGAAGCGCTCAAGGACGCGGACCGAGGCGATGTCGTCATCGGGGATGACGGCGCCCTCGCGCAGCGCCCAGCGCAGGTCCTCCTCCTCGATGCCGCTGCGCTTGCCGCGGTTGACGAAGAGCTTGGTGTTGCCGTCCGCGGCCTTGTTCTCGTTTTCGGGGGCGCTGTCGCTGTCGGCGTCGGCGGGGACATCGGCGTCAGCGTCCGGCTTCGGCGCGGCCTCGCGCTCGCTCGGCTTGCTCCGCTCACTGCGTTCCGGGCGCTCGCGGCGGCGCGGGCGCGGCGCGTGCTCAAGCCGCTCCTCCGGGCTCTCCCACTCGCCAATCGAGGTTTTGACGTCGCGCTCGATCCGGGTGATCTCCTCGCGCTGGGCCGGGGTGACGAAGGTGATCGCGCGGCCTGTGCGGCCAACCCGCCCGGTGCGGCCGATCCGGTGCACGTAGGTCTCCGAGGAATCGGGCACGTCGTAATTGATGACGTGGGTGACGTGCTCGATGTCGAGCCCGCGGGCGGCGATGTCGGTCGCCACCAGCAGCTTCACCCGGTGGTCCTTGAACGAGATCATCACCCCGTCGCGGACGCCCTGGCTGAGGTCGCCGTGCAAGGCCTTGACGTCGAGGCCTTTGTCCTTCAGCGTCTTCTCCAGCTTCGAGCAGCCGATCTTGGTCCGGCAGAAGATGATCGCCTGCTCCGGTTCTTCGGTCTTCAGCAGTTCGACCAGGCGGGTCGCCTTGTCTTTGGCCGGGACCTCGATAAAGGCCTGGGCGATCGCATCGACGGTCAGTGTTTTCGGGGTGATGCTGATCGTCGTCGGGTCATACATGTAGCTCTCGGCGAGCTTTTTGACCGGCGGCGGCATCGTCGCCGAGAAGAGCGCCGTCTGGCGGCCGCTCGGGCACATCCGCAGGATCTTCTCGACATCCTCGATGAAGCCGAGGTCGAGCATCTCATCGGCCTCGTCGAGGACGATGTAGCGGGCCGCGGTCAAGACCAGCGAGCGGCGCGACATCAGGTCCATCATCCGGCCGACGGTGGCGACGACGACGTGGGCGCCGGCCCGCAGCTGGGCCTGCTGGGAGCGGATCGGGGCGCCACCGAAGACGGCGACGATCTCGATGTCGAGGTGCTCGGCGTAGGTGCGCAGCGCCTGGGTCACCTGGATGCAGAGCTCGCGGGTCGGAGTGAGGACGATCGCCTGGACCTCGTCGTTGTCGGGTTCCAGGTACTGGAGAAGAGGGAGGCCGAAGGCGGCGGTCTTGCCGGTGCCGGTCTGGGCCTGGCCGATCACGTCGTGGCCGCCGAGCAGCTCCGGGATCGCCTGCTCCTGGATCGGCGTCGGGTCTTCGAAGCCGAGCTCGTCCAGGGCCTGCTGGATGTCGGGCGAGAGCCCGAGGTCTTTGAAGGCGGTCACTTGCTGGGATCCAAGAGGAGCTTGCCGCTGGTGCGGCGGGCAATCAGGTCTTCGTGGGCGGCGGCGGCCTCAGACAGCGGCCGGACGCCGTCGATCGTAACCTCGATCTCACCGGCGGCGACAGCCCCGAGCAGCTCGCCGATCATCGGCGCCGCCAGGTCGCGGCGGGCAAGCAGGTGGACGAGCCAGAAGCCGATCACGGACTTGGAGCCGCGCAGCAGGGCGGCGGTCGAGACCTCGCGCTGCTCGCGCGAGGCGATCCCGAAGACGACCATCCGGCCCAGCGGCGCCAGGGCCGAGAGCTCGGCGTCGAAAGCGTCGCCGCCGCTCATGTGGAGGACGGCGTCGACCTTCTCGCCGCCGCTCGCCTCGAGGATCGCCGCCTTCAGGTCGTCGCTGCGCGAGTCGACGGCAGCGTCGGCGCCGAGCCGCTCGACCAGGGCCCGCTTCTCCGCGCTGGAGGCGAGCCCGATCACCTTGGCGCCGGCCCGCTTGGCGATCTGGACCGCGAGCGTGCCGGTGCCGCCGGCCGCCGCCTCGATCAGGATCGTCTCGCCCTGCTCGATCCGGGCGCAGCGCTGGACCAGCGCCATCGCGGTCAGGCCCTGCAGCAGCAGCGCCGCCGCCTGGTCGTCGTCGACCTGGTCGGGAAGTGGGATCAGCGCCGCCTCGTGGACCGCGACCTTCTCGGCGTAGCCGCCGTTCATCAGCAGCGCCGCGACGCGGCGTCCGTCGGCGGTGCGGCCGCTGACCTCGCCGCCGGGGATCATCGGCAGCGCCTGCTCAGCCAGGTAGTCGTTGCGGGTCGCGTGGGTGTCGGCGAAGTTGATCCCGACCCGGGCGACGTCGACCAGGACCTCGCCCTCGCCGGGAACGGGGTCGGGCACGTCGACGTGCTGAAGGACGTCAGGCCCGCCGAACTCCTCGATCCGAATCGCTTTCATCTAGAGCCTCGGCCCGACGCGGAGGGAGCGCTTGGAGAAGGTGACTTCGGGAGAGCAGCCGCAATTGATCTCGTAGCGCAGTTCATAGGTGTGTTTGCCAGGGGAAGTCTGGAAAAGCACCGAGCCTGGCGGGCCTTCAACACTGCACGATCCAAGCGAGGCCGGAGTCCCGACCGTGACTGGTTCGCCAAAAATCGGAGAAGAGAAAAGGGCGCCTTCGCCTGGTCCGTGGGCACATTCTTCGCTCTGGCCAGCCATGCTCTGGCCGTCCTCATAGAGAGCGACCGCGCCGCTTTCAATCATCGTCGCCTGCGCCCAAACTTCAATTAGGCCAGAAGAAGGCACGTTGGCGGTGACGCTTGGCCCACCGGGGAGCTGAACGAATTTTTCCGATTCGGTGGTGACGCTGCCAGCGGCAAGACCGCTGACGATCCGAGTCGAGTCAAGCGAGGCCTGTGTCGCAGTAGCCGCCGCTTTCGCGTCATTCGCCGTATTCACAGCGGCGCCGGCAGTCCGCGCGGCGACCCTTGACTGGCTCTTGGCCGAGCGCGCGGTCAGCAGGGCGAGGCGCGCCTTGGCCAGCGCCCGGGTCGAAAGGTCTTTTGTGACGGTCGGCGTCACTTCGTTTGTCTGGCCGAGCGCGGGCACGGCGACAGCGATGACGAAGATCGCGGCGAGGGCGAGAATCAGGATTCGGGAGTTCATGCGAGCGATCCTACGGATACTGTTCCGCCCGTGTCGCTGACCGTCGTCGGATCAATCGCTTTCGATTCCGTCAAGACCCCGTTCGGGGAGCGCGACCGCATGCTCGGGGGGGCAGCGGTCCATTTCTCCCTCGCCGCCAGCTTCTTCACCGAGGTGCGGCCGGTGGGGCCGGTCGGCGATGACTTCGGCCCCGAGCAGTTCGAGGTGCTGGAGCGGCGCGGGATCGTCACCGACGACATTGAGCGCGTCGCCGGCGGCCAGTCGTTCTTCTGGCGCGGCCGCTACGAGTACGACCTCAACGTCGCCCACACCGAGGACACCCAGCTCGGCGTCTTCGCCGAGTTCGAGCCGAAGCTCTCCGCCGCCTCACAGGCGGCAGACACCCTCTTCCTCGCCAACATCCAGCCCGACCTGCAGCGCCAGGTCCGCGCCCAGTGCGGCGGGGCCGGCTTCAGCGGCCTCGACTCGATGAACCTCTGGATCGAAACCGCCAAGGACTCGCTGCTGGCGGCGATCGCCGAGGTCGACTGCCTGGTCGTCAACGACGCCGAGATCCGCCAGCTGACCGGCGAGTCCAACCTTGCCCGGGCCGCCCGCGCGGTGATGGAGCTCGGGCCGCGGGCAATCGTCGCCAAGCAGGGCGAGTACGGCGCGGCGCTGTTCACCGAGAGTGGCTTCTTCGCCCTGCCCGGCTTCCCGCTCGACGACGTCCAGGACCCGACCGGGGCCGGCGACAGCTTCGCCGGCGGCTTCTTCGGCTACCTCGACGGCCACGACGGCGAGCTCGACGACGCCTGCCTGCGCCGGGCGATGGCCTACGGCACCGTCCTCGCCTCTTTCAACGTCGAGGAGTTCGGCACCGAGCGCGTCTCCCGCCTCAGCCGCGACGAGATCGACGGCCGCTTCCAGGCGCTGCGGGAGATGACTCAGTTCGAGCCGGTCCCAGCCGCTTAACAGCCGCCGAGCGCAAGCTGCCAGAATGAGCGCCGAGATGGCCGCCGAGACGCTGACAGTCACCGACAACCGCACCGGGAAGACCTACGAGCTTCCGATCGAGGATGGCACCGTGCGGGGCATGGATCTGCGCCAGATCAAAGTCTCCGAGGACGACTTCGGTCTGATGTCGTTTGACCCGGCGTTCACCAACACCGCCTCCTGCCGCTCGTCCGTCACCTACATCGACGGCGCCGCCGGCATCCTCGAACACCGCGGCTACTCGATCGAGCAGCTCTGCGAGCGCTCCAGCTTCCTCGAGACCGCCTACCTGCTGATCTTCGGCGAGCTGCCGACCGGGCCCCAGCTCGACCGCTGGGAGTTCGACATCACCCATCACACCTACGTCCACGAGGACCTGAAGCAGTTCTTCGAGGGCTTCCGCTACGACGCCCACCCGATGGGGATGCTGCTGGCCGGAGTCGGCGCGCTTTCGACCTTCTACCCGGACGCGAAGCAGATCGACGACCCCGAAGAGCGCTACATGGCGGCCGTCCGCCTGATCGCCAAGGTGCCGACCCTCGCCGCCTTCTCCTACCGGCACAACATGGGCCTGCCCTACGTCTACCCGGACAACGAGCTCAACTTCGCCGAGAACTTCCTCTCGATGATGTTCAAGAAGACCGAAGACAAACACGTCCCGAAGCCGAGCCTCTCGAAAGCGCTCGACGTGCTCTTCATCCTCCACGCCGACCACGAACAGAACTGCTCGACCAACGCGGTGCGCGGGGTCGGCTCCTCCGACGTCGATCCCTACTCAGCGGTCGCGGCGGGCGTCGCCGCCCTCTACGGGCCGCTGCACGGCGGCGCCAACGAGGCGGTCCTGCGGATGCTGCGGCGGATCGAGTCGCCGGCGAACATCCCCGACTTCCTCGCCAGGGTCAAGGATCGCGAGGAGAAACTGATGGGCTTCGGCCACCGGGTCTACAAAAACTACGACCCGCGCGCCCGCATCATCCAGCAGCACATGGACGAGGTCTTCGAGGCGACCGAGTACAACCCGCTGGTCGAGATCGCCCGCGAGCTGGAGAAGCAGGCGCTGGGCGACGAGTTCTTCACCTCGCGCAAGCTCTACCCGAACGTCGACTTCTACTCGGGAATCATCTACGAGGCGATGGAGATCCCGGCCAACATGTTCACCGTGCTCTTCACCATCCCCCGCACCGCGGGCTGGGTCGCACAGTGGATGGAGATGCAGGAAGACCCGGACAAGAAAATCGCCCGCCCGCGCCAGATCTACACCGGCGCTCGCGAGCGCGAGTACGTGGCGATGGCGGACCGCGACGGCCCCGAGAAAATCGTCGGGCCGCCGGCGCGCAGGCCGAAACGGCCGCGGCGCGGCGCCTAGCTTCATCTGGCAGCGGCTTCCATAAGCTGCGCCTGTGTCTCGTTGGAAGTTGACAGTCCGGCACGGATCCGATGTCCGCCACTCGCAGTTCGACAGCCTCGACGAGGCGATTGCTGAAATGCGGGCCGAGGCCCATGCGATCCAGGCCGAAGGGCCGCTGCCGGCCTCTTCGATGCTGCGCGACTACCAGGCCCGGGACCAGGTCCACGCCCGCCTGCAGCTGACCGGCAAGGGCCTGCTCAACAAGCCGGTCGCCGGGGTCGACGTCAGGGGCGACAACAGCCTGGTCGCCTACAGCGGCGGCCTGCGCCGCCAGGAGCTTGCGCCGCAGGGGCGGGACACGCCGTTTGACGCGGTCCGCGAGACTCTGGCCGGCAGATGACCGATTCCGGCGGCGAGATCCCCAAGGGCAGCTACGCGGCAGGCAACCGGGTGAAGCTGCCCGCCGCCGCAGAACCGCCCTTCACCGTCTTCATCAACGGGGTCGAACAGAGCCTCGGCGCCGACTACAACATCGAGTCCGGCGAGATCGTCTTCACCCGGCCGATCATCAAGGAGAAGGTCGGCGCCGGCCGCTGGCTGGCGATGTACCTAGGCCTCTTCGGCACCTACCGCCGCAACGACACGATCGACCTCGAGTTCAACCGCGACGGCAAGACGACGCTGATCGACGACCTGCCGGTCGTCACCGAGTAAAGCGGCCGGCTCGGGCCGCCACCACCGCGGCCTCAGTGGTGCTTGTGCTTCACCCTGACCTTGACGCACTTGGCCTTGCCCTTGACCGTCTTCTTCTTGAAGCCCTTCTTGCACTTCAGGGGCTGAGGCGCCGGTGGCGGTGGAGTGGGCGTGGATCCGCCGCCACCTCCGCCATTTCCTCCTCCGCCCCCGGCATTTTCTTCGGCTTTCGGTGCCGCAGCAGTGTGGAGGGTCTGATCGCCGCCAAGCGCGATCACGGTGCCGGCGCGCAAGGCGACCACGCGGTAGTGGTAGTCGGTGCTGGGGGCAAGGCCGGCAAGGTCGGCGGCGATCGGCGCGAGTCCGCTTCCGGCCCCGGCTGAGGCAGGCGCGGTCGACTGCCCATACCCGCTGGTCGTCCCGTACTGGACGGCGAAGCTGGTCGCCGAGCCCTTGGGGTCGACCTGGCCGGCGACGTGCGCGGTGCCGGCCGTCAGCGCCGAAGCGGCGCCGGTGACCGCTTCCGGCAGGGCTGGGGCGGCGGTCGAGCAAGCCGGGTTGGGCACGGTCACCGACCAGCTGTTGAGCTGGCCGGTGTCTCCCGCGGCCGTGTCGTTCAGCTTCAAGGTCCAGACGCCGCTGGGGTCGGCGCCGTCAAAGGCCGAGAGCGGCTGGTTCGGGCGCTGGGCGCCGCTGCGCGCCGGGCTGACGTTTGTGTTCTCAAGCCCCGTGGTCACGCTGCTCGGCGCCGTCTGGACCGAGCTGGCCGCCGAATCGAAGAGGTCGAGGTTCGAGAAGTTGTTCTCGTCGGATTCAAAGGGGAACCCTGTCGCATCGACGAGGGAGACGGTCGTGGCGCCGTGGGTGAGTTCGATCCGCAGGTCTCCGACCCAGGTGTGGCTGACGTCGAGCCCGACGTGCAGCTTGGAGACCTGGTCGCCCGCAGGCAGGCCCGAGACGGTGATCGTCGAGCTGGCGCCGGTGGTCTTGTTGTTGTCGGGGATCGCGACGGCGACGGCGTTGGAGGTGGTCTGGGCTCCGGTGCCCAAGGCGAGGCTGCCGACCGGCAGCGAGACGCTGCCCTGGTCGGAGGAGATGGCGAGCTGCAGCCCGATACGGGTCGTGCAGGCGGTGGAGGCCGGGATCGAGATCGCGAACGGGGTGGCATTGGTCGCGTTGCCGCCGGCGGCGATCGTCCCGTAGGCCGCCGTTGGCTGGCCGACCACGACCCCGGCGGTGCTCGAGCTGAGCGTGGCCCTGACGTTGGTCAGGGCGCTCGTGTCCGGGTTGGAGAGCTGGATGTCCAGCCGGGTTGCCTCGCCCGGCTCGGCGACCCCGTCGCCGTCGCCGAGCGGCGCCGGGTCGGTTGCCGCCGGGGCCGCGGGCGCAGCGAGTGGCGGGGTCGAGAAAGAGGCGGCGCCCCTGGTCGAGGAGGGGCTGAGGCTGCGAGCGCCGAAGCCCATGCCGCGGTTGGCGAAGACTTCCCAGATCTGGTCGTGGTGGCTGCCGCCGGCGACGAGATCGGCCTGCAGGATCGCGTCGCGCATTTCCAGCATCCCGGGATCGTCAGGGGCGAGGCGCATCGCGTCGGTGATCAGCCCGCGGGCGGTTGTGGCGCCGAGCGCTTCGCGCAGATCCCAGAGCGTCTCGGCCCAGATTTCACCGTCGGCGTGAACCTCAAACGCAGGCACGCCCGCCTGGTATCGGGTCACCTTGCCGAGATCGGCAAAGGTGAAGCCGCCGCTCGGCGCGGTTTCGGTGCCGACGCAGGGCGCGGAGGTGAAGCTGACCGGGCAGTCCAGCGGCTGGTTGCGGATCCCCTTGACCGAATCGCCCGTCGCGTACTTGCCGACGACCACCTGGCCGGGGGCCGAGGTGTCGGTCTCGTAGCCGTGGGAGACCAGATAGTCCATTGCGTACCAGTCGCTCCAGCCCTCGCCCATCGCCTTCGACTGGCGCGCCTGCAACGAGTTGCCGACGCCATTCTGGACCAGCCGGTTGGAGAGCCCGTGCGTGTACTCGTGGTAGACGACGCTGGCGTCATCGGCGCCGTTGACAGCCGGGTAGGAGGGATTGGAGCTCCTGAAGAAGAAATACATCTGCATCCGCGGCGAGGTGCCGTCGGCGGGGGTCGCCATGTTGGCGTTGTTGATGTTTTCACCGGTGGCGTTGCCGTCGTCGGACTCGGTCAGGACAGGATCGTTTGCGCCCGGCTCGCCGGCGCCGTTGACCCGCTGGAAGTTGTGCGAGGCCGCGGTGAAGCCGATCGGCGCCTGCGACAGCCAGTCGTGGTAGTTGTTGACGTAGTAGAAGGCCTGGGTCGTCGCCTCGGCGCGGTTGGTCGCCTTGCTCGCGGTGTTGGCCGGGTCCCAGGTGCATCCGCTGGTGACCAGGCCGCAATTGCCGGTCGGCGCCGAGACCGCCGTCTGCGGGTAGATCCAGTTGCTGCCGGAGCTGGCCCCGACGTCCTCGCCGGCGTCATCGACGTTGTTGTTGTTGAGGTCGGAGTAGGCCTGGGCGTTGTTGCCGTACAGCCGCGTGTTCGAGCTGCTGTTGTCGAGCCAGGTCGAGTCGGTGGCGAGGTCGACCGTGCCCTGGGTCCCGCCGGCGGGCGCGCCGGGGTAGTCCTGGAAGACGGACGCGTTGGAGACATCCTCGGCGAGCGGTTCGCTGACCAGCGTCCGGCCCGAGTCGGCGTCGACAACCTGCTCGTAGGCGCCGCCTTCGCCGTCAACCACAACCCGCCAGCCGAGCCGGTCGCCAGCCGAGCCGCGCAGGACGACGAGGCTGGCGGTGTCGCCGCCGCTGAAACGGGCTGCCCTTTCCGGCCCGCTGGCCGGAGCGAGCTGACGGCCCGCTTCGCCGCCGACATCCTCGGCGGCGGCCTGGAGCGCTCCAGTCGGGCCCAGGCCAGCTTCGTCGTCGGCGAGCGAGAGGCCGGAGGCCGGCGAGCCGCCAACGTTGACGACCCGGCCCTCGCCATCGACGTTGACTGCCAGGAACGTGTCATAGGACGGGATCCCGTCGACAACCTGCTGCCAGGTCAGGTGGGTCACGCCATCAGGGGATGTGTAGCGGGCGAAGAGGCGCAGGTGATCGATGTCAGCCGCCTCGAGCCCAAGCAGGTCGAGATGGGAGCGCGCGTAGGCAAGCGCGACTTCAGCTGGGTCGCCGGTGCTTGGCGCGGTCAGAAAACGGGAGGTGCTGCCCGCGATCCTCAGCGCCCCCGTTGCCGGGTCGGCCGAGACAAAGCCGTCCGCGCCCAGCCTCTCCTTCAAAGCAGATCGCGCTTCGCTCGCCGCCGCCGAAGCTGTGGCCGCTGTCAAAGCCAATGTGGCGATGAGAACCGTGAAGGCAACCGCGCTGCTGAAGTTTCGCCTGAGTCTCATCGTCGCCAAAGTTACTTAAAGACGTAGAGCAGCAGGAACGCAGTCAGGGCGAAAACCCCGCCGGCGGCGAGCATGCCCTTGTCTTCGGCGACGATCGCGGCCATCGAGCGGTCGTCATTGCGGTCGTAGATCAAGTAGAGGTAGCGGAAGATCCCGTAGACGACTGGGGGGATGGTGAGCATCATCCGGCTGCCGATCAGGGGTGAGTTGACGGTGTAGATCGCGTAGCTGATCACGGTGCCGGTGGTGACCAGGGAGACCATCTGGTCGAGGAAGGGGAGCGAGTAATGCTCGAGGACCGGCCGGCTGCTGGTCCCCTCGTGCAGCTCCGAGACCGCCTCCTGGCGGCGCTTGGTGAAGCCGAGGAAGGCGGCGAGCATGCCGGTGCAGAGGATCAGCCACTCGGAGGCATGGGCTTCGACGGCGCTGGCGCCGGCGGCGACGCGGAGGATGAAGAGGCCGGCCAGGGTCATCACGTCGATGATCACGACCTGCTTGAGGCCGAGGCTGTAGGCCATCTGGGCGATCCCGTAGCCGACCACCATCAGCCCGACCTGCCAGTTGACGGTGGCGAAGGCGAGCGCGATCGCGGCTATCGCCAGGAACGGGGCGATCGCCTTGGCGGTGCTCTCGGAGAGCTCGCGGGCGGCGAGCGGGCGGAACTTCTTCTTCGGGTGGTTGCGGTCGAGCTCGACGTCGATCAGGTCGTTGACGAAGTAGCCGGCGCTGGAGATCAGGCAGAAGGAGACGAAGGTGAGGAACGCCTCGAAGACGTCGTGGGGCTGGTTGAACTTGCCGGAGAACAGGAGCCCGGCGAAGACGAAGAGGTTCTTGATCCACTCTTTCGGCCGCCCGGTCTTGATCGCCGCGCGCAGCGGCGACCGGCGCGGCACGACGGGCTCGTCGGCCGCGGCCTGCCCAGGCTGAGCCGGGACGGTCGGGTGTTCCGAAGTGATGGTTTCCATCTTCAAAGGCCGGCGGCGAGATGCCGGAACCGGCTTAACCAGGGAGATTGAGTCGCGACAGGGTATCGCTCTGTGGAAGCCGGACACTGAAGCGGGCGCCGCCTGCAGGCAGGTTCTCGACCGCGACGCTGCCGCCCATCGCCTCGGTCAGCTCGCGGACTATCGCCAGGCCAAGGCCGGCGCCGTCGGCTGAGCCATGGCCGGCCTGGGCGCGCAGGTGGAAGCGCTTGAAGGCGCGGGGGATCTCCGCCTCGGGTATGCCCGGGCCCTGGTCGCTGACCGAGATCGATCCCGCCGCTGCCAGCAGCGTCACCTGGCCGCCGGCCGGGCTGACCCGGATCGCGTTCTCGACCAGGTTGGAGACGACCTGGAGGGTGCGGCCGTGATCGGCGACGGCGTGGGCATCGCCTCCCTCGACCGCCAGCTCGACCCCGGCCTCCACCGCCCGCGGGCGCAAACGCTCCTGCGCCTCGCGGGCCACCGCGGCCAGGTCGACCGGCTCACGGGTCACCTCCAACACCCCCTGGCGCAGGCGGGCGAGGGCGAGCAGGTCACCGACCAAGCGCTCGAGGCGGGCCGCCTCACGGCCGACCACCTCGGCCGCCTCGCGCGGCTCGACCGTGCCGTCCTCGATCCCCTCGGCATAGCCGCGGATAGAGGTCAGGGGGGTGCGCAGGTCGTGGGAGACAGAGAGCAGCACCGCCCGCTCGGCGTCGCGGGCCAGCTCCAGCTGCTCCGACATCCCGTTGAACGCCTCCGCCAGCTCGTCAAGCTCCTCGGTCCCCTCCAGCGGCACCGGCTCGGGGCGTCCCCCGGCGGCAAGCTCGCCGGCGGCGCCCGCCAGCCGGCGCAGCGGCTGGGTCAAGCGGCGGGCCAGCAACGCCGCGACGGCGGCGGCGGCCAGCGCCGCGACTCCGCTGGCGATCAGCAGCGCCGAGAGGTAGCGGCTGAAGTCATCGCCGGAGACGACATCGGGGCGGGTGACGAGGACGACCGAGCGGCCGCTGCGGCGGGCGGCGTAGATCTGGCTGCGGCCGTCGAACTCGGCGGTGCCGTCGGCCGCTCCGCTGCTGCGCAGCTCGGCGGCGGCGCCCGCGGGAAGGACGCGGGATGCGACGGCAAGGCTGAGCACCGCGACCGGACGCGGACCCCCTGGCTCAGCGGCCGGGGGAGCGCCCAGCCCTGCCCCGCCGGGAGGGGGCGGCAACCCGCCCGCGGGCGCGACGGGCGGCGGCGACTGGCCGCCGCGCAAGCGGCGGGCGCCGACTGGCGGCAGGTTGCCGAGCTGGGAGGCCAGCGCTTCGGCCTGGTTCTCGACATCGGCGCGGATCGTGTCGCGGACCGCGCTCTTGGTCAGGACCACGCCGAGCGCCAGCGAGGCGCCAACGCCGAGCAGGACGGTGCCGAGAATCGCGGCGAACAGCCGCGCCCGCAGCGAGCGCATCAGGGGGCGACCTTGTAGCCCGCGCCGCGCACCGTCTCGACAAAGCCCGGCCGGCCGAGCTTGGCCCGCAGCTGGGCGACGTGGACGTCGACGGTGCGGGTGCCGCCGGCGAACTCACCCTGCCAGACCAGCTCCAGGAGGCGGTCGCGGCTGAGGACGACGCCGGGGTGGGCAAGCAGCGCGGCAAGCAGCTCGAACTCGCGCGAGGTCAGCTCGACCGGCTCGCCGGCGACGGTCACCGTGCGCGAGGCGCGATCGAGCTCGACCTCGCCGGCCCCGAGCACTCCGTCCTCGCCGAGCACCGCGCCGCTGCCGCCCGCCCGCCGCAGGATCGCCTTCACCCGCGCCACCAGCTCGCGGGGCGAGAACGGCTTGGTCACGTAGTCGTCGGCGCCGGCTTCGAGCCCGGCGACGCGGTCGATCTCGTCGTCGCGGGCGCTGAGGATCAGGATCGGCACCCCGGTGCGGCTGCGCAGCCGCCGGCAAACCTCGAAGCCGTCGATGCCCGGCAGGCCGATATCGAGCACGACCAGGCGGACGGGGTGGCGCGCCAGCTCCTCAAGCGCCTGCTCGCCGCTGCGCGCCCAGACCACGTCGAAGCCCTCGCGGCGCAGGTAGGCGCGGACCAGGTCGGCGATCGCCTGCTCGTCCTCGACCACGAGAATCGCGCCCTTCATGCGCTTAGCCTCTCACTCGAATGTGCGGCGGGGCGGGCAGCCGCAGCCGCCCGCCCCCTCCCAGCACGCCGCGACTTAGCTGTTGCCGTCCGGAGGCCCGCCCTGCGGCGGAGGCGGAAGCTGGCCGCCGCCCTGTGGGCCGCCTTTCATCTGGCCCGGCTTCGGCGGCGTCATCACCGTCTTGGCGGCGCCGCCCTCGGGGCCGCAAACGACAACCGTCTGCCCGACCGAGAGATCGGCCACGGTCGATTCCTCGCCGGGTTTGCCGAGGACCTTGGTTTCGTCGTCGAGCGCGATCGTGACCGAGCTGCCGTCGTTCTCGCTCAGCGTGATCGAGCTTGAGTCGACCGCGGTGATCTTGCCCTGGTCAAGCCTGATCACTTCCGACTGCCCGTTTTTCTGGACGTGGAACTCGGCGTAGGTCATGCCTTTCATCGGCGGCCCGATCGGCGGTGGCCCGCCGGGATGGCCCGCCGCGCCCTGGCCTCCCTGGGCGCCGGTCTGCGAGGGGCCCTGCGCCGCCGCCACTCCCCCGAGCGCCAGAGCGGACGCGACACCGAGCGTGGCAATCGCCCGCAAGTGCTTTCGATCTGAATTGAACATCGCAACCTCCTGTAGGTATCGATCCGGTCGATCCCATCCTCAGGTGGCCGCGTTCGGGCGCGATCAGGCGCGTGTAAGGGCTATGTAATCCCGCCGATGGGCCTAAAAGTCAACTCTGGGGTCACTTATAGGCCCGTCGGCCTAGGGATCTAGGAGGACGCCGGGGTTGAGCATGCCGCTGGGGTCGAGCTCGGCCTTGGCGGCGCGGAGGGCGGCGGCGAAGGGGGCCGGGCGCTGGCGGTCATACCAGGGGCGGTGATCGCGGCCGACCGCGTGGTGGTGGGTGATCGTGCCTCCGCCTTCGATCAGCGCCTCGCTCGCCGCGGCCTTGATCTCGTCCCACTGCTCGACCTCGCCGCCGCGCACAGCCGGGGCCAGGACCGTGAAGTAGGGGGCCGGGCCGTCGGGGTAGACGTGGGTGAAGCGGCAGCTGACCCGCGCGGCTCCCGGACCCTCGCGCGGCGCGTCGCAGACCTCGGCGACCTTGGCCCGCACCGCCGCCATCGTCTCCGCGTGGAAGTCCTCGAAGCGGTCCCAGGTGATCGCCGTCTCGAAGGTCTCCGAGAGCACGCCGCAGGCGACGAAGGTGTCGCGCAGGTAGGGGGCGAGCAGAAAGGCGTTGCGCCAGGCGCCGACCGCGTCGCCACCCTCGCCTCCGCCGCCGCGGACCTCTCCCGGGGCGCCGCCGTGCTCGCGGGCGATCTCCACCGCGACATCCATCCAGCCGTCGACCGGGTGGTGCGGCGACTCGAAGCCGAGCACCATCAGGTTCTTCTCGCCCGAGCCGGCCCCGGTCGTCCCCGCCTCCATCGCGTCGAGCAGGCGGCAGTTGGCGGGGTGCAGGCCGGACTGAGAGATCCCGCGCACCGCCCGCGCCGCGGCGTTGAAGTCGTCGAACTCGACCCCGCAGGAGAGCTTGAACTGGGGGCGGGGGCGGACCCGGACCCAGGCCTCGGCGATCACGCCGAGGATCCCCTCCGAGCCGATCAGCATCCGGTCGGGCGAAGGGCCGGCGCCCGAGCCCGGCAGGCGGCGGCTCTCCCAGGTCCCGCGCGGTGTGATCGCCCGCACCGACTCGACAAGGTCGTCGATGTGGGTGTAGAGCGTCGCGAAGTGGCCGCCGGCCCGGGTCGCGACCCAGCCGCCGAGCGTCGCGTACTCGAACGACTGCGGGAAGTGGCGCAGGGTCAGGCCGTGCCCGCGCAGCTGCTCTTCCAGCACCGGCCCGGTCGCCCCAGCCTGGATCCGCGCCGCCAGCGAGGCGGGGTCGACCTCAAGCACCCGGTCCAGCCGTCGCAGATCCATCGTCACGACTGGGCGATCGCCAAGCCGCGCCTCGATCCCGCCGACGACGCTGGTGCCGCCGCCGAAGGGGACGACCGCCGCCCCAGCGCTCTCGCACCAGCTCAGCACCGTCTCGATCTCGGACTCGTCCTTGGGGAAAGCGACCAGGTCCGGCGGGTTCGGGAACTCGCCGCGGAAGCCGCGCACGACGTCGCGATAGGACTTGCCGAGCGCCCGCGAGACCCGCTCGTAGCGATCATCGGAGAAGAGGTCGCCGAACTCCTCGGGGACCTTCAGCCGCGGGGCCCGCAACTCGACCCGCTCCAATGGCACAGGCGCCTGCGGCTCGCCGCCAAACCCGAGCCGCTCCCTGATTCCGGCAGCGGCCTCCTTCAGCTCAAGATCCGAGGGGGCCTGATCCTCGTATCCCCACCCCCAGTGCTTAAGCCGTCGTGCAGTCATCGCAGACCCCACGACCTACCAATGCACACCTTTCATCAGGTGCGCAAAGGCAACGGCCTCGGTCGAGGGCGGCTTGTCCGGCGCCTCGTCGGTTTTGCCTTTCGCCGCCTGCGACTCGGGGAAGAGCTTGTAGGCGGTGTTGAGGATCGTGTCGCTGGTCTTCGGCGAGACCGCGTAGATCAGCTCGCCGAGGTTGCCGAGCCGGGTCGCCACCTTCTTCGGCTTCTCGACCATCGCCTTGGCGATCATCTCGGCCGCCTCCTCCGGCGTGATCGCCGGGAACATGTCGTACATCCGAGTCGGCGCGATCATCGGCGTCCGCACCAGCGGCATGTGGATCGTCGTGATGTGGACCTTGTCGTCGACGATCTCGGAGGCGATCACACGGCTGAAGGCATCGAGCGCCGCCTTTGAGGCGACGTAGGCCGAGAACCGCGGCGGATTGGTCTGGACGCCGATCGAGCTGATGTTGATGATCTGGCCCGCCTTGCGCGCCCGCATCGTCGGCAGCAGCTTCAGGATCAGCCGCAGCGCCCCCAGGTAGTTGAGCTGGATCGTGCGCTCGTAATCGTGGAAGCGGTCGGTGGAGAGCGCCACCGAGCGGCGGATCGAGCGGCCGGCGTTGTTGACGAGGATGTCGACGTGGCCGTGGTAGGCGAGCACCTCGTCGGCCATCCGCTCGACGTCCTCGATGTCGGAGAGGTCACAACGGTGGATGTGGGCGGTGCCACCGGCTTGCTCGATCTCGTCCTTGGTCTCCTCCAGCTTCTCGGCCGAGCGGGCGACCAGCAGCACCGTCGCCCCGGCGTCGGCGACCTTGACCGCCGCCGCTTTGCCGATCCCAGAGGAGGCGCCGGTGATCAGGACGACCTTGCCCCGCACCGCGCCCGAGAGCGAGCGGTCCTTGAAGAGATCGGGATCGAGCGTGCGCTCCCAGTAGTCCCAGAGCTTGGCGGCGTAGGACTCAAGTGGCGGCACCTCGATGCCGGAGCCCTCCAGCGCCGCCTGGGCGTTGGTCGAGTCGAAGGTCGTCGGGTAGTTGACGTAGCCGAGGATCGAGGCCGGCAGCCCGATCTCGCCGAGGGCGGCGTTGACGATGCGCTTGCCGGGCGGGAAAAGCTTCAGGCCCGCGCTGAGCAGCGAGGCGGCCGGATTGACCACGTCGGCTTCCAGCCGCACCGTCATCTGCGGCGCGTCGGCGGCCTTGGCGAAGAGGTTGACGACCTCGCCCGCGGTCTTCGGGCTGGGGTCGGTGAGGTGGAAGGCCTGGCCGTCGAGCCCCGGCTGGTGGGCGATGTGGTCCATCGCCGCGGCGACGTAATCGACCGGGACGATGTTGATCTCGCCGCCCTCGACCCCGACCGTCGGCAGCCAGGAGGGCAGCACTTTGCGCGCCCGCTGCAACAGCTTGAAGAAGTAATAGGGGCCGTCGACCTTGTCCATCTCGCCGCTGCGCGAGTCGCCGACGACGATCCCGGGGCGGTAGACGCGCCAGGGCCGCGCGCACTCCTCGCGCACGACCCGCTCGGACTCGTGCTTGGTCCTGAAGTAGGGGTTGTTGTCGAGTTTCTGGGCGCCGTCGAACATCTCCTCGCGCCATTCGCCCTCGTAAAGGCCGGCCACGGCGATCGAGCTGACCTGGTGAAAACAGCCCGCCTCGATTGCTCCGGCAAGCTCGACCGCATGCCGCGTTCCCTCGACATTGGCGATCTCCTGGCTCTCGGCGTCGGCGGTGAGGTCGTAGATCGCGGCGAGATGGAAGAAGTGGTCGACCTCGCCCCGCATCGTCACCATGTCCTCCTCGGAGACGCCGAGGCCCGGCTGCGAGAGATCGCCGGCGATCGGCACAATCCGCGCCCCGTCTGCCCCCCAGCCCGTTCGCAGCTCCTCGAGGCGTCCCCGGGAGCCGGCTCGGACCAGCGCGTAAATCGTCCCCTCGCGCTGCAAAAGCCGCTCGACGAGGTTGCGGCCGATGAAGCCCGTCGCGCCGGTTAAGAAGTAATTCATCTCTGTTTCATACACTCAAACTGACGATGGCGCAAACGGCGACCGTGCAGATCCAGATGCCCGAGATGGGCGAGTCGGTCACCGAGGGCATTGTCCTCGAGTGGCACGTCGCTGAGGGGGACTTCGTAAACGAGGGGGATACCGTCGTCGAGATCTCGACCGACAAGGTCGACGCCGAGGTCCCGGCGCCGACTTCGGGCGTGATCACGAAGCTGATCGCGCAGGTTGACGAGGAAGTTCCGGTCGGGGCGCCCCTGGCTGAGATGGAGCCGGGGGACGGTGATGGCGGGACGGCCGAGGGTTCCAATGGCTCGGCTGCGGGTCCTGTCGCCGCGGGTGACCCTCCCGCGAACACCCGGGAGGGCGCACCCACGCCGCCACCCGCAGTCGGGAGCGTTGGAAACAGCGGTGACGCCAACGGTGGCGACGGAGTGCGGGCGACCCCGGTGGCGCGAAGGGTTGCTGCCGAGCACGGGGTCGACCTGGGTTCTGTGAGCGGGTCGGGTCCTGGGGCCAAGGTGACTAAAGAGGACGTGCTTGCCGCTTCTAACGGCGGAGGGACGACAGCGCCCGCCGCTGGCGAGGCCAAGGCGATTCGGGGGCCGGCGGCGATGCTGGCCTCGGCTATGAACGAGAGCCGGGCCGTTCCTACCGCCACTTCGTTCCGGACCGTCGCCGTCGACACTCTGGACGCCAAACGCAAGGCGCTGAACGGGGTGCTGAAAGAGAGGGGGATGAAGGTCTCCTTCACCCACCTCGTCGCCTGGGCGATCGTCCGCGCCGCCAAAGACTTCCCGGTCATGGTCCGCACCTTCGAGGAGCGCGAGGGCAAGCCGTTCGCGATCGAGCGCGGCCCGGTCAACCTCGGCATCGCCGTCGACGTCGAGCGCAAGGACGGCTCCCACAGCCTGATGGTCCCGGCGATCAAGGGCGCCGACGGGCTCGACTTCGCCGGCTTCCACACCTATTACGAGGAACTGATCAAGAAGACCCGCGAGAGCAAGCTCAGCCCCGACGACTTCCAGGGCACCAACATCTCGCTGACCAACCCGGGCGGGATCGGCACCGTCGCCTCGGTGCCACGGCTGATGAGCGGGCAGAGCGCGATCATCGCCACCGGCTCGATCGCCTACCCGCCCGAGTGGGCGCACGCCAACCCGGAGCGGATCCGCCAGCTCGGCGTCTCCAAGGTGATGACGCTGACCTCGACCTACGACCACCGCGTGATCCAGGGCGCCGAGTCGGGCGCCTTCCTGCGCCGGATCGAGCAGCTGCTGCAAGGCGAGGACGGCTTCTACGAGACGCTGGCGGCCGAGCTCGGGGTCGACCCCGCCCCGCTCGCCTCCGCCCACCCGGCCTCCGCCTCGGCGCCACCGCTCGGCAGCGCCTCCGCCGCGCCGGCCGGCAGCCCCAACCAGGTCGACGAGGAGCTGCTGCAGGCAGTCCAGGCGGCGACCTCGTTGCTCAAGGGCTACCGCACCCACGGCCACATGGCCGCCCACCTCGACCCGCTTGGCTCCGCGCCCAAGGGCGACCCGGCGATCGAGCCGGAGACGCTCAACCTGACCCCGGAGCTGATGTCGCGGATCCCCGCCTCGATCCTGCGGATCGGAGTTCCCGGCGAGACCCTGCTGGAGGCGCTGCCGCGGATGCGCGACGCCTACTGCGGGACGATGGCCTACCAGTTCGAGCACATCTCCTCCCACAACCAGCGGATCTGGCTGCGCGAGATGATCGAGACCGGCGCCCACCGCAAGCCCCTGGCCGACGACGAGAAGCGCCGCCTGCTCGACCGCCTGATCGACGTCTTTGAGTTCGAGCGCTTCCTCGAGAAGGCCTACCTCGGCCAGAAGATGTTCTCGATCGAGGGGCTCGACGCGGTCGTGCCGATGCTCGACGAGCTGGTCACCCTCGCCCACCGCGCCGGGGCCGAGGAGGTCGTCTTCGGGATGGCCCACCGCGGCCGGCTCAGCGTCCTCGCCCACAACCTCGGCCGCCCGGTCGAGGCGATCCTGGCCGAGTTCGAGGGCTCGAAGAAAATCGACGCGGTCAAGGCCGTCGCCGCGATCCCCCACGGCGGCACCGGCGACGTCAAGTACCACTACGGCCACCAGGGCGTCTACGAGACCAGCGAGGGCGAGAAAATCTCGATCCGGCTCTACCCGAACCCGAGCCACCTCGAGTTCGTCAACCCGGTCGTCACCGGCGGCGCCCGCTTCCTGCAGAGCGACTTCGAGGGCCCGACCCTGAGCCACGACCCGAAGCGCGCCGTCCCGGTCCTGCTGCACGGCGACGCCGCCTTCCCAGCCCAGGGCGTCGTCCCCGAGACCCTCAACCTGCAGTCGCTGAAGGGCTACAGCACTGGCGGCACGATCCACGTCATCCAGAACAACCAGGTCGGCTTCACCACCGACCCGGAGGAGGCCCGCTCGACCCCCTACGCGGCCGACGTGGCGAAGGGCTTCAACGTGCCGATCGTGCACGTCAACGCCGACGACGTCGAGGCCTGCTCGGCGGCGATCCGCCTGGCGATGGCCTACCGCGAGCGCTGGAGCCGCGACATCGTCATCGACGTGATCGGCTACCGCCGCTTCGGCCACAACGAGACCGACGAGCCCGCCTACACCCAGCCGCTGCAGGCGGCCAAGATCAAGGCGCACAAGCCGGTCTCCGAGATCTACGCCGAGAAGCTGCTGGGCGAGAGTGTGGTCGCCGCCGAGGACGTCGAGAAGGCTTCGGTCGAGCGTCGCGAGGAGATGTCGGCGGCGCTGAAAGGCCTGCGCGAGAAGATGGAGTCCGGCGAGTACGAGGACCCGACCAAAACCACCGTCGCCACCGGCGAGCTCGACCGCAGCGCCAGCCCACCGGTCGACACCGCGGTCCCGGCCGAGAAGCTGCGCGACCTCAACCAGGCGCTGCTGAAGACGCCGGAGAGCTTCACCGTCCATCGCAAGCTGCGCCGCCCGCTCTCGCACCGGGTCGAGGCGATGGAGCAGGGCGGGATCGACTTCGGCCAGGCCGAGGCTCTGGCCTTCGCCTCGCTGCTGACCGAGGGCGTCCACACCCGCCTCACCGGCCAGGACACCGAGCGCGGCACCTTCTCCCACCGCCACCTCGTCCTCCACGACGAGAACACCGGCCTCAAGTACTGCCCGATGCAGAACCTCGAGGACGCGGCGGCGCCGTTCGAGCTCTACAACAGCCCGCTCTCGGAGATCGCCTGCCTCGGCTTCGAGTACGGCTACTCGGCGGCGACGCCCAACGCGCTCGTCCTCTGGGAGGCGCAGTTCGGCGACTTCGGCAACGCCGCCCAGGTGATCATCGACAGCTTCATCGTCTCCGGCGAGGCCAAGTGGGGCCAGACCAGCCGCCTGACTCTGCTGCTGCCGCACGGCTACGAGGGATCCGGCCCGGAGCACTCCAGCGCCCGGATCGAGCGCTTCCTCGCCCTCGGCGCCGAGGGCAACATCCGCATCGCCAACCCGACCACGGCCGCCCAGTACTTCCACCTCCTGCGCCGCCAGGCGCTGATCCGCAAGCCGCGGCCGCAGATCGTCTTCACCCCGAAGGGCCTGCTGCGCCTCGACCGCGCCGCCGCCAGCCTCGAGGAACTGACCGACGGCCAGTTCCACTTCATCCTCGACGACCCCGCCGCCACGGAGCGCCGCGAGAAGGTCGAGCGGCTGATCCTCTGCACCGGCAAGGTCTACTTCGACATGGACGCCAGCGAACGGCGCGCCGCCGCCGACAACGTCGCGATCGCCCGGGTCGAGATGCTCTACCCCTTCGCCAAGGAGCAGCTGGCCGAGGTGATCGCCACCTACCCGAACCTGAAGGAGATCGCCTGGGTCCAGGAGGAGCCGCGCAACATGGGCGCCTGGAAGGTGATGTCACGCCGCATGCCCGACCTCCTCCCCGACGGAGTGGAGCTGAAGTACATAGGCCGCCCCGGCCGCGCCAGCCCCGGCGAGGGCTACTCCGCCGCCCACGCGCGCGAGCAGGAACGAATAGTCCTCACCGCTCTTACGCCCAGCGCGTAACCGCCTGGCGCGCGGGGCCTGTCGTCGGGATGGGGCACCCTCGGCGTCCCTTTCGCGCTGCTCCGGGCGGAGGGACACCGCGCTCTTAGGGCTCAAGCCTTGCCCTCCACAGCCTTCGGGCCGGCGAGTCCGCCCCATCCCGACGCCACC